>NZ_JAUAMB010000010.1 GCF_031010175.1 Halomonas sp. SpR1
CGGATACTCATCGGGGCCAGAGGCGCCAGGAGACGACGCCTCATGCACAGGCCGGATATATGGCAGCAACCTGTTCCTGCATCGATGACCGAAGCCTTGCAAGCAGGGAGGAGACCATATATGGGTTCACAGCGCCCTCGCGGAAACCTGCCCTCGATGCACCTTGCCATCTGCTTGCTCAATTTTACCAACTGAATCAGGCGTGCTCTTTAATAGCCTGTTCGAGAGCGGCCAATCTTCCAGGCTCCAGCGCGGCTTCCACCGCGGTAATACGAATTACATTAGCAAGCTCGGGATGCGCCAAGCGAGCGACTAACACCCCTTTGTCTAGCAGTTGCTGGTGTACCTCGGCGGCGAGGTCGGCGCTGGGTAGGCGAATGCCGATAAAGTTAGTGGCGCTGGGCAACACATCGGCACCCAGTGCGCGAAAGTGCTCCGCCAACTGCTCCCGGCGTGCTTTTACATCAGCAACGTGCTGGTGCACTTCGTCAGGATGATCGAGCACCACTTCGGCGGCGGCCAGGGTCAGCGACGATACCGCGTAGTGAATCCGCACTTTCATCATCATCGCCAGTACGTCTGGGTCGGCAATCGCGTAGCCAATGCGCAGCCCCGCCAAGCCGTGGGCTTTTGAGAGCGTGCGCAGGCGAATCACTCCCGGTATGGCTTTAGCGGCGAACTCGCTGTTGGCGTCGTCGCGGAAGTCTCCGTACGCCTCGTCTAACAACAGCCAGCAGGTATCGGGCAGCGCTTCACGCAGCTTGAGGATGGCGCTATCGCTATGTAAATGGCCGCTGGGGTTGTCCGGGTTGGCCAGATACACCAGGCGGGCGTTTTCCTGATGGGCCGCCGCTGCTAAGGCTTCCATATTAGGCGCCAGCACGCCGGGCGCTTCATAATAGCTGGGCTCCACCAAACGACAGCCCTGGCCTTTGGCAAAATAACCCAAGGTGGGGTAGGTGCCTGCGGTGCTCACCACGGTCTCGCCAGGTTCGCAGGTGGTGCGCAGCGCCAGGGCGATTAAGCTATCGGCACCGGCATCCACCAGCAGCGTTTCCAGCGGAATACCTTGCTGCGCACTCAAGCGTTGGCGAACACCGAGCGCTTCTGCATCGCCGTAGCAGTAAACGTGTTCGGCCAGCGCATCGCCAAAGTGCTCGCGCAGGGCGCGGTGGGGCATGTCCAGGCCTTCATTAGAGCCCAGCCGGTGGGGGATCTCCTTGCCAATGCGGCGCTCCAACACCTTGATGCCTGGGAACGGATTAACAGGGCCTTCACTCAGTAAGTGATTGGGGTAGCGGGGCATGGTGATTCCTAACGATACAGTGAATGTTTAACTTAAAACGTTTCTTGAAGTACTTTACCGGGGTTGAGCAGATTAAGCGGATCGAGGGCCTGCTTGAGCGTATGCATTAGCTCGATCTCGGCGCTGGAGCGGCAGGTGCCTAGCCAGGGGCGCTTTTCTAAACCGATTCCATGCTCGGCGGAGACCGAACCGCCCAGTGCCGCCAGCGGCTGGTAAACCATCGCCTCCACTTCACGCCGTATTTCAGGCTCGGCACTCCCTGCGCAAACAGAAATATGCAGGTTGCCATCGCCCAGATGGCCAAACACTACCAGGCGCGCCTCCCTCCAGCGCTGGGTTAGCTGCGCTTCCAAGGCATCGGTATAGCGCTGCATATCGGCAATCGGCAGGCTGACATCGAAGGTGAGCACTGGCGCCAAACCTTTGACCAAGCCCTCAATATCTTCTCGAATCGCCCATAGCCCATCCCGCTGGGTGCTTGATTGGGCAATCACCGCATCGACAATCAGCTCTTTCTCTAACGCGCTTTCCAATGCTTCGCTGAACTGGGTGGCATTGCGTTCGGCGTCGCTGCCCAGCGACTCAATGATCACATAGAATGGGTGTTCGGTGGCAATCGGTGGCGTATGGCGGCCCAGAGTTGCGGTCAGTAGGCGGTAGTGGTTTTGCCACATCACCTCAAAAGCACCCAGGCTGCCGCCGAGTGCTTTGCCCATATGGCTAAGCAGCCCGGTCAGGGCCTCGAATGAAGGGCAGGCAACCATCGCCGTTTGCTCGCTGGGCGTGGGGGGCTGAAGGCGCAGCACCGCCCTGGTCACAATGCCCAGGGTGCCTTCGCTGCCGATAAACAGCTGCTTTAAATCGAAACCGGCGTTGTTCTTCAGCATACGGTTCATGGAGCTGACCACGCGGCCATCGGCCATGACGGCTTCTAACCCCAAGACTTGCTGGCGCATCATGCCGTAGCGTATGACCCGAACGCCCCCGGCGTTGGTGGCGATATTGCCGCCAATGGTGCAACTGCCCCGGGCGCCCAGATCCAGCGGAAACTGCAGGCCGACCTCTTTAGCCGCCTCTTGAACCCGCTGCAGCGGTGCCCCAGCCTGCACGGTAAGCGTACCGCCGACCTGATCAATCTCTTCAATGGCGCTCATGCGCTCCAGGGAGATCACTAACTCCGCAGGGCTTGCTTCCGCGCCATGCACCAAGCCGGTTAATCCGCCGTGGGTGACCACAGGCTGTTGAGCGTCGTGACAGGCCTTCATTACTGCGGCGACCTGCTCGGTATCCGCCGGGCGCACAATGGCGCCAGCCTGGCAGGGCGCGCCGGTCATCCAATCAACGCTACGGCTACTGACATCGTCGCCCGTTAATACGTGGGCAGGGCCGACAATGGCGCGTAGCGCCTCCAGGGTTATTTGCATGTATGTTCCTTAACGTATCTTGTCCATTCGATCAATTATGCCGTCGCCGCCACGGGCGCTTCGCGGCCGGGAATCGCCTTGAGCAGATCCTGGGTATACGCCTCTTTTGGGGCGAGGAAAATCTGTTCGGCGCTGCCTTGCTCGACAATTCGCCCATGCTGCATCACCACAATACGGTCGCAAATCTGCGCGGCGACGCGTAGGTCGTGGGTGATAAACAGCAGCGACAGCGAAAGCCGCTGTTTAAGCTCCTCCAGCAGCTCCAATACCTGGGCCTGAATCGATACATCCAGTGCTGATACGGCTTCGTCCGCGACAATCAGCTCGGGATTAAGCGCCAAGGCTCTGGCAATACCAATACGCTGACGCTGGCCGCCAGAAAATTCATGCGGGAAACGCTCCACGGCGCTGGCGCCTAAACCGACCATATCGAGCAGCTCACCTGCCTGCTTAAGCGCCGCGGCTTTGGGCGTGCCGTTGGCAATCGGCCCCTGGGCTATCGCCATGCCCACCTTGGTGCGAGGGTTGAGTGAGGCGTAAGGGTCTTGAAAGATCATCTGCACACGGTGGCGCTCACGGCGCAGCGCAGCGCCCGTTAATTGCGAAAGATTGACGCCATCCAGCAGCAGTTCGCCGCTGTCCGGATGCTCCAAGCGCACTACGCAGCGGCCCAAGGTAGATTTCCCCGAACCGGACTCTCCCACAATCCCCACCGTTTCGCCACGGGCGAGGGTAAGTGACACATCATCAAGAGCGCGTACTTCCCTGGCAGGCTTAAACAATCCACCCTTTGAGCGAAACACCTTATTGAGCTGCTTAATTTCCAGCAGCGGCGCCACCTGACTGGTCTCACGGTGGGGCGGCACCGCATTGCTGGGAATCGCCGCGATTAGCGCTTGGGTATAAGCATCTTGAGGGTTTTCAAGCACCGATTTGGCGTCACCCAGTTCGACAATCTTGCCGTGGCGCATCACGCAGACACGGCTGGCGATTTCGGCCACCACGCCAAAGTCGTGGGTGATAAACATCACTGACATACCGCGGCGCTGCTGTAGATCGCGGATCAGCTCAAGAATTTGCGCCTGGGTGGTCACATCCAGCGCGGTGGTGGGCTCATCCGCTATCAGCAGGATAGGTTCCAGTGCCAGCGCCATGGCGATCATGACCCGCTGACGCTGGCCGCCGGAAAGCTCGAAAGGGTAGGCGCGAATGGCCTTCTCCGGCTGCGGGATACCCACTTCAATCAACAGCTCCAGGGCTCGGGCTTGGCGCTCTTTGGCATTGAACTGGCCATGGGCCTCAAATACCTCAGCGATCTGTGCGCCTACCCGCATCAGCGGGTTAAGGGCGGTCATCGGCTCCTGAAATATCATGCCGATTTTTAGCCCACGCAGGGTGCGGTGCTGCTTCTCGGTCATGGCGAGCAGGTTCTGCCCTTCAAACAGTATCTCGCCCTGGGTGGCGCGCACGCCCTTGGGCAGTAGCCCCATCACGGCGTTGGCAGCCATCGACTTGCCCGAACCCGACTCACCCACCACGCACATGATCTCGCCGCGCTTCACGTCGTAGCTAACCTCCTCCACCGCTAGAGCGCGATCCGCCCCTTTGGGCAGCGCAATATTCAGGTTGCGAATGCTGAGGACGGTTTCTGTTGATGCTTCATTCATAACAAGCACTCCAGTCATAACAAACGCCTAGCGCTCGCGGGAAAGTTTCGGGTTCAAAGCATCGTCTAAACCTTCACCGACCAGATTTAGAGCCAGCACGGTGAGCAGAATCGCCACCCCAGGGAAGAAACTTAGCCACCACGCCTGACGAATTACCGTGCGCGCCGCGCCAATCATATAGCCCCAGGACATCACGTTGGGGTCGCCCAAGCCCAGAAACGACAGCGCCGATTCCAGCAGAATGGCGGTGGCGACCATTAACGAGGCCAGCACGATAATCGGCGACAGGGTATTGGGCAGAATCTGGCGCAGAATAATCGTGGTGTTGGACTGGCCCACCAAGCGCGCGGCTTCCACATACTCGCGGTTACGCAGCGACATAAACTCGGCGCGCACCAGGCGGGCCACCGGCGGCCAACTGACAATCGCAATCGCCAACACAATCGAGCTGATGCTGGGCTGCATAATCGCCACCAGCACGATTGCCAGCGCGAAGTTGGGAATGGTCTGAAAGAACTCGGTAAAGCGCATCAGGAGGTCGTCAATCCACCCGCCGTAGTAACCGGCAATGGCGCCCAGCGGTACGCCAATCAGCAGCGCCACACTGGTGGATACCAGCCCAATCAGCAGCGACACCCAGGCGCCGTGCATTAAGCCTGATGCCACGTTGCGGCCCATGGTGTCGGTGCCCAGGGGAAAGCCATCCTGTGAAAGCGGCGGCAAAAAGGGCCGCTGCACCATCCGCCAGGGGGATTCAGGGAACAGCAGCGGTGCGAGTATCGCCATGGCGATAATTACCAGCAGGATAATCAGCCCCACCAGGGCGCCACGGTTTTGCGCGAAGCGTGCGAAAAAACTCATGCGGCCCCCTTCTTGATGCGTGGATCAGCCAGGCTGTAGACCAAGTCGGTGATGATGTTGAAGACGATGACCAGGGCTGCCGAGAAGAAGAAAATCCCTAGCAGCAGGTTGTAGTCGCGCTGCTCAAGGGCTTCAAACATCAAGCGGCCGATACCGGGCCAGGCAAACACGGTTTCGGTCAGGATCGCCCCGCCGACCATCTGCCCCGCCTGTAGGCCAGCAAGAGTAATAATGGGTAGAAGTGCGTTACGCAGTACATGGCGGCGCTGAATAATGCTGGGTTTCAAACCTTTGGCGCGGGCGGTTTTAACGTAATCCTGCTGGGCGGCATCGAGCATGGAGGTGCGCGTCATGCGGGTATAAATCGCCATAAAAAACAGCGCCAGGGTGGTCGCCGGTAGCACCAAGTGCTTGGCAATATCGAGCACCAGGGCAAACCCCGTGTGACCCGCGCCCACGGTGTAAAGGCCGTAGGCGGGTAGCCAGCCTAGATACACCGAAAACACCACCACCGACATTAGCGCCACCCAGAACAGCGGGGTGGCGTAGAACACCAGTGCCAGCGCCATGATCAGCGAACCGGAGGGCTTCTTGACCCGCGCCGCGGCCATGGAGCCCGCCACAATGCCCAGTACCAGCGAAAGCACAAAGGCGGTGCCGGTGAGCAGCAGGGTAGCGGGTAGGCGCGCCATAATCAGATCAAAGACAGGCACGCCCAGCCGGTAGGAATAGCCAAAATCGAGCATCGCAATGCCCGATACATAGCGCCACAGCTGCACGTACATCGGCTGATCAAGGCCGAAGCGCTCGCGCAGCTGATTAAGAAATTCCTGGTCAGCGGCGCCCGCTTGTCCCGCCAGAATGGCGGCCGGATCGCCGGGGGCCAATTGAATCAGCAGGAAATTAAAAATAACGATTAAAAACAGCACAATCACGGCTTTAAACAGCCGCATGAGAATGAGGCGAGCGTAGACCATAGACACCTTCCTGACGGGCACTTTCCTGGCAGATACTTTCCTGACGGATACCTTCATGACATGGCTAAACCACCCAGGCAGCTCGCGCTACCTGGGTATTCTGAGACTTAGCGGTCTAGCCAGGCATCCTTAAAGCCGTCGTTAACACCCACGCCGGAGGTGACCAGGTTTTTCACGTCACAGCGGTAGAGTGTCGGGAAGCCCAGTTCCATCAGCCAGCCAACGGGGACATCTTCGTGGAGAATTTCCTGGACTTCATGGTAAAGCGCTTCGCGCTCTGCATCCGGGAAGGCAGTGGCGGCCTCGTTAAACAGCTCGTCAACGCGCTCGTTTTCGTAGCCTTCGACGTTATTCCAGGGCGAGCCCTTGGCAATGTTGTCGGAAAGGTAGGTGCGTGAAATACCCAGAGCCGGGTCGCCGTACTGGAACAGGTAGGTAAAGGCGAGATCGTAGTCCCAGTCACCCAGGCGCTGGTTCCAGCCGCCCACATCGGTGGCTTGAGTGCTGACGTTAATGCCTACTTCACGCAGGTTCTGCTGCACGGCTTCGGCCCAGCGCGTCCAGGTTTCGCCATAGGGCAGCGGTAGAATGGTGATCTCTTCACCGTCGTAGCCCATTTCATCGAGCAGTTCCCGGGCGCGATCTGGATCGTGGTCGTAGGGCTCCAGGTCTTCATTCTGGAAGCGCGCATTAGAGCCAAAGGCGGAAAGCGGCACGTTACCCAGGCCATTCCACAGCACATCTTTGGCGAACTCCCGATCCATGGCGTACATCACCGCCTGGCGGAAGCGTTTATCGGCGGTGGGGCCTTCGCGATTGTTCATCCACAGCATGGCGAAGGGGCTGAAGTACTCGTGACCTTCTTCGGTCATGCAGACGTTATCCATCGCCGCCAAGCGGGGAATGTCGAAGTTCTCGACGGTGCCGCTGGGCAGCACATCAATGGTTTCATTTTCGAACGAGACTGCGCGGGAAGCGCCGTCAGGAATGATGTGCCAGTTAACGCCGTCGAGGTAGGGTAGGCCCTCTTCGTAGTAATCGTCGTTTTTAACCAGCTCGATAACGGTACCGCGCTCCCAGTTGGCAAACTTGAACGGGCCGGTGCCAATCGGGTGGTCATTGTGCTCGTTATCGCGGAAATCAGTGCCTGCGTATAAGTGCTCGGGCACCATGGTGAAGGTGCCCGCTTCAAAAGAGAGCAGGAACGGGCCGAAGGGTTGAGTGAGGGTAAACACCACGGTGTGGTCGTCGGTGGCTTCAATGCTTTCTACATGTTGCAAGACTGCCCTGGCGCTGGGGTTCAGCTCGCGATGGAACACATCGGCCGAGAACACCACGTCTTCAGCGGTAAAGGGTTCGCCGTCGTGCCAGGTCACGTCGTCACGTAGGTGAAAGGTGTAGGTGCGGCCATCCTCACTGACGTCCCAGGATTCTGCCAGTTGCGGCATGGGTTCAAGATCGGTGGTGTAACGCATCAGGCCTTCGTAGATATTACCTGCCACGGTGCGGGTAGGCGCGTTTTGAACCATGCCAAGCACCAGACCTGGGGGCTCGGGCTGGATAATGGTATTAACCGTTCCTCCCGACTTGGGGTCATCGGCCAAAGCGGCGGAGGTAAAAGCGAGTGCTGCAGCGGAAATAGCCAAAGCTAAAGGTTTCTTCATGTTTCCTGCTCCTCGGTTTATTAGCACGTAATGGGTTTACGTAGTCGTTAGGCGAGCGAGGCGTGGTTAGGCCCAGTTGTGTTGGTTGTTGGGAGCCTGTTTTGACCATAGCAGTAGCTGGTAAAACTGTCGACAGTCGGCAATCGTTCGTCGACAAGCAGCATATTTTCGTCATACTGAAGTGACGTGTCAGACCTAATGAGTAAACTTATGGCCTTCACAGCGTCGGCTCCCAGGGCCTTTATTCAGCAGCAAAACTTGGTCGAGCAAGTTGCTGACTATTTGACCCAAGCGATTATTCAACAACACTTTTTACCCGGCGAGCGGCTTTCTGAAGTGCAGCTCTCCCGGGATTTGGGCGTTAGCCGTGCGCCGGTGCGTGAGGCCGCTCGGCTGCTCGAAAGCCGTGGTTTGCTGATCTCAAAACCCCGGCGGGGCTTCTTTGTTCGCGCGTTGAATGCCGTTGAACTCGAAGATGTCTTTGATTTGCGGTTGTGTCTTGAGCGCCACGCCATTCACCGCTTGGTGGAACGCTATACGCCCGAGGCCAAGCGCGCGCTGGAACAGCAGGTGGATGTGCTATGTGAGGCAGCGGAAAGCAATGATGGCACCCGGCGTATTGAGGAGGATCTGCAGTTTCACCGGCTGATGCTGCACTACGCGGGCAATGAGCGACTATTGCGTGCCTTTGATGATCTGACCCACGAACTGCGCCTGTGCATCACCCTCATCACCAAAACCCATGAAGCCCCCGATACCATCGCCACAAGCCACTTCAAGCTTTTAGAGGCACTGGATAGCGGCAGCCCTGACGCCTGCCATGAGGCGATCGATTACCACATAGGCGTTGCCCGTAAATTTGTGGTCAAGGGTGTGGGCGAAACTGGAGAGCATAGCGATGAAGACATTCTTCCACGCTGATCAGTTACTTCATCGGCCGCAAACCTATTTCTCTCGTGGGAAAATGCGCACGCCTCAGGAAGTGCCTGAACGCGCCACGCACCTGTTGGCGGCGGCTAAGCGGCTTGGCTTTGATGTTCAACCACCCGACGATTACGGCGTAGCGCCATTGAGGGCGGTGCATTCGCTGCCCTACCTGCGCTTTCTCCAAAGTGCCCATCGGCGCTGGCATACCCTTGACGAGGACTGGGGCGAAGAAGTGATCTCCAATATCTTCGTGCGCTCGCCCAACGCCCTGCGCGGCATATTGGCAGAAGCCGGGCGCTATATGGCCGACGGCAGCGCCCCGGTGGGCCAGCATACCTGGCGGTCGGCCTACTGGTCAGCGCAAAGCGCGGTGGCCGGAGCTGAGGCCCTGCTGGCCGGTGATCGGTTTGCCTATGCGCTATCGCGCCCGCCGGGCCACCACGCGGGCATCGACTCTGCGGGTGGCTTCTGCTTTCTCAACAACGCCGCCATTGCCGCGCAGCATCTGAAAACCCGCTACCCTCGAATCGTGGTGCTCGACCCTGATATGCACCATGGTCAGGGCATCCAGGAGATTTTCTACCAGCGCGACGATGTGCTGTATATCTCGATCCACGGCGATACCACCAACTTCTACCCGGCGGTGACCGGCTTCGAAGACGAACGCGGTCAGGGCGCGGGTTTGGGCTACAACATCAACCTTCCGATGCCCCATAACTCCGAAGAGTCGGTGTTTTTTGACCGCCTGGAGCAAGCCTGCCAAGCCATTCGCCTGTTTGAACCGGACGCCGTTGTGCTGGCGCTGGGGTTTGATATCTACGAACTCGATCCCCAGGCCAAGGTCGCCGTTTCAACAGCGGGATTTGGTGAGTTGGGCCGCCGGATAGCGAACCTGAACGTGCCTACACTGGTGGTACAAGAAGGCGGTTACTACCTGGAAGGGTTGGAAGCCAATGCGGTGAGTTTTTTTGAGGGGTTGTTGGGCAGGAGCAGTCCTGACGTTTAAGCCAGTATTTCCAAGCCTTTTTCCGCCACCAAGTTCAGCAACTTTAGCGAAGGGCCATTGGGTTTCTTCTGGCCTTGCTCCCACTTCTGAACCGTGGACACACTGGTGTTCAGGTAGGCTGCGAACACACCTTGGCTGGCGTGATTTTTAGTGCGAATACGCTTGATCTGTATTGCTGTGTACTCTTTTACGGGTGGCAGGCAGAGGGCATCAAACTCACGCAGCGTGGTTTCTTTCATCACACCAGCCGTGTGCAGGTCTTGAGCTGTTTCATGCACCATATCTAAAATGGATTTATCCATCGTTTTCTACCTCAATTAACACGCCATGTTTAATGGCATCGGTTAATGCTTTGTCACTGTAACCAAGTAGTTCTTTTGCCAAATGCTTTAACGCTTTTAGTTCATCGGCGCTGATGTTAGCGCGAGCATTTTTGGCAAAACCATACACAAAGAACGCCTTATCACCGACCTTGTAAGCTAACAGAGTTCTGACTCCGCCACTCTTACCACGACCACTGATCGCCACGCGCTTTTTCAACACATGGCCACCTAGATCGGCATCAATAAGGCCGCGTTCAATTTCATCAATGGCGGCCAGCAAGGCAGCATCATTTAGACCTTCCTTTGCAGCCCATTTATTGAACACTTTGTTCTTAAATACTCGCATCAGATACCTTTTCTTCCATGATATAATATATAGCACTAAGTGCTACACTTGCACACCCTTTTTTTAGCCGCATGGCTGCGTTGATCAGTGTCTGGCAATATAGTCGTTTTCAGCGATCAGCAAACGATCTGGATAGTCATTGAAATCGTCATCGAAAGGACACGGCATGGCCCACCTGCTACGCATCGTGATGATTCACGGCCACCTGGAAGGGGTGGTGGAACTGAGTGTGGACGGCCACACCAATATTTGCGGCACCAACGCCTCCGGTAAAACCACGCTTCAGCGGCTGGTGCCGGTGTTTTACGGCGAGCTACCCAATAAGGTCGTGCCCAAAACCCGAATGAAGTTTGATGCGTTTTATCTGCCCAACCGCAACAGCTACCTGGTGTACGAATACCGCCGCGAGGCGGGCAATATCTGCCAGGCGGTGCTGACCCGTAAGGCCGAAGGCGGGGTGGAGTACCGCTTTGTTGGCGGGCCTTACCAGCCGGAAGATTATCTGGTGGAGAGCGAGGCAGGCGTAGCCGCGCTGGACTACACCCAGTGGGCCAGCGGTCTGCGCCGCAGCGGCACGCCCGTTTCTCCCAAGCTCGGCGCGACTTCTGAATTTCGCTCGGTGATCCAGAACGACTTTACCCAACTACACGGCAACAGCCGCGACGGCCTTAAGCTGCGCCAGATCGCCGCGCAATTCAGCCTGGTCAAACCCGAGCGGCGTATCCGCCATATCGAAAAGCTGGTTTCGGCGGTACACGCCAAAGAGGGCAAGATGGACACCCTCAAAACCATGCTGGCGGCGATTTTTGAAGAGGACGGCGTCGAACTGCCGGTGACGCGGATTCGCAACACCAAGGCGCGGGAGTGGATCGCCCAGATGCGCCAGTCCATGCGTCTGGAGCCGCTGCAGGCGTCGCTTGCTCGCCTCGCCGGGATCGACCGCGAACTGGCCGATCTTGATGCCACACTCTGGCAACTGAAGCCCCAGCTCGAAGACGACCGCCAGCGCGCCGAGCGCAAAATGGCCGATGTGGATGCCGAACTGGCCCGCCATCAGCGTGAGTTTCAGCAGCGGGAGAGTGACTACGGTGAGGCCCGGGACGCGCTAAACGACCGCCACAGCGAAGTGGTCAGCGATCTGCAGCAGACCCAGCGCCGCTTGAATGACCTGCAAGCCCAGTACGAGCGCTATGCGGAGGCGGATATGCCCGCCCTGGAGCGGGATATCAATGCGCTGCCCCAGTGGCGGGAACAGCGCGACCAGCTGCGCGCCCATCTGAATGTGATGCAGGATGCCGTCAAGGAGAGCCAGGCGCGCTTAGATGGTCGCCTGCGCGAGCTTTCTGAAGCGCTGGCCCGCCAGACCGGTGAGGCCCAGGAACTGATCGACGCCCTGGTCGAAGAGAAAGCCCTGCGCCGGGAGCAGCAGTGGGAAGCCGAGCAGCAGCTTAACGAGCGCTACCAGCAGGAGCGCCAACGCCTTGAAGGCGAGTATCAAGCCCAACTGGAGCTAGGTGTTGAGCAACTCGCTGAACTCAAAGCGCAGCTCTCGCTCTCCACTCAAACCGCCGAAGAAGCCAATGAAGCAGAGCTTGCCCAGGCGCGCCTGGATCAAGCCCAGCAAGAGCGCAACGCCTCGGCGGCCACCTTAGACGGCCTGCGCCGGGAGTTTGAAAGCTGCCGCCGCGCCCGGGACGAAGCCGAGCAGCAGCTGGTGCAGCTTCGCCAGCAGCTTGAGCGGGCCGAGCAGCGCTGTTACGCGCTCTATCAGCAGCGCGACCCGGAGCAGGGCAGCCTGCGTCACTTCCTACGTTACCACCGCCCCGGCTGGGAGCAGCAGCTGGGCAAGGTAATTGCCCCGGAGCTGCTGGAGCGCCGCGATCTCGCCCCGCAGCTGGCCGAAGGCGCCAGCGATGATCTGTTCGGGCTGGCGCTGGATCTCTCCGCCATCGCCCTGCCGGATTACGCCCAGGACGAAGCCACCCTGCTGGCCGCCATCGAAGAAGCGGATAGCGCCAAGCGCCGCGTTCAGACAGAGTGCCAGGCCGCCGAGAAAGCGCTTAAACAGCACAACGAGCGCGTGCAGCAGGCGGATGAAGCCCAGGATCAGGGCCGTATGGCCCACAAGCGCGCCGAGCAGGAAGTCGAGTTTGCGATAGAAGCGCGCCGCCAGCAGCAGGAGCGCCACGCCAAGCGCCAGCAGGAGCGCCGCGCCGCCCATCAGGCCGCGTTAGCCAGCCAGGAGCAGGCGCAGAAAGAGCTGCGCGAAGAGAAGCAGCAGGCCCTCGCCGCGCTTAGCGAAACCCATCAAAGCCAACTGCTAGAGCTCAAAGCCGACGGTCAGAGCCAGGTCGATAGCCTGGATGCCCAGCTGCGCCAGTATAAACAGCAGCTAAGCGACGCCAACGCCGAGCACCAGCGCCAGCGGGAAGAGCTGGAAGAAGCCTTTAGCCAGGAGCTGGCCGAGCAGGGCGTCGACCCCGCCAAGCTAAAAGATACCAAGGCGCGCCTGGCGAGCCAGGACGAACGCATCCGCGTCACCGCCGCCCGCCAGGATGAGCTCACCGAATACACCCGCTTTATGCGCGTGGAGTGGGGCCAGCAGAAACCGCAGCTGGTCGCCCAGGAGGCCGAGCTGGAGCAGGCGGAGCAAAAGCTGCAGCGCGATAAAGAACATCTGAAAAACGATTTCCAGGCGGCGCGCAAAGCCCACCAAAGCACGGTCAGCACGCTGAAAACCCAGCGCGAGAGCGAACACGCCTGCCTGGAAGCCTTGAAGCCACTGCTCACCCAGCTGGAAACGCTGGCCATCGAGCCCGACGGCCAAGCCCCCAGCGCGCCCCTGGGCGATGTGGACGAGCGCATCGAGCGCGCCCGCCAGGCCCTGGGCAATCGCCACCAGCTCATCGAGCAACTGCGCCGTGGCTGCCTGGAAGTGGAAAGCCAACTGATCAAGGACGCCAGCAGCGGCTTCGCCGAAGCGCTGGAGAGCGAACGCAGCAAGCTGCAAAGCGACAACCCACGGCTACAGCTGCCGCTGCTGCGCGACATGCTCAAACTGCTCGAAGATCAACAGCAGCAGCTGATTCAGGAAGGGCGCAACCTCAGCGACGACCTGGATAAATTCTTTACCGTGTTCCGCGATCTGAACCGCCGCATCAGCGCCCAAAGCCGTCGGCTTTCGGAAGAGGTTGCCGACGACCTGCGCCTGGAGGGTATCAGCAAGGCCGAAGTGCGTATCCAGTCCACCATCGATGAGCTGGGCTTCTGGGAGCCGCTGAAGCTGTTCGCCCAGCGCTACAAAGAGTGGCGGGAATCTGGCCAGACGCTGCCCAGCGATGACTACTTGAACACCCTGGCGGACGTGGTCGATTTGCTGCGCAGCGACCAGCAGTACAGCTTCGAAAGCCTGCTGCGCCTGGAGCTGCACCTTAACGAAGGCGGCACCGATCTGGTAATCAAGAACGACCGTCAGCTGCTGGAGTCCTCCAGCCACGGTATGGCGTATTTGATTCTGTGCAAGTTCCTGCTGGCTTTTACCCGTCTGCTGCGCGGCGATGCGGAAATCGCCATCCACTGGCCGATTGATGAGATCGGCACCCTGGCCTACCACAACGTCGAAAAACTGTTCGACGCCTGCGACAGCAACCGCATTCATATCGTCGGCGCCTTCCCCAACCCGGAATCCGACGTACTGCTGTTGTTCGCCAACCGCTATCTCATTGACCGCGATGACGCCAACCCCAACAAGCGGGTGTTAAAACGCATTGAGCCGCGGCTAAGCCGCCTGGCCGAGCGGCTCCAGGAACGCCAGCAGGAGGTGACAGCATGATCGAGCACGGCCCACTGCTTGAGCGTCTGCTGGCGGGGGATTTTATCTGCCCGATCAGCGATGAGAGCGGCTATCGCCACCTCAGCGATGAAGAGACCCGCGAGGCAATTGACGCCTATCTTCGACCCCTCAATCGCCGCCTGGCCAGCAACGAAGACGGCAGCGTCTACTTTCTGGCCTGGCGTCAGCTTAATGACAGCGCTCGGGATCAGCTCTCGCGCCAGCTGGGCGATACGCTCAATAGCCTGCTGCCGCTGCTGGAGTGGCTGCAGCTGGTGCAAGAAGCATTAGGCCGCGACACCCTGGCCGCCCCCGGCGATGTGCTCAAACCAGCGGAGTTCAGCGCCAAGTGTGAAGATAACCAAAGCCTGCGCGAGCGCCTGGAGCGCCTGGCCACCGATAGCTTTTTCGGCTCGCAAAGTGATCAGCTGGATGCCCAGGTAAAACAGGTCTTCAAGCGCCTGAAGGAGCATGGCTACCTGCTCCAACCACACTCAGAGCGGCAGGTGTTCGTGGTCACCGGCAAGATCGATTACCTGGTGGACTTGGTGCGCTTTATCCGCGATGAAGAGAACCTGCCCATCGAAGCAGATAGCGAGGAAGGCTCCGGTTCACAGGAGGCCCTTCTGTGAATAAGAGCGTGAGCACTAGCGTGAGCGAGCTGGAAAACCGCCTGCTGAAAACCGGCAGCGAACGGCTGGCGCTGCTGGGCAAGCATTCTGAAGCGCTGATGCAGGCCTACACCCGCGATGAAGTGCCGCTGGAATCACTCAGCGATAGCGCCCTTCGCAAGCTGCTGGCGGCGCGTATTCTATGGCGGCCGGATGAGCAGAGCGGCGTCAAGCTGGCGCCCAAGGTGCGCGAACTGATCGCCGAAATGCTCGCCGACGAGACCCGCCGCCACGTCAACGCCGACGTCGCGGAAACCCTGGAGCTGATTCGCGCCCTGGTGCACAGCTACCGGGAAGCGCGCAGCCGCGGCGAACACTGGCGGCTGGAGCAGCAGCTGATGCGCCTGCGCCAGGAGGTCGACGACCTGAACGGGCGCTTTGCCGATGCCATCGATAGCCTGTGGCAGCGGCTCAATAGCGACTTCGGTTTCGTCAGCCAGCTCAACGACAAAATCCGCGAAAACGACCGCGCCCAAAAGCAGATCGCCCGCCTGCTGGATGGCCTGGCGCTGATCGACTTCGATGAGCTGATCGAGCTGGTGGGCAGCGACGGCAGCCTACGCAAGCTGTTGATCAGCCAGCTTCAACAGCAGTTAAGTAACCACTACACCGGCCTGCGCGAAGTACAGCGGCGCTTGATCGAGCTGATGGCGCGCTTTCGCAAGCAGCAGGCGCGCAGCCGCCTGATGAGCGGCATGGCCGCCTTTATGCGCGAACACCCCGGCTTTGTGCCCGGCAACTACGCCCGCCGCAGCGAGGTACCCATGCTGGTCAATCAAGCCGCCCCGCTAAGCGCCGCCGCCGCCCCAGCGCTGGATCGTAATCTGGACAGCCAAGTGCTCGCCGAACTGCTTCACCAGCTTCCCCAGCCGCGCCACACCACCCAAACGGTGGAAGCCGCAGCACCAGCCCAAGCACAGGAAAGCAGCCTGGCCGCCGCCCGCCAGCAGGCGCTCAAGCAGGATGTAGAGCACTTCTATTTGAGTGTGATCGACCAGCCCCAGGCAGAGCCGGTCAGCGCCCTTGAGTACCTGCACGAAAGCCCGCTGGAATGGCCGGATGAGATATGGCTGTTCCAGGTAATTGCCGAGTACCAAGGTCTGCCGCGCAGCGACCAGAGTGCGTTTAGGCTCAAACAGCAGGAAAGCCAGGCCAGCCGCTTCAACCACCTGCGCCTGATCCACGACGTTGAACTGCAGCTGGCCGTATGAACCTACCCGGTCGCGCCCGCAATGGGCTCAACGGCGTCGCCCGCGAACTACTCCGCCAGCCATCGGTAGAGAAGCCGCGCCGCCAGTGGGTAGACGACGTAGTGGCCTGGTGCCACCAGCACGATATTGACCTGGCCACGCGCATCAACGGCAAAACGCTACGCTTTGACGCCGCCCTGCTGGCGCAAATTGATGACGTACTAGAAAGCGCCCGAATAGCCCCGCTAGGCCGCTCCCTCAGCGGCCTGAGCAGCATCGGCCAGGCAAAAGAGGGTGTGGAAGAAGACAAAGCATCCCGCGAAAGCCCCCGCGCACGCCGGGTACTCGTCAGCTTTCCGCCGCAGCCCATAACGGGGCTTGCCAGCGAGCCGCGGACTATTCGTGATGTGGATGTACAGGCGCTAAAACTGAGCGCGTTTGGCGCCCTAATTCAGGTCGAAAACCTGGACAGCTTCTATGATTTTTCGCCGGATATTCCTGCGCTAAGCGGCTACATCAACCCGCTGGTCGTCTATCGCGGCGACAGCCACTACGGCGGCGGTTTTGCGTTACTTGCCGAGGCGTGGCGCAAAACCCATCGGCCGCATATCTACGCCGGTGATTTTGATGTAAAGGGCGTCACGCTAGCGCTCGATAGCAGCGCCACTCATTTGCTTCTGCCGAATATCGAATGGCTCACCCAAAGCGCCACGCCGCTGCACGTGCCCGCTGAACAGTTTCCTTATCAGCGTAGGCTTCGCAAGCACCTAGCTTCGCTGCCATATGCTCATCCGTTGCGTGAGTACCTAATGCTGTTGTTGGAAAAGCAGAAGGGACTAAAACAGCAGTGGTTTGGTGGGGAGATGGGGTGTGTGGGGCTTAGTTAGAAACAATTTTAGGTGGTATTTCCTGCTTGGCCTTGATTGAGTTCATTAGCGTCATAAGCCTAATGCTTATCGCGTAGTAGTGCTTTTCTAGGCTGTATGATTAGGCAGAGCAAAATGAGCCAACACGCGACTTTTGGATATGCCGCCAATTTTTCTTTGCCTCCAGAAGAATAATTGGGATAGAGTCAAATGAGCTGCCTACATGACCTCAATGAATGAGTGGGCACGTTTATTAAGGTTATGCAGCTTTCCGTATAACCACTTTTAGATTTTGGAGAATAAATGGCAGACCTGATTGAGGGTTCAAGGGTTCACGTACCAGCAAAAAGCGTGGGGTTAGGCTCGGATTATCCTTCAGCGATGGTGGAGTGCAAATACCTTCGGAAAAATGGTAAGAAAGGAGTTCTGAGTGATATTCCTAGGATTCAAGATACAAAAGAAATAGACCTATGGCTCATATCACCAAAACTAGGTTTCTTCATTTTACAGATTGGCGATTTCTCAAGTGAGATCGAACTTCTGGAACCTCTGCATTCAGCAATAACCGATCTTACGAAACTCGTATTGATGCCAGAGTTTGTCTGGAAGTACAGAGTGAGGTCTCTAGAAGAGTTTAGATTTTTATGGAAGCAAAAGGCTGGGGCGGTAAGCCATCTTGTATTGATAGGTCATGGAGATAAATCGAATTTATTGTTTGGGAATGACAAAGTTAGTGCAAAGGATTTCCTTGGCGCATTTGCGATTCAAGAAACACAGGGGCAAGCACCAGTAATTATTTCTCTTTGTTGTAATTCGGGAAATGGACTTTTCGGAAAAAACGTGTCAGCTAGTCCTTCTTGTAAGACATTTATTGGGCCAAGTGGATCTATCCATGTTTCGAATGCCGCATTATTTTATCAATCCTATTTATCACACAACCTGATAGATGGACGAGACAAAGAGAAAGCTTATCAATTGTCTCGCGTGTTCACGCCGGGTGTTACTGAATTTAATATGTGGAACAAGACTCGGCTTGCAACAAAGCCAAGCCGTAAAGATGTGCTTGGCCACTGAAATCTAACAATCGGCTGCACAGCGACCGATTCTCCGCCGCTCCAAACCGGCGCGTGAGCCGGGAGTTAGGTCTCGAATAAAAATCCGCACCGAGAATCTGTATGATGAATAATGAAGAAGACGTCCAAAAAGTTTTTGAAAAAGTTTCACTTAAAATAAACCTGAAGGACATTTTTCACGATAGTGAAGTTGGGCGTAGGGCTGTTTGGTCTATGCTCACAGAGTTGCTTTTTTTATTGATGCCATTATTTCTGATAGCACTCTTGCTCGTAGTCACCGGGAATATATCTGCTTTCGATTTTTTTACTCGTTCCGAGATGTCACTTTTAGCAACTTTTATTTTTAGTCAATCGATAATAAAGGTTTTTCAGTTCCCGACGGATATGTTTATTATGAGGGGAACTGAAATTATGTCTGGAGTTGCCGCGCTGGTTATTTGCTTGGGAGTATTGCCATCAGCAGTGCTATGTTCATTCGCCGTTACCTCTGATCAAAAGATTCATGCTTTGGCATGGGTGCAGCCATTTTTCCTTTTAATTTCAATCGTAACGTACGCGCAGTTCGCATTTATTACTACTGCTGCGAACATCCTGAAAACGGAAGCGTCAACGAAAATTTCACAAAGAGTAGTTGATGAGCTCAATCGTGAAGAAACCTAACATGACAATGCAGTTGACCTCCCAAAGCGTTGGCGCGTTTCGGCCGTCAACTGAGTTTCGGTGTTAGCCGTAAGAGGATGATGAATGAAAGCAAGGTTTTTGCCTCCAAGAGAGAACTACTTGGGCAATTTGCTTTGGAATAAAAGCGAATTTAATAATGTAAAATCGAGAATTGAAATCTCTTTAGAGAAACTAAGAGAGATAGGATATTGGGTAAGCCCCTTCGCTGAAGGGGACGGTATAATATTTTATATCTATGATGAAGCCATTAAAAAAAGCAACAAAGAAATGCTCGACGACTTTCGAGCAGCCTTTGATTGGGTTGATATTGAAAACTCGAAATCAAAAAATTCTAACCTAGAGTTAGCTGAATTGGAGGATGAAGACAGAATGCTAGATTGCATAGTCATTATTCCTCTTGAAAAAATATTTATTCAAAAGACTCTCGTGTTGGGGAAATATACTTTTTACTGTAGAAAAGATTTTGATGAAGAACCTTATGAAAGGTTAACTAATTTTGAGGGAGAATATCTCCAGTTTGAAGTGAGCCTAAACTACAGAGATCTGCTAAAGCTCAATCAGAGCATAGACCATAACGACTACGTTATAAATAAGTGTTTGTCGCTTGCAGAGCATGCTATGGATATTGTGAGATTCGCTCACAGCTCTTTTGTATCGCGAGAGTTTACACCAAACCCGGCAGGGCAGATGGATAATGGATTTTATTCTGTAAATATTATTCCATTGGGTAAAACTCATCTAAAACCTCTAGAACTAGGAGGTATATCTAAGCCTTTCTCAGTTAGTAATAACTGGCTAGGCCCCCAAGTTGATGATTTTTTTGTGCCTGGAATTGATTATCTGTCTTTTATATATAGTAACGACGTTGAAAATGAAATGGCGAAAGCTGTAATTTCTGCATTAAGATCTTGTCGTCAATCTTTTTACTCTATAGGTGATGAATCTCAATTCTTAAATTTGATCTTCGTGCTAGATGGATTGACTGACCCTGAGTGGACAGGTTGGAAGCATAGAACTTATATCGCATCACTACTTTCTAATGGTGATGCTAATTTATTTGGTCGGAAACTAGAAGAATATGATCGGCTATACACTGATGTAAGAAACAAGCTGGTTCATGGAGGAAAGGAATTTTATGAGTTGAGTGAGCAGTCTAGTACGGCCAGCGAAACCATTTATGGTTATATAAAGGACGTAATCGAGCTGATTGCACAAATTCCAATAAATACCTTTGAAGAAATGAAGAATTACGCTATTGCATTGCTTCAAACTCAAAATTTCAAAGATGAGTATACATCAATAATTAACAGAGTATCTATCTCCAGAGGTAAGCAGTTTCGTGTAATACAATGGTAGTTATTCGGCTAACAAAGCCAGTCAGTAAGACGCAGCTAAGCTGCGCCTCTGCCGGCGGCCGTTATTGTTTTGATACTAAATGCTATAATCACTGGCTGTATCTGCCAAGCTTGCAGTATATATAGACCTCAAATGTATTAATGTAAGCCTGATAAAAATTGTAAAGGCACTACTGTTTAAATTTATCTAACTGACAATTAGATGCCTTAGACCTAAAGCGAGTGCATAAGCGAGATCAAAAAAATCTATGAATCTACTTTTCCTCGGCACCTCCGCCGGTGTGCCAACAAAAAGCAGAAACGTCTCCGGCATCGCTTTGCGCGAGAGCAAGGGGAAGGGCTGGTACCTGATCGATTGCGGAGAGGGCACCCAGCATCAGGTCTTGCATACCAAGCTATCGTTCCATTCACTTAAAGCCATCTTGATTACCCACGTGCACGGCGACCACTGCTATGGGCTGCCGGGCATCCTGGCGAGTGCGGGAATGGGTGGCCGGAAAGCGCCGCTTACCATTGTGGCGCCCGCAGGCATCAAGGCATGGCTGGAGGCCACCTGTGACGCCACACACCTTTGCTTGCCCTTTGCCCTGGAGTTTATCGCCTCAGAAGACCTGCCAAGCGTTAAGTTTGAAAGCATGGCGATTATCACTCACAGGCTTTCACACCGAGCGCCGTCCTATGCTTATGGATTTACGGAGCAAAAGGTCGATGCTGATTTAAACATTGAAAAGCTGACCCAACAGGGCATTCCGAGAGGGCCGTTGTGGGGGCAGTTGAAGCAAGGGTTTGATATTGTGTTCGCGGGCGAGCAGTTAAAAAGCCGTGACTTCTTAATCTCCAAGAACACGCCCAGGAAAGTGGTGATCGCCGGGGATAATGACCAGCCTGATTTGTTAATGGATGCCTGCGCAGGGGCACAGGTGCTGGTGCATGAAGCCACTTACACCGAAGAGATGGCCGAGAAGGCCGGTGATGTTGGGCATAGCTACGCCAAGCTTGTCGCCGAATTTGCCGAATCGGTACACCTTCCCAATCTGGTGCTGACGCACTTTAGCCCCCGCTACCAGCTCAACCCCCATGCGTCGCCCTCCATCGAAGACATCCGCAAAGAGGCCCAGAGCGCCTATTCAGGCTCGCTTTATTTGGCGCGGGATTTTTGCGAATACACCCTGGATAAAGCGGGCCACTTTGCTGAAGTGTTGGGCGAGTAGCTTTTCGTCTGTTGTCCTATATGACTGCCTAACGCTCCTATTAGGAAAGCGGTGGACACTAAAGCAGCTATATTAGTTTAGGCTAAGCTGGAAAATAGGCTGGAAAAACGAGTTTTGCTTAACGGTACGTCCTAACGCTCCAAGGAGACAGTGGCATGAGTCCAGAAATAACCATGATCGTACTACTCGCGGCCATCTTCAACGCCAGCTGGAACGCCATCGTTAAAGTGAGTGGCGACAGGATCGCCGTGATGGCGGTGATCACGTTATTAGGCAGTCTCGTTTCTGCGTTAGCCTTGCCTTTCGTAACGCTCCCCGATCCGGCCAGTTGGCCGCTTCTTGGCTTCGCCATCTTGATCCATACCGCCTATCACTTTTGCCTACCCATGGCTTATCAGCATGGTGATTTCGGTCAGGTCTATCCCATCGCGCGTGGGTCGGCGCCGTTACTCGTCACCCTAGGCGCTGCCGCACTTGCTGGCGAAATGTTGGGGATGCTACCGCTGTTTGGTGTGCTGTTCCTCGGCGTTGGTGTGATGTCACTTTCATTCGATACTCGTACCGGTATCACCAGAAACCCCCGCGCAATTGTTCTGGCCCTGGGGACGGGGGCTCTGATTGCCTCCTACACGCTGGTAGGTGGCCTGGGGGCAAGGCAAGCTGGCTCGGTACTCGGCTTTGCAGTCTTGCTGACGCTAGGTAACGGCTTGCTGACGTTTGTGATTGCCCTGACATGGAAAGCGAAGGAAATAAAAAAAGTGATAGGCAGCAATTTGGCTCCCGCCATTGCGGGCGGTGGCATGCAGGTTGGTGCGTATTGGATCGTTATCTGGGCGATGGCCTACGCCCCACTGGGCATGGTATCGGCACTAAGAGAAACCAGCGTGCTATTCGCCGCGCTGATTTCCACTATCATTTTAAAAGAAGGCTTCGGCGTATGGCGGTTCGTGTCTTCAGGGCTGATCGCTTGCGGCATTGCGTTGACGCGTTATAAGCCTTAGTGAAAGCTCTATAGGAGCTCGCTGAGGCAGGTCAGTCGCGGCAATAACCCTCACCAGTTTCCACTATTAGGCAGTCTTCCTTTTCCAATAGCCACTTCATGCCGGTGGCTTCGCCGTCGCCCGCGCGGAGCAGTTGTGGGCCGTCCCCGCGGTTGAAGCGAATGCCCTCGGCGGTTGCTTGGCCTTCGAATGTCCCGCGTTGATCAGCATCCAGGCCGTAGCGCATGTGAAGGAGATAATGGCCGGGGGCTGCAGAATCGTCCTTGCTGATTTCCAGGAATAACCCTTCTACGCCAGTCCATCGGCCAACCCATTGATCGGTTATCTGGTGGTGGGGCTCGCTTTGCTCGGTTGACGCACCTGAGTAGGCCGCGCCTGCTGATGAGGGATTGCTGTTTTGAGCACACCCGCTGATAAGTAATAGGGTACTTAACGCTAACGCTGTTTTTTCCATGGTTGTCTCCTTATCACTACTGCCGTTACGCACTATATACACGTAACATGCTTTCTTTAGTTTGATCGAATTTTGGGATATGTCGAAGGGGTAAACAAAATGCAAAAGGTAAGAATCGACTTAGTGTCCGATGTCGCCTGCCCGTGGTGCGCGATTGGCTATCTTCGCCTGGAGCAAGCGTTAGAGATAGTGGATGGCGAAATCGACGTTGAGCTTGTCTGGCAGCCCTTTGAGCTTAACCCGGATATGCCGCCCGAGGGCGAGCCGATCTTGGAGCACCTATGCCGCAAGTACGGCAAGGATGCTGCCAGCATGGCGCAGTCCCAGCGCGAGATTATGGCGGTGGCCGAGGAGCTTGGGCTAAATTTCCGTGGTGCCCTGGAGCGCCGGGCGAACAATACCTTCGCTGCCCATCGCGTGCTTGCGTGGGCCGGAACGCAAAACCTTGAAACGCCCCTGCAGTTGGCCCTGTTTGATGCCTACTTCGGTGAAGCGAAAAATCCTGCCGACCCAGCGGTTCTGCGCGAGAAGGCCATTAAAGTGGGGCTGGACGGCGATACTGCCGAGGCCATCGCCCGGTCGGATCAGTATGCGGAAGAAGTTCGAGCAGCGGAACAGCGGTTCATGGAGGCAGGGGTAAACGCCGTGCCAGGACTCATCCTCGATGGACGTTACCTGATTTCTGGCGCTCAGCCCGCCGACGTATTGGTCGATGCGCTTCGCCAGGTGGTCGAGGAAAACGCCAACCGCTAGCCCTATAGGCGCCAACCTGGAATGAGGTTAGTGCTAGCTGTTCAGAACCCAGCCTCGCAGCGGGTGCACAATCTCCGCTTCATGCCGGTTTTGTAGCCGGTGATGGCAGGCGCTATAAGTATCAATAGCGCCTGAGGGTGCCAAACTGTAAACGGTTTTTCCCAAAATAGATAAAATCAAAAGTTACTCAACATGCCAATTAAGTCTCGGTTAAATGGCTGATTAATGACGACGCCCTGCTCTAAATCAAAGTTGTCGAAAAAGCTTGGTAAGGAAAGCGCACCTATAACGGTTGCTGAAAAATAGGGCGCTGACGCTTGTGCGGAAGCTAAGACACTTTGTGCCCCACTTTGGCCAGGGGAGGTAGAGAGCATAAGAACGGGTTTATTTTGAAATACTTTCATATCTATTCGTGATGTCCAGTCAAATAGATTTTTATAGGCTGACGTATAGGATCCGTTGTGTTCCGCGAATGATATGACAATGACATCTGCCTCACCGATAGCATTGTAAAAAGCATGCGCCAATTCAGGGATGCCAGACTCCTTCTCTCTGTCTTCGCTAAATATTGGCATTTCAAAGTCGTTAAGGTCGATTAACGAAATATCTGCGTTGTTGATCTGTTGTGCTGCATAAAGAGCCAGCTTTTTGTTAATGGAGTTTTTGCTGTTGCTAGCGCCGAAGGCAAGTACTTTCATTTTAAAATCCTCTGGGTTGATTTTTTCAAGGGTGTTGGTTTGGTTTTAGTTACACGTTTTTAATAAAAATGTTATCTGAAGCGATGAGCTTGAGTTGGCTTTGACGTAGGGCTATTCTGAAACCTCAACTTAGGTTGAGGTCAAGAGGGGTGTGAAAAATAAACTGATAGGCATTTTATTTGAGCTTGAAGAGCTCCTGAACCATAGCCGCGTCACGCTTGTTGATTGAGAAAAATTGGGCTCTAGGATGATGAACGTTAAAGCGTTGGACAATCGGCGGCTAAAGGAAAGTTCGCTCCGCTCTACGATGGGTGTGCTTGAAGCGAATCCTCAGGCACCTCGCGCCGGTCGTTCATCCCGTAGTCTCGGATAACGGTGGCGACGCGGAGCCGGTAGTCGGCAAAGATCGCCTGCCGACCCTCTTTCTGGGCAGATCGGTGAGGTTCGAGTGTTCGCCACTGTCTTATGGCTTCTTCATCCCGCCAGAAGGAGAGCGAAAGAATTTTTCCAGGATGCGTAAGGCTCTCGAAGCGCTCTATCGATATAAAACCGTCGATCTCTTCCAGGTGTCGGCGCAAAGCGTTCGCGGCATCCAGGTAGTCTTGTTTTCGGTTCGTATTGGGAAGCACCTCAAATATCACGGCGATCATAAAGCAACCCCCATGTTGATGGGTTCAATTCCCAGCGTGCCGTCCACCACTTCGACGAAGCTGCGCTCTTCCTTGAGGATAAACCTGCGCTCTTGAGCCATAGTGAAGTTCGCGTGGCCTTCATCGTCACTCTTCAGTCGCGCTCGGTAGGCTTCATAGGCAGCCAAACTCTCAAATGCGATCAGGCCCCAGGCAACATTGTTTGTGCCCTCATGAGGAAGGAAGTAGCCGATGAGGTGGCCACCGCAGCGCGGTATGATTTTCCCCCAGTTCTCGGCGTACTTCTTGAAGGTGCGGAGCTGGAAAGGATCGATCTCGTAGCGGATGACGCAGGTTATACTCATATGGTTATCTCCTTGGAAGGTTAACGTGGAAAGCTAATGTGAAGGGCTACCGTGAAGGGCTAACGTGGAAGGCGAATATGAAAGATAAGGAATTACCGCCCCGAGTGGTTCGACGAGGATCGAACGATGAGTGAAAGCCCTAACATCGTGCGTGTCGCCGCACTTATCGCCGATAACGCTCGGGCGGAGGTGCTTTGCGCCTTAATGTCCGGTCGTGCGCTGACCGCAACTGAACTGGCCAATATGGCTGGCGTTACCAAACAGACCATGAGTTTTCATCTGGGAAAGCTGCTAGACGAAGCGCTTGTGGCTGTTGAGCAGCAGGGCCGCCACCGCTATTTTAGGCTTGCAGGCCCGCAGGTTGCTGAACTCCTGGAGACGCTGATGGGCCTCGCTGTCAGAGGCGAAGGTGTCAATCTTGTTACCGGGCCCCGTGACCCCGCCCTGCGTAAGGCTCGTGTCTGTTACGACCACCTTGCTGGAGAGTTGGGTGTATGGGTATATGAGCAGATGCTCCAGGCCGGTATTTTTCAACTGCACTTGGGAGGGTTGCAGCTCACCGAGTATGGGCGCGTTTGGTTTCAGCAATTAGGCATCGATACAGATGAAGTTGCGTCTTCAAAGCGCTCATTTTGTAGGGGATGTCTCGACTGGAGTGAGCGCAAAGACCATCTGGCGGGGGCCCTCGGTGCCGCGTTTCTCAACCGTATAGAAGCGCTTGGCTGGGCAAAGCGAGCGAAGAATTCCCGGGTCATTGTGTTCAGCGCCAAGGGTGAGAAGGCAATATGGGCAATGTTCGCAACGCCAAGCGCGCTACCGGCCCGCACTCAACAACCTGCTGCTACCGGTACGGCTACGCAGTTAACCTAGACAATATTCATCTACTGGCTTGAGGATGTAGTTTTGCATATCTCGGTTGGGGGTATTCTGGACACGTTCGAGCATCTAAATCAGGACAGGTATCCGGGCCAGCAAATTCATGTGATTGAGATGGAGGGATATGCCTATTTGGTGCCCTTTGTGGAATCGGAGGACGAAGCATCAGCAGTATGCTGATGCGATGTTCAAGAAAGATGCCCGCATCAATATCAGGCTTTCTTCCAAAGATCTTCGCGGTCTACAGAAAAAAGCCCTGGCGGAAGGCATTCCCTACCAAACGCTTGTTGCCAGTATCCTTCATAAATATGTAGAAGGTCGCTTACATGAGGATTGGTAGCTAACCCGCCTATATATTGAGTGAGCACGCTGGCTCCCAGGGAGGCCAGCGCTTCCACTCTTTAATGCAAAAATGCCCGCAACGTATCGCTGGCTTGGTCAATGGATAAGACGCCATCTAAATGGCCGCGATTGCCTTCCAGGGTTTCAAGCGTCACTTCAGTGCCGTCTGCTTCAATCAGCTCGGCGGTATGGCGCACGCCTTCAGGGGCGAAGACGAGGTCGTCTTCGCTGTAGAGCATTAGCGTGGGCGCCTCGATAGCCGCAAGTCCTTCCTCTAACGAGTCGCCGTGGCCTGCCATAAAGGTTTGGTTGGCGCGCACTAGATATAGAAAATGGTTCGCATCGGACGTTTCGGCACGTCCGGCGGCGATATCATCCAGCGTTTTTTCAATCGCGTAGCGGGCGTTGATGTCCTGGGCCGGGTCGCGCTCTTCATCGGCCCAGTCGCGGTTGAAGGTTTCGTTGGCCCACTGCCAGTGGTTGGCGTTGAGCGTGACCAGCTTAAGCGCTTCTTTTAAACCGTCGGTGGGTGGTTCGCCGTCGTAATAGTTTCCCTCGTTCCAGTTGGCATCTAGCCGAATCGGCGCTGCCCAGGCGCTGAGGGTTGCCAGCAGCCATGGGTCGGCAACGCCGCCGCCAATCACAGAAATTAGCCGCTCTACTCGGTCAGGGTAGGCGCTGGCCCACTCGATGGCCTGTAACGCGCCCATGGAGGCACCCATCACCGCGTGCAGCGATTCAATGCCTTGGCTCTCTAACAGTTCGCGCTGCACTTCGACAAAGTCACGGATTGTCACCACTGGGAAGTCCATGCCCCAGGGTTCGCCGGTGTCCGGGTTGATCGAGGCAGGCCCAGTAGTGGTGACATTGGGATCGTTGGCGCCGAGATTGACCAGCGTATCCGAGGAGATAATGTAGTACTCATCGGTATCGAGAGGTTTGCCGGGCCCAATGATCGCGTTCCAGTAGCCGGTCGGCTCGCCCTCTGCTTCATAGCGGCCTGCGGCGTGGCTGGTGCCGGAGAAAAAGTGGGTGATCAAAATAACGTTATCGCGGGCGTCATTTAATTCACCGTAGGCCTCCCAACCCACCACCAGCTCGGGAATGGTCTCTCCCCCTTGGGTGGTGAAGTTTTCCATCTCGAAGGTCTGCTTTTCTACCAGGCCATCCCAGGCCATGAGCGATGAGGAGGCAAACAGAGTGGCCCCGGCAAATGCCGACACCGTCAGTAAACAGTAACGTTGTGAGAGCGCCATACGCTTTCCTTATAAAGGGCTAGTTGTGCTTGTTATTGGCTGCATCGAGCAGCTGCCCCTTCAGCGTAGTCGTTTCTAGCGCATTTTAAACGGATTCAAGCCATTAGCTTGCTGCATCATCATGCGCTTGGCGAACGGGAAGCGCTCGGCGAGCTGCAGGCTCAAATCGCCTAACTGGCGCAGCGGTTTGGCACCGGTAAACAGGTGGTGGAAGCTGTCGGTGGCGGCAATCATCGCCTGGTTAGCCGCGCGGCGCTGGCACTCAAAGCGGAGTAGGTTGAGGTAGTCGCCGGGGTCGCGGCCTTGAATGATAATCTCAGCAAGGGTGTCGGCGTCGTGCAGACCGATATTTAACCCTTGGCCTGCCAGCGGGTGTACTACGTGGGCCGCGTCGCCTATTAGCGCTAAACGCTTGCCGATATAGCGCTTGGCGTGCTGGCGCTTGATGGGGAAGCTGGCGCGCGCGACCACCCGGGTGATATTTCCCAGGCGGCGGGGGAAGGCACCCTCAATAGCGGTTTTTAGCGTCGCGTTATCCATTGCCTCGCGGGCGCGGGTAGCGTCTTCGTGGTCATACCACACCAGCGATGCGCGGTGGCCGGGTAGCGGCAGCATGGCAATTGGGCCGGTGGGGGTGAAAACCTGCCAGCTGACATCCTGCTGGGGCAGCTCTGTTTCCACGTTAATGATCATGGCGCGCTGGTGGTAATCGTAGCTCTCCACTGGAATCTGGGCTAGCTCGCGCAGGGCCGAGCGGGCACCATCAGCCCCAACCACCAGCGGCGCGCTCAGTGTCTGACCGTTATCCAGTTCAAGCTGGCGTGCAGAGGTGGCCGCGATGGTGCTCAGCGGCGCGCAGTGGGTGTAACAGGTGACGCTGGGTAATTGCGCCAAGCGCTGCCAGAGGGCGTACTGTAGAGTACGGTTTTCGATAAAGATGCCGAAGTCATCCATGCCGCTATCGGCGGCGGAGAACAGCGCGTGGCCGGTGCCGTCCTGGTTGGCGACATCGATATGCCGGAACGGGCAACTGCGCTCTTCAGGGAGCGCTGTGCCGCTGGCCTTCACAAAAGCAAGTGAACGCGCGTTTAGTGACGAGATCCGCAGATCATAGTCGCCGCAGGGTTCGCTTGGCTCGCCGCCTTTCTCTACCAGCCCGACAGAGAAGCCTGCATGACCCACACGAGCTGCCAGGGCAGCGCCCACCATGCCGCCACCGACAATAATAATGTCATGATCGTGCTGCATAAGAGTATCTCCTGGGTGCACAATAACCGTTGAAGGGCGCGTTGCATGGCCCTCTGTTGCATTACAGTATCGTTGAGTTTGAACCACATTGCCTAGAGGTGAACGATTGACGCAGGCCGTGGAAATAGCAGAAAGCGTTGCCCAGGCGGGCGAGGAGCTGGCTGATTTTATTCAGCAGCACCGCAAACTGTGGGTGATTACCGGTGCCGGGGTGAGTACCGACAGCGGCATCCCCGACTACCGCGATGCGGATGGCCAGTGGAAGCGGCCACCGCCGGTGCAGCATGGCGATTTTATGAGCTCTCATCACGTTCGCCAGCGCTACTGGGCACGTGCGCTGATCGGTTTCAGCGCTATGCGTGAAGCCCAGGCCAGTGGTGCACACCGAGCGTTAGCGGCATTAGAGTCACAGGGCTATATCCAGCAGTTGGTGACCCAAAACGTAGACCGCTTACATCAGCGCGCCGGTTCCCGCCGGGTGATCGACCTGCATGGCCGTGCCGATATGGTGAAGTGCATGGTGTGCGACTATCAAATGATGCGCCACGCCATGCATGCCGAAATGGCGTGGATGAACCCAGCGTTTGCAGGTTTGCAGGCGGGTCACGCCCCGGACGGTGATGCCGATTTAGAGACTGATTTCAGCAGCTTCCGCATTTTCGATTGCCCGCGCTGCAGCGGCATTCTAAAGCCTGACGTAGTATTTTACGGCGATGTAGTGCCCGCCGAACGGCGGCTGGCGGCGCAAGTCGCCTTGGCCGAGTCCGATGCGGTGCTGGCAGTGGGCACTTCGTTAATGGTGTTTTCCGGCTACCGTTTCTGTCGCGCCGCCCATGATCGGGGAATCCCGCTGGCGTCGCTCTCCCTCGGCGTGACTCGGGCGGATGCACTATTGACCCACCAGTGGCGGGCGCCGCTAACGCCGGTACTTGAGCAGGCTGTTCGTAGCTTAAAGGGCGCTTAGCCAATTCTCCCGCGTTAGCGGGCTTTGGATACCCACGGATTATCTTCTAGCCAGAGTCGCCATGGCGCGTCGCGGTGCTCTGGCTGGGCGTAATCGATACCCACGCGTGGGCCACGGGCGATCTTGGCGTCGTGCGTTGCTGCGCTAATCCACAGCTTGTCGGCCTGGGTCATATCATGGCCATACAGCGCTTTATCAATGGTTAAAGCACGCGTGAGCTTGCCGGGGCCATTGCTGAGTTGTTTACCCGCGGCTTGACGGGTGGCACGCATGGCGGCTTCGTTGGCGGTGGGCTCAACCGCACGAATCAGCACCGCGCAGGGCGAACCCTCTGGCTCGGTGACTACGTTCAATAGCCAGTGCATGCCGTAAACGAGATAGACATAGGCGTGGCCCGCAGGCCCGAACATTGCTTCTGTTCGCGGAGAGCGGCGGCGGTGGGCATGGCAAGCGGAGTCTTCAGCGCCGCAATAGGCCTCTGTCTCAACAATCCTTGCCGCCATCTGCTCACCGTTATGTTCGCGCACCAACCAGCAGCCGAGCATGTCTCTAGCTACCTCAAGGGTGTCGCGATTATAAAAATCTCGTGAGAGGGGAGGTAGCATGCTGTCTTTAACATTTGGCATGTTTGGTAACATCGCCTCGGCGTTTAGTTGAGTAGAATGCTAGGGTATTAGATAGTCATTGCCACTAAAAGCGGAGCCTATCGTGCTGCAATTTGAACATCTCTACTCCACACTGCCGGAGCCCCTTTGGGTCGCTACCCAAGCAACGCCCGTGGCCCAGCCTGAGCTGATTGCTTTTAATGCCTCGCTTGCTGAAGCGCTGGGCGCAAAAGAGATTCCTGACTCAGCAACGCTTGCACAATGGTTCAGCGGCAATCAGCCCATTCCGCATGCTAAGTCGGGCGCACTGGGTTACGCAGGTCATCAGTTCGGCAACTTTGTGCCGCAGTTGGGCGACGGCCGGGCGCTGCTGCTGGGTGAAGTGATCGACCAGAACGGCGTGCGCCGCGATGTGCAACTAAAGGGCAGCGGTCGCACGCCGTTTTCCCGCGGTGGCGATGGCCGTTCGCCACTCGGGCCGGTGCTGCGTGAATATTTGGTTAGTGAGTTTATGGCGGCGATGGGAATTCCCACTACCCGCGCGTTGGCAGCGGTGACTAGCGGCGAACGGGTGGTGCGCCAACTGCCCGAACCCGGCGCAGTGTTTACCCGCGTGGCTAGCAGCCATATCCGCGTTGGCACCTTTCAGTTTGCCGCCGCACGCCGAGATGAGGCACTGCTAAAAGCGCTGGCGGATCATGTGATTGAGCGCCACTACCCGGAGGCCGCCAACGCCGAAGACCCTTACTTAGCCCTGCTGGAAGCGGTCGTGGCTCTCCAAGCGGTGCTGATTGCCCGCTGGATGAGCATTGGCTTTATCCATGGGGTAATGAATACCGATAACTGCAGCATCGCCGGTGAAACCATCGATTACGGCCCCTGCGCTTTTATGGAGCAGTTTGATCCCAAGAAGGTGTTTAGCTCCATCGACCAGGGCAAGCGTTACGCGTTTGATAACCAACCGGCGATAGCCCAGTGGAACCTGGCGCGCTTTGCCGAAACGCTGCTGCCGTTAATGAAGGAAGAGGGCGATGCGTTGGTGGAGCAGGCCACCGATGCCATTCGTCACTTTGAACCATTGTTCAGCGCCGAACAGCGCCGCCTGCATGCCGATAAACTCGGCCTTGCAGCAGATAGCGATCAGGCAATGTCGCTGATGGAAGCGCTGGAAAGCCATATGCATCAGGGGCGGATGGATATGACGGCTACCTTTGATGCGCTCACCCAATACGCTGCCTCGCCGAATGATGAGAGCCGTGAGGCGCTGCTGGCGCTGACCACGCAGCCCAATGAGCTAATCGCGTGGCTGGATAAATGGCAGCAAGCACAGGTGGTCAGTCAAGATGACGAGCGCTTTACTGCCATGCGTCATGCCAACCCGGTGATTATTCCCCGCAACCATCGCGTTCAGGAAGTCATTGATGCCGCTTACGAGGGGGATTTTGCGCCTTTCCATACCCTTCTAGCGGTGGTGGCTAAACCGTTTGATGAGTCCGTTGAAGCGCGTCGTTTGGCGGCGCCTGCCACAGAAAACGAACAGGTATTGAGAACCTTCTGCGGAACATAATGCCTATGCTAGACTGTGTTTTTTTACAGTTTGGTGGGTAGCCGGTGCGCAAAATTATTCACTGCGACTGTGACTGTTTTTTCGCCGCAGTGGAGATGCGCGATAACCCTGCGCTGCGGGATATCCCCATTGCCATTGGCGGCAGTGTCGAGCAGCGCGGGGTGGTCGCTACCTGTAATTATCCCGCCCGCGAGTTCGGCATCCACTCGGCTATGCCCATGGGCCAGGCGCTCAAGCGCTGCCCGCATCTCACCGTTATTCGCGGCGATATGGCCAAATATAAAACGGTTGCCCGCCAGGTGTTTGCGATTTATCGCGAGGTCACCGAGCTGATCGAGCCGCTGTCATTGGATGAAGCGTTTCTGGATGTCTCGGACGTCACCCTGCATCACGGCAGTGCCACGTTAATGGCTGAAGCGATTCGTGAGCGGGTGAGCCGTGAAGTGGGCATCACCGTTTCAGCGGGGGTGGCACCCAATAAGTTTCTGGCCAAAATCGCCAGCGACTGGAATAAGCCCAACGGCCTGTGCGTGATCACGCCGGATAAAGTCGATAGCTTTGTGCAGCAGCTGCCAGTGAAAAAAATCCACGGCGTAGGCCCGCGCACGGCTGAAAAACTGGCGGGGCTGGATATCCACACCTGCGCCGATCTGCGCTCCCGCACGCTGACGGACTTGGTCGAACGCTTTGGCCGCTTTGGACGGCGGTTGCATGAGCTAAGCTGGGGACGCGACGAGTGCCCGGTAAAAACCCACCGCGAGCGTAAATCGATTAGCACCGAGCAGACCTATGCCCAGGATTTACCCAACCTCGACGCCTGCCGCCAAGAGCTACCCGCGCTAATCGAAGATTTAGAGCGCCGCTACGCCCGGCTTGACCCACCTCTAGCGGTGCGCGGGCTGATCGTAAAAGTGAAATTTAACGACTTCACGCAAACCACCGTGGAACACGCCGACCCCGCCCCCAACCTCGAACAGTTTGAAACCCTGCTGAATGTTGGCTGGGCCAGAGGCGAGCGCCCCGTGCGCCTGCTGGGGGTAGGCTACCGGCTGGCGGAGAACAGCCAGGAGCATCAGCTGTCGCTGTTTTAATTAGCCTGTTAATCCTTATGCCGATTGACGCTCACTCAATCGCGAGTTAAAACAGACGTATGATAGTTTGAATTGATCTTTTACCGTTTGCTCACCCACGAGTCTCGCTATGTCTGCCGATGCTGCTTCACGTCCCCGCTTAGTGTTTGCCCATGCCAATGGTTTTCCAGGGTTAAGCTATCGCAGCCTGCTGAACCCACTGGCTGAAACCTTTGACCTGCACCCTGTGGATCGCCTGGGTCATCATCCTGATTATCCGGTTAATCACAACTGGGGCAATCTGGTGGATGAGTTGCTGAGCTACCTGCCCGAGAGCGACACACCGCTACTGGGGGTAGGGCATTCGCTGGGGGGCACCTTGATGGCCATGGCCGCTGATAGGCAGCCCGAGCGCTTTTGCGGGGTGATCATGCTCGATCCTCCCTTGATGCTGGGAACGGATGCCTGGGCGATGAAAGCCGCCAAGCGATTTGGCTTTGTTGATCGGGTCACCCCCGCGGGTAAAACCTTGGGGCGTCGCACGGTGTGGCCTAGCCGGGAGGCAATGGCGACTTCGCTGGGGCGACGGGGGCTTTTTCGTCGCTTTACCCCGACAGCACTCAACGACTACATTGAAGCAGGGACGCGCTTATTAGATGACGGCAGTGCGGAGCTGACCTTTGATACACAGATCGAGGTGGAGATTTTCCGTCATCTGCCTGATCACCTTTCGCGCCTGCCAAAGCGTTTGGGCGTGCCGCTTGAACTAGTGGCGGGTACAGAATCTGATCTGCTGACCGCTTCGCGCATCAAGCGTTTGAAGCGCAAGGGCCTAACGGTAAGCGAAGTCCCGGGCACGCATATGTTCCCCATGGAGCATCCGGATGAGACCCGTGCCGCTATTTTGGCCGCTTGGCAGCGATTGTCTGCAGCTAGCAGGCCATCAAATACAGCGTAAGGAGGCGTTATGTATCTTTCCGTACAGCTTAGCTACTATCCACTGGCCGATGATTTCAAGCCGGTGGTCAAGGAAGTGGTGAAACGGCTGGAGGCGACAGGGCTGGAAGTACATCCGAATCGCATGAGCACCCAGGTATTTGGCGAGTTCGATGCTGTGATGGCGGCATTGAGCGAGGTGATGAAGTGGTCGTTTGAGACCCATGGCAAAGCGGTATTTACGGCTAACTTTCTAGAAGGCGACCGCAGGCCTCGTTAAACCAAAACGCCGCCCGATTTTTTTGGGCGGCGTTTGTTTTGGCTCAAATGGCGCTTATAGCAATGTCTCTTACACCAATGAATCCAGGCAGGACTCAATAATATCCAAGCCTTCATTGAGCACGTCGTCCTGAATGGTGACGGGCATCAGGAAGCGGATAGTGTTGCCGTACATGCCGCAGGAGAGCAGGATCAAGCCCTCTTCGCGGGCTTTTTTGCACAGCGCAGCGGCCAGTTCGGCGTTAGGCGTGTGGTCGGCTTTATTCGACACCAGCTCAAACGCCGCCATGGCGCCCATGTTGCGCACGTGGTCGATGCAATCGAACTTGTCGGCCCACACATTGAAGCGCTTGGCCAGCTTGTCGCCCAGGGCCTGGCTCTTCTCCAGAATATTCTCTTCTTCAAATACGTCCATGACCGCCAACGCCGCCGCACAGGCGGTGGGGCTGCCGGTGTAGGTGCCACCCAGGGAGTTAGGGCCTGAAGCGTCCATTACCTTGTCGGTGCCTACAATGGCGGAAATCGGCATACCGTCGGCCATGCTCTTGGCCATGGTCATGATGTCCGGCTCAACGCCGCTATGCTCGATGGCAAACATTTTACCGGTACGGCCAAAGCCTGACTGCACTTCGTCGATGATCATTAAGATGCCGTGCTCATCGCAGATTTCGCGCACCTTGGTCAGGAAGCTGGTGGAGGCCGGGTAGAAACCGCCTTCACCAAGTACCGGTTCCAGCACGATGGCCGCGGTATCTTTGGGGTTGGCATCGGTTTTCAGCGCCATTTTCAAGCCACGAATGGCTTCGTCTTCGCTTACGCCGTGGTAAGGAACCGGGTAAGGCGCGCGGAAAACGGTACCTGGCATCGGGCCAAAGTCGCTCTGGTAAGGGGCAACCTTGCCGTTCATGGCCATGGTGAAGAAGGTACGACCATGGTAGCCGCCATCAAAGCAGATAACGTTGGAACGGCCGGTGGCGGCGCGGGCGATCTTGACCGCGTTTTCCAGCGCTTCCGCACCGGAGTTGGCCAGCATGACTTTGGCATGGCCACGCACGGGTACTATCTGACTGAGCTTTTCGGCGACTTTCACATAGCCTTCATAGGGCATAACCGTTTGGCAGGTATGCATCAGCTTATCGAGCTGGGCTTTTACCGCGGCGACCACTTTGGGGTGGCGGTGACCTACGTTGAGTACGCCAATGCCGCCCGCGAAGTCGATAAAGCGGTTGCCGTCCGCGTCCCAGATTTCAGCGTTTTCAGCGTGGTCGGCGAACGCCGTTGCGGGGCTAGCGGCGCCGGCAGCGACGTATTTATGTTTCAGCTCGTTCAGTTCGGCATTGCTGCTCATGGCTTACTTCCTAATTGATGAGGATTGATCTTTTAGCATAGTACTTATCAGCACAGTACTGATCAGCACGGTACTTATCAGCATAGTGCTTATTAGCTTTGATTACATGGATGACGAGGCAATGACAACACGATTACGCCCCGCCTGCTTAGCTTGGTACATCGCTTTGTCGGCATGGTCGAGTAGTCTTGAGCCCGAGCCTTCAGCGTAGCTGGCGATCCCCGATGAGAGCGTCACCGTTAATTGATGCTCGGTAAAGGTTTGTTGCGCGACGCTTTTGCGCACACGATCCATACCCTGATAGGCCTCTTTGGCGTTCACGCCCGGCATAATGATCAAAAACTCTTCGCCGCCCAGGCGGATATGCAAATCGGTGTCGCGCAGTCTCTCGCTGACCAAAATAGTGATCTGTTGTAGAACGCTATCGCCTGCGCTGTGCCCATAGGTATCGTTTAGGGCCTTAAAGTCATCCAGGTCATACATGGCGATACTGAAGGGCGTTCCATAACGTTTAAAGCGCTGAATTTCTTCATCCAGACGCTGCAAGCCGGCACGACGATTGAGCAGCTCGGTGAGTTCATCGTGGTGGGCAAGATGATCTAGGAGTTCGTTGGCTTGTTTCAACCGCTCTTCGAGCTGCTTGCGCTGGGTAATATCGATAATAAAAGTGACTTTACGCGGTTCGCCGTCTTCGGCTTCAATACGCGCAGCTTCAGCGATAATGGTGCGTATCTCGCCGCTTTTAACGACTACGTCCCACTCTTGGCGCAGTTCCTGGTTCTCGTTGCCTCGCATGAATTCGTCATGCAGGGCCGATAAAATCGCCCGGTTCTCTTTGGGGACGACTTGGGTAAAGTGCTGGCCTAAAAGTTCTTCTTGCTGGTAGCCATAAAACTCACAGTACGCGGGATTGACCATTTCAAAGTGGCCAGAAGGGGTCGTGATACAGATCCCGATCGGTGCCGCTTTGATAACGTTTTCGGTATTGCGCTTTGAGCGATTAAACAACTTGTAAAGTTGATCGGGGCTAATCTCTTTCATTCACCGCTCCTGAGCTGCTTTCTGCTTCACTTTTTAAGCCCAATAATAGGGGAGTGATGTCGGCGCCCAAGGAGTTAATCGCGGGTTTGGCGAAATAGAAACCCTGCTGACGAACAATTCCGGCGCGGGCCAGCCAAAGCGCTTCTGCGCGGGTCTCTACGCCTTCGGCAATCAGCGTCGTACCCAGTTCTTGCGCCAGTAATATAATCGCGTTTAACAATGCTTGGCGGCGACAATCGCTATCGCAGTTCATCACCAGCTCACGGTCGATTTTGAGCTTGTCCGGCGTTAAATCGGTGAGTAAGTCCAAATTAGCATAGCCATTGCCAAAGTCGTCGAGCGCCGTTTTGAAGCCCATGGAACGGTAAGCATCGATGATATTGCACAGGTGCTGCCGGTCGCGGACGCGTTCGGTTTCGGTGATCTCAAAAATTAGCCGATGGGTGGGCCAGCCTACGCGCTTGGAAACGTCTAATGTCGCTTGGATACACGCTTTCGGTTCATAAACGGCGTTGGGCAAAAAGTTGATCGAGAGATCGGTTTGCATATCCAGTGCGCTGGCCATTTCGATCGCTTTCACCCGGCAGGCTTGGTCAAAGCGGTAAAGCAAATCATCCGTGACTTGTGAAATAACGCTCCACGCGGATTCGCCTTGGGATCCGCGTACCAACGCTTCGTAGGTGACGACGCGAGCCAGCGATAAATCCACGATAGGCTGAAAGGCCATAGTGAACTCAAAGGGCAAGTCGCCTTCACAGCGTTTGCAACTGCCATTAACGCGTGCGCACTGGCTCATAGCGGCTCCTGGAGATGGGTATAGTATGTTGCTGTTAATGCCACAACGTTAGAAAGCATAATGCCTAAAGCCTACATCGCAGCATTCAACGTTAATTGGTTTAGATGTTGGTGAGTTTTTGTATAGGTATTGTATAGATATATATTGCGAGGCGCTAGCTAATGGCTATCCGCCTTTAGGCTCACAGCGCTGGTCGGCGCTTAACGGCATAAAAAAAGCGCCGGGTGAGGCGCTAAGGAGGGGAACGTAACGCTTGTTGCTGCTAAATAATCCCGGCATCGCGCAGCGCCTTGCGCTGTTCGAGGGTAATGCCGAGCTCTTCTAATACGCTTTCAGTGTGTTGGCCTAAGTGGGGGGGCGCTGTGGTGGCGCTTATTTGGGCGCCGTTAAAACGGATTGGGTTGGCGACCAGATCCACTTGACCCGCTTGGTCATGGGGCAGCGTCTGTCTGAGCCCGCGGGCTTTGACGTGAGGGTCGTCGAATACCCGATCCAGCGTATTGATTGGCCCACAGGGCACGCCAACGGCTTCAAAGGCGGCTAGCCACTCATCAGTGCTGCGCTGGGCCAGCGCCGCTTCCAGCTGCGGTACGAGAAGCGCGCGGTTAATTACCCTAGCGCCGTTGGTGGCAAAGCGAGGATCTTCGGCCAGAGCCGGTAGCGAAAGCACCGCGCAAAAACGTTTGAACTGCTCGTCGTTGCCGACAGCCATAATCATATGGCCATCCTGGGTAGCAAACGCTTGGTAGGGCACGATGTTGGGGTGGGCATTACCCAGCCGCTGGGGCACATTGCCGGAGGTGAGGTAGTTGAGCGCCTGATTGGCGAGCACACCGACCTGGACATCCATTAGCGCCATATCAATATGGCAGCCCACGCCGCTATCGCGACGCTGGTATAGTGCCGCCAGTACGGCATTGGCCGCATACAAACCGGTGAAAATGTCGGTGAACGCCACGCCACTCTTAACCGGCCCGCCGCCAGGTTCGTCGTCAGGCTTGCCGGTTAGGCTCATGATCCCGCCCATGGCCTGGATCATAAAGTCGTAACCGGCGCGGTGGGCGTAGGGGCTCTCCTGGCCAAAGCCGGTGATCGAGCAGTAAATCAGCTTGGGGTTTAACGCCTTTAAGCTGGCGTAATCCAAACCGTAGCGTTTTAAGCCGCCGACCTTAAAGTTTTCGATCAGCACATCGGATTGAGCGACGAGCTGTTTAATCACCGCCTGGCCTTCGGGCGTGGCCATATCGACGGTCACCGAGCGTTTACCCCGATTAGCGCACAGGTAATACGCTGACTCTTCGCTGCCCGCCAGCCAAGGTGGCCCCCAGTGGCGCGTGTCATCGCCGCTACCGGGCCGCTCGACCTTAATCACATCCGCACCCATATCTGCGAGCATCTGACCACACCATGGCCCAGCCAGCACCCGGGAGATATCGAGTACTTTAATACCGGCCAGTGGTTTGGTTAGCTCGCTCATAGAGGCTCCCTTAATAGGTGGTAAGTGATTAAAAAGGTCGTCATTAAAAGGTGTCGATCAAAAGAACGACTGAATGCCCGTTTGCGCGCGACCTAGAATCAGCGCATGCACATCATGGGTGCCTTCGTAGGTATTCACCGACTCTAGGTTGACCATGTGGCGAATAACGCCGTATTCGTCGGAAACACCGTTGCCACCGTGCATATCGCGGGACTGACGGGCGATATCCAGCGCTTTGCCGCAGTTATTGCGCTTGATCAGAGAGACCATTTCCGGTGCCCAGTTGCCGCTATCCATCAAGCGGCCCACCTGCAACGCAGCCTGTAGGCCCAGGGTGATCTCGGTCTGCATATCGGCAAGTTTTTTCTGGATCAACTGATTGGCAGCCAGCGGGCGGCCAAACTGCTTGCGGTCTAAGGTGTACTGACGCGCGGCGTGCCAGCAGAACTCCGCGGTGCCCATCACGCCCCAGGCGATGCCATAACGCGCCTTGTTCAAACAGCCGAACGGGCCTTTCAGACCGCTGACGTTGGGCAACAGGTTCTCTTCGGGAACGAAGGCGTTGTCCAGTACGATTTCGCCGGTAATCGATGCGCGTAGCGAGACCTTGCCTTCGATTTTGGGCGTAGTGAAACCTTCGGTGCCGCGCTCAACAATAAAACCTTTAATTTGGTTATCGTGAGCCGCTGACTTCGCCCAAACCACTGCGATATCGGCAATCGGGCTGTTGGTAATCCACATTTTGGCGCCGGTCAGGCGATAGCCGCCGTCAGCTTTTTCCGCACGGGTAATCATGTTGCCGGGGTCAGAGCCGTGGTCGGGCTCGGTCAAACCGAAGCAGCCAACCATTTCGCCGCTGGCAAGCTTGGGCAGAAATTTCTGCTTCTGATCTTCAGAACCGTAGGTCTCGATGGGGTACATCACCAGCGACGACTGCACGCTCATGGCGGAACGATAGCCGGAATCCACGCGCTCGACTTCGCGGGCAATCAAACCGTAAGCGACATGGTTAACGCCTGCACCGCCGTACTCAGGAGAAACAGTGGCACCCAGCAGGCCAAGCTCGCCCATCTCGGTCATGATCTCGCGGTCGAAACGCTCTTCACGGAAGGCGGTCAGCACGCGGGGCTGAAGATTTTCCTGGCAGTAGTCGTAGGCCGCATCGCGAATCTGGCGCTCTTCATCGGTGAGCTGCTGTTCCAGAAGGAGCGGGTCGTCCCAGTTGAAATGTGTCATGGCGTAGATTCCTCGGAAAGTGGTCAGGAATAGATGCAAAATAGCTTGCAGCCAATGTATCGCCGTTTTTTTAAAATATCTACATTTTTTTAAAACGCAGAATTTAATTGATGCCCCGCGCTTCGAGGACACGCGTGATAATCGGTACTGGGGTCATCAAATGGTCACGCATTAAGCTGTCGGCCTGGGCTGTGTCGCGCGCCAGAATGACATCGACTAACGCAGCGTGCTCCTGGCGCTTGAGCTCCAACGCTTGAGGCGACATCACGGTTTCCTGGAGCCACAGATGGCGGTAGCGCTCCACCTGATCAAACAGGGTGTTACGCATTTGCAGTAGGTGAGGGGAGTTGCAGCCACTGGCAATGGCAGTATGGAACGCTTTGTGTCGCTGATCCCAGATGTCGAGCAGGTCGTCGGGGGTGTTGACGTCGGTAACCTTGGCTAGCCGATGCGCAGTGGCCAGTACCGTGGCTTCCCAGTCATCGTCGCCGCGCTCTATGGCAAGGCGCAGAATCAACCCTTCAAGCTGCGCCCGGGCGTCGTAGATATCGTTAAGTTCGGCCAGCGACATCGGCGCTACGCGGTAGCCGCGCTGGCTAACGGCCACCACTAAACGGTCAGCGACAAGCTGTGAGAGTGCTTCCCGCAGCGGCCCGGTGCTGGCGCCGTACTGCTCTTTCAGGCGGCTCATTAGCAGCTTCTGTTCAGGGGCGTAGCGGCCACGAATAATGTCATGCTTGAGCTGGCGGTAAGCGCTGATGGCCAGGTTCTGGCGCGGTGCGTCTTTCTCGCTACTATTTTCCTGCTTAAAACCGGGCTCCATAGCAGTGTGGCTCCTATCCTGAATCAATAAAAAAGTGAGCGGGAGAAATTAATCGCCATTATCAGTAAATATTAACAATTTGGCATAGAGTAAGACATTTATGCAGAGTTTCATGATTTTAATACGTCGCTTTCCGACCCAACGGCGGGACGGTTACGCCTATTGGCACGCTCAATGTTGTACCGGCGAAGCTCCTGCAGCGCTGATAACCTCCTATTAGCATCTAACGCAGTAGCCGTGCTAACTTCTCCATCACCGCTTCTGGTTGCCTTTTGATGGCGAGCAGAAGCAGGGGGATTCAACACTTCCTTTATCGTCAACCATACCTATAAGTCCAAGCAGGACGGAGGAAACGCTCATGCGAACTCTACGCTCTCTATACGCCACAGCCGCTGCCGCTTCTATGCTAGCGGTCGCGCTTCCGGCAAGCGCTCAACAGCTCTCAATCGCAACTGGCGGTACCGGGGGTGTTTACTACCCTATCGGCGGTGGCTTTGCCGAAATGATCAACAACCATATCGAAGGTGCCCAGGCGACCGCTGAAGTCACCGGTGCCTCGGTTGAAAACATGGGGCTGATCATGCGCGGCGACGCGGATCTCGCCCTGGCACTGGCCGATACGGTCTATCAAGCCTATAACGGCACCGATGACTTTGAAGGTCGTCAGGTTGAAAACATCCGCGCGCTTGCCTCGGTTTACCCTAACGCGGTTCAACTGGTTACCCTTGCCGAGTCGGATATTGAAACGATTGCTGATTTGGCAGGCAAACGGGTCTCTGTTGGTGCACCCGGTAGCGGTACTGAGCTAAATGCTCGCGCCTTGTTGGAAGCCAATGGCATCAGCTATGACGACTTCACTCCTCAGCGTCTGAACTTCAACGAAACCGCTGACGCTATCCGCGATGGCGACATCGACGCCGGTTTCTGGAGCGTAGGCCCACCGACCAGCTCAATTCTCAACCTGGCCGCCACCCGCGATATTCGCCTGATCGGCCTGTCTGATGAAGAAGTGGCCAATGCTCAGGCGGAAGAGGAAGTCTTCGCACCCTACGAGCTTGCCGCCGGTATGTATGACGGTATGGACGAAGCCGTGCAGACGCTAGGTATTCCCAACGTTCTCGTCGTTAACTCTGAGATGGACGAAGAGTTGGCTTACCAGTTAACCCAACTGCTGTTCGAAAACACCGATGAACTGATTGCGGTTCACCCGGCAGCTAACGACACCACCGTGAAGTTCACCATGGAATCAACCCCCGTACCGTTGCACCCGGGCGCAATACGCTACTTTGAAGAAGTCGGTGCTGATATCCCGGATCGTCTACGTCCGTAATCGTTAAAGTGCATTGAGGGATATTGCCATGCAGTGGCAGCAACGACTGGTGGTGCTACTCATTGCATGTTGTCCGTTCGCCGAAGTGGGGGCCTCCCCCGCTTCGGCGTCTGCGTTTATGCGCTTAGCCGTGGTGACCGAACAGGGCGATACCCTGGTGGATGAAGCGGTGCCTGCTGGCGGTCGCTGGTGTATCAAGTGGCAGCACTCCGTTGAACACTTCACGGTATTGGACTGCTATCGTAATACAGAGGGCGTCATGCAATTGGAGCGTAGCCATCAACCCGATTTTGCCGCCGGGCTCGGGCATATCTATGGCCGCGGTGAGCAGGTATCAGACGGTGAGGGCGGTTACTGGATCAATGCCATTAACGAACCTGTAGCAAATAACCGGTATGTGTTGAGGGTGGGTTCACCTGCTGTCAATCATCGCGTGGTGTGGCCAGATGGCGAACATGCATCAGTAAGCCTGAGTGAGCACGCCGCTGGACAGCGGGTGACCATTCAACTGATAGATCCTCACGCATCCCCGCGTGAATAAAAACGACATTAGTTAACGCTTCCGAGGACTTCATGAGCGAATCCAAGCAACCGTCAAGCGTAGTGCCGGGCGGTAATGCGATTCAACCCCGCATGGTGCTGTGGTCGATCACCATTGTGGCGGTGGGTCTTTCCCTGTTCCAACTCTATTCAGCCGGTATTCAGCCCTTAGGGCTTTTTTATCAGCGCAGTATTCACCTCGCATTGATCATGATACTGGCGTTTTTAATGTTCCCAGCCTTCGGCCCCACCCGTAAGCGTGGTGTATTGGGCTGGGGGCTTGATCTGGTGTTTTTTGCCGGTGCCATCCTCACCGGCGGTTACTTAGTGCTCAATCTGGATGAGATTTTTAGCCGTGCAGGTTTCTGGAATGACACCGATATTCTGGTTGCCTGTATTGCCACGGTGACGGTACTGGAAGCCAGCCGCCGCGCGGTGGGTTTTGGGATGACCGTGATCGGCCTATTGGCGATTGTTTACGCCTTTGCCGGGCCGCGGGGCGAGCTACCGTGGCTAGGCGAGTGGATGCCGGGCATTCTGGAGCACCGCGGCTACACTATTGACCGAGTCGCCGGTCAGCTCTACCTGGGCCAAGAGGGCATCTTTGGCCTGCCGCTAGGCGTCGCGGCCACCTATATCTTTATTTTTGTGCTGTTTGGCGCCTTTCTGGAGTGTACCGGGGCGGGCAAGTTCTTTATCGATATGGCCTATGCAGCGACCGGTCGTCAGCGCGGCGGGCCCGCCAAGGCGGCGGTATTAGCCTCGGCGGGCATGGGGTCGATTTCCGGTAGTGCGATTGCCAATGTGGTCACCACCGGCGCCTTTACCATTCCGTTAATGAAAAAACTTGGCTACAAAGCCAAGCAGGCGGGGGGTATCGAAGCCGCGGCCTCGACCGGCGGACAGATTATGCCGCCGCTGATGGGTGCCGGGGCGTTCTTGATCGCTGAGTACACCAATACGCCGTACTTGGAAATTGTCAAAATCAGTATTTTGCCGGCGATTATGTATTTCGCCACGGTCTATCTGTTCGTCCACATTATTGCGCTTAAGCAGGGTATGCAGGGCCTGCCCAAAGACGAGTTGCCGCAGATGCGCCAAGTCATGAAAGATGGCTGGCACTTCCTGCTGCCGCTAGCCGTGCTGGTCTGGCTGCTGGCGATGAGTATGTCGCCGATGCGGGTAGGCTACTACGCAGTGATCACCATTTTGGCGGTAGCGGTATTGCGCTACGTGTTGTGGTTCTTCTTTGTGGCGCCCAGGCAGGGGCAGCCGGTGACCGCGACGGCCGTTAAAGACGTGGTGCGCGCGGGTTTTGCCAAACTAATCGAGGGTTTGGAGTTAGGTGCTCGCAATGCGGTAGCGGTTTCCATGGCCTGTGCGGTGGCCGGGATTATTGTTGGCGTAGTCGGGTTGACCGGTTTAGGGCTTAAGTTCTCTTCCATGATGCTGGCTTTCTCCGGCGGCAACCTGGTGTTGGCGCTGGTGATGGTGCTGTTGGCAAGCCTGGTGCTGGGCATGGGGCTACCGGTTACCGCCAGCTATATCGTGCTCATTGTACTCGTCGGGCCTGCATTGACCGCTGAATTCGGTGTGCCGCTACTGGTCGCCCACCTGGTGGTGTTCTGGTACTCCCAGGACTCCAACGTGACGCCGCCCATCGCGTTGGCAGGCTTTGCCGGAGCGGCGATTGCGGGCAGTAAACCGATGGAAACCAGCTTCCAGGCTTGGAAGTTTGCGAAAGGCCTCTACCTGATTCCGCTGTTTATGGTCTTTAACCCCGAAATCATTATTGGTGGCCCGGTGCCAGTGGTGATCTGGAACGGGGTGATTGCCATTTTGGCGCTGGGTGCCTTTGCCGCGGCGCTGGAGGGCTATCTGTTTACCAAAATGTCGTGGCTACCGCGCATCGCGATAACCGCCGCGATCTTTGGCGTGTTCTATCCCAACCTGATGACTGAGATTGCCGGTGTGGCGGTCATGGTTGTCGCCATTGTTGCTAACTGGCTGGCCAGCAAGCGTGAAGTGCGTGCGACGTCCGTTAGCGGGTAGTCGTTAGGCACAACCGACTGCTAGAGTGAAAAAGAGCCAGTGACAAAAAGGCCCGGAGATCTAATCTCCGGGCCTTTTGCATGCTGGGCTAAGGTATAGCTGAGCTAAGATATGGCTGGGCTAAGAATGGCTGAATTAGAAGATCGACTCAGCAGTGCCTGAACCCTGGGAGCCACTGGCCTCTTCCAGCTCGCGACTAATGCGGCGCTGCTGGTAATCCGGCAGGTGATCCTGATGGAACAGCTCGATAATTCCGCCAGACTGGCCGTCCGCTAAGCGCCGGCCGGTATCTGGATCCACGCGGGCAGTAACAATCGTCGCGGGGCGTTCGGGCACGGCATTCGGGGTTCCTTCCAAGGCATCACCCATAAACTCGACCCATATGGGTAGTGCGGCCTGAGCGCCATACTCGGAGATGGTTTCGTTGCTGTCTTTGCCGACCCATACTGTAGTCACGAGATTGCTGTTGAAACCCGCAAACCAAGCGTCACGCTGGCTGTTAGTGGTACCGGTTTTGCCGACGATATCTTCACGATTAAGGCTAAGTGCGCCGCGGCCAGTGCCCGAGGTGATTACGTCACGCAGCATATCACGCAGGATATAGACAGCCGCCGGGTCGGCGACCCGTTTGGCGATCGGGTATTCGCGGCCATCGATTTCCACTGTCTCCTGACCTTCGGCACAGCTAGGGCAGGCAACCGGCGGCGTGGCTTCATCGATGACTTCGTTATCATCGTCACGGGTTACCCGCTCAATAAACCAGGGCGACACCTGAAAGCCGCCGTTGGCGAGTACCGCATAAGCGTTGGTCATTTCCATGGGCGTTAAGCTTGCGCTACCTAATGCTAGCGATAAGCCATTGGGTAGCTGGGTGGGCGAGAAGCCGAAGCCTTCCAAAAAGTTAATCGTGTAATCCAGGCCCATGGTCTGCAGCACGCGGATAGTGACCAGGTTGCGCGAACGGGCGAGGGCCGGACGTAAGCGCATTGGGCCCTGGAAATCGCGGCTGGAGTTGACCGGCCGCCACAGCGAGTTGCTGCCGTCGTCGAGTACCACGGGCGAATCGTTAACGACGCTGGCGGCGTTCATCTCACCATCTTCAAGAGCTGCTAAGTAAATAAACGGTTTGAAGATTGAGCCTGACTGGCGCCGCGCTTGTACCGCACGGTTAAACTTACTGGCGTTAAAGTCGAAGCCGCCCTGAAGAGCCAGGATAGCGCCCGTTTGCGGGTCTTGAGCGACCAGCGAGCCTTCTGCGTCTGGCTGTTGAGAGAGGCGTAGCGAGCCATCTTCATTCTCAATTACGCGCACCATATCACCGCGTACGGCAATCTCTTCAGCCGAACTGGGCTCGGCGCCACGGCTACGTGGGCTCAGGTAAGGGCGTGCCCAGCTCAAGCCGTCCCAGTCAATGGTCTGTAGGCCATTGTCGCGGGTCAGTACCTGCATTTCGCGGCCACTGCTCTCTACCACAATGGCAGGCTGGAGCAGCCCGTAGTTGGGGGTGCGTTCAAGCACCTGCACCCAGTTGCTGACGTCGCCCTCAATGCCTTCGACTTCTGTCTGACTGCGCTGGGCGGCTTGGCGTGCGGTCTCGCGAATCTCGGGTGACTCGGAAAGCTCCTCTTCAAGCCCTTGGGTGGCGGTTTGCTCCTGGGCTTCCACAAGGCTCGCGGCAATCTCGCGTTGCTCCGGCCCGCGCCAGCCATGGCGCAGGTCGTAGGCCGTTAGCCCGTTGGCGAGCGCTTGGCGGGCAAAGGGTTGCAGCTCGCTATCAATGGTGGTGTAAATCCGATAGCCGCCGGTGTAGGCCTCATCACCAAAGCGCTCCACCGCATACTGACGGGCCATCTCAGAAACATAGGCGGCATCGACTTCAGCTTGGGTGTAGTGACGACGAGCTGTGACGGGCTCCTGAACGGCCGCTTGGTAGGTGGCGTCATCGATATGCCCCAGCTCGCGCATGCGGAATAGAATCCAGTTGCGACGAATCAGCGAACGCTCGGAGTTAGCCAGCGGGTTAAAGGCAGAAGGTGCCTTAGGTAAACCGGCAATCATGGCCGTTTGCGCCAGGCTAAGTTCGGCGAGCGGCTTGTCGTAATAGGTTTCAGCGGCGGCGGCGATACCATAGGCGCGATTACCCAGGAAAATCTTGTTCACATAAAGCTCGAAGATTTGCTCTTTATCGAGTATCTGCTCCATTTGCAGCGCCAGCAGAATTTCACGAATTTTGCGCGTAAACGTCTGATCAAGCGTCAACATATAGTTACGCGCGACCTGCATGGTGATCGTCGAGCCGCCGGATTGAATATCGCCACTCATCGCCAGTTGAACCACGGCCCGCGCCAAGCCACGCGGGTCGACCCCCGCGTGGTCGAAGTAGCTGGCATCTTCGGCGGCGGTCAAAGCGTCGATCATATCTTGTGGAATTTCGTCAAAATTGATCGCCATGCGGCGCTCTTCACCGAATTCGCCAATCAGCTTACCGTCCTGGGTAAAAATACGCAGCGGCGTGTGCAGTTCAAAGTCCTGCAGTTGGCGTACGTCTGGCAGACCCGGCGCAAAGTAAATGGCGGCTCCCACTACGGCTAACACACTAGCACCGACCAACGACACGATGAGAAAAAACAGCGACACAATAAGGTTTCTAAGAAACGTCATGTACGGAGAGCACCCTGGGAAGAATGAAAAGATCGGCATCTAAACGGCCGTATCATGCAATTGGCAGCCATTATAGGAACCTGAGGCGGCGGCCACCAGTGTTGATATGCGCTAAGTTGCTTCACGTGTGACGTCACAAAAAATCATGTAACCTCAAACCACATGTGAAAAACGGGCGAAAAGCAGGCGGAGCCAGACCCAATATGCGCTTTCTAAAACCGGGTAAGGGGTTGATCGGCGTCGATATTACCTCGGCAAACGTCAAGCTGCTTGAGCTTAAACAGTGCCATGATAATTACCAAGTAGAAAGCTATGCCGTACGGCCACTGCGTGAAGGGGCGGTCGTGGAGCGCCGAATCCGCGATATTGATGATGTAGCCAGTGTGCTTAGCCGCGCCGTGAAGCACGCCAAACCCTCTACCCGTAAAGCGGCGGTGACTGTTCCCGCCAGTGCCGCGATTACCAAAACGCTAAGCTTCCCTATCGGGCTAAGTGAAGAGGAGATTGAAGAGCGCATCGTGGTCGAATCTGACCGCCATATTCCGTTTCCGTTCAATGAAGTGGCATTTGATTTTGAGTGCCTTGGCCCCGCCCCATTTGACGATGAGCAGCAGCAGGTGGTGCTGGTCGCCTGTCGACAGCAGGATGTGACCCAGCTTACCGACACGCTCGAGCGAGCGGGTTTGGAACCCGTGGCAGTGGACGTGGAAACCTTTGCCATGGAGCGTTCGCTCGCCGAGTTGCGTCGCCAGCTAAACGTAGAGAAGGATCCCACTGCCTGCGTTGGGTTGGTGGATATTGGCGCCAATATGAATGCCTTCCACGTCGTACGTGATGGGCATATCGTTTATACCCGCGACACGGTGTTTGGCGGCCGCCAGCTCACCGATGCGATTCGCGACCATTATGACTTAAGCATGGAGGAGGCGGGCTTCGCCAAAAAGCGCGGCGGGCTACCCGACGATTACCATGAGCGTGTGCTCAACCCTTTTCTGGAAACCGTGGTGCAGCAGGTGGGGCGCTCCCTGCAGCTCTACTACACCGCCGGACGTCGGCAAGAGGTGAAACACATTGTACTGGCGGGTGGTTCGAGCGTGATTCCCGGGCTTGCCGAGCGCATTGCTGAGGATAGCGGTATGTCGGTGACCATTGCCAACCCTTTCCAGCGCATGCGGGTGAATCAGCGGTTAAATCTTCAGGCCTTAACCAATGACGCCCCAGCAATGCTTACCGCGGGTGGGCTGGCCATGAGGGTTAGTCAATGAGGGTTGGTCAATGAGAATTAACCAATGAGCATGACGATTAACCTGCTGCCCTGGCGGGAAGCGCAGCGTGAACGGCGCACCCGTAAATTCTACGCCGTGGTGGCGGGCATGCTGGTGCTTGGCATCGTGCTGGGGTTGCTTGTCTCGTATGTTTATCAGCTCAAGCTGGCCGCCCAGCAGCAGCGTAATGCCACTATTAGTGACCACATTGAGCGTCTTAATGCCGATATTGAGGGCGTCTCACACTACGCCAGCGACGCCGAACGGTTAGGCGAGCAGATCGCGGTTTTTCAGGCACTGCAGGCCGAACGAACGGATGCGGTGCAGCTATTTAATGACGTGGCGGAGAGCGTGGCCAATGGCGTCATTTATCAACGCTTAGCGAAAAATGGTAACAGCGTTAGCGTCACCGCGGTGGCGGGCAGCGAGCGTCAGGTTTCCGAACAGCTGCGCCGTATTGCCGCTCTGCCAGGGTTGGCTGTGCCCTCGCTCTCAGCGGTAGAGAGTGAGCCAAATGGCTCAGGCCGGGTATTTCGTTTTGAGGTGGAACAGCTCACCGCCCCGCTGCCGCAAAGTGATGAGGAGGCGCTTCCATGACCCTAAACCGCGAGCAGTGGGCGCTTGAGTGGCAGCGGCTGCGGGAGGTTGACTGGCGGGATCTGGATATCAAAGAGGCCGGCGGCTGGCCGTGGCTATTAAAAGTATTGTGCTGCTGCTTGGCGCTGCTGGTGGGCTTATGTGTGATGATGTGGTTCGTGGTGAGTGAACAGCGTGATGCCTTTACGGCGGCTCAGCGCCAGGAGGTCAGGCTGCTGAGCGAATACCGCAGTAAAGCCTCCCAAGCGGCTTTTCTGCCGGAAATGCGTCAGCAGTTGGCGACTCTGGAGGGGCAGGCGGGGCGTTTGCGTACCATGCTACCAACCGATGCGGAAATCCCCTCGCTACTGGATAGCATTAGCGACGCCGCCGTCGATAACCGCCTGACCATTGAAACGATTCGGCTGCGCCCAACGCAAACCCAGTCCCATTATGTCGAGCAACCGCTGGATATACAGGTGCGCGGTGGCTATCACCAATTGGCGCGCTTTAGTGCTGACATTGCCGCGCTGCCCCGTATGGTGACCCAGCACGATTTTACCTTGGAGCCCGTTGATGGTCGTGGCGAGACGCTGCGCCTTTCGTTGCTCGCGCGGATCTACCGCTATGTAGAGGAGAGCGAGGCGCCCTCCACTGAGGGGGCGGGCGCGCCATGACCGCTAAACAAAAAACAGCGCTACCTGCGGTAAGGGCAGCCTCGGCTATGTCCCTGGCGTTCTCAGCGGCGATGCTAACAGGCTGTGCGGATGCCGATTTAGCTCAGCTAGAGGATACGTTGGCGGCCATTCGTCACTCCCCAGGAGGTCAGCCGCCGGTTATGGTTGTGGCGTTGCCCGAAAGCCGAGGTTTATCCTATTTGTATAGCGACGGGCGCAGCCCCTTTTTGCCCCCCGAAGCGATTGCTCAGGGTGGTGCTGATCGTAACGAAGGCGTTCTCGCACCTGACCCGCAGCGCACGCCAGAGCCGCTGGAGCGCTTCTCACTGCAAGAGCTGCGATTGGTCGGTACGATGCGTATGGGAGGGCGGCAGGTGGCATTGATTGCATCTCCAGATGGCAATGTGACCAGCGTGAAAGAGGGCAACTATCTGGGCACCGACTATGGGCGTATCGCTCAGATCAGCGCCCAGGAAATACGCGTTACCGAGCGGGTGTTTACCCCTCGTGAAGGGTGGCAGGAGCGGCAAGTGTCGCTAGTTATCAATGAAAATAACGAGTAAGCGGATAATAGCTCATGGCAGTTACAGCTTGGCGAACGACTTTCTACATGGCCGTGGCCGCACTATTTTCACTATTGCCCTCTTTGGCGGCTGCCTCGGTGCTGACCGATATTGACATTCAGCCCGCCGAGAACGGTGGCATCCACCTTGACCTGCGCTTTACCGGCAGCGTTCCCGAACTGCGCAGCTACCGCTTGGACTCTCCACCCCGGGTGTCGCTGGATCTGGCTGCAACCCAGAGCGGGCTTGCTGATCGGCGCATTAACGTTAATCGTCACGGTATCGAGCAAATTACCGCGCTGGAGGGCAATGGCCGTACGCGTTTGGTGGTCAATCTCAGCGAGCCCCAGACATTCACGTCCCGTGTGCTGGGGGATCGTCTACGCATTACCTTTGCTCCAGATGCCAGCCGCTCGCCTAGCTCTTTCCCCAGCGTCTCTTCAGCGGGGCTTGAAACTGACGAAGGGCCGCAGATTGAAAATATTGATTTTCGTCGCGGCCCGGACGGCGCCGGTCGCTTGATCGTCACCTTTGATCGCGAAGGCGTCGAGGCCAACGTGCGGGAAGGCGGCCCCGATCAAGTGATGGTGAATCTGCGCGATGTGGCGATTCCAGACTCGCTAAACCAGGTCTACGATGTTACCGACTTTGCGACCCCCGTCACCCGGGTTACGCCCCGTGCCAGCCAAGGTGATACCCAATTAGCAGTTGCCACCCAGGGCGCTTATGCGATGATCTCCTCGCAAAGTGGTCGCACGCTAACCGTGGAAGTGCAGCCCGCCAGCCAGGAATCACAACCCTCTGAAGCAACAGGTGAGCGCTTCACCGGTGAGCGCTTGAGTCTTAATTTTCAGGATATCGAAGTACGCTCGGTGCTGGCCACGCTGGCCCAGTTCACCGGGCTAAACTTAGTCGCCAGCGATAGCGTAACCGGGCGGGTAACGCTCAACTTGAATGACGTGCCCTGGGATCAGGCGCTGGCGCTGATTCTGCAAAGCCAGGGACTATCGAGCCGTGAACAGGGCAATGTGATTGTGGTGGCGCCCGCCAGTGAACTGGCCGATTTAGAGCGTCAGGAGCTAGAGGCCCGCAACCAGCGCGAAACGCTCTCACCGCTGGTCACCGAATTTATCGAGATCAAGTATGCCCGGGCCCATGATTTAGCCCAGCTGTTACGCGGTGGCGATGAGGATGGCTTTGGGCTTCTCACCGAGCGTGGTCGTGTCAGCATTGATAACCGCACCAACACGCTGCTGGTTCAGGATACCGCCGATCAGGTGCGCGATATCGTACGCACCATAGATCGCCTGGATGTGGCCGTCCGCCAGGTACAAATAGAGGCGCGCATTGTCATCGCTCGGGACACCGCTTCCCGCGAACTGGGGGTTAACTGGGGTATGTCGAGCACCCGTGGCTTTCAAGAGAGGGAAGACGGCACCTTCAGTCGGCGCGATATCAATCCCGGTGGCATTAACCGGGCGCAGGGGGGCTTGGCGGTGGATCTAGGCGCCGCCACGGGGCCGGGCACCGGCTTTAGCTTTGGCTATTTATCCGGCGATATCCTGCTGGATCTGGAGCTGCGCGCACTGGAGAGCGAAGGGAAAAGCCAGACCATTTCTCAGCCTAGGATTATTACTGCCAATCAACGTACCGCCAAAATTAGCCAGGGTGAAGAGCGTGCCTTCCAGAGTGTCGATGGCAACGATAATCCGGATACCGAGTTCAAAGAGGCCGTACTTTCGTTGGAAGTCACCCCGCAGATTACCCCGGATAATCGTATTATCATGGATCTGGTGATTAAAAATGACAGTTTTCGTGAATCGGAGTTTGGCGGTGAGCCGCCGATTGATACCAATACAATTGAAACCCAAGTGCTGGTAGATAACGGCCAAACGGTGGTGTTAGGCGGAATTTTGACCACCGAAGAGCTGCGCCAAATCGCCAAAACACCGCTGTTGGGTGATATTCCTTTGCTCGGTAGACTGTTTCGCTATACCGAAGAGAGCAATGAAAAGGTAGAGTTGTTAGTCTTTATTACTCCACGACTCCTAGACGATGGCTTAACGGTTCGCTGATGCAGGATTTACCTAATTTATTTCTCATAGGCCCCATGGGGGCTGGCAAAAGCACCATTGGTCGCCTATTGGCGGCCGAGCTTGCGCGTCCGTTTTACGACAGTGACCACGCCATCCAAGACCGCTGCGGGGCTGATATCCCGTGGATTTTTGATGTGGAGGGCGAACAGGGTTTTCGGCTGCGGGAAATTCATATGATTGATGAGTTAACCCAGCTCTCTCCGGTGGTGGTCGCCACCGGTGGCGGTGCAGTGCTGCGCGAAGAGAATCGCCGCGCCCTGCGCGAGCGTGGCACGGTGGTCTATCTGCTGACCACCGTTGACCAGCAGCTCAAGCGGACAGCGAAAGATCGCAACCGGCCACTATTGCAGTGCGCCAACCGCGAACAGGTGCTCAACGACATGTTCGCCCAGCGCGACCCGCTCTATCGCGCCACCTCAGATATTGCCGTGCGCACTGACCGCCGTAGCCCTCGAGCGGTAGTCAATGAAATCCTGCGCCGAGTGCATCGGCTGGTGGATCCCCTCGAACCCTCCTCATCGTCGGCTGGAACGCTTAACCATAAGGTATCACCATGACCTCGACAGCCAGCGCGCCACGTATGCTAAACGTTGCTTTAGACGAGCGCAGCTACCCGATTTATATTGGCACTGGACTGATTGGCAAAGCCGATACGCTGACCCCGTACTTGGCCGGGCAGCAAGTATTGGTGGTGACCAATGAGACCATCGCGCCACTCTATCTGGAAAAACTCTGCGCCAGCCTGCCGAATCACTTGGATGTTCGCACGCTGGTGCTGCCCGATGGCGAGCAGTATAAAACCATCGAGCAGGTCAGCCGGATCTGGGACGCGCTGCTCGAGGCTGGTTTTAACCGCCGCTGCACCCTGATCGCTTTGGGCGGTGGGGTAATTGGCGATATGGTCGGCTATGCCGCCGCTTCTTATCAACGCGGTGTGGCATTTATCCAGGTGCCCACCACGCTGCTTTCCCAGGTGGATTCGTCGGTGGGGGGCAAAACCGGCGTTAACCATCCGCTGGGTAAAAACATGATCGGCGCTTTCTGGCAGCCCAAAGCCGTGCTGGTGGATATCGATACGCTCAAGAGCCTGCCCCGCCGAGAGCTGTCGGCCGGTATGGCCGAGGTGATTAAGTACGGCTTGATCCGTGACGAAGCGTTTTTAGGCTGGCTGGAAGCCAACATGGCCGCGCTACTTAATGTTGAGCCTGACTTAGTCGCCGAGGCGATTGCGTGCAGTTGCCAAATCAAAGCCGACATTGTTGCCGAGGATGAGACCGAGCAGGGCGTCCGGGCGCTACTTAATCTGGGCCATACTTTTGGTCACGCCATTGAGGCCCACCAGGGCTACGGTAATTGGCTGCACGGCGAGGCGGTAGGCGCGGGCATGGCCATGGCGGCAACGCTTTCTCGACGCTTGGGCTGGATCACCGGCGCAGCGCTGGAACGAACCCTGGCGGTAATTGAGAGCGCCGAGCTGCCGCTGGCGGCACCGGCGAATATGACCAGCGATGACTTCTTAACCCGTATGCGGCTGGATAAAAAAAATACCGGTACTCGGCTGCGCTTGGTGCTGCTTAACGCCCTGGGTGATGCCTGCATCAGCGATGCAACACCTCTAGGCGTCCTGCGCAAGCTGCTGGATGACTATCCGCGCCGCTGAGCAACGACTTTCGCGATTCAGTTAAGCGTGATCTAGTTAAGAGAGCCCGCCGGCCCTCATTAGCCGCCTGGTAAAACCAGGCTCGCTAATGAGGGCCGTTTTGCATGCGCGCAGCATTATTTTCAGCCAAGTAGTAGAACAGTGTTTCTATATAATCCGTATGCCTTATGCGCTATCGGCATGAGCTTGTAAGCCCTATTTAGACTAAAGTTCAATGGAAAATAAAAAGCGTTAAAATAGCGTTTTATATAATTACAAGTGTTTGAAGTATATGCTTTTTTTTCTTGAATGAGAATGCAAATACAGGATTTGAAAAGAGTTTCTCTGACGTTGAAGGTGCCAAGAGATTGCGCAAAGTGGCCACCAATCGCTATGCTGACCGGCCATTTTGTTGCGGCAGCGAACGTGGGAAGCACCCCATCCTGGGCAGGTTATTAGCACTATAAAAAAAGCAAAACCGTCCTTTATACCATAAGAACGCTGCTAAAAAAATACGCTGACTAGTAGAGGCACGCCCATGAATAGAGGTCTTCACCAGCCTGGCGAGTTTCGCGATAACTGTGGTTTTGGCCTGATTGCCCATATGGAAGGCCAGGCTAGCCACGACTTGCTGAAAACTGCCATTGAATCTTTGACCTGCATGACCCACCGGGGCGGTATCGCTGCCGACGGCAAGACCGGCGACGGCTGTGGTTTGCTACTTAAAATGCCTACCCCCTTTATGCAGGAACTGGCTAAAGAGGTGTTTGGTACCGAGCTGGGCGACCGCTTTGCCGTGGGCGTGGTATTTCTACCCAACGATGACGCCCGTGAAGCGCATGCCCGTGACACCCTGACCCGCGAACTTGAAGCGCGCGGGCTTAATGTACTCGGCTGGCGCGATGTGCCTACAGACCCGAGCGTTTGTGGCCCAATGGCACTCGACTGCCTGCCGCGCATTCGTCAGCTGTTTGTGCAGCCAGGCCAGGGCGAACACTTCGATGTTGACCTGTTTATGGCCCGCCGTCGTGCGGAGCAGGCGCTGCGTGACGAAGAGGATTTCTACGTCGCCTCGCTGTCGTCAGAAGTCATCTCCTATAAAGGCTTGATGATGCCGGAAGACCTACCGGCGTTCTATCAGGACTTGAACGACCCGCGCCTGGAAACCGCCATTTGTGTTTTCCACCAGCGTTTCTCGACCAATACCGCTCCCCGTTGGCCGCTGGCGCAGCCGTTCCGACTGCTGGCACACAATGGTGAGATCAACACCATTGAAGCCAACCGTGGCTGGGCGAACTCGCGTAAGGCGAATTTCGTCAACGAGCGCCTGCCGGATATCGCCGAGCTGGACGAGATCGTCAACACCACCGGTTCCGACTCCTCCAGCATGGATAACATGCTGGAAGTGCTGCTCACCGGTGGGATGGAGTTGCACCGCGCGGTGCGCATGATGGTGCCGCCCGCCTGGCAGAACGTCGAAACCATGGACGCCGAGCTGCGTGCCTTCTACGAATACAACTCCATGCATATGGAGCCATGGGATGGCCCCGCGGGCGTAGTCATGACCGATGGCCGCCAAGCGGTATGTATGCTTGACCGTAACGGCCTGCGTCCGGCGCGCTGGGTGATTACCAAAAACGGCTATATCACCCTGGCATCAGAAATCGGCACCTACGGCTATAAGCCTGAAGATGTGGTCGCCAAAGGCCGCGTTGGTCCAGGTCAAATGCTCGCCGTGGATACCCAAACCGGTGAAGTACTGCACACTACCGATATCGATGAGCGGCTGAAATCTGCCTACCCCTATAAGCGTTGGTTGAAGCAGGAAGCGAGCTATTTGGAGTCGGCGTTGACCGAGCTTGCGCGTTTCCAAACCATGGATACCGATGCGCTTAACGCTCAGCAGAAGCTGTTCCAGGTCAGCTTTGAAGAGCGTGACCAGGTACTACGCCCGCTGGCAGAGAGCGGCCAGGAAGCCGTTGGCTCAATGGGCGACGATACGCCCATGGCGGTGCTGTCGAGCCGTCCGCGTCTGTTGACCGACTACTTCCGCCAGAAATTCGCCCAGGTTACCAACCCGGCGATTGACCCGCTGCGCGAAGCGATCGTAATGTCCCTGGAAACCTGCTGCGGCGCGGAGCTGAATGTTTTTAAAGCCACGCCTGAGCACGCTCACCGTTTGATTTTGACCACGCCGGTATTGTCGCCGCGCAAATTTACCGCGCTGGTGAGTCAGGACGACCCGGCATTTGCCAGCCATACGCTGTCGCTGGGCTACGATCCTGAGCAACAGAGTCTGCACCAGGCGCTCAAAGCGCTGTGTGAAGAGGCCGAAGCACAGGTGCGCGCCGGTAAAGTCATTTTGGTTTTGACCGATGCCGAGCTGGCGAAAGGGCTTATTCCTATTCAGGCCGCCCTGGCAGTGGGAGCCGTGCACTCTCACTTAGGCCGTTTGGCGCTACGTCCCAATGCCAATATTGTGGTGGAAACCGGCTACGCGCGGGATGCGCATCAAATGGCGGTACTATTTGGTGTAGGTGCTACGGCGGTTTATCCGTGGCTGGCCTATCAGGTCATGGCGGATATGCACCGCACCGGCGAATTGACCGGCAACCCGGCTGATGGCCGTGAGAACTATCGCAAAGGCCTACAGAAAGGCTTGTTCAAGATCCTATCCAAAATGGGCATCTCGACGCTGGCCTCCTACCGTGGCTCGATGCTGTTCGAAGCCGTGGGTCTGGCGGACGAAGTGATGGATATGTGCTTTGTGGGCATGGCGTCGCGCATCCAGGGCACCGGCTTCGCTGAGTTGCAAATGCAGCAGGCGCTGGCCGCTAAAGATGCCTGGATTCCCCGCAAAGGCATCTCCCAGGGCGGCATGTTCAAGTACGTGCACGGCCACGAGTACCACGCCTATAACCCCGATGTGGTGATGTCGCTGCAGGCGGCGGTTCAGGAAGGTAGCTACACCAAGTGGAAGAAGTTCGCACAACTGGTGAATGAGCGCCCGGTAGCTACCATCCGTGATTTGCTCAAGCTCAAGCCTGCTGAAACGCCGCTGGCACTGGATGAAGTTGAGCCGGTAGAAGAACTGCTGCCGCGCTTTGATAGCGCTGGTATGTCGCTGGGCGCGCTCTCGCCGGAAGCCCACGAAGCGCTGGCCCAGGCCATGAACGAGGCGGGCGGTCGCTCCAACTCCGGTGAAGGTGGTGAAGACCCGTCGCGCTACGGCACGATTCGTAGCTCGAAAATCAAGCAGATCGCCTCTGGCCGTTTTGGCGTAACCCCAGCGTACTTGGTCAATGCGGAAGTACTGCAGATCAAAGTTGCCCAGGGCGCTAAGCCCGGTGAAGGCGGTCAGTTGCCCGGCGGTAAGGTGAACCAACTGATTGCTCGGCTGCGCTACGCTGTACCTGGCGTGACGTTGATTTCGCCGCCGCCGCACCACGATATCTACTCTATCGAGGACTTGGCCCAGCTGATTTTTGACCTTAAGCAGGTCAACCCTGACGCCCAGGTATCGGTGAAGCTGGTTTCCGAACCGGGCATCGGCACCATTGCCACCGGCGTGGCCAAGGCCTATGCAGACTTGATTACCGTCTCTGGCTACGACGGCGGCACGGCGGCCAGCCCGCTGACCTCCATCAAGCACGCCGGTTCGCCCTGGGAATTGGGACTGCCGGAAGTGCACCAAGCGCTGCGAATCAACGGCCTGCGCGACAAAATTCGCCTGCAGACCGACGGCGGCCTGAAAACCGGCTTAGACGTGGTTAAAGCCGCGATCCTGGGGGCTGAGAGCTTCGGTTTTGGTACCGCGCCGATGGTGGCGCTGGGCTGTAAGTACCTGCGCATCTGTCACCTCAACAACTGCGCCACCGGCGTCGCCACTCAGGATGATTTCCTGCGCGGCGAGCACTTCCGCGGCACCGTGGATATGGTCAAGAACTACTTCCGCTTTATCGCTGAAGAGGTGCGCGAGCTGATGGCCATGCTGGGCGTGCGCAAGCTGACTGATTTGATCGGCCGTACCGACCTGCTGGAAGTGCTGGAAGGCAATACGGCTTCCCAGCGCAAGCTCGATTTAACGCCGCTGCTGGCCAATGATTATGTACCTAAAGATGCGCCGCAGTTCTGTAAGGTCAGCCGAAACGTGCCTCACGACCCGGGTGCCAAGAACCAGGAAGTGCTGGCAGCGCTGAAAGACGCCATCGAAAGCCAGTCGGGCGGTGAGTTTGATTTCACTATCACCAACTGTGACCGCAGTGTGGGGGCGCTCACCTCCGGTGCCATTGCCAAGCGCTATGGTGAAGAGGGCCTGGAAGCGGCGCCAGTCACCGCCCGGTTCACCGGGGTGGCGGGGCAGAGCTTCGGGGTGTGGAACGCCCGTGGCCTGAACCTCTACCTTGAGGGCGACGCCAACGATTACGTGGGTAAAGGCATGAACGGCGGTAGTATCGTGATTGTGCCGCCCAAGGTCAGTCAGTTTGAGAGCCATAAAACCGCCATTATCGGCAACACCTGCTTGTACGGCGCCACCGGCGGCACGCTGTTTGCGGCGGGTACAGCGGGCGAGCGCTTTGCTGTGCGTAACTCCGGCGCCTCTGCCGTCATTGAAGGTGCAGGGGATCACTGCTGCGAATACATGACCGGCGGCCTGGTCTGCGTGCTCGGCGAAACCGGGGTGAACTTCGGCGCGGGGATGACCGGCGGGTTTGCCTATGTGTTGGATGAAGACCGTACTTTCGTGGATAAGTACAACCACGAGTTGGTCGAAATTCATCGCGTTAACACAGAGGTGATGGAGGCGTATCGTCGTCACCTGCGTGAAATGATCGAAGCCTACGTGACCGCAACGGGTTCCGCGCGTGGGGCGGCTATTTTGGAAGACTTCAGCGACTATGCGCGCCACTTCTGGCTGGTTAAGCCAAAAGCGGCAAGCCTGGGTAGTTTGCTGGATCAGTCTCGGCGTCAGCCGCAATAACCCGCTTATGCCCCTCACGCTGACAGGAGAGAGACCATGGCTAACCGTTTAAATAACGATTTTCAGTTTGTTGATGTGGGTCGTAAAGACCCACAAAAGAAAGACGCCCGCGCCCGTGCCAAAGAGTTTGCGGAAATTTACGAGCCGTTTAAACCTACTGATGCGGCCAGCCAGGCGCACCGCTGCCTGCATTGCGGTAACCCGTACTGCGAGTGGAAGTGCCCGGTACACAACTACATTCCCAACTGGCTGCAGTTGGTGGTGGAAGGCAACATTATTGAAGCCGCCGAACTGTCGCACAAAACCAACTCGCTGCCGGAAGTGTGTGGCCGCGTGTGCCCCCAGGATCGTCTATGTGAAGGCGACTGCACGCTCAATGACGGTTTTGGTGCGGTAACCATCGGTTCGGTGGAGAAGTACATCACCGATACGGCGTTTGCCATGGGCTGGCGGCCGGATATGTCCCACGTTACCTGGACGGACAAAAAAGTTGCCATTATCGGCGCAGGCCCGGCGGGCTTGGGCTGTGCGGATATCCTGGCCCGCAATGGCGTCAAGCCGGTGGTGTTCGATAAGTACCCGGAAATCGGCGGCCTGCTGACCTTTGGTATCCCCGAATTCAAGCTGGAAAAGAGTGTCATGGAACGCCGCCGGGCGGTATTTGAAGAGATGGGCGTCGAGTTCCGTCTTAACACCGAAATCGGCACCGATATCGAATTTGAGACCCTGATGCAGGAGTACGACGCGGTCTTCCTGGGTATGGGGACTTATAAGTACATGGAAGGCGGTTTTCCAGGCGAAGACCTGCCGGGCGTGTACAAGGCCCTCGACTTCCTGATTGCCAACGTCAACCGTTGCCTGGGCTTTGAAAAAGACCCTAACGACTATATCTCCATGGAAGGCAAGCGCGTGGTGGTGCTGGGCGGCGGCGATACGGCGATGGACTGCAACCGTACCTCGATTCGTCAGAACGCCACCAGCGTGACCTGCGCCTATCGTCGTGACGAGGGCAACATGCCGGGCTCGCGTCGAGAAGTGGCCAATGCCCGTGAAGAGGGCGTGGAGTTTCTGTTCAATCGGCAGCCGGTAGCGGTTGTTGGTGAAGACAAGGTCGAAGGCGTGAAGGTTGTGCGCACGCGCTTGGGCGAGCCGGACGAAAACGGCCGTCAGCGTCCTGAAGTGGTGCCCGGTTCTGAAGAGATTATCGCGGCAGATGCCGTGGTTATCGCCTTCGGTTTCCAGGCAAGCCCAGCGCCCTGGTTCGATAGCGCCAACATTCAGGTCGACGAACGCGACCGGGTCACCGCGCCGGAGCACGGCCAGTACGCCTTCCAAACCAGCAACGAAAAAATCTTTGCCGGTGGCGATATGGTACGCGGCTCTGACCTGGTGGTCACCGCCATCTACGAAGGCCGCCAAGCCGCGGAAGGTATTCTGGATTACCTGGGGGTATAGCGCGCGCCTCACGCATAGAGCAGCGCCGGGGATAGGTCGTAGCGAGGGTCTTTTGTCATGGCCGGAATAACGCTCCATACAATTCCGGCATTCCCGCCATCCATGGCGGTCAGATGACAAAAGTAGCGCCCATGGATGGGTTCACAGCGCCCTCGCGTAGACCTATCGCTGGGGCGATGGCACAAGTGTGATTAAGTTGAGTAGGTTTTGACTGCTCAGTTCAAATTGAGCCTTAGGTCGTAATCTGCTAGTCTGTCGACCCATCCTGGCGTGGCTTTCTGCCGTGCCTTTTGATCACGATTCGACAGGTTATCCATGACACGATATATCTTCGTGACCGGCGGCGTTGTGTCCTCTCTCGGGAAGGGCATCGCCTCCGCCTCGCTGGCGGCGATTCTAGAGGCCCGCGGCCTTAAGGTCACCATGCTCAAGCTCGACCCATACATTAACGTGGATCCGGGCACCATGAGCCCCTTCCAGCACGGTGAGGTGTTCGTCACTGAAGATGGCGCCGAAACCGACCTTGATCTCGGGCACTACGAGCGCTTTATTCGCACCAAAATGACCCAGCGCAACAACTTTACGACCGGGCGTGTTTACGAGAACGTGCTGCGCAAAGAGCGCCGTGGCGACTACCTGGGCGGCACCGTTCAGGTCATTCCGCATATCACCGACGAGATTAAAGAGCGCGTTTACGCGGGCGGTGAAGGCTTTGACGTGGCGCTGGTGGAAATTGGCGGCACGGTCGGCGATATTGAATCGCTACCGTTCCTGGAATCCATTCGCCAAATCCGTAGTGAGCAGGGCGCCAACCGCGCGCTGTTTATGCACCTGACCCTGGTGCCCTACATTAAAACGGCGGGTGAGACCAAAACCAAACCGACCCAGCACAGCGTTAAAGAGCTGCGTTCGATTGGTATCCAGCCGGATATTCTGATTTGCCGCAGCGAAGTGGAGCTGGAAGAGAGCGAGCGGCGCAAAATTGCGCTGTTCACCAACGTAGAAGAGCGTGCAGTGGTACCGCTGCAGGATGCCGATACGATCTATCGCATTCCGTTGATGCTCCACGAGCACGGCCTGGACGAGATTGTCTGCGACAAGCTGCGCCTTGAAGCGCCTGAAGCCGATCTCTCAGAGTGGGTGAAGGTACTAGACGCCAAGCTCAACCCGCTCAAGTCCATTAGCATCGCCATGGTGGGTAAATACATGGAGCTGCTGGATGCCTATAAGTCGCTTAATGAAGCACTGATTCACGCTGGCATCCAAGGCCGCATCAAGGTCAACGTCGACTATATTGATTCTGAAGACATTGAGCACCACGGCACCGAGCGACTGGCGGGTAAAGACGCCATACTGGTGCCCGGGGGCTTTGGCGAGCGTGGCGTAGAAGGCAAGATCCTTGCTGCTCAGTTTGCGCGCGAAAATAACGTGCCATATCTGGGTATTTGCCTAGGTATGCAAGTGGCGGTGATTGAGTTTGCCCGCAACGTGGCAGGCTGGAGTGATGCCAACTCTACCGAGTTCACCCACGACACCCAGCACCCGGTAGTGGGGCTGATTACCGAGTGGCTGAACCCTGAAGGTAAAATCGAGCTACGCGATGCGGCGTCCGATTTAGGTGGCACCATGCGTTTAGGTGGTCAGGTGTGCCATTTGGCCTCGGGTTCTAAAGCGCGGGAAGCCTACGGCTCGGAAGAGATTGTTGAGCGCCATCGTCACCGTTTCGAGGTGAATAACCAGTTTATCGATGAGCTTGAAAAGGCGGGTCTGGTTATTTCGGGTAAGAGCGTTGATCAGTCCCTGGTGGAAATGATCGAGTTGGCGGATCACCCCTGGTATGTGGCCTGTCAGTTCCACCCGGAGTTCACCTCCACTCCCCGTGATGGACACCCGCTGTTCTCGGGCTTTGTTAACGCCGCCTTGGATCACAAAACAGCGCGTAGTCGCGCCCATGCGAATGCGCAGGAATAAGAGGGCAAAAGCATGGCTTCTCAAGAGCAGTCTCAAGAACGTCATATTAATGTTGCCGGCTTAACCGCCGGCAATTCCTTACCGCTAATGTTATTGGGCGGCATGAATGTGCTGGAGTCTGCGGAACTTGCCGACGAAGTTGCCCAAGCTTACGTGACGGTGACCCAGAAGTTGGATATGCCCTATGTGTTTAAGGCCAGCTTCGATAAAGCCAACCGCAGCTCCATCCACTCCTACCGTGGCCCCGGTATTGAAAAAGGGCTGCAGATCCTTGCCGATATCAAAGCCCGCCACAACGTGCCGATCATCACCGATGTGCATGAGCCCTGGCAGGCGGAAGCGGCGGCTGAAGTCGCCGACATTATCCAATTGCCCGCTTTTTTGGCTCGCCAAACCGATTTGGTGGTTGCCATGGCCAAAACCGGCGCAGTCATTAATATCAAAAAGCCGCAGTTTTTGGCGCCCCATGAAATGCGCCATATCCTCAGCAAGTTTCAGGAGGCGGGTAACGATCAATTAATGCTCTGCGAGCGTGGCTCAAGCTTTGGTTACAATAATCTGATTGTGGATATGCTCGGCTTTGGTGATATGAAGCAGACCGGCTATCCGGTATTTTTTGATGTGACTCATGCCCTGCAGCGTCCCGGTGGCCGGGCCGACAGTGCAGACGGTCGCAGGGCACAGGTTGCCGAACTGGCCCGAGCGGGTGTGGCTGTCGGCCTTGCAGGGCTGTTTTTAGAGGCTCACCCTGACCCTGATAATGCCAAATGCGATGGCCCCTGTGCACTTCCGCTGGATCAGCTAGAGCCGTTCCTAACTCAGCTTGTGCAGCTGGATGCGCTGGTCAAAGGGTTTGAACCGCTAACGATTCGCTAAGTTGTTTTTGCTAATCAGTGCGTCGTTGAGTAGGGCGTTATATTAATAATTTTATCTAACTAACAGGAAAGGACACTGCTATGACCAAAATTGTTGCTATCAGTGCGTTGGAAGTGCTGGATTCACGCGGTAACCCCACTGTGCAGGCGCATGTGCGCCTTGCCAGTGGTGCTGTGGGCGAAGCCTGTGCCCCCAGTGGTGCCTCGACCGGCTCCCGGGAAGCGTTAGAGCTGCGCGACGGCGATAAATCGCGCTACCTGGGTAAGGGCGTGCTGAAAGCAGTTGATGCGGTCAATGGCAAAATTCGTGATGCGCTGCTGGGTATGGATGCACGCGATCAGCGCGGCCTCGATGATGCCATGCTGGCGCTGGACGGCACCGAGAACAAAGCGAATCTTGGCGCTAACGCCATTCTAGCTGTCTCGCTGGCCGCCGCTAAAGCCGCCGCTAACGCCAAAGGCGTGCCGCTGTATGCCCACATTGCCGAGCTATATGGCCAGCCGGGCCAGTACAGCATGCCGGTACCGATGATGAACATCATCAACGGCGGTGAGCACGCGGATAACAACGTCGATATCCAAGAGTTTATGGTGCAGCCGGTGGGCGCGGCTAATTTCCGCGAAGGGCTGCGCATGGGCGCGGAAATTTTCCACGCGCTGAAGAAAGTACTCTCGGCGAAAGGCCTCTCCACCTCCGTTGGTGACGAGGGCGGCTTTGCGCCTAACCTGGCCTCTAACGCCGATGCGCTAGCGGTGATTAAACAGGCCGTGGCTGATGCAGGTTACTCCCTGGGTAAAGACGTTACCTTGGCGCTGGATTGTGCTTCGTCTGAGTTCTATAAGGATGGTCAGTACAATCTTTCCGGTGAAGGAAAAAGCTACGACGCTCAAGGCTTTACCGATTACCTGGCAGGTCTGTGCGCCGACTATCCAATTGTCTCTATTGAGGACGGCATGGATGAGTCGGACTGGGCGGGCTGGAAAGCGCTAACGGATAAGCTGGGCGATAAAGTACAGCTAGTGGGCGATGACCTGTTTGTCACCAATACCAAGATCCTCAAGCGCGGTATCGACGAACAGATCGGTAACTCGATTCTGATCAAGTTTAACCAGATCGGTTCGCTGTCGGAAACGCTGGATGCCATCAAGATGGCCCAGGATGCTGGCTTTACCGCGGTGATTTCACACCGCTCGGGTGAAACGGAAGATACCACCATTGCCGATTTGGCAGTGGGCACCTGCGCCGGGCAGATCAAAACGGGTTCACTGTGCCGCTCCGATCGGGTTGCCAAGTACAACCGCTTGCTGGTGATTGAAGCGGAGCTGGGTGAAGTGACTTACCCGGGTCTGAAAGCCATTAAGGGGCAGTAAAACGCCAATTTCGAGCGATTTTTTAGAGGGGCTTGTAAGAGATGTCTCAAGATTTTGTAAGAGATATCTTACAAATGCCGACCAGAATCGCTCGATTTGGCTAAGAAATGACCTATTTTTTCACTAATTTAAATTCAAGTGTTTGTTTTTAAAATACTTTTTTAAACAAGGCGAGTCGCTGCGACTCGCCTTTTTGCATTTTGGCTTTGTTGAGAAGCTGGTGTGATCTGACACAATATACACAGGACAAGGGGAGGCAAGGACGCTTCAGTCAGGATGCAGCGGGATGTAGGTCAGATGCGCCGGGTGATACAGTGAGGTAAGTCCCGGCAAGGACGTCATCTGAGGAGGTTGATCCAGGGAGTGGTCAGAGGAAGTGCTTGGAGCGGGCGGCCTACGGGCCGCCTTTTTTTGTCTAAAATTTACCAGTGCAAGTTTGGCAAGCCATAAAAAAACCAGCGCGGTCGCTGGTTTTAAAGAGAAACGCTGATTAGTGGTTAGCCTTAGCGCTCTAGCTTCTCAAGCTTACCAGGCTTGCCATCCCACTCTTCGGCGTCCGGCAGTGGATCCTTTCGTTCGGCAATGTTCGGCCACACTTCGGCCATTTCGGCGTTAATCTCGATAAAGGCCTCTTGCCCATCCGGCAGTTCATCCTCGGAGAATATCGCTTCGGCGGGGCACTCGGGCTCGCACAGCGCGCAGTCGATACACTCGTCAGGATGAATGACCAGGAAGTTCGGGCCCTCGTAGAAACAGTCGACCGGGCAGACTTCCACACAGTCGGTGTATTTGCACTGGATGCAGTTCTCGGTAACGACAAACGTCATCTTGCTATCCCTCTTGCAGGGCCGGGGCGCTCCCAGCCATGGTCAATCGTGAATGGTTATAAATCAGCCGTTTTTTATAAGCTAAAAGTTTGAGCGACATTCTAGAGGTGCGCTTACCCTGCGGCAAGCGCCATATGATTCCTGAGCTATCTCTGTGGGTAGCAATGCCACTACAGGTTTCCACGAGGGCGCTGTGAATCCGTCCGTGGGCGCTACTTTCGATGGCCCTGTCGAAAGACCCTCGCTCCAACCTGCACTGGCACTAAATGCTCATTTATGGCCTGCCAAGTTATCAGCACCATTAGATCAGGTCTCGCCACTGATACAACAGCGACAGCGCTTCCCGCGGGGTTAAATCATCCATATCGATGTTTTCCAACGCCTCGACCACCGGATGCGGCGCGGCGGCGAATAAATCGTTTTGCTGGGGAGCGGTTCGTGGCGCCTGCGCCGTGTTATCTACATCGCGCTGTTCCAGGCTCATCAGCTTTTCACGAGCGCGTTTGATCACATGGTTAGGCACGCCCGCTAGCTGCGCCACCTGCAAGCCGTAACTTTGGCTTGCCGGGCCCGCCTCAATGCGGTGCATAAACACGATGCTATCGCCGTGCTCGGTCGCCGTTAGGTGGATATTGGCCACGCCTTCCATATGCTCAGGCAGTGCAGTCATTTCAAAGTAGTGGGTGGCAAACAGGGTGAGTGCGCGCCCTTTAGCCAAGTGTTCCGCACTTGCCCAAGCCAGCGATAATCCGTCAAAAGTGCTGGTGCCGCGGCCAATCTCATCCATCAGGATCAAGCTTTGCTGGGTGGCGTTGTGCAGAATATTGGCGGTTTCGGTCATCTCCACCATAAAGGTAGAGCGGCCGCCCGCCAAGTCATCCGATGAGCCAATGCGGGTGAATATCCGATCCAGCGGGCCGATCTCGGCGGCATCGGCGGGCACAAAGCTGCCGCAGTGGGCCAGCAGGGCGATGAGTGCCGTCTGACGCATATAGGTCGATTTACCGCCCATATTGGGGCCGGTAATAATCAACATATGTTGGTCAGGATTGAGCGTTACGTCGTTGGGCACAAAAGGCGTCTCGCTCACCTGCTCGACTACCGGGTGGCGTCCCGCGTCGATTTGAATGCCGGTGGTTTCGGTGAGTGTCGGGCGCACCCAGTTCAGCGCTTCGGCGCGTTCGGCAAAGGCGCACAGCACATCCAACTCCGCCAGGGCTTGCGAGGTGCTCTGCAGCGCGTGAAGACTATTGTTGAGATCGCCCAGCAGGCGATCATAGAGCCATTTTTCCCGGGTGAGCGCTCGGGACTTGGCGGACAGCGCCTTATCTTCAAACTCTTTGAGCTCGGGTATGATAAACCGCTCGGCGTTTTTCAGCGTCTGGCGACGAATATAGTCGGCGGGCGCTTGCTGAGCCTGGGAGCGAGGCAGTTCGATAAAGTAGCCGTGCACCCGATTGTAGCCCACCTTAAGATTGGCTAGCCCCGTACGCTCGCGCTCACGAAGTTCAAGCTGAACAAGATAGTCGCCGGCGTTTTCGGCCATGCCGCGGTGCTCATCGAGCTCGGCATCAAAACCGTCGGCAATCACCCCGCCATCGCGGATCACCACCGGCGGGTTTTCCACCAGCGCGCGGCTGAGCATATCGGCCATTTCCGGGTAAGGGCGAATATGCGGGCGCAGGTTGTCCAAGGCGCTGCCGCTCTCTACCTCGCTAAGCTGCTGCTCCAGTTCAGGGAGCGTTACCAGTGCATCGCGCAGCCGTGCCAGATCCCGGGGGCGAGCGCTATACAAGGCCACGCGGGCGAGAATGCGCTCCACGTCGCCCACTGCACGCAACGTTTCACGCAGCGGCATATAGGCGGCATCCAGGCTTAACAGCGCCACCCCTGCATGGCGCCCTTGCACGATATCGCGTTGGCGTAGCGGACGGTTGAGCCAGCGTTTGAGCAGCCGTGAGCCCATGGCCGTAGTGCAGGTATCCAGCACGCTGGCTAGGGTATTGTCACTACTGCCCCCCAGGTTGATGTCGATTTCCAGATTGCGTCGGCTTGCGGCGTCGATGACCACCGCGTCATCGCGATTCTCAACGCTAATGGCCGTTACGTGGGGCAGACGCGAGCGCTGGGTGTCCCGGGCGTAATCAATCAGCACCCCGGCAGCAATTAGCGCAGTGGTTAGATGCGCACAGCCAAAGCCGCGTAAATCCTGTACTTCAAACTGGTCGCAGAGGCTGCGGGTGGCGCTCTCCAAGTCAAATAGCCACTCCCCCTGGCGGCGCAGGCTGCGCTTTTGCGACCAGGCATCGGGTAGCGTTAGGCTTTCGGGCACCAGCAGTTCGGCGGGAGAGAGGCGAGTGAGCTCCGCGAGCATCTCCGCCTCGCTCTCCACTTCCAGCACGTTAAAGCGGCCGCTGGAGAGTTCCAGCCAGGCAAGGCCCCAGCTCTCTTTGCCGGGGGAAACGGAGACCAAGACGTTGTCACGGCGTGCATCGAGCAGGGCTTCATCGTGGAGCGTGCCGGGGGTGACGATACGTACCACCTGGCGCTCGACGGGGCCTTTGCTGGTGGCAGGGTCGCCAATCTGCTCACAAATAGCCACCGACTCGCCACCGGCGACCAGACGCGCGAGATAGCCCTCAGCGCTATGGTAGGGTACGCCCGCCATGGGAATCGGTTTGCCGCCCGACTGGCCGCGCTGGGTAAGGGTGATATCCAGCAGCGCGGCGGCGCGCTTGGCGTCGTCGAAAAACAGTTCGTAAAAATCCCCCATGCGGTAGAACAGCAGTACCTCGGGGTGCTCGCGTTTGATCTTTAAATATTGCGTGATCATTGGCGTGTTGGCGGGAATAGCCTGTGACATGGGCATCCTGATTAAGCTTAGCGTAGGCCATTACGGCTTACGGCGTGTTCGTTGAGCCAGTTTTTTGAGGCAGTTCTTGGAACAAGGACTTTGAGACAGTTCGTTAAGCAAGTTAAACGCAGTATTCTACGCTGAACAGACGACTCACTTGAAGGAGCGACGATAGTGCCCAGTGAAACTAGCCTGAAAAATCTTGATTTAACCCTGTTGGCTCAGCGGCTGGGGCGGCTGTGTAAGCAGTTGGGTGTGGAAGTGACCGCCGCTGAGTCATGCACCGGGGGCGGCATTGCTAGCGCCATTACGTCTACAGCGGGAAGCTCTGCTTACTTTACGACCGGCTATGTGACCTATGCGAATGCGGCTAAAACGCGCTTGTTGGGCGTGCCTGAAGTCACGCTGGCCGAACACGGTGCCGTAAGCGAAGAAGTGGTTAATGCTATGGTGTCAGGCGCCTGCCGTGAAAGTGGTGCAGGATTGGCCGTTGCCGTTAGCGGAGTGGCTGGGCCGGATGGCGGCAGCGATGCGAAGCCGGTGGGTACGGTTTGGTTGGCCTGGGGAGATAGCACCGTCCAGGAGGCTGAATGCTTTCACTTTCCAGGTGACCGTCAGGCAGTGCGCGAGCAGGCAGTGCGCCAGGCCTTGGTAGGGTTAGTGGCACGCCTGAATGAGCGCAAGAAGGCCAGCAAGAGGCACCCGTCGTAAGACAAAAGCGCTTATCCAGATAGGCACTTAACAAAATAGATGAGAGAAAGCGTGATCAAGGATTTGTTTACGCCGCAATCTTTGGCATACTACTGGCTAATTATACAGCTTGTTATGAGGAATCTCTGAATGGCTCAGGATGACAACCGCACTAAAGCGCTAAACGCTGCACTCACCCAAATCGACCGTCAGTTCGGCAAGGGCACCGTTATGCGTCTAGGCGACGCGCCGCGTGTCGTCATGCCGTCGGTTTCCACCGGTTCATTGGGTCTGGATATCGCCCTCGGCATCGGCGGCCTGCCGTTTGGTCGCGTGTGCGAAATCTTTGGCCCAGAGTCGTCGGGTAAAACGACCCTGACCCTTTCGGTGATTGCTCAGGCGCAAAAGCAGGGCAAAGTGTGTGCCTTCGTGGATGCCGAGCACGCCCTTGACCCCAGCTATGCCGAAAAGCTGGGCGTTAACCTGGATGATCTGCTGGTTTCCCAGCCGGACACCGGTGAACAGGCGCTGGAAATTACCGACATGCTGGTTCGCTCCGGCGGTGTCGACGTGATTGTTATCGACTCGGTGGCCGCGTTAACCCCGCGCGCTGAAATCGAAGGCGAAATGGGCGACTCCCACGTCGGCCTGCAGGCGCGCCTGATGTCCCAGGCGCTGCGTAAAATCACTGGTAATATCAAAAACGCCAACTGCCTGGTGATCTTCATCAACCAGATTCGCATGAAGATCGGCGTCATGTTTGGTAGCCCTGAAACCACTACGGGTGGTAACGCGCTTAAGTTTTACGCCAGCGTACGTCTGGATATTCGTCGCACCGGTTCGGTGAAAGTAGGCGATGAAGTCACCGGTAACGAAACCCGCGTGAAAGTGGTTAAAAACAAGGTGGCGCCGCCGTTCCGCCAGGCTGAGTTCCAGATTCTCTATGGCAAGGGTATCTACCATGCCGGTGAGGTCATCGATCTGGGCGTGCAGTGCAATCTCGTCGATAAAGCCGGTGCCTGGTACAGCTATAAAGGTAAGAAAATCGGTCAGGGTAAAGCCAACTCGGCGCTCTACCTGGAAGAGCACCCGGACATCATGCTCGAAATCGAAACGCAGATTCGTGAACAACTGCTGGCCAAGCCTGACCCCAAAAAAGAAGAAGCGGCTACTGAAGCGCCAGCTGAGTTGGACGCCGGTGATGACGAACTGCTGTAAGACGATGCTAGCGAAGATAATTCTAGCGAAGACAGTCTGATGGCCTTTCCCTCCCAGCGCGATGCCACGCCCCGTGACATCGCCATTGGCTTGCTGGCTCGGCGCGAATACTCCCGCGCCGAGCTTGCCCAGCGGCTAAAGAAAAAAGCCTTCGACGATGACGCTATTGATGAATGCCTGGATACGCTGGTTGAGCAAGGATTGCAGTCTGACGCTCGCTTTGCGGCCAGTTTCGTCCGTTCACGCATACTGCGTGGTCAAGGCGTTATCCGCATTAAAGGCGAGTTGCGCCAGCGCGGCGTTGACCAGGAAACCCTTAACACTGCTTTTGAAGAGGTGGAGGAGGGCGAGCAGGTCGACTGGTTTGAGCTAGCCCGGGAAACCCTGGCGCGACGCTTTGATAGCCCCGGTGAAACCCCCAAAGAGCGCGCTAGACGCGAGCGCTTTCTCGCCAATCGCGGCTTCGATTTTGAGCAAATTCGCTACGCACTCTCCTGTCTCTAATACGTTTTCTCCAGTCCGTAAACCGCCCCCTCTTACATTTCTAATGGCGCTCTAATACGCTTGTTCTCCTGGCTGTCCACATAGCTGTTTGCCATTCTGCCACTAAGTGCGGCTTTAGTCGTTTGACAACTGCGCTATAATGGCTGCTTTGCGACCCCTGAGGGTAGCGGTGACAGCGCCCTGGGACATCACGCTTTCTTGTTACGGATACCCTATGAAGAGCGCAGAACTCAGACAGGCCTTTCTTGATTACTTTGCAGAGCAGGGGCACACCATCGTGCCCACCGGGTCACTGGTGCCGGGCAACGATGCCACCCTACTGTTCACGAATGCAGGCATGGTGCCTTTTAAAGATGTCTTTTTAGGCCATGATCCGCGCCCCTATGTGCGGGCGACCTCCGCCCAGCGCTGCGTGCGAGCCGGTGGTAAGCATAATGATTTAGACAACGTGGGTTATACCGCCCGCCACCATACCTTTTTTGAAATGCTGGGTAACTTCAGCTTCGGTGATTACTTCAAGCACGACGCTATTCGTTTCGCTTGGCAGTTTCTCACTGAGCGACTTGGGCTGCCTGCAGACAAGTTATGGGTCACCGTCTTTACGGAAGATGACGAGGCCTACAATATCTGGGCCGACGACATTGGCGTTCCTCAGGAGCGCATTGCGCGTATCGGTGCAAAAGATAACTTCTGGCAGATGGGCGATACCGGTCCTTGCGGCCCCTGTTCGGAGATCTTTTATGATCACGGGCCCGAAGTCTGGGGTGGCCCGCCGGGGACTCCGGAAGAGGATGGCGATCGTTTTATCGAAATCTGGAACCTGGTCTTCATGCAGTTTGATCGCGATGCCCAGGGCACGCTCAACCCGCTGCCGAAACCCTCTATCGATACCGGTATGGGCTTGGAGCGTGTCGCCGCTGTCATGCAGGGTGTGCACTCCAACTACGAGATCGATCTGTTCCAGAACCTGCTGCAAGCGGCTGCCAAGGCTACCGGGCATCCGGATACCGCTACACCTTCACTGCGCGTAATTGCCGACCATATCCGCTCCTGCGCCTTCCTGATTGCTGATGGCGTGCTGCCTTCCAACGAAGGGCGTGGCTATGTGCTGCGTCGGATCATTCGCCGCGCGATTCGTCACGGCCACAAGCTGGGCGCGGTAGAACCGTTCTTCCATAAGCTGGTCGAGGCGCTGGACGCCGAAATGGGCGATGCCTATCCAGAACTGCGTGAAGCGAGCGGTCAAATCGCCCGAGTGCTGCTAAAAGAAGAGGAGCAGTTCGCGCGCACCCTGGATCACGGTATGGGGCTCTTGAATGCCGCCCTGGCCGAGCTGGATGGCAAGGTGCTGCCGGGTGAAACCGTCTTCAAGCTTTACGACACCTACGGCTTTCCCTTCGACCTTACCGCCGACGTCTGCCGCGAGCGTGGTGTAACCTTGGATGAAGAGGGCTTTCAGCAAGCCCTGGAGGCCCAGCGTGAACGTGCAAGGGCGGCCAGCCAGTTTGGTGCCGACTACAGCGCCTCCATCGAGTTGGAGGGTGAAACAGCCTTTACCGGCTACGACCGTTTGGAAGACCAGGCCAAGGTAACCGCGCTGGTCGATAGCGAAGGTAACGAATTAGCCGCCTTGGAAGCCGGGCAGAAGGGCGTCGTGGTACTGGATCGCACGCCGTTTTACGGCGAATCAGGTGGCCAGGTAGGCGATACCGGCTACCTGTATGTCGATGGTGGCCGTTTCCAGGTGACGGATACCCAAAAGAAGAGTGGGCATCACCTTCACCAGGGCATAATGATCGAAGGCTCGCTAAGCGTTGGTGCCAGCGTGCGCGGCGAAGTGGACGCCAGCCTGCGCACCGCCACTCTCCGCAATCACTCGGCTACCCACCTGCTGCATAAAGCATTGCGCATGGTGCTGGGTGACCATGTGCAGCAGAAAGGCTCGCTGGTCAATGCTGAGCGCCTGCGCTTCGACTTTAGCCACTTCGAACCAATGACCGCCGAGCAACTGGCGGAAGTCGAGCGACTGGTCAACGAGCAGATTCTGGCTAACGCACCGACCAAGGTCGAGCAGATGAGCCTGGATCAGGCCAAGGCCAAGGGGGCGGCAGCGCTGTTTGAGGCCAAATACGCCGAGAACGTGCGCGTGCTGACCATTGGTGCCGACGACTTCTCTATCGAGTTGTGCGGTGGTACCCACGTGGCGCGCAGCGGCGATATCGGCTGCTGCCATGTGATGAGCGAGGTAGGTATTGCTTCCGGCGTGCGCCGGATCGAAGCGATCACCGGCGAAAATGCGTTGGCCTACTTCCGCGAACAGGAAGCCCGCCTTGAGCGCTTGGGCGAGCGTTTGAAAACCAAGCCTGAGCAGGTTGAAGCACGGGTGGAATCGCTGGTTGAGCGTAACCGTAGCCTGGAAAAAGAGCTCGAGCAGCTCAAAGCCAAGCTGGCCAGCGCAGCAGGTAGCGATATGCTTAGCCAGGTGCAGGATATCAACGGCGTTAAGCTGCTGGCGACGCAGCTGGATGGTGTGTCAGGCAAAGACCTACGTGGCATCCTTGATCAGCTTAAGAACAAGCTAAGCTCTGGAGTGATTATCCTCGGCGTTGCCGACCAGGCGGAGGGCAAAGTAAGCCTGATCGCTGGGGTAACCCAAGATCTGACCGGTAGAGTGAAAGCCGGTGAGCTGGTGAACCATGTAGCCTCTCAGGTGGGAGGTAAGGGCGGCGGCCGTCCTGACATGGCCCAAGCCGGAGGTAGTCAACCCGACGCCTTGCCGGATGCGTTGAAGAGCGTACCGGCATGGTTGGAAAACGTTCTTAGCTAAACCTCTGGGCCGGTGGCATTATTGCTACCGGCCTTATTATTTATATAAAACTTATAATGAGACCTTTGCACGATGTCACGAGCGATGCCAAGACGAGGCAAAAACAGACGAAAAAGCGGAGTTTATGGGTTATAAATGAGCATTTTGAGTCTGTTTTTAACAAAGTATTGGCGAGCGCAGTAGTCGTGCAAAGGTCTCTAACACTTTCACCCTCCACTCCCGAACGCATAGGAAAAACGGCATATGGCACTATACGTACAGAAGTTCGGCGGCACCTCGGTGGGCTCTGTCGAGCGTATCAAGGCCGTAGCGGAAAAGGTAAAGGGTTTCCGCGATCAAGGCCATCAGGTGGTGGTCGTGGTCTCCGCCATGAGCGGCGAAACCAACCGCCTTACCGATATGGCCCTGGCGCTTAACGACGAACCTGCGCCGCGCGAGATGGATATGTTGCTGTCGACTGGTGAGCAGGTGACTATTTCACTGCTAGCCATGGCGCTGCAGCAAATCGGCGTGCCTGCTACTTCCCACACTGGCGCTCAGGTAGGTATTCATACCGATAGTGCCTATACCAAGGCACGTATTCAGCGTATTGAAACCGAAGACCTCAAGGCCGACCTTGATGATGGGCAGGTAGTGGTTGTGGCCGGCTTCCAAGGGGTTGATGAAGACGGCAATATTACCACCCTTGGCCGTGGTGGTTCCGACACCACCGGGGTGGCGTTAGCCGCCGCGCTAGGCGCCGATGAGTGCCAGATTTACACCGATGTAGATGGGGTTTACACCACCGACCCCCGCGTGTGCTCCAAAGCCCAGCGCCTAACGAGTATCACCGTCGAAGAGATGCTGGAGTTAGCCAGCCTCGGCTCTAAAGTGCTGCAGATCCGTGCGGTAGAGTTCGCCGGTAAATACAACGTACCCCTGCGGGTGCTGTCTAGCTTTGAAGATGGCCCCGGCACCCTAATTGTTGCAGAAGCAGACCAAGACGAGGACGCTATGGAAGAACCACTGATCTCCGGTATCGCCTTTACCAAGAATGAAGCAAAATTAACCCTGCTTAATACCCCGGACGTGCCAGGTGTTGCATCACGTATCCTGGGCCCGATTGCCGATGCCAATATCGAAGTTGATATGATCGTGCAGAACGTGGCGCCGGCCGGTGACTATACCGACTTTACCTTTACGGTTGCTAAAGGTGATTACAAGGCCACTAAAAAACTGCTCGAAGAGACGGTGATTCCTGATTTAGGCGGCGGAGAGCTGCGTGGCGATGATAATATTGCTAAGGTTTCTTTAGTGGGTGTCGGTATGCGTTCTCATGCGGGTGTCGCATCGAAGATGTTCCGCGTACTCGCCGATGAAAACGTCAATATCCGTATGGTCTCCACTTCTGAGATTAAAATCTCAGTCGTTATTGATGAGAAGCATATGGAGCTTGCCGTTAACGCATTACACAAAGCTTTTGGTTTAGATAAGGCAGACATCGAATCTGAATAACACTTATGCCTTAAACCTTCTACGCTGAAGGGGTACTTGCTGCCGTGTGGTGGTGAGCTTTCTTTCAACGGGAGGTATAAGGTGTCATGGAGCCGGAGCCATTGGTGACAGGCAGCACTATGCCGCATAATGGTGTGGTGTTGCCTCCGGCTGACATATCCCGTTGCATAAAACGTCTGAAAAGGAGATCAGCCATGCTCATCCTAACTCGCCGTGTTGGCGAAACCCTGATGATCGGTGATGAAATCACCGTCACCGTGCTAGGTGTGAAAGGCAATCAAGTACGTATTGGCGTTAATGCGCCGAAAGATGTGGCAGTTCACCGTGAAGAGATTTACCAGCGTATTCAGCGTGAAAGAAGTAGCGAAGACGAAGTGGAATAGGACTCGCGGGCTCGCATAATGAACCGATGCTTAAAGCGTAAGCTTATTTGTAAGATATGGCCGGTGCGAAAAAAATCCGTAGAAGACTAGACACAAGAAGGCTAAATCGGTAATATTCGCGCCGTGCCGTTAAGGAGAGGTGGCCGAGTGGCTGAAGGCGCTCCCCTGCTAAGGGAGTATAGGGTTTATAGCCCTATCGAGGGTTCGAATCCCTCTCTCTCCGCCAATTGCATGTTAGAAGGTATGCGCCCGTAGCTCAGCTGGATAGAGTACCTGACTACGAATCAGGGGGTCGGAGGTTCGAATCCTCCCGGGCGCGCCACCTTTCTATTAGCTTTGTTAACTGCTTATTAATCGTTGTAAGTGTTTTGCTAAGTAGCGTCTTGATAAGTACTGTCTCGGTAATTACTGTCTTGGCAAGTAGCGTCTTCGCAAGTTCAAATGTTAGCAAACTATTACGCGCCCGTAGCTCAGCTGGATAGAGTACCTGACTACGAATCAGGGGGTCGGAGGTTCGAATCCTCCCGGGCGCGCCAGATTCCAAAACCCGCTCTCTTTATTGAGGGCGGGTTTTCTGTTTCCAGTCTGAATGCCTATTTCTTACTTTATCGCCTGTTTCCAGCCTGACCGGCTAAGGCTCGCACCCCGGTCTTGCGATCGTGTGTAGCGCCCCCCCGTTTTTCGGTAGGGCGCTTTTTTTTGCCTGTTGATTGAGTGGGGGCGGGGGCGATCGAAAGCAGTTAAGCCAGTGCGGCGTGCTGTTCGTCGACATATTCATCGACAACAAGGCTGTCGAGCAGTTGATCCAGCTCAGTGAGCCGCTTCACGCGCTGAAAATTCTGTTCCGCTTCACTACTGCCTTGGCGCATTTGGGCAAGCCACTGCTTTACCAGGGAGACTACGACGCGGTCTGGTAACTGTTGGCGCTGTAGCGCGGCGTACTCTTTGAGTACATTGGCGCGCATTGCCCAACTGCTTTCAGGCAGACGCTCGCCGGTTTGCAGCCAGTGGCGAATACGTGGTGCCAGCCAAGGGTCGGCCAGCGCGCTACGCCCTAGCATCACATCACGACACCCTGACAGGGTGCGAGCCTTCCAGTAATCTTCCAGCGTCCAGATATCGCCGTTGGCGACAACCGGAATGGACACCTGGCGGCGAATTTTGCCGATCCACTCCCAGTGTGCCGGTGGGCGGTAACCCTCGTCCCGAGTGCGCGCATGGACGACAAGCTGCGCAGCGCCTCCCGCTTCGGTGGCCTGGGCGCAGGCAACCGCTAGGCGGCGATTGGCGAAACCCAGACGAATCTTGGCCGTCACCGGAATTTCACCCCCTAAGGCGTCGTGAACGGCTTTAACCGCTTGATAGACGCGATCAGGCTGGCGCAGCAGCGAAGCGCCACCATCGTGACGGTTTACCAGCTTGGCGGGGCAGCCGAAATTAAGATCGACGCTTACCGCGCCCAAACTAAGCGCCTGCCGCGCATTGGCCGCCAGGGCGGCTGGGTCAGAGCCCAGTAACTGTAAATGCACGGGAATGCCGCTAGGCGTTGCCACAGGCGGTTGCGTCAGCTCGGGGCAGTGTTTATAAAACACTCTGGGCGGCAGGCGGGCATCCACAACGCGGACAAACTCCGTGACTGTCCAGTCGAACCCGGCATGGCGGGTTAGCAGGTCGCGGGTCAGTGCATCGATCACGCCTTCCATCGGGGCTAGACCAATTCTAGGGGCTAGGCCAATTCTGCCGTTATGTAGTAAATTAACAACCATGACTTCCACTATCGCGCCATTGCATTCTATTCTGAGTGTGGCAGGTTAGTGTATTCCTCTTACTGCGCCAAGCGCCTTTCACCGTATTGGCGCAATGATGTGCGTAACAATGGTACTTGAACTGTACTTCAAGACACCTCGCTTCAAGGAGAGCGCCTTATGCAGGATCTGGAACTATTACAGGATGGGCTGGCGTTAATGGCGCTCGGAATGGGCGTAGTGTTTGTTTTTCTTACGATTTTGGTCATTAGCGTTACGCTGATGTCGAAGCTTGTTGGGCATTTTCAACCCGTTCCCATTGCTGTTGATACGGGTAAAAAATCGTCGCCCTCTTCGCCCCCCGCAGCGCAAAGTGACGAGGTCAGGGCAGTGATCAGTGCTGCAGTGCACCGTTACCGTTCAACCCGGCGTCGCTAACTTTCTTATTTTTTTCATTTCAGCCCTCTTTTGGCTATTTTTTTGTTATTTTTACTACAAACTTACAACTCTATTACTGTGAGCCAAGACCATGAACGAAATAAAACGCCCTCTAGGCATTACTGATGTCGTGCTGCGCGATGCCCATCAATCGCTGTTTGCCACGCGCATGCGCCTGGACGATATGCTGCCGATTGCCGAAAAGCTGGATCGCGTTGGCTACTGGTCGCTGGAAACCTGGGGTGGCGCCACCTATGACGCCTGTATCCGCTATTTGGGTGAAGACCCCTGGGAACGTATTCGCGCCCTGAAAGAAGCGATGCCTAATACGCCGCAAGCGATGCTGCTACGCGGTCAGAACCTGCTGGGTTACCGCCACTACGCCGATGACGTTGTCGATAAGTTTGTCGAGCGGGCGAAGACCAACGGCGTTGACGTCTTCCGTGTGTTCGATGCCATGAACGATCCGCGTAATCTCGAACGCGCTATCCAGGCGGTGCGTAACGTAGAAGGCCACGCCCAGGGCACCATCTCTTACACCGTGAGCCCGGTACATACCCTGGATAGCTGGGTCGATCTCGCTAAAACCATTGCCGGTTTGGGCGCAGATTCATTGGCTATCAAGGATATGGCGGGGCTATTGACGCCCTATACGGCTTTTGATCTGGTCACCCGGCTCAAGAAAGAGCTGTCGATTCCGGTGCACCTGCATTGCCATGCCACCACCGGCCTTTCTACCTCGACCATTCTGAAGGCGGTGGAAGCGGGCATTGATAACGTCGATACCTCAATTTCGTCCATGTCGATGACCTATGGCCACAGCCCCACCGAGTCCGTGGTAGCAATGCTGAAGGACACTGGTCGGGATACCGGGCTGGATCTTGAGCTGCTGGAAGATATTGCCGGTTACTTCCGTGAAGTACGTAAGAAGTACGCTGCCTTTGAGGGCTCGCTACGCGGTATTGATTCACGCATTCTGATTGCTCAGGTGCCGGGTGGCATGCTGACTAACATGGAAGGCCAGCTCAAAGAGCAGGGCGCGGGCGACAAGCTGGACGACGTGCTGAACGAGATCCCCCGCGTGCGCGAAGACCTTGGCTTTATTCCGCTGGTGACGCCCACTTCGCAGATTGTGGGCACCCAGGCGGTGATGAACGTGATGATGGGCGAGCGCTACAAGTCGATCTCCAAGGAAGTGCAGGCGCTGCTCAAAGGTGAGTACGGTGCCGCGCCAGCGCCCTTTAATGCCGAGCTGCAAAAGCGCGTGCTGGAAGGTGGTGAGCCGATTACCTGTCGCCCGGCGGATAACCTCTCGCCAGAGATGGACAAGCTGGCCGCCGAGCTAAAAGACAAAGCCAGCGCTGAAGGCATCCGCTTGGCCGAAGGTAAGCGCGAAGTGGATGACGTCCTGACTTACGCGCTCTTCCCGCAGATCGGCCTGAAGTTCCTCAAAAACCGCGACAATCCAGACGCTTTTGAGCCTGCGCCCCAAGCAGTTGAAGCCAGCGCTGAAAAGGCACCCGCCAAGGCGGAAAACAAAGCGCCGGTCGCAAGCCAAGGCCCGGAAACCTATACCGTTAAGCTCAACGGCAAAGCCTTCGTGGTGGAAGTTTCTGAAGGCGGTGAGCTTGGCGAAGTGCAGGAGCAAACTGCATCTGGCACAGCGTCGGCACAGCCCTCCTCTAGCGAAGCGCCTGCGCCGAGCGGTGGCGGTAGTGGCGAAAGCATCGATGCGCCGCTGGCAGGCAATATCTTCAAGGTTAATGTTCGCCCTGGCGACAGCGTCGCAGAAGGTGATGTGGTGATCATCCTGGAAGCGATGAAAATGGAAACCGAAGTGCGCGCCAGCAGTGCGGGCACTGTGTCTAAGGTTAACGTCAGCGAAGGCGATAGCGTTGCCGTAGGCGACACGCTGATCGAGCTCTAAGGGCCCCCGGTAATGGATAAAAAGTAATGGATAAATTAGTAACGTTATGGGAAGGCTCGGGGCTGTACAACCTGGAGCTTGGCCAAGCGGTCATGATGATAGTGGGGTTACTGCTGCTCTACCTGGCCATCTATAAGAAGTTTGAGCCACTGCTGCTGGTGCCGATTGGCTTTGGCGGTATTCTGGCTAACATCCCCGAAGCGGGGCTGGCGATTTCAGCGCTAGATCAAGCGATTGAGGTGGCAAAGCCCGCAGTGTTGCAACAGATGGCAGCAGCGCTGGGCGCAACGCTGGATCCGCTATCAAACGCAGAAGCCTGGCGGGAGTCGCTAAAAACGCTTGCCCACGATGGTGTTGCGCCGGATCAACTACGTGCCGCGCGTGATATTGCCGTGGGATCCGGGTACAGCGATGGCATGCTCTACAGCTTCTATAAAGTCGCGATTGGCTCGGGTATTGCCCCGCTGATTATCTTTATGGGCGTGGGCGCCATGACTGACTTCGGCCCGCTGCTGGCCAACCCGCGCACACTGTTTTTAGGCGCGGCCGCTCAGTTTGGTATTTTTGCCACCCTGTTTGGCGCTGTAGTGCTAAGCTCGATGGGGATCATGGATTTCTCGCTTAACCAGGCCGCCGCCATTGGTATTATTGGTGGTGCTGATGGCCCGACCTCCATCTACGTCTCCAGTGTGCTGGCGCCGGAGTTGTTGGGGGCTATCGCCGTGGCCGCCTACGCCTATATGGCGTTGGTGCCACTGATTCAGCCGCCGATTATGCGTCTTTTGACCACCCAGAAAGAGCGTCAAATCAAGATGACGCAGCTGCGGCCGGTCTCAAAACTGGAAAAGATCGTCTTTCCACTGGTGCTGCTGATTCTGGTGGCGCTATTTCTGCCCGATGCAGCTCCGCTGCTGGGTATGTTCTGTTTCGGTAACTTGATGCGCGAATGCGGCGTGGTCGAACGCTTGTCGGATACTGCACAAAACGCCCTGATCAATATCGTCACTATTATCCTCGGCCTGTCGGTGGGCTCCAAGCTGATGGCCGAGAGTTTCCTGTCGTTTGAGACGCTGGGGATATTGGGTCTGGGTATTGTCGCCTTTGGCATTGGCACGGCGGCGGGGGTATTGATGGCCAAGCTGATGAACCTGGTAAGCAAAATGCCCATTAACCCATTGATCGGTGCCGCAGGCGTTTCCGCAGTGCCCATGGCAGCGCGGGTGGCGAATAAAGTGGGGCTTGAGTCCAACCCGCACAACTTTCTGCTGATGCACGCTATGGGCCCCAATGTGGCCGGGGTGATTGGCTCGGCGGTCGCCGCCGGGGTAATGATTAAATACCTGGGATGACACTTAGGGATAGCGCTTAAGGCAGGTTTTAACAGCCTATTTTAATAGTGGGCTAACAGAGCGCGGCATACTGCCACTTTCGGTATGTCGCGTTTTTTAATGGGTGAGAGGTTTAGTCAGTGAGAACCTCAATAGCACTTTTTAAGCGGTTTTCCAGTGGGGCAAGGTCCAGCGGGTAGTCCCGTGGCCAGCCAATGGATAGGCGTACACCATCGCCATCGTAGTCGGCTTGTTCAATAGGGATATTGCGCTCTTCGCACCAGGCGCGGGCAATCGCTTCATTGGCAAAGGTGAGTCGCAGAGAGTAGATGTCGCGCTCAATCACTTCACGGGTAGGCAGCGTCTCAAGGGCATGGCTAACCGCCTGGGCATAAGCGCGGGCTAAACCGCCGGTGCCGAGCTTGGTGCCACCAAAATACCGAATGACCACACAGCCGATCTGGCCTAGTTGGCTACCCTGGAGAACCTGATACATGGGTCGACCAGCGGTGCCGCCTGGCTCGCCATCATCGGAAAAGCCAATCAGGTTTTGCTCACCGGGTGGACCGGCAATGTAAGCAGTGCAGTGGTGGCTGGCATTAGGGTGCGCGTTTTTCGCCGCAGTCAGCAGGTTGGTGAATGCATCGATATCAGGGGCGTGGCATACCCAGGTGATAAACTGACTTTTTTCTACTTCGATGTCGGCCGTATGCCATGACCCAATGGGTAGCTCGGGAACCCGATAGCGCATTAATGCTCCGTGAAGGTAGGCTCACTTTTCAAATGAGCTCTGGGATGTGGTTCGACACCCATCACCATACCGAGTACCTGAATATCCCGGTTATGCAAAAATAGCGCTGGCCGCAAAGTATCCTCTGGCCATAGCTCTACGCCAAAGCGGCTGATAGAGAGCTGCCTTAAGGCAATCGTTTGCTGGTTAATTTCGGCAACGGCGGTTTCTGTCTGGGCATCGTGTTGATAGCGACGGATAATAATGACATCGCCATCGAACAAGTTGCAATCGCACAGTGCATTGCCGCGCACTTTGAGCGCATAGGTGTTGCGTCGGGTAACGCTAGGGGCCATCGCGTAAGGGCGCGGAGCGGGTTGTCTGCGGCCGAACGTAGTCGTAGGTGCTGCCATCGATAGAGTCATTGGGAAATCTCCATTGCATGTTCTTTCATACAGTGGTTTTCATTGTAGACCTGTTTTTGCATACAGTGCTAGAGATAATTGGTCTAACGACATATTGATTGAGATCACGCTGCGACCCAGCGCCGCATTGCGTGAGTGGCGAGAAAGGGCCTTTACGTGTAGAGTTCGACGCGAAATCAATATGCCAGGAGAGACGCTTGAGCCTGTGTCTACAAGCCCGACAGCTTGCCTGTGAACGCGACGACCGCTGGCTGTTTCAAGGGTTGGATCTGGATATTCGCAGCGGCGAAATTGTGCGTATCGAGGGGCCTAACGGCAGTGGTAAAACCAGCCTGTTGAAAATCCTCTCCGGGCAACTCAGCGACTACCAGGGCGAGCTGTTCTGGAATGGAGCTGCGATGAACGAGGCGCGCGAACATTTCCTGGCGAATTTGCTCTATTTAGGACACGCCCCAGGCATAAAGTCAGGGCTTTCTCCGTTAGAAAACTTGGCCTGGTATCAGGCGTTAAGCGGGGAGAGCGGTAATGAAGAGCGGCGTCTGGATGCCCTTGAGCAAGTAGGATTGGCAGGCTTTGAAGACGTGCCCGCAGGGCAGCTTTCGGCAGGCCAACAGCGCCGTGTGGCGCTGGCGCGCTTAACGCTAACGCCCCGCGCGCTCTGGGTGCTGGATGAACCCTTCACCGCCATTGATCGCCACGGCGTCGCTGATCTGGAAAGACAGCTTGTTGCCCACGCTCAGGCGGGGGGCTGCGTGCTGGTAACGACACACCACGAGTTAACCGCTTCACCGTTGTTGAGACGGATATCCCTGGGGTAAAGGAGAAAGGGTTGCACAGCTCTTCACATGGCGCTTCACACAGCTCTTCACAAGGTTCAGACACCACCCCGCAGGTGCTAACAGTGCCACTGCGTGAACATAAAGGTGGCTTGATGATCGCAGTGAAGGCCACGCTAGTGCGTGATTTAACGCTGTTACTGAGACGCCGCGGCGAAGTGCTCAATCCGCTGGTGTTTTTCGCTCTGGTGATCACGCTGTTTCCGATCGCAATTTCGCCCGACCCTGAGCTGTTAGCAGTAATTGCGCCAGGTTTGCTATGGGTAGCGGCGCTGTTAGCCGCGCTGCTTTCATTAGACAGCCTGTTTCGTAGCGATTATGACGATGGCAGTCTGGAGCAACTACTATTGGCGCCGCAGCCGTTAGCCGCACTCAGTTTGGCCAAAGTGGCCGTGCACTGGCTGTTGACCGGTCTACCGTTGGCACTGATGGCGCCAATATTGGGTATTATGCTGGCGCTGCCAGCGGGTAGCTACGCTGTGTTGGCACTATCCCTTGCCCTGGGTACGGCAAGCTTGAGCTTGATTGGTGCCATTGGTGCGGCGTTAACCGTCGGCTTGGCACGGGGTGGCGTGCTGCTCTCGCTGCTGGTGCTACCGCTGTATATTCCGGTGCTCATTTTTGGCGCTGGTGCGGTGCAGGCGGCCATTTTTGGGGACGGTGTCGCTGCCCATTTGGCTATCCTGGGCGCGCTGCTCGCCGCCTCACTCATGTTGGCGCCGTGGGCGATTGCCGCATCGCTGCGTATCAGTATCAACGGTTAAGGACAGGACACACTATGTGGGCCTTTATACATAAACTGGGATCACCCAAGTGGTTCTACGCCATTAGCGCCAAGCTACAGCCCTGGTTCTGGGCCGCGGCGGCACTGTTATTAATCGTTGGCTCGCTATGGGGGCTGGCATTTGCTCCGGCGGATTACCAGCAGGGCAATAGCTTCCGGATTATTTACGTTCATGTGCCAGCGGCCTTTTTAGCCCAGTCCATTTTTATCGCCATGGCGGTTTCCGGTCTGGTGTTTATGGTCTGGAAAATTAAAGTGGCTGATATGGCGGCAGCAGTGATGGCGCCTCTGGGTGCGGCAATGACCTTTGTGGCGCTGTTCTCCGGCGCCGTGTGGGGCGTGCCCACCTGGGGAACCTGGTGGATGTGGGATGCACGGCTAACCTCCATGCTGATTTTACTGTTTTTGTATTTAGGCGTGATTGCCCTGCGTGGGGCGTTTGCCAGCCGCGATAGCGCCTCACGGGCAGCCTCGGTGCTGGCCATGGTGGGGGTGATCAATATCCCCATCATTAAATACTCAGTGGATTGGTGGTACACCCTGCACCAGCCTGCCTCCTTTACCCTGACCTCACGCCCGGCAATGCCCACTGAAATGTGGCTGCCGCTGGTGATTATGGTGCTGGGTTTTTACAGTTTTTTTATCGCCTTAACGCTGATGCGTACGCGCAGCGAGATTCTTCGCCGCGAAGCTAACAAGCGCTGGGTACAGGATCTGGTCAAAGGCCAGGTAGAGGAGGCTCGCTAATGGCATTTGACTCATTTGCCGAATTTCTCGCCATGGGCGGCCACGCGCCTTATGTATGGTCTGCCTGGGGTGTTACTGCGCTGCTGCTGCTCGCCACCGTTTGGCATGCGCGTGCTGAACAGCGCCAACTGCTCAAAGGCTTGAAACGCCGCGCAAGACGCGCAAACAGCGCAAGGGGGAGCGCCCAATGACGCCGAAACGTAAACAGAAACTATTTGTTATTCTTGGCCTTGTGTCGCTGGCTGCGATTGCAGTGGGGCTGACCCTTTACGCGCTCCGTTCTAACATCAATCTGTTTTTTAGCCCGGTGCAGATTGCCCAGGGTGATGCGCCCTTGGAGCGGCAGATTCGCGCTGGCGGCATGGTAAAGGAGGGCTCGGTATCCCGTGATCCCGAGAGTCTGGACGTCGAATTTACCGTGACCGATTACGTCGATGACCTGCAGGTCTACTACAGCGGCATCCTCCCCGACCTGTTCCGTGAAGGCCAGGGCGTGGTGGTGGTCGGTGAGCTACAGGCCGACGGACGCTTGTATGCCGATAAGGTGCTCGCCCGCCACGACGAAAACTATATGCCCCCCGAAGTCGCCCAGGCGCTAGAAGAGGCAGGCTATTCGCCGGCCGACTACCAGGCCAAAGCTGCCGAGGTGGGTAAACGCCTGGACGAAGAAGGCGTCCCCCAGGCAAGCGAATACTAGGGTAAAAAGCCCAATTTGGAGCACATATGCTGATCAAACTGATCCCCGAAATTGGCCACTTTGCCCTTATCATTGCGCTGCTGATGGCGGCGGTGCAGGCAGTGATGCCGCTGGCAGGTGCCGCCACCAGACGCCCGCTGTGGATGGCCTACGGCCAGCCCATGGCAGTGGGGCAGTTTGTGTTTATTGCCATTGCCTACGCCTGTCTGACCGCCAGTTATATGCTCGATGACTTTAGCGTGGCCAACGTGGCCAACAACTCAAACTCGCTGTTGCCCTGGTACTACAAGTTCAGTGCCGTGTGGGGCAACCACGAAGGGTCGGTGCTGCTATGGAGCTTTATGCTCGCGGGCTGGGGCTTTGCGGCTAGCCTATTCACCGGCAACCTGCCGCGAGATATGGTCGCCCGAGTGATGGGCGTGATGGGCATGGTCTGTGTCGGCTTCTTGCTGTTTATTCTGATCACATCGAACCCCTTCGAGCGGCTGCTGCCCGATATGCCCCAGGATGGCGCCGACCTTAACCCGCTGCTGCAAGACTTCGGGCTAGTGGTGCATCCGCCGATGCTCTATATGGGGTACGTAGGCTTTTCGGTGGTCTTTGCGTTTGCCATTGCGGCGCTGATGGGTGGCCGCCTGGACGCCGCCTGGACGCGCTGGGCACGGCCTTGGACGAATATTGCCTGGGCGTTTCTGACCGTGGGTATCGCGCTGGGCAGCTGGTGGGCCTACTACGAGCTTGGCTGGGGTGGCTGGTGGTTCTGGGATCCGGTCGAAAACGCCTCGCTACTGCCTTGGTTGACGGGCACCGCGCTGGTTCACTCGCTGGCAGTCACCGAAAAACGTGGCTCGTTTAAGAGCTGGACCGTGCTGTTGGCGATCTCGACCTTTTCGCTATCGCTGATGGGCACCTTCCTGGTGCGCTCTGGGGTGCTGACCTCGGTACATGCGTTTGCCAACGATCCTGCACGCGGCTTCTTTATCCTCATGCTGCTGGCCATTACGGTAACGCTTTCGCTGCTGGTGTTTGCCCTGCGCGCCCCGCGGGTAAGCCATAAAGTCGGCTTTAACTGGCTCTCTCGGGATGCGCTGCTGCTGGTCAATAATATCTTTCTGGTGATTATGACCGTCACCGTGCTGCTGGGTACCGTCTATCCGCTGATTCTGGACTCTCTGGGGCTGGGCAAAATCAGCGTGGGCCCACCCTACTTTAATGCCCTGTTTGTGCCGCTTACCGTGATGATGTGTATCTTTATGGGGCTCGGCTCGGTAACGCGCTGGAAAAGCATGGCGGCACGCGACCTGATCCGTAAACTATGGTTATCAGGCGTGGCCGCATTGGTGATCGGCCTATTAATGCCGCTGCTGTACCGCGGCGAGTGGAGCCTGTTTGTCTCCCTGGGCATCGTCTCGGCACTCTGGATTGTGCTGCCCATGGTGCGCGATGTGTTCGATAAAACCCGCCACGCCAGCTCGTTTGTTGCCGGTGTCCGCAAGCTCTCCCTGGCTTACTGGGGCATGGTGTTGGGGCATATCGGCGTTGCCGTGACTATCGTTGGCGTGACGGTCGTCTCCAACTACAACATCGAGCGCAATGTGCGTATGTCGCCGGGCACCACGGTGGAAGTCGCCGGCTATCAGTTCACCATGACCGAGTTAACCGAGCGTCGCGGGGCCAACTTTCTGGCGGATACCGCCATTCTTCAGGTTCAGCGCGGCGATTCAGGCCGCAGCTTTACCATGCGGCCTGAAAAGCGCCTCTACCTGGCCACCGGCATGCCGATGACCCAGGTGGCGCTGCGCCCAGGGCTGTTCCGCGACCTCTATGTTGCCATGGGTGAAAACCTTGGTGATGGCAGTTGGGCGATGCGTGTGCAGTACAAGCCGTTCGTCCGCTGGCTGTGGCTAGGTGCGCTGCTGATGGCGTTCGGCGGTGTGCTGGCGGTGCTCGACAAACGCTACCGTCGCGCCACGGTCACCCGTGAAACACCGCAAGTGGCCAGCCAAGGCGATAGCGTACGGGAGGCCACGGTATGAAGCGACGGCTACTGTTACTACTACTGCCGGTGTGTTTTTTAGGTCTGGCGCTGTTCTTTTACCAAGGCCTCTCGCTGGATCCTTCCCAGCGTGACTCAGCGCTGATGGCGCGGGAGTTCCCGACCTTTGAAGCCACCACGCTGCGCGATGAAAACCGCCGCGTTGACCAAACGCTGTTAGAGGGTGAAGTGACCTTGGTGAACGTATGGGGCGAGTGGTGCCCCGCCTGTAAACAGGAGATGCCACAGCTTCTGGAGCTGGCTGACCGCGGCATTCGCATGGTGGGGGTCAACTACCGCGATACCCGGGAGAAAGGCATGCAGTTTCTCAGCGAATTTGGCGACCCGTTTGAGGTGAATATTTTCGACCCAGAAGGTGAGCTAGGCTTTGATCTCGGCGTCTACGGTGCGCCGGAAACTTTCCTGGTCGACGCCGACGGGGTGATCCGCTATCACCATAAAGGCTATGTATCACCCCAAGACGTGCGCGAACGCATTCTGCCGGAGGTGGAAAAATGGCGCTAATGCGAACCCTAGCAGCGCTACTACTGCTAGTCATGGCGTTTGGCGCAGTGGCGGGCGGAATCGAGCTGCGTGAATTTGACGACCCGGTGATGGAGAAGCGTTACCGTGACTTAACCGCCTCCATGCGCTGCCCGCTGTGTGAAAACCAGGCGATTGACGACTCCGACGCGCCTATCTCAGCAGATATGCGCGATCGTGTTTATCAGCTGTTGCAAGATGGGCAGTCGGATATCGAAATTATTAATCATATGGTGCAGCGGTTTGGTGAATATATTCTCTACAACCCCCGTTTAGAGAGCCGTACCTATCTGCTTTGGGGCCTGCCCATCGGCCTGGTATTGCTGGGCGCTATTGTGGTCGTGCTGATGATCCGTGCCCGCCGCAACGCCTCTGCTAAAGCGTTGAGCCCCGAAGAGCGCCAGCGTATAGAAGCGCTGACTAACCGTAAGAGGTCTTCATGACGCTGCTCTGGATTGCGATTGCCGTTTTACTGGTTCCCGCGCTGTGGCTGCTGGTGTCGCCGCTAAGAAACGCGCGTGCACTGCATGACCAGCAGCGCGATTTTGAAGCCAACGACACCTCCGCGGAGCAGAACGTAGCGATTTTTAAGCGCCGTCTGGCGTCCTTGGAAGCGGCCCGGGAGCGCGGTGATATTGATGCCGCACGTTTTGAAGAAGACCGCCTCGAGCTTGAGCGTAGCCTGCTGGAAGACACCGCATTTCGCGAGCGTCGGCCGTTAAAAACAGCCAGCGCCGGCCGAATTGTCGTGCCACTGGTCATGGTCGCTGTGGTGGCCGTAAGCGTCATTTGGTACCAGCAAAAGGGCGCTGAGGGCGACCTGGTGCTACTGGCCGTGCAACAAGAAGTGCAGAACGACCCTGAAGGATCGCTCGCCATGTATATCGAGCGCATGGAGGAGCAGGCCGAGCGCCAGCCGGATAATCCCAATGTGTGGAGCACACTGTTTCCGCTCTACCGCGAAACCGGGCAAATGCCCAAGGCCGTGAACGCCCTGGAGCGTTTGATTGAGATCGAAGGGCGCATTCCGCCGCTGCTCGCTCAGTTGGCGCAAATTCGTTTCTTTATGGCCGAACGCGAGCTTACCGACGAAGTGCAGGCACTGGTCGATGAGACGCTGGAACAGGATCCCCGCCAGCCCACGGTGTTAGGCCTACTGGGCATTAACGCCTTTGACAGCGGTGATTACCAACAGGCCATCGATCACTGGCGTCGGGCCATCGCCAATATCGAAGACCCCACTACCGTGTCTTCGCTGCGCGACGGTATTCGTGTGGCTCAGGAGCGCATGGGTATAGAACCTGAGATAGATCCTGAAGAGGCTGTTGCTGTGGGCAGCGGCATTCAGGTTCGCGTGGCGTTAGACGAAGAGCTTGCTGGTCGTGTTGACGATAACGATACGGTGTTTGTCACCGCCCGCGACCTTGAGGGGGAGTTACCGCCTCTTGCCGTGGTGCGCGCGCAGGTATCTGAGCTGCCCATGACGGTGACCCTAGACGACAGCGCCGCAATGTCGCCCCAGGCGCAGATCTCCCAGGTGCGTGAAGCACGTTTGGTAGTGCGCGTTTCTCCCTCCGGCCAGGCGACGCCTCAGCCGGGGGATTTGTTTGGCGACCTTGAGAGCGTTAGCGTCGGGCCTATTGATGACGCGGAGGCGGTTGAAGTGGTGATTAATCGTGTCTTTGAATAACCGCAACGGGAACGCCGCTTCGGTATGCGCTTAACGTCGATTCGCTTAGTCGGGTTCAAGTCCTTTGTGGATCCCGTAACGGTGCCTTTCGATGGCAATATGACCGCCATCGTGGGGCCCAACGGCTGCGGTAAATCCAATATTATCGACGCCGTGCGCTGGGTAATGGGGGAATCCTCCGCCAAAACCCTGCGCGGTGAATCCATGGCCGACGTTATCTTTAACGGCTCCACTGGCCGTAAACCGATTAGCCAGGCTTCTATAGAGCTCAAATTCGATAATCGCGACGGCGGTATGGGCGGTGTCTACGCCCAGTACGCGGAAATCGCCGTTAGGCGTTTGGTCACCCGGGACGGTCAATCCAACTACTTCTTTAACGGCCAGAAGTGCCGCCGCCGGGATATCGCCGACCTGTTTATGGGTACCGGCTTGGGCCCGCGCTCCTACGCGATTATCGGTCAGGGCATGATCTCGCGGCTGATCGAAGCCCGCCCCGACGACCTGCGCTCGACTCTGGAAGAGGCCGCGGGGATCTCCAAGTACAAGGAACGCCGCCGGGAAACCGAAAACCGCATGCGGCGCACCCAGGAAAACCTGGAGCGTCTTGATGATATTCGCGAAGAGCTGGATAAGCAGCTGGAGCGCCTCAAGCGTCAGGCCGAAGCTGCCAAGCGCTATCAAGACCTAAAAGAGCAGGAGTATCGACTCAAGGGTGAGCTGGCGCTATTGCGCGGGCGCGCCTTGCGGGCGGAGCAGTCCCACCAGGAGAGCCGTGTTCGCGAGTTGGAAATAGCCGTTGAAAAAGATGTCTTCGGCGTACGCCAGTGCGAAACCCGCCTGGAACAGGCTCGGGAGCAGCATGACGAACTCTCAGAGGTGCTTGATCGTCACCAGCAGCAGTTTTTTGAAACCACCACGCGTATCGCGCGTTTAGAGCAGGATCAGGCCCACCGCCGCAGCCGTGAAACCCAGTTGGCCAATGATATCGCCACCGCCCGACGTGAGCTGGATGAGCAACGACGGGTCAGCGAAGGCGATCAGGAGCGTTTAGCCGCGATTGACGAGCGCTTTGACGATCTGCTCCCCGAGCACGAAGCGTTGGAAGAGCAGCTCGAAAGCCTGGAGCAAGCGCTAGCCGACGCGACCCCCGCGCTGGAAGCCGCTGAACAGCAGTGGGCCGATGCCGAAACCCGCTGGCGCGATGCCAGCCGCGATGCAGATCGCAGCCAGGATCAACTGCGCGACCTTGAGCAGCGTATTGCGCGTCTCCAGGCGGAAAACCAGCGTCGCCGGCAGCAGCGTAGCGAGGTCGCCGATCTCACCGCCCTGCGCGAAGAGCATGGGGTGTGTCAAGCGCAGTTGACGGAGGCCGAGGAGCAGGCGGAAGGCTTTCAAACCCAGCGTGATCAGTGGCAGCAGCGCTACAGCGATGCCAAAGTGGCTTACCAGCAGGCAACTCAGGCGCGGGATCAGCAGCGCGCCGAGCTCAGCCAGCGCCAGGGGGAACTGGCTTCGCTGCAAGCATTAATGGACGCCGCCTTGGCGGATCACGACCCTGCTATCGGCACGACGCTGGAAGCGCATGGCTTGGCGGATGCGCCCCAGCTTGGGGAAGTGCTGCAGGTAGCGCCCGGCTGGGAAACACTGGTGTCCTGGCTGCTGGCGCCATGGCTTAATGCTCGCATGGTCGCGCGTGATCAGCTAGCTGCTCTGCCGGAGGCCCTAGCCACGGAGTGGCGGCTGATTGATCAGACGTCGCCAGCCGCCTCGACGTCTGGCCAGCGATTAGACAGCTTAGTCTCAGGCGCTGGCGCGCTGGGCGAATGGTTAGCAAGCATTCACTATACGCAAACCGCTGAAGAGGCGAAGCTGCAGGTAGCTCACCTGGCCCCCGGCGAAAGCGTGGTGAGCCAGGATGGGGTTTGGCTAGGCCGCGGTTGGCTGAACCAGCAGGCCAACGGTGAAGGTATCGATGGGCTGCTACTAACCCGCCGCCGCTACGCCGAACTGACCGCCCAACGTGAAAGTGAAGAGGAAGCACTAGCGCTGGCCGAAGCGCAGTGTGAAACCGCCAGTGAAGCCATTGAGTCGCTAGAGCAGACCCGCGAGCAGCAGGCCGAACAGGAGCGTGCCCACGCTACCACCCTGCAGCAGTTGGCAGTAAGAGAACGCAGCCTGGCCCAGCGCTTGGAGCATCTGGAGAGTCGCGCCACTGAGCTTGATGAAGAGCTTGCCCAGCTACAAGAGGATGAAGCAGAGTTAGCGCTTACCCTCGACGAGCAGCGCGCCCGCTGGCATGTGGCGATGGAGCAGTTAGAGAGCGCGGCGCAAGCGCGGGAAACCAGCGCCGAGCAGCGCAACCGGCAGCGTGAAGCGCGTGACCAGTTGACTCAGCAGCACGCTCCGCTCAAAGCACAGCAGCAGGCGCTGGCACTTGAGCGGGAACGTTTAAGTGCCGAGCGCGATAGCCTGCGCTCCCAGCAGGCGCGCTCAAGTGACTCTGAAGAGCGTCTCTCGCTACGTATTGCCGAGCTTGAAGAGTCGCGGGAAATGCTGCTCGAGCCCGACGAGCTGGCCGGGGAGGAGCTCGAAGAGCTGCTTCACCAGCGCGAACAGCAGGAGGGTCGCTTAAACGCCACTAAACAGCAGGCTCAGGGGTTGGCAGAGCAGCTGCGCAATGATGAGCTGGCTCGCCAACAGCACGAGCGCAACCTGGAACAGAGCCGCGAGCAGTTACAGCAGCGGCGTATGGATGCCCAGGCGCTAGCGCTCAAAGCCGCCACCCAGGATGAGCAACTGGCTGAATTAGGCCATAACGTCGAAACTCTCGCCGAGCAACTGCCCCAGGAAGCGACGGAAACCCGTTGGCAGGAACTCTTGGAAAGCACTACGGATAAAATTCGCCGTTTAGGGGCGATCAACCTGGCTGCCATTGAGGAGTATGACCAGCAGGCCGAACGGCGTAACTATCTGGAAGCGCAGCACGCCGAGCTAACCGAGGCGCTGGAAACCCTCGAACGGGCAATTAAGCGCATTGACCAGGAAACCCGCGTGCGTTTCCGGGAAACCTTTGATCAGGTGAATAGCGGGCTACAAACCCTTTTTCCACGCGTATTCGGCGGCGGGGCCGCCTGGTTAACACTAACCGGCGATGACCTGTTGGAAACCGGCGTGGCGATAATGGCCCGCCCACCGGGTAAAAAGAACAGCACCATTCACCTGCTTTCGGGCGGCGAGAAGGCGCTGACCGCGCTGTCGCTGGTATTTGCCATCTTTCAGCTTAACCCCGCGCCGTTCTGTATGCTGGATGAAGTGGATGCCCCATTGGATGACGCCAACGTAGGGCGCTACGCTAGGCTAGTGAAGGAAATGTCTGAAAACGTTCAGTTTATTTATATCACCCACAACAAAATTGCCATGGAAGCCGCCGAGCGCCTGATGGGGGTCACCATGCAAGAGCCCGGCGTCTCGCGGTTAGTCTCGGTAGGTATTGAAGAGGCAGCAGCGTTGGTTGATTAGGTTAACCTTCACCAAGCTCGCGCATTACCGCATAAAGCGCCGATTTCGCTTCAAAGCCCACGCCAGGGATATCTGGCAGCCCCACATAGCCATTTTCCACCTGAATACCATCCGCAAAGCCGCCAAAGGGCTGGAAAACGTCCGGGTAGGATTCGTTGCCGCCTAGCTGTAAACCCGCGGCAATATTCAGCGACATCTGGTGGCCGCCATGGGGAACCACGCGGCGCGATGACCAGCCAAGCTCATCCATCACTTTTAGGGTACGCATATACTCCACTAAGCCGTAGGAGAGTGCGCAATCAAACTGCACATAGTCGCGGTCGGCACGCATACCGCCGTGGCGGAGCAAGTTGCGCGCATCTTGGTGTGAGAACAGGTTCTCACCGGTGGCCATAGGCAGCTCGTAGTGGTTGGCAAGCTCTGCTTGAAGGGCATAGTCGAGTGGGTCGCCAGCCTCCTCGTACCAGAACAGCTTGTAGGGCTTTAGCGCTTCGGCGTAGGCGATAGCGGTGGCTTGATCAAAACGACCATTGGCGTCCACGGCTAAACGACTACCATCACCAACGACCTTGATGACCGCTTCGATTCGGCGTAGATCCTCTGCTAACGATGCAGCACCGATTTTCATTTTGACCACGCTATAGCCACGATCCAGGTAACTGCGCATTTCATCCTGTAGTTTGCTATGATCCTTGCCAGGGTAGTAGTAGCCGCCTGCCGCATAGACCCACACTTTGTCGTCTGTCTGGCCATTACGGTACCGATCAGCCAGCAGCCGGTAGAGTGGCTTACCTTCTATTTTGGCCACCGCATCCCAAACGGCCATGTCGATTGTGCCTACCGCTACGGAGCGCTCACCGTGGCCACCGGGCTTTTCATTGGTCATTAAGGTTTTCCAGATTGCAAAGGGATTAAGATTGTTATGCGCTTGATCAATAAGGCTTTCAGGTTCGGCTTCACTAATACGGTCAAAAAAACGCTCGCGCATCAGCGCACCCTGTCCATAGCGGCCGTTAGAATTAAATCCGTAGCCAACCACAGGCTTACCGTCACGGATCACATCCGTGACCACGGCAACTAGCGAGCAGGTCATTTTGGAAAAATCGATATAGGCATTGGCAATGGGCGAAGCGATAGAAACGGTTTTCTCGCGAATTTCAACGATGCGCATGGTGTGCTCCTGTGTGGTTAACAGCCCCACATTAAGCGTGACAATACAGCGCGACCAATGCTATTACTGCGCTACCCCATGCTGAAACGGCATTGCTCATGGAACTCGTTTGGCTCGAAGATTTTATCGCCCTGGCAGAACACGGCAGTTTCGTGCGGGCAGCAGAAGCGCGTCACATCACACAGCCGGCATTTAGCCGTCGCATTCGCTCGTTAGAGCAGTGGATGGGTGTCAGCCTGTTTATACGCACGCCACAAGGCACTACGCTTACCGAAGCTGGTAGTCATATTCAAGCCAGAGCGTTTGAAGCGACAAATCGCCTGTATCGACTGCGCGAAGAAGCGCAAGAGGTGGCCGGTAAAGCGGCAAAGACCCTTCAGTTCGCCGCCACTCACTCGCTCTCTTTTACCTTTTTTCCGCGCTGGATACGCCAAACCGAGAATGGCGCGCCGATTGAAGCGATCCAACTTCACTCAGACAGCATGCAGGGCTGCGAGCAACTCTTGGTGCGTGGCGAGGTGCCATTTTTGCTCTGTCATCGCCATCCTGAAGTGCCTTCGCCATTGACCCAGGAGCACTTTGTGAGTCAAAACGTGGGCGACGACATCCTGATAGCACTAGTAGCCCGCTCGTTACTGGAGAGCAACCCTGCCAACCAATTGCCTTATTTGGCCTATACGGAAGCGTCGGGTCTTGGGCGCATTGTGGCTCACCGTTTATACGACAATAGCGAGGTGTTAGCGCTTAAAGCACAGTTTAGTAGTCACCTGGCCGCCGTATTGATGTCGATGGCATTAGAGGGGAAAGGAGTAGCTTGGTTGCCAAAAAGCCTTGCAGAGCAAGAAATTAGCGATGGCCGATTGGTACGGGCGTTTGATGAAAGCTGGGATATCGCGTTGCAAATCCATCTCGTGAGGCCAGTAGCCCCATTAAGCATTGCGGCCGAAAACTTCTGGGCGCGAGTAACAGATCAGCGTGAACGCGATTAACATTGGGAGATTGATGCTAGTCTAAAAGGTAAAAAAATATGCCAAAGCCTCCAACTTAACTATATTACCCTTAGTAATAGGGCGCTGGGGATGGTTAAACGGCTTATAGAGAAAATATGCACTGGCAGGTGAGTTGGTTGTCAAAACGGCTTTTCTTGCTTCCAGGATTCCTTTATAAAGCTATTTATAGATGTTAGATCAAATGATCGTGGCACTTTTGTTTGAAGTTAAGGTCGAAATTTCTCGCCTTAAGGCGTCTCAAAATTTTGCCAAGCCGTGAAAATCGCGTTAAATGCAGCAAAAATTGGCCATTTTCACCACAATCGCGCTATGCTTGGTGCAAGTATTTATTAAATAGCAGTTACAGTTATCAAATTCAGGCATGCCTTTTTAGACCCTGTGCCTTAGCAAACGGCAAGACGACCATGGAACGTTCGACATGGAACTAAGAGAGTGGCTAATCATATTGGGGCTGGCGTTGGTATCGCTCATCGTTATTGACGGTGCGCGAAGGCTTCAACGTCAGCGACGTGTACCCCGTCTGGATCAGGCGGAGAAAGATCTTTCCGGCAGTTCGCTAGATGATCCCGAAGAGGCTGCTAAAGCCGCGGAGATCAATTGGGAACTTCCTAATGGCGGTGCTCGAGTTGTTAAACCCGCAGACTATAGTGGCTTAGGTAATAAACCAAAGTTAGAACGTCAAGAGCATCCTGGGCCTTCCAGAGTGCTTGCCGAGTTTAGACGTTCAGCCTCTGCTAAAGCGGCCAAGCGCAAAGCAGATAAGGCAGAAAAACTAGATAAAGCAGCCTTAAGGGCGCAACCATCGACTGCCTTTAAAGCAGCGTCGGCTGTTACTACACCGGCGCCAGAGCATGATCGTCGCGAGCCAAGTATCTCAATGGCTGACTCTTCGCCAACTGATATGCCGTCGGCCAAAGCGGCTGCTGCCCAGCAGCCGGAGCAACGCACCGAGCAGCAACCTGCGTACGCTGCGTCGTCGCCCAGTGCGCCGATGGCTAAAACTGATGTTGCTGAAACCGCTGAAACCGATGCTGCTGAAACGAGTGTGGCTAAAACTAATCTTGAAGCGACTCAGCCAGCCGCTTCTGACGCTATCTCGATGTCCGCTAGCGAAGCAGATACTGAAATGGCGGCACCGCTTCGCTCAGAGCCAGAACATGAACCAGAGTCTGAGCAAAAGTATCAGCAAGAGCCGGTACTGCGAGCAGAGCCAGAAGACGCCGTATTTGCTAAACACGCCAATGAGCACTCGCCTAAACGGCGTCAGTTGCGCTCTGACACAGTGGGCGAATACGACGAGTTAGACGATGATGAAGTTGATGAGTATCGCCTAGTCGACTTTGAAGGTATGGGACGGTCACTGAAGCGTCGCTTGATTGCGCGGCGTAAAGAGAAGCAGCGTAAGAAAGCCGAGAAAGTGGAACGTGATAAAGCCTTGGCCCAGCAGAAGGCCGAGCGCAAAGCGCTGGAAGCAGAGCAAAAGCGTGAAGCCAAAGAAGCCGCCGACGCAGAGCGTGCTCGCCTCGCTCAAGAGCAGGCGCGAGCTCGTGAAGAAGCAGCAGCTAGTGCGGCGGCGGCAGCAGATAGGCTCGCCGCTCAGCAACGTGCCGCAGACGAAGAGGCGCGTCGCCACGAAACCAGTGAATATTCCCAGGAAGTTGGTTTTGAAGAAAGCGTCGAAGCTCACGCTTATGACAGCCAGGCTGCCGACGAGCGTGAGGTGAATGAGAGAGTTCGCGTACACCCAACGTTAGAAAAAGCGTTACGCCACGATGTGAGCGGTGAACACGCCAAGGAAACGCTCTCCAATGCTGAAGAAGTCGTGGTGATTAGCGTTCTCTCCAGAGACCCGGAAGGTTTCGACGGTACCAAGCTGCTGGAACTGATGATGGTCTGCGGGTTGCGCTACAGTAGTGCAATGGGTGTTTTCCACCGCTTTGAAACCGAGAGTGACGATAGCGAACTGCAGTTCTCGATGGTCAACGTGGTTAAGCCGGGTACTTTCCCCATCGAAAAGATGGGGGAGTTTATGACCCCCGGTATCACACTGCTGATGCCGTTGCCTGGCGCCATTGATAGCGCTGCTGCCTTTGAGGCGATGGTAGAGACCGCCATGGTCGTGGTACGCCATATGGGCGGTGAGCTGAAAGACGAAAACCGCAGTGTAATGACCGCGCAAACAATCGAATTCGCCCGCCAGCGGGTGCGTGAATTTGAGCGTCGCCATCGCCTGCACCGTCAGATGCAGGCACGCTAAACGTCACCCACTAAACGTCGTCTGCTAAATACTTAGAAACACTTGTAGCGTAACACCCGCCTTCTTGCCAGAAGGCGGGTGTTTCTGTTCAATACGCAGCATATTTTGTATGTTCAAATTTTTGCACCTTTGCTGCGAGTCTGGAACCCATTCAAATGAGTCAGTCTGATTCTCAACCGCTGGAAGAGATTACCCAACTGCGGGCCGCCCTGGACGAGGCCAACTACCGCTACTACGTGCTCGATGAACCGACGCTCACGGATGCCGACTACGATCGCAAGTTTCAGCGCCTACAGCAGTTGGAGAGCGAACATCCAGAACAGGTCACTTCCGATTCGCCGACCCAGCGCGTTGGCGCCGCCCCCGCGGAGGGCTTTCCCTCGGTGGCCCACGCGATCCCCATGTTGTCACTGGATAACGCCTTTAGCCGTGACGATATCCACGCCTTCGCCGAGCGGGTGGCCGAGCGCCTTGAATGCGCCGCAGACGACGTTGAGTTTACCTGCGAGCCAAAATTGGATGGCGCCGCCGTCTCGCTAGTCTATGAGCAGGGCGTACTGGTAAGCGGAGCGACCCGAGGTGATGGCCGCACCGGCGAAGGCATTACCTCAAATCTGCGCACACTGCGTTCGGTGCCGCTAAAGCTGATGGGCAAAAACGTGCCCGAGCTGCTGGAAGTCCGGGGCGAGGTGATTATGCGCCATGCGGGCTTTGAAGCGCTGAACGAGCGCGCCCGGGAGGAGGGCAGCAAGGTCTTTGCCAACCCGCGTAATGCAGCGGCGGGCAGTTTGCGTCAGTTGGATCCCCGTATTACGGCAAAACGTCCGCTGGAGTTTCACGCCTATCAAGTTGCCCGTATCAATATGGCTAATTTGGATGACAGCGTAATTCCTACGCATAGTCGCCAGATGGAAAGGCTCAAAGATTGGGGCTTTCGTTCAAGCAGTGAGCTCAAAATTGTCAAAGGCCCCCAGGCCGTTGCCGATTACTGCGAGCAGCTAGGCGCAAAACGTGACGACCTTGGCTTTGATATTGATGGTGTGGTGATCAAGGTGAACGACCTACGCCATCAGCGTGAACTCGGCTTTGTTGCCCGTGCGCCGCGCTGGGCGGTGGCGTTCAAGTATCCTGCGCAGGAAGAGGTCACCACCCTCAATGATGTGGAGTTCCAGGTCGGCCGCACCGGGGCGATTACTCCCGTGGCGCGTCTGGAACCGGTGACCGTCGCGGGCGTGACGGTCTCCAACGCGACGTTGCACAACGCCGATGAGATTAAACGCCTGGATGTAATGATCGGCGATACGGTCTCGATTCGCCGGGCCGGTGATGTGATTCCCCAAGTGGTGAGCGTGCATACCGAGCTGCGCCCCGCTGACGCAAAGGCGATTGTTTTCCCCGAACACTGCCCGGTGTGCGGTTCGGATATCGAGCGCCTCGAAGGCGAGGCGGTGGCGCGCTGCTCCGGCGGCCTTTATTGCGCGGCGCAGCGTAAAGAGGCGCTCAAGCACTTCGCCAGCCGCAAAGCGCTGGATATTGACGGCCTGGGCGAAAAGCTGATCGTGCAGTTAGTTGATTTAGGCTGGGTAGAAACCCCCGCGGCGCTGTTTCACCTGTCTGTTGAGCAGCTTCAAAGTCTGCCGCGTATGGGCGAGAAGTCAGCGACTAATCTGGTCAACGCCCTCGAAAAATCGAAATCAACCACGCTGGCACGATTCATTTACGCTTTAGGTATTCGTGAAGTGGGCGAAGCTACCGCCGCCAACCTTGCCACCCACTTTGGTACCTTGGACGCCATTCAAGCCGCAGAGTTGGAAGCGCTGGAAGCGGTTAACGATGTCGGCCCCATTGTCGCCGCCCATGTGCATACCTTCTTCCGCCAACCGCACAATCAGGAAACCATCGCCGCGCTGATTGACGCGGGCATTACCTGGCAAGAGGCGGAAGTCACCCAGGGCCCCACGCCGCTGGAAGGCCAGACCTGGGTGCTCACCGGCTCGCTGGAGAGTATGACCCGGGATGAAGGCAAGGCGCGCCTGCAGGCGCTGGGCGCCAAGGTGGCGGGCAGCGTCTCGAAGAAAACCACCTGCCTGGTCGCTGGCGAAGCGGCGGGCAGTAAACTCACCAAAGCCGAACAGATGGGCGTGGAAGTCGTCGACGAAGCTACCTTTATTGAACGTTTGGCAGAGTGGGAGCAACGCTAATGAGCCGTTTTATTGAAGTACCCGCCAGAATGCTGCCGCCGGATACCCTCAACGCCCTGCTAGAGGCGTTTGTGACCCGCCAGGGCTACGACACTACCGATACCACCGGCGAGGGCATGCACGGCTGGGTAGCCGAGCTGAAACAGCAGCTAGAGCGCAATGAGCTGATCATCGCCCATGACCTTGAGCTGGAAATGACCGAAGTGATGACTCTGGCGCGGTGGCGTTCGTTTGGCCGCGATATCGCCGACGATGAAGAGGAGGGTGATATTTAATTTGGCTTGGCTTGCGGCCTAAATAGTCGCGAGCTAAAGCTACCTCCCACAGGGGCCGTTATCAGACTCTCTTTTTAAGCGTTCTCGCCACGAATAATCGCGCTGATAATCCGCCGCCCTGGGTGCAAGTGATCCACCAGCGGCGCTTCCAGGGGCATCGGTTCGTCACACATTCGTGAGGCAATGACCTCGGCGCATAGCGGCGCGCTGGCTAATCCCCGCGAGCCGTGAGCCGTGGATATCCACAGGCCGGGGTAGTGCTCACCCGGCGTATCCGCCACTCGGGTGGCATCCTTACTCAGCAGCGAGTAATCCGCTTGCCACGCGGCTGTCACCGGCACCGGCCCTGCGTAAGGGGTTTTGTCGGGGCTTGCTGCCCGTACCGCTGCGCGGCCCTGAAGGTGTTCCGGCGTCAGCTCGATGCCTGCCTGAGCCAACTCCTCTACCAAGGCGGGCAGCGTCTGGCGCAGCTCATCGATATTGCGCTGATGGTCGTCAATCGTCACATCGGTGGTTGCGTTATTGGGCACAAAGCTGGCGCCAAAGGTCAGCACGCCCTCCAAAGCAGGCGCCACATAGCCCCCGGCGCACACCACTCGCGTAGGGCCTGCTACTTCTTTGGGTAGCTGCAATTCACTAATCTGACCGCGCACCGACTGCAGCGGCAGCTCCGCCGTTTGCGCAAACCGGTTGGCCAAATGGGCGCTGGCAATCACCACCTGATCCGCCTCAAGCGTGCTGCCATCGGCCAAGTTGAGCTGCCAGCCATCCGCTAGTTGGGTCAGGGAGCTAACCTCGCCTTGCTGTAAGGCAACACCTGGGTGGCTAAGCAAGTGCTCACACAGCGCCTTAGGCCTTACCCAGCCCGCCTGTGGATAATAGAGCCCGTGGGAAGCGTTAATGCTGATCTCTGCCGTCTCAGTTAACGCCGGGTTCTCCATTGAGGTGACGACCTCGCAAGGCAGCGGGTGCTGTTCCATAAAGCGCTGCTGGCGGCGGGCTTCTTTATCGCTGCTCGCCAACTGCACCACGCCGCAGGGCTGCCATAAGACTTGCTTAGCGTGGTGCTTTGCCAGCCAGCGCTGGCTATACAGCAACCCAGCGAGATAAACCCGGCTTTGGTGGTTGGTCTCAGCAGCCAGCTTTACATACAGCGCGCCCTGGCGATTACCCGATCCGCCCGCGCCGGGGGCTTCTCGCTCTACCACGGTTACTTTAACCCCCCGCCGCGCCAGCGCCGCCGCCACGCTGCTTCCCGCCAGCCCGGCGCCGACGACTACAACGTGCTTGACTGAAGCCAAAGAGGGTGGCGTAAACCACGGTGTTGCCTGGCGGCGCTGATCCGCTGGCGGCGTCTCGATGCTGCCTGCCAGCATCTCCCGCTTGCGGCCATAGCCCGGTACTTTCTTCCAGTTAAAGCCTGCCGCTTTGAGGCCGCGTTTAACGATGCCTGCGCAGGTAAAGGTGGCGAACGTCGCGCCGGGGCGTGAACGGGCGGCCATGGCGTTAAATAGTTCCGGCTGCCACATATCGGGGTTTTTAGAGGGCGCAAAGCCGTCTAAAAACCAGGCGTCGACCTGACCGTCTAACTGTTCCAGACGCTCAGTGGTGTCGCCGAAATGTAGATCCAGGGTGATGCGCTCGGTTAAGTGCAGGCGGTGAATACCGCTAACGGCGGCAGGCCACTGGGCACAGAGTGCCTGTGAATAACTGGCGAGAGAGGGCCAGCTCGCGAGCGCTTGTTCAAGCGCCTCACGCTCAAGGGGGAACTTCTCTGTGGATAACAGATGGAGGCGTGCATTGGGTGGGGCATGCTGTTCAAAACAGGCCCAGGCGCAGAGCATATTGAGCCCGGTGCCAAAGCCGGTTTCACCAATCACAAAGGGCCGCGAGGCCTCCCAGGCGGCGAAGCGCTCGGGAAGGTGGTTGGCACCCAGAAACACATGCTCGGTCTCTGCGCGCCCATCGCCACGGGTGAAATAGATGTCATCAAAGGCGGTTGCGTGGGGGGCGCCCTCGTTCCAGGTAAGCGCAGGCGTCGTTAATGCCGCCAGCGGAGGCAAAGCGTTTGAACGTTGGGTCACGCGGTTATCCGTATTGATGATTAGGTGGTTAAAAAATGATCAATTTGTCAGCGCTGGCGTAATCTCTGGCTTAGCGAAAAGCGTCCGCCGGGTTTGCACAGAGTTTTCCACAGGCTCTGTGAAAAAGCCGACGAACCCTCCACACTCGCCTACAAGGGTCAAGGCAAAACTTTCTTGAACGGCTTAACAATTACCTTGGCATACACCCCTGCAATCATGTAAGGGTCGGCATCGGCCCACGCCTTGGCATCTTCCAGACTGTCGAACTCCGCCACTACCAAGCTGCCGGAAAAGCCTGCATCGCCGGGGTTTTCAGCGTCGATGGCAGGGTGAGGGCCAGCCAGTACCACGCGGCCTTCATCGCGCAACGCTTCCAGGCGCGCCAAATGGTCGGGCCGAGCAGACAAGCGACGCTCTAAGCTATTGGGCACATCTTCACTCATAATGGCATATAGCATTTGGGGTTAACTCCTTGATTAAACGAGGATGCAAAGTGGCCGTTAATTGACCGCACTGGTATAAGCGCGCACCATATCTTACCCATTGCGAATACTTTATTCACAGCTGAAAAGCGCATTCTGACAAACTGCCCACACGGCGTCATGCTTATGCCTCGACTTCCCTATACTTTTGATGCCGATCAGCGCTACCCAGTTGATTTGCACATGCACTCCACCGCTTCCGATGGCGCACTATCGCCCACCGAGCTGGTGACACTGTGCTTTGAGCGTGGGCTGACGCACATGTCGCTCACCGACCACGATACCATGGACGGCATTGAAGAAGCGGGCCGTGCGGCGGAGCAATCTGGGTTGTGTCTTATTCCCGGCTGCGAGTTATCCACACGCTGGCAAGGGGTCAATATTCATGTAGTGGCGCTGTTGCCCGGCGGCTTGCAGGGGCCAATGGTGGAAGGCCTGATTCAGCAGCGTGAAGCGCGCATTCAGCGTGCTGAAGTCATCGCCGAAAGGCTGGAAAAAGTCGGTTTATCCAACGCCCTGGAAAAAGCGCGCCTGCACGCAGGCAGCGACCGCCCCCTGGGCCGACCGGACTTTGCCCGCGCGCTGGTGGAGGAAGGCGTGGTGCCCGACTGGGCCAGTGCCTTCAAGCGTTATTTGGGCAGCGGCAAAAAGGGCGATGTTAAAGCCCACTGGCCGGAAATCAGCGAAGCGGTAGGTTGGATTGTCGACTCCGGCGGTGTGGCCGTAATTGCCCATCCACTGCGCCACGGCTTAACCCGGCGCAAGCGTGGCCTATTAATGGATACTTTCCAGGCCGCGGGCGGACAGGCGGTGGAGCTGGTCAGCGGCCAGCAGAATCCGGATAGCACCCGTGATCTGGCGCGTCAGCTAGTGGAGCGCGAACTGTATGCTTCCATGGGCAGTGATTTTCACTTTCCCGGCAGCCACTCGGCCCCCGGCAGTATGAGCCTGGTGCCGCGCACGGCGGCACCCCCCATATGGCAGCACCCACGTCTGGTGCACCTGCGCGATGCGCCTGCTGGAATGCTGGCGGCAGGGGAACCCGCTTAGCGTTTACGCTATGTTTTAGAAGTGCAGTGATAAGAGTACGGTTATACGAATACGTTTATATGAGTACAGTTGTACGAATGCGGTACAAGAAGAGCCTACGGATAGGAGCTACCAATGAGCCAATACTTTCAGATTCACCCGGAAAACCCTCAAAAACGCCTGATTGATCAAGCGATTGCCATCATTCGTAAAGGCGGTGTGGTGGCTTACCCGACTGATTCGGGCTATGCGCTCGGCTGCCACCTGGGCGAGAAGAAAGCCATCGAGAAGATCAAATGGCTGCGTTCACTGGACGATAAACACAACTTCACCCTGGTGTGTTCCGACCTCTCGGAAATTGGCACCTACGCCAAGGTGGATAACGACGTGTTCCGGCTGCTGAAGGCCCACACGCCAGGGCCTTACACCTATATTCTGGATGCCACTTCCGAAGTGCCGCGCCTGCTGCTGCACCCCAAGCGCCGCTCCATTGGTGTACGCGTGCCGGATCACCGCATTACCCACGCGCTGCTGGCCGCATTAGGCGAGCCGCTGATGAGCGTCACGCTGATCCCGGTGGGCGATGACCTGCCCATGAACGACCCGGAAGAGATTCGCGAACGCTTTGGCGCCCACCTGGATGCCATTATCGACGGCGGCGCCTGCCATTTAGACCCCACCAGCGTTATTGACCTGCGTGAACTGCCGCCGAAAATTATCCGCGAAGGGCGCGGTGATATTACGCCTTTTCAGGCTTAGTTTTAGCTGGAGGCTGCCTTGCTGGCAGCCTAATCGGTCGCGAGCTAAAGCTACCTCCCACTGGAGCCAAGATCCGGCCGGGAGGTGTCACTTCAAGCGAGCAGCCGGAGAGGTGCGTGCTGAAGCTACCTCTTTCTGACGGCATGGTTAGGCTATTGGTTTTTTAGCTATCCTGGGGCGCGTTTTTGTCTGCGTCTCCCTCGTCGCTATTTTTTTGAGCTTCATCTTTTTTGTCGTCGTCTTTCTTGCGTGGGTCTTCGCTGTCTTCGTCGAGCCAGGTGCCGCAGCGCAGGCAGTAACGGGCGCGTTTTTCATGGCGTTCATGCCCGCAGCCGGGGCAGACTTCGTCTGAGTAGCGATCCTCGCGTATGGAACGGATCACCTGGGCGGAGAATACCCCGGTGGGCACCGCGATAATCGAGTAGCCCAGCAGCATCAGCACCATGGTGATCGCCTTACCCAGGGCGGTAGCGGGAACAATGTCGCCGTAGCCGACCGTGGTCATGCTCACAATGGCCCAGTACATCGACATGGGAATACTGGTGAAGCCTGCTTCGGGGGATTCGATGGTGTACATCAAGGCGGCAAACAGCGTCACCACCATAAAAATAGAGCAGAAAAACAGCAGTATTTGACGCAGGCTGCGTTTGAGGGCGTCTAATAGCAAGCGTGCCTCACCAACAAACTCCATCAGGCGCAAAATGCGGAAAATACGCAGTACCCGGAGTATGCGAACAATCACTAACCCATGGGCGCCCGGCACCAGAAGCACCAGCCAAGTGGGTAGAATAGCGATTAAATCGACGATGCCATAAAAGCTTTTTAGATAGAGTAACGGGCGTTCCAGGCAGTAGATGCGCACAACCAGCTCGATACTGAACAGCACTGTAAAGAGCCACTCAATGTAGAAAAACAGCTCCCCGTAGCGCTCGGCATAGCTCTCAATGCTGCCCAATAGAATGACGCCCACGCTTAACAAAATCGCCCCGATCAGGGCGATATCAAACGCCTTAGCGCCCGGTGTGTCAGACTCGAAAATGATATGAAACAGCCGCGCGCGCAGGCCTTCTCCGCCAGGGGTTAAGTGTAAATTCATTGCATCATCCTGAAGTGAGCCTGAGTGCTATCCTGAAGTCAGTGTTTAATAAAGGAGCTTAACTATCCGTTAGCGTAGCGCGGTTTGGAGCGCCAAGCGATGGGCGAGTGCTAACGCCGCTTTACCGTAGGCCGTACTGGGCTGGCCGTGCGCATCGATCCCGCTGGAAAGTGCCTGGGCATAACCGCGCGCAGTGTCATTCAGTTCGGGGTGGTTGGCGAGGATGCTCAGCGCCTGCTGGGCATCGCCAAGAAAGCTGGCTTGCTGGCTGTCATGGTAGGCGTCCAGCGCCAGCGTGGCACGGTGCAGCCACTCCGCCGGGGAGTGCGCTTCGGGTAGCGGCCAGTGTTGAGCGCTAAGGGCATTGCCACGGGATGCCTTGCTGCTGTCCGAAGGCCGCAGCGGCACCTGCTCAGCAAGCGTTAAGGCCAACGCCCACAGTGCTTCCGGCTCGCCGCCTTTTAATTCCAGCTCTGCTTCGCGAATTGGCGTGCGGTAGCCACCGCTAATAATTTCGCCTTCATCCAACACCAGCTCGATATGGCTCTCCTGGCCTGGTGTCCTCTCTTTTAGCTGCCAGCTACGGCGGGTGAAATCGGTGCTAAGTTGGGGTGCCAGGGCATCCAGCACACCGCTAAGCTCACCTTGAAAAGGGGGGAGTTTGGCAATTGAAGCGAGATCCAATTGAGGGCCAGTCACCTGCCACTCCCACTCTTCGCGTTGCGAGAGCCCACCGCCACCCTGCCCAGCAGTTTTCACCGTTTGCAGCACCTGGCCGTCTACCTGACGCAGGCGCAGCGCAATGCGTGCCTTGGCCAAATCGCCCTGGGGGGTATCAAAGTAGGTGTTGGTCAGCGATTGCTTACGTGCTGGGTGAGAAGCGAGATGGGGGTGCTGAGCAAGCGCCGCAGGCCCTGCAGGGGCAAGGGCTAATTTCAGCTCCACTTCCATGGGATTTAGACTTTTCATGACGCTAGCCACCTCGTTATCGTGACATTTAAATGAATATTTGATTACATTTATGAACTTTTCATGACGGCGGCGGGCGCACTCTTTATACTGGCGCCGCCATTTCCCGGCTCCCCGAAAATAGGCTAAAAGGCATTATGGTTACCTCCAATCCTTTTTCTTCGATGTTTGGCCGCTCGCCATTCCAGCCGCTATTGGCCCATATCGTCAAGGCGAATGAGTGCGCCGATCAGCTGTTACCGTTTTTTGAAGCAACCCTAGCCAACGACTGGGACAAAGCGGCAGAGCTGCGCGAAAACGTCACCCGTTTAGAGCACGACGCCGATACGCTGAAAACCGAGCTGCGGTTGAACCTGCCCAACACCATGTTCCTGCCCGTCTCCCGCTCAGATCTGCTCGACCTGATCAGCGTACAGGACAAGATCGCCAATAAGGTGCGTGACATTACCGGCATTATGCTGGGGCGTAAAATGCGCGTGCCGGCTGAGCTGGCTGAGCCGATGTGCAACTACATCCGCACCAGCGTTGCCTGCGTAGCGCAAGCGCGCCAAGCGCTGGAAGAGCTTAAGGATCTGCTGGAGTCTGGCTTTGGCAAAAACGTCTCCGATGTGATGCAGAAAATGATCCGCGAGCTGCACACCCTCGAACACCAGGCCGACGACCAACAGATCACCATTCGTCGCCAGCTGTTTGCGCTTGAAAGCGAGCTACCGCCCGTGGATGTGATCTTTCTCTACAAGATCATTGAGTGGGTGGGTGAACTATCCGACCGCGCCGAGCGCGTGGGTAGCCGTCTGCAGATCCTGACTGCCCGCTAAGGGGACCTCCATGCTGATTATTGCCCAGCACAGTGAAATCTTTATCATCCTGGCCTGTGTGTTTGGTTTTTTTATGGCCTGGGGCGTTGGTGCCAACGACGTCGCCAACGCGATGGGAACCTCGGTGGGGTCGAAAGCGATTACCATCAAGCAAGCCATCCTTATCGCAGTTATTTTTGAGTTCCTTGGCGCTTGGTTGGCCGGTGGTGAAGTCACCGCGACCATTCGAGGGGGAATGCTTGACCCCGTACTGTTGGCGGATAACCCCCAACTGTTGGTTTACGGGATGCTCTCGGCGCTGTTAGCTGCCGCCATTTGGCTGATGATTGCCTCTTCCCGTGGGTGGCCGGTGTCTACCACCCACTCAATTGTCGGTGCTATCGTCGGGTTTGGCGCCGTGGGACTAGGTGTTGATGCGGTTGCGTGGAGCAAAGTTGGGCAAATAGCCTCTAGCTGGATTGTTTCGCCGCTGCTTGCCGGTACGATCGGTTTCGTGTTGTTCAAGTCGGTTCATCACCTGATTTTTGAAAACGACGACCCTTTTGCCGCGGCCAAACGCTATGTGCCAGGCTATATCTTCCTGGTCGGCTTTATCGTCGCGATGGTGACGTTGACCAAAGGGTTGAAGCACATCGGCCTGCACTTAAGCTTTAGTCAGAGCCTGCTTATCTCCATTGTGATTGGCTTGATCATTACGGCGCTGGGCGTAGTGATGGAGCGGCGGGTCAAATACGTACAGAACGCCAGCGACCATTTCGGTTATGCCAACGTTGAGCGTGTGTTCGGTGTGTTGATGATCTTCACCGCCTGCGCCATGGCCTTTGCTCACGGCTCTAACGACGTAGCCAATGCGGTGGGCCCGCTGGCGGCGGTCATTAGTGTGGTGCGTAGCGAAGGCGTGATTGATAGCGCAGCGCTGGTGCCCTGGTGGGTGCTGGTGTTGGGCGGCGGCGGTATCGTGGTGGGCTTGGTCACTTACGGCCATAAAGTGATTGCCACAGTAGGCACCGGCATTACTGAACTGACGCCGAGTCGCGGTTTTGCCGCTACCTTAGCAGCGGCAACCACGGTGGTGTTGGCCTCAGGAACAGGCCTGCCAATTTCGACCACGCATACCCTCGTTGGCGCAGTATTGGGCGTTGGCTTGGCGCGCGGGATGGCGGCGTTGAACCTGCGGGTTATCGGCACCATTGTGATGTCCTGGCTGATTACCCTACCCGCGGGCGCGGGCCTGGCGATTCTGTTCTTCTTTATGTTCAAGGGCATGTTCGGCTAACAACAGGCTCGGATGCGTTTAGAAGTCGCCAAGCGGTAACATCACAGCGGCATCTTCATGTTTATCTGCATTAGATTGAGCAGATTTACATTAGAAGGTGCCGCTGTTTTTTGCGCTCTGGTAAAGTAACCTGATTGGATGTGGTAGATGCTTGGTTTTTCTTTCACCTGCTGCCGGAGAGCGGCCCTTGGATACGCGCTTCCCCTTTGTTGATTGGTTTCGTAACGCTTCCCCCTACATTAATGCCCACCGGGGGCGAACCTTTGTCATCTTAATTGAAGGCGAAGCCATGGCGTCTGGCCGAGGGGAGCAGCTGATTCAGGATTTGGCTCTGCTACATACCCTGGGCGTTCGCCTGGTGGTGGTATTCGGCATTCGCCCCCAGGTGCATGAAGCGCTCACCGCCGCTGGCGTTGAACCCACCCGTATCGATGGCCGTTGGGTCGCCGACCGCGCGGTGATGGCCCATGTGGAGCAGGTCGCTGCTCATCAGCGGCTATGGTTAGAAGCGCGGCTCTCCCTTGGCCTGCCCAGCACGCCGCTGCACGGTGTCGAGCTCAGCGTAATCTCCGGCAATCTGGTGACCGCCAAGCCGCTAGGCGTGCGCGAAGGCGTGGATTTCGACCACAGCGGTGAAGTGCGCCGGGTGCGTGCCAGCGCCATTGAAGGCCTGTTGGAAAAGGGCTCCCTGGTGCTGCTGCCGCCGCTGGGTTTCTCCAGCACCGGCGAGGTGTTTGATCTGGACGCTTCAGAAGTTGCCCAGCACGCCGCCGTGGCCCTAAAAGCCGATAAGCTGATTCTGCTCGGCGAGTCGGAAGGTTTAGAAGATGAGCACGGCGCACTGCTGCGCCAGCTATCCCCAGCGGAGGCGGAGCCGAGGTTAACCCACGCCGTTCCAGGCAGCGAGTTAGCCCGCCACTTACAGGCCGCCTGCACTGCCGCACGGGAAGGCGTGGCACGCACGCACCTGCTCTCCTGGCGCAACCACGACGCCTTGCTGGGTGAGCTGTTCACCCGCGACGGCGTGGGCACCATGATCACCCAGCACCGCTACGAACAGCTGCGCCCGGCCACGCTCAATGATGTGGCGGGATTGCTGGAGCTGTTGGAGCCGCTAGAGCGGCGGGGCATGCTGGTGGCGCGCTCCCGGGAGCGCCTGGAACACGAAATTGATGACTACATGGTGATCGAACGCGACGGCATGGTGATTGGCTGCGCGGCGCTGCACGTGTTCACTGATACCAGCATTGCCGAGCTGGCCTGCGTGGCGGTTCACGACAGCTACCGCGGCGGCGAGCGCGGCGAGCGCTTGGTCGAAGCCATGGAGCGCCGCGCCCGCCAGCGCGGTTTAACGGAAATATTCGTGCTGACAACCCACACGGCCCACTGGTTTGTGGAGCATGGCTTCCGTGCCGCCAGTCTGGAAGACCTACCGCCACTGAAACGCGAAACTTACAATCACGCCCGCAAATCGAAGGTACTGGTCAAGCAACTAACGTAACCCGCTTTTAAAAGGGGGAACCGTTAGCACAGCTGATTTATGAGCTGGAGCCTGGCGCTATTGAAAACAGCGCCGGCATTTTTTGCGCTTCTCGTTGAATATTCTCATCAATCGGTGTGTCGTAGGTTTTGAGCAAATAGCCCAGCACCGAATAGAAACCCACCATGGCGATCAGGTCGATCACCGCCTTGCGCCCGATCGCCTCGGCAAGTTCTGCTTCCTGGTTCTTGGCCAGCATGCGCTCGTCGAGCAACGCATCCACGGCCTTGACGATAAGCCCATCCACGCCTTCGGGGTTACCGCGAATGGCATTGATGCGGGCCTCGGGAAACCCCAGAGCGAGGGCGCGACTAACATGGTGGGCCCACTCGTACGCTGAGCCCATACGCAGGCCTGCACGTAGAATCACCACTTCGGTCAACTCCGGGCCTAACGCATTCTCCTTCACAACGTGTTGGCGCAAGGGCGCCCACGCTTTAAGCAGGGCTGGGTGGTGTGCCATGGTGCGATAGACGTTGAGTGCACCAGCAAAATCTTCGCGCAGAGGAGCGATTTCCTCAGGCCAGTCGGCGTCAGAAACAGGCGGGCAGGGAGACGATGTCATGGGCGAGCTCCTTTCAGATAGTTGTTATTTCATCATCACTCTGCGATGGCGGCGTCGATGGCCTCGGCAATACGCTCAATGATCAGATCGACTTCGCTAGGCTCGATGATATAGGGCGGTGCCAGCAAGATGTGGTCACCGTAAATGCCGTCAATAGTGCCGCCCATCGGATAGCTGATCAGGCCACGCGCCATGGCCTGGCGTTTGATCTTTGCGTGAAGCTTGCGAGCCGGGTCGAAAGGCGTTTTGCTTTCCCTATCCGCCACCAGCTCGATCCCGCGAAATAAGCCTCTGCCGCGAATATCGCCCACATGGGGTGATTCGCCGAGCGCTGCTTCAAGGCCGCTCTGCAGCCTCGCCCCCATGGCATTAACGTTCGCCAGTGTCTCTGGTCGTGCAATGATCTCAACCACTTTGTTGGCGGCGGCTGCGGCGACAGGGTGACCAAGGTAGGTATGGCCATGCTGAAACAGCCCAGACCCATTGGCGAAGCTGGCGTAGATATTGGCCGATAGCATCACCGCGCCGATGGGCTGATAGCCGCCCCCCAGGCCCTTGGCGATGGTAACGATATCAGGCGTTACCCCATCTTGTTCGCAGGCGAAGACGGTGCCGGTTCTGCCCATGCCGCACATCACTTCGTCGAGGATCAGCAGCACGCCGTACTTATCGCAAATAGCCCGCACGCGTTTAAAGTAATCCGCCTCAGAGGCGACCGCCCCTAAGGTGGCGCCAACGACGGGTTCGGCAACAAACGCCATGACCTCGTCGGGGCCTAGCGCCAGAATCTTTGCCTCAAGCTCATCGGCGAGCCGTGCCGTGTAGGCTGCTGGCGTCTCATCGGTGCCTTTGTCGCGATACGCATAGCAGGGCGATACGTGGTGCGTTTCGGGCAGAATGGGCTGAAACTGCTGGCGCCGCATGGCATTGCCACCGGTGGCCAATGCGCCGATGGTGTTGCCGTGGTAACTCTGGCGTCTGGCAATGATGTGTCGCCGCTGGGGCTGATTAATCTCGACAAAGTATTGCCGTGCCATCTTTAAAGCCGCTTCAACGGCCTCCGACCCGCCCGATACCAGGTAGACGTAATCCAGCCCGGCCGGGGCTAAATCTACCAGCTTTTCAGCAAGCGCTTCGGCGACATCGGTGGTGAAAAAAGCGGTATGGGCGTAACAAAGGCTATCGATCTGCGCGCGCATGGCGGCCAGCACTTCCGGGTGGGCATGACCGACGCTGGTAACCGCTGCACCCCCCGATCCATCCAGGTAGCGCCGACCCGTGGTATCGGTGATATAGACACCCTGCGCCGACGCTGCATGGGGCAGTGCCCCGCCGATACCACGGTGAAGAATACGCGTCATAGCCCCTGACCCTCATTATCAAACGGTGAGAAATTCATATAACAAGGAGATTGACACATCTATAGAGACGCTTACAACAAATAAATCATTTTAATGTATAATGAAACATATGGATCATGTTTTCAAAGAACCAACCGCTTATTTCTAAAAGAGCAACCGCCTATGTCGCTGAGAGAGCAGATAATTGCCCATTACGATGCCATGTCACCGCAGCTCCAACAGGCGGCTCGCTATGTGCTTGAGCATCCCGAGGAAGTAGCGCTGGTCTCCATGCGCGAGGTGGCACGCTTAGCGGGTGTACAACCCGCCACCATGACCCGGCTGGCAAAGCACTTGGGGCTGCCAGGCTACGATGAACTTCGGGCGCAGCATGCGGCGGCGCTGCGTCAGGGCGGCGATGGCTTTGCCGCCAAGGTTCGCCAGCGGGTAGAGGAAGGCAGTGAAACGCAGGAAAGCGATATCGCCTTACATATGCTTCAAGGGCTGAGTGCCCAACTTGCTAAACTCTGCGAGCCCGATACGCTCCGGCGGCTGGAAGCCACCGCCGATAGACTGAGGTCAGCGAGAAAGGTCTATGTGCTAGGTTTACGCTCCAGCCATACCATTGCCTGGCACTTCCATTACGTGATGACCTTGCTGGGCGAGCGTTCGGTTCACCTGGATGGGCCGGGGGGAACCGGCGGAGACGCGTTAATTCGTGCGACACCGGAAGACGTTATGCTGGTTATTTCCATCAAGCCTTATGCAACAGGGACGCTAGAACTGGCCCAATTGGCAAAAGAGAAGGGTATGGGCATTGTTTCGATCACCGATAGTGAGGTGTCGCCGTTGGTAGCGCTGTCAGAGCAGGCTATCTTTTGCCCTACGGAAAGCGACAGCTTCTTCCATACGCTAACCCCTGCGTTAGCTGTCTCTGAAGTACTATGCACCTTATTGGCGGAATTCGACCGGCCTAAGACGCTAGAGGCGTTGCAACAGGCGGATGATCACCTCTCGCATCTCAATACCTATTCGACCGCTAACCCCAGGCGGCAGTGAGAAGCGAGATTTGTTAACCCAGCCTCATTGTCCGGTAAATCCTTCGATTATTACCGAGCGGTAATAATCAGTCGTCTCTTCGCCTTGTTAGGATTAAATATCCCCGAGCGGGAATATTTTGGAGCAAACGCATTCTGACAAAAAGGCGGCCCAAGGCCGCCCCGTTAGCGTGCGCTATATCTTAATAAGAAACCCTTAGGTATTAGGTATTTAAGATAACGCCACCATTCAGATGCAGTGTTTGGCCGCTCATATAGGAGGACTCCTCACAGGCCAAATAGACATAGGCAGGGCCCATTTCGCTGGGCTGGCCTGCGCGATTCATAGGCACCTGACCGCCGAATGACGCCACTTTCTCATCCTCAAAACTGGCCGGAATCAGCGGTGTCCACACAGGCCCCGGCGCCACGGCGTTCACGCGAATACCACGATCCATCAGCGACATTGCCAGCGAACGCACCAGCCCCTGAATGGCGCCTTTAGTGGCGGTGTAATCAATCAGCGTATCGTTGCCCTTAAAGGCATTGATCGATGAGGTGGCAATAATGGTGTCACCTTCGCTGAGATGCGGCAGGGCGGATTTAGTCAGATAAAAGTGGCTGAAGATATTGGTCTGGAAGGTGCGCAGCAATTGATCATCAGGAATCTCGGTAATGTCGTCCCAGTCGTACTGCTCGGCGGCGTTGTTGATCACAATATTGATCTTGCCGAAGTGGTCGAGGGTGTGCTTAACAATATCGCGGCAAAACTCTGGTTCAGCTACATCGCCTTTTAACACTAAGCAGCGGCGACCTTCTGCTTCTACCAGTCGCTTGGTCTCTTCGGCATCCGTATCTTCATCTAAATAGGCAATCGTGCAGTCCGCCCCTTCCCGGGCGTAGTGCACCGCCACCGCTCGGCCAATACCGCTATCGCCGCCGGTAATAATGGCCACTTTATCCAACAGCTTCTCAGCGCCGCGGTAGCTGTCGCGGATATACTCAGGCTCTGGGCGCATGGCGTACTCGTCGCCCGGCTGCTTGTCTTGATGCTGGGGAGGTTGCTTTTGATCACTCATGTGCGGTCACTCCATTGTTGGCACAAAACGGTTGGCACAGAATCCACACAAACGGATAGATACTGTTTGAGCCATTTGACGCCTACCCACTCCTCGGGCGAGCGTCACCCCTAAACGTAGACCAAAGGCGTAAAAATAAGCAAACCCCAGCGCGGGTGAGGATGTCTTTTGAGAACCTTTCAGATGTTTATCTTTATGCCTATATTCAAGGTTCTTTTATGTATTAATTCTATGTTTTATAACCTTTTTTTAATAACCTATGTTAATAAAATAAATGTTTATACAGGAATTGAGTGGCTATCAATTGACAATAAGCTAATGCCCGCTATGTTTTTATAGGTGGCGCGTCTGTTAAGTAATGCAGTGTAATTAGTTAAGTATTATGGCTTGTTTTATTTAAGCTCATAAGGGTTCTGATTGATTGCACCTTGTAGATGTGCACTGACGTTGATTTTGTTTCACCACGGATGCTGACAAGTGAGACGACAAGGAGGAAGTGACAGATGACCGATCAAGGAAAACAGCCTAATCCAGGCTCTCCCAGCCAACAGGGTTCCTCAACGGAGTCGCTCAAGCAGCAAGGGCGAGAAACCGCCCATGAGGTAGGGGAGGCGGCCCAACACCAAGCTGAAGGCTATTTTAACCAACAGCGCGATTATGCTGCGGAACAGTCGCATAAGATGACCAGTGTTCTGCAAAAAATGGCTGAAGAGTTTGATAACCAGCAGCAGCCCTTTTTCTCGAAACAAGCGAGAAAGTTTGCTGATACCACCGAGCGTTTTTCCCACAACTTGCGTGACAAAGATTTACGCAACGTTTGCGATGAAGCGCAAAGCTTTAGTCGCCGGGAACCCGCGCTATTTATGGGTGGTTTGATTGCAGCCGGCTTTTTAGCAACGCGTTTTCTGCGTAGTTCAAGCCAGCACTCGCATAGGGACGACTCGCACCCACATCATTCAAATGCGACAGATGATCGCTCTTCGGGGCTTCCGATGCAGGAAAGCGTACCTGCCGGGCAGTCCTCACCAGTCAGTCAGGCGTCAAGCCTTTCTGGCAGCTCCGTTCCAGGTAATGGGGCAGTAGGCGCATCGGGTCGTGAAAATGGAATGCCCTAACCAGGGGCCGGGAGGTAAAGAATGGATTCGGAAAACAAATCTACGTCGCAAGGCTCGTCAGTTGGCTCGCTACTCTCAACGGTGATGCAAGAAATTAGCTCACTGGTGCGCAATGAAGCTGAGCTTGCCAAGACCGAGATGTCAGAAAAAACCCACGAGGCTATGGCGGGCATCGCTTCTATCGCCATTGCCGGTGCGGTGCTGTTAGGTGGTTTTTTAACCCTGCTAGCCGCAGCGGTGTTTCTGCTCAATGAAATACTGCCGCCTGACACCACTCCCTGGCTGTCGGCGCTGATTGTGGGTGGCGTGGTGACGGTTATTGGCATCATCATGCTCAAAGCGGGCCAAAAGAAGCTCCAGGCGCGCAATTTAGTGCCTACGCGGACGATGAGTAGTTTGCATAGTGATAAGGCGGTTGCCCAGAAGCATCAGCACAACGTCAAGGAGGAGTTGAAATGACGGATCATGCCAACCAGCGGAGCCCAGAAGAGATTGAAAAGGATATCAATCAATCCCGTGAGCGCCTCGATACCACGCTGAACGAGATCGAAGAGCGCTTCTCTCCTCAGCAGTTGCTGAATACATCGTACGAGTATCTGCGCCATGGCGGTGCCAATGAATTCGTGGCTAACTTGGGAACCACTATTAAGCAGAACCCGCTGCCATTTCTGGTTACCACGGCGGGGCTGGGCTGGATGATGTTGTCACAGCGCCAGCCTAATCGAAGCCAGCAGCAGTACGCTTCTAATCTTGACCAGCGCTTTTATACAGGTGGACAGCCTTCATCGAATACGAGTGGCGCTCACGGTTCGCCGGGTATTCCTATCCATGAGGGCACCCACCCTAATGCCGCTATGCATGCCCAGCCAGTTGGAGGCGGTGGAACTGAGCACTCAAGCGACAGCCAAGGCCGTATGGGTGAGATGGCCCATAAAGCCAAAGACTCTGCTCAACACCTCGGTCAGAAAGCCAAACAAACGGCACAGCAGTGGGGCGATAAGGCCCACCACCTGGGGGATAACATGCGAGATTCCACGTCTCATCTACAGCATGGTACTCACAACAATTTGCACAATATGGGGCAGCGAGCTCGCCGTGCCGAGGGCCAGGCTTCCGATTTTATTCAGGAGCATCCGCTAGTGGCTGGCGCGCTAGGGTTCGCCCTGGGGGCGGCCTTGGGTGGTATTTTCCCCGCCACCAAGAAAGAAGACGAGTATATGGGCGAGTATCGTGATCGGGTTCTGCATAAGGCCGCTGAGACAGGGCAAGAGCAAATGGATAAAGCTCAGCACTCTATTCACGAAAAAGCCGAGTCGTATAAGGGCGAGTCGCAACAGGATAAAGATACGCAGACAAGCGGCACTAACGTCAGCGGCACTAACGTAAACGCGCCGCAGGACAGGGAAACGGGGCTAAAAGACTCACCCACTCCTTTTGGTGAACGCTCAGGGTCAGAGCGGCCCGGTTCTGAAAACAATCGTTCTGAGGACAAGCGCTCTGAGCAAAACAGCCCTGAAAGACACAGCCCAGGCTTAGCGGGTTCGAGTACGCCCTCTGGCAATACGCAAGGGTCGGGCACTAACCGCACGCCCTAACTCGCCTATTTGGCCGCTTAGCCCCGGGGCTGAAGAAACCAAGGCAACCACCTACGGTAAGGAGTAAGCGATGACTCAAGTACCCGAGAAAGACAAAAATGCTCCTAAAGAGCAGGATGACCATCACGATGAGGCCAATCCGATGCCGGATACCCATCATGTGAATCCAGAGTCCGATGACGATAAAAAGTCAGGCAGAGACTCCAAGCAATAACGCTTATGCAGCAGTGTTTAGAGCAAGTCTAAACAGAAAAGGCGCTACTTCGGGTAGCGCCTTTTCAATTGGCGCTAAACCTCTATGTTGATTGAAACCGTTGATACGGAAACCTCACTGAGCGAGGTAGGCAGTAGCTGCCCCAATGAGGAGTAGAGCGCCTCAGAGGTTGATGCCGCAATCGCTTGATCCGTCTTTTCCATGGCTTCTTCAGCTTTCTTTAGCTCGCGACGGGCTTCCTTGTCTTCCTCTCTCAGCCGAATCTTAAGTTCGTTAACGGCTTCACGCAGCTCTTTTTGAGCGTCCGCCAGTACGCCGCGTAGTGCGTGTTCACTAGCGCTGGGGCCACTGTTTTTTGAGCGGTTATCTTCAGTTTGAATCAGGTTGGGCAGGCTAGGTAATAAGCCGAGCTCGGTAGATTCATCGCCTTCAGGCTCGCCCGCTGCTTTCTCGGCCTCTTGCTCAGCCTTTTCCTCAGCACTCCTCTCAGCATCTTCCTCGGCTGTTTGCGCACTGGTTTCGGCTTGCTGCGCTTCACTTGAAACAGTTGCCTGGGCGCTTTCATCGCCACCCGCCTGTGCCGCGGCTGATTCGGCCCCGCTGACCTGCGCCACTGCCGGTTGAGCTGCTGTTGTTGTAGCTGCTGTTGATGGAGCTGCAGTCGATGAAACCGCTGGCGTTGAAACCACTGACGGGACAGCGGTCATGCCAGCACCACCGCCACCTTGGCTATTCAATAGTTTCGCCGCACCGGCCAGCTCGCGGGCGATGCTCTTGAGCTCCTTGGCCATGTTTTTAAGCTGCTCAGGCGAGGCAAAGGCCATCATCGCTTTGAGCATTTCAATCCGCTGGCGCAAAAAGCCCACTTTCTGAGTGGCCTGCTGCTGGGAGGCTTCCTTGGGCGTGGGCAAAGAGGCCAGGCTCTCCAACGCTTCCCGCTGCTTTTTAAGGCGCTTGGTGAACGGGTCGTCTTCCGCAGGCGCGGCGGCAGGCTCTCTCTTCTGCGGTTCAACGCGGGTAGAGGCTAAAAACTGCGGCTTATCCTGACGCTGGTTAATAAACGTGAATGACGAAAATCCTATCTTCATGGCGGTATCCTCTCCTCATTGTAAGAAGATATCGACCATTTAACTTAGGACTTTAACCCCCGGTCTTTAACCCCCGGACTTTAGACGCCGCTTAACTTCCACGCTTAGCCTGCCTTCACCCAGCTTCAGTTTCAGCTTCTGGCCGGGCTGGGTATCTTCCGCGCGGCGAATAACCTGGCCCTGCTCATCCTGGGCAATCGCATAGCCGCGCCCCAGCACCGCCAGCGGACTGACCGCGTTTAGCTCGCGGGCCGCGCTGGATAAGCGTGTTTGGCGAGTTTCCAGCTGGCGCTGCATGGCACTGCCTAAACGGCGCTGTAACTGGCTTACCCGCTCGTTTTCCGCGCGATGTAACCGGGCCATATCCTGGCTGGCTAAGCGTCTACTTAATTGCGTTACCTGGGCTTTTTGCTGGGTGAGCGTTAGCTGCATGGCGCGATTTAAGCGCTGATTGAGGGCGGTTAAGTGCTGGCGCTGGCTGTTGAGCTGCTCACCCGGGTGGCGCAGCCTGGCGCGCAGGGTATCCAGCCGCTGGCTGTCGCGCTCTAAACGCGCCTGCATGGCCCGCTGCAGGCGGCTGTGCTGGTGCTCAAGCTGGCGCTTAAGGGTGGTTTGATCCGGAACCAGGCGTTCGGCGGCGGCTGATGGGGTAGGGGCGCGCATATCCGCGGCAAAATCCGCCAGGGTGACATCCACCTCGTGACCCACTGCCGACATCACCGGCAGCCGGGAGTGAAAAATCGCCCGCGCCAGGTGCTCGTTATTAAACGCCCACAGGTCTTCCAGGCTGCCGCCGCCGCGGGTAATCAAAATTACATCCCGCTCGGGGTCTAGCCGCGCCTGACGGTTAAGCAGGCCCAGGGCGGAGATCATCGCCGGGGCGGCTTCCGCACCCTGCACCGGCACGGGAATCAGCGTCACGTCTGCCAGCGGCCAACGGGCTTCTAGCACCGCTAGCACATCACGAATAGCGGCGCCGGTAGCCGAGCTTAAAATCAAAAGCTTGCGCGGCGGAAAGGGGAGCTCGCGCGCATTGGCAAACACGCCTTCGCCTTCCAACTGCGCTTTTAAGCGCTCAAAGGCCGCCAGCAGTTCGCCCAGGCCCGCGGCCTGAACGGCCTCGGCAATCAATTGGTAATCGCCGCGAGGCTCAAACAACGATACCCGCCCACGCAGCTTGACCTGATCCCCGTCGCGCATCGGCGCCGAGACAAATCGCGCCCTCTGACGAAACAGCGCACAGCGAATCTGCGCACGATCATCCTTCAGGGTGAAGTAGACATGCCCGGAAGCGGGGCGGGAGACGTTGGAGAGCTCGCCTTCCACCCACACCTCGCCCACATCGCGCTCAAGGGTTTGCTTGGCGCGCTGGTTGAGTTGGCTGACGGAGAGGGTTTGCGGAGTGGGGGAAGCCATAGAATTACCCGCGCTCGATCAGAAAACGTTTGAGAGCGTCGGGGTCGGGCACGCCCTGAATCATTTCACCGTCGATGACCAAGGTGGGCACTGACTGAATCAGCGCCTCTTCCACCGCATGCCGCTGTGCCGCCTGATGCTGCTCGCGGTAGCTGCCCTGGGCCAGTGCATCGAGTACCGCTTGGCGCTCAAGGCCCACCGACTCACCAATATCTGCCAGCACTTCCGGGTCGCCGATATCGCGCTCCTGCTGGAAGAAGGCTTTCAGAGCGGCCATGGAGTAGGCGTGGCCCAAACCCTGCTCTTCGGCCATGGCGAATACTTCAAAGGCTTTGTCGGTACGCGGCTGCGGCGAAATATTGGGCAGCGTAATGGGCACGCCGAGCTTTTTGGCCATGGGGTAAACTGAATCCTGCCAAATCTTCGGCAAGTAGGGGTCTTCCACCTTTAGCGTGGGCACCGGGGCAGGGCGCAGCTCAAAGGGGCGCCAGCGAATTTCCACGTCCAGGCCTTTGGTTGCCTGGGCAATTGCTTCTTCCGCCAGCAGGCAGAAGGGGCAAACGTAATCGGTGTAGACAATAATCTGCTGAGACAAAATGCCTCCTTGAACAGTAAAAATGGCCAGCCATCAGCCTAACAGCATACGTCATTAGCAATTGGTATATGCACAACAGCCTGACTGCATTGCTGGGAAGGCCCTCAAAAAGCTATAATGGGGGATTAACCTTTCACGCCCCACTTCCTCTCAATCAGGGTGTTGCCGCTATGCTACGTATGGCCCAAGAAGCACTAACGTTCGATGACGTACTCCTCGTTCCCGGCTTCTCCGATGTTCTCCCCAAGGATGTCAGCCTCAAAACCCGCCTTACCCGCAATCTTTCGCTCAATATTCCGCTCCTCTCTGCCGCGATGGACACCGTTACCGAAGCGCGTCTAGCGATTGCGATGGCCCAGGAAGGCGGCATCGGCATCATCCATAAGAGCATGGCCATGACCCAGCAAGCCGCCGAGGTGCGCAAGGTCAAAAAGCACGAAAGCGTGATTGTGAAAGACCCAGTTACCGTTAGCCCCAAAGCCAAGCTCGCAGACCTGCTCACCATGGCGCGTGAATACGGCTTCTCCGGCTTCCCGGTGGTGGAAGGCGAAACCCTGGTAGGTATTGTGACCGAGCGCGACATGCGCTTCCAGCCCAACCACGGTGACAGCGTAGCGGACATCATGACCCCCCGCGAGCGCCTGGTGACCGTCAAGGAAGGCACCGATCTCGAAACCAGCAAAGCCAAGATGCGCGAACACCGCATCGAAAAAATGCTGATCGTCGATGACGAGTTCCACCTGCGTGGCTTGGTGACTTTCCAGGATATCGAAAAAGCCCGCACCTACCCGATGGCCGCCAAAGACAGCGACGGTCGTCTGTTGGTCGGCGCAGCGGTAGGCACCGGCCCGGAAACCCCGGATCGCGTTGCAGCGCTGGCCGAAGCAGGCGTAGACGTGATTATCGTCGATACCGCCCACGGCCACTCCAAAGGCGTGATTGACCGCGTACGCTGGATCAAAGAGAACTTCCCGGCCATTCAGGTAATTGGCGGTAACATCGCCACGGGCGCCGCTGCCAAGGCATTAGCCGAAGCCGGCGCGGATGCCGTTAAAGTAGGTATCGGCCCTGGCTCAATCTGCACCACGCGCATCGTGGCAGGCGTCGGCGTACCGCAAATTACCGCGGTTTCCAACGTGGCCGAAGCGCTCAAAGAGTTCGATATCCCGCTGATTGCCGACGGCGGTATCCGCTACTCCGGTGACCTGGCCAAAGCTATTGCCGCTGGCGCCAGCGCCGTGATGGTCGGTGGCCTGCTGGCCGGTACCGAAGAAGCGCCAGGCGAAGTCGAGCTTTACCAGGGCCGTACCTACAAAGCCTACCGCGGTATGGGCTCCATGGGTGCAATGTCGCAGAACCAAGGCAGCGCCGACCGCTACTTCCAGGATAAGAGCGAAGGCGCCGAGAAGCTGGTGCCGGAAGGCATCGAAGGCCGCGTACCCTATAAAGGCATGATGGCGGCGATCGTCCACCAACTGATGGGCGGGCTGCGCGCCTCCATGGGCTACACCGGCTGCCGCGATATTCAGGAAATGCGCACCAAGCCGGAGTTCGTACAGATTACCGGCGCTGGCTTTAACGAATCCCACGTTCACAACGTGCAGATCACCAAGGAAGCGCCCAACTACCGGGTGAGCTAACCAACGCGTTTAGATAATACGGCGGCGGGCATTGCCCCGCCGCTTGCTTTTTGGCCTTACCAGCGGCACCCACACCGCTTAACCGAGACCCCGCCATGAGTGACATTCACGCCCACAAGATTCTGATTCTCGACTTCGGCTCCCAGTACACCCAACTGATCGCCCGCCGCGTTCGCGAGATCGGCGTTTATTCCGAAGTCCGCGCGTTTGATATCACCGAAGAAGAGATCCGCGAGTACAACCCCAACGGCATTATCATGGCCGGTGGGCCGGAATCCGTGACCGAATTGGGCTCCCCGCGGGCGCCCCAGTGCGTGTTTGAAATGGGCCTGCCGGTGTTTGGTATCTGCTACGGCATGCAAACCATGGCCGAGCAGCTGGGCGGTAAAGTGGAAGGCTCTCAACAGAGCGAGTTCGGCTACGCGCAGATCCAAATCGACGTCGATAACGCGCTGTTTAACGGCATTAAAGACCACGTAGACACCGCTTCCGGCAAGGCCCTGCTGGACGTATGGATGAGCCACGGCGACAAGGTGGCTCAAGCGCCGGATACCTTCACCGTGACGGCCTCTACCCCAAGCTGCCCGATTGCCGCCATGGCCTGGGAAGAGAAGCAGTTCTACGGCGTACAGTTCCACCCGGAAGTGACCCACACCCTGCAAGGCCAGCGTATTCTTGAGCACTTCGTGCTGAATATCTGTAAAGCCGAAAAACTCTGGACGCCCGCGCAAATCATCGAAGACCAGGTACAGCGCGTGCGCGAGCAAGTCGGCGACCGCCACGTACTGCTCGGCCTCTCCGGCGGTGTGGATTCCTCTGTAGTGGCGGCGCTGCTGCACAAAGCGATTGGCACCCAGCTAACCTGCGTATTCGTCGACAACGGCCTGCTGCGTAAAGCAGAGGGCGACCAGGTCATGGAAACCTTCGCCAAGCACATGGGCGTTAAGGTGATTCGCGTAGACGCCGAAGACCTGTTCCTCGGCAAGCTGGCAGGCGAGAAAGACCCGGAGCTCAAGCGCAAAATCATCGGCAACACCTTTATCGACGTGTTCGATGAAGAGGCCAGCAAGATTGAAGGCGTCGAGTTCCTCGCCCAGGGCACCATCTACCCGGACGTGATCGAATCCGCAGCCTCTAAAACCGGCAAAGCCCATGTGATCAAATCCCACCACAACGTAGGTGGCCTGCCGGAAACCATGAAGCTCAAGCTGGTCGAGCCGCTGCGCGAACTGTTTAAAGATGAAGTGCGCAAACTCGGCCTGGAACTCGGCCTGCCCTACGACATGGTCTACCGCCACCCGTTCCCCGGCCCCGGCCTGGGCGTGCGTATCCTCGGTGAAGTGAAGAAAGAGTACGCCGACATCCTCCGCGACGCCGACGCCATCTTCATCGAAGAGCTACGCGCCTCCGGCTGGTACGAAAAAACCAGCCAGGCATTTGCCGTGTTCCTGCCGGTCAAGTCAGTCGGCGTCGTCGGCGACGGCCGCCGCTACGAATGGGTTATCGCGCTACGCGCAGTCGAAACCATCGACTTCATGACCGCCCGCTGGGCGCATCTGCCCTATGAGCTGCTGGAGAAGGTTTCCAACCGGATTATCAATGAGTTGGCGGGGGTTTCTCGGGTGACTTATGATGTGAGTAGTAAGCCGCCTGCTACTATTGAGTGGGAGTGATTGAACTGCCAAAATAGGCTGCATTGAAAATGCATACGATAAACTTTAAGCCCGTGTATACGGGCTTTTTGTCTTTTTGGTCAGCTTATTTGATCGCCTATCACTCTGTTTTTCTGGCAATGTAGATTGTAATGGGCGTGTTGACGTGATTAAACAGAATAATTAACGGAAGCTGTAATGCATCTAATAATGCTCGATACATGTGTTTGGCTTGATATGTCATCACAGAAAGCCGAACTGCCAATGCTTACTGCTTTAGAGCACCTAGTAGAGGGTGGCAGCATTCAAATCTTACTGCCCGATCTGATTCGTACCGAATATGAACGAAATAAAGATAAAGTAGTTGAAGCGACTCGTAAGCGGCTCGCAAGTGAATTTCGTGTAGTTAGAGGAGTGGTTGAATCATTCGGTGGAGAAGGTAAAGAGGCGGCGCTCGAAGCTTTAAATGATGTTAATCACAGGTTACCTATTCTTTCCGAGGCAACACACAACACAGTGCAGCGTGTTTTCAAACTTTTTGATATGGCTTGTGAAATTACAATTTCTGATTCTGCAAAAATTCGAGCAGCAGAACGAGCTATTCTCAAGAAAGCACCATTTCATAAGCATAAGAATAGTGTTGCTGATGCAGTGTTAGCTGAGGCTTTCAACGAGTTTAGGGCGTCACACGTAAGCGAGTACGAAACCTTTAGATTTGTTACTCATAATGTCACAGATTTTTCCGGCAAAGATCACAGGCAGCCACACGACGATTTCGCAGATATTTTTAACGACAGCACCTCTTTATTCTTTAACTCCACAAGCTCTGCCATTGAAGATTTACTCGATTTTGAAGAATTCCACTATGAGTATAGCTTCGCTTGGGAAGACGAGACGCGTGGGCTTCAGGAAATCATGGCCGCGATGGACGAGTTGTTCGATAAAATTTGGTATAATCGCCACATGAATATGATATATGACCTAGAGAATGGGGATATAGAAATCATCCCCGCTGGCACGAACCGCTACGGCAATAATGTAATCCACGAAAATATCCTCGGCCAAGCAAAAATTGCAGCTCAACGGGTCAGAGACAAATATGAAGATACTGGCCCTTGGAGTGACTTTGAATGGGGAATGCTCAATGGGAAGCTCTCTGCATTGCGATGGGTCTTGGGTGATGAGTGGGATATGCTTGATACTTAAGTAAGATTGATTCATCTCTCGTGATAGCGAGTCCAATTAAGATCGTTGTGTATCCGTATGTCTTGTAACCACTTGATGTATATGAAAAAGTCTTATTTTCTGATGCTCGATTGGATTGTGCAATTCAATCGAGCGTTCATAATAATTAAGGTATATTTTCAATAGTTAACATCTATGCCGTAAACGGACCTGACTTGCTGGTTATATTTCAAACAACTAGAGCGAACAAGTAAACGCTGTACATTGGCATCATAGAAGCCTCCCTCTGGGCTCGAAACCCTCAAGCGCTCCACTCTCAGTGGTTCAGAAACCTGTCCAAGTCGCTCCGAAAATTTAGACGCTTGATCAACCAGTTTCGCCAATTGAGCTGAATTACGATTATTGTTCAAGACCAGCCAGTCAGCTTTTTTTAGTAAGTGTCTAGTTGTAGCAAAATGCCCTTCGGATTTCCTATATTTATCCAAGAATTGCTCGTCAATTGGTAACATGCCAAAGTGGTCAAAAGCTTCATTCCACGGGTAAGACACAATTCCCTGCTTCCTATGCTGCGCAGACATTAATTCCTGCCATCTCGAACAACTATCCGTAACCAAAACAGAGCCGGTTACTTGAGCCATTAATAGTGCCATTTCGTAATTAGGTCCCATGCGGAAATTTATGACTTGGCCGCTATTTTTATGCTCAACTTGCTGTAACATCACTAACGGTGAATCTTCAGCTGTAGATTCTAGCTCGGTAATAGTCTGCGTTGCAGTTTTCTCATCTAAGCCAAATTCTCTTATCATCAACTGAATTCTTGTATCTCTTGGCATCATGGCGGTTGAATTTAATAAGTCCTCCGTGGTCATTAGAAAATGTAGGCGACGATCCGACTCGTATAGAACCTCCTCTTTATGACCTCTATCTTTGGCCATCTCCATCATGGCCCTCATGAGCGGCAAATCAAATTCGCTTGGGTCAGGAACGAGATTAACCAAGCCAAGTTTAATAAATGGCTCCATTTGGAGCATGAACATGAAGTCCTTAAGTGACTGATATTTATAGCTTCCAGGTGATTCGGTTGGTCTAAACTCTTGCCTGACGTTGTTAGGATTGATAACGGGAGTTTCAATTAGAAATTCATCAAATATTGATGCCATTGGCAACGCATTTTTACCAATCACTCGAATATCTAATGGACCTGTGTACAGCCCACGAAATTTGCCGTCTGGTTTGGGTAGCAGCGAGTAAATATCGGTCTCACGAGGCCATAGTGTTGAGTAGAAACCATAAATTTTCTTAATCTGGACTTCAGACAGCTCTCTCCTAACGTCCAGCCAGGTTTTGCCGCTATCAAGCCCAAGAACATCACGGATACAATTGCAAAATGCTACGTTTCTCTCTCGAATACTGGCAACGGCCCATGTTGTTCGCAAATCAGGCGCAACATCTCGGCAACAGTTCTTGTATTTCTTGCCGCTACCGCAACCACACAAGTCGTTACGGCCTAATCTGGCTTCGTCTATATCCTTATTAAGATGTTTGTTAGGAGGTGTTGTTCTTCCAAACATATCTTGATAGTGGACAGTGCCATCTTCAAACTGGGCATACATTTCTCCACCATATCGGTATAGCATATTCGGTGAGGGTAACAGGAAGTGTCGTAACTCATCCCAGTTGCAAGTCACATCATTTTCAGGATATAGCCATCCTTCTCTGCCAGCCGCAACTGATGCTTTAGCTCTGCTTTTGATGATGTGGTTAATCTTCGTAACTTCATCGGTAGTCATCTTGCGAGTATTGATAAACTCAATTGAGTTGACCATGCTGCGACGCATGCGAGTCGCATTGGTTCGCTGCTCTAGTGGATTTGTGTTTTCAGAGTCCCTAGCGTATTCGAGGTTGGTCAGAATTAGGCAGCGATTCTTATCTAATGGAAATATCGTTTGCGATCCCTTTAACGCAATATCAGGATCATTTGGATAGCTGCAAAGCTCAGAATCCGGAGGGCAGGCGTAATTGTAAATAGTTATAGGGTGGTCTGAAACGATAAACTTTACGTCAGAATTTTCCGCTGAAACCAGTTCCCTAACTCCTTCAGCCCATAATGTACAATGGATAGTCCGTAACGATTGCATCTCAATCATAAGCTGCACTTGGTTTAGCTCTGGATATTTACTCCTTATCCACTCCAAACCTTTAGGCGTTCTCAGCTTCTGAGCATCGAGATACGTAAATAAGTTTTCAAAGTTATAGTGCCACTGTGACTGATCGTCAGTCAGAAATGCTCGAACGGCTTTGGAACCATTATCGTCGATAGGGCCAAATAGCTTCCGCTCTATTTCGTCATTAACTTCAGTGCCAAAAAATGTTGTATAAAGATGCTGCTCATAGAACTTCTGTGCCGAAGTATGCCATTTCTTTGAATGGTAGATTTTCAATTCACCATTAGGAAGATCAATCTCTCGGCGAGTTAGATGACAGAGCTGATCGTCACGCTCATCCATAAAGCCCTTTTGATACCATTGTGGTATGTAGTGGTTATCTTTAGTTTTTGTCATTCTATTGCCACCTTTTTTAATTTTATATATGTCGCATTCGTATACCCAACAGAACAGTGCCTTCGGGGTGACCACTGCTAGTATTGAGCCTATTTCTCTATCTTCTGGCAATCCCTTTCACTAGCCTATGAGCCGAATATAACTCATAATCGGCTCATAATATGATCTGAATAGGCGGGGCAATCGGCTCATGTATATCTGGGAACAGCGACATTGGCCGCATTTTGAGTGGGACGAATCCGTTCTTCGGCCTACGCTGGATGCCGTGCGGTTACTGCAGGGGAGGGTGTTGGGTAAAACCGAGGCTGCACACGGTCAGGCGGATCTGGAAGTGGAGATGGATGCTCTGATCCAGAATGCTATTCGTACCAGCGAAATCGAAGGTGAGCGCCTGGACGTTGGCTCCGTGAGGTCTTCCGTTGCTCGCCAGTTGGGATTAGAACAGGCCGGTGTCTCCACCAAAACAACACCGGAGTCTGAGGCGTTGGTCGAGCTATTGCTGCAATCCACCCACCAGTTGGATGAGCCTCTTTCCCGCGAACAGCTTTGTCTGTGGCAGTCCATGCTTTTTGTGCAAGGCCCCGGCGTGCTTGGCAACATACGTGTAGGCGAGCTGCGTGGCGATCATCCTATGCAAGTGGTGTCGGGGCGGCTTGATAGGCCCAATGTGCATTTTGAAGCACCGCCCCGTGGGCAGTTGGAGGCTGAGCTGGATGCATTTATTACTTGGTTCAACCGTCCGCCTAAGGGGCTTGATGCGCTGGTTCGCGCCGGTATTGCACATCTATGGTTGATTACCTTGCACCCCTTTGATGATGGCAACGGTCGCCTCACCCGCGCGGTGACAGATCGCGCACTGGCACAAGCAGAGCGGCAGTCCGTGCGGTTCTATTCCTTGAGCGCGGCCATTATGGCGCGCCGCAATGCTTACTACGATCACCTCGAAACCGCTCAGAAAGGCGGTCTCGATATTACGCCTTGGTTGTTGTGGTTTCTGGATACGCTGAAAGAGGCGCTTGAGCAGGCTCTGTTAAGAATCGACCGTGTGTTAATGAAAGCCACCTTCTGGCAGCGCCATGCCACCACCGTGCTGAACGAACGGCAAATCAAAGTGCTGAACCGCTTATTAGATACAGTAGGGGAGGAGTTTGAGCAGGGCATCAATGCCCGCAAGTACCAATCGTTGGCCAAAGTAAGTAAAGCTACCGCCACACGAGATTTGGCAGAGCTACTGGAAAAAGGCTGCCTTTATAAGCTACCCGGCGGTGGGCGCAGCACGCGTTATTCGGTGCTGATTGGGCGAACAGTGGATGGCACCTTGTAGTGGCGATTGCTGCCATTAAGGGTCTAATCGCCACTGAGTAAGAGAGAACAAACTACCTCTGTTTATCCCGCGTTAATCCTACAAGCGCAGCCAACGTAATTGCCGCCATGCCGCCTGTATAAGCGATAAGAGGCCAAGCAGTTCCGCCATTCAGCGATATCACCGCGCCCGTTCCTATTATCCCGACGATAAGACTTTGAATGCAGAAGTGCAGGGCGACTGCAGTGCCTGCCATCTCACTGAATTCCTGAAGTGCACCATTGGCGGTAACGGAAGTTGTTAACACAATACCGGTCGCAACTAGCCACATTGGTAGAATGAAAGACCAGAAACTGGGAGTCAGGAAGATTTCGCCCAGCCCAAGTAAACTCGCGCTTAAAAGTAGTAGTAGCATGCCACGAGTAACACAGCCGGGGATCCCCCAGCGAGCCACAAAGCGTTTGGCGAAGCGCGTTGTTGCAATCATCATGATAGCTACCGTAGCAAAGGCATAGCTGAAACCCAGTTCAGAAAAGCCAGCCCCTTCAATGAGTACCCGCGGGGCGGTAGAAAAGAACACAAAGAACGAGCCCATTGCAGTGCCGAAGGCCAGCGTATAGATCCAGAAGTAAGGGCTCCTGAGTACGATACCAAAGCTTGCTCCACTAGCTTGTGTTCTGGTTCTTCTGGTCTCATGCCATTTCGGTAATATGAATGGCATTGCAATGAGTGCTGAGATACACAGTGCAAGGAATATTGCTTCCCAGCCGAAATACCTCGCAATTAAGGCCCCTGCAATGGGGCCTAGTGCGGGCACGCAAGCCAACATCGCGTTCATTAGGCTATAAATAACCGCGCTCTCGGGAGTATCCGCATAAACGTCGCGCACTGTTGCGAAGACTGCTACCAACATCGCGGCTGCCCCGGTTGCTTGCACCAGCCGTAGCAAAACGAAAAGCCAGGCTGAAGTGGTCATCGCGAGTGCCAATGAAGTTGAAGCGAATACTAATACCCCGCCAATCAGAATCGGACGCCGACCAAAACGGTCTGAAAGCGGCCCAAAGATGATTTGACCTACGCCAAGCATAATCATGTAGAGGGTAAGGGTTAGCTGCACGATCTCGGGCGTCGTTCCGAGAATTTCCGGCATCGCGGGCACAATCGGCAGATAAATATCCATACCGAGCGACGCGAGAATATTAAAGGGAGCCAGCAGTACCAGCGCTACCGGAAGGCTGTAAGTCCACAGTCGAAATTTTCTAGTAGACACGATGAATCTCCGCGCAAATAAGATTATTTGGCGGCGGCCTACCTTTAAGGAAGTGGTTTAAGCAGGCTGCCGCAACAACGAGAAAGCAATGTTGTTGCGGCTTAGTGGTCTGATTTTTTTGAACCCATGGGTCTGCGCTTCAGTCATTAGCCTAATGGCTTTAATAGCCTATCAGGCAGAGGGGTGAGTGCAATCCCATGGCAATGTTTTAGAGGGCATAGCCTCCGAGACCGGCTCATGGTGTAAGCCTTAATATTTCGCCAGTAACAAGCTATTTTCCACTCCCCGCTACAATCAGCATCGTCGCTAAAATTGACAGCACTATCCCCACCACACGGATGCTGCTAATCCTCTCCCTACGCACCAGCGAGCCAAATACGACCGGTATCAGTGGGTACATCGACACAATCACGATGCTGATGATGGCAAGCTGGCCTTCCCGAGAAAGTGCATACAGCGTAAGCCCCCATGCACTGGTGCCGCCCGCTGCGGTTGCCAGCAATGGAAAGCGCTTTCGTGCTGGGGGAGCGCGTTGATAAAAGGGCAGGCAACATACGGCGCCGCCTAGCATGCAGAGTGCGATGCCGTAAAAAGCAGCGTGGTTGGGCACTTGGCCAAGGAAGTGGAGCTGCAAGGCAAACCCTAAGCCTGCGCCTAAACCCAATAGCAGGCCCGCTCTGGTGCTGCTATTCATCCGCGCTTTGTTCGGTTTACCCCCGCCCGCCGTTAACCAGATAGCGGGCAGGGCGATAATCACGCCTAGCCATACCTGCGCGTTGGGTCGCTCTCCAAGGAAAGCCAGTGAGAGTCCAAGTGCGATGGTGACCATCGCGACAGCGCTAACCGGCACCACGATGGCGAAGGGCGCTCGCGCTAACCCTTGATAAAGCAGCCAGGCTCCAAGAGCGGAGCCGATGCCCGACAGCATGCCCCATATCCACACGTTTGGCTCCCAGGTGGAAAAGAGCAGAGCGCCTGCAAAACCGACAAGCGCGCCGCCCAGATGGGTGTAAAACGCAATATTGAGCGGCGGGTAAAAACGGGCGAGCAAACCATTGATAAAGTGTGTACTGCCGAGCAGCACCATGGCGCTTAGCGCAAGGGCGATAGACATGCGGGCTCCTGGTCTTGATGATAAGGGAAGGGCCAGCATAGAAGCCGCTAACATGCCGCTGGAAACTCGATTAGGTCATGGTCGCCATGAGGAGTTGTGATGATCAGAGGGGCGGATATCTCCATTGCCCAGCTTCGCGCGCTGCTTGCCGTGACGGAAGCGCAGTCTTATACCCGTGCGGCGGCGCGCCTTGGTGTTAGCCAGTCGGGCGTGAGTCATTCCATGCAGGCACTGGAGAAGCTGGCAGGCGGCCCGCTGATCATAAAAAGCCCAGAAGGGCTGATACCCACCGCGTTAGGAGAGTTAGTGCTTACTAGCGCCAGGAAGGTTATGGGTGAGCTTCAGGTACTAAGCCAGCAGGTGGGGCAGTTTCATAACGAGGCGGATGAAGCGCTGAAAATAGGCGTTATCCCTAGCGCGTTATCTGGCTGGTTGTCGCCCCTGCTTGCGAACTTTACGAGCCGCTACCCAGAAGCCATTAGCCTTGTACTGGAAGGGATGGAAGAAGAGATAAAGGAGTGGGTGGAAAGCGGCGTGATCAATATGGGCATCACAACCGATGTGACCCAGCTTAATCTTACCTATTGGCGTGAGCACTTTGATTGGCAACTATTAAAGAAGGATGAGATTGTTGCCGTGCTGCCCGCAAGCCATCCACTCAGCAAACAAACTAGCGAGACGGTGGCGGAGTTAGCGGAGCACCCGCTTATTATGTCGTCAGGCGGTTGTGAGGCGCTGATCCAGCAGATATTTGCTCACTCGTTGGAGGAGGTTGATACCTTCCAGGTCGATTTTTGGGTGCGCGATACGCGGACGTTATTGCAGATGGTTGCCGGCGATGTGGGGGTTAGCTTGGTACCAATGTTGGCATTAAATAATAAGCAAACGGCCGGCGTGGTGACGCGGCCATTATCACCGAGGCGCGATCGCAACCTGATTGCCTTTTGGCCTAAACGGCAGCCGCTTAATCAAGTTGGTCAGCAATTATTGAGTGAGTGCAAAGCTTAACGGTTCTTCATGACATTGTGTGAAAGTATAAGCCGTGGATCGTGGATAGAATTGTGGCAGTTATTCAGGCCGATCCTCACAAAGAGCGTATCGACAAGATTATTACCCGCTGGCTTAAACGCCACCTGCAGCGGCTCGGGGCTGAGGTCGACCTCAATCAGCTCAACAGTTTGGTGGAGGATAAAGACATGTTGGCAGAAAATTTGGAAAACTGGGCACAGCAAGAACACCAGGAAGGCGAGAAGCTAGGTATTGAGAAAGGCGAGAAGCTGGGTATTGAGAAAACAGCCCGTAATCTGCTCAAGCTGGGGGTGCTTAGTGACGAGCAAATTGCTGAAGCTACTGGTCTGGCACTAGATGAAGTGGATAACCTGCGCCTCGAAAGGTAAGCGCTGTTCAAGCTTTTACTACTTATCCGGTTTCGCGGATAGCGCATAGGAAGGAAAGGGCAGTTCAAATGACTGCTCTTTCTGTGGCATTACGTTTTACTATCCAAATCTTTGATTAAGGCATCCATGGAAAAATCGTCCATGAACTTAACGGCTCTAGTTTGTTCTGTGCCTTGGGCTAGGTGAGTACGGAGCGGCTTATGTATATTTGGGAACAGCGCAACTGCCGCCTTTTTAACCGAGCAACTGCGCCCGCGCAGACTCAAAGCCTTCACGTAGCGCGCTATGTTCGGCCCTCAGGCCTTCAATGCAATAGCTGTTCAAAAACTGCCGACCGACAAAGAGCTTCCGGTCGGTCTCTGTCAGCTTGACTTCCTCGCAGAGCTCCTTCCATTCACTGGCAATCGTTGCGAGTTGGTTCTCAATGATGCTCTTGGCTTCTTTTTCATTGAGCAAGAAATCAGGCGCGGCCATGAGACAGCTATGCAGCGTGCTCATACGGTTTTCACCCTTGATCAGCATTGCCTGTGTCGCCTCGTTGCCGGTTCTCCCTTGTGGGCAGATATCATAGGCAGGGGTCAAGGTAAGCATCTCGCCGTCCCAGAATGCGGCATGGTTGCGAGCATGGTCGTCCGTATTGCCGCATAGGATATTAAAAACGATCCGTCCGTACAGCTCTTTCAGCGTTTCCTTTGGCTTGGTGAAGCGGTGACGGATGATCTCGGCAAGCTCTTCATAAGACGCATAGCGCGCCATCATTTCGTCAAGGCCAAGCATCGTCAGAGCCGACACCATTGCTCTGCGCTGCCAGCCAGCCTCTGATTTGAGGCGGTCAAAGCGTTCTATGAGCAGCACGTCTTTGCCAGCAGCCGCGATCATCGAGACAGGGGCAACATTGAGGTTACACAAAGCCGCGAGCTTCATGGCGATAAATTCCGCCTTCACGACGCTGTAAATGTCCGTGCTTGAAGAGAACTTGGCGATTGTTTTGTGTTCGCCGTTATCGATCAGGGCTTTGGGGCGGGCGCCGCCGATCGATGTGCCGTGGTTCAACGCCTGATCGAGCGCGGGCGTCAGTGGGGCGCCTTGCTCGATCCGTTCGGCTGCTTCCAGCAATTCCTCATAGGATGCTTCTGCTTTGAGGCGGGGAACGTATTCCGTGGCGGAATGCTGAAAATCGAGTGCACCGATTCGATCCGATCCCGACTCAAGCAAGTAGGTGAGTTCGTTAATATCGCTGGTTTCGGTCTCGGTTGCCTTGGCACCCATCAGACGGTTGATGATAACCCTGCGGCCCCAAGCATCTGGCGAGCCATCACGAAGGCAACTGGCCATTGCCAAGCCAGCGGCCGGTTCGATCAGGCCGCGGCGGAGCGGAAGCTCTGAGTCATAGATGGGTATCGCGGCATCACGCTCCAAATAGCTGGCGCCATAGTTGAAGCCATAGTTGTTCCCGTTCTGTGTGATGCGGCCGGCCACGACGGGGTGCGTTTCTCCAGGCAGCCAAATCCAGACATAGGCCTCTTTGTGGTCAGTAAGCTTAGAAATCATCATCGACCTCCTGCTTACTATGGCGGACGCTCTTAGGTAGCAGCGTTAGTTTTTCTTCTAGATGGGCGTTGTTCATCGCGAGTGTCCGTTCGTCAACATCGAACAAACGGACGCCGACGAGTGCGGCAACCTCGAAGACGGTGCCGATCTCAGAACCGGCTTCGCCATTTTCGATATTGCGGAGGGTTCTTCGGGTGATGCCTGCGCGTTCCGACAGTTCGGTAGCCGTAAGTTTGCGCTCCAAACGGCCAGCCTTGATCAACTTGCCGAGGATCGAGAGCGCCTGTTTTGTGACGCGAGAGTAGCTGCGTGCCCGTTTCATTCCTGCACCATTTTTTGAGTATTTTAAGACCCATAAGGAGCTTTGTGAGCTTTAAATTACTCACTATGAGCGAGTTTTGGTAATGTGACAAGCTGATAGAACATTTATAATCCTTAAAGAACCCATCGGGCACTTTAAATGCTTATGCTTATGGTCGAGATTGAGCTGAAAAGACGTATTCATAACCTTACCTGCACTTTATCGGTTGGAGTCTTACCTACCATCACAATGCTTCTAGAGCATATCGATAGTTTCCAATATCAAAGCAATATCGCTGAGCTGTCGTGCCCGGTACCTACTCTTATTGGTGCTCTTACCCAGTCGCTATGTGCGTTACTATCTGCACCTGTTATTCACGGAGGAAGCACTCATGGCCATAGGTGGCTTAATAGGATTACTGGATGACATTGCCGCATTGGCGAAGTTGTCCGCAGCATCATTGGACGATGTCAGTGCCGCTGCGGGGCGTACGACGGCGAAGGCGGCCGGGGTGGTGGTGGATGATACGGCGGTGACGCCGCAATATTTGCAGGGGGTGACAGCGGAGCGCGAACTGGCGATTGTGAAACAGATCGCGCTGGGGTCAATCCGCAACAAGCTGATTTTTATCCTGCCGGTGGCGCTGCTGCTGAATCACTTTTTGGCCTCTCTCTTGCCGATCATATTGATGGTGGGCGGCACCTACCTGGCCTTTGAGGGCGCGGAGAAAGTCTGGCATAAGCTCTCCGGCGAGCATGATGACGAAAAACCAGCGGTAGAAAAGGGCCCGGAAGCCGAGAAAAAGATAGTGAGTGGAGCTGTTCGAACCGACCTGATTCTTTCCGCCGAAATCATGGTGATCGCGCTTGCCACGGTCTCCCATCAAGGGTTCTGGTCGCAGTTGGCGAGCCTGGTGGTGGTCGCGTTTGTCATCACACTTCTTGTGTATGGGGTGGTGGTGCTGTTGGTCAAGATGGATGATATCGGCTTGAAGCTCGCCCAGCGGGAGAATTCGGCAATGCAGACACTGGGCCGTGCCCTGGTGACGGCCATGCCCAAGGTGCTAGCGACCATCTCGGTCGTGGGAACCGTCGCTATGCTCTGGGTAGGTGGGCATATCCTGATGGCCAATCTGGGTGCCGATGGCACGGGTTGGTTTAACGCGCCCTATGATTGGGTACACCATGTCGAGCATGGCATTGGCGAGGCGACCGGCGCCTTGGGCGGTATGCTGGGCTGGAGCTTCAATACGCTGTGCTCTGCAGTGATTGGCTTTTGGTGGGCTCGGTTGTGGTGGGTGTGTAGCGCTTCATCCCCACTAAGAAGGCGTGTTCCGAATAGGGGCGAGCAGCGCAGTGCGTATCAGACGTCGAAACGCCCGTGAATTATTGTACGCGACAACACCCGGTGCTTCTATGGTCTGCATTTCCGCATTTCCCTGTAGAGACAGGAGCCGTTGATTCTCGCGAATTAGCCGAACATCTTCCGGCAGGCTGGAAAAATCTTGTTCGTTATCAGCTCGATCTCGGGTGTTTAAATTGGCCTGATACCTAGCTTCTGAGCATGCAGAATACCAGGGAAAAGGGAGGGTAGCGCCAGAAAAAAGCAGAGCCCTTTATATACTGCTGTTCTTTCCATTATTCACTCCATCGTTAGCTAATCTATTACATCAACGTTCCCTACTGACGAAGATGATCGTAGCTCAACAGGGTGCCAATACTGGTATCTTGTCTTATGAGTTGGCTTGCTGGTAGTTATCAGTATTATAAAGTTACTGATTTTGTTTCTATTCTTAAACAAATTGCCAGAATGGCTTAGGGAGTAGTGGGTCGAAGCCGGGTGACGATGCTTAGGTCATTATTTGGGCGCCGACTACCAGGAATACTGCGAAGCTGATCGCGCATCATCTGCCCTTCTCATCATCCTTGGAAACATCTCCCGCACCTCTGGTGCAATGGCGTCTGGGCCATGGATCCTCAGAAGGTGGGTCACAATGCCCTTGAGGATATTGCGCTGGTGAGCGGGGCGGGTGAACTGGCGTGCCGATATCCGGTAAAGGTAACCGGTCAGGTGCTGACCAAAAGCCGGTGGCATGGCGGCAAGCGCTTGTTCCTGAGCTGGAACAAGGTTTTTGGCCTTGGCTGAGACAAGAAACAGGCCCCACTTGTCTTGCCCTTCTGGCACAAGATCATAAAGCTGCACGGCGAGTTGCTCGACAACGCTGCGTTTGTTACCTGCCACCATGGCAACGGCTTTCAGGATCACCAGATAAATATGGAATTGCGAGCCAGGCTCGGCCAGTTCAATGGCCTTGTCGTAAAGTGCTCCTGCTTCCTCAATCTCGCCTCGGCTGGCGGCAATCTGGGCTTTCATGGAAAAACTGGCGGCAAAGGCGCTACTTTGGATAAAGGCTTCGTCAGTCAGCTTTGCGGTAAGATCGAGAAAGCCCCTGTCGATAAAGCGCAGCAGCTTGGCGATGGCCAGCAGTAGATGCGGATCGTTATGAGCACCGGGCAAAGCTCTGAACACAAGCGATTCGATCTCGTCTTCTAGCATCGCCCAATTGGCACTGGAAAGCGGGGGCGTTTCCCCAAGGCTCTGCAGCAGCCTTGTATAATGGTTGAGTGCGAGCATGATGGCACTCTGGGGATTAGTCCTGTCCTCCTCAAAAGCAGACTGCAGCCGTTTGGCGTTTTCCTGCCAACTCACTGTATCGTCGATCAGCATCATGGCGGCATCATGCATGCGCAGATGCATAGGCCTATCAGTGGGGTTGGTCTCTGAACTTCCCGAAAAGGCCTCGTGGTGCCACAGTGCGTCGGTGATGGCGCGGGCCAGGGTCGTGGGCTCGCCGGAATCCTGTTGCGGTTTCCAGCAGCGGCGAAAATGCGTGATCGCTTGTGAGGTGCGCCCTTCGCGCAAGACAAGCGCCAGATGCAGTGTGTCTTGTTCCGCATAGGCGCTGATTTCCAGCGTGTAATTGAACGAATTCTCACCCCCGGCAGAAGCTCGGTAGTGAGGGAAGGACAAAATATTGCGATCCTCGCCCACAATCTTATCCAGACCATCCTTGAGCTGACCGGGAAAGTTACCGGCCAGAGTCTGTAAATCCTCCAGGCCGAAAACCGGCCCGATCAGCATAAAGCCCGAAAGCGGTTCGTTGCTGACCGGATCGGCGATCCAGTAATAACCTTCGCCATATTGGGTGATGATAAAACGCGGGGTACGGGCATTATCGCCCAGTCTTTTGCGCAGCCTGTTAATAAGATAATCGATATGACGATCGGTTAAAGTGCCATCGTTATCGCCCAAACTTTCAAGTAATTGCGCGCGAGTGACCAGCGTGCGAGGTTTCTTTACCAACCGCAACAGCAAGGCGCGTTCCTGTCGCGTGAAGCGGATGGTTTGGCCATCCTCGTGCTCTGCGCTGAGCATGTCCGGCTGAAAAAGCAGATCGTTATAACGCACCATCATTTCTGGCCGCTGCCTCCCTGACTTTATCCGAATATGCAATATAACCCGGCGCCGATCAGCCTTAAAGGCTAGATCGGGCACAATCAAATATTGGTGCGAGATTGTTTTGATACGTTTGTGTTCTGAATGGCCGAAGCCGACCAAAAAAGCAACATATCATACAGGGAGCATTCAGCATGAACCACGTCTATCGCACTGTTTTCAATCAAACCTTAGGTTTGTGGCAGGTCGTCCCGGAATCGGCAAAAACGCGTGGCAAGTCTTCCTGTGTATCGGTATTCGGGGGCTCAATGATCCTTCTTTCGCTGACGTTGGTAGCTGGCTCGGTGCAGGCGGAAACCCTGGAGATCCCAGGGGGCATGATTGTGATTAGCAACCCTCCAGAGCCCGGGAGCCCGACTCCTGGAACTGACGGCTCGAATTATGACCTTATCATAACTTCACCCCGGAGTGCGGCTGGTTCAGGGGAAAACGGAGGTACTGGGGAGGACGGAGGAAGAGGCGAGCCAGGCACCAGTCCTTTTGGGGCCGCAGCGGATGGTGCCCCTGGTGAGTACGGTGAGTATGAAGATGGAGGTTTTTTGGGAGGCATTGTTAACCCTGCCGACAGCCCGAATATTGATATCGAAACGAGCGTGTATTCAAGCATCCGGGTTCGTGGGGAAGAACGTAGTGGTTCTCTCGTAATAGATCCAGCCAAGGTGCTTGGTTTGGATGGCGCCGATGGATTGTCTGGCGCGGATGGCGGGCGAGGCGGATTGGGAGACCACCAAGCGTGGGTCACTGTTGACGGCGAATTGGGACTGTGGCGGTCGGAAAATGGAGGAACTGGAGGAGAAGGCGGCACAGGGCGCAAAGGCCCTAGTAGTGAAGACAGCGGTGGCCCCGGAGGCAGGGGCGGCTTTGGTGGGCGAGGTGCTGCTGGCGAAAAAGCCGGAAACGGCGCTGATGGCTTGGCGGGCAAGGAGGGATATGCTGGAGGAGGTGGGATCCGTGTATCGGCCAGTGCCTCCTTTTCCGATGCAGAACCGTTTGTGATTGAGAATGAAACCGGGGCCATCATCAAGGCCGGCAATGGTGGCAATGGTGGCAATGGCGGTGCCGGTGGAGGTGGTGGGGACACCCTGCAAGCAGCGTCAGGAGGTATTGGGGGTGGAGGGGGGAGAGGGGGGGAGGGTTACACCCGCGATCCTGGTTGCCTCTTCCTATGTGGTGAGCCCGGTATGGGAGGAGGAGGTGGCGATGGCGGCCAGGGCGGCACCGGTGGTGCCGGTGGCGACGGAGGCGATGGCGGCGACGGAGGCAACGGCGGTGCCGGTGGAGAGGGCGGAATTGCCCTCGAACTTCAAGGTAATGGCCATGACTTCCAAGTAAATTTGGAGAACCACGGGAGGATTCAAGGTGGTTCAGGCGGGTATGGTGGCTCAGGAGGAGATGGTGGCTCAGGAGGAGCTGGCGGCGCTGGAGGCGATGGTGGCAAAGGCGGTAATGGAGGTGCCACAGGGCCAGGCAAACCAGATACTGTCGGAGGTCTGCCTGGACATGGGTCGTTTGGCGGGCATGGCGGGAGTGGTGGCGATGGCGGCAATGGTGGAAATGCAGGGCACGGTGAAGATGGCGGACAGGGCGGTCACGCGGTGATGGCTGGCAGTCTAAATACTGCAAACCTCGGTTCCGTCATTGCTGGAAATGGCGGCAATGGCGGTCATGCCGCAGGTTCTGCCGGCGCAGGCGGAAGCGCCGGTGCAGGCGGTGGCGCCGGGGCCGCGGGTGATGGTGGCGTTCGGGAGGCCGATGGCCACGTCCGCATTGGGCTGGTAGGCGATAGACCTTCATCAGGAAGTGCAGGTTCTGTAGGCGCCTCTGGTGACGCCCACGCCGAAGGGGGCGCGGGCGGAACCGGTGGTATTGCCCTGTGGTTTGCAGACGGTCAGCTCCGGAATGGCGAGGAGGGGGATGCCGGGACAATTCGCGGCGGTAACGGCGGCAACGGAGGGCGATCCAGCGGCTCCTTGTCGCATCGCAATGGTGGCGACGGCGGAGTTGGCATTTTGGTAGAAGAGTCTGGCCTGATCGAGAACATTGCGGGCCAGGTTCGTGGCGGTCACGGTGGTGACGGTGGAGGCCACGATGGTACTGGAGGAAACGGGTCTGATGCGGGTGGCAACGGTGGTGCTGGCGGTACCGCCATATTCGGGGTCGGCCCTGTTGCCGTGGTCAATGTAGGCGAAATCGTTGGTGGAGATGGTGGTGCCGCGGGCACAGGCTCTCTAGGCGGCTTGTCTGGAAATGGCGGTGCTGCTGCGACTGGTATGGATCTTGCTGTTGACAATCGTGGGTGGATTGAAGGGGGGGATGGCGAAACCGGTGGTGCGGGCATCGTCGGGGCTCCTATCCTGTGGTTCACCGGCGAACTTGACCTTGAGAACCAGGCCGACGGTGAAATTCACGGCGGAACTGGCGTTACAGCTGGTGGACACGGCGTTTCCAGCCTGGATCTGGTCGATCTGTCACTGCATAACCAAGGAATAATCCAGGGGGGGGACGGTGTTTTTTCCGGTGGCTATGGTGTGCTTGTGGAGGGCGGTGGCGCCGTCATCACCAATGCCGGACGTATTGCCGGAGGGATATCAGCCCGAGGAATTCGAGCGGATGCCGTACATCTGAGCGGCGACGACAACACGCTGATTCTGGAAGAAGGTTTCGAATTCGACGGGCGGGTTGTCAGCAACGCGGATAGCGATGGCGATACCCTGCAACTGGGCGGAGAAGGTGACAGCACCTTCAATGTTTCGATTGTGGAAGGTTTCAGTCGGTATGTCGTCGATACCACAGGGAACTGGTCGCTAGAGGGCACTCGGCAGGATCCCGCAGATGTTGTTCCATGGCGCGTCGTGAGCGGTACGTTGATGGCGCGGAATGCCGCACTGGGGAATGAGAACGTACCGCTCATACTGGATGGCGGTGTTTTCCGGGGCTGGCGCCTACAGAGTCTCGATCGCACCGTGATGATCGGCGCGGGCGGTGGTGTTCTGGAGAGCACGGATGGTGGATTCATGACGATCAGCGGCTCGATCGAGGGATCGGGAGATCTCACCTTCTCCGGGGCGGGTACGACCATGCTGTTTGACCAGAGTGGCTTCAGTGGAAATGCGTGGGTGGAGAACGGGGAACTGAGCATTTTTCAGGACGGCGTCTTCCTTGCGGATCGCCTTGTGGTGCTTGACGGTGCGGCCATCGGAGGTACGGGGCGCATTGGTTCAACAGAGATCGAAACCGGCGGCACGATGTCGCCCGGAAATTCCATCGGCACGCTGACCGTGGATGGCGACTGGACGCTGGCTTCAGGTGGCACCTTACTGGCGGAAATGAACGATGGTGGCAATGTCGCTGGCGTCAATAACGACCTGGTGTTGGTCAGAGGAGATGCCCTGATCGAAAATGGCGCCATCGTGCATCTGACGCCGGAAGGCGGCAGTGGCACAAATTACGCAGACGACACCATATACACCATCGTGCAGGCCGACAGCCTGACAGTCGAAGATGTGCAGGCACTGAATAACGCTCTGGAGAGTGACTACGCGTACCTGGACTTCATTCTGGCACAGAACAACAATGATCTGACGGTGACCAGTACCTTGGCGGCGGAACCGGAACCGGAACCGGAACCGGAACCAGAACCGGAACCAGAACCGGAACCAGAACCGGAACCAGAACCGGAACCGGAACCAGAACCGGAACCAGAACCGGAACCAGAACCGGAACCAGAACCGGAACCAGAACCGGAACCGGAACCAGAACCGGAACCAGAACCGGAGCCAGGGCCAGAACCGGAGCCAGAACCGGAGCCAGAACCGGAGCCAGAACCGGAGCCAGAACCGGAGCCAGAACCGGAGCCAGAACCGGAGCCAGAACCGGAGCCAGAACCGGAGCCAGAACCGGAGCCAGAACCGGAGCCAGGGCCAGAACCGGAGCCAGGGCCAGAACCGGAGCCAGGGCCAGAACCGGAGCCAGGGCCAGAACCGGAGCCAGGGCCAGAACCGGAGCCAGGGCCAGAACCGGAGCCAGAACCAGAACCGGAGCCAGAGCCGGAGCCAGAACCAGAACCGGAGCCAGAACCGGAGCCAGAACCTCAGCCCATCCAGTCCTTCGTGCTGGAAGGAATGACCCCGAACCAATCGGCCACGGCTGGAGCGTCTTTCACTCTTGGCGCCGGTCATGAGGTGTATGACCGCATCCTCAATATGAGTGAAGAACAGGCCTTTGCTGCCATGGATAGCCTTTCCGGGGAAATTCATGTCAGTACCTGGGCCAACCTGGTGGAAACCGGCAACCAGGTGCGGCAGGCCGCCCTGCAACGCCTGCGCACGGTATCCTGGCAGAAAGGCGAGGGTAATGGTACCTGGTTCGAGGCGCTGGGCAGCACTCGTGATCTGGAGGGCGATGGAAACGCAGCGTCCCTCGGCAGTGATGAATACGGTTTGCTGGTGGGCGTGGATGCGGCCCTGGATAACGGCTGGCGTCTGGGCGTGTTCGGCGGTGGCAGTAACAGCGACCTTGAAGACAGCCGCCGTGCATCCAGTGCTGATAGCCAGAGCCTGCACCTGGGCGCTTATGCCAGCAACAATTGGGATCAGGTCAGTGTCAGCCTGGGGCTGACTTACAGTTGGCACGAGGTGGAAACGCAGCGTGATGCCCTGGGCCAGCGGCTGCTATCTTCCCGGGATGCCCACAGCACACAGGGGTTTGCCGAGCTGGGCTATCGTCTGGATTTGGCCGGTGGCTGGTTGCAGCCTTTTGCGGAATTGGCCCTGGTCAATATTGACAATGACAGCTTCCGGGAACGTGGTGGCAGTGCTGCTTTGCAAGGCGCCGGCGACGATAGCCGCACCGGCTTCAGCACTCTGGGGCTGCGCGGTGGCACGGTCATCGCCTTGGGCAGCGGCGGCGGCAACGTCAACCTGTTTGGTTCCCTGGGCTGGCGCCATGCTTTCTTGGACTCCGAACTGAGCAGCGAGCATCGCTTTGTGGACGGCGGTAGCCGCTTCACCATCCAGAGCGTGCCGCTGACGGAGGACGCTGTCCAACTGGAACTGGGTGCCGAGTTCCAGTTGACAGACAAAAGTAGCGTGAACTTGCGTTACCGGGATGCCGATGCCAGTGACTTCGATGAGCAGGAGGTGCGGCTGCAAATTGGCTGGCGTTTCTGATACCAGGCTTCGCCTCTATCCGCTATTGGTGGTGAGTCTGGATTGTTCTAGTGCGCACTGATCCTGGCGGCCTGCATCAGTCATAGCAGAACGAAAAGCCAAACTGAGTGGTCATCACGAGCGTTAATTAAGGCTGCTGCGAATGCTATTATCCGCCAATCAGAATCGGGCGCCGACCAAAACGGTTTGAAAGCAGCCCAAAAATGATCTGACCTACGCCAAGCATAATCATGTAGAGGGTAAGCGTTAGCTGAACTACTTCGGGTGTTGTCCCGAGAATCGCTGGCATAGCGGGCACAATCGGCAGATAAATGCCCATGCCGAGAGACGCGATAACATTAAAGGAGGCCAGCAGGGCCAGCGCTATCGTCAGGCTGTAAGTCCACAGCCGAGTGTTTTGAGTAGGCACGATAAAACCTCCGCGCAAACAAGGTGATTTGGCGGCGGCCTACGTGTAAGAAATTGGTTTAAGCAGACTGTCGCAACAACGAAAAAGCAAAGTTGTTGCGGCTTAGTGATCTGATTTTTTTGAACCCATGAGTCAGCGCTTCAGTAATTGGCCTAATGGCATTATCAGCGGCGGAGCGCAAGCCCTAGAGCGCTGATACCGCCCGCTACCGTTGCGAAAAGTGGAAAAAATATTTTTGTTGACTTTGCGAGTTGGTGGATTTATGGGTACGCGACACCCGTACGCTATTGCAGATGGGTGCTGGTGATGTCGGTGTTAGCTTGGTTCCTACCTTGGCGTTAAGCAATAAAGCAACGGCTAACGTAGTGACGCTGCCGTTATCTCCCCGACGTGTCCGGAACCTGATTGCCTTCTGGCCTAAGAAACAGTCCTTGAACCAGGTTGGCCTACATTTGCTGAGTGAGATGACTCAGCATACCGATACTCGGCTCATGATTTGATTTGGCTAGCGGTAGGCCTACCAACCTCAGTGTCAATAACACGCTCAATCTTCTCGATCCTGGTCGTACCGTTCCGTGATGGGAAAGGGCGGCAACCAATGTTCGCGGCGAATGTTCCAAAGCTCATACGTCGGTTTCAGTTGATTGGGTGAATCAAGGGCACCCAGGTGTATTTCGATTTCTTCCTCGCTTACCGAAAAAACCGACGAACCGCATACCGAACAGAAGTAGCGCCCCTGATAACTGTGCGGTTCGCCTTCGATCATGACAGCTTGTTTGGGGTAATCCGCCGCCGCGTAGAAAAGTGCCCCATGATACTTGCGACAATCCATACAGTGGCAAATACCTACCCGGAGCGGCTCGCCATTGGCCACGATTCGGATCTTACCGCAGAGACAACCACCTGTTAGTTGTTCCATTGCCGATCTCCAGAACATTCATACATCCTGAATTCAAAATAGGTGGCACTTACGGTTTTGTCTTGCCGCCGTCTCGTTCGTATTTGATATCCGCAAACTGACATAAAGCGAACATGGCAGGCTTCAACGCATAAATTAGTCAAGCGATCCTTTACAGGGACGAGAATGTCTACTTGTCTTAAGGAAGACGGCGCTTCATTTTATAAAGGCATTGTTAGTGGGTTTGCCAAGCGCTCTTGATAGCAATAAACCACGAACAACGGAGGTACCTGGTTTGGCTACTGATAAAGCATCTCGGGGTGTGGGCGGTTGGTTTCTGCTCGTGTTTGCCATCATTCTGGTCATCCTCGGCCTGATTCTTGCAGCTGGAGGGCTCTGGCTGGTGACGCTGGGAGGCTCCTGGTATTACCTCATTGCCGGTCTGGGGCTGATCATTTCGGGCGGCTTAATGGCCAGGGATTCGCTTACGGGAGTCTGGGTCTATTTCTTGGTTCTGTTAGGCACGCTGATTTGGGCCTTATGGGAGGTTGGCTTGTCGCCATGGGAGCTGCTGCCCCGGGTATTCGGTTACATCGTCCTGGGTGTCATCGTCTTGGCGCTCCTGCCCACTCTTAAACGCCGCCAAGCCACTAGTCGACAAGCCACTATATGAGGAGCGCTGCCATGTTCACGTCACCGCGAGTGCTGGCCTATGTCGTTAGCCTGTCATTGGCGACACATGCCGTTGCCCAGAATACCGAAGGTGAAACCGAGATCCCTGAGGGGCCCTCCTCAAGCGAGGCCCAGACTGATGTCGGCGATAGTCAGGCGATTCAGACACCGACCTTCTCGGCGACGCCGCAGCCCAGCGATGCCCCAGCGCCCGGCGACTGGGCCGCCTGGGGACGAGAGAGCGGTGCCTCACGTCATTCGCCGCTGGATGAAATCACGCCCGACAATGTCAGCCAATTGGAGGTTGCCTGGATCTATCGCACTGGCGATATGCCGGAAGAAGAGGGAGAGGGCAAATACGCACCTGAAAATACACCGCTCAAGGTTGGCGACAATCTGTATCTCTGCTCGGCCATGAACGTCATGATCTCCCTCGATGCACGAACCGGCGAGGAGCAGTGGCGCCATGATCCCCAGGTCGATCCAGGTGCCATTCCCTATAGCGCCAGCTGCCGCGGCGTGACCTATTACGAAGTTCCGGATGCCGCCGATGACCAGGCCTGCGCAACTCGCATCATTGAGGGGACGTTGGACGCCCGATTGATTGCCGTCGATGCGCAAACGGGCGAGCTGTGTCAGGAGTTTGGTGACGACGGTACGGTAGATCTATGGGCAGGCATCGGCGAGAAGGTGCCCGGTTGGTACTCCGTCACCTCGCCACCAGTCGTCGTCCAGGGCGTCCTGGTGACCGGCGCCCAGGTCAAGGACGGCCAGGCAGAGGACGCACCATCCGGCGTTATTCGTGGCTACGATGCCGTTACCGGCGAACTGGAGTGGGCGTGGGATATGGGCAATCCTAACTTGGATGGCCTACCACCCGAGGGCGAGACCTATACCCGCGGCACGCCCAACATGTGGACCACTGCTTCCTCCGATGAGGCGTTGGGTTACGTCTATCTGCCGATGGGCAACTCCTCGGTCGACTACTGGGGCGGGAACCGCAGCGAGGAAGAAAACGAATTCTCGACCTCGCTCGTCGCCATCGACGTCAACACCGGCGAACCGGTCTGGCACTTCCAGACCGTCCATTACGATGTCTGGGACTATGATCTCGGTTCGCAACCGACCCTGGTTGATTTCCCACGAGATGACGGCAGCACGGTGCCAGCGATCATTCTGCCCTCCAAGCAGGGTGACATTTATGTTCTCAACCGTGAAACCGGCGAATCGCTATTCCCTGTGGAAGAGATCGAGGCGCCTACCGGCGGGGTCGAGCCAGATAACCTCTCGCCCACACAGCCTAGTTCAGGCTATCACTCCCTCGCTTTTCCGAATCTAGAAGAGAAGGACATGTGGGGGATGACGCCCATCGACCAGCTGTGGTGTCGTATTCAATTCCGCCGAGCCTCCTATAAAGGCATGTACACTCCGCCGACCGTGGGCCAGCGCTTCATTCAGTACCCCGGATACAATGGCGGCAATGACTGGGGCAGCGCAGCGGTGGACGCCGAGCGCGGCATCATCATTGCCAATTACAATGACATTCCCAACTTCAACCGTCTAATCCCGCGGGAAGAAGCCGAGGAACGTAATCTTCGTCCCATCTATGCAGGAGGTGACAACACCGATAGCGAGGCGGATGGGCCCGCCGAAGGGGCCGGCGATCCACAAATAGGTGCGCCTTACGCGATCGACGTCAATGCCGGCTGGCGAGCGCCGGTTACCGGCATGCCATGTACCGCGCCTCCCTATGGCGGCATTCGGGCCATTGATCTGGCGACCGGTGAAACGCTCTGGGACGAGCCATTGGGCACGGCACGCAAGAATGGCCCCTTCGGGATACCTTCATATATGCCTTTCAAGATCGGCACACCCAACAACGGTGGTCCATTACTCACGGCCAGCGGACTGATATTCATCGCTGCCGCCACCGATGATCTGTTTCGTGCCATCGACATCGAGACTGGCGAAGTGCTTTGGAATGATGTGCTGCCGGCCGGAGGGCAGGCCAACCCCATAACCTATGAGGCGAATGGTCGCCAATACGTAGTAATCGGGGCCGGCGGGCATCACTTCATGGAAACACCGATAGGCGATTATGTAATCGCCTACGCGCTACCGGAAGACGGGAATTAAGATCGCTGTCTTGGCTGAGCCAGTATTCGACTGGCTCAACTATACGAGATCGAGTCCGCTGAGCCCGGGCAGGGAAAGCTCGTTCAGGATAAGATCCGGCGAGGCCTGAGCGAGGCCCCCGGTACAGCGAGTTGATACGCTTATGCATATTTGGCAACACTGAGCTCAAGGCGCGTGACGGCACTGCTACGCCATTGCACCAGCATCAAGGCAGCACGACTGTTTCTCGCCTTGGCGGATCACTTGCAGCGGCTCGGGGCTGAGGTCGGCTTCAATCAGCTCAAATATCAGTAACATCTACTGGGCAGGCGCGCCTGGTACTTGAAGGTCGTTAATCAGGCAGAAAGTAGGAGACGATATCCATTTCTTTGTGAGGAATGCCGATTATCTCAATGCACCCGTGGCCAATCAGGTAAAAGATAACGTGCTGGCCTTGAGGGTAGCTGAAATAACCCTCGCTGATATCCGAGCGATGTTTTCCTAACAGTGGATTTTCTGCGAGCCAGTGAAACCGTTTTTCAAAATCCTTTAGATAGGTATTCCGTTGGCTCTTGCCCCATTGCCACTCCGTATAGCGGCCGATATCTTTTAAATCGTCTCTCGCTCTCGGTGTGATATGGAACCTGGGCATTACGTTTCGCTATCCAAGTCGTTAATTAATGCATCCATTGAGAAATCTTCTACGAATTCACCGCCGCTAGCCTGCTCGGCACCCTGGGCTAGATGAGTACGTAGCGCCTCAAGTTTGCTTTTGCGTTCTTCCATGGCACGTAACGCATCACGCACAACCTCACTTGCGGAGCCGTAGCGGCCGCTGGCGACTTCGTTTCTGATATAGACTTCCCAATGCTCCCCCAAGCTAAGGCTGGTCGTAGCCATGATGTACTTCCTATATTCAAATGTAACAAATATGAATATAGGTAGGGCTGACAAGAAAGGCAAGAGGGCAGCCCAGGTGACTGCCCTTGTTGTGTAATCACATTTCACTATCCAAGCTCACCGGCGCTAGCTTGCTCAACCTCTTGAGCGAGGTGGGGGCGCGTACCTCAACGCCTTTTGAGTGCAACCCAGCCGCTTTGTGCTCTACTATCTGCACCTGTTATTCACGGAGGAAGCACTCATGGCCATAGGCGGTTTGATAGGATTACTGGATGACATTGCCGCATTGGCGAAGTTGTCCGCAGCATCATTGGACGATGTGAGTGCCGCTGCGGGGCGTGCGACGGCGAAGGCGGCCGGGGTGGTGGTCGATGATACGGCAGTGACCCCGCAATATTTGCAGGGGGTGGCAGCGGAGCGTGAACTGTCGCTTGTGAAACAGATCGCGCTGGGGTCTATCCGCAACAAGCTGATTTTTATCCTGCCGGTGGCGCTGCTGCTGAATCACTTTTTGGCCTCTCTCTTGCCAATTATCCTGATGGTGGGCGGCGCCTACCTGGCCTTTGAGGGCGCGGAGAAGGTCTGGCATAAGCTCTCCGGAGGGCATGATGACGAAAAACCAGCGGTAGAAAAGGGCCCGGAAGCCGAGAAAAAGATCGTGGGTGGTGCCGTTCGAACCGACCTGATTCTTTCCGCCGAAATCATGGTGATCGCGCTTGCCACGGTCTCCCATCAGGGATTCTGGTCGCAGTTGGCGAGCCTGGTGGTGGTCGCGTTTGTCATCACACTTCTTGTGTATGGCGTGGTGGCGCTGTTGGTCAAGATGGATGATATCGGCCTGACGCTTGCCCAGCGGGATAACTCGGCAATGCAGACACTGGGCCGTGCTCTGGTGACAGCCATGCCCAAGGTGCTAGCGACCATCTCGGTCGTGGGAACCGTCGCCATGCTCTGGGTGGGTGGGCATATCCTGATGGCCAATCTGGGGGCCGATGGTACGGGTTGGTTTAACGCGCCCTATGATTGGGTACACCATGTCGAGCATGGCATTGGCGAGGCGACCGGTGCCTTGGGCGGTATGCTGGGCTGGAGCTTCAATACGCTGTGCTCTGCGGTGATTGGCTTTCTGGTGGGCTCGGTTGTGGTGGGTGTGCTGCACTTCATTCCTACCAAGAAGGCGCATGCCGAATAGGGGCTAATGCTGGGCTTGCCTGAAGAGACGCGAACACCACAACCTAAAGAGAATCTTGGAAACAGTGCCCGCATGTTGTTTGTCGATGGAGGGTGTTTTGATTAACCAGATTGGTCAATATAAACACTCTCCATCCTCTTTTCTAAGCAGCTAGGTGGCGGGGTTAAGTCCATCCGATGTATTAAAACGGACGTCCCTCATGCGGATTCGGCTTTTAGGTAGGCTGGGGATCTCCGTCAGGCTATAAGACAAATCCTGCTCGGGTAACTGATAGCTAATCTTGTTCATTAGAAAATCTACGGTTTCCTGCAGAATAAGAAGTGTCATCCACTCACCTGCACAGCGATGCCCTGTGTCAACGTCCCCGCCACCCTGAGGAATAAAGCTGAACGGACGCTGCTTGCTATCTACAAAGCGGGTACCGATAAATGTATCGGGGTCCTCCCACTCCTCCGGGTGATGGTTCGTGCCATACAAGTCCAGCAACGTGAGAGTGTCTTTTTCAAATTCATAGCCTTGCCAGGTAAAATCTTCCCGAACCTTTGCCACCGTAAAAGGAAAGAATGGATAAAAGCGTCTTGTTTCCTGGCAAAAGCTTTTAAGTTGCTCGTTGGTAAGCGCGGAACCTGGCGGGGAATCATGTAACGCCAAGGCTATAAAGGCTATCCATACGGCATTTGCCACTATAGGCCGCAATAAATTAAGCACTTCAACGGCGACTACCTCTTTATCGAGCAAGCTTCCATCAGGGTCTTTATGCCAAATAAACTTATAAAAAGGCGTGTTGTAGTGGTTCAATAAAACCGGACACCAACGTAGGTGGTAATATTGCCACCATAAACGAGGTGTCTGATGACCAAGAAACGACGTACTTTTTCGCCTGAATTTAAGCAGGAAGCTGCCAGCCTAGTA
>NZ_JAUAMB010000011.1 GCF_031010175.1 Halomonas sp. SpR1
ACCCTTGCCGTCGGCTAGCACTTCCCCTTGCCGGGCGTGCAGGGGACTTTCACCCCCAAGTCATCCTGAGGCACCACCCCCAGGAACAGCGCCAGTCAAGGCGCTGCGCGCCATGCCTGGCGCACTACAAAAAAGCCACTAACGAGTAGTGGCTAATGATGGATCGCTGAGACAGTGATCAGCGTTTGCTGAGTGCGGGAGGAGGGCGAGCGACCTCAATGAGCCGCTCGCCTCCTCAGCACCTACCATTTAGCGCCAACCTATTCAGCCGTTGCCAATAGGCTGGCGTTACCACCCGCGGCAGTCGTGTCGATACATAGATGGCGCTCAACCACGTAGCGATCCGGCGAGATGGTCTGGGTCTCGAGGGGTATGATGGCTCCGTCGCGCTTGGCCAGCGCTATCCGCAGTTCACGTGTCCAGTCGCTGGCGCCAGCGGCGGCGACCGCTGCAAGGCCTTTGACCTTGCTCACTGTCTCGGCCGAAACGCTTCCGTCAAGCCCGGCCACCGGCGCGCCGGCGTCGGTCAGCGGCTTCACGGCCTGCTCGGCGCCTGGTGCGACCACGACGGCCGCACAGCCCGCACCGAGGGCCTGCGCTGCTTGCGCGATGGCGATATCCAGGGTTGGCCCTAGGCATAGAACCACGCCCTTCGGGTACATCGCCAGGCGGTTACTTTCACCTGTCGGCCCCGGCAGTGTCTGCGGCGTCATATCCAGCGCTGCCGTTTCGGCAAGCGCTTTGCGGATTACACCGCCTTTACCGGAGAGCGCTTTGCGCAGTACCTCGATCCGATTGGGGCGTACCGCCCAGTTGCGCGCGTCCAGCCCGTTAAAGGCCGATTGAAGATCGCTGAGTGATACGACGTTCCCCTCAGGAGCTTCGTGGCGCTCAGCCTCCGCGGTGCGACGAAAACGATTGACGTAGAGCGGGCCGCCGGCCTTGGGCCCAGTGCCCGAAAGTCCTTCGCCACCGAACGGCTGAGAGCCAACAATGGCACCGATCTGGTTACGGTTAACGTAGACGTTGCCGACATGGATGCGTTCGACGATTTGCTGCACGCGGTCGTCGATGCGGGTATGCAGTCCAAAGGTCAGCCCGTAGCCCTTGCCATTGATGTCATCGACCACCTTGTCGATATCTCGCGCCTTGAAAGTGGCTATGTGCAGCACCGGGCCGAAGATTTCACGTTCGAGATCCTCGATACCGCCAACGTCGATCACCGCTGGGGTGACGAAGGTGCCGGTCTCCGGCGCGGCCAGTTTCTTCAGCACCTTGCCAGCTTTCTCTTGTGCTGCCACATAGTCGCTGATTTCGGTCTGGGCATCGGCATCGATCACCGGCGAAACGTCGGTGTCAGTGTTCCAGGGGTCGCCAATGGTGAGTGCGTCCATGGCGCCGTAGAGCATGTTGAGCAAGCGGTCACGGGCCTCTTCCTGGACATACAGCATGCGCAGTGCTGAACAGCGCTGGCCGGCCGACTGGAAGGAGGAAATCAGGATATCGCGCACCGCCTGCTCGGTCAGCGCTGTGGAGTCCACGATCATGGAGTTAAGCCCGCCGGTTTCGGCGATTAACACAGCATCCGGATTAGCGTTCTCGGCCAGCGCCTTGTGGATGATCTGGGCCACCGGCGTTGAGCCAGTAAAGCAGACCCCGGCGATCCGTGGATCGCTGGTCAGCGGGCCGCCCACCGTCGGGCCATCGCCAGGCAGTAGCTGCAGAGCTGCTTCCGGTAGGCCTGCTTCACGCATAAGTTCAACTGCGCGTGCAGCGATCAGCGGCGTCTGTTCAGCGGGCTTGGCGATTACCGCGTTACCTGCCACCAGGGCAGCAGCGATCTGCCCGGTGGTGATAGCCAGGGGGAAGTTCCACGGGCTGATGCAGACGAAGATGCCGCGGGCGCTGCCGGGCTCTTCCGCATCCAGACGCTCGCCTTCGTTGGCGTAGTAGCGCAGGAAATCCACCGCTTCGCGCACTTCGGCGATACCGTCGAACATCATCTTGCCCGCTTCACGGGTGGTGATCACGGTCAGTTCGGCGATATGCTCTTCGTAGAGGTCGGCGGTGCGGCGCAGTACTGCGGCGCGCTCGGCCGCTGGGCGTGCAGACCACTCTTTGAAACCTTGTTCGGCGGCGTCAAGGGCAGCCGTTACCTCTTCGGGGGTGGCTTCATGCACCTTGCCGATCACCCGCGAGCCATCGGCAGGGGAGACGGCGTCACGAGCGGGCCCCTGGGGGGCAGGGCTTCCCACCAACATGGGGCCTGCTGTCCAGGTAGCGTCGGCAAAGTTCTCACGCGCATTGAGCAGCGGCAGAATCGAGGCGGGCTCGTTAATCCGATAGCCCTTGGAGTTCTTGCGATCAGGCGCAAACAGCTCACCGGGCTGACGGATCAACGGGCTTGAGACATCGTTGCCGAGCTGTTTAAAGCCTTCAATGGGATCCCTTGAGACGTCGCTCGGCGGAATTGAGCTGTCTACCACCTGGTTGACGAACGAGGAGTTGGCGCCGTTCTCCAGCAGGCGGCGAACCAGATAGGCGAGCAGATCGCGGTGCGCGCCGACCGGTGCGTAGATGCGGCAGTGCGTGCCTTCCGTCTCCTTGACGATGTGGTGCAGCGATTCGCCCATGCCGTGCAGGCGCTGGAACTCGTAGCTGTCTTTGTCATCGCCTGCCATCTCAGCTACGGCGGCGCAGGTGTGGGCGTTGTGGGTAGCAAACTGCGGATAAATACGGTCGCGGCGGTCGAGCAGCATCTGGGCGCAGGCCATATAACTGACGTCAGTATTCACCTTGCGGGTGAAGACAGGGAAGGTCTTGACACCCATCTCCTGGGATAACTTGATCTCGGTATCCCAGTAAGCGCCTTTTACCAGACGTACCATGATCTTCCGGTTAAACCGCTCGGCCAGTTCGTAGAGTGTCTCTATTACCGGCGCTGCGCGGCGCCCATAGGCTTGAACGACGACCCCAAAGCCATCCCATCCGTCGAGGCTGGGGTCGGCCATTAGTGCCTCAATCACGTCGAGGGAGAGATCCAGCCGATCCTGCTCTTCGGCGTCGATATTGAAACCGATATTGGCCTTGGCTGCCTGCTGCACCAGCTCTTTGGCCCGTGGCAATAGCTCTGCCATCACCGTGTCGCGGTGGGTGTATTCATAACGCGGGTGCAGCGCTGATAGCTTCACCGAAATGCCGGGGCTGCCGCGTACATCGCCCTTGGCCTGCTCGGCGATGGCGGTGATCGCTTTGGCATACGCTTCATGATAGCGAACGGCATCTTCGTCGGTGCGCGCCGCTTCGCCCAGCATATCGTAGGAGTAGGTGTAGCCCTGTTTCTCGAGCTCGCGGGCATTCTTCATGCCTTCTTCAATGGTCTGGCCAAGCACGAACTGGCGGCCGAGGATCTTCATCGACTGGCCAACCGCCTTACGCACCACTGGCTCGCCCATGCGTCGTACCAGGCCGCGTAGTGCCCGTGTTGGGCCCTTGGGGTCTTCTTCCAGCACCTTGCCGGTTAGCAGCAGTGCCCAGGTCGAGGCATTGACCATTGACGAAGAAGATTTGCCCAGGTGAGCGCCCCAGTCGGAGGGCTCGATCTTGTCGTGGATCAGGTCGTCGATGGTTTCCGCATCGGGCACGCGCAGCAGCGCTTCCGCCAGACACATCAAACCGACGCCCTCGGTGGTCGAGAGCCCGTACTCAGCCAGGAACGCCTCCATCATTGAGGGCGACCTCTCCTTACGCACACGCTCTACGTATTTGGCGCCGACGGCAGCGACCTTCTTGCGGTCATCCTCCGACAGCTTGATACGCTCGACAAGCCCGTGCAGCACATCTGCCTCGTTGGCATCATAATGGCTGCGAATGCGCGAACGTAGATCACTCACGTCGCTATGCAGATGGTCGTTCATACAGGGTCTCTCCTTGCTAGCCGACACTTTGGCGTTACTGCGTCGGTTAGGATGTAATCGTTCTCTAACCTGAAGAGGGCTCCCGCGGGAGCCCTCTTGATACGCTAAATGTATCCTGAGCGCTTATTTGCGTTCGATATGCTGATATTCACCGGCATCGTCGGTGGCATTGCTTACTACGATGATGGCAATGAAGGAGGCGATAAAGCCAGGGATAATCTCGTAAACGCCCGGGCCACCCATAAAGGAGCCGTTCCAGCCGAGGGCAATCCAGATCATTACGGTGAGTGCGCCCACTACCATGCCGGCGATAGCACCATTGCCGTTGGTGCGTGACCACATCAGCGACAGGATAATCAGCGGGCCAAAGGCTGCACCGAAGCCTGCCCAGGCGTTACTGACCAGCCCCAGAACCTGGGAGTTTTCGTCAGAGGCAATAAACGCTGCCACAATGCCCACCAGCACTACACTGACACGGCCAACGGCAACACACTGCGCCTCAGTTGCATTCTTGTTCAGGAACAGACGATAGAAGTCTTCGGTGAGTGACGAAGATGCCACCAACAACTGACTGGAAACGGTGCTCATGACGGCAGCAAGCAGTGCCGCATAGAGGAAACCGGTAATCAACGGATGGAACAGCAGATTCGCCAGGACAATAAAGATGGTTTCCGGATCTTCGATATCCAGACCATTACGGATGGCATAAGCGCGGCCAAAGATACCCAGAGATACGGCACCGATTAGGGAGATAAGCATCCAGCCCATGCCGATGTTGCGGGCAATCGGTACATCCTTGAGTGTCCGGATGGCCATAAAGCGCACAATGATGTGCGGCTGACCGAAATAACCCAGCCCCCAGGTGACTGCAGAAAGCCAGCCAATAAAGGTTAACCCCGAGGTCCAGGAGAGTAGGGTGGGGTCGACTTCATTCAGCGTTTGCGAGGCCTGAGAAAAGCCGCCACCGCCTTCACCAAAGAGTACCACCGCCGGCATGATCACCAGGGCCAGCATCATGATGCAACCCTGTACGAAGTCGGTCATGCTCACGGCCAGGAAGCCGCCAACAACGGTGTAAATCAGTACCACACCCAGCGTAATCATCACGCCCATGGCGTAGTTGCTCATATCGCCGAAGTTGTAAATGCCTGAGAACGCACTTTCAAACAACTTGCCGCCAGCCACCAGGCCTGAGGCCGTGTAAACCGCGAAAAAGACCACGATGACGATGGCAGATACGGTGCGCAGTGACATGGAGCGGGTCGGGAAACGGTTTGCCAGAAAAGCAGGGATGGTGATCGCATTGCCATAGTGAACGGTCTGTTCACGCAGACGAGGGGCGACCAGAATCCAGTTGAATAACGCCCCCACAAGCAAACCAATGCCGATCCACGCGGAACCCAAGCCAGAGACGAACATTGCTCCGGGCAAACCCAGCAGCAACCAGCCGCTCATATCCGATGCACCGGCCGACAGAGCAGCGACTTTAGGGCTTAGGGTACGTCCACCCAGCATGTAATCTTCAGAGGAAGAGGTGGATTTGCGCATCGCATAAATACCGATGGCAATCATGAGCACAAAGTACGCAATGAGACTGATCCAAACACCAATAGCCATGTAACTTCTCCAGTTCGTCAGGAAGGAACTAGGTCCGACCTATCAGTGCGGTCACCGGGTAGAGCCCGGTAGTAAACCGCGTTATTTTTATTAACCCTGTTGTTTATTCACGTCAGAAGGCCTAACGAGCATCCGCCACGAATCAAGTCAGCGAACTGGTTGGTACCTTTGTAAGCAGTGATCCCTATATTATTGTCGACCATAAGTTAGTTTCCTGTTCAGGAGTTCAGGTTAATGATGTTGATGAGTGGCTCACTCATCGTCTAGCGACATACGCAAATAAGCGAATGTAGAGTGCTGCCCCCTTTGGTGTATGTTGATTTCAGGGCAAAACGTGTCAATTTCGCGGCAAGAACAGTTGTTATACGACTTTAGTAGAGTTCTTGCTGGGCTGCTAGCGACCCTAAAGCAGCGTTTGATGGGCTAATGGCAGCCGGTGGTACATCACCTTGGCGTAGTTTGCGTGGCGACAACCCATAACTGCGGCGAAATGCATGGGAGAGTGCGCTTTGATTGGCAAAGCCGGTTTGAATCGCAATATCGGTAAGAGGGAGGCGGCTTTGCAGAATCAGTTGGCGGGCCGCATGCAGACGCTGGCGTTTGACGTACTGCCAAGGTGAAAGCCCGGTTTGGGCACGAAAGCAGTCGGAAAAATGCGCTTCGCTTAAACAGGCGAGCCGAGCTAAATCGGCGACGCGAAGGTCTTCGGCAAGGTGTTGACGAATGAAGCGGTTAATCCGCGTTAAGTCCAGGCGCTGCTGAGCAGTGTTGGCGGCTGACCCCAGGCGCGCTTTAAGGGAGCCCAGCAGCGTAGCGGCCAAGCGGTCTTGCTGAAAGGAGTTAGTCGAGGTGTCAAACCCTTGAGCAAGTTCGCTTTGCATAAACGCTAAATAGTGTTGCAGCGCGTTATCCAGGCCAAAAAAACGCGGCGCATCAAACAGCGCTACCAGTTCGCGGTTTTCACCAGTGAGCGCGGGGGCGTCTTCAGGTAGGTCGAATATTAGTTGCCGGTTATGGCCATAACCCGAGTAGTAGTGCTCGTGATTAGCGGGCACGATACAGCCCGAAAAGGCATTGACTCGTCCGCCCAACCCTTCAATTTCAAATTCGGATGAACCACACAGCGTAATCACAATTTGATGAAAATCATGGGTATGGTGATGGGTGGCGCTGGCTAGTGGTATTTGTCGAATGGTACTGGGCATGCAGTTCTCCTTAATCGCAATAGGTCTCTTGAGCCGCTACTGCTGGCGGAGGGCCGTGTGGGCGGACAAGTGGTCGCGCAGGGCCTGAAGTTCTGCCTGCCCCTCTTGATTGAGCAACGGCTTGCCCTGAGCCACCATCCAACGGCGTCCGTGCTGCTCCATTAAGTGCGCGGCACGGCGCCTAATGCCGTCCAGGTACTCATTGTGCCGAATGGGGTAACCGATTATCGCATTCCACTCGGTTTCACTTACTTGGCTATTGAGCGCTTTATCAAACAACTCTAGTAAGTCCTTGGGCTCAGTGCGGTAGCGAGGGGTGCTTGAGGTCATTAGCACCAGCATGACTGCACCAATCACCAGCAAGCACACCCCAAACACCAATAGATACAGCGCCATTCGCGGTGCTCCCAGGCATCATGAATTAAAAAAATTGCCTCTAAATTATACGCTTGACATTGCTTGGGTCGAAATTTTTACTTTTTTTCGAACTTTTCCTTCATCGCGTGTCTGAGTATGTACAGGCAACATCGCGATAGCAGTCGCTAAAGTTGTTGTCCTGGCTCTATTGTTTTGATCCCTTGCTTCCGCTACTCACTGAGTAGCGGTTTTTTTTTGTCTAAAGCTTTCTTCTGCCAAAAAGCTTACCTAGAACGTTTCACAACCCTATTAGTGGCGGCGTATAGCCAATAGCGCTACCAGAATATCACGTCGTGTCACAATTCCTACCAGCCGCTGCTGCTCAACCACTGGGTAGATTTTAGGTTTTGAACCAAGCATCTCCTGGGCTAGGTCGGTTATGCTTTTATTGGGGGAGACGCTGAGTACTTCGTGGCGCATCATCTCTTTCACCAGTGGCGCTTCGTCATCATGGTAAATACTGTCCAGCACACGGCCCATGACATCCTGCTCTGAAATAAAACCGATTAAGCGATCGGCCTCATCCACTACCGGCGCGCCGGGCAGACGGTGAAGTGCCAGCCCTTTAGCCAAGGTGGTGATCGAGGCGTTGGGTGAGACACGGTAGCAATCGCGGGACATGATATCGCGAACGATGCCGGGGGTTGTTTTATTCATCATGGACACTCCTTGCTCATTTTATTCATCGCAATGGCAAACAGGGTATCGCCAGCAAAGCGATCTGATCTAAGTGCTAAAGTAGCAGCGACTCTTTCACTGTAGGTGATTTAAAACGCATTGTTCAGCCAGCAAGGCATCTTTATTCAACGCTGTAAGTACTGAATTTTCTAGGACGTTAATTTTCCAACCAGTTAAATGAACCGCAAATTAACGCATTGAGGAGCCACCCATGGATGCACGTGAGTACTTAAACCGCAAAGGGGTGTGTCTTGACCGAGACCCAGATCGGCCGAACACCTTGGAAGAGAAAGCCTGGGAGCGTGCGCGGGGGGCCGGGCACCAGCGACCAAAATCCGGGACGCCCCACGATTGGGAAGATTGGGAGCGCCACCACGATGACCTTGCTGAAGGGGCTGAGACCCTGGAGCAGAAAATTGATAAAGAGGCTCATCGTCTTGCCCAAGAGCGGGCCGCAAAGGGCGCGGCTGAGTCCGCTTCCAGCACTGTGGAGCACTTCACACCGCCGCCCAAAGCGGAACCCGCGCCTGCCCAGGTCGAACCACCCAAAGCGACTTCCGGGCAGCAAGCAGAGCAAGCTGTACCGGAGCCTGGCGCGCTGAAACTTGCCTATTATGCGCTGGCGATACTCCTACCACCGCTGGCGGTGGGTTTAACCCTGGGGGGAGGCAAGCGTGTAGGCTTGGCCGTGCTACTAACGCTAGCGGGATGGCTGCCCGGCGTTGTGTATGCCGTTTGGTGGTTGCAGCAGCGTTAACTAACGATCCTTATAGACGTTTACTGCTTGGCAGCCTCATCCAAGTGCGTATAATCCGTGTAAACTAAATAGTAGATTGAGGTTTACGATGGGTTATCTGATCGGCGTCACCGCCCTATGGGCCTTCTCCTTTTCGCTGATAGGGGTTTATCTAGCGGGTCAGGTCGACAGCTACTTTGCGGTGCTTCTGCGGGTCACGCTTGCCACGCTGGTATTTTTGCCGTTTTTGCGCCCCAGCCTGCTGCGGGGTAAGCAGCGGTTGGCACTGATGGGGTTGGGCGCCATTCAGTTGGGCGTGATGTACACCTTTTTCTATCAATCTTTTTTGCTGCTGTCGGTGCCTGAAGTTCTGCTGTTCACCATCTTTACGCCTGTCTATATCGCACTGCTGGATGACCTGCTGTTTGGGCGCTTTACGCCGATCTATATAGTCACCGCGCTGCTCGCCGTGGTTGGGGCAGGGGTTATACGCTACGACGGTGTTGATAGCGGTTTCTGGGCAGGCTTTTTAGTCGTGCAGGGGGCAAACCTCTGTTTCGCGCTTGGCCAGGTAGGCTATCGTCGTCTGGCCGCTGACCTACCGCCCACCCTGGCATGGCACAACGTCTTTGGCTGGTTCTTTATTGGCGCGATGGTAGTGGCGTTGCCCGCCTATTTGCTGTTTGGCAACAGCGCCGCGCTACCGACCACGTCACTACAGTGGGGCGTGCTGGCTTGGCTAGGATTGGTGGCGTCTGGCGTCGGCTATTTCGCCTGGAACCAGGGGGCCACCAAAGTAGATGCTGGCACGCTGGCGATTATGAATAATGCGCTGGTACCGGCAGGGTTAATTGTCAATCTAGTGATCTGGAACCGCGATGCGGATATTCCACGCTTGTTGTTGGGGGCGCTTATCATGGCCGCCTCTCTATGGCTCAACCACTGGTGGTGCCAGCGCCGTCAGGTAGCCGTTAGCTAAGCCTATTTGCCCGATAGCGGAGGTGTCTCCATAATGGCAGCTTACGTTAGCGAGAGTCGGCCCATGAGCAACACCTTATCAGCAGGCGCTAAACCAGGGACTGTGTCGCCCTCCAGCGATCAATCAGGTAGGCCCTTTAAAACTATCGGGCTGATTGGCCGGCTGGGGAGTGACAAAGTGGTCGACTCCCTGCAGCGGTTGGTGACCTATCTTATTGCCCATGATTACGCGGTGTTGGTAGAAGACCGCACCGCCACCGTGATACCACACCATGGCCAGCCTGAAGCCAGCCGCCGTATGCTGGGTGAGCTGTGTGACTTGGTGATTGTGGTGGGAGGCGATGGCAGTCTGTTGGGGGCGGCCCGGGCCCTCTGCCGAAGCGGTACGCTGATTTTAGGCGTTAACCGTGGCCGCTTGGGGTTTCTTACCGATATTTCTCCAGATGAATTAGAAACCCGCGTCAGTGAAGTGCTGGCGGGGGAATTTGAGGTTGAACAGCGCTTTTTACTCGATACCGTGCTTTACCGTAACGGTGTAGCGGTAGGTAATGGTGACGCCTTGAACGAAGTCGTGCTGCATCCTGGCAAAGCGGTGCGCATGATAGAGTTTGAGCTGTTTATTGATGGCCAGTTTGTGTATAGCCAGCGCAGCGATGGCTTGATTGTCGCTACCCCCACCGGCTCTACGGCCTACGCGCTTTCTGGCGGTGGGCCAATTATGCACCCCAAGCTGGATGTCGTAACGCTGGTGCCGATGTTCCCCCATACGCTATCGAGTCGCCCCATCGTGATTGACGCCGCCAGCGAAATACGTATTCACATTGGCGAAACCAATCAATCCTATCCACATATCAGTTGCGATGGGCAAACCCGTGCGGTGGCCAAGCCCAATGATGTACTGGTGATTACCCGCAAGCCTGAGCGAATCCAATTGGTGCATCCTATCGGTCATAACTTCTATGAAGTGCTGCGCAGCAAATTAGGCTGGAGCCATCGGCTGGGGGATTGAACATGGAGGGATACGACCTTATTGGCGATGTTCATGGCTGCGGTGCTACGCTGGCCTCACTGCTGGAAAAATTGGGGTATCACCAGCGCAATGGTGTGTATCGTCACCCCCGCCGTAAAGTAATCTTCCTGGGCGACCTGATTGATCGCGGGCCGCGAATTCGCCTGGCAGTGACCATCGCCCGTCGAATGGTCGAGCAGGGCGAGGCATACATCGTCATGGGTAATCATGAATATAACGCGCTGGCGTACACCCACCCTGGGCCGACAGGTAGCCATAAACGCTGGTTGCGCGAGCATACGCCGCGGCATAATCGTATTATTCAAGATACCCTGGCGCAGTATCGCGACTATACCAACGAGTGGGAAGACACTTTGGCGTGGTTTAAAACCATCCCGCTATGTTTAGAAATCGATGGTATCCGCGTGGTTCATGCCTGCTGGGACGAGGCGCTGATTGAAGAGCTGAAACAGCGTCGTCCAGATGGCTGCATGGACACGCAGTTTCTGGTCGAGTCCACCGACTCTTCCACCCAGGCGTTTAGGATCCTGGATCGTCTCACTCGAGGCCCCCATGTCTCACTGCCCGAAGGTATTGCGATACACTCCGGAGATGGTTTTAGGAGGCAGAGCTTTCGTGCCCATTTTTGGGCCCAGGCACCGCAGCAGTGGGGCGATGTGGTCTTCCAGCCGGATAACCTGCCCGGTGATCTTGAATCCCGTGAATTGACCGATCAAGAGCGACAAAAGCTTAGCTATTACGGGCCAGAGCAGCCGCCGCTGTTTATCGGTCACTACTGGTGCGAGGGTATACCGGCATTGCCGACGAATAATATCGCCTGTCTGGACTATAGTGCCGTCAAATATGGGCGTTTAGTGGCTTATCGCTGGAGTGGTGAGACGCTCTTAAATGCCGATCATTTTGTCTGGATTAAAGTGCCAAAAGAGGAGCGGGCGCTGCCTAAACCCTGGGAAATCGACTTTGATTAACCGCAATGATTAACAGTTTTTCATTTTATTACATAAAATTACATATTTTTTTCAAAACGGCTGAACTAACCCTGACGTCGGCTATCAGAGTAAGTGTTCCCTTGAATGATCCCTTGCTTTTATTCTCCGGCGGTTCCTACCGCCGGTTTTTTTTCGCCTGAATGTTGGCAGCCGTGCGGTATATTCAATACCTAACCGCTGCGGTCAGTATGCCGCCAGCGTCTTGATTAGAGGGATGTTATGCGTCCAGTGATGCTTCTGCCCGATCACGCGGATACGAGCGAACTGCGCCAGGCGCTTTGGCGCCATCGCATTGGCCACCGCATTACCGATGAGGCCGACGGCCAACTGTTATGGATCGCCGACCCACGCCAACTTGATGCGCTTAAAGCCCTAGTCGAACGCTGGCAGCAGGGAGAGCCCCTGGTGCTTCAGCAGGCTGCTCAACGTTCACGCAGTATGACCAACTCCTGGGCATCGCTGAAACAAGTGCCGGTGACGGCGCTGATGATTGTCATTAGCCTGATGGTATTTGCACTGATAGGTGTTTTTGGCGACCAGTTGATTGTTACTTTAACCATTGTGCCGATAGGTATTTCAGGTGGCGAACTGGTATTCGGCAATCTGACACAAACGCTAACCTCGGGCCAGGTATGGCGCTTGTTATCGCCCGCTTTTCTGCACTTTGGCTGGATGCATTTAATCTTCAATCTAATGTGGGTGTGGTATTTCGGTCGCCAGATTGAGGCGCTCCAGGGCAGCCGTACCATGCTACTGCTGCTTATTGTGTCAGGCATTGGCGCGAATGTGGCGCAGTATGCCACTGGCACCGTGCTGTTCGGTGGTATGTCAGGCGTTGTTTACGCCTTGCTGGCCCATGTCTGGTTGATGTCTCGACGGGTGCCCGGCAGTGGTTTCTTCGTACCCCAAATGCTGATGGTCTTTATGCTCGGATGGATGGTGTTCACCATGACCGATATGGCTGGCAGCGTTGGCTTTGGCAACGTCGCTAATGAGGCCCATTTGGGCGGCCTACTCGTGGGGCTTGTCACGGGCTGGTATTATTCATCCCGCCGTTTGAAAAACCGTTAAGAGGCCTGCAATGAGCGAAATGACGTTCGAAAAAATGATCAACCAGATGACCCCAGCGATTTATGAGAGCCTTAAACAGGCCGTTTCGCTGCGCAAATGGCCTGATGGTCGACGCTTAACGCCGGAGCAGACTGAGCTCTGCCTGGAAGCCGTCATGCGTTTTGAGGTGGAGAACAAGGTGCCGGAAGAGAACCGTGTAGGCTACCTAGAGCAGCGTACCTGCGGGGCGGCGGCTAGTGGTGCCGGGGTGACACCTGAGATGGCGGGCTTGGCACGGGACGCCACGCGTGATTGAAGCAGCAGTACCGGGCTTTTCAGTACAGGGTTGTTTAAGCAAAATGGCGGCGACTTTGCCCAACTGCCAAGATCAACCGGTGATTTACCACTTGCGTGCGGGTGAGCACCGTATCGCCCTTAATGAGCGTATAGGTGAGCCGCTCAGCCTGCGCTGGACGGGAGCGATTGCCTGTACCCACTGCGGGCGAGCAACCAAGAAGAGCTTTGCCCAGGGCCACTGCTACCCCTGCTTCAAGCGGCTAGCCCAATGCGATACCTGCATCATGAAGCCGGAAACCTGCCACTATTTCCAAGGTACTTGCCGTGAGCCGGAGTGGGGCGAGCGGCACTGCTTCCAACCCCATATTGTCTATTTGGCTAACTCGTCGGGGCTAAAAGTGGGCATTACCCGCAAAACCCAAATGCCTACCCGTTGGTTGGATCAAGGCGCTATTCAGGCGCTACCGATTCTTGAAGTGGATACGCGTCAGCAGTCCGGGTTTGTCGAAATGCTGTTCAAAGAGCAGGTGGCAGACCGCACCAACTGGCGGGCGATGCTCAAGGGCGAGGTCGAATCCATGGACTTAACCGCCGAGCGTGACCGTTTGCTCAGCCTGTTAGCCGATGGGTTGAGCCAACTGCGTGAGACCCAAGGCAGCGATTCGATTCGCACGCTGGAAGCGGCACCGCAGCATTTTCACTACCCTGTCAGCGTTTTCCCTAAAAAAGTCGTATCGCACAATTTTGATAAGCAGCCGCTGGTGGAAGGCGTGCTGCAAGGTGTTAAGGGGCAGTATTTAATCCTTGATAACGGTGTGATAAATCTACGCAAATTCACGGGTTACGAGATACAAGTGAGTTAACCGGCTAGCCAGATGAGGGTGTTTTGACTAAGGTTAGGGGGTGATCTGATCCTGCCTTATGCAATGCAAGGAAGCCCCAATGCCCTGGCTAAAACTGCTTCACATTGCCGCGCTAGTGATCTGGTGCGGTTCCCTGCTTTATCTGCCCGCCTTGCTCAGTCAGGCGCTACAGCTGCGCAAAGACTCGGGCTTTGCACAGGGCACGCCGCCCATGCCGCGGTTTTTTTATAATTCAATCGCTACCCCGGCTGCCTTAATAGCGATCGCCTCAGGCACGCTGCTGTTTCTTATCCATGGCTTGCTGGGTGGTTGGCTGATTTTAAAGCTTGGCGCAGTCGTGGCGATGGTGGCGGCTCATGGCTGTTTTGGTTTTTTAATTCTACGTATGGAAATGGGCCATTATCACTGGGTGAAAACCGCCAACTGGGCAGCACTATGCGTGGCGTTGGCGGGGATATTAAGCGTCCTGCTGTTCGTGTTAGCTAAACCAATGGATTGGAGCTGATGCCGATGATGGTTAAGAAATATACTTCAATCGTCGACATCGACTCCGACTGCGTGTTCATAGACCAGTTGACCACCCAGCAGTCCCGCCACAGCGATCAAGGCTGCCGTCAACAGCGATACCGCCAAGCCCCAGGGAAGAATTGCACTGGGGTCATTAAAGCGCAGCAGCCAATTCAGCGATGCCAACGAGAGCATTACGACAGCGACGATGGCGTGGCTCCAGCCGGTAACCAGACGGCGAATGCGGGGCACGGTTACCAAGTCTATAATGCCTGCCGTACTGGCAACCCATCCACCAAAAGCGCCTACCCCGGCCAACCACAAACTGGCGCGCATCCAGAAAGGGTCGCCGCTCAGCAGGAAACCGACATCGCTTGCTACCAGCGCCATCAGCGCTGCGACGGGAAAGTGGATCATCACTGGATGCAGCGGATGGCCGGCTATAGCTGCACGGCTAACAATCGATCGTTGGCGAATTTTTTCCATGGTCACTTCCTGTGGGCAGAAAAAGGAATTCAAGGGATGAGGCTATGTATTCAACGCTTAACCTGGCAGTGGGTCAAATCGCTTGGTACGCCGCTAGCGCTGTTCGCCAGCCTATTGTTAGCTGGTTGCGCGGGGGATAAGTCTATTCTAGACCCAGCCGGCCAGGCCGCGCGAGATGTAGTGATGATCTGGTGGGTAATGCTGGGGTTTGGCACCGTGGTACTCGTGCTGGTCACCGTTTTCTGGCTGTATACCTTCAAGCGCAAAGAAGTAACGCGAACGCCTGCTGATGAGCGAAAAATAGCTCGCCGCTGGATTATAGGCGGCGGCATTGTGCTGCCGGTGGCGAGCATTACCGCGCTATTGGCCTTCGGGGTACCCACTGGGCAGCGCTTATTGCCGCTGCCGTTAGCAGAACCACCGGAGGTCATCGAAGTTATCGGCCATCAGTGGTGGTGGGAAGTTCGCTACCCAGGGGCGGAAGGGGGCGAGGTGGTGACCTCTAATCAACTCATTATGCCGGCGGGAGAACCGGTTGATTTTCATGTTAGCGGTGCTGATGTGATCCACGCTTTCTGGGTGCCGCGCTTGGGTGGAAAGATCGATATGGTTCCCGGGCGGGTGAATAAGATCCGCTTGGAGGCGGATGAGCCGGCGGTATTTGGCGCCCAGTGCGCCGAGTTCTGCGGTGCCCAGCATGCCCAAATGCAGCTCTATGTAGAAGCCGTCGAGCGCGACGATTACGAAGCTTGGCTGGCCGCCCGCCAAACGGATCAACTGGCAGCGCTAGCGGAAAACGACCAACAGCATGAATCGGCCAGGGAGGCCTTTATGACCCATTGCGCGAGCTGCCACCGGGTAGCAGGACTCTCCTCTGGTAGGGAGGGGCCAGATCTTTCTGATCTTGGCAGCCGTACCAGCCTCGGGGCGGGCATTATGGCTATGGAGAAGGGGGCGGTAACCCGCTGGCTTCAGCACCATCAAGACTTAAAGCCGGGCAACAAAATGCCGCCCCACAATGATATCGAGACGGCCACCTTGGAGAGCTTGGGTGCTTGGCTGGAGACGCTCACCCCATGACCACTATCAACCGTGAAGCGACCCCCGAAGGCGATAACATTAAAGGCCCTCATCAACTGCATAGTGATTTGCACGAGATCTGGGGCAATCCGCGTGGCTTGAAGGCCCTCACCATTGTCAATCACACCACTCTTGGCCTGCGATTTATGGTCACCGGGATGGTATTCTTCTTGGTCGGCGGCCTGTTGGCCATGCTGGTGCGCACCCAGCTGGCGCTGCCTGATCAAGACTTTATGTCGCCGGATATCTATAACCAGGTCACCACCATGCACGGCACGGTGATGATGTTCCTGTTCGCCATCCCCATGCTGGAAGGATTGGCGATTTATATGATCCCCAAGATGATCGGTGCCCGGGATCTAGTCTGCCCCCGGCTGACATCGCTGGGGTACTGGTGCTATCTGTTTGGCGGCATCATCCTGTCGTTTAGTTTGGTGTTAGAGATGGCGCCGGACAGCGGCTGGTTTATGTATACCCCGCTTAGCAGCAGCGAGTACTCACCAGGGTTGGGTTCTGATTTTTGGCTGCTAGGGATTACCTTTGTTGAGATCTCTGCGCTCTCTGCCGGGGTCGAGCTGGTGGTCTCAATTCTGCGTACCCGTACTCAGGGCATGGCGCTGCACAAAATGCCGCTGTTTGCCTGGTATATCCTCGCCATGGCGCTGATGATCGTGGTCGGTTTTCCGCCGCTGATTCTGGGCAGTATTCTGCTGGAGCTTGAGCGCGCGGTGGGAATGCCCTTCTTCGAAGTGGCCGGTGGCGGTGACCCTATTCTTTGGCAGCACCTGTTCTGGTTGTTTGGCCACCCCGAGGTTTACATCATCTTTCTGCCTGCAGCGGGCATAGTATCCACGCTGATACCGGTGTTTGCTGGCCGTCCGATTGTTGGCTACGGCTGGGTGGTGTTTGCCATTACCGTAACAGGCTTTATCAGTTTTGGGCTCTGGGTTCACCACATGTTTACCGTGGGCATCCCCCAGCTGGCTCAGGCGTTCTTCTCCGCCGCCAGTATGTTGGTGGCGGTGCCCACAGCGATTCAGGTGTTTGTGTGGCTGGCCACGCTATGGCTGGGTAAGCCCAAGATGAAGCTGCCCATGCTATGGATTATGGGCTTCCTGATTATCTTTGTGTGTGGCGGCCTAACCGGGGTAATGCTGGCGCTAGTGCCGTTTAACTGGCAGGTGCACGATACCCACTTTGTCGTAGCGCATATGCACTATGTGTTGGTGGGTGGAATGTTCTTCCCGCTAATTGCCGGGCTCTACTACTGGCTGCCGCTGTTTTCCGGGCGTATGCCGTCTGAAACCCTGGGTAAATGGGGCTTTTGGTTGACCTTCCTGGGCTTTAACGGCACCTTCCTGATCATGCACTGGACTGGCCTGCTGGGTATGCCGCGGCGGGTTTACTCCTATGAGACGGGCATGGGCTGGGATATTTTCAACCTGCTCTCGTCCATGAGTAGCTTTATCATGTCCGCGGGCATTGCCATGGTGCTGCTCGATTTTGCGCTGCACTTCCGTTTCGGCAAACCTGCCAAGCATAACCCCTGGAATGCGGACACCCTTGAGTGGGCTAACCGCATGCCGCCCAGCGCCTTTAACTTTGTCAGCCTGCCAAACGTCGAGACACGCCATCCGCTCTGGGATAATCCCGAACTGCCCCGCACTATGGCAGAAGGGCAACATGGCTTGGCGGTGGCGACTCACGGCCGCCGTGAAATGTGGGGCAGCGATCCGATAACCGGCAAAGTGCGCGAAATCATCCACCTGCCGGGTAACTCCTGGTGGCCGCTGTTTGCCGCCATGGCCCTGGCGGTCGTCTGTATTAGCCTGCTAACGCGTCTTTATCCGTTGGCGGGCATTGCGGTGATTATCGCGGGGTTATTTCTGCTGCGCTGGTCGTGGGAGAACGGCGCTCATCCGAAAGCTGCCCCGGATGCGGAGGTTGCCCCCGGCGATCCGCCGCTGCACTCGCGTACCATGGATGGGCCGGGTCTATGGGCCATGTCGATCACGCTAATCGCCAACGGCTCGTTCTTTCTCTCGTATCTGTTTGGTTGGTTTTACCTGTGGACGGTATCGCCCGAGTGGCGGATGCCCGACTCTTCGCCGCTCTCTTTGCTGGGTCTGGTTGTTGCCGGGGTGGCGCTAACCGTTGGCGCGGGATTTCTCGAAAAACTTGTTCGCGGTTTGCGCCAGGGTACGGATGCGGGCTTGGCAGTGGGCATGTATTGCATTAGTGCCTTAGGCTTTGTGCAGGTAGCGATAACGCTTTGGGTGCTGCTGAGTGCAGACCTGGCAGTTACCGAGACCTCCCATGATGCGATCATTTTGGTCGGGCTGGCCTATGCGCTGCTACACGGCGGTTTAGGCGCCGTGCTTACCCTGCTCCAGGGCCTGCGGGTGGGCTATGGCTATGTGGGTGCCCATGCGCCTTTCGAGCCCGCCGTGGTTACCCAGTGGTGGCGGTATAACCTAGTGACCTTCTGGATACTCGTGGGCGCGCTCGCCGTGTTGCCCCGCGTGATAGGGAGCTAATTCGATGTGGAAATCTCCTACCATGCAGCGCCTACACCTTACCCATCCAGTGCATTTCGTTATTGGCTTAACGCTGTGGTGTATCTGGTTTGTAACGGTTTATGGCGGACATGCGGTCGCCTGCGCAGTCGCGCCGCCTGCTCCTGAGCAGGGCGTCTTCACCCTGGTGAACGCTATGCTGCTTGCCGTCAGTATTGCGGCGATTGTGTTACTGGCGCTGCTAACGGTGGGCTGTTGCCGTATGGCGAAGCGTCACGCCGGGCGGCTGCGCTTTAATGCCACGGTGTCCGCTGGGCTGTATCTTTTCTCTACCTTGGGCGTTGTATTTGCGGCAATGCCGATTATCGGCATTCCGCCTTGTCTGTAAGTGGCATGACGGACGCCAACGCGGAAAAACTCTATACCCTCCACGGTATGTGGTGCACCAGCTGCGCCCTAGCCGTGGAGGGCTCGCTTAAGCATCTTGAAGGTGTGCGTGAGGTTAGCGTGCACTACCCAAGCGCAACGCTTTGCATTAGCGGCACGCCTGCCGCTACCCAGCTCTCAACGCTTGCCGCAAAGGTTAAGCGCCTGGGCTATCGGCTGACAGAGCTTGAACCGGTAGGGGACGCCCATGCGCGTTTAGAATCAGAGAGCCGCTACTTAACGCTTAGACTGATGGTTGGCTCACTGTTTGGCATGTGGACGATGCTCGCTTCTGTGCTGATCTACGCCGGTGCTCTGCCAAGCGAGCAGATTGAGCGGATAGTGGCTTGGGTTTCAGGAGCGTTTTCTCTGCCCGTTGTGCTGTTTGCCGGTGTACCTTTCTATCGGGCCGGGTGGCGAACGCTGCTGGCCAAGCGCCCGGGTATGGATGTGCTGGTTAGCCTGGGTGTTATCGGTGCGGTGATGGTCTCGGTATGGCTGCTATGGCGCGGCTCTGCAGAGGTCTACTTCGACACGGCAGTGATGCTGATTGTGCTTTTACTCGTTGGGCGGTTGGTCGAGACGCTGTGTCGCCATCGGGGGTTAAAAGCATTGGATGCCCTGACGCTACCAGACACAAACATAAAAGTTTGGCAAAACCAGCGTTGGGTCTCGCTACCTATCGCCGAAGTGGCCGCTGGAATGCGCGTTGAATTAGCGCCCGGCGAGTTGGTGGCGATTGACGGCACCCTCGAAGAACCCGGTTGGATCGACACCGCCTCACTGACTGGGGAAAGCTTGCCGCGACATTTTCAAGCAGGGCAGAAGTTATACGCGGGCTGCCGCTATCTGGGTACCACGCCCATCGTTATGCATGTCAGCGCTGGGGTAGGCCAGCGGCGACTGGATCGGCTGTGTGATGAGATGCGTCGCTATCAGGCCAAAAAAGGCGAATTGCAGAAGCTCGCTGACCGCTTTGCCGCCTGGCTAAGCCCGCTAGCGCTGGTGCTCGCGTTACTGACGCTGCCCGCTGCACTGTTATTGGGGCTGGGCTGGGAAGATGCCTTTGTGCGCGCGCTTTCCGTATTAGTCGTGGCATGCCCCTGCGCCGTGGGGCTTGCCGTGCCGCTGGCAAGTCTAGCTGGGAGCGGTCAGGCTATGCAGCAAGGGATTGCGCTGCGCGACCCCGCAGCGCTTGAAACCCTGGCACGTATTCGCTCGGTCGCACTGGATAAAACCGGCACCCTAACCACCGGTAGCCATGCAGTGCTTCACTGGCAGGCGCGGGAGGGAGTTGAGCAGCAAGCCCTACAACGCAAGCTTAGTGCCGCTGTTGCGGGTAGTGAACATCCCTTGGCACAAGCGCTAGCACGTTGGGCAAGTAGCCACGGTGATCAACAATCGGAACCGTGCGAAGAGGTCAATGAAGTGCCTGGAGAAGGGCGCCGGGCGAGGTTAAGTAGCAGCGAATGGCTGTCGGTGGGCAGCGCTAGCTGGATGGCTCGCCAGCGCATCGTTCTGCCTGACCAAGCAGAAGACGCAGCGCTGGCTTTTGCTTCTCAAGTGATGGTAGCCGATGAGGCGGGCTGGTTAGCTACGCTCTATCTCTCCGATCAACCGGTGGACGACGCTGAACCTAGCGTGAAGCGCCTGCTGGCTTCGGAGTATATGGTGGCAATGATCAGCGGTGACCGGCAGGGCGCGGTGAGTTGGTTAGGCGAGCGGGTGGGGCTTGCCCGTGAAGCTTGTTATGCCCAACGCTCGCCGGAAGCCAAGGCGCGGTTACTACAGGCGCTGCCATCGCCAACGCTCTACGTGGGGGATGGCTTAAACGATACCTTAAGCCTGGCTGCGGCAGATGTGGGAATCGCGCCACTGAGTGCCAGTGAGGCCGCCCGTGAAGGGGCTTCTGCCCAGCTTATGGCACCCGGAATTGGTGGGGTAGTGAAGCTGCTCGGCATTGCCAAACGCACCCGACGCATCATGGTGCAAAACCTGTTTTTTTCGGCGCTCTATAACACCTTGGCACTCGGGCTAGTGGTGCTGATGGCCATACCGCCGTTGGTCGCAGTGCTTGCCATGGCGGCTAGCTCGTTAACAGTGACCCTTAATGCTGCGAGACTAGCGTGGGCTGAACCGGATGAAGAGGATTAAGGTAAGTTGCATTAAAGCGAATAGCCAAGCGTCTGTTTAAGCCGTTCTGCATTCGTCGCCACCCAGCTTGGATCTATCGCGCCCCAGTCACGTATTTGGTAGCGGCCAATGTTGTGGCGCTCGCCGTCATCTTTGCTAAAGACACACTCGATATCCAGCTCGGCCAGGGAGGTGATCGTATCCTGGGCGGTGCGCCGGGGCATGCCGGTGGCCTCAATTAATGCAGGCACGCTGGCGATACCTTGTTCGATTAAATGGGCGACATATAAGCGGCGGTAAAAACTCGATTTGGTTTTGCTAAGCACGGGCATTCGGCTTCCTTTGCAGCTAATTGATGCATGTGCCGCTTAGCTTAAATGAATAAATCCTGCTGCGCTCGTGGCGGGCGAAAATCTCGGGTGTTCAACCCCTGCTCGGTGCGATCCTGCATGTTCCACTGGCGGCTGGCACGGGCAAAGCGTTGGGCGATTAAATCTGCAAATACCCCTTCCCCGCGAAAGCGCTTACCAAATTTGGCATCGTACGCCTTACCGCCCCGGCATTGGCGCATTAAACTCATCACTTTAGCGGCGCGTTCCGGGTAGTGGGCTTCTAACCACGCTTCAAATAGCGGCGCTACTTCATAGGGTAAACGCAGCAACATCCACGCGGCGGTGCGTGCCCCTGCTCGGCTAGCGGCTTCCAAAAGGTTTTCGATTTCATGATCCGTCAGCCCCGGAATAACCGGCGAAATCAGCGTGCCCACCGGAATGCCTGCTGTATTCAGTTCACGAATCGCCCGCAAGCGCGCCTGAGGAGACGCCGCCCGTGGCTCTAGTGTACGTTTTAAATTGGCATCCAGGCTGGTCAAACTGACAAACACCCGCACTAGTCGGTGTTCGGCCATCTCCGCCAGTAGCTCTAAATCGCGCAGCACCAGGGTGCTTTTAGTCACCAGCGTTACCGGATGGCGACACTCCAACAGCAGCTCAAGCAACCGCCGAGTGGTTTGGTGTTTGGCTTCAAGCGGTTGGTAGCAGTCAGTGTTGCCGGAAAGATTGATCGGACGGCACACATAGTTGGGATGACAAAGCTCTTCGGTTAGCCGCTCCACTAATCCGCTGCGGGCAATCAATTTGGTTTCAAAATCCAGCCCTGGCGATAAATCCCAGTAGGCGTGGGAGGGGCGGGCGTAGCAATAAACGCAGCCGTGCTCACAGCCGCGGTAGGGGTTCAGCGAGCGATCAAAGGGTAAATCCGGCGATTTATTCCAGGAGAGCGCGCTTTTGCTCGCCTCCTCGCGCACTTCGGTGGCGATGGTCGTTGACGCTTCTTCCCGCCACCAGCCGTCGTCTTCTGCCACGCTACGGGTAGGCGAAAAACGGTTGTGCGGGTCGTACGTCGCGCCGCGCCCTTTGTAGGTGGCTGGCTGAAAAGGTGAGTTAAGAGATGCCATTTGTTCACCTCCTTTTAGTGATTTTATATACAGTAGTTGTGAAAAGGTAAGAAAGCAATAGTCCGCAAAAGAATGAATACGACAGCTGGCTTTGGTGAAACTACCCAAGTCACTATGACGGGGTTAATCTGATAAGTGGGTTTGTGAACACAGCGCCAGCGAGGAGGCATCATGTCGAAAGTGGTTATCGTGACGGGAGGAAGCCGAGGTATAGGAGCTGCGACTGCAAAACTGCTGGCGACTAAAGGCTATGCGGTGTGTGTCAATTATCTTTCTAACCGCGAGCGGGCGGATGATGTGGTTGATTCCATTACCCGGGAAGGGGGCCGAGCGTTTGCCCATCAAGCGGATGTCAGTAGTGAAATTGACGTGATCCGGCTATTTGATGCAGCAGAAGCGCGCTATGGAAATGTTACCCATCTGGTCAATAATGCAGGCATTCTGTTTACTCAATCTAAATTGGTTGATATCGACCTTGAGCGCTTCAGCCAAGTACTCAATAGCAACGTGGTTAGCTGTTTTCTATGTTCGAGAGAAGCCGTTAGACGCTTCCAAGCAGGCGGTGCCATCGTTAATGTCTCCTCGCTTGCCTCCCAAACAGGCTCGCCCTTTGAGTATGTGGATTACGCGGCATCAAAAGGCGCTATGGATACCCTGACTAAAGGGTTGTCTCGTGAAGTTGCCGCTGCGGGGATTCGTGTTAACGCGGTTCGTCCCGGTTTTATCTACACTGATATGCATGCCGATGGTGGTGAACCTGGGCGGGTAGATCGTTTAGCACCACAAATTCCTATGCAGCGCGGCGGTACCGCTGAGGAAGTGGCCAATACCATTGCTTGGTTGCTTTCGGATGAAGCTTCGTACGTTACGGGGGCATTTATGGATGTTGCCGGTGGGCGATAGTATTGCTGCACCCTTATGACAAGCTTTCTACAGGGATGCTGCATCTGACTAGGAAAGGTCTTAAAACTTATGCAACTTCAACAACACTTCAAACTAATGGCCACGTATAACGAGCGGATGAACGCACAGGTATACGATACGGCTAGCAAGCTGGGCACAGCTGAGCTTATCGAGGATAGAGGCGCCTTTTTTGGCTCTATTTATGGCACCTTGAATCACATTGTAGTAGCGGACACCATGTGGCTTAAGCGGTTTGCAACCCATCCTTCTTCTACCGCCACACTTGCGGTAATGGTGGCGTTGCCTATGCCCGAGCGCCTTGATCAAATTATGTTTGATGACTTGGATGGCCTAAAAGTGCACCGTCAGTGGCTGGATAGCGTGATTATCAACTGGATAGAAGCGTTGACAGACGAAGACTTGAGCACCACGTTGAGCTACCACAATAGCAAAGGAATCGTTTCCACACGGCGCTATTCAAGCCTTATCTATCACTTCTTCAATCACCAGACCCATCACCGCGGGCAGGTTTCTACGCTGCTCTCGCAAGCTGGTTTGGATATAGGCGTCACCGACCTGCTGGCGCTGATTCCGGATGAGGCGTAAAAATGGTGCCAAAACAACGCATATGTGGCAGAAAGCGGTAAATGGTGAAAACCCAGGCAAGTTAGGTGACTTATGTTAAAAATCATTGATGTGGATTTGATTGGGCCATACAAGCTTGAGCTGGTTTTTAGCGATGGTTTTCATGGTGTTGCTGATCTATCAGGCTATTTTAGCAAGGCACCCTTTTCAGAGATTAAAGACTTCCAAAAGTTCTCACTAACCGCGGATGGGTCGCTCAACTGGCGTGGTAACGAGCTTTCTGCGGCCACTTTGCGTGCAGTGACAAAGGGCGTGCAGAGAACAGCAGCTACTAACTTCAACGTGCAGGAAATGGAAGACGTTATTAAGCAAGCCTCTTGGGACTCTATGCAGGAAGGGCGTCCTGACATTTTACAGGCTGTTATTCGTTCCTACGTGGAGCAGTTTGGGCATAGCCAGGTCATTGCCAAAGCAGGTATCAAAAGCCGTACCAGCGCCTATCGTTCTTTAAAGCCACAAACCACACCCAATTTCGCCACCTTGGTTCAATTGGGGCATGCGGTCATCGAATTAGCTAAAGAAAATATCAGCGGGCGTTCTGAAACACAGCTATAAATCCAGGAAATTAAATGAGACCTTTCTCCATCCTGCTAATACGTGTATTGGCAATTTACCTCGCACTTAATCCTCTTCTGTCAGTGTCACCGGTTCTGTTTAGCTCGGGCTCGGAAGAGTCAATAAACGAATGGCTGCCTATGTTGATAGCTGGGGTGCTAATACCCATGGCTGCGGGCGTTGTACTCTGGTTTTTCGCGCGAGCGTTGGCTAATAAAATCCATGCTGGCTCTGTCGTAGAGCCAAGCGTAAATATTAGTGAGACAGGCTTAGTGAGAGCAGGTAGCTTTCTGATAGGCGTCTATCTATTTGTTCAACACCTAGGCACAACGATTAGTCAGTGGGCCTGGGGTGGTATTATTGCCTATGGCTCGCTGTCCGTTATCGTGATCAGCGTAGGATTGATAGTAGGAGCTAACTCTATGGGTAAACTATATAAGAAGATTAAGTACGCAGGTGTTGATTCATAGCCGACGGTAAATATCCATTGCAGTGGTGCAGCCTTATCTCTATTGACGGTTTAGTTTGCTACGCTTTAGCGGCACTGCTGGCAAGCGTCCGGAGTGTAAACAGATTAACGAGTGCTAAATGATCAAGCTAGAAAAACTTAATGCAGCGGATATTGCCGTGGTACGCAACATCGCGGTGCGCGATGATCAACTGAAATTTGTGGGCACCGCTAAGGAGTTTCTCGCTGATAGCAATGAGGCTACGCACCTGCATGTGATTAAACACAATGACCAGATGGTAGGATGCTTCAAAATCGATATAGCCTATGCTGATGGTTATGACTTTTGTACGGAAGGCAGCATAGGCTTACGCGCATTTATTATTGACGCCAAGCAGCAGGGCAAAGGTCTTGGTACGCTGGCAGTAAAAGCGTTGTTTCCCTACCTAAAAGAGAACTATGCGAATTACCCTCGAATCTACCTGACGGTGAATACCAAGAACCCCGCAGCGTACACCTGTTACCAAAAGGCGGGCTTCCATGAAACAGGTGAGCAATACCTGGGCGGGGCTGCAGGGCCTCAACATATTATGTATTGGGATATTCAGTGATCAGAACGTTTATCCCAAGCGATGTTGAGTCTGCACTGGCTATTTGGCAGACCTGGTCACTGAGGGAAGCCTCACTATGCCTTGGACGAAAGGCATGCGCTTTGTACAGGTTTAGCCGTTAATCTTCTTCTATGGATTGAATGCAATAGACATCCAATGCAATTAAATCTATCCGACTATAACCATCGCTGGGGGTAAGGTTGCCCTGAAATAAATCGATGATACACGTAGCCAAAACCCACCATCAGTATGGCCCCAGACGCCACTGGTGTTACTAAAAAGTGCCAGTTCTCACCTGCTAGCATAATCAGTAAGGGATTAGCACCAGCAGGCGGATGGATGGTATTGGACAGCATCATCGTCACTATCGATAATCCGACCGCCAGACCTAGCGTCCATTCGTGCACACCCAAAAAATGCGCCACCATAAGGCCTAAAGCTGCTGTTATTAAGTGACCCGCCACAATATTTCGTGGCTGTGCTAATGGGCTGGCGGGTAATCCAAATAGTATCACCATGGTGGCACCGAATGGCGCCATTAACCATAAAGCATTGCTGTGTGAGCTGAGAAAGCTAAGCGCCGTTATGCACCCGGTAGCACCGATACCGGCTAACAGTGCTGTCTTTTGTCGAACTGGAAAAATCTGCGCAATCTTCATAGAGGCAACCTCGTGTTAAACGATAGTGAAGTGGAGACCGATCTGTCTACTTCGGTCATGGTAGACAGATTGGTCTCCATCCGTCAATATGCATTCACAACATCAACACGAGGTTTCAGCGTGGAGAGGAGAGAGCAGTTAGTCTCAGTCGCCTTTGAGCTATTTTATCGTTATGGGGTGCATGCCATTGGCATCAATCGCGTCATCGCTGAAGCCGGAGTGGCAAAGAAAACGCTCTACAGCCACTTTTCCAGCAAAGAAGCCTTGGTGGCTGCGACGGTGGACTATCGTGATCGACAGTTTTTCGCTTGGATCGAAGGGCGAATCCAGAGCGCACCCGATGGCCTGAGCGCGCTTTATGCTTTGTTCGATGCGCTTGATGATTGGTTCAATGAGAGGGAAAAGCTGATACATGCTTTCCATGGTTGTTATTTTATCAATGTAAGTGCTGAGTTCGGCGATTTAAACCATCCCATTCACCAACAGTGTGCTAGCCACAAAAGAGCGATGCTTGGCCTGATAACCCGACATGTTTCACAGTTACTCTCGGACGAAAAAACGGTGACCACATTGTCGGAAGCTATAGCAACCTTAAAAGAAGGAGCGACCGTGCAGGCCCATGTTATGGGGGATCTAAAGGCCGCTGTAAAAGCCAAAGCAATTGCTGCGGAGTTGCTGAACGCAAGAGTGAAGCATTAGTCCAGGCTAGTGATAGTTTTCTTTCTAACAATATCTAATCATTCTGTAGCGCTATACTTATCCCATTTGCAGAACACGAGACGTGGCCCCATGGCAACAGCACATGATAAACAGTGGAACATGAAGCCTAATGTTCGCTTGGCTAGGCAACTGGCGGTGCGAGATGTGCCTGCTTTGGTGTACGACGCGGTGAATCTGGAAGGGGTCGCCATGACGCTACCGGAGGTTCAGACCATCCTGGATGGTATAACCGTTGGCGGTCATAAGGTCAGCGATCAGAATATGGCGATCAGCCAGGCAAAAGCTTGGGAGCATATATTCGCGCTAGTCGATAAAGGCGAATTTCGCTTTGATAAGCAAACCGCCCTAGACGTCCATGCCATCGCAGGCAAGGAAGAGGCCTTGGAGTGGGGTAAATTTCGTTCTGGTTATGTAACGATCGCAGGTTCTGACTATGAGCCGCCCGCGCCTGACGAGCTTGATGCTAGATGGCAAGAGGTTCAACGGCGGGTAGAGAGCGAAGAGGATAGTTACGACCAAGCCATCACTGCTTTTCTACAGATGGCTAGGGCACAATTCTTTTGGGACGTTAACAAGCGTACCGGCCGCTTTATGATGAACGGCATTTTGCTGGCCTACGGGTTCCCGATTATTAATGTGCCTGCCAAGCGCCAGCAGGAGTTCAACACCCTGATGATGGATTTTTACACTAGCAACGATATGCGGCCCATGAACACCTTCTTACGTAGCTGCTTACAGCTGACCATTATCAAAAATTTCACGCTTGATTTGTCCACTGGTTAGATCCTGTTGATGTTTCATGGCGGCTATGATTGAAGCGTCAATAGGCCCTAAGGTGATGTCTGTATAAAATTATTGGGTGATTTTGCCAAGGCACTCTCGTGGCACTGCATTGTAAGTTGCCTCTTGGGTTCGATTAAATTTGCTCATCAAGTTAAGGCGAGTAATGGCTACTGCCATGCGTGGCATGGTATGTTTACTTTTCTAAAATTATTTATGATACGGTTCGATACGTATATTTATTAAATCCGAATCCTACTGACGTAAGTTCCGGCAAGGGTGTCATCCATGTCTTCTGTTTCTTCCGTACGGCCAGGTCGGCCACGGAGTACTTCGGCTGCTCCCAAAGTTATGCGCGCCGCACTAGAGTTGGCATTCGAAGGCGGTGTTCATCATGCCACCGTCGAGCGTATTTCCTCTGTGTCAGGAGTGGCCAAGTCGACGATATATCGACGCTGGCAGAATGCTGCGGCAATTGTTATGGACGCGTTCTTCGAGGAGGTGGGGCCAACTATCGCTTATGACGTTCGACTACCCATCGTAGAAAACTTTTGCCACAGCGTCAGGGCATTGATGGTAGCGTTAAAAGGGCCGCGCGGGCAGTTACTCAGGGAGTTGCTGGGTGCTGCACAGGCTGACTTCGACCTGCGTGAGGCTTTCGTGGAGCGCTGGATCATGCCCAGACGCCGTATGGGCCGTGAGGCTATTGAAGGGGCTATCGCACGAGGTGAACTACGGCCAGAAATCGATCCAGAACTCACCTTGGATCTCATATTCGGTGCCGTTTACTACCATTTGACTGTATCATTCAGCGATATAGATGAATCTTTTGTTGCCAAACTTGTGGAAGAGGTTCTGAGCCCTTACCTGACGATCCAGGCCTAAGAGAAAACTGCGGACGTTCAGGAGTTAGGAAAACCAGAGCTGGTAACTGAGCAGTTCCCAGCTCTGGAAATGGTTACCGCAAAGTTGCTGCTCCTCAAAATAACATTGTTACTAACCTAAACCGCTTAAACCACCCACTGGCTGTGTAGGTAGTCGTCGTAGCTATCGCTGAAATCAATAATACCCTCCGGTTGAATATCAATGATGCGCTCCGCTAACGATGAAGCGAACTTGTGGTCGTGGCTTATAGGCATCAGTGTACGTGGGTGGTTTTATAAGGCTAAATGGAACGCTTTGATAGACACTCCATATCCAGGTGATCATTAGTCGGCACATTCATGAGTAGCACATTGGTCTGTTACCGAGCAGCATACGTCCTTGATTGCGACTGCACAAAAAATCCTACTTGTTTCTGGCAGCTGTTTTTAGGCTAGTTCCCTGCTTTATTGAATACATAATATCTGAAAATTTAAGTAAATTCATAACCATAGATTAGGGTCTGTTGACGTTTCACTCACGGCCACGCTGGAGCCCGTTTTTATTCGCGGCAAGGCAGGAGGAGAGATGTTTGGTTATTCCAAATGAACGACGACTAACGCCGCCGCGGGTAAAAACGGGCCCAGCCCTTCGGGTTGCGCCTCAAAGAGTGCCATACGGCGTTGCAAAACTTGAAAAGGGAACCACCCTTCCCTGCGTTTTGCGCCTTGTCTGGCACTCTTTGAGGCAGCAACGCGGTTCGCGATGAAACGTCAACAGACACTAGTTTAGGTATTTTTTAAAAATTATATTGATTTAAGTAAATTTGAGTACTACGGTATATAAATACGATACGATTCGTTTTTATGGGTGTTAATGTATTGAATGCTCTACGAGGTCGGTCACCTTGTTAGGCATTTTGAATGACCTCTGTGTTACTTCTTCGCGTGAAACAACACAGATCAGTAAGGACTCCAGGCTGTAAGGATTTTCAGGCAAAGCTCCATGCTCTGTATCAGCAAGCAGTGGCTAGCTCAAAACTGGATTTTTAAAATCTCGTTAGGCCCTCAGTATCCAAAGGAAACGCTATGTCCAACTCTACGCTCCAATCGCTCTTCGCTTATAAGGCGTGGGCCAATTCCGAGCTGTTCGAGCTTCTGGCAACATTGCCGCCAAGTCATGGCGAGCAGTTGCACACCTGTGTTCGTACGCTCAATCATGTCTATGTCGTGGATCGAATTTTTCGTTCACATCTTAGTGGAGAGCCTTGCCCGTTCGATGCAACAAATACGAAAGACACCCCATCGCTCAGCAAATTGCACGGCGACGTAAAGGCAACAGATGCTTGGTACATGAATTACTTAGCCGAACTTACTGAGGCAACTCAGTTTGAAGCCTTGGTATTCAGGTTCACTGACGGTGATAGAGGAAGAATGACTCGAGAAGAAATTCTTCTTCATGTCGTCACTCACGGTGGGTATCACCGTGGCAATGTGGGTGAAATACTGAAATCAATTTCAGTTTCCCCACCTCGCGACCTATATAGCAAGTTCTTACATGTCAGCGAACCTAAGCGTAGAGAGGCCTAATCCAGTATTCGAGAAGCCAATTCATGCTGCTTATGTTGAGCTGTAATAACTATTAATCCAAAGGAGAGAGTATATGTCCGAGTATTATGCGTCGGTTAAATGGACTCGCAAAGTAGATGAAAGTTACGTTGATAACAAATACAGCCGCGGCCATGTTTGGGAGTTTGACGGAGGGGTTAGTGTTCCCGCATCGTCATCACCCCACGTAGTGCCCCTTCCTTACTCTGTTGAAGCAAACGTTGATCCCGAAGAGGCGTTTGTCGCCGCCTTATCGAGTTGTCATATGCTCTTCTTCTTGGCAATCGCAGCTAAGAAAAAATACGTTGTTGACAGTTATACTGATCATGCTGTCGGCACAATGGAAAAGGACGCGTCGGATAGGGTTTCAATGACCAAAGTTATCCTGCGGCCAAAAGTATCGTTTTCAGGTGGTGGAACACCTTTGAGAGAGGAGCTAGAAGAAATACATCATCAGTCTCACGAACAATGTTTTATAGCCAATTCTGTTAAAACCGAAGTAATTACGGAGATTGACGTGTAACAGGCCAAGGCCTACTGATATAGGTGTTGACCATAGAATGAACGGTCGCCATTCATATATCAAATGCCAAAAAAGCCTTAGCTTTTTAAAGCCAAGGCTTTCTTTCTACCGACTTACTAACCTACCCGTCAACGCTTCTTCCGTGATGGCTTCTTATTGGCAATAACTGTAGCGCTCTCCTTTTCGCCGCTACCGCCATTGGGGAAGTGGGCACGCACTAGTTCCAGCAGGCCTTGTGTGGAGGTATCGAAGTCAGCGGCGTTGGTGTCGATACGCTCGCTGATTTCACCGGCGATACGCTTGCCCAGCTGTACGCCCCACTGGTCAAAGGAGTTGATGTTCCAGATGACGCCTTGGACGAACACCTTGTGCTCGTAGAGGGCGATCAGCGCACCCAGGTTTTTCGGCGTTAGCTCGTCGAGTAGTAATGTGCTGGAAGGGCGGTTGCCGGGGCAGCTGTAGGGGTCGTGCTGGCTTAGCTCTTTGCTGTCTCCCTGGCTGCCTTCCATAAAGGCGTTGGCCTGGGCGAGCATATTGGTCAGCAGGGCGAAGTGGTGGTCTTCCACGCCGGGCTCGGGCTTGAGCGAGGCGATAAAGTCGATAGGAACGTAGCGGGTGCCCTGGTGCAGCAGTTGGAAGAAGGCGTGTTGGCCGTTGGAGCCGGTTTGCCCCCAGACGATCGGGCCGGTTTTGTAATTCACCGGGTGGCCGAAAATATCCACCGACTTACCGTTAGACTCCATATCCAACTGTTGCAGGAAAGAGGGCAGTTGGTTGAGCGCCTGATCGTAAGGCACGATGGCTTGGGTTTCGGCGCCGATAAAGTTGATATACCAAATGCCAATCAGCGCCATCAGTACCGGCATATTCTCGGAGAAGGGCGCATTAATGAAATGGTTATCCATTTCGTGAGCGCCTTCCAACAGTTCGATAAAGCCTTTAAAACCGATGGAAAGCGCAATCGGGAGGCCGATAGACGACCACATGGAGTAGCGTCCGCCCACCCAGGCCCAGAACTCGAACACGTTCTCCTCGCGAATGCCGAACTCCATCGCTGCCTTGCGGTTAGTGGAAGCGGCGATAAAGTGCGCGCCCACGTCGGCGTCTTCGCCAGCGTTCTCCAGGAACCAGCGCCGGGCTGTTTTGGCGTTGAGCAGCGTCTCCTGGGTCGAAAAGGTCTTGGTAGAAACGATAAATAGCGTGGTGGCCGGGTCGAGGCGCGAAAGCACTTTCTGAATATGGGTGCCGTCCACGTTGGAAACGAAGTGGAAATGCAGCTCCGGGTGGCGGTATTTGAGCAGTGCGCGCACCGCCATATTGGGGCCTAAATCCGAGCCGCCAATACCGATATTGACCACGTCCTTAATGCGCTGGCCGTTGTAGCCTTTCCACTCGCCGCTGCGCACCGCTTCCGAGAACACCTTGATCTGCTCACGGGTGCGGGTGATTTCCGGCATCACGTCTTCGCCGTCTACATGAACCGGTTCATCGCTTAGATTGCGCAGAGCGGTGTGCAGTACCGGGCGGTTTTCGGTGACGTTGATAATGTCGCCGGAGAACATTTGTGCGCGGCGTTGAACCAGCGCGGAGTGGTCAGCCAGTTCTATCAGCTTGGCGAGCACCTCATCGGAGACATGATGCTTGGAGTAGTCCAGAAACAGACCGCCCACCCGCAGGCTCATTTTCTCAAAGCGCTGCGGGTCATTGGTGAAGTAGTCACGAATGCGGTCGTTGGCGGTTTTGTCGCGCAGGCGATCAAGCGCCTGCCAGGTAACACTGCGGGTGAGTTGAAACATAGGGCGATCCATTTGTTATAAGTGAATGTGGTAACCAAATGCGAAAAGTGGCGTTATGTAAAAATACTACATAAAAAGCGGCAAATAGTAGAGGGTATTTGTGCTTTGAAAGGGGGTAACTGCGTAAAACTACCTGCTTTTTTGAGGGCAGATTGTGAGGGCAGGCGCTATGCCTGCCCTTCACATTTGATGATAAGCCCTTAAGTGGCAACGGCTACCTGGGCCGCGCCGCGTTTGATAAACGCATAGCCTAAACCCGTCACCAACGAGCCCGCTACGATGGCGCCGAGGTAGAGCAGTGCTGGGCTGATCGCATTAGGAATCAGCAACACAAATATACCGCCATGGGGAGCCATCAATTGTGCGCCTGCAAGCATGGAAAGCGCACCGGTGAGGGCGCCGCCCACCATGCAGGCGGGGATCACCCGCAGCGGGTCTTTGGCTGCAAAGGGGATCGCGCCTTCACTGATAAAGCATAGGCCAAGTACAAACGATGCTTTGCCTGCTTCGCGCTCCGGTGCAGAGAACTTGTTGCGCGCCACAAAGCTGGCAATCCCCATACCAATGGCCGGCACCATGCCCGCGGCCATAATCGCCGCCATGGGGCCGTAGGTTTCTGAAGCGAGCAGGCCCACGCCAAAGGTGTAAGCGGCTTTGTTGACCGGGCCACCCAGGTCAAAGCACATCATCGCGCCCAGCAGAATGCCTAGTAGCACCGCATTGGTGGAGCCCATGGATTCCAGGAAACTGGTCAGGCCATTGAGCAGCGCCGCGACCGGCTCGCCAATCACGTAGATCATGGTCAGGCCGGTGACCAAGCTGGCGACCAGCGGAATGATCAGAATCGGTTTGAGGGATTCAATGCTGGAAGGCAGCTTAACGTAACGCGTCACCGCCAGCGCCACGTAGCCTGCCAGGAAACCTGCCAAAATACCGCCAATAAAGCCGGAGCCGATATTGGCCGCCAGCATACCGCCAATCATACCCGGCGCGATCCCGGGGCGGTCGGCGATCGAGTAGGCGATGTAGCCCGCCAATACGGGAATCATCAGTGCGAAGGCGGTGCCGCCACCAATCTGCATCAGTGCGGCGGCCAGAGTGCCTTCCTGCTCGAAGGCTTCAATCCCAAACACAAAGGAGAGCGCTATCAGCAAACCGCCCGCCACCACCATCGGCAACATAAAGGAAACGCCGGTGAGCAGGTGCTTATACACGCCTTTCTCTTTAACGCTCTTATTCGCGCTGCCTGCACTGCTGTTGCCGCTCTCTATAGCAGCCTCGCTGAGCGCGGCTTCAAGAGTGGGGCGTGGCTTTTTCAGCGCGTTGCCGGTAGAGGTGCGGTAGATGCGTTTGCCTGCGAACCGAGCCGGATCAACGTCGATATCGCAAGCCAATACGACCACATCGGCGTCGGCGATCTCATCTTCCGTCAACTGATCTTGGGCGCCTACCGAGCCTTGGGTCTCCACGCGAATGGCGTGACCCATGGCTTTGCCTGCCTCTGCTAGCGCTTCGGCGGCCATAAAGGTGTGGGCGACGCCGGTGGGGCAGGCGGTAACGGCAACGATTTTCTTGCCACCCGTTTCGCTTGGCGTTGCGGCTGTTGCCGTAGCAGCCGGGGCGCTATAAATAGGCGCTTCACGCTTGGCCTGGGCCAGAAAGCCACTGGGGTCGGGGAGGGCGCTGGCAATCGGGGCTTGGAATAGGCGCTTGCCTTCAAAACGCTCTGGGGCCGGCACATGGTCGGCGGCGACCACGATTAAGTCGGCGTTGGCGATCTGCTCGGCGGTTGCGGCCTGGAGCGGGGCGACTTCCCCGTGCATCTCCACGTGGGCTGTCCAGCCTTGGCGCTGGGCAGCTTGTTCCAGGCGCTTAGCCGCGAGGAAGGTGGTCGCCATGCCGCTGGGGCAGGCGGTAATCAGAATAATATTCATAGCGTGGCTCCCTCGGTGATGGTGTCATCAAGACGCCGTATCCGGGTGTGTTGTTGGAGTGAATCGAAATCGGCTGCATGGGGATCGCCCACGCCGACGTGGCGAACGGCCTCGGCAGACAACGCCGTGGCGAAGCGAAGGGTGTGCTCGGGGGCGTGGCCGCTAAGCAGGCCATGCAGGATGCCAGCGACAAAAGTGTCCCCGGCGCAAACGGTATTGGTGGCGGTGACCTTGGGCGGTGTGGCGTGCCAAGCACCCTGGGCGTTCACCCACAGCACTCCCTCCGCACCCGCTGAAATCAGCGCATTGGCGATGCCGCTTAGATGTAGGCGCTTAGCTGCGTTTAAACGTGCATCGGAAGAGGTCATGTCTTCGCCTGCCCATTCGGCCAGTTCATTTTCATTGGGCTTAACGCCTGCAGGGTGCGTCGCTATCGCGGCGTTGAGTGCAGGGCCGCTGGTGTCCACCCATAGCGGCACGCCGCTGGCGTTCAAGTGGTTTAACAGTTGGCTGAAATCGTCAAGAGAGAGCCCAGGGGGCAGGCTGCCCGCCACAACGATGGCTTGCGGGGGCGTTGCGCTGGCCAGCTCGGCATCCAGCTTATTGATCAGCGCCTGCAAATGATCGGCATCAATCGGCATGCCGGGGCCGTTAATATCGGTAACGCGGCCGCTCTGTTCAGCAATTTTGGCATTAATGCGGGTTTCGCCCGGCACGCGCACAAAGGCATCGGCTAAGGCGTACTGGGCAAAAGCCAATTGAAAGGGAGCGTCATTATCGGCCCCTAAAAAACCGCTGACGGTGACGTCGTGACCAAGCCCTGCCAGTACGCGGGCAACGTTGACGCCTTTGCCTGCGGCGTCTAATTGCGCGCTGATAGGGCGGTTGACGCTGCCCAGCACTAGCGCGTCGAGGTTAAACGCCAAATCCAGCGCAGGATTCAGGGTAATACACAGCACGCGGGCCATTAGCGCGCCTCCAGCGCATCGCGCACTTCATCGCTGGTCGCTTGGGAAAGCGCGAGTTGAGCGCTGGCCTGGGCATCTGCAAAATCAAATTCGCGCAGGCGAGCCTTGACCAGCGGAATCTGCCGTGCGCTGACGGAAAGTTCGTCTACGCCAAGGCCGACCAGCACCGGAATGGCCACGGCGTCAGAGGCTAACTCGCCGCACACGCCGACCCATTTACCTTGGCTGTGGGCAGCCGCCACGGTCATTTGAATCAAACGCAGCACCGCAGGGTGCAAACCATCGGCCTGGGCGGAAAGCTCCGGGTGGCCGCGGTCGATGGCCAGGGTGTACTGGGTCAAGTCGTTGGTGCCGACTGAGAAGAAGTCCACTTCAGCGGCGAGGCTGGGGGCTAATAGTGCACTAGAGGGTATTTCAATCATCACCCCAAGCTGCACATCGGTGGCGCGCTGGGAAGTCGGAATCTCCTGGAGTAGGCGGTCGTAGATGACTTTGACCGCGCGGAACTCGGCAATGTCTTTGACCATCGGCAGCATAATACGCAGAGGGCTGTCTTTACCGGCCATCAACAGCGCGCGCAGCTGGGTTTCGAGCACTTCGGGCTGAGTCAGCGCCAGGCGAATACCGCGCAGGCCCAGGAAGGGGTTGTCTTCCTGGGGCACCGGCCAGTAGGGCAGCGGTTTGTCGCCACCCACATCTAGCGTGCGAGCGACCAGTGGGCGGCCATCGAGGGCGTCAATCGCCTGGCGGTACTCGCCAATTTGAGTGGCTAAATCCGGGGCGCTAGCGTGGGCCATAAATAGAAATTCGGTACGCAGCAGACCAACCGCTTCGGCGCCGCGCTCTACCGCATCGGCGGCGTGGGCGGTGTTGCCCAGGTTGGCAGCGACTTCGACACGGTGCCCGTCGCGGGTCTGGGCGACCTCAAAGCGGCTTTCCCAGGCATCGGCTTCGCGCTGTTGGAGGTCTAGCAGTTGCTGTTCGGCGCGCTGCAGGCGCTCCTCGGAAGGCTGCGATGTGACTCGACCGCGTTCGCCGTCCAAAATCATCATGCTGGCGTTGTTGAGCGCCATTACGGCTTGCCCAGCGCCGACGACCGCGGGGATACCCAGTGCGCGGGCCAGAATAGCGCTGTGTGCCGTGGCGCCGCCGCGAACGGTGAGCAGGCCGCGCACCCGGGAAGTATCCAGACGGGCCACATCGGAAGGGCCGATATCGTCCATGACCAGGATGTAGGGGTGATCCGGCGGTTCGGGAAGTGTCACATCGCAAAGCACGCCCAGCACCCGACGACCTACGTCGCGTAAATCAGCGGCGCGTTCGGCCAGCAGACGGTCGGCGAGCATCTCCTGGGCGTGGGCAGCCGTTTCAATCGCTTCCCACCAGCCTGCCTCCGCCGAGCGGCCTTCACGAATGGCATCCACTGCCGCGTGATGGAGTTCCGGGTCGTCGAGCATCTCTTCGTGCATGGAGAGGATATCGGCGACTTCGCCACCGGGGGCCTTGCGCACCAAGCTTTCCAGTTGGGCGGCACCCTCTTTTAGCGCGCTGTTTAAACGGCTGATTTCGTGTTCAGCGTCGCTGGCGTGCTCGGCGTAGTCGAACTGCATCGGGCGAATGACAAACACCGGCGCAATGGCCAAACCGGGGGATGCGGCCACGCCTGCGTGGGGCGTGTCAGCCGCGAGGGGCTCGATATCCGCTTGGGCAGTGCTCGCTTGCGGGGTGCTGTCAAAGCCTCCGTCAAAGGGCGTTACTTTTTCTCCCAGGCCTGATTCAACGGCTTCAGCAACGGCCTCTAACGCTGCGCTTGCCTGTTCGCCTTCGGCTGAAAGTACCAGCCACTGGCCGCGCCGTGCGCCCAGACCGATCACTTTGGTCAGGCTGGCGGCGGAAACCGGGGTGGCGCTGCCTTCTTCCAGGCGTGCCTGAATCGGCATGGCCTGGGCGCGGGCAACTTGCACCAACTGCTTGGCGGGGCGGGCGTGCAGTCCGTGGGGGTTAAGCACACGCACCCGGCGGGTCTGGGTGCTGGCGGTCTCGCCTGCCAGGGTGGCCAGTAGTTGCGCGCTGGTTTTGCCCATCAAGCTTTGGCTTGCGCCGTTTTCTAACACCGCCAATAGCTGTTCTAACAGCGGGCGGTGGGCATCGCCGTGGGCGGCCAGGCAGAACAGCGCATGTACCGGGTGACCCGCGCTCTCCAGGCTCTGCTCCGCTGGCGTGGCGACCCCAAGCGCGGGCTGGTTAACGCCCTGGGCGCTGCTGGCCAGCCAAATCCCGTGGCCTAACCAGGTAGGCTGCGCTGCGGCGACGGCGGTAATAAAGCGGTTATCGACACAGCCGCTTTGACGTAAGCGGGCGGCTGCGGCTAAAACCAGCTCTTGTGGGTCGCGGGCGGGAAAGTTGACGCATAGGGTGTCGGCGTCCAGGCGCGGCTCTAATGCCGGTTTGGAAAGCAGGCGCGCGACATCGGCCGCGGAGGTGGCATTGGCCAACTGTTCGGAAACACCCTCTTTGTCGAGTACGTGCGTCAACTGGCGCAGAATATCCAGGTGCTCATCGTTTTGGGCCGCAATCGTGACCAGCACGTGTACCTGCTGGCCGTCGTGCCACTCGACCCCGTTGGGAAACTGCAGTACGCGCACGCCCGTTTGCTTTACATACTGGCGGCTTTCCGGCGTACCGTGGGGTATCGCAATGGCGTTGCCTAAAAACGTTGAGGACTGCGCCTCGCGGGCATGTAGGCCGTCGCGGTACTCGGCCTCAACCAAGCCGGCGTCAACCAGCGCTTCAGCGGCACTGTCCAGCGCGGTTTGCCAGCTGTCAGCGTTGCGGCCTAGCAAGATGTCATTGGGGCCGAGTGTCAACATAGGTGTCTCCGTGTAGAACCATAGTCGTAGCGCATCGAAGGGAGCTAGATGAATCGTCTCATCTGTGTATAGTTGGCTATGCTGAATCGATTCACTGAATGACACAAGGTTTGTGCTTTTAGACTTTGGTCTGGTAGACGCTAACTTGCTGATAAACTGCCTGATCACACCAAGGGGAAACCGCATGACACTTGCCGATATTGCCCGACTAGCCGGCGTCTCGCGCACCACCGCTAGTTACGTGATTAATGGCCAGGCCGAGCAACGGCGCATTAGCGCAGCGACCATCGATAAGGTGATGGCGGTGGTGCGCCAACACCGCTACCACATTGACCCCCAGGCGGCAGCGCTGCGCCGGGGGGCTAGCCGCTTGCTGGGGCTGATCGTGCCGGATCTGGAGAATATCAGTTACGCCCGGCTAGCCAAGCGCCTGGAGCGTGGCGCCCGGGAGCAGGGGTATCAGCTGTTGATCGTAAGCTCGGATGACTGCGCAGAGAGTGAAAGAACCCTCGCCCTGGCGCTGCGTGCCCAGCGCTGCGAAGTCTTGATCACCGCCAGTTGCCTGCCCAGTGACGACACTTTTTATGCCGACCTGGTCGACGAGGGCTGGTGCGTGGTGGGCATGGACCGTGGCCTCAACCCGGCGCGTTTTGCCAGCGTGGTGAGTAACGATCAGGAGGCGGCGGAGACGTTGACGCGCTCGGTGATTGGTGAGGCAACCAAGCGCGTTGCGTGGTTGGAAGCAATGCCGGATCTGTCGGTGAGTTGCGAACGGCGGGCGGGCTTTCAGGCGGCACTCAAAGGCACTGCTATTGAGCCGCTTTATTTAACCGGATCACACTATGAGCGCAGCGAAGGGGCGCGCTTGGCAGCTCAGCTGCTGGATGAGCAGGGCGGTGCCGACGCACTGGTGACTGGCTCTTACACACTGATGGAGGGGGTGTTCGATGTGTTCTTGGAGCGTGGCGGCTTGCCGGAGAATATTCGTCTGGCCACCTTTGGCGATCACCGGCTGCTGGATTTCCTGCCTCAGCCCGTTAACTCGGCGCTGCAGGATTACGACCGTATCGCCGAGTTAACACTGCGCTGTGCCCTAGCCGCCATGAGCGGCCACTATGAAAGTGGACTGCAGGTGGTGGCTCGCCACCTGCACCGGCGCTAAACCGTGCGCGCCTGGGCCCAGGCGGCAGCATCCGGTATCGACATGTCGTAGCTCTCGCTCAAGTAGGGCGAGGAGAGCAGAAAGTCGGCGCTCGCCGCGTTGCAGGCAACCGGCACATTCCACAGCGCCGCTAAACGCAGCAGCGCTTTGACATCCGGGTCGTGGGGCTGGGGTGAGAATGGGTCCCAAAAGAAGATCAACACATCCAGTTGCTGCTCCGCAATCCGTGCGCCAATCTGCTGGTCACCGCCCAAAGGCCCGCTCATTAAACCCTCGACTTCTAACCCTAACGCGGTCTTAAGCCGCTTAGACGTAGTGCCCGTGCCAATCAGTTTGTGCTGGCTCAGCGTATCCTGCCAGCGGGTTGCCCACTCCAGCATTTCACTCTTTTTGCCATCATGGGCAATTAGCGCAATGCGCTTGCGCGCTTGCAGGGTGCGGATAGCTTGGCGGGGCGGTTGCGCGTCACTCATTCATCACTTTCCTCTTGGTTTTTTTGCTTTTGAAAGGTCGCTATAGATTAAAGCTCGCTACAGAGGTTAGCCCGTTACTCGCTATCCAGGGCAAGGATTTTCATCGTATTGGTGCCGCCATGAGCGTTCATGTGGTCACCGCGAGTCAGAATGACATGTTCGCCAGGGTGGATAAATCCCTGCGTCTGCAGATGCTTCAAGGCCTCTTGGTTGAGGTTGGCAGGATCCATGTCGGTGGTGTCGAAAGGTATTGAGACAACGCCGCGATAGAGCGCCATGCGCCGTTGGGCGATAGGGTTATGGGCTAAGCCGACAATAGGCAGGCCGGAGCGAATCCGCGAAGCGATTAAAGGCGTATAGCCGGTTGCTGTCATGCAGGCGATGGCGCTAACGCCGGATAAGTGGTTAGCCGCATACATTGCCGATAGCGCAATGGTTTCATCGATCCGCTCGAAGCCTTCATGAATGCGGTGGCCTGACTCCTGGGCCATGCGTTCACGCTCGGCACCCAGGCAAACGCGATCCATCGCTTCAATGGTTTCTACCGGGTAGTCCCCGGCAGCCGTTTCCGCTGACAGCATGACCGCGTCGGTGGCGTCGAGCACCGCGTTGGCCACGTCGAAAACTTCGGCGCGGGTAGGCAGCGGTGACTCAATCATCGACTCCATCATCTGAGTAGCGGTAATCACCGCACGATTAAGGGTGCGGGCATGTTTGATAATGCGCTTCTGGGTGCCAATCAACGCCGCGTCACCAATCTCAACGCCCAGGTCGCCCCTGGCCACCATGACGGCCTCTGAGGCTTCGATAATGCCATCCAGGGTGGCGTCGTCGGCAACCGCCTCAGCGCGTTCAAGCTTCGCTACTAGGCCAATCTCTTTACCGGCTTCGCCCAGCAGTTCGCGGGCTTCCTGCATGTCCGCGGCGTTGCGCGGGAAGGAGACCGCCAAATAGTCAACGCCAATCTCGATAGCGGTTTTCAGGTCGGCCTTGTCTTTCTCAGTGAGGGCAGGCGCGGATAGACCGCCGCCCTGTTTGTTAATGCCCTTATTGTTGGAGAGCTTGCCCCCCACGTGAACACGGGTATGAACCTCCTGTCCAACCACACGAGTGACATCCAAAACCAAACGGCCATCGTCGAGCAGTAGGCGGTCGCCTTCCACGACATCCTCGGGGAGGGTTTGGTAGTCGCAGCCAACTCGCTCTGCGGTGCCGCTGTTGGCGTCCAGCGCCATGTCCAAGACAAACGGCTGGCCGACATCGAGTTTGACGGCGCCTTCAATAAAGCGCGCAATACGAATTTTCGGCCCCTGTAGGTCGCCCAGCGCAGCAACGCTGCGACCAAGTCGTTCGGCGATTTCGCGCACCTCGCCTAAGCGGTGGCGGTGGTCATCTGCCGAGCCGTGGGAGAAGTTAAGCCGCACCACATCCACACCGGCTTTGAGCATCGCTTCCAGCACGCCGGGGCGATCGCTGGCGGGGCCGAGGGTGGCAACGATTTTAGTGCGCCGTAGCGGGGTATGTAAGTTGGTCGCGGTGGTCGAAAGAGGGGCAGTAGACGCCTGAGCTGCTGTGTTCGAGGTAGCGTTTGTCACGAGAGCGCTCTCCTTATACAAGGGTATTGTGGGCAATTTAGTATTGGACTACGATAGCGTTTATATAGTAATTTTACTACATATTGGATTTCTACTAGCCTTTTGGGGCGGTTAAAACGCTATTTATCGGCCTCATGACGCTTAAATACGTATTTTTAGTAATTTTTTTACTAAAAGTACCTCTCATTATTATTGGTCAATTGAGGAGCTATCATGACAATAAGAGTTGCGATTAACGGATTTGGCCGTATCGGCCGCAATGTGCTGCGCGCCCTCTACGAAAACAGCTACCGTGACCGTGTTCAGGTGGTTGCCATTAACGATCTAGGCGATCCCTCGCTAAATTCCCACCTGCTGCGTCACGACACTGTGCATGGCCACTTCCTTTTTAAGGTAGAACACGACGCCGAGAGCATCACGGTGGATGGCGATCGTATCGCCATCTCTTCAGAGCGCGACCCTGCGAAACTGCCGTGGTCAGCAATGAATATTGATCTGGTGATGGAGTGCACAGGGTTGTTTACCAAGCGTGCAGCGGCGGCCAAGCATATTGAAGCGGGGGCCAAGCGCGTGCTGATTTCTGCTCCTAGCCCGGATGCCGATGCGATGATCGTTTATGGTGTCAATGAAGGTGTGTTGACTGCTGAAGATACCGTTGTTTCTAACGCTTCCTGCACCACCAACTGCTTAGCACCGGTAGCGAAAGCAATAAACGATGTTGTTGGTATCGAAAACGGTTTAATGACCACCGTGCACGCTTACACCAACGACCAAAACCTGTCGGATGTTTATCACACTGACCCCTACCGGGCGCGCAGTGCCACCCACTCGATGATCCCGACCAAAACCGGCGCTGCGGCGGCGGTAGGCATCGTATTGCCGGAGCTGGCGGGCAAGTTCGATGGTTTGGCGGTTCGTGTGCCGGTAATCAACGTTTCGCTGGTGGATCTGACGTTTACCGCCGGACGCGATACCACCAAGGAAGAGATCAACGCCATCGTTGAGAAGGCTGCCGCCAACTCGCCGGTGTTGGCGGTCAATGCCGAGCCGCTGGTGTCTATCGACTTCAATCACGATGCCAACTCGTCGACCTTTGATGCCAACCACACCCGTGTGAATGGCCGTCTGGTCAAAATCATGGCCTGGTACGACAACGAGTGGGGCTTCTCCAACCGTATGCTGGATACCGCGCTGGCCATGCAGGCGACGGCTAAATAACGCCTTCCTAAGGGCAGGTATCGCCCAGCAGTAGCTCCGTTTGCAGCAGCTGCTGGGCAAGGGGCACGCGGCCTAGAATCATCTGTGCCGCGATCCGCCCCTTGCCCCCGCTATCCTGGCGTACTGTGGTTAAGCGCGGTGCGCGGTACTGCCCTTCGGCAATGCCATCAAACCCGGTAATGCGCAGCTCTTCCGGTACGCGAATACCGCGCTGTTCGGCGAGCGTTAGCGCCGTTAGCGCAATGCGGTCAGACATGCACAGCAGCAGGTCTGGCCGCTGTTCGATGGGCTGGTCGAGAATCTCGGCAATCACCGGCGAACACACCTCAAAGGTATTCTCCTCGATATTCCACAGCGGCACCTGCTCCGTATCCATCGCGCGCTCTTGAAGCGCGGCGTGAAACCCCTCCAGCCGTGCACGGCTGATCGTGCTGGTATGGGGCAGCAGGGTGTGTTCAGGCGTCACGCGGCCATTGCAGGCCTCTTTGGTTAAGCGCAGGTTGATGATTGCCGGACGTTTGGGCAAGTGGCTCAACGCGTGCTGGGCGATTTTATAGCTGGCGGCGGTATCATCGATATGCACCGTTGGACAGCCTTCAATATCAAAATCAACGGACACCAAATTACGCTGGGCGGGCAGTTCATCGAGCAGTTTATTGTTGGGCATTAGCCCATAGACGATAAAGCCATCGGCGATATTGGCCGATCCCGGCGGTTGGGAGGCGTGGCCGCGCCCCGGCAGCAGCAGCAGCGTGTGTCCATGGGCATCGAGAACTTCGGCAACCCCAGAGAGAAACTCGCTGGCCACGGCATCGTTCAAGCTGTAGGTAAGGCTTTCGGCAAGAATGACCGCAATAATCCGCGAGCGGCCGGTGCGCAGGCTGCGCGCTTTGGCGTCAGGGCCGCTGTACCCAAGCCGTTTGGCCTGCTTGAGTATCCGTTCGCGCAGGGCTGGAGAGAGCTGATCCGGGCGGTTAAAGGCATTGGAAATCGTCGCCGTGGAGACGTTGAGTTCCTGCGCAAGATCCTTGAGTGTCATTCGGCGCTGATCAGTCACAATGTGTCCTTAGCAGGCTATTTTTTAATAATTGAAGGCTTAGCTATTTAAAAGGCGCGTTAGATAAAATCGACCCGCTGAGTGCTGCCACTCACCATGATAAGCGAAGGGGAGGTTAGGCACACACAGCGGGTCGGTAATGCGGGTATCTTGGTTGTCTCGTGAGTTAAGCGGCCGCCTGCTGTTCAGCTAATTTCAGCGCTGTACCGCTGTCATCAAACAAGTGGACTTTTTCCCAATCCGCTGCCAGTGATACCTGCTGACCTTCCTTCCACTGGCTGGGTGCTTCGCTGCGGTGGATCAGTAGCGTATCGCCCTGTTTGGGCTCAAGGTAGACGTAAACCTCGTTGCCTAAATACTCGACGTTGACGATATCAAAGCAGTTGCTATCAGTGGGAGCAGCTAAGCATAGATGCTCTGGGCGAATGCCCAGCGTCAACGCTTCACCGCTTTGCCGTTGCTGAGCATCCTGGGGTAGGTCAAGTTCGCCAATCCCCGTGGCCCGCACGCGGCAGCCGCTGGTGTTGCCAGCGAGCAACTCTGCGGGCATAAAGTTCATGGTCGGTGAGCCCATAAACCCGGCAACAAATTTCGTCGCTGGACGCTGATAAAGCTCGTGGGGGCTACCGACCTGCTCGACGTAGCCGCCGTTCAGCACCACGATTTTGTCGGCCAGGGTCATGGCTTCCACCTGGTCGTGGGTGACGTAAATCATGGTTGAACCGAGACGATGATGCAGCCGGGCGATCTCGTTGCGCATTTGCACCCGCAGTGAGGCGTCCAGATTTGAAAGCGGCTCATCAAACAGCAGAATACGCGGTTCACGCGCCATGGCTCGACCCATGGCCACCCGCTGGCGCTGGCCGCCGGAAAGCGCCTTGGGTTTACGGTGCAGGAGCTCTTCGAGCTGCAAAATCTTGGCTGTGCTCATGACCCGCTCGTGCACTGTCTCTTTGGCGGTTTTGGCCAGTTTCAGGCCAAACGCCATGTTGTCGTAAACGGTCATATGCGGGTAGAGCGCATAGGATTGAAACACCATGCCCACCCCGCGTTCCCGCGGTGGCAAGTCATTGACCACGATGTCGTCCATGCTTAGGTCGCCATCGCTAATCGATTCCAAACCGGCGATCAGGCGCAAAAGGGTCGACTTGCCGCAGCCGGAGGGGCCTACGAACACCACAAACTCGCCGTCGCCAATATGTAGATCCACATCGTTAATAATGTGATCGCTGCCAAACACTTTGTTGATCTTGCTAAGCGTTACACTGGCCATGGGTGACTCCTTGCCGACCTCACTGCTTTGCTCGCGTTGGGCCGGCCTGTTGTTTTGTATGGTTAAGTATTATCGGCGACGCGCATAAAGGCCGCTTGATACCCTGGCAGCGTCAGGCTGTCACCGTTGCGCTGAGTGGTAAAGCCGTGGCCCTGCAAGTCGCTCTCTATCGCTAGCGGCAGGCTAACCGTCTGCGCCTCGGCGGTAAGGTTGAAAACGCACAGCAGCTTTTCAGCATCTTTTTGACGGCTAAAGCCGAGCAGCGTTTCGCCCACATCGACCAGCGTTAAGTCGCCGTCGAACAGCGCGTGGTGCTGGCGACGAAAAGCCAGCATGCTGCGCAGCGCATTCAGGGTGGAGTTGGCATCATCCTGCTGGCGGCTTACCGCCAGGTCGCGGTGACTGGCCTCCATGGGTAGCCAGGGCTCAACATTGGAGAAGCCGCCGTGTTCGCTGTCGTTCCAGGGCATTGGCGTGCGGCAACCGTCGCGGCCTTTGAACTCCGGCCACAGCACCTTGCCGTAGGGGTCTTGGATGCGTTCAAAGGGGACGTCGGCCTCCGGCAGGCCCAGCTCTTCACCTTGGTAGAGGCAGACGCTACCGCGTAGCGAGCAGAGCATGGCCAGCGCCACTTTCGGGTAGGCGGTAGGGTGTTCACCTGCGCCCCAGCGGGTGGCGCTGCGTACCACATCGTGGTTAGAGGTTGCCCAGCAGGGCCAGGCATCGCCCGCCAGGCGCTGAAAGCGCTCCAGCACTTCATGAATATAGCGCGCTGAGTGGGGCTTGTTGAGCAGGTCGAAGGTGTACGCCATATGCAGCTTGTCACCACCGGCGGTGTACTCGGCCATACGCTCAAGCGGGTTATCGTCGCCGATTTCACCCACGGTCGTGGTGCCGGGATATTCATCCATCAGCGCGCGCAGATCTTTCAGAAAGTCGAGATTCTCCGGGCGGCTAAGGTCGTAAACATGGCGCTGCCAGGTATAGGGGTTGCTGTCGGGCGCGCCCAGGGTTTTGGCTTCGCCTTTGGGAACCGGCGGGTTGTCGCGCAGCTCGGCGTCGTGGAAGTAGAAGTTGACGGTATCCAAGCGGAAGCCGTCCACGCCCAACTCCAGCCAGAAGCGCATATTATCCAACTGCGCCTGGCGCGCTTCCGGGTTATGGAAGTTTACGTCCGGCTGGCTGGTGAGGAAGTTATGCATATAGTACTGCTGGCGGCGTGAATCAAACGTCCACGCCGGGCCACCGAAAATCGATAGCCAGTTGTTGGGTGGCGTGCCGTCCGGCTTGGGATCGGCCCATACAAACCAGTCGGCCTTGGGGTTGGTACGATCCTGGCGGCTTTCCTGAAACCAGGCGTGTTGATCCGATGTATGGCTAATCACCTGATCGATCATCACCTTAAGCCCCAGCGAGTGGGCCTTTTCCAGAAGTGCTTTAAAGTCCTCCAGGGTGCCGAACATGGGATCGACATCGCAGTAGTCGCTAATGTCGTAGCCAAAATCGAGCATGGGCGAGGTGAAAAACGGCGATAGCCAGATACCGTCCACGTTCAGAGACGCCACGTAATCGAGTTTTTCAGTGATACCTTTAAGGTCGCCAATACCGTCGCCGCGGCTATCCATAAAGCTGCGCGGGTAGATCTGGTAGATAACGCCGCCGCGCCACCAAAGAGTGTTGTCTTGCATCTTGAAATCCATTGTTGACATAAAAAATCCTTAGCCTTTAACGGCACCGGCGGTGAGGCCTGACACAATGCGGCGCTGGAAGATAATCACTAATACGACCAGCGGCACCGTGACCACCACAGAAGCGGCCATAATCGGCCCCCAGGGCAGTTCGTAGGCGCTGCCGCCTGACAGCAGCGCGATGGCGACGGGTACCGTGCGCTGGGTGTCGGTGAGTGTGAAGGTGAGGGCAAACAGAAACTCGTTCCAAGCGGCGATAAATGCCAGCAATCCTGTGGTCGCCATGGCGGGCCACATAAGCGGCAGAAACACTTTTGTGATCGTTACCCAGGGCGTGGCGCCGTCCATGATGGCGGCCTCTTCCAGCTCCATGGGTAGTTGCTTCATAAAAGTGGTCAACACCCAGACGGTGAAGGGCAGGGTGAAGATGGTGTAGCTGAGAATCAGCCCGGCAGGGTTGTTGTAGAGATTGAGTGCACGGATCACCTCAAACAGCCCTGAGAGCACCGCCACCTGGGGGAACATCGAAACGCCCAGAATCACCAACAGCACCGTTGAGCGGCCGCGAAAGCGCACGCGGCCCAGGGCGTATGACGCGGTAATGCCGAGCAGTAGAGCGATGAACACCACGCTAACCGCCACGATGATGGAGTTGAAAATAGCGCGCAGAAAGCTGGTCTGGGTGAAGACGCTGATGTAGTTATCGAAGTTCCAGTTCGACGGCCACAGCTCAACCCGGAAAAGGTCGCTCGACGGTTTTAATGAGGTGACCACCGCGTAGTAGAACGGGAAAACGGCGTACACCATGATCAGCACAATCAGCGCCCAAAACCCGACGCGCTTGGCTACTTTGGCCAACTGACGCGTGTTCATTAGTCACCTCCCAATTGGATTTGTTTACGCCCAACGTAGAGATAAGCCACGGTGGCCAATGCAATAATTAAGAACAGCAGGGTAGAGGCAGCGCTGCCGTAACCGACATCCTGGAATTCGACCAGCTGCTGGCGGGCGTATACCGACATCGACATGGTGCTGGTGGAATTAGAGGTCAGTACGTAGATCACGTCGAACACGCGCAGCGCGTCGAGCAAGCGGAAAATCACCGCTACCATGAGCGCCGGGGTAATTAACGGCAGGGTGACCTTGAAGAACACTCGAATCGGGTGGATGCCGTCTACTTCAGCGGCCTCGTAGCAATCCTTGGGCAGCATTTGCAGGGCAGCAAGCACCAGCAACGCCACGAAGGGGATGGTTTTCCATACATCGACCATAATCACCGCCCACATGGAGTAGGTGGCGTTAGCGGTCCATGCGATGGGAGCGTCAATCACCCCAAGACCCATCAGCATATAATTGATAATGCCGAACTGGTCGTTGAGCATCCACGCCCACATTTGCGCGGAAACGATGGTGGGGATTGCCCAGGGAATCAGTACCGCAGCGCGAACGATTACGCGGCCCTTAAACTCGGCGTTCAAGATCAGCGCGACAATCACCCCGAATACCACTTCCAGGGATACCGACACCACCGAGAAGTAAACGGTGTTCCATACCGACTGCCACCACACCGAGTCGGCCAGTACCCCGTACCAGCGGCCATCGTCATAGACGAGGTAATTCTCAAAGCCAATCAGATTGGCGGCGCCTAAGTCTGACAGTGATGCATCGGTGAAGCTGAGAAAAAAGGTGCGCACCAGCGGCCAACCAGCGACCAGGGTTAATGCAATCAGCATTGGGGCTAAAAACAACCAGGCTGCTTTCACCCGCTGACGGCGAACCTTAGTGCCTCGGCGCTGCTTGGTAGTGAAAGAACGCGCCCCGGTGGGCGCGTCATCATGCTTGATGGAGGTCGACATGGAGGGGCTCCAGGGTTACCAGTTGCGACGCTTCAGGCGAGCCAATTCGTCTTCAAGGTCAGCGACCGCTTGGGTGCCATCTTTAGTACCGGAAAGCACATCATGGGTGGTGCTGAAGAAGGCGTTGCTGACCCGGCCATAGGCATCGCCGGTGGGCGCGGAGGGCCGTGCAACAGCGTTAACAAAAGTTTCGTAAAGCGTGCCAAAGAAGGGCACCGCTTCGAGTACTTCGTCGTCTTGGTAGAGCGCATCGATAGTGGGGTTGTAAGAGGCTTGAATGGCGCGACGCTTCTGCTCCTCTTCACCTGTCAAAAAGGCGACCAAATCAGCGGCTAGTTCCGGGTGTTCGCTGTAACGCGACACGGCTAGGTTCCAGCCGCCCAGGCCAGCGGCGCTATGGCCATTTTCACCACCTGCGGGGAGTTGAGTTACACCTACTTTGCCGCGAACGTCACTGTCTTCGCTTTGCGCCAGCGCCCAGGCGTAGGGCCAGTTGCGCATAAATACCGCGCCGCCACTTTGGAAAACGCCGCGCGCTTCCTCTTCGGTGTAATTGAGTACGCCGTTGGGCGAGATGTCGCCAATCCAGGAGGCGGCAAGATCAAGTGCCTCGGCAGCGTGTTCGTTGTTAATGCTAATCTCGCCATCAGTTTCCACGATGTTTCCGCCGCCAAAGCTGGCCACCCACTCAAGCGCATTAACGGTCAAACCTTCGTAAGCGCGCCCCTGGAAGACATAGCCCTGCATACCCTCTTTGCCCTCGGCGCGTTCGGCGTCTTTAATCTCGCGGGCAATTTCGGTGAGTTCTTGCCAGGTCTTTGGCACTTCATGGCCATACTTTTCCAGCAAGTCTTCGCGGTAGTAGAGCACGCCCGCATCGGTGAACCACGGCATGGCGACTAGTCGGCCGTCGATGGTGTTATTGGTCACGATGGTGTCAAAGTGCCCGGCGGCAGCATCATCGCCAAGCACCTCGCGTAGATCCAGCAGGTGGTTGGCGAGTAGGCCTGGCCACACCACGTCGATCTGCATCACATCGATATCGCTGGAGTTAGCCGAAAGGATCTGCTGATAAAGTGAAAGGCGTTCGGTGGAGGAGTTGGGCGTTGACACCACGTCGACGCTATGGCCGGTTTTCTCCTCCCAGGCGGCGACGCCCTCCTGGCAAAGCGTTAGCTCCGCGCCTACCGCACCGCAAGAAATAGTCAGTTCTTCAGCCTGGGCCTGGCTTGTCGCGCTCAGCGTGCTGGCCACGGCGATAGCGGTAGTGATTAAAGTCTTTTTCATAACGGCGTACCTCGACGTTTATTGTTGTGGACGATGTTGCATCAAAAACAGCGCTAAACAGCTAGCTTAAGTGCGCTCGATCGCTCTCTTAACTTTTATCTTAATCGATTAAGATAATGCCGCTCAGTTAGCCGCTTCGGCTGAAAAAGTTCAATAGCGACTTTTGTCTAACGGCATTATTCAGTTTTCACTAAACAAAATAGTTCTTTAGACATTAGTCGCTAATTAGCAACTAGCCGTTGGCAATAAGTGACTTAATCGATTAAGTTCTGGCTATCTTTCCTTAAGCACCGTGGCGTCTAATGACCGCCGCTACCCCCGCTGGGCGAAATGTGCAAGGGAAGTGTTATCGATATGATCTTAATCGATTTAGTCATAAGCTTTTAAAGATAGCTGCGTTAAAACAGCCGCTTATCAATAACAATAGGGTACTCAAAACAATGCATAAAATGACATTCAAGAAGCCGTTAGCGATTGCTATTGCCGCCGCCAGCTTAGGGATTAGCGGAGTTGCTTCGGCACAGATGACCATGGAACAACGCTTTGCCGAACTGGAAGCCCGCATTGAAGCAGCGGAACAGCGCGCTGAAGCCGCCGAGCGCCGTGCCGAGATTGCCGAGCGATCACAGTCGACCGCCGTGGCTACAGAGAGCGACGCGGAGATTGAAGAGCGCCTGGCGCGAGTGGAGCGCTATGCTGATGGCGAAGAGGGGTTCTCGTTTAACGTTTACGCTCGCTCAGGTTTGCTGATTGGTGAAGATGGTAAAAGCGAAAATGCTGGCCCTTACCTGACACCCGCGGGTGGAGAGGGCGGCGCCGTGGGCCGTTTAGGTAATGAGCCGGACACCTACGCCGAAGCAATTTTCAACTACCGCATGCAGTTTGATAACGGCGCCAAAGCGCTTTACCGCACCATGATTGCTGACGGCACGACCTCCAGCAATGACTGGACCGGCGGTGAGTCGGATCTTAACGTACGTCAGGTATTTGCTGAATTCAGCGATCTTCCCAGTTTTACCGGCGCCTTTGAAAATGCCTCGATCTGGGCCGGTAAGCGTTTTGACCGCGATAACTTTGATATCCATTGGCTCGACAGCGACGTGGTCTTCCTAGCGGGTACCGGTGGCGGTATCTACGACATGCAGTTGGCCGACAACTGGAAATCCAACCTGTCGATTTATGGCCGCAGCTTTTCCGACTACCCAATCGTCGATAGTGAAAACCCTGGCCTAGAGGGCGACACTGACAACCTGATTCTGACCTCTAACAACTACTTCGGTAACTGGCAGTGGATGGTCAACGGTATGTCCGCTGCAGATAACGACGAGCGCGATATTGATGTTGGCCAGACCGCGGCCGATACCGGTTTCCATACCATGATTGCTTATCACGGCGACAGTTTCTTCGGAATGGGCGAGGGTAATTTCAAAGCTGCCGTGCTGCATGGTCAGGGTTTGGGCGCCGAGACCAAAAGTATTGGTTCACGGGGTGATCTAACCGATGATGCAACCTCCACGCGTCTAGCGCTCTACGGCACTACTTATATTGCCCCGCAGTGGCGCGTTGCCCCTTCTATTCTGGCTGAAACCAGCGAAGACCGTTATGTCCAGGGCGATAAGTACAACTGGGCAGGGCTTAACGTACGCTTAGCCAACGAGCTAACGCAGAACTTTGAAATGCAGTACGAAGCTGGCTATCAGTGGATGGATCTCGATCCCCAGGGATACAGTGGTCGTAACGCCGTGGATGGTGGCTTCAGCAAGTTCACTATTGCGCCTACCTTCAAGCCGGAAGTTGGTGGCTTCTGGCAGCGCCCTGAGATTCGTCTATTCACTACTTTCAGCGACTGGGATGGCGACCTCAACAACTACGGTGCCAGCTCACTGGGCAACGAAGGCTTTACCGGCGGCCAGTGGACCTTCGGTGTTCAGACCGAAGTGTGGTTCTAACCGATGCGAGTTGCTTGATTTAACTGTTTCTTCTCCAATGCACTTTGCCCGCGATACGTCGCGGGCTTTTTTGTAGGGCTTTAACAGCATTGGTGAACGGAGAGCAGGGCTACCCAGGGGAGAGCTGATGCCACTTCTGCAAGAGAAACTAAAAGCACCGTTACTGCCGCTTGGTGTGGTAGCCAGGCCGCGCCTAAATGACCATTTTGGTTTAAATGAACATGTTCGCTTACTGATGGTGCAGGCCCCTTCGGGGTATGGCAAAACCACGCTGCTGGCCGAGCGGCTGCCGGCGCTGGAGCAGGAAGCCGCTTGGCTACGTCTGGATCAGCGAGATGATCAGCCTGCGCGATTTTTAGCCTATTGGCAGGCAGCGCTCAACTCGCTGTTGGATGAAAAAGCGCCGCTGTCACCGGTGGCCGAAGAGGCCGACTGCGTTGAGCAGTTAGAGCGCTGGCTTGGCGAGTTACCAGAGCAGCGAACCCCGTGCCGGTTGGTGGTGGATGAATTTGAACATCTCACGCATCCCGATATTTTAGCCGGGCTGGCCCACTGGCTACGCCATCAGCCACCCTGGCTAACCTTGACCCTGGCTAGCCGTTCGCGACCAGCTCTGGGGTTGGCAAGCCTGCGACTAAGAGGCGAGCTTGAAGAGATCGACCTCAGCGCCCTGGCCTTTGATAGCGAAGAGGCGCAAACCCTGTGCGCAGAGCAGCTCAGCTTTCCACCCACACGAGTAAGCCTGGAGCGCGCGCTACGCAGAAGCGGTGGCTGGGCAATGGCGATGAGCTGGCTGGTAGAGCGCACCACCACACGGGCAGGCTTCGACGCCCTGGTTGATCGGTTAAGTGGCGCTCACCCCGACTTTGTCGCCTGGTTTGACGAACTGCTCTCTGCAGCTCTGCCTTTGGAAGAGCGCGAGCTAATGTTGCAACTGGGGGTGCTGGAGCGTTTTTCTCCTGAATTAATGGCGCGTCTATTAGACGGTGAACGTTTAACCCAGCGCTTGGAGGCCTTTGAGCAGGCGGGGTTATTTATTGAACGGCCTGATCCTCACGCCCAGTGGTACCGCTTCCAACGGCTGTTTGGTGAGTATCTACGCCACCGCCGTCATGAGCTAAGCCTTGCCACCCAGCGAACGCTCCACCGGCGTGCCAGCCAAGCGTGGCTAGCCTTGAACGATCCGGTGATGGCGCTGCGCCAGGCAATTCTCGCCGAAGCCCCTGAAGACGTGGCCAGTCTACTGACCGCAGAAGGGCCAGCCCTATTGGCAAGCGGTGCCTACGCACTGTTGGCCAAAGGCTTTGCTCTGCTTGGTGAGCCACGACTCACCACCAGCCCAGAGCTTGCACTGCTGTATGGCTGGGTCTCCCATGCTCAGTTTCAGTTTGATATTACCGCCCGGGTGATTGGCTGGATTGAAGCGCAGCTAAATACGCCAGAGTGGCAACGGCTTAGCGCTGAATTTGCCACCCTGCGCGCACAGTTGGCGATTAACCAGGGCAATGCCGAGCGCGCCGCGCCGCTGGCGGAACAGGCGCTGGCCGTGCCTGCCCGCTATTTAGCCTCAACGCCGCTCACCGCCACCGCCATATTGAGTGAGGCGCGCTTTGTGCAGGGGTATTTAGACGAGTCGCTGCAGCGAGTTCGCGAAGTAGAGCATCAGTCCCGCCAGCGTGAAGACCACCAACTGCTGCTATGGTCGTTTTGTCATCAATCCGAAGTGCTGGTTGCCCAAGGGCGTCTTCAGGCAGCCTACGATATTCAAGAGCGTGCTTTTGCCCACTTGGAGCGAGCTGAGCTTGAGCATCTGCCCGTGGCAGAGTTTCTCTACCGTATTCGCAGCCAGGTGCTGTGGGAGTGGCACCGCTTGGATGAAGCTGAGCAGGCGGCCTTGAAAGGTATCGCCGTGCTGGATAATCAGGGTGAACGCTGGACGCTGCAGTGCCATATTCAACTGGCAAAAGTTGCCCAAAGCCGTGGCGACCAGGCTCAGTGCGCCGACCATATCCGTCGGTTGCGTAAAATTCTTGCCGAAGGGGATTACCACATCGACTGGGTGGCGAACGCCCACGCTACGCTACTGGCCTGGTGGCACTCGACCCATGATATGGATGCCGTAGTACGCTGGCGTCAGGAAGCCCCGGCGCCGCTCATCGACAGTGCCACCAACCACTTTTCCCAGTGCAATGTGCGTAACCACGCCCGGGCGCTTACGCTGCTGGGCGACTACGACGCAGCCCACACGCTATTGGAAGCTCTTGAAGCGCATACCCAGCGCTTGGGGCTGGTGACTGATGCCAACCGCAACCAGCTCTGTCTGGCGGCGGTGGCTTGGCATCAAGGCCTGTTTGAGCAAGCCAGCCAACACATGCAGAAGGCGCTTGGCTTAGCTTCTCGCACCGCGCTGGTCGGCAGCTTTTTACGCCTAGGCAAACCCCTTCGCGAACTGCTTGTCAGATTAATCGCTAACGGCACGCTGGCTGCTTTAGAGCAGGCAAGAGCAGATCGGCTGCTAACGCTTGCTGGCCAACAAAAGGACTTTGGCAGTGCCCGGCGCTTAATGCTGGATGAAACGGTGATCGCCGATATCGTCGCAAGGCCGGATGTGCCCGAGCTAATCCGCACATCGCCGCTGACTCGCCGTGAGTGGCAAATCCTGGGGCTGATTCATGCCGGTCTTTCCAATGAGCAGATCGCCGAGCAGCTCTCGGTGGCGCCCACCACCATCAAAACCCATATCCGCAGTCTCTACCAAAAGCAGAATATTCGCCGCCGGGATGAAGCGATCGCCCTGGCCGGGCAGTTGCTGGCGCATATTCAGGGGGAATAAGTAGACAGGCGGGCTACTCCTAACGCCTACGCCCAGAGTCACCCTGGGGGGAGGATTTTATCTTGTGAGCAACCCTGCATCATGCCAAGTAACCAGCAAAAACGATGGCAAGGACAAAACAATGATGCAGACACCTTCAACTTCCCTCTATGTGGGCAGCCAAGGGGCCGACTGGTGGCGTGGAGTGGTGATTTACCAAATTTATCCGCGTAGCTTTATGGATAGCAACGGCGATGGCATTGGCGATTTGAAAGGGGTGATCGAGAAGCTCGACTATATCGCCTCATTGAACGTCGATGGGATTTGGCTTTCGCCGTTTTTTACCTCGCCCATGAAAGACTTTGGCTACGACATCAGCAACTACCGCGATGTTGATCCGATGTTTGGCACGCTGGAAGACTTTGACCGGCTAGTGGAAGCCGCCCATGCCAGGGGATTGAAAGTGACGATTGATCAGGTGATGTCCCACACCTCCGACCAGCACGCCTGGTTTGAAGAGAGCCGCCAAAGCCGCGATAACTCTAAGGCTGACTGGTACGTATGGGCCGACCCCAAACCCGACGGCGCACCGCCGACCAACTGGCAGTCGGTATTTGGCGGCAGCGCCTGGCAGTGGGACACCCGCCGCTGCCAGTATTACCTGCATAACTTCCTGGCCAGCCAGCCGGATCTTAACTTCCGCACCCCAGCGGTGGTGGACGCCATGCTGGGGGAAGTGCGCTTCTGGCTAGAGCGCGGCGTAGATGGTTTCCGGCTGGATGCGGTTAACTTCTGCACCCATGGCGAGCTAAAGGATAACCCGCCGCGTCAGGAGATCACCGAAAGCTTTTTAGGGGTACGCCCCGACAACCCCTACGGTTACCAGCTCCACCAGTACGACAAAACCCAGCCGGAAAATCTCGTTTTCCTGGAGCGGCTGCGTGCTCTGTTGGATGAGTACCCCGGCACCACCAGCGTGGGCGAAGTCGGCGATGACGACGCGCTGGGCGTGATGGCGGAGTACTCCCAGGGCGGCAAGCGGTTGCACATGTGTTACTCGTTTAACCTGCTGACCGATAAAGCCGATCCCAGTTATCTGCATCAAACGCTGACCGAAATGGAAGCGCGAATTGGCGATGGCTGGCCCTGCTGGGCGCTGGGTAATCACGATGTCACGCGGTTGGCGTCTCGCTGGCAGGCGGAAGGGCAGTTGGATAAGCTGCGTCTGTATATGGTGTTTTTGCTCAGCCAGCGGGGCAGCGTATGCCTTTATCAGGGTGAAGAGCTAGGCCTGCCCGAAGCGGAGCTGGCCTTTGAGCAGCTGGTTGATCCCGCTGGTATTACCTTCTGGCCTGCCTATAAAGGTCGCGATGGCTGTCGCACCCCGCATCCATGGCAGGCGGATGCTCGCCATGCAGGCTTCAGCAGTGCCACGCCATGGCTGCCGGTGCCTAAAGCCCATGTAAGCCTTGCGGTTGATCAGCAGGATGATGATGTTGACTCGCTGCTCAATGCCTATCGTGGGTTTTTAGCCTTCCGACGCACCCAGCCTGCCCTGGTAAAAGGCGATGTGCTCTACCACCCTGTACGTGATGAGGTGCTTTGCCTGGAGCGCACCTACCAACAAACGCGCTTACTGATTGCACTCAATTTTAGCGGCCAAACGGTTACCCGCTCAGCACCTGAGAGCGCTGAAGCCATCGCCGGTGCCCCCACCTGGCTTATCAGTGAGTGGCAGGAGGGCGCGTTGACGCTACCTCAACTGTCCCTTCCCCCCTATGGCGTGGCGATTGTCCGTTGCCCGCAATCCCAGGAGAACGCGCCATGGGACGTTTAACCCTAAGCGGCATCGGTAAATCCTTTGATGGCGTGGAAATCTCCCGGGATATCGATCTCACCATCGAAGATGGCGAGTTTGTGGTGTTTGTCGGGCCCTCCGGCTGCGGTAAATCCACCCTGCTGCGCATGATTGCGGGCCTGGAGGATATTACCGAAGGGGATATGCAGCTGGATGGCCAGCGGATCAACGAGATTCCGCCCCAGGAGCGAGATATCGGCATGGTGTTCCAATCTTACGCGCTCTACCCGCATATGAGCGTGGCAGAGAACATGGCGTTTGGCCTGAAGCTGGCGCGGACTGACAAGGCGGAAATTCGCCGCCGCGTCCAGCATGCCGCTGAGATGCTGCACCTTACTGAGCTGTTGGAGCGTAAGCCCAAAGACCTCTCCGGTGGCCAGCGTCAGCGGGTAGCTATTGGCCGAACCCTGGTAAAAGAACCAGCAGTGTTTCTATTTGATGAACCGCTCTCCAACCTGGATGCCGCGCTGCGGGTAGATATGCGGGTGCAGATCGCCGCGCTGCATAAGCGCTTGAACGCCACCATGATCTACGTGACCCATGACCAAGTGGAGGCGATGACGCTGGCTGACCGCATTGTGCTGCTGTCCAAGGGCCGTATTGCCCAGGTGGGTGCGCCGCTGTCACTTTATCACTTTCCCAACACCTTAGAAGTGGCTGAGTTTATCGGCTCACCGCGGATTAATACCTTCCCAGTGACGGTAGTAGACCCCGGCGAGCGCCAAACGGTGGTGCGCCTGGATAGTGGCGACACCCTAGCGGTGGCGGTTAATGGCCAACATCTTCACTCAGGCGAGAGCGCCACGCTGGGATTGCGAGCAGAAGACTTTGTCGCCCCCGATCAGGCCGAAGCCACGCTAGGCGCTAGCTTGATGGTGGCAGAAAAGCTGGGCTACGAGACCCTCGCCCATTGGCGAGTAGCGGGAATCGACACTCCCTTAACCCAGCGCCTGGATGGCTTAACGCAACTAACCGAAGGTCAAACGGTCGCTTTGGGCATCTCGGGCCAGCACTGCCATCTTTTTGATCAGCAGGGCAATGCCTGCCCTCGGCAGGTGGTGGTCGATGGGGTTAGCCAATAATTATTTTTAAATGAGGGCATCCAAAACGTCTTCTCGCAGGTATTCCCCATACAGCCGCTATTGGTGGCGGCTGATTACAACCCTTGTAGGAGACTGAAAAAGACACTTAATCATCTAGCGCGCGCTACCCTGGCCGCCACTCTGATAGCATCCTCACTCATGCCGCACTGGCTGAGATGCCTACGGATGTCCAGGGCCGGACGGCAATACCGCTGGGCTCGAAACCGTCGGCGTTGGCACGATCAGATGAGTGTCCAGCTATCGGTATCGCTGGGTTTAGTGGAGCCAGGCCAGCCGATTAGGATACGCTTAGATCAATTATCGCCGCTTGAAGATAACCAGCTGTTTGAGCTAACGCTGGAAGACGAAGCCGGTTCGGTCACCGGCTTGCCTACTGGCCCTATTGAGTTTATTGGCCGAGCGGTCGAGGTTTAGCGAAAAAGTTAACGCTACCGGGGATAGCGCCGAATTGAGCTGTCAACTGCCCAAGCGAGTTAATAGCCACAAGTCGATGGTCAGCCTTTCACACCGCCTGCAGTTAAACCACCAATAATCCAGCGCTGGCAGATTAGGAACGCTACGGTAATCGGTAGGCCGGAAAGCACGGCGGCAGCGGCAAAATTGCCCCAGCGCTGATTGTGGTCGGCAAGATACTGCTGGGCGCCCACCGCCAGGGTTAGCTTGTGCTCATCCACCAGCAGCACCGAGGCCATGGGGTACTCCATAATGCTCATCACAAATGCCAGAATGAAGACGACCATCAATATGGGGATGGAAAGCGGCAGCAAAATATAGCGAAACGCCTGCCAAGTACTGGCTCCATCGACCATTGCGGCCTCTTCAAGCGAACCGTCGATTGATTCGAAGTAGCCTTTGATTGTCCAGATATGCAGGGCAACTGCGCCCAAGGAAGCCACAATTAACGCGCCGTGGGTATTAATGCCTAACCAGCCCACAAACTCTCCTAGTCGATCAAACAGCGCGTAGAGCGCCACCAGCGAAAGCACTGCAGGGAACATCTGGAAAATCAGCATACCTTTCAACAGCGGCTCTTTGCCTTTAAAGCGCATACGGGCAAAGGCGTAGGCGCTGGTGGTTGCCAGCATAAGAATCAACACCGACGATACCACCGCCACTTTGATCGAATTCCATAGCCACAGCAGCACTGGGAAGGGCGGCTGGACAATACTGCCGTCTGGCCGCTCCCAGGGAATACCCAGCGCCAGCGACCAGTGCTCTAACGAGAAGCGCTCGGGTATCAAACTGCCTGAGGCAAAGTTGCCCTCACGGAACGAAATTGAAATTACCAGCAGCAGCGGAAACACGATCAGCGACACAAAGCCAATCAGTGCCAAGTGTGCTCCCAGGCGGCGGGCGCCAATGGAGCGGGGTTGAACCATCGCCATGATAAACCTCCTAAACCTTAACCTTGGAAAGGCGCAAATTAAGCAGCGACATGCCCGCCACCAATAAGAAAATAAGCGTGGCGATAGCGGCTGCCAGCCCAAAGTTTTGTCCGGCATCCTGAAAAGCGATGCGATAGGTGTAACTGACTAACAGGTCGGTAGTGCCCGCCGGCGTACTCGCGCCAAGAATATCCGGGTTGCCCCCAGTGAGTAGCGCAATTAGCACAAAGTTATTGAAGTTAAACGCAAAAGCAGCAATTAATAACGGTGTGAGCGGTTTGATAATCAGCGGCAGCGTAATCTTGAACAGGTTGGTCAGCGGGCCGCCGCCGTCTACTGCAGAGGCTTCGTAGAGATCCTGAGGTATCGCCTGGATTAACCCCATGCAGAGCAGCAACATATAGGGGTAGCCCAGCCAGGTGTTGACGATCAGCAGCATGGAACGTGCGAGCCACGGGTCAGTAAACCATTCAGGACGAATGCCAAACAGCGTATCTAAAATCATATTCACTTCACCGAAGTGCTGATTAAACATGCCCTTGAAAATCAGTATCGAGATAAAGGCGGGCACGGCATAGGGCAGTATCAGCAGCGTGCGATAAATGGCTTTGCCTTTGAGCTGATCCCACTGCAACAGCGATGCCAGTACAAAACCGACGGCCAAGGTAAAGACCACCGTTAGCGCAGCGAAAACAAACGTCCATACAAAAATCTGCATAAACGGCCCGCGAATATCCGGGTCGGTAAAAATCTTTGTATAGTTGGTAAAGCCCACGTTAACCGGCCACCCCGGGGTAATCTGTTCGCCGCTGTCGGCGACAAAGAAACCGGTGGTTTGATCAGGTATCAGCACGCGGTCTTCGCGGCGGTCATAGAGCGAGCCATCATCGCGGGTTTCGTAGCGGTTCACCATGGGCGCAAACTGGCGCAATCCCGCCATACGCAGCTCAGTACCCTCGGGTGTTAGTAGTCGAAGCCCTTGCAGCGAATCACGTGCCTGAATAATGGCACGCATGCCCAGGGGCTCCTGAGCAGGTGGTGCATCGACAGATTGAATACCGATTTGGCGAGTTTCCTGATTGGCCAGGTTGAGCGGAGAGGAAACAAAACGTTGAACCTTGTTTTCATGATCGTTTTCTCCGTCGCTCTGCAAATACAGTCGCACCAGCTCACCTTCCTGGTAGAGCGTTAGATCAAACGCCTTACCTTCCGCCTGATAAGTTTGGCTTAACAGCTGGCCGCGCACGCGCTCTTCAGAGAGCAGGTTGCTAGAGCTGTAGTTACTAAAGCTAATGCCAATGGTGTAAAGCAGCGGGAAAATAACAAACACCCCAAGTCCCGCGACGGCAGGAAAAATATAGCGATGGCTCATTAACGTGCGTTTGGTAAATACAACGGCTAACGAGCCGCCCAGGACTAAAAAGAGCAGCGCAAACATCCACTGGCCGTTAAGGTGAAATGCCATCACCAGCCATAAAAGCGCAATCACCAGAACACCGATCACGCAGCGCAGGGCCCAGCGGGTGTAGCGTTCGGAGAGGTGACGAGAGCGGTGACGGGGAAGGCCGCGAGACGCGTTGGTGGTATACATGATGACTTCCTGAAAGCTGCTCGGTAGCCTGCGCCACCGAACAGTAAAGGCACAAAAAGAGCGTGGTAAAGAAAGAGGGTGGTAAAGATAGCGCTACTGGCGCATGCGCCGTGCCGCCGCATCCAACGCTTCTTGAGGCGATTGGCGCCCGCTGCCGATGTTTTGCAGTGCCGGTTCCATGGCCGCCCAAAAGGCGCCCATCTCAGGAATATTGGGCATTGGCATGCCTACTTCCGCATTTTCCAGCGTGGCAGCAATGTTGGGATTGTCGGCAAGCTCTGCCTGATAGTTGATATGGGCTACTGCGCCTAGCGAACCGTCGTTATTAAAGGTGCGCATACCCGTCTCGCTGAGCAGGTAGTTCTCTAAAAACTCGACGGCGAGAAAGTCGTTCGGCGTGGCGGAGTTGATCATTGCTGTCATCACACCAAACATCGGTTTGGCCCGTTCACCGCCCACCTTAGGCAGCAGCGCGACGCCGTAATCAATCCCGCTACGCTCCAGATTAGGCCACGCCCAAGGGCCGCTAATCATGGTGGCGACTTCGCCCTGGTTAAAGCGGGTATCCATCAGGTTGTAGTCGGTACCACGGGGCAGTACGTCGCTTTCGATCAACTCAACCAGCAGCTCTGCTCCCTGTAAGGCCCCGGCGTTGTTGACACCAATATCGCTAACGTCATAACCGCTGTCGGTCTGTTTGAACGGGTAGCCGCCGTTGGCTGCCAGCAGTGTCCAGCCGTAGTACGGTTCGCTGTAATCAAACAGGATGGCCTTTTTGCCCTCTTGGGAAAGCGTCTGGTCTAGTTCCATTAGCTCGGCAAAGCTCTCCGGTGGTGTGTCCACCAGTGCTTTGTTGTAAATGAGCCCGAGGGATTCGACTGAAATTGGGTAGCCGTAGGTTTCGCCATTCCAAAGGGCAGCCTCCCAGGTAAAGTCGTAAAACGCCGCGCGGAAAGTGTCACTAGGCGCTACCTGTTTTAATAGGCCGCTTTGTGCCCACTCGCCCATGCGGTCGTGAGCCCAAATCACGATATCTGGCCCCTGGCCACTGCCCGCCGCCTGTTGGAAACGATCAGTCAGGTTATCTGGGAAGACCACTTCGACGTCAATGCCGGTATCTTCGAGGAACTGCTCGGCCACGAGCTGAATGCCTTCCTGGCCTTTGTTATCGCCCATCCAGATGGTTAACCGATCATCTTCAAAGGCGAAGGCGGGCAAGGTAGCGCTGGCAGCCAGCGTGGCGGAGAGTAGGGGTCTGATAACATAGCGTAGTGATGCCATTAAGTAATAGCCTCGTTGTTGTTGTGGTCATTGATGTATCAACTTCCGCAGCGTGGCCAATTCCGTTCAAGGCTGCCTCCTCCTTAGGGGGCGTAGTAGTGGCGTATGTGAAAGGCGTAGAGTAAAAGTGGAAAATGGCATGAGGGGGAAGCGGAGTGCGCGTTGAAAACGCAGCAGGTGTGGTTATTTTGTAGTAAAATTACACGAAATATTGCGTATAATGCCCCCTTTACGGTAGATTTTAGGTAATCTAACTACATTAGATGCCTAATTATAAATAGGAGCGACGATGAGCCAGTCCACTGCTTCCCAAGGTGCACCGCTGGGCGATCCGAATCACGCTATTGATTTAGCGCTGTTTGGGGCGCTGGGTGATCTTGCCATGCGCAAGTTATTTCCTGCCTTATACCATCTTGATCGCGAAGGCTTGATGCCTGAAAGCACCCGCATTATGGGGCTGGCTCGCCATGAGCACGACGCAGCGTCATTTCGCAAAATGGTTAACGACGCGCTGCAAAAACGGCTAAAAAGTAACGAGCAGGATAAGCAGAGCCTCGAACGTTTTCTTGCCCGCCTGGACTACTTAAAGCTCGATTTTTCCAGCGTTGAAGGGTACGACGCTATTCGTCAGTGGCGTAAAGGCTCACCGCGCCCCATGGTGGTCTATCTCTCCGTTGGTGCGCCCATTTATGGCGATATCTGCCGTCACCTGCAGGCCAGTAAAAGTCTGGATGATGAGTCCCGCGTGGTGGTTGAAAAACCCATCGGCTACGACCTGCACTCATCCATTGAAATTAACGACGCCATCGGTCAAGTGTTCCCTGAATCGCGGATTTACCGTATCGACCACTATTTGGGCAAAGAGACTGTCCAAAACCTGATTGCGCTACGTTTTGCCAACCCGCTATTTGGCACCCAGTGGAACCAGAACAATATCTCCCACGTGGAGATTACCGTTGCCGAAAAAGTCGGCATCGAAGGGCGCTGGGGGTATTTCGACCAAGCAGGTCAACTGCGCGATATGGTGCAAAACCACTTGCTGCAGTTGCTGTGCTTAATCGCCATGGATCCGCCCTCCAATCTGGATGCCGATGCCATTCGCGATGAGAAGGTGAAGGTACTTAAAGCGCTCAAGCCGTTTGTGGGCGAAGCACTGGGCCGTGATGTGGTGCGTGGCCAATATATCGCCGGTACTAGTGACGGCCAGTCGGTGCCTGGCTATTTAGAAGAAGAGGGTGCCAACACCCAAAGCCAGACCGAAACCTTTGTGGCCATGAAAACCGAAGTAGCTAACTGGCGTTGGGCGGGCGTGCCGTTCTACTTACGCACCGGTAAACGGATGCCGGAGAAGCTCTCGCAGATCGTCATTCACTTCCGTCAGCAGCCGCACTACATCTTCGATCCGGATCAGCGCGGCATCGCCTCGAATAAGCTGATTATTCGACTGCAGCCGGAAGAGGGTATTGCCCTGCAAGTATTGACCAAAGATAGCGGTTTGGATAAAGGCATGCGCCTGCGTCCCGGCCCGCTGCATTTGGACTTTAACAGTGCATTTCCCAAATCGCGGATACCCGATGCCTATGAACGACTGCTGCTTGAAGTCATGAAAGGCCAGCAGTACCTGTTTGTCCGCCGCGATGAAATTGAACACGCCTGGCGCTGGTGCGACCAACTTATTGACGGTTGGAAAAAACGTGACACGCCACCGCGCCGCTACCCGGCAGGCTCTTGGGGCCCGGTCGCCTCTATTGCCATGATTACCCAGGATGGCCGCAGCTGGTACGAGGATTATTGATATGAGCCAAGCACGCCAACAGTTGGCCGAACAGCTTGCCGAAGCCGTTTTTCAGGCGCTGTATGACGACTTAAGCCGCCAGGAGCGCGTCCTGCTCGTGGTTTCAGGGGGCTCAACACCGGTGCCGTTTTTTAAAGCGCTGGCGGGCAAATCGCTACCCTGGGAGCGCGTAGACGTGACCCTTGCGGACGAGCGCTGGGTGGACGAACAGAGCAGTGATAGCAACGCCAAGCTGGTGCGGGAGCATCTGCTGCAGAGTGAAGCAGCGGCGGCCACTTTTATACCGTTAACTTCCAGGGCGACTACCCCCGAAGAGGGCGTAGATGAAGTCGCCAAGCAAACGGAATCATTAACGTGGCCTGCCAGCGTAGTGATTTTAGGTATGGGCGGTGACGGCCATACCGCGTCACTGTTTCCCGACAGCCCTGAATTGACCCTGGCGCTCGCTACGGAAGAGCCGTTAGTGGCGGTAAGAACGCCTAGCCAGCCACAGCCACGGATTACCTTTTCGGCCGACCGCCTGCATCAGGCACGTCGGCATATTCTGCATATTACCGGCGACGATAAACGCGCCGTATTGGCCAAGGCATTAAACGGCGACGATGTTCGTCAATTACCTATTCGTGCCTTTTTAACCTGCCCATTGGCGATTTATTGGGCGCCTTGAGTGCTAGCCGCCTTAGCCAATAAGAATTTGCTTGGAGACTCACTAATGACTATCGACAAACAGCTACCCTCTACCCGCACCGCAGAGCTGGATAGCATCTGCTTAAAAGCCGAAGTGATTCCGGTCATCACCATCGAGCGTTTGGAAGACGCGGTACCGTTAGGGCGTGCCCTGGTGGAAGGTGGCTTAACCGTGCTGGAAATTACCCTGCGCACCGATTGTGCCCTGGATGCCATCAAGCGCATGAAAGAAGCGCTGCCGGGTGCCAGTATTGGGGTGGGTACCGTGTTAACACCCGCACAATATCGCCAAGCCGAGCAGGTAGGCGCTGATTTCGTTGTCACGCCAGGCGCGACGGATGCGCTTTATCGCTACGGTGTCGAAAGCCCGGTGCCGATGCTGCCAGGGGTGTCGACCATTTCAGAACTGATGACAGGCTGGCAGTACGGATACCGTCGGTTTAAGTTCTTCCCGGCGGAATCCAGCGGTGGCGCCAAAGCCATCAAAGCGTTTGGCGCGCCGATCCCTGAGGCGCGCTTCTGCCCCACCGGTGGTATTACCGTGGATAACGCCGATGACTATCTTTCATTGCCCAATGTGATGTGCGTCGGCGGTTCCTGGTTGACGCCCAAAGCGATGGTGGAAGCCGAAGATTGGGACGGTATTCGTGAACTGGCCCGCCAAGCAGCGGAGCGTTTTCATCACTAAATAAACCGCCGCTGGCTGCACCCACTAGGTAAGAAGAGCTATCCCTAGCTATGTTTTTAAACATAGCTAGGTTTTTTTAGGTCAAAATTTAATCTTTTAGCTATGTTGGCCGCCCGTTTAAGACCAAAGACGTATAACGGGCTATATTCAGCTCAACTAAAATGGCGTCACGATTTGTCTGACATTTCGCTCTACGCGCATACAGTAACGTGCGTGCCACTTATAATGATCATGAGGTGAGTCAAAATGCACGCGTTGACCTTGGCGTCCTTCCTGTTTTTTACAGGGCTTGTCGCCTTTATCACTTGGCAAATCACCCGCCGAGATGACCACTCAAGCACCAGCGGCTACTTTTTGGCTGGGCGTACGCTAACCTTTCCGCTGATCGCTGGCTCTCTGTTAATGACCAATCTCTCTACCGAACAAATGGTAGGGCTGAACGGGGCTGCTTTTGCTGATGGTTTAAGCGTGATGGCCTGGGAAGTGGTAGCGGTTGTCGCACTGGTGGCGTTGGCGCTCTTCTTCCTGCCGCGGTTTTTGAAAAGTGGTATTGCCACGCTACCGCAGCTGCTCGAAATTCGTTTCGATAAGACGACCCAGCTAATCACCAATATCATTTTCCTAATTGCTTATGCAGTGGTTCTGCTGCCGATTATTCTCTATTCCGGTGCTATAGGCCTGCAGGGGATGCTCGATCTTCAGGGGCTTACAGGTATCGAGTCTCCGGCGACGCTGCTTTGGTTAACGGTGTGGATCGTCGGTATCATCGGCGCGGTGTATGCACTGTTTGGTGGGCTACGCACGGTTGCGGTTTCGGATACGCTTAACGGCGTCGGGCTATTGATCGGCGGTTTTGTGATCGTCTATTTCGGACTGCAGGCCGTGAGTGACGGCAGCGGCATTATGGAAGGCTGGAGCATCCTCAAAGAGAGCGACCCGGATAAGCTTAATTCGATTGGCGGCGCTGATCAGCAGGTACCGTTCTTTACTCTGTTTACCGGCGTTTTCCTGATTAACCTGTTCTACTGGACTACCAACCAGCAGATTATTCAGCGTACCTTTGCGGCCAAAAACCTGGCTGAAGGTCAGAAGGGCGTGCTGCTGACCGGTCTGTTTAAACTACTGGGGCCACTCTATCTGGTGCTGCCCGGCATTATTGCTTATCACCTCTATGCTGATCAGGGCGTGCGTGCCGATGAAGCCTACGGCCATTTGGTGTTTAACGTACTGCCGCCGTATCTCACCGGGTTTTTTGCCGCGGTGATGGTCGGTGCGATTCTGTCGTCGTTTAACTCTGCGCTTAACAGTACCACCACGATTTTCAGCCTGGGCATCTATAAAGGTGTGCTTAATAAAGAAGCGACGGAAGAGCAGGTGGTTAAATCGGGTAAGGTGTTCGGCTGGATCATGGCCATCCTTACCATGATTATTGCTCCGCTGCTGGCCGGCCAGGAGAGCCTGTTTGGTTACCTGCAGAAGATGAACGCGATCTACTTTATTCCGATTCTGGCCGTGGTGCTGGTCGGGCTGCTAACCAAACGTGTTCCACCCATGGCGGCCAAAATTGCCCTGGTGGGCGGCTGCTTGTTGATTGCCGCCGGTTACTTTGTGCCACCGTTTACCCTGTTGCCGCAGGTCATGCACGAGTTCCACTTTGTGGCGATGGTATTTGTGCTGTTGGTCGTCGTGATGTTGATTATTGGCAAGCTGCGCCCGCGTGAAACCGATTGGATTCAGGAGCACAGCGGCGACGTGGATCTAACCCCCTGGAAAGGCGCAGTACCCGCCGGTATCGTCCTGGTCGTGTTAGTCATCGTGATGTACATAAGCTTTGCTGGCTGATTCGCCCACCTTGTAGCTAATCGGTGAAGCCGTAACAGTGTAATAGAAAGAGGCCCCGCTAGTATCCGCTAGCGGGGCCTTTTGCTGGGAGGTTCATGAGAGGTTTGGGGAAATTTATGCGAGACGCAACGGCGGTTCGGCTAGCCCCTTGATACCGGTTTCGACCATATAAAGTGAGCCCGCGGTGGGCTCTTGGGCTAGCTGCTCTGCACTAAACCCCTCTTGCGCTGTGGTGATATAGAGTGTTTTTAGATCAGGGCCTGCAAAAGCAGGGCAGGAGGGTTGGCTGACGGGCAGTTCAACCCGGCCAATAATTTGACCATCGTGATCCAAACGCACCACCTGCCCAGCTCCCCACAGCGCTAGCCATAGGCAGCCTTCGCTATCCATGACTGCACCATCGGGGTTGCCCAGACTAGAGAAAAAATTCGCCCAGGGCTGGGGCTCGCCTTGCGGCCAGCCGTCGCTATCCAGCGCCCAGCGCATCACCACGCCTGTCACCGTATCGGTAAACCAGGCAAACTCGCCATTTTCAGCAAAGCAGATAGCATTGGGAATCGTCAGCCCTGTACGCAGCCGCGATAGCTCACCGCGATGGAGGCGGTAAAGGCTTCCAGCGTTTCTTTCCGCGCTTTTACCCATGCTGGAGAGCCACAGGCTGCCGTGGCGGTCAATGCGGGCGTCATTGCTGCGGGTAATGGGGTTATCGGCTTCGAAATCACACAGCTTTTCGATACTGCTGCTACTGGGGTCGAAGCGGCTTAAGCGGTCTTCGCCGACTAACAGCAGGCCGCCCTCATCAAGGGGCGCTGCCAGTGACACTCGATGATCAAATTGAAAGTGGTCGCTCTCACCGCTGGCGGGGGAGAGCCAGTGCAACTGCTTTTCTAGAATGTCGCACCAATAGAGGCGTTGATTTTTAGCGTCCCACTGTGGGCCTTCACCCAGGGTACAGCGGCAATCAACCGCTAACTCTGCTTGCCACGTTGAAACATGCATACCTGTGTTCATTGTTGTTAGTTCTCCTTATTGTTCTCCTGCTAACCAAGCCTCGACGAGGGCTTGAGCCTGTTGCCCAACTTGGTAAGCGCTTTGGCCGGGTTTATATAGCGCGCTGCCCAATCCTGCACCATCGACACCTGCTGCGCGCCAAGCGGCGAAGTTATCGACCCCAACGCCGCCAACAGCATACAAAAGGGTGCCTGTGGGCAGTACTGAGCGCACTGCCTGCATGCCCTCTAATCCTACCTGCACCGCGGGGAAGAGTTTAAGTCCGGTGGCACCTGCATCGAGTGCATCGAAGGCTTCAGAGGGTGTCACAATCCCCGGCCAGCTCGCCATACCGAGTCTATGCGTCTCTTCAATCACCGCTGTACGGCAGTTAGGCGAAACGATTAACCGCCCCCCGGCGGCGTGAACTTCGCGCACCTGAGCAGGGGAGAGTACCGTGCCAGCCCCTATCAGGGCGCGCTCGCCAAAGGCTTCCACTAAGCGGTGAATGCTTTCCAGCGGATTGGGTGAATTAAGCGGTACTTCAATCTGGGTAATGCCCGCGTCCAGCACCGCTTTAGCAATATCAACCACTTCGTCGGGCGCCACGCCGCGCAAAATACCAATTAAGGGCAACGTCATAGTCACTCTCTCCATTAACAGTTAGCCGCCTTAAGCGATTGATGGGCAAGCCGAAGGCCAGCGAGTACCGCGGCGTCACCATCCATATGCTGCGCCTGATGGCCGATTGTATTGAGCGCCAGCGTATAGCGCTGGCTTAGGGTTTGGTTGCCAATCAGCATGATCGGCTTATCTGTAGGACATTCACGGCAGGCGCCGGCAAGTTCAAGGCCAATGGCAAGTCCTGAGAGCCTGGCCGCCAGTACGGCGCCACGCGTGTCGCCAGTAGGTAGTCGACCATCGAGTAAATCCTGGGCGCGTAGGCCGAACAAGCGACTACTAAAGGTTTCGGGCGCCGCGTAGATCTCGCTAACGGCCGCAATAAACGTTTCACGGCAAACGGGGTCTTGAAGTTTGTCACTGCCGATTGAGTGGCGCAAAACTGATTTGTTGGCCAATAGCTGGTAGAGCTCGCCGGTTAAGTAGGTCGAAAACCCACTCACCGCGCCCGCTTTAAGAGTGGCCCATTTGGCGTGGGTGCCGGGCAGGCAGGCGAGACCCGTAAAGTCAGGTGAGTCAGCGACGAGGCCTGCTAACTGTGTCTCCTCGCCACGCATTACATCAAAGTGGGTCGCCGTGCTGCGGGTTTGGCTTAAACCGGGCAGTAGATAAACACGTAGCTGATCGCCTGAAAGCGTTGGTGTGACTGCGCCTTGGCTAAGTTGGTCAAGCCGGGTAGGCACCGGCAAATAGGCGGCTTCCAGCCAGCCTTGGCGCGCCCCCGCCATACCGCACACCAACACATCAGTCTGGCCGGTGGTGGGCAGCCAGTCGCCCACTAGCCGCAGCAGTTCGGCTTCATACTCATCGGCTTTGAGCGACAGCATACCCTTGTCGCTAGTGGCTTGGGTAATCACCTGGTCATGCTCATTCAGACCCCAGGCGCGCAGGTTGCTGGAGCCCCAGTCCACGGCAATCCACGCCAGCTGTTGCTCTAACGTTGCAGTCGTCGTGCTCATTGGGTAAGCCTCATCGTTGATTGCATGGCTTACCACTCCGCAATAGAGCCGTCTTCGTGGTTCCACACCGGGTTGCGCCAGCGGTGGCCCACTTTGGCGCGTTCTTCAACGAACTCTTCGTTAATTTCAACGCCAAGCCCGGGGCCTTGGGGAATGGCGCAGAAGCCGTCTTCAATGGCCAGGGCTGACTTGTCGACCAGGTAGTCGAGTACATCGTTACCTTGGTTGTAGTGAATACCCATGCTCTGCTCTTGAATAAAGGCGTTGTGGCTGACGGCGTCCAGCTGTAGCGAAGCGGCCAGGGTTAACGGGCCGAGCGGGCAGTGGGGAGCCAGGGCGACATCGTAGGCGGAAGCCAGAGCCGCGATCTTGAGGCCTTCGCTGATGCCGCCGCAGTGGGAAATATCCGGCTGGATAATATCGATCATGCCGTCGGCCAGCAGATCGCGGAACTGGAAGCGAGTGTGCAGCCGCTCGCCGGTGGCCAGCGGGTAGCCCAAGCCACCGGCAATATCTTTCAGGCAGGGCAGGTGCTCGGGAGCAACCGGCTCTTCCACAAACATGGGGTGGAAGGGCTCCAGCTCGCGCAGCAGCGCTTTAGCCATCGGGCGGTGCACGCGGCCATGAAAGTCGATGCCAATGCCCACATCAGGGCCCACCGCATCGCGGGCTTCCGCAACACGAGCGACGGCTTCATCGACCTTGCGGTGAGAATCGACGATTTGCATCTCGGGGGTGCCGTTCATTTTGAAGGCCGTAAAGCCTTTTTCGACCAATGCTTTGGCACCTGCGCCCACATCGCTGGGGCGGTCGCCGCCGGTCCAGGCATACATGCGCATTTTATCGCGCACGGCACCGCCTAACAGTTGGTGAACGGGCACACCCAGGTCGCGACCTTTAAGATCCCACAGCGCCTGGTCAATCCCGGCGATCGCGCTCATTAAAATAGGCCCACCGCGATAAAATCCGGCGCGGTACATCGTGTTCCATAGGTGCTCGATGCGGTGTGGATCCTGGCCAATCAGGTAGTCGGAGAGCTCATGCACGGCGGCCTCAACGGTCGCCGCGCGACCTTCAATCACGGGTTCTCCCCAACCGTAGCAGCCTTCGTCGGTTTCGATCTTGAGAAACAGCCAGCGTGGGGGAACTTGCCAGGTCTTGAGTTTGGTAATTTTCATGTTCGATTATCCTTCTGAATAGAAGTATTGATTGAATTTTTAACTGACGATGCCAAGGTCGATAGCCGTGCGGCGCAGTACTTCTCTCGCGGCGCTTTCTGCGGCGTTGGCATTGCGGCTACGGATAGCGTCAAGTACCTGACGGTGACGTGTAAGGCTGTCGTCTAGGGTGTCCGTGCGATCTTGCGAGCGGTGTATCAGCGCCATAATGGAGGGGCGCAGCAGATGCCCCATTTGCCGCCAGACTAAATTGTGGCTGGCCCGGTAAGTGGCATCGTGAAACGCGACGTCGTACTCGGCATGCTCGGCACGAGCTTCCACGCTGCTGGCCGTTTTTTCCATGCCTGTAAAGGCGCTCTCAAGGCGTTCAATGTCTTCAGCCTGTGCTGCCTGTGCTGCCAGTCCTGCCACCACGGGCTCAGCAGAAAAACGAAAAGCGTAAATGGCCTTTACCAACTGCGGGTCAAGGTTGATCAAGCCGGTCATCCATTCACTCATAAGTGGGTCTAGCAGGTGCCAGTCGCCCATCTCGCGCACCAGCGTGCCGCGCCCTGCGGTGCGCTCTAAGAGCCCTGCCGCGGTGAGGCTGGTCAATGCATTGCGTACCTGATTACGGCTAACGTTAAAATGAGCACCAATATCCAGCTCGCGGGGGAAAACATCCCCTGGTTGCCAATGGCCTGCCAGTAGTGCCTGGGCGAGTAAACGCGCTAATTGTTCAGCGCCACCTTGATGGGGCGGTAGAGCGTCCAGCGTCATCGGTTGTCTCTTATTATGTGTTCAATGAGAGCTAGTCTAGTAAATGTCTGACATTTAGACAAGGCGGGCTGTGGTCGCCTTTAGGCTAACGATGGCGATTAATCCGAGCAAAAAAAGCCCACATCTGTTGGCAACAGATGTGGGCAAATCGTGGTTAGTAAGTCGTGGCTGAAACGTTATCCCTTAACGGCACCTGCGGTCATACCTGTAACGATATAGCGGTTGGCGAGCAGCGCAAAGATAATCACGGGCAGCACAATCAAGCTGGCATAAGCGGCAATCACCCCGTACTGGGCACCGGCTTCAACGCCGCCCATAAAGCGAGTAATCCCAACCGTGAGTGGCTGGGCGTCGCTGCCTGCCAGGAACAGCGCAAACAGATATTCGTTCCAGGACATGATAAAAATCAGAATCGCCAGTGCGTTTAGGCCTGGGCGAACGACAGGGAGTGAAATGCTCCAGAAAAGCTTCCAGGGGCCGCAGCCATCAACGATGGCAGCTTCTTCCATCTCCTTGGGCACGTTTTCAAAAAAGCCCACCATCATCCATACGGCGAAGGGTATATGAATCGCCAAATGGGCAAACAGCAGCCCGGTGCGTGAGCCAGATAACCCCAGGTCGACAAAAATCAGAAACAGCGGCAAAGCCAGCACTACGTGGGGTAAAAAGCGCATGGCCAGTATCGCAAATGATAGTGCACCGCGTATTTTAGGGCGTAGTTTGTTAAGCCCGTACGCCATGGGTACGCATACCGCCACAGAAATAATCACCGATGCCACGGCGATAATCACGCTGTTGCGGAAATAGAACCAAAAATCGCCAGCGTTAAAGGCAACGCTAAAGTTGTTAAGGGTAAAGTCGCTTAACGTTAGTAGCGCTAGCGGAGAGCGGAACATGGCGGTTTCATTAAAGGCCGCCGCGAGCAGAATAACCGGTGGCAGCAGCGAGATAATCAGCCAAATGGTTAATCCGAAATACTGACCAGCGAGTTTTGCGTTGGCTTTGTTACGATCATTCATGCGCTGGCCTCCTTATTTACCTTGTAGACTTTAATATATAGCCAGGCGACAACCGCCATAATCATAAACATGGTAAAGGCGATAGTGTTGGCCATGCCCATATCCTGGTTGGCGATACCGCGGTTATAAGCCAAGATACTCATTACGGTTGTCGAGCGGCCGGGGCCACCGCCGGTCATGGTGTAGACCATGTCAAATTCGCGGAATGCACTGGTCATGATGATGATGGAGACGAACAGAATGTGTGCCCGAATCATCGGTAGCACCACGTACCATAGGGTCTGGAACGCACCGGCACCGTCGACCTTAGCGGCTTCATACATATCGTCGGGAATTGTGGTAAGCGCTGCGTAGAGCACCAATATCGCCATGGGGGTTAAGTGCCAGGCATTGGTGAGCGCGGTGGCAAACAGGGCAGTTGAGCTATCGGTTAGCCAGTAGGGGCCGGTAATTCCGAAAAAGCCTAACAGTTGATTAATCACCCCAAAGTCCGGTTCCCACATAAATAGCCGCCAGGTGATCCCGACAATTACCGGGGTCATTACAAAGGGCAGCAGAAATAACGCCATCCAACCAGCTTTAAAGCGAATGCGCTTGCCGCTTAATAAAAAGGCAACCAGTAAGCCGACGATTAAGCAACCGAGAGTATTGGCGAGGGTAAAGAGTAGTGTCACCTTGACGGAGTTAATAAATAGGGGGTCTGTCCAGGCGCGCGTGTAGTTTTCAAGCCCGACAAACCATTGGTTGCTGAAATCATAAAGAAATACGTCGTGTAGACTGAAGCGTGCGGCGATGCCAAGGGGAAACGCCACAATCAGCAACATGACGATTAAGCCGGGCAATACAAAATACCAGCCCCGGGTGTAGCGATTAAGGAGATTGTTTTGCATAGCGCAAACCTCGTTAAAGCATCGATTCAAAAGCAGCGGCGGCTTAGCCGGGGTAGGCCAAGCCGCCACCGCCAAAGAGGTTAGGGTACGAGGACGCCTAGCGTTCGAGGTAGCCTGCGCGTTGGAAGGTACGGGTCATATTGTCTACCCAGCGATCCTGAGCTTGCTCTGGGGTTAGGTCGCCGCTGAGTACTTCGGTGGCGAAGTCAACGGTGCCCTGCCACATAACAGTGCCGTATTCAGGAATGCCCTGACGAACGAATACGTGTTCAAGGGTCTGCTCGTAGGCGGGCAAGAAGTCAGCATAATGAGGCTCTAGGCTGCGCAGTTCTTCGCTGTTGAAGTGAGCCGTGCGGGAAAACTGCTTGGTACGTTTACCCCACTCGATTTCGTTATCCTGCAGCATCCATTTCAGAAACTTAAACGCTTCTTCGGAATTTTCAGTATCCATAACGAAGACCCCGCCGCCGCCTAAGAAGGGCACGCCTTGGGGGTAATCCTGCAGGTTACCTTCAAAGGCGGGTAGCGGTTGATAGCCCACGTTACCGGCGGCTTCGCCTTGAGGATCTTCAACAGTGGAAAGCCCTTGGGGCCACATGGTGGCCATGGCTAAACGGCCATCGCGGAAGTAGCTTAGCCCTTCAAGAAAATCCCAGTTACGGGCAGCGCGGGGCGCCACGTCATTGGCAAGATCGACAAACAGGTTGGCGGCCTCGACTAAGATGGGGTGATCAAGGTCGGGTTGATAGTTTTCGTCCCAGCCTTCAAGGCCCGTGGAGTAGAGCATGACGATAAAACTACGTGCCACGCCGCTGCCCGCACCTAAGGCGTCGGTCCACCCGTATAGATCCTCTTCCAGGGTCTCACCGGCCACCGTTTCACCCGCTTCACGCGTGAAAAATTCCCCCACTTCGTAAAGCTCTTGCCAGGTGCGCGGGACTTCAAGCTTGCGTCCGTACTCTTCCTCGAAGGCTGCCTGCTCGTCCGGGTGTGAGAAGAAATCTTCGCGGACAATTAACATGGGCGCTGCGGGGGTGGTGGGCAGGGCGATAATTTCACCAGGGCGAGCGCTGCTCTCCATATGCGATTCGCGAATTCGCTCTGGATAAGCATCGATATCAAAATCATATTTTTCGATGTAGGGCGTTAAATCGACCACATGGTCTTTGAAACTGCCAAACCAGCCAGGGCTGTGATAGCCCATATCCCAACGCCCGGTGCCGCCAATGGCTTCAATCGACATACGGTCACGTAACTGGTCGGGCGGCAGTATCTCGCCAATCACTTTAACGCCGGTTTGGCGCTCATATTCGGGGGCGAAGTAGTCGATAACAGCGTCAGCTTCTTCACCCGGGTGAAGCGCCCAGCGTATCGTAACGTCTTCCGCCATTGCTGTAGCGCTGGCCGTGGCTATGGCCAAGCCTAATCCGGTGGCGGTGAGCATGCGTATTGTTGTCATGTGTCAATCTCCTAAGGCTCTTTATTGTTATGCCCTTTCTCTCGAAAGTAAGCATCGCCGCTGCAAGGTTGAATCGCTAGATCCCACTATGATTATTGGTGAGGAATTTATTCCAGGCACTGTATTGGTTTGAACTCCAAGCTAACTGACGACCAACATAAAGGATTTGCAGAATCGTGTCACCTAGCGTAATTAATAACTACAGGATGAGCCGTGAATAAGTAACGCTAGTGTGTTTTGATCGGCAATAGAATAGCTGGAAATGAATCTAAAAATTATTAAAAACATGAGGTTATGTTTTTAATGGGGCTAAGGGTTGAGGCGGTAATGATCCTTTTAAACGTTGAGTATTTAAGTTTAAATAGATAATTCTTTGGACTAATGTCTAACGCTAAACATTGGATGCCGATACTTTTAGCCGTTTTACTGCTCTTATTAGACCAAAGAAGGATATAACAACGATGGCTAACATTACGCTGGAAAATGTGCAGAAACGCTTTGGGGAAGAACGGGTGATCCACGGTGTGGATATCGAAATTAACGATGGTGAGTTTGTCATTCTGGTGGGGCCTTCCGGCTGCGGTAAGTCCACGTTGCTGCGCATGATTGCCGGGCTTGAGTCGATCAGCGACGGCAATGTGAAGATCGGCGGGACGGTGGTGAACGATATGTCACCCAAAGCGCGCGATATCGCCATGGTGTTTCAGAGCTACGCGCTCTATCCGCACATGACGGTGGCTGACAATATGGGCTTCTCCCTCAAACTCTCCAAAGTAGCTAAAAATGAAATTAACGCGAAGGTGAATGCTGCCGCTGAGATTCTCAATTTAGAGCCGCTGCTAAAACGTTTTCCCCGTGAACTTTCCGGTGGCCAGCGTCAGCGCGTGGCGATGGGCCGAGCGATTGTGCGCGACCCGCAGGTGTTCCTGTTTGATGAACCGCTTTCCAACCTGGATGCCAAGCTGCGTGTTTCCATGCGCACGGAAATTAAAGAGCTACATCAGCGGCTTAAAACCACCACCGTGTATGTTACCCACGACCAGATTGAAGCCATGACCATGGCTGACCGAATTGTGGTACTGCACCAAGGCTACGTTCAACAAATGGGTACACCGCTGGAGCTTTACGACCATCCTGCCAACTTATTCGTGGCCAGTTTTATCGGCTCGCCTGGTATGAACTTGATTCATGGCCAAGTGGGCGACGATGGGCAGTTCCAGGTGCAGGGCGGTGGCCAATTGCCGTTGGGGGATATTGATATCTCCAACTCGGCGGGCGACGCGGTCTACGGTATTCGCCCTGAGGATATGACGCTGGCAGATCAAGGCGTTCCGGTAGAGGTGATCACGGTGGAACCCACAGGCGCTGAGATTCACGTGGTCGCCAAGTTAGGCGATCAACATATCACCATTGTGTTTCGTGAGCGCCATCAGGTTAAGCCCGGCGATACCATCCACTTGGCCATCAACGTGAATAAAAACCATCTGTTTGATGCCGCGAGTGGCGAGCGAATTGCCTGGCACGCCTCCTCTCGGGCAGCCTAACCACAAGGCGGAAGGCTCCATGAGTACGCAGACTTATTTAGGCTTGGATATTGGCACTTCGGCGGTAAAAGGCGTGCTGGTCGATACCCATCAGCTGTGTCTTGCCACCGCAAGTTCGGCTTACAGCGTTACCCACCCCCATGCTGGATGGGCGGAACAAGCCCCTGAGCTTTGGTGGCAAGCCGTTGAGGAGGTGGTCGCGCAATTAAGGCGGCAGGCTGACGCTGCAATGGCAAAAGTAGCCGGGATAGGTCTATCCGGCCAAATGCATGGGCTAGTGGTTCAGAATCAACACGGCGAGGTTATTCGCCCGGCTATTTTGTGGAACGACAGCCGAGCCAGCCAGCAGTGTCAGCAGCTTAAAGAGCGCTTGCCTGAGTTGGACGTGGCCACCATTACCAGTGTTGAGCCCATGCCCGCCTTTTGGGCAGCCAAACTGTTGTGGTTAAAAGCCCACGAGCCGGAAACGCTAGCAAATGCCCATCACTTCCTGTTGCCGAAGGATTACGTGCGTTGGCGGATGAGTGGTGAGCGTATCACCGACATGTGTGATGCCGCGGGCACCCAACTGCTTGATCAAGCCAGGCGTGTGTGGAGCCCGGAGATTTTGGCCGCGTGTGGGATCGCAGAGCACCAGTTACCGCACTTGGCGGAGGGCAGTACTGCTTTGGCCACGCTCAATTCGGATATCGCAGCTCGGTGGGGTATTGAAAACCAGGTTCCAATTGCTGCCGGTGCGGGAGATGTAGCAGCAGGGGCGATAGGGTTGGGGGCCATTAACGAAGGGGATGCCTTCTTTACCCTGGGAACGTCGAGTCAGCTGTTTATCGCCACCTCTGGCTATCGCCCTGCACCTGAGCATGCGTTACACGCCTTTGCGCATGCGCTTCCGGAAAGGTGGTTTCAAATGGCGGCCATGCTCAATGGGGCAAGCGTACTTGCCTGGGCAGCGAAGTTGATGGGTGTCTCAATTGACGAGGCCCTGGCTGCCGCTGAGAAGCAAAAGGTGAGTGCGTCGTCGCTACTGTTTTTGCCGTATTTAAATGGCGAGCGAACCCCGCATAACGACCCCGATGCTCGTGGCGTACTGTTTGGCTTACACCCTTCCAGTGGCGTCGGTGAAGTGACTCAGGCGGTGCTGGAAGGGGTGGGCTTTTCGTTGCGGGAAGCGCGAGATGTCATCGAGCAGGCCGGTACGCCGATAGCGCGATTAACTGTGATTGGCGGGGGCAGCCGTAGTGATTATTGGCTACAGCTTCTGGCGGATATTTTAGAGCGACCAATTGCGCGTTGTGAAGAGAGTGAGTCGGGCCCTGCCTTTGGCGCCGCGCGTCTAGCGCGCTTGGCGGTCACCCAGGAAAATCCCGAAGCGGTCTGTCAGCCGCCGCGAATTGAAAGGGTGTTTGAGCCGAACCTGGAAAATTATCGGCATAGCCATAATTTCGAGCGTTATAAGCGACTATACCGTGCTCTAGCACCTGAATTTGCCACAACATTTAGACTGGATAATTAACCAGCCGCTAGCAAACGCCACCCGCATAGGTGGCGTTTTAGATTAAGGGCTTTCAATAGGCCCTAGTCACTTTATCTGATATATCAACCTGCACGCAGCGCTTCAATATCCGCATGGGTGGGGAGTGAGGCGTAAGCGCCTGGGCGAGTAACCGCATGGGCGCCGCAGCGACAGGCGGTATCTACTGCCCGATGAAGAAAATCGGCATCGTTCTGCCAGTTTTCGTTGATACCGTGGGCTGAAAGCTCGGCCAGTAGCCCGCCAATAAAAGCGTCGCCGCCAGCGGTGGTATCGACTGCCTCCACTTTAGGTGGCGAAATGCGCTGGTCGATACCGACGCCTTTAAGTACAACGTCGTTGGGGCCATCGGTAATCAAGATAACCTTAACCCCTGCCGCCAAGCGTTCTGAAAGCCATGATTCTGCAGGGTGATCGGCGCGCAAATAGTCGAGCTCTTCCTGGGAGAGCTTGAGTAGCTCGGCGCCGTCCAGCAGCTGTGTGACTAAGCTGGCATCCGCTTCACCGCCGGGCCACAGGTTATGGCGCAGGTTGGCGTCTACGCTGACCAGGCAACCTGCGCGCTTGGCCATGGTGGCCATCGCCAGGGTAACGTCGGCGATCTCAGGGTCAGTCAGGCTGTTACTGCACAAGTGCAGAATGGCAGGATTCTCGAAGACGCCATGAGGTAGATGCTCAAGGCGATAGAGCAGATCAGCGGCGGGTGGGCGATAAAAATCAAAGGTGCGTTCGCCAACGTCATCCCGGGAAACGAACGCCAGCGCCGTGCGTGACTGTTTTGTGAGCATAACGCCGCTGGTGTCGACGCCATGACTTTTAAGTTCACGCAGCAAAAAATGCCCAAAAGTATCGTCACCCACCATACCCAGAAACTGGCTAGGTACACCCAAGCGGGCGCAGGCGACCGCCACGTTCGCGGGGGCGCCACCGGCGTAGGGGGTAAAGGTTTCATGGGTATCAGTAGCGGCTCCCAAACGACTGGAGAGCATATCGACCAGCGCTTCCCCAAAGGCAATAACGGGTGTCATTTGTGGCTCCTTATTGTGATTAATGTATTTGTTTTAAAACAAGCAGTTTTGCACCGGGCAGTTTTTTACCTGACAGTGTTGCACTGGACAGTTTTATGCCACGCAGTGGCCGCGTGCGGCTTCAAGCAGTTCGTACCACGCTTCCCGGGGTAGCGTTGCAGGGCCATTAAGCATATCGCTGATGCGCTCAGGTTTAACGCTGCCAATCACCGGTACCGGCGAGTTGGGCAGGCTGCGCAGCCATGCCAGCGCTAAAGCGCTGGGAGCGCACTCAAGCTTGGTTGCCCACTTATCCAAACAGTCGCTAACGGCGCCTTGCATCAATTGCCCGCTTGCCAGAGGTGACCACGCCATGGGAATGTGGCCATCGGCACATAGATCGTCAAAGCTACCGTCAAATAGCGGGGCTGTGTGAGCAATCGAGAGCTCAATCTGGTTGGCGGATAAGCGGTGATGCATGGCGCCTTGCAAGCGCCGCCACTGGCTGGGCAGGTGGTTGGAAATGCCTGCAGCGCCAATTTTGCCTGCTTCAATGGCATCGTCCAGTGCACGGCCAGTAGCTTCCGCGTCCATCAGTAGATCGGGGCGATGAATCAAAAAGTGATCGAGGCATTCGACGTTTAAACGCGCAAGTGATGCGTCGATAGCGCTACTGAGATAAGCGGGGCTAGCGTTGTAGTGCTTTACCATACCGGAGCTGGGGGCTGGGTTGTCGTTAGCGATGCTCGCTTTAGTGACGATATTAACCCGCTGAGCCAGGGCTGGACGTGTTTTTAGCGCGGCGCCAAACAGCGTTTCACCTTGGTTGCTACCGTAGATATCGGCATGGTCAAACCAGTTTAGGCCCTGTTCCAGGCGCGCTTCGATCCAAACGGCCAACTGCTTAGGGTCGTGCATGGCAGGCGTTTCGTGCAAACGCATCATGCCGAGAGCAAACGGCACATCAAAGGTGGCGGCGGGCATAGCAGGTTCCGTATTGATGTTGTTAGAAAACTTCTTCGTTATGCAGCGCTTCGGCGGCGCCTAGCAGCCCCGTCCAGGGCGCGGTCACCACCCATACGGGGATATCAGCGTTATAAGCGCCCATGCGGCCTTTATTGACAAAGGCGGCGCGCAGTTCGCTTTTCGGCAGCCACTCCAGCAGGCGGGGGAGAATACCGCCGCATAGATAAACCCCGCCCCTTGCGCCCATGGTTAACGTGGCGTCGCCGCACACATCGCCAAGAATTTTGAGAAAGCGCAGCAGGGCTGCCGCTGCAAGGCTATCGCCCTCGTTGGCCGCTGTGGTCACCTCTGCGGGAGTGGTAAGGCGTGGCTCAACGCCCTCAAGGCTACAGTGCGCCTGGTAAAGCTCCAGTAAGCCCTGGCCGCACAAAATGCGCTCTACGCTCACCCGCTTATGACGTTGCAGAAATACATCCAACAACGCCACCTCGGTGCTATCCGTGGGGGCAAAGGTGACGTGACCGCCTTCGGTGGGCAGCGGAATCCATGCGTGTTGCCCAGGAAATACCCCGGCAACGCCTAGGCCAGTGCCTGGGCCGATAATTAAGCGAGTGGAGTGGGCCTGGATTTGTCCCGGCTGAACCTCAACCAAATCAGTGGCCGCCACATGGGGAACACCCAGCGCCTGGGCGGTAAAGTCATTGATGACCTTAAACAGCGAAAGATTCAGCGCCTGTTGAACGTCGCTCTTTAAAAAGTCCCAGTGGTTATTGGTCATTTTGACCCGCTCATTATGAACGGGGCAGGCGAAAGCCAAGCAAGCCTCTTGAGGCGCGTTGTCACCGATGGCGCCTACACGGCTCAAGTAGTCTTGAACCGCTTCTACAACACCGGGGTAGTCGGCGCAGGGTAGGTTCAAAATATCGCGGGGGGTGATTTCACCGGGCGACACCAACGCCAGGCGTGCGTTGGTGCCCCCGATATCGCCGATTAAAGCCGGTCGCATCAGGCATCCTCTTCTGAGATCTGCCCCTGCTGACGGGCAAGGTCGTCGGCTTCAAACCCACCAAACACACCTGCACCTTCTTCACCCCGCATGGCCAGATGGCGGAAGCCGCCAAATAGCTCACGTCCCAGGCCTGTATGGTAGTGATCCAGGTTGGCAACCACTAAATCCCGTGCGGCCCAGGTGGCGGGGTCAACCTTGGCTTCCAGCGTACCTGCGTTGGCATCCAGACGGACAATATCGCCATCGCGCAGTTTGGCGAGAGGGCCGCCGTCCAAGGCCTCGGGACTCATATGAATGGAGGCAGGCACCTTGCCTGACGCACCCGACATGCGGCCATCAGTGACCAGTGCCACCTTGTAACCACGATCCTGCAGCACGCCCAGGAAGGGAGTGAGTTTATGCAACTCGGGCATGCCGTTGGCTTTGGGGCCCTGGAAGCGAACCACTACGATCACGTCACGATCCAAGTCGCCGGACTCGAAGGAGGCTTTCATTTCGTTTTGATCTTCGAAGATCTTGACCGGCGCTTCTACGATGCGATGCTCTTCCTTCACCGCGGAGACTTTGATTACACCGCGGCCCAGGTTGCCTTTCATAACGGTTAAGCCACCCGTCGGTGCAAAGGGTGTAGCGACCGGGCGCAGGACATCTTCATCCAGGCTATTTTCGGGGCCTTCGTGCCAAACGATTTTGCCATCCTCCAGGAACGGCTCCTGGGTGTAGGCGGTCAGGTCGGTGCCGAAAACCGTGGGTATATCGCCGTGAATCAAGCCCGCGCCCAGTAGCTCACGGAACAGGTAGCTCATGCCGCCCGCTGCTTGGAAGTGGTTAATATCCGCTTGGCCGTTGGGGTAGACCTGCATCAGGCTGGGGGTGACCGCAGAAAGCGCGGTGAAGTCGTCCCAGTTCAGGGTAATACCGGCAGCGGCGGCCATGGCGATCAGGTGGAGCGTATGGTTGGTCGAGCCGCCGGAGGCCAGCAGGCCTACCACGGCGTTAACAATCGCGCGCTCATCGATCTGCTTATAGAACGGACGGTAGTCGCCGCCGGGCTCTGTGTTGCGAATCGTCTGCTCGGTAGCGTAACGGGTCAGCGCTTCGCGCATCTCGGTGCCAGGGTTCACAAAAGAGGTGCCGGGCAGGTGCAGCCCCATCATCTCCATCATCAGCTGATTGGAGTTGGCGGTACCGTAGAAAGTGCAGGTGCCGGGGCTGTGGTAGGAGTCTGACTCGGCTTCCAGCAGCTCAGCGCGGCCAACCTTGCCTTCCGCGTAGAGTTGGCGGATACGCGCCTTCTCTTTATTGGGCAGGCCGCTGGGCATGGGGCCCGCCGGTACGAACGTGGCGGGCAGGTGACCAAAGCGTGCCGCGCCAATAAACAGCCCCGGAACGATCTTGTCGCACACACCCAGATAGAGCGCGGCATCAAACATATTGTGGGAAAGGCCCACCGCCGTGGCCATGGCGATCACATCCCGGGAAAACAGCGATAGCTCCATGCCCGGCTGGCCTTGCGTCACACCGTCACACATGGCGGGAACGCCACCGGCAAACTGGGCGGTGGAGCCCATTTTCCGGGCCGCATCTTTAATCGTCTCGGGAAAGGTTTCCAGCGGCTGGTGCGCCGAGAGCATATCGTTGTAGGACGAAATAATGCCCAGGTTGGCGCTGTTCATCAGCTTCAGTTCGCCCTTGTCACGCGGGTTACAGGCGGCGAAGCCGTGGGCTAGATTACCGCAGCTTAGCTCAGCACGGTGCACGCCACGTTTGTGCTGATCCGCCATGCGCCGCTCATAGAGGGCGCGACGCTCAGCAGAACGCTCACGGATGCGCTGGGTAACCTCAGCAACGGTGGGATTTAACGTAGCAGGTGTTGAGCTCGGCATAGGGACCTCTGCATGATAGAGACGGTGGGTAAAGATTGTAGTTATTTTACATTTTTTGGTGTCAATTTAAGAGACTTTACGGCAATAAAATCCATATTTGTAGTTTTATTACCCGAATGTAGGGTGGCGATGGCGCCACGCTCACATTCTCAAGAAGTCATGAACTCCTAACAGGGTGGAAGACCTGTTGAGGAAATAGCAAGTATAGCACCCAGGCTTTTGCTACCATTTTGCGCCTTGCCTTTAAATGTTTGATGACTTCTAGTGAGCCGGAGCCTGCATGCACGCCATTGTTGACCAGATTCAGTCAGTTGATCTCAAGGCTGGAGAAGCGACGCGACGCTACTTGGATACGTTGACCAAACCGCCAGGTAGTTTGGGGGCCCTGGAAGAATTGGCTATTCAGCTGAGCACCATCACTGGTGAGCTTAAGCCCAAGGTGATGCCGCCTGCGGTGATCGTGTTTGCTGCGGATCATGGCGTTGCTATCGAGGGAGTATCCGCCTTCCCCCAGGAAGTGACTGCCCAGATGGTGGCCAACTTCGCCAACGGTGGGGCGGCGATTAACGTGTTTGCCCGGCAAATAGATGCGCTTGTTGAAATAGTCGATGTCGGCGTGGCCGCGACGTTGACAATGACGGGGGTAACCTCTGCCAAAGTGCGCCATGGCACTGCCAATATGGTGGAAGAAGACGCCATGCAATCGGCCGAAGTCATTAAGGCTATGGATGCGAGCGTGGCTGCCGTTGAAAGGGCAAAAAAGGCAGGCGCAAAATGCCTCATTGTCGGTGAAATGGGTATTGCCAATACCACCGCCAGTAGTGCGATGTTAGCAGTACTGACGGGTGAGTCGGTGGCTCGTGTGGTCGGTGCTGGAACCGGGATTAACCCACAGCAGCAGGCTCACAAAGTGGCGGTGATTGAGCGCGCTATCGCGGCGCGTAACGCTGACCCCCAGGCTCCTCTGGCGGTGCTTGCCAAGTTGGGTGGCCTGGAAATTGCTGCGATGACCGGCGCTTATTTAGCAGCTGCGGCCCAGCGTTTACCCACTGTGGTGGATGGCTTTATTGCCACCGTGGCCGCGCTCACCGCCTGTCGAATATGCCCCGCTGTACGCGGCTATCTGATTTTTGGCCACCGCTCCCAGGAGCCAGGGCATGACGTAGCGCTAACGGCTCTAGAGGCTAGGCCGCTTCTCGATATGGGCATGCGGCTAGGGGAGGGCAGTGGTGCCGCGCTGGCGTATCCGTTGCTGCAGGCGGCAACAGCGATGGTGGCGGAGATGGCGACCTTTAACGATGCCGGTGTTAGCGATAAGGCGAGGCTATGAGCGCAAGCGCTACATTTACCGGCGTAGCGCTGATCGCTTTAGCGATCATGATTGATTTAATCGTGGGTGACCCACGCTCAATACCGCATCCGGTGGTTCTGATAGGGCGCTTTATTAGCGCTTTTGAGCGACTGTGGAACCGTGGCACGGTGCAGCAGCGCAGAGTCAGTGGCTTCCTGCTAACCATTATTGTCGTCGGTGGCGTATGGGGGATTAGCTGGCTAGCGCTGGGGCTGCTAGCACGATTGCACCCCGGACTGGCGCTGATTGCCGAGCTTTGGCTGCTATCTACTACGCTTGCGATTAAAGGCTTGGGCGATGCGGCCCACGCCGTGGTTGAACCGCTGACAAAAGGCGATTTGCCCTCCGCACGTAAGGCGCTGGGAATGATAGTAGGGCGCGATACGCAACGCTTGGATGAAGCAGAAGTCACCCGAGGCACGGTGGAAACCGTGGCGGAAAACACGGTGGATGGTATTACCGCGCCGTTATTTTTCGCCCTCATCGGCGGGGCGCCCCTAGCGCTGGCGTATAAGGCGGTGAATACCCTGGATTCGATGGTAGGTTATAAAAACCAGCGCTATGCCGATTTTGGTTTTGCCTCCGCGAAGCTGGACGACCTAGCCAATTGGATTCCCGCACGCTTAACCGCACTGTGTTTGTGGCTCGCTGGCCTGCTACTGGACGTTACAAGTATTTTGAATCTGCGCTGGAAAGGCGCACTGAACGGCACCTGCCGTGATGCGCCGCGTCATCCAAGTCCCAATGCGGGCTGGCCGGAGGCCATGGTGGCAAGGCTACTCGGCGTTCAGTTGGGTGGCACTAATCACTATCAAGGCGTGGTGTCTCGGCGCGCGACCCTAGGTGAGCCGCTTGAAGTGCTGCAGGTCACGCATATCACTGCCGCGGTGCGTTTAATGCACGGTGCATGGTTGCTGTTTATGGTGCTGTCAGTGGTGGTAATAACGGGCATATTATTCATTTTTAAGGGGCTACTATGAGTCAATGTATGTGGCCCAGCTCTCCATGGCCGAGCTCTCCATGGCCCAGGCATGGCGGCCAAGCGGAGGCGCTATTAGCGCACTTCGGTTTGCCCGTCGATCACCGCTTGGAAGATTTTAGCGCCAACCTCAACCCATTGGGGCCTCCGGCCTGGGTGAGCGATTGGCTAACGAAGCAGTTGGCTGGCCTTGAGCGCTACCCGGCGCCCGATTATTCCGCTGCTCGCCAAGCTATTGCTGCCCACCACCAACTCCAGCCCGAACAGGTGTTGCTAACCAACGGCGGCGCCGAGGCGATTTTCCTGGCTGCCGCGCTGCATGCGCGGAAGCGAGCAGCCATTATTACTCCAAGCTTTGGCGAGTATGCCCGCGCCTGTTGTGCCCATCGGCTCTCAGTCACTGAGATCGCGCTGCCCGCGCCGCACTTTACGCTGGATGTTGATTCGCTATTGGCCGGGCTTAACGGCATTGAGATGCTGTTTTTATGCCGCCCCAATAATCCTACCGCTACGCTTATTGACTTGCCGACCATGGAAGCCTTGCTGGATCACACCGCCGCCTTGGGCTGCCGAGTGGTAGTCGACGAAGCTTTTATTGATATGGTTGGGGAACTGCCACAAAAAGCCTCGCTGGCACCACTGTTGGTGCGCTATCCGCATTTGATTCTGCTGCACTCAATGACCAAGTTTTACACTCTGCCGGGGCTGAGATTGGGCTATATGCTTGCGGATACAGCAACGATTAAGGCAGCAGGGAGCCACCAGCCAGCGTGGAGTGTTAACCATGTGGCGGCTGAACTGGTGGCGCCGCTGCTGAAAGATGGTGCCTTTGCCCGGCGTACCCAAGCGTGGTTGGCCTGCGAGCGGCCGCGTATGGCCCAAGCGCTTACCGAATTGGGTTTGGACGTTGTGCCCAGTCAGGCATGTTTTTTTCTTATTCGCCCCGGTACTGAACACGAAATAACTACTGATGCGCTTTTTGAGCAGCTACTGCGCCGGGGCATTTTAGTGCGCCATAGCCACAATTTTGCCGGGCTAAATGGCGAATGGCTGAGAGTGGCGCTGCGCGACGAACCTGCCAACCGGCGGCTAGTTAATGTGCTGAAAAAGGTACTGCATGATTGTCTTCGTTAGCGGCGGCGCACGCTCCGGCAAAAGTGATATTGCCGAGCAGCGGGTAGTGGACACAGCGGGTAGCTCACCCTGTTACTACTTAGCGACCGCAGCAGTGTACGACTCAGAGATGGCTGAGCGAGTGCTACGACACCAGCAAGCTAGAAGCGGTCACGGGCAAGCTGTTCGATGGGTTACGCTAGAGGCGCCTGTGGATATAGATCAAGCGCTGGCCGAGGTGCCGGATGGCAGCGCGGTGCTGCTGGACTGCTTAACGCTATGGTCTAGCCAAGTGCTGTATACCAGTGAGCTGAACGAAGAAGAGGGCATGGCGCTGCTGGCCAATACGTTATCGGACGCGCGCGCGCGCAGCATTTATCTAGTGATTGTCTCTAACGATATTAACGAAGCGTTGCCGCCCACTGATACTGAAACCTGGCGATATCTTACCTTTCTACAGCGCGCCCACCGCTGGTTAGCGGCAGAGGCGGACTCGGTGCTAGAAGTGGTCGCGGGCTGTGCCATTGAATGGAAAAATGACGGAAAGCTTCTTTGAAAGAGAGCACTGTGAAAAACGTTCTATTCGGTTTTGTGCTGGCGCTTCAGTTTTTGACGCGCATCCCGATTCCCATTGCCGCCCCCTGGACACCCGACACTCGTCGCTGGGCGGTACGCGCCTATCCCTTGGTTGGCCTGTTGATCGGCAGCGTGCTGGTGCTTCTAGCGTTTGCGATGCACGACGCCCCCACGCCGATCACCGCGCTGGCGATATTAAGCGTCTGGGTGGCGCTCTCGGGTGGGCTGCATTTGGATGGCGTTATGGATATCGCCGATGCGCTGGGCAGCAATCAGCCCCTGGCGCGCCGCTGGGAGATCATGAAAGACCCGCAAGTCGGCAGTTTTGGCATACTGGCGCTGGTGTTTCTACTCGCCTGGAAGGGTGTTCTGCTATGGGCATTGCTCACCTATCAAGCGCCGCTCTGGTGGCTGCTGGTGGTGCCCGCGCTTGGGCGTTGGGCAGGCGCTGCCTTGCTGGTTCTGACGCCCTGCGCCCAGCCGAAAGGCCTGGCGTGGAGCTGGCAGCAGTCGCTTAGCGGCCAGGATGTGGCACTGGGGCTGGTACCGCTGGCAGTTATCGCGCTGTTAACCCCCGCACTGGTGTTGATGGGGCTCTTGGCGGCTGTCTTTGTAGCACTTTCACGCGGGTTTATGCTGCGACTGTTTAACGGTATTAACGGCGATATGGTAGGCGCCACCATCGAAGGAGGAGAGCTTTGGCTACTGATCTTAGTGTGGAGCTGGTGGCAGTCCGTCACGGTATCACCGCTTGGAATTTAGAACGCCGTTATCAGGGCCAGCAAGATATTCCGCTGCTGCTTCCTGAAGCTGAAGAGGGGCTGTTCGCACTGCGTGATGCGCTGGCGGATGAGCGTTTTGATGCCATTTACTCAAGCGATCTTAACCGCTGCCAGCAAACCCTGGAGTGGTCACTAGTCGCCAAGCTAGGCGTGCCGCTGACGCTTGAGCCACGCCTGCGCGAGCTCGATTTTGGCGAGTACGAAGGCAAGGTTTACGACGAGTTAAAGGATTTACCCCATTACCGCGCCTGGATTGATAGCGTCGGCGAGCTACAAATCCCCGGCGGCGAATCGGCGGCCCAGCTGCGTGCGCGCCTGGAAGCCTGGCTGCACGATGTAGCAGTCAATGCTCAGCAGGGCGACCACGGTAAGATTCTAGCCGTCACTCATGGCGGCGTGATTCGTGAGCTGCGCCGCCGCTTTGAAACCATTCATTTCTGGGATGGCACGGTGGCTCAGGCCCAAGGCAGGCGCTGGCAACTGATTTATAAGCAAAATGAACAAGGCAAAGGGGAATGGCAATGCAGCTCTTCATCGGCGGTGCCTGCGCTGGCAAACGCGAGGCCGTAGCGGCTCGCTTTCCCGACGCTTTATGGCATCGGCTAGCGCCGGGTCAGCGACTGGCGGAGTGCCAGCAAACGCTGATTGCCGACACGCCGCTGGTGATAACCGGCGTGCTCGCATGGTTAGAAGCCGCGTTAGCAAACGCGGAAAACGGCTCACCTCGCCAGCAGTGGCAGGGCGATTTGGTAAAGCTGTGCCAGCACGCCGAGCAGTTAAATGCGGCGTTAATTGTTATCGCCACCGAAGTCGGTCGTGGGATTGTGCCCATGCAGTCCGGACAGCGCCGCCTGCGTGATCTAAACGGCTGGTTTAACCAAGACGCCTCTGTTCAGGCCAAGCAGGTGTGGTATGTGCGGCATGGGCTGCTGATGGCGGTTAAGTAGCCACTGAAACTTTTGCTTAACAGTGCCATGCCACCTTCAATTGACCGCCCCCCAACAAGTTGCTAGCTTACGCCCACTCTCAGGTGCTGGCGGTGTAAAAAGCCGCTAGTGAAACGGGAAGTTGGTGATTTACGTAATTCCAACGCTGCCCCCGCAACGGTGATCGAGATAACAACGGCTATGACGCCACTGTGCTTATGCACGGGAAGGTGGTCGTTCGGAAATGCGCATTGTTAGATGCTGCCTTTCGCTCGTCAGCCCGGAGACCGGCCCGAGAGTAACGGTTCTCGCCTGAACCGATACATGCCGAGACGCGGTGGGTGCTCTCAGGGCGATTAACGGTGGCACGACGCAATTATGCAGTGCGACCGTGATTTCCTTGTCTTGTCCTGCGCTCGGTCAATAAAACGACGTTGTGCGGGTGAGCACGACGAGCAAGGGATCCCATCATGAACCACCGTTTCCACACCACCACCAAACGGGCGGCGTTTAGCATGGCTGCCTTACCGCTAGCCGTTTCCTTTTCAGCCCAGGCCCAATACGCTGAAGCGACGACCGAATTGGCCACGCTTGATCCTGTCGTGGTGACCGCTGCGTTAGCGCCGCGCACTGCCAACGAGAGCCTTTCATCGGTTAGCGTGCTGGACGAAGCCACTTTTCGCCGCCAAGACCCCACCAGCTTGATTGATCTTCTGCGCGGCCAGCCGGGCGTTGATATCACCAGCAACGGCAGCTTTGGTAAAAACAGCAGCGTTTACCTGCGCGGTACGCCTAGCGATGCCTCCGTGCTGATGATCGACGGTATTCGGCTGCGATCTGCCACGGCGGGCGGCGCCGCATTTCAGTATCTAGACCCACGCATGTTTGATCGCGCGGAAATCGTGCGCGGCCCACGCGGGAGCCTTTACGGTGCGGATGCGGTCGGTGGTGTCATTCAGCTGTTTACCCCTGATGGCGACGAAGAGGGCCCGCACCCCAGAATCTCAGTTGGCGGTGGTTCCTTTAATACCCAGCGGTTAAGTGCAGGCGTTTCTGGTCGCGAGGGGGGCACGCGCTACAGCTTTGCCGCTAGCCATTTCGATACCGATGGCCAGCCTGTTCGTCGCGGTGGTGACGACAAAGGCTACGACAATACGTCGGCGCTGGCCCGCGTCGCGCATACCTTTGAGAGTGGCGCTGAAGTCGGCATGCTGGCGCTGCGCGCTCGCGGTAACAACGAATATGACGGTGGAGAGAATGATTTTGTCCAGCAGGTGGCAGGCATTTACGGCGAGGTGCCGGTCACCGATACCTGGCAGAGCCGCCTGACCCTTAGCGAAGCCCGCGATGAGCTGGATACGATTGATAATTTTGGCGACTCGATCATTGATACCCGCACCCAAACTGCCCGCTGGCAGAACAACTTTCAGTTTGGCGCCCATGAGTTGATCGCTGGTGCTGAAATCAGCGAAGACCGCGTTTCAAGCACCAACGATTTTGACGTCACCAGCCGCGATAACACCGCTGTGTTTACCCAAGGGCTGCTCGACTTCTCGCCGTTTGCCATTCAAGCCAGCCTGCGTTACGACGACAACGAAGCCTATGGCGATGAAGTCACCGGCAGCTTGGCGCTAGGCTACGATCTGGATAACGATCACACACTGCGTGCCAGTGTAGGCACTGCATTTAAAGCGCCGAGCTTCAATGACCTCTATTGGCCGGATTCGGGTAACCCCGATCTCAATCCGGAAACCTCTGAAACTGTTGAAGTGGGTGTTCGCGGCCAATATAGCCAGTGGTTCTGGGATTTGGCTGCCTTTCAAAACGACTACGATGATCTGATTGCCTGGGCACCAACATCGAGCGGTTTATGGGCACCGCAAAACGTTAACCGTGCGCGTATACGTGGTGCCGAGCTAGCCAGCGGGGTCGAGGTCAACGATTGGACACTCCAGGCTGCCTTTACCTATCTGGATCCGGAAGATCGAGATACCGGTAATCGCTTAGCTCGCCGGGCCAGTCAAAGTGTGCGCCTGGATGCAGACCGCGAGCTTGGCGATTGGTCGTTGGGAGGCTCGTTAGTCGCGCAGAGTTACCGCTACGATAACGTCGCCAATACCCAGCGTTTAGGGGGCTATGGACTGGTTAACCTGCGCGCGGGATGGCGGTTTGCGCCACTCTGGAGCGCTCGTGTTACGCTAGAAAATGCCTTTGATAAAGAGTATTCGACGTCACGTGACTATATTAACGCTGGTCGAGCAGGATTCTTGAGTGTTCACTTTGGTCAATAGAGCAAGGAGTGTTGCGCGTGGGGCCTTGGGCCTCGCGCTGCTGCTATTGTCGGCAGCGTCGTTGGGCCATGATCACTCGCGCTGCGTAGTGGATGATCGTGACCGTGAAGTGTGTCTTCATAACGCTGCCCAGCGCATCGCCACGCTCTCGCCCGGTGCCACTGAACTGACCTATGCGGCGGGCGCAGGGGATCAAGTGGTCGCCGTCGTCTCTTTTAGCGATTACCCGCCGGAAGCCCAACAAGTGGTCTCGGTGGGCAGCCATACCCGAATTGATCTAGAAACGCTGGTGGGTTTGGCACCTGATCTAGTCGTTGGTTGGGTGACCGGCAACCCCGCCGAACAGCTCGAAACCCTTGAAGCCCTTGGCATGCCCGTGTTCTATATCGAGCCCCGCGATGTAGCGGGCGTGGCCAGTGCCATTGAGCGTTTGGCGCGACTGGCAGGCACAGAGGCGGCCGGGCAAGCGGTGGCTGATGATTTCCGCGACACCATGGCCGCGCTTGCGTCGCGCTACCAAGATCGCGCCCCGGTAACCACGTTTTATCAGGTTTGGGATGAGCCGCTAATGAGCGTTAACGACCAACACCTTATCGGCCAGGTGGTCGAAATGTGTGGCGGTGAGAATGTGTTTGGCGAGCTGTCTCGGCGGGTGCCGCGTATCGATGATGAGGCCGTGTTAGCCGCGAATCCTGAAGCGATTGTTGCCGGGGGCATGGGCGAAGAGAACCGCCACTGGCTGACCCACTGGAAGCAGTACCCTAACTTGATGGCGGTTGAGAAAGAGAACCTTTTTTTTGTGTCTCCTTCGCTGATTCAACGGCCCACACCGCGCCTGATGGAGGGCACGCAGATACTCTGTGAGAAACTTGATATCGCCCGCCAAAAACGCGAGCGGCGTTAATGCTAGCGCGGCTAGGGTTTCCGCTTGGCTTGTTGTTGCTAGCCGCGCTGGCTTCGCTACTTATTGCCCTTGGCGTCGGCAGCGCACAGATTTCTCCGGCGCAAATTTGGGACGTGGCGCTTAGTCATATAGGGCAGGGTGGAGGTGACGCCCTGGCGCGCACCATGGTGATGGAGCTGCGCCTACCCAGGGCGCTCTCGGCGTTTGCCGTCGGCGGTTTGTTGGCGGTCGCGGGCGCCCTGATGCAAGTGTTACTGCGCAATCCTCTCGCTGACCCTTATGTGCTGGGGCTTTCCGGCGGTGCCTCGATTGGTGCGCTGGCGGCCATGCTGGGAGGGCTTGGCGGATTGGCGATTTCCAGCTCGGCATTTGGCGGCGCCTTGCTATCGACGTTTTTAGTCTTCGGTTTGGCCCATGGCAGCGGTAGTTGGACGCCTTCGCGATTACTGCTTACCGGCGTAGTGGTCGCGGCGGGGTGGGGCGCTGTGATTACGCTAATGCTGGCGTTGAGCCCCGCCGAACGCTTGCCGGGCATGCTCTACTGGCTGATGGGCGATCTCTCTTATTCGCGCACTCCTTGGCCGCCGTTACTGCTTTTATTGGCTACCTGCGTGGTGCTGATTCCGCTGGGGCGCAGCCTAAATGTGCTGGCTCGTGGCCCACAGCAAGCCGCTGCGCTGGGCGTTGCGGTCAGGCCGCTGGAGTGGTGTATTTACGTTGTCGCCAGCCTGCTCACCGCCGCGGCTGTGACCACCGCAGGCAGCATTGGTTTTGTCGGCTTGGTCGTACCGCATATGCTGCGCCTGCTGTTAGGCAACGACCAGCGGCTAATACTGCCCGCCTGCGCGCTGGCGGGCGGCACGCTGTTAGTGCTGGCCGATACGCTAGCCCGCACCATGATTGCACCAGAGCAACTCCCCGTTGGGGTCATTACCGCGCTACTGGGCGTGCCCACCTTCCTGTTCCTGCTCTACCGGAGCCGCTGATGAGCGTACTGGCTACCCGAGACCTCATCATCGACGTGCCGGGCCGTGAAGGGGGCACGCCGCTTAATTTAACCGTTGAACCAGGCCAGGTGTGGGGAGTGTTAGGCCCTAACGGGGCGGGTAAAACCACACTGCTGCATACCTTGGCAGGGCTGCATGCCCCACGTTCAGGCAGCGTTCAACTCAACGACGCAGCGCTTGGTCAGCTGCGCCGCCGCCACATCGCCCAGCGTTTAGGCGTGGTATTTCAAGATCGCCAGGATGGATTCCCGGCGACTGTGTTGGAAACGGCACTGATTGGTCGCCATCCCTACCTATCCCCATGGCAGATGGAGGGCGCCGATGACTACGCCCGCGCCGAAGTTGCTCTCGAGCGCCTGGATGTGGCGCACCTACGCGATCGCTTGGTCAGCACGCTTTCCGGGGGCGAACGCCAGCGGGTGGCAATTGCCACTGTACTGACCCAGGCGCCCAACCTATGGCTGGCCGACGAGCCCACCAACCATCTGGATCTTCACCACCAGAGCGCCGTGATGGCGCTGATGGCGGAGCAGGCTGCCAAGGGACAAGCCGTGGTGATGTGTCTACACGACTTAAATCTGGCGGCCCGCTGGTGCGACCATATTTTGCTGCTCTATCCCAATGGCGAGGCGTGCTGGGGGTTAAGAGACAACATGCTGGTGCCCAGCGCGTTGGAAAGCCTCTACCGCCAGCGACTAGCGGTGGTAGAAGTGGATGGCGCTCCGGTGTTTGTGCCGATAAAAGAATGAAACCTACTGCTCCAGCTCATCCCGCCAGGAGTGGCGCGGTGCGAAGCCGACCAAACGCCGGGCTTTTTCAATACTATAGAAGGTCTCGAACTCGCCCATTTCGCGCTTGATCGGCACCCCGGCGTAGAAGCGTTCGATGACTTCGGGGTTGGTCAGTCCCACCGAAAGGTCGTCATTGGCGACGTTGAACACCTGGTAGCCCAGGCCGTCTGTCTTCAGGCAGCAATCGACCATCTGGCCCAGGTCGCGGGCGTCGATGTAAGCGAAGATATTGCGCCGACGCAGGGCCGGGTTGTCCATGTAGGCTGGAAAGTTCTGACGGTATTCATGGGGTTCGATGACGTTGTTAATACGTAGGCCATAGATGTCGATGCCCGAGCGTGCCTGGAAAGAGCGTGCCGTTACCTCGTTGACCACCTTGCTCATGGCGTAGCTGTCTTGAGGCACGGTGGGGTGCTCTTCATCGATGGGGAGGTAGTCAGGCTTCTTTTCGCCATCGGCGAAGCAAACGCCGTAGGTGGTCTCGCTGGAGGCGAAGATGACCTTGGGAATGCCCAGTTTGGTGGCGGCATCCAGCACGTTATAAGTGCTCAACGTATTGATACGGTAGGTCTCGTTGTCTGGCCGGTGCAGGATGGCTGGAATCGCTGCGAAGTGGACAATGGCGTCGTAACGCGGCACGCCAGTGCCTGGCTCCAGTTCGTCGAACCCGGCGTAAGCCTGGCAAGCATTGAATACTTGACCTGCATCGGTCAGGTCGGTCTTCAGGGTGGTAATGCCGGGCACATCGGACGTCACCCAATCCAGGTTGGTGACTCGGTGGCCTTGGTCGCGAAGATACGCCGTCGCATGACGACCAGCCTTGCCACTGCCGCCGGTGAATAAAAGTCGCATAGGGATATCCCATCAATTAATAGAATGAACCACTCCACCTTAGCAAAGAAAGGTTGGTTCCGTCGGGCTCTAAGAATGGGTTCCAGCCAGATAGTTGGCCAACGCCAATTCCAAGCGAGCTTGGCAAGTAGCCTCAAATCAATATGATGCAGTTGAAGAAACGACATATTATGTTCTTCGAAATAGCATTAATCAGCCCTATTAACCAGGAGGCATCAATATGCCTATCGTGACTATCCAGCAGTCGCCGCGTTCAGTCGAAATGAAGCGTGAACTGGCCCATAAAATCACCGAAGCGTTTGTGCAAGCTTATGAAATTTCACCTGATGCGGTGCAAATTTTCTTTGCTGAAACCAGCCATGAGAATTGGGCAAAAGGGGGCGAGCTAGCGATTGATTGGAAAAAGCCGTAGGGGGCTGTCACCTCTTCAGGTTTCTGCGGTGACAACTGGTTTGGTCGGTGCTAACTGTCGTCGCTGTGGATACTCTCTGGGCGTATTTCTCATTAACAGTGGATAAAAGCTTCTCCTAAAATAATGTTTGTGTTCTACACTAAACTTGATTCGGCGCTTTGTTGATCTGCTCGATCAACGTTTGACCCTAACAGCCTGACCCTAATCGCCTAACCCTAATAACAATGCATCTACAAAATCGGGAGGTCGTTATGATCCATCATGTTTGGGGGCTTCTCCATCATCCTGAAAAAGAGTGGCATTTGATCCGTGGTGAGCATGAATCTATCAGCCATCTCTATGCCCACCATGTCCTGTTACTCGCTGCTATTCCTGTCGTCTGTGCGCTGATAGGGACTACCCAGGTCGGCTGGACGTATGGTGGCTCTGAAACCTATAAAGTCTCACTTCCCAACGGTATTGCATTAGGCGTGGCTTTTTATGCGTTGATGCTAATGGCTGTGGGGGTTGTGGGCAGTATGATCCATTGGTTGGCCCGTCGTATAGAAAACCGCCCCAGCCGCCGTGATTGCCTTATTTTTGCGGGTTACATTGCGACACCGATGTTCCTGTGTGGCGTTTTTGCCCTCTATCCGGCTTTTTGGTTCTGTATGCTGGGTATGGTGATCGGGCTACTCTACAGCGCCTATCTACTCTATAAGGGAACCCCCAGCTTTTTAGGCATCAGCCATGAGCGCGGGTTTATCCTGTCAACAACGACGCTGGGTATCGGTGTTCTGGTGCTGGAGGCGCTGCTCGTAGTGATTGTACTGCTGTGGAGCATGGGCACGGATCACAGCGTGGTGTGGCATTTTTTCCGTTAAAGGGTTTTCCTAGCGTGCTTGAAGCAGGCGCTGGCTAAATCGCACTACGAAACCGCATGATCTGTTTGCCATCGACAGCGTCGTCAATCACGTGGGCATGCACCCCAAAGGTCTGCCGGAGGCGGTTGGCGGTGAGTACGTCGTGAGGGTGGCCGCTGTCGATCAGGCGGCCGCGATCCATTACGCCGATGCGGTCACACTCCATGGCCTGGTTAAGGTCGTGTAGCGAGATAATTACCGTAATCGGCAACTGCCTGACCAATTCAAGAATCGACAGCTGATGACGAATATCCAAGTGGTTGGTGGGTTCATCCAGTAGCAGGATTTTAGGCTTCTGGGCCAGCGCGCGGGCAATGTGCACCCTCTGGCGCTCGCCGCCAGAGAGTGTGTGCCAAAGCCGGTCGGCCATATGCGCCATATCCACATCGAATAGCGCTTTAGCGACAATGGCGTCATCATTGCTTGACCAAGGGCGTAAGGCGGTAAGGAAGGGCGTACGTCCCAGTGACACCACCTGGCCGACGGTAATGCGGTCGGTGGTGTCTGCCTGTTGCTCAACCAGGGCAATAGACTGGGCAATCGCCCGTTGCTTGAGGGTGTGTAGAGGTTGGCCATCAATCAGCACCCGCCCTGCCTTGGGTTTGTTCAAGCCTGCCAATAGGCGCAGAAGGGAGGTTTTGCCCGAACCGTTCGGCCCCACCAGGCCATAGGTTTGACCTGGCTCGACGGTGAGGTTGACGTCAATAAGCAGAGGCGTGCCATGCACAGCCCAGGCGAGTTGTTCAGCTGATAACTGCATTATGACCTCTTGCCGCGCACTAGAATCAGCGCAAAAGCAGGCGCGCCGATCAGCGAAGTAATCACCCCAATAGGGAGTACCTGGCCGGGCACCAGCACCCGGGAAAGAATATCCGAGCCGATTAAAAACACCGCACCCGCCAAGGCAGTCGCCGGTACCAACCGAGTATGGCGGCTGCCTACGATAAAGCGCATGGCATGGGGAATCACCAAGCCCACAAAGCCAATCGCCCCCACGATAGAGACCATCACCGCCGTGACCAGTGCCATAGCAATAATCAGCATGCCACGCACCGGGCGCACCGCGATGCCCATGGAGGCGGCACTGTCGGCACCGAAGGTAAACGCATCCAGTGAGCGCCGGTGCCAGAGGCAAACCAGCAGCCCGAACAGGGCAGCGGGCACCGCCAAGGTCACATCGGCCCAGCGCACCCCGGAGAGGTTGCCCATCAGCCAAAACATAATGCCCCGCGCCTGCTCGGCGCTCGCCGACTTGGTGATGATAAAAGCTGTCAGCGCATTGAACAGCTGCGAACCGGCAATGCCTGCCAGGATAATCGCCCCTGCGGCCTGAACACCGCGGCCACCCCCCACGCCGCTATTGGCAGCATGGGCGAGCATCACTACGATGCCAAAGGCGAGGAGGGCACCCACAAAAGCGCCCAGGGAAAGCGAAAGCGCTCCCGCGCCTAATCCGGCCACTGCTACGGCGACCGCGCCGGTAGAAGCCCCAGCAGATATGCCCATTAAGTAGGGGTCGGCCAAAGGGTTGCGCAGTAGCGCCTGAAGCACTACCCCTGCCAGCGCCAGGCTGGTGCCACAGCAGGCGGCCACAACGGCACGACTAAGCCGGTAGTTCCAGATAATCCCTGCATCGATCCGGTCTACTGCGTAATCCGCACCCAGTAGTTGATTGGCGAGCACTTTGAGAATGGTATCAACCGGAATCGGCGTCTCGCCGATGGCGGTACCCGCGATCAGCGCCACCACGAGCACCAGCGGCGTTATCCATAGCCAGCGTAGTCCAAAACCCGCCGTAGATAGCCGCGTTAACGCTATGCTCATTCGTCAAATGCCATCGTCGAGAGCGCCTCGGCTAGCGATTCCAGGCCGTAAATAGTGCGCATCGTAGCGCTCATGGCATGGGCATCCATCTCCACGATGCGGTTATTTTTAACCGCGCTCATCTCACGTGTGACCGGGTCACTGCGCAGAAACTCACGCTTGGCTTCAATATCGTCGGCAGGAAAGCGGCGGCGATCCATGTGGGCGATAACAAGTAAATCGGGGTCAGCTCTTGCGATGCTCTCCCAGCCCACCGTGGGCCACTCCTCATCGGACTCAATCACATTACGAATGCCGAGTTTGTCCATCATATAGCCCGGTGCGCCCAACTGACCCGCAACAAAGGGGCTAACCCCCAGGTCTGTCGATGAAAACCAGAAGGCCGCCGACAGGTCTTCCGGTAGATCAAGGCTGCTCGCCAGCTCAATAGCGCGCGCTTCGCGGTCGATAAGATCGACTACAAGGGCCTCGCCTGCGTCTTGAACATCGTAAATGTCGGCTAGCTCGGTGATTCCCTTATAGATTGAATCCGTGGAGAAAGCGGCCGTGCGGGTACCATCGCCACCGGTAGAGTTATCCTTGGTGTCGCAGTCGGCGGGCATGATATAGGTGTTAATACCCAATTCATGAAACTGTTCACGGGTAGCGACGCTACCGGTAGGGCCCACGTGCCACTCATACTGAACCGCTACCAGATCTGGCCGCTTATTGACCACGGCCTCAAAGCTTGGGTCGTCATCGGCGATCCGCTCGATCGCTTCATTGGCTTCAGCAAACTGGGGTAGAACCGGGTTGAACCACACCGAGGTGCCGTTCACTCGGTCAGCGAGCCCCAGCGAATAGAGGATCTCCGTGGCTGATTGGCCCACCGTCACCGTTCGCTCTGGGGGTGACGCCACGCTGATCTCTACGCCGCAGTTGGTGAGCGTAAGCGGGTAGTCGGTGGAGGCGTAAGCCGCCTGGGTAAGGCCAACAGCGCTCGCGGCGATGGCCGTAGTCAATCTCAACATCATGTACACTCCCGTGCATGATGAGCTCAGCATTCAGTCGGCAAATACCGACCGAGCCACTCCGCTCAATGTTAGTTATATGTCGGCAGTTCTCCTGACTGACGGGTCATGGCTAGCTCGCCTTCCCAGACTATGTGTCCAGTGGCATTAAAGAGCATCGCTCGCCGCCTACAGTTGCGGGGGCAGTTCCGTTTCGCGGCAAGCCGCGGCGGATTCTCTATTAAGTTCCGGGGGGAACACCGACGTCGTCCATTCTAGGTGGCAGGTGGATAGCGAACAACAGAAAGCCTAAGGATCTTATGAGACCTCGCAATATATGTAATGTTATAACATTGTATTTTGAGTGCGTGTAAAAATCCAGCAGCATTCTTAGCGTGAGCTGACACACGGCCTCGCAAAGTTAACAGCTTGCAACAGATTGGCCTCCCCGCCATGCCTTCCTCTATACTGAACGCCTTTTATATTTCCACTTCTTTATGAATGGTTTTATTATCACTTGGCTAGTTAGCATGAATCATATTCAAGTCCCTTGCTCCCCAGATCAGTTGGCCAATATGGATCGGTTAGTGGGCTTGGCCAGCACGGGAGGTGCCGGTGAGTGAGTTTCCCTTTGCGGCGGTGGTTGGCCAAGAAGCGCTTAAAACGGCGCTGCTTCTTAATGCTATTAACCCGCGCATTGGCGGGGTGCTGATCAGCGGGCCTAGAGGCAGCGCTAAATCGACCTTAGCCCGGGCGCTGGCCGCCATTCTGCCCAGCGATAGCGACGGGCAGCGTGCTCCTTTTGTTACTCTGCCGCTGGGCGCTAGTGAAGATCGGCTAGTGGGCAGTCTGGATCTGCAAAAGGTATTGGCCGATGGCGAAGCCACTTTTCATGCCGGGCTGCTGGCTAAAGCCGACGGCGGAGTGCTGTATGTAGATGAAGTCAATCTGCTGCAGGATACCTTGGTTGATTTGCTGTTAGACGTCGCCGCTAGTGGTACCAATATCGTTGAGCGCGATGGCATTAGCCACTCCCACCCGGCGCGCTTTAGCCTGATTGGCACCATGAACCCGGATGAAGGCGAACTGCGCCCTCAGCTTCTCGACCGCTTTGGACTTTGCCTTGAACAGGCGGGTGCGCTAAGTATCGACGAGCGCATTGCTATCGTGCAGCAGCGGGAAGCTTTTGATCGCGACCCTGCTGGCACGCTTGAACGGGTTGAGCATGACCAAACCGCCCTGACCGAACGTATTGCTAACGCGCAGCGCTTGCTCAAGGAGATCACCACCGACCCCTGGGTATACCGCACCGTTGCCACCCGCTGCGAAGCCGCCGGTGTTGAAGGCCTACGCGCCGACGTTACCTGGCACCGCGCCGCTCAGGCCCATGCCGCGTGGCGAGGCGTGGGGAGCGTTGAACAGCAGGATATCGATACTGTGGAGCCCTGGGTGTTGGCGCATCGGCGTACTCAGCCGCCAGAGCAGAGCCCGCCGTCATTGCCGTCTAATCAAACGCCTTCAAATGGCGAGGGTGGTTCGTCGTCAGCGAATAACGCACCTACCGGCGGTTCGTCTCATCAGCACGGTGAGCAGGGTCAGTGGGGCGCTATGCCCCCCATGGCGCAAGCGTCGATTAGCCAGCCAGCGCTGAAGCTACCCGATAGCGAAGACCTTTTTCAGCAGACTAAACGCACCGAGACCGCCGCTAGCGCGGGCAAAGGCGTTGCGCTAGGCCAGGGGCGATCCCAGGTGGCGACTTCCCGACTGGACGGGTTTGCGACCATTATCGCCAATCGCGGCCAGTGGCCCTGGCGGCAGTTAAAAATGCGCAAATCTCGCGCGGGGCAGGCCACGGCGCACCTGGTGCTGCTGGATACCTCCGGCTCGACCCTGGGCCAGCGCTTGTTAGGTCAGGCGAAAGGATTGGTTGAATCGCTGGTGACCCTAGCCTACGCCGCGCGGGAGCAGGTGGCAGTGCTGGGATTTGGTAATGGCGGAGTGGTGCCGATACTCTCCCGCCGTCGTGCACCTAAACACGTGCGCAGCACCCTCGACAGTGCCCAAGGCGGCGGTGGAACCCCTCTTCGGGAAGCGATTGTCGAAGCCAAGCGGCTGATTCGTCAATGGCAGCAGCGGGAGCCAGGCCTGCAGGTGCGTACCTACCTGATTACCGATGGCCGCACCCGGGAGTCCGTTGACGATCTCGCCCCGCTGGGCGAGTGTGTGTTAATCGATACCGAACAGTCCAAGGTCAAACGCGGCCAGGGGGCGCGCATTGCCCAGCAGTTGGGCGCGCGCTACTGGCCGGCTGATTTTGCAAAGCCATCTTTAGTAAACCCTATTTGACCGACTAACCGGGGAAACCCCATGAGCGACGCTAGCCATCTAAACCGTATGCAGCGCAAAAAAGAGGTGGTCGATGAGCGGATCAGCCGCGCCACCGAAGAGCGCGGCGTATTGATTCTGCTCAAAGGCAACGGCAAGGGCAAAAGCAGCTCCGCCTTTGGCACCATGGCGCGCTCGCTGGGGCACGGCCAGCAGTGCGCGGTGATTCAGTTTATTAAAGGTCGTCGCGAAACCGGCGAGTACCTGTTCTTCCGCGATCATCCCAAACTCGATTGGCACATTATGGGCCACGGTTTTACCTGGGAAACCCAAGACCGGGAGCGGGATGTCGAAGCCGCTCAGGCCGCCTGGGCCGTCGCCAAAGGTCTGCTTGAGAACCCCGCTTATCACCTGATCGTGCTGGATGAAATGAGCTATATGTTCAAGTATGGCTATCTCGATCCCGAACCGGTGGTAGAAGCGCTGAAGCGCCGCCCAGCCCATCAAAACGTGATTATTACCGGGCGCACCATGGCTACGCCGCTGCAGGAAATTGCCGATACCATCAGCACCGTCCAGGACGAACGCCACGCCTTTCGCGGCGGTGTTAAAGCGCAGCTGGGGATCGAATATTGATGAGCACGCCCACGACGACTTGCCCAGCGCTTTTTCTATCCGCCCCCGCCTCGGGGCAGGGCAAAACCACCGTGACGGCAGGGTTGGCGCGACTGCTGCGTAATCAGGGCAAGGTGGTGCGGGTATTTAAAACCGGCCCGGACTATCTAGACCCGCAGATCCTCGCCCAGGCCTCCGGCCAGCCGGTAGATCAGCTGGATCTATGGATGGCCGGGGAAGCCTACTGCCGCCAGCGCTTTTATGAGGCCGCCTGTGAAGCGGATTTGATTCTGGTCGAGGGCGCCATGGGGCTGTTCGATGGCGAACCCTCCAGCGCGGATTTGGCGGCGCTGTTCGGCATTCCCCTGGCTATCGTCATGGATGTAAAAGGCATGGCCCAAACCGCCGCGGCGCTGGTCTCGGGGCTGGCCAGCTTTCGTGACGATATCCATATCGCCGGGCTTATCGCCAATGCCTGCGGCTCGGCGCGCCATCGGGAGCTGATCGAAGACGCGTTACCGCCATCGATTCCTTTGCTGGCCGCCGTGCCACGCGACCCCGCGCTGTCGCTCCCCGAGCGCCATCTGGGGTTGGTGCAGGCGGCAGAGATTCGTGAGGATCTGGAAGCACGCTTTGAGTCAGCCGCCAAAGCGCTGGAAGCGGCAGGGCTGCTGGAAGCACTCTCAGCATTGCCACCGGTGACCTTTAGTGCGCCTCAAGAACAGCTTGTGGCCGTTAAGACTGTGCTTAACGGCCACACCATTGGCGTGGCTCGCGACGCCGCCTTTAGTTTTATCTACCCGGCCAATTTGGATCTGCTTGAGCAGATGGGCGCCACGCTGCGTTTCTTCTCGCCGTTAACGGATAGCAACCTGCCCGAATGCGACGCCCTATGGCTACCGGGAGGCTACCCGGAGCTGCACGCCCAAACCCTTGCCGATAACAGCGCCATGCGCGCGGCCATTCAGACGTTCTTTAACGCCGATAAGCCTATCCTCGCCGAGTGCGGTGGCCTGCTGTACTGCCTGGAAACCCTGACCGGCTATGACGATGTGACCCATACCCTGCTGGGCCTGCTGCCAGGGCAGGGCGCCATGCGTGGTCGCCGGGGCTGCCAGGGGATGCAAACCGCCGAGTTGCCGGAAGGGCCAGTGCGCGGCCATGCCCACCACCGCTCCATGGCGGAAGGCACGCCGGAGCCGATTGCCCACGGCCGCCGCCAGCGTCACCCCGCACCGGGGGAGGCGATTTATCGTGATAAGCGCTTAACGGCCACCTATTTACATCTGTTTTTCCCCAATAATCCTGACGCTGTTGCACGCTTGTTTTCATCTGCCCCGGCGCTACCCGAACAGCAACTCGAGAGTGAGGAGTTCATCCATGCAACCCAGTAATGTGAAACTAAACAAGATTCCCGCCACTGTCGTGACAGGTTTTCTCGGTAGCGGCAAAACCACGCTGCTGGCCAATATTCTGCGCCAAGTAACCGGCAAGCGGATCGCCGTGATCGTAAACGAATTCGGCGAGCAGGATATCGACTCCAGCCTGCTGCGCAGCTGCGCGCTGGGGTGTGAAGAGGGTAGCGAAGGCGGGCAGCTAGACGGTGAAGATGGCAGCATCTATGAACTGGCCAATGGCTGTATCTGCTGCACGGTGGAGGAGGAGTTTCTACCGGTAATGAAAAAGCTGGTCGCCCGCCGTAACGATATCGACCATATCCTGATCGAAACCAGCGGCCTGGCGCTGCCCAAGCCGCTGGTGCAGGCATTTAACTGGCCCGACGTGCGCCAGCACTGCACCGTGGATGCGATTATTACCGTGATCGATGGCCCCGCCGTGGCCGCCGGCCGCTATGCCAGCGATGTGGATAAAGTCGAAGCCCAGCGCCGCGCCGACGAAAGCCTTGATCACGACCCCAGCCTGCGCGAACTGCTCGACGACCAGCTTAGCGCGGCGGATCTGGTGCTGGTCAGTAAGGCGGACTTACTTAGCCCGGAAGAGCGTGCTCGGGTGGAAGCGGTGATTCAGGCGCGGGTGAGTGCCTCGGTGAAAACGCTGTTTATCGATCAGACAGTGACCGGCGATACCGCCCAGTTGGAAGCGCTGATGGGCATTGGCGCGGCCAGCGAAGAGAACATTGATAGCATCACCAATCACCACGATAAGCACCACGCCGAAGGCGCCCACCACGACCACGCCCACGATAACTTTGATTCCTGCGTGATTACCCTGGGCGAAGTGGATGGCGACGCCCTGGCCAGCAAGCTGCAGCAGTTGCTGATCGACCACGAGATTTATCGTGCTAAAGGCTTTGCGGCGATTCCCGGCAAACCGATGCGCCGGGTTATTCAGGCGGTGGGCGAGCGCCTGGAAGGTTACTTCGACCGGCTGTGGGCCCAGGACGAAACCCGCCAAACCCAGCTGGTGATTATTGGTAAAGACCTGGATATCCCAGCGCTGCGTGAAGCGCTGGCTGATATAGAGGTTCAAACGGCTTCTCAAACGGCTACCTAATGCACTTATTCGCCGCTAAGCCGGGGGGCTTTGTCGATGATGAAGGCATCATCGATCTACAGCAGAGCCCCGCCGAGGTCGTGATCATGTCCGCCGCCGATAGCAACCTTTCGGCGTTGGCCCAGGCGGTTGATCGTCTGGGTGAGGCGTACCCCTCGGTGCGGCTGGCCAACTGGATGAATCTGGTCAAGCCCGCCGCCTACGATCTTTACGAAGATCGGGTGCTGGAAAAGGCCCAGCTGGTGATTGTCTCGCTGCTGGGCGGCAAGGCCTACTGGCCCTACGGCCATGAGCGCCTGCTCGCCTGGGCAGCGGCCAAACCCGGTCGCCAGCTAATTCTGGTGCCGGGCTGCGACGCCCCGGATGATGCCCTGCTGGAAGACTCCACCATTGCTTTTGATGATGCCTACCGGGTGTGGCGCTATCTACGCGAGGGCGGTACTGATAACGCCGAGCAGCTGCTGCGCTTTGTCGCCAGCGAGTGCCTGCCCAGCGAGTGCATAAATAGTGAGTTAGGCGACTGGCAGGAGCCCAAGGTGATTCCGCCAGCGGTGATTTATGCACCGCAAGATCAGCAGGCTTCAAGCCTCAGCGAGTGGCGTGATCGACAGGTGCCTGGGCGGCCGGTGTGCCTGCTGCTGTTTTATCGCAGCCATCTGCAGGGGGGGAATGCCGCCGTGCCCGACGGCATGATCGCAGCGCTTAAAGAGCAGGGGTTGGAGCCTTTGACGGTGGCGGTGGCTTCATTAAAAGAGGGGCCGTGCATCGATTTTATTAATCATCTAATTGAGCAGACCGGCGCCATGCTGGTGATTAATACCACCAGCTTTGCGGTCAATCGTAACGCCGATGGGTTGGATGCCCTGGGCGATACGCTTTTAGACAGCTTGTTCGTCGGGCGGCCTGTGGTACTCCAGGCGATCCTAGCCAGCAGTACCACGGAGGATTGGCAGGGCATGGCCGCCGGGCTGCATAGCCGCGATGTGGCCATGCAGGTGGTGCTGCCGGAAATGGACGGGCGCATCATTACCCGGGCGGTGGGGTTTAAAGCCGAAGCCCACTATAACCAGCGCTGCCAATTGGCGGTCACCCACCACGTGGTGCACCCGGAACGAGCCGCCTTTGTGGCCGAGCTGGCCCGGCGTATTTCTTCGCTGCGACTAACACCCAATAGCCAAAAGCGCATCGCGCTGGTCATGGCCAACTACCCCAATCGCGATGGCCGGATCGGCAACGGGGTAGGGCTGGATACCCCTGCCTCAACGCTGCAAATTTTAAACGCACTAAAGGGGGCAGGCTATCCCCTCAGCGAGCTGCCGGAAAGTGGCGATGAATTGATCCGCCTGCTCCAGGGGGCGGTCACCAACGATCACGCCAGCCTCGATCAGCGCGCCTGCTGGCAGAGCATCAGCGTTGACGACTACCTCGCCTGGTTTAACACCCTGCCTGTAGTGCTGCAGGACATCGTATGGACACGCTGGGGCGCCCCGCAGCATGATCCCAAATGTCGTCAGGGGCGGCTGATGATCGCGGGTATTCGCTTGGGCGACACCTTTGTGGGAATCCAGCCCGAGCGGGACTTTATCGACGATCTCACCCAGTCCTACCACGACATGCAGTTAGCGCCGCCCCATAGCTACTTGGCGTTTTATTTTTGGCTGCGCGAACACTATCAGGTCGATGCGGTTATCCACGTGGGCAAGCACGGCAATTTAGAGTGGCTGCCGGGGAAAAGCACTGCGCTAAGCGCCGACTGCTGGCCGGATATTGCCCTGGGGCCGCTGCCGCACTTTTATCCGTTTATCGTCAATGACCCCGGCGAAGGTGCCCAGGCCAAGCGGCGCAGCCAGGCGGTAATTATCGACCACCTGATGCCGCCCCTGGCCCGAGCAGAACTCTACGGCGCCATGGCGGAGCTTGAAGCGCTATGTGACGAATATTACCAAGCGCTGGATATGGATCCCCGCCGGGAAGCACTGATCCGTGGGCAGATTTTAGCCCACCTGCGGGACACCGGGATTGATCAGGAATTGGCTCACGCCAGCGACGACGCCGAACTTCTCAACGAGCTGGATACCTTCCTCTGCGATATTAAAGAGTCCCAGATTCGTCACGGCCTGCACGTGCTCGGCACGCTGCCGCCGGAAGAGAAGCGGGCGGGCACCCTGGTGGCGTTACTGCGGCTACCCAGGGGCGAAGCGGTGGCCCAGCGCGGCCTGCTGCATAACTTAGCCCGCGATTTAGGGTTGATTGAGCAGCATGATGGCAAGCCGTTTGACCCATTGGCCGCTGCTAGTGAGCCCTGGCAGGGCTCTAAGCCCGCCATCTTGATCGAACAGCTTGATGCCCCCTGGCGCACCGGAGCGGATACCCGGGAGCGCCTGGAAATGCTCGCCGAACGCTGGGTGAGCGACTACGTATTAGCCCCATTAACCCCAGGCTGCCTGAATGAACTGGCCCGGGATTACCCCGATACGGCGGAGCAGCTACGCTACGCCCGCGAGCATTTATGGGTCGCCATGCAGCGGGGTGTAAAAATGGAGCTTCAATCGCTGCTGGATGGCCTTGAGGGCATCTTTGTACCCGCCGGGCCCAGCGGCGCGCCCAGCCGGGGGCGGCTGGATACGCTGCCCACCGGGCGCAACTTTTTCAGCGTCGATAATCGCTCGATTCCATCTCCCGCCGCCTGGACGCTGGGCGAAAAATCCGCCCAGGCGTTTGTCGAGCGCTACCTGCAGGACAACGGCGACTATCCGCGCCGGTTGGGCCTATCGATCTGGGGCACCGCCACCATGCGCACCGGGGGGGATGATATCGCCCAGGCCTTTGCGCTGATGGGCGTGCGCCCTAAATGGTCGCTAGGCTCCCAGCGGGTAACGGACTTCGAGGTCATTCCCTCGATGCTGCTCAATCGCCCGCGGGTAGACGTCACGCTGCGGGTCTCCGGGTTTTTCCGCGATGCGTTTCCCAATGTGATTCGCCTGTTCGACGCCGCCGTTCAGGCGGTCGCCGCCTATGAGGAACCGGGCAACAGCAACACTATCCGCGAGGCGGTGTTAGCCCGCCAGCAAACGCTGGAAGCCCAGGGGCTAAGCCCGGAAATGGCCGCCCAGGAAGCGAGCTACCGTATCTTCGGCAGCAAGCCGGGCGAGTATGGCGCGGGCCTTAACCGGCTGATTGAAAACCGCTCCTGGGACAGCGCCGACGATTTAGCCGAAGCCTATCTCGATGCCGGGGCCTACGCCTACGGTCAGTTTAAGGAGTCGGGTACCGTCGCACGGGGTGCCTTTGAACAGCAGCTCCAAGGCCTGGATGCAGTGATGCAAAACCAGGATAACCGCGAGCACGATATTCTCGACTCCAACAGCTACTACGCCTTTCAGGGCGGGATGGCCAACGCCAGCCGAGCGCTAAGCGGTCAGGCGCCGGTGATCTATCACGCCGACCACGCCAATCCCGCCGCGCCCAAGATTCGCACCTTGAAAGAAGAGTTGGCCCGGGTGATTCGCTCGCGAGTGCTCAACCCCAAGTGGATCAACGCCATGCGCGAACACGGCTATAAAGGGGCTTTTGAGATGGCCGCCACGGTGGACTACCTGTTTGCCTACGACGCCACCACCGACTTGGTCGCCGACTACCAGTACGCCCAGGTGAGCGATGCCTTGGTGCTCGACCCAGCCAATCAGCAGTTCCTCCGCGAGCACAACCCGGCAGCGTTAGAGGAGATGGCCGAACGGCTGCTTGAAGCTGCCCAGCGGGGCATGTGGCAAGCCCCCGGCGAGCACGGTCAAGCACTGCAGGATCTGCTGCTGGAGATGGATGAAGCCAAAGAGACCGGCGGTTATGTTGCCCAGCCCGCGCATTAAAGGCTGGTGCCCCGGCGCATGGCGACCCATGGCCACCGGCGATGGCCTGTTGGTGCGGGTGCGCCCGCCCATGGGCGAGCTTTCACGGCAACAAATGCTGGCGTTATGCGACGCTGCCGACACTTTCGGCAGTGGTTTGATCGAGCTCACCAGCCGGGCTAATTTCCAGCTGCGCGGGGTGAGCGACGACAGTTGGCCGTTGTTAATGGCTTTTCTGGTTGAGCATCAGCTGGTCAGTGCCAACCCGGAAGCAGAACGCCAGCCGCAGCTGATGCTGGCGCCACACTGGCAAGCGGGTGATGACTCGCCTACCATTGCCAGCCTGTTGCAGGCGCGGGGCAGTGAACTAGCCGCCATGCCCGGCAAGGTGGGGATTGCCATTGATGCGGGAAAGGCGCCGGTGCTCAGCGACAGCGCCGCCGACTTTCGCATTGAACGCTCGATAGAAGGCGGCCTGATGGTGCGTTGCGATGGCTATGCACTAGGTACGGCAGTTAGCGATGTTGAAGCCGTCGTTGAGCAGCTAATCCGCCTCACCCACTGGTTTGTGGAGAGCGGCGGCTGGGACACCGGACGTATGCGTCGCCATACAGCGCCATTGCCGGATTGGGCACCTGCTGATACGGCCCCAGCAGCCTCCGGTGCCAAGCTGGCGCTGGGCAGCCATCCCGCGGGCCAGGTGGTGGGGCTACCCTTTGGGCGTGCCACCGTCGCAACCCTGCGTGAGTTGGTAGCGTCCACAAGTGTCACCGCCGTGCAGGTCACGCCCTGGCGGCGCTTGCTGGTTAAACAGAAATTAGTGCAGGGCGATGTGGCGCCAGCGGTGGATGGCTTAATCCGGCATAATAGCGACCCGCGGCTATCCATAGATGCCTGCCCCGGCGCGCCTTACTGCGAGCAGGCAAGTGTCGCCACTCAGCCGCTCGCGGAGCGGCTAAGCGGCCTGAAAAACAGCAGCGTCCATATATCCGGCTGCGCTAAAGGCTGTGCCCGTCGCTCACATGCCGATGTTTGTTTGGTAGGCGAGGGCGGCCGATTTAATCTTATTGTTAACGGCGCTGCCGATAGCACGCCGGTTAGAACAGACCTCACCGAGAGTGAGGCGTTGGATTTAGTAAGAAAGCTCAGCGAAAGCAGTTAGGTTTATCGAAGTTAAAAATAGCGGCTTATATACTCGGTAGCTGAGTGCCCTGGCACGGTTGCCTTGCAGAAGACCAACTGCGAATTAGTTTATTTGGAGAATTTGGGTGCCTCATAAGTACGAAACAAGCGGCCCGGCGATTTACCGGCAGTCATTTGCCATTATCCGCAGCGAGGCCGAGCTTGCCCGCTTTTCAGCGGAAGAAGAAACCGTTGCGGTGCGCATGATTCACGCCGCCGGGCTGGTGGAGCTGGCCGCGTATATTCACTTTCAAAACGACGTGGTCAATAAAGCCCGCGCCGCGTTAGAGCAGGGCGCCCCGATTCTATGCGATGCACGAATGGTCTCGGAAGGCATCACCCGCAAGCGGCTGCCCGCGGATAACCAAGTCATTTGCACCCTCAACGATGAGCGCACCCCCACACTCGCTCAGGATATGGCCAATACCCGCTCGGCGGCGGCGCTGGAACTGTGGCGCCCACACCTTGAAGGCGCCGTGGTCGCCATTGGCAATGCGCCCACCGCGCTATTTCACCTGCTCAATATGCTCGAAGACCCAGACTGCCCACGCCCCGCGGCGATTATCGGCTGCCCGGTAGGCTTTGTGGGCGCAGCGGAATCCAAGGAAGCGCTGCTGGCTAACACGGAACTCCCCAGCTGTATCGTGCGCGGCCGCCTGGGTGGCAGTGCAGTGACGGTAGCGGCCATTAACGCCATGGCGGATCGCATCGAATGAGCCAAGGGACGATTTACGGGGTTGGCTTAGGGCCAGGCTGTCAGGACTTAATGAGCGTGCGCGCCGACCGCTTGATTCGCGGCGCCAGCCACGTAGCCTATTTTCGGAAGAAGGGTCGCTGCGGCCATGCCCGCACCATCGTGGAGGGCTTGATTGCACCAGATGCAACCGAGCTGCCCATGGAGTACCCGGTCACCACGGAAATCCCCTTTGACGACCCCCGCTACAACGAACTGCTGTCAGCCTTCTACGAGCGCAGCGTGGCCCAACTGATCGAGATGGCCGAGGCCGGTAGCGATGTGGTGGTGCTGTGCGAAGGCGACCCGTTTTTCTACGGCTCCTTTATGCACCTCTACACGCGGCTACTGAACCGCGTGCCGGTCTCGGTGGTGCCGGGGATTACCGGTATGTCGGGGGCGTGGACGGCCACCGGCCAGCCGATTACCTGGGGCGATGACATCATGACCGTGCTGATGGCCACGCTACCCGAAGAAGCCTTGGCCGAGCGCATCGCACACACCGACGCGCTGGTGGTGATGAAGATTGGCCGCAACCTGGCCAAGCTGCGCCGGGCGCTGGCTCAAGCTGGCCGTGAAGAGCAAGCCTGGCTAATCGAGTACGCCGCTATGACCCAACAACGTGTGTTGCCACTTAGCGAAGTCGGCGAGAGCGTGCCGTACTTCTCGATTGTGCTGATCCATGGCAACGGGCGGCGCCCATGAGCGGCTGGCTGAAAATCGTTGGTTTAGGGCCGGGTTCAGAGGCGATGATTACCCCCGAGGTAACGGCCGCGCTGCAGGATGCCACCGATGTGGTGGGCTACGTGCCCTACGTCAACAGGGTAGCGCCAAGAGCCGGGCTGGTTCGCCACGGTTCGGATAACCGCGAAGAGATTCGCCGAGCAGAGCACGCGCTACAGCTGGCGCTCGAGGGCCACCGGGTAGTGGTAGTCTCCTCTGGCGACCCCGGCGTCTTTGCCATGGCGGCGGCGGTGTTTGAGGCTCTGGAAGGCGGTGATGCCCAGTGGCGCAGGCTGGATATCCAGGTATTGCCGGGTATCTCCGCCATGCTGGCCGCCAGTGCCAGCGTAGGTGCACCGTTAGGCCACGACTTCTGCTGCATCAATCTATCCGACAACCTCAAGCCCTGGGCGCTAATTGAAAAACGCCTGCGTTTGGCCGCGGAAGCCGATTTCGCCATGGCGTTTTACAATCCCCGCTCCAAGGCGCGGCCGGAAGGCTTTGCGCGTACCCTGGAAGTACTGCGGGAAGCCTGCGGCTCTGATCGATTAATCATCTTCGCCCGCGCGGTTTCCAGCCCGGAGGAGTCGATTCACGTCACCACGCTAGGCGAGGCAACGCCGGAAATGGCCGATATGCGCACGCTGGTCATCGTGGGTTCCCGGCAGACGCGGTTGATCGAGCGGGATGGCGCGCCGCTGGTGTATACGCCGCGTTCGGCTGATTAAGCGTCGTGATGATTAATAGTGGTCGCCAAGCCAGCTAATCACGTCTTCGATACTATGAGCCTCATGGCGAGATGGCAGCTGAGGTCGCTCGATCATCACCACGGGCAGGCCGAGCCTACGGGCAGCGGTGAGTTTGGAAGCCGCGCCTTCGCCGCCGGAATTTTTACATACGATGCGCTCAATACGCTGGTTTTCCAGCAGGGCCAAGTCGCCCTCCAGGGTAAAGGGGCCTCTATCGATCACGGCGGTATAATCTGATAGCGGCAGCGGGCTGGTGGGCTGATCAACCAGGCGAAGAACGTAATGGTGCTGGGGCTGGGCGGCAAAGGAAGCCAGGTGCATGCGGCCAATGGCAAGCAGCACCCGCTGGGGCGGATAAGCCAAGGCGCTAACCGCCTCTTCGACACTTGCCACGCTCTGCCACTGGTCGCCGTCAACAGGCTGCCAAGCGGGCCGGGTAAGCGCAATGGCTTTGACGCCTCTCTGCGCAGCAGCGGCAACTACATTAGTGCTCATCTGCGCGGCAAAGGGGTGGGTAGCATCAACAATATGGGTAATGCGCTCTCGGGCTAAAAAGGCCACAAGACCACTCACGCCGCCAAAACCGCCAATGCGGGTCGGCAGTGGCTGAGGTTTTGGCGAGTTCACCCGTCCGGCGTAGCTGAAAATAGCGGGAAGGCCACGCTTCGCGACAGCGCTGGCCAGGGCGCTGGCTTCAGAGGTTCCCCCAAGAATTAGGATTTTGATCATGGCAGAGGTTAACAACGCTCCCTGGTTGACGCTATTAGGCTGGGGGGAGAGTGGCATAGCGGGGCTAAATCCGGCAAGCCGTGAGGCGCTGGAAAATGCCCAAGTGGTATTCGGCGCTCGCCGCCACTTACGCCTGCTGCCACCCCTGAACACTGACCAGAACACTGAGATGCATGAATGGCCGGTGCCCTTTGCCGACGGCATTCCCATGCTGTTAGATCAGCGCGGCCGCCGAGTCGTTATGCTGGTCTCGGGCGACCCCTTCTGGTTTGGGGCGGGCACTTCTTTGTCACGCCACCTGGCGGCAGAGGAGTGGCAGGCGCTACCATCGCCCTCCACCTTTAGCCTGGCGGCCTCCCGCTTGGGCTGGCCGCTGGAGCGCTGCACCTGCCTGGGCCTGCACGCCAAACCACTAACGCGCATTCGTCCCTATCTGCATGCCGGTAGGCGTTTATTAGTGTTAGTCAGAGACGGCAAGGCGGTGGCCGAGTTAGCGGCGCTGGTGAACAGCTTCGGCTTTGGCGACTCCCAGCTAACGCTGCTGGAATCCCTGGGTGGCGATAACGAGCGCATCCGCACCCTCCGCGTAGATACCCCCTTGCCCGACGATATCGCTCACCCGGTTGCGGTAGCGCTGGACGTCGCAGGGGCTGGCCCCGCCTTGCCGCTTACCCCCGGCCTACCGGATAGCTTTTTTGAGCATGACGGCCAGATCACCAAACAGGCCGTTCGGGCGATCACGCTATCCGCGTTAGCCCCCATGCCCGGCGAGCGGCTATGGGATATTGGCACCGGCTCTGGCTCCATCGCCATTGAGTGGCTGCTCGCTCATGGGGATAATCAGGCCATTGGCTTTGAGCGCCACCCCGAACGGGCAGCCAGGGCGCGAGCAAACGCAGCCAGCCTGGGCGTTGACTGGCTGGAGGTAAAAGAGGGCAGCACGGCTGAAATACTCAACGAGGCACCGCTGCCGGATGCGGTGTTTATCGGCGGCGGGTTATCTCAAACTTTGTTAGACGCCTTATGGCAGCGCCTACCCAAAGGCGTGCGCATCGTCGCCAATGCGGTGACCCTGGAGTCCGAAGCGCTGCTGGCCCACTGGCATCAGCAGGCAGGCGGCGAGCTGCTGCGCTTTGAACTGGCTAACGCCGCCCCCATTGGCACTCGCCGGGGCTGGAAAGCCAGCTACCCCATCGTTCAGTGGCGGGGCGTTCGATGAGCGATGCTTACGATAAACCAATAGAGCGCGCGTTGAAGGGGCAGAAGATAAAAGTAGCGGGGTTTGGCTTTCGCAGTGAAGCGCCGCTGGCGTCTCTTGCTCAAGCGCTGGATCAACTGATCGAGCAGTATGGCGCCATCGACCAACTGGCGGCAGCCCACTCCATGCTGCCGTTGGTTAAACAGCTGGGCCAATTGCGCAGCCTAGAGGTTATCGCCGTGGCGGACGCCGAGCTCTCTTCTGTGGCAACGCTCACCCACTCGGCTCGTAGCATGCAGGCCCGTGGTACGGGCAGCGTGGCCGAAGCCGTGGCGCTATTGGCGGCAGGGCCAAAGGCAACGCTGCTTGGCCCAAGGATTATATCAGCAGATCGCCAGGCGACTATTGCGGTGGCAGAAAGAGCTGACTAGAGGAATGACGCAATGACAGTACACTTCATCGGAGCAGGGCCCGGCGCGCCGGATCTGCTTACCCTACGCGGGCGCGACTTAATTGCCGCCTGCCCGGTGTGCCTCTATGCGGGCTCACTAGTGCCGGAGCAGATACTGGAACACTGCCCGCCAGGGGCCAGGGTGATTAACACCGCATCGCTTTCGCTAGACGAGATACTTCACGAGATTCAAACCGCCCACGCCGAAGGCTTGGACGTCGCCAGACTGCACTCGGGGGATCTCTCGGTATGGTCGGCCATGGGCGAGCAGCTGCGCCGCCTGCGCGAGCTGGATATCCCTTACAGCCTCACCCCCGGCGTGCCATCCTTTGCCGCAGCGGCAGCAACGCTAGGCCAGGAGCTAACGCTACCGGGCGTGGCCCAGTCGGTGGTGCTTACCCGCACGCCGGGGCGGGCCAGCGCCATGCCCAGCGACGAGACGCTGGCCAACTTTGCCCGCACCGGGGCAACGCTGGCGATTCACCTCTCGATCCATAATCTTGCCCAGGTAGTGGAAAGCCTGACACCTTACTACGGCGGGCAGTGCCCGGTGGCGATTGTATGGCGGGCAAGCTGGCCCGACGAGCGGGTAGTGCAGGGGCGGCTAGCCAGCATAGAAGGGCTGATCGATAGCACCATGCAACGCACCGCGCTAATCCTGGTAGGGCCAGTGCTGGAAAGTGAAGACTTCGATGAGAGCAGCCTCTACGCGGTGGGTTACGACCGCCGCTTCCGCCCCCAGTCGGCGGATTCGCCCTTTGCCACACCCACTGATAAGAGCGACCCATGATCACGCTGTCACTGATAGGTATCGGCACCGGCAATCTTGATCACGTCACCCTGGCAGCGGTGCGCGCCCTGAACAACGCCGACGTAATCCTGCTGCCCCGCAAAGGCGAGACCAAGTCGGATTTGATCGACCTGCGCCGGTTGCTTTGCGAACGGCTGTTAGAAGCGCCGGTGACCACCAACATCGTCGAGTTTGATCTGCCTAGTCGTGATGATGGCCGCGATGGCCGCAATGACTACCTGGGCGCAGTAGACGACTGGCACGCGGCCATTGCCAGCGTATGGGCACAGCTAATTGATCAATACCTGCCCAACGGCGGGCGGGTCGGCATGCTGGTGTGGGGCGACCCCTCTCTTTATGACAGTAGCCTGCGTATCACCCAGCGGCTAAGCGCGGCGGGTAGGGCGGTTGAGGTAGAGGTAGTGCCTGGCATCACCAGCCTGCAGGTACTCACCGCCGAACATAAAATCCCGCTAAATGCCCTCGCCGAGCCAGTACAAATCACCACCGGTCGCCGCCTACGCGAACGTGGCTGGCCTAGTGATGCCGCCACGGTGGCAGTCATGCTCGACAGCGGCGGCGCCTTTACCACCTTGCCGCCTGAAGATACCTACATCTGGTGGGGCGCCTACTTGGGCATGGAGAAACAGTGCCTAATCAAAGGCTGGCTAAATGAGGTCAGCGACGAGATCATCCAAAGCAGATCAGAGCTGCGCGAACAGCACGGTTGGATTATGGATATCTACCTGCTCGCCAAGCAGCCCCTGCTATAACCCAGGTATGAATATGGAAGGTTTTTCCATAAAATAAGGCTACATACTCTTAGCCAGCAGAAAGGAAAAATCATGAGCTTTTACGTCTACCTATCCGGCGAAATCCATACCGACTGGCGCGAAGAAATTCAGCGCGGCGCTGACGCAGCAGGCCTGGATATTGTCTTTACCGCACCCGTCACCGATCACGACGCCAGTGACGCCGCAGGCGACCACCTAGGCGAGCAAAGCAGCCAGTTCTGGCGCGACCACCAATCCTCCAAGATCAACGCCATCCGCACCCGCACCATGATCGAACAAGCGGATCTGGTCGTTGTACGCTTCGGTGACAAATACAAACAGTGGAACGCCGCCTTCGACGCAGGCTACTGCGCCGCCCTAGCCAAGCCCTACATCACCCTGCACAGCGAAGACATCGTCCACCCGCTAAAAGAAGTCGACGCAGGCGCCCAAGCCTGGTGCACCACGACTGATCAAGTCGTTGAAACTCTCCGTTACGTTTTAAAAGCATAAATCCAAAACTACTCCCACAACCCAGCCACTGTATTAGTGGTGTTGAACCGGTGTTGTGGGAGGGCGCTTCAGCGCGCGAAGACCCCTCACCATAAATAATCCAGCCCAATAGAGTGCCAGGCCACTATTGCGTTTCACTTTCCACGCTCTGAAAAAATACCGTAAATCAAGTAATTGCACACTTGTAGCGCGGCGTAACGCTTGGCGAGGAACGAGCCAAAAGGCGCCCGTAGCGGCGGCCCGGCGCGAAGGCAGCGCCAGCTGCCTAAAGCCTGCTCCAGCTCAATTTTTCTGCAAAGCCAAGTGACCTAATTCAATTTTACGAATAGAGTATGATTAGATTAGCAAAACTCGCGTGAGAGCGAATTTTGGATATACAGCCAAACTATTGTTAATTTTACTAAATATCAGATGGTTATGGTCTTCTCGGCGCGCGTGATAAGAATGTTGAACAGCTCAGCGCGTTTATTCAATATCAGAACGTGCAGTTTAATCACTGTTAAACCGTTTACTGGGGAAAATGATGGCTAAGGATGAAGAAAGCAAGCCAAAGCGAGCTAGGATCAGTCAATCCGATTTTCCTAGAGAAAGTCTTGCGCGCGCACTCAGCATCGCACAGGCAATCTGGGATAACTTCGCGGGTAAAGATGCGCCACCACACGAAATAGCCCTCGCTCTCGACCTCTCGCCGACAAGCGGAGGTTGGCGCAACATGTGCGGTACATCCATTGCATATGGCCTTACTGAGGGTGGCTATAATGCCAACTCCATCGCTCTTACGGAGCTCGGCCGTCGAATAGTGGCGCCGACAACCGAAGGAGACGACGCCGCGGCGCGAGTGGAGGCGATCCTGCAGCCGCGCATCATGGGGGAATTTTTCCAAAAGTACAACAAGGCAAAGTTTCCGAAGGAATCTATCGCCGAAAACGTACTTGTGGGCATGGGTATACCTAAAGAACGAGCCAATCGCGCGGTTCAACTGATCCACGAGAATGGTATTTATGCGGGAGTTTTGCGCGATACCAAAACCGGCCTATTTGTTGCGTTGGGCTCTCCGGCGCCACAACCCGATATGGAGCAGGAAGAAGAACAGGACATGATGCAAGAGGTCGAGCAGAATAGTGACGAAGGTCTGGACGCTGTCGCTAAGCGCGTATCCGGTAAAAAGGAGCCAGCGGAAGAACCGGAAACACATAAACAAGAAAATAATAACGTCTTCATAAGCCACGGCAAGAACAAGAAAATCGTTACACAGCTCAAGGAGTTACTTACATTCGGAAAGCTCAATCCGATAGTGTCGGTTGAGAAAGATACTGCATCCGTGCCGGTTCCCGAGAAGGTGTTTAACGACATGCGCCAGTGTGGTGCGGCGGTTATCCATGTGAGCAAAGAAGGAGAACTGCTCGACACTGAAGGGAATACTCATACGCGAATTAACGAGAACGTGCTAATCGAAATTGGTGCCGCTATCGCACTGTACAAGAACCGCTTTGTCTTGCTTGTAGAGAAGGGAGTGAACCTGCCGTCGAATCTCCAGGGACTTTATCGGTGCGAGTATGAAGGTGACCAGTTAGATTATGAGGCGACTATGAAGTTGCTAAAGACATTCAACGAGTTTCGCTAGGATACCGGTCTAACGATGCGCTCAACCGGAAGCTTGTGCCTCGCGCCGGTTAGCTATGCGTTGAGGCTGTAGAAAATCCCACTGATACTTAAGTTTTGGTAGGATCGAAAAAAATAGACGAGGAGTGGTCAGCATGCCGCGCTTCAAGGCTTATAACTACGATCAGAATGCCATGGTGGTGATCAACTACCAGAATCAACTCCAGCCAGGCACCTTTGAACACGCTGTGCACTACCTGATCGAGCACAAGCTCGACTTGTCTGTTTTCCATCCCAAGTACCGCAATGATGCGACCGGTCGGCTTGGTACTGCCCAAAGAAATACCGATGCATACAGAACCCAAGTTCGGCCGACCATCGCAATGGCGTAGGGCGACAAGTGTCTTTTATTATCGAGAACAAACGCTTACCAAATTACACCGATTGGATGAAACACCGGATGGATAGCCAGAAGGGCAAGGAAATCTACAGCCATCGCATGTCAGTCGTAGAGCCGGTATTCGGCAACATTGGCACGACGAATAGACTGAGCCGCTTCAGCCTTCGGGGTAAGAAGAAGGTGCAAGGTCAATGGCAGCTCTACTGTATGGTGCACAATATTGAGAAGTTGGCGAATGATGGTCATTTTGTTGCCTCATGAGAGGCGAGGAGCGGGGTATGGCGATTCATAAGTGCAAAATAGCCCTCTTAACTGGCATTAGGCGCGCTCCTTAGTGGCTGAATACCGATATTAGGATGACTCAGCCAGATGACTGGCTGAGCCAAAAAATCAGGACGACAGGCGATACACGTGGCTTGAAATCGAATTTTTCTACAGCCTCGTTAGGCAATACATCTAAAATTGGAATTTATATGGCTTCAAAAATGCATGCTGCTATAGATAGCAACAAGATAAAAATCAATATATCTATGGCCGAAAGCTCAGATTATGAATCCCCTCTTGAATGCGAATTTTGTGACGCCAAAGTTAGCTTCGTGAATGGTTTCACACGTGAGGTAGGCGACAAAATTATCTCTGTAAATCCATACTTCAGATTGAAAACAAGAAATACTCACGGCTCGGAGTGCAAGTACAACGTTGAAGGTCAGGTAAAATTAATTGTTCGAGAGTCTGAAGGGAATGTTCTCACTCAAACAGAATCAGGTAAATTTGAGTTACGATTATTAGCCGTAAAAAAGGCTATAAATGAGCTACAATATCTGGCGAAGAAAAAAAATAAGGACGAAACAGATGATAAAAAAGAAACTAAAGAAAAAGAATATGTAAAGTCTGGAAAAAAGCTTGGTTCATATATAAATAGTGCTCTAAGGGTGTTAAAGGTGCGGTCGTTTTGCGAAAAAAACACAGATATAGAAAATCTACTAGAACTAGTGTTTGAAGGTGTTCGCCTTCCATGGAAGGACTTTTACTACGAAGATAAAGATTTTTTTAGGTGTTATTCGAATATACGTAAAGCAACCGTCACAGTTCCAGTTGCGATTGTCGGGGTTGTCAAATCTATCAGAACTATCGATGGTAAAAACGGTAAATTTTCAGTAATTAACTTAGCTGGCCCATATAGAAAAACAGATGAAAAAGATACATTGGATTCAGTGAGTGTTTCTATATGGTCTCCTGATATTGAGATGTTTGAAAGTTATAAAGTTGATGATGTGTTGCTCGCCTTTGGTATTTTTGATGCTAGTGGGGTGAGTGAAAAAACAAATAAATCCTCTACGTCATCAGTTAAAAAGTTCCGTAACCACGATTTAAGGCTGTGGCCTATAAGCAAATCACAGCTATGTAAAGTGAATGGTTAGATGTCTCGCGCCTACAAAGACTATGCGGCATCAATACCCTAAAAAAGCGCTGCTGCCGGACAAATTTTCCGCAAAGCGGGGCGTTAGACGTAGGAAAATCGTAAAGAGGAAATATAGTTGCTTGAATACACAGTATCGTCAGACATAGAGCATGTTTTTAAGAACATGCCCGAAGCGGAGTTGAACCAAAAGCTGAAGGATTTGAATCTGCCTCAAAATAGAGATGTCGTTCTTGGGAAAATATTAACAGGAAATATACAGCTCCACATAGCTGCTGATCTTGACATAAAAATTTATGCCCTGAATAAGCTGTTCCCTAACTCACATGACAAGCTTAAAATTTCGGAGACGATTTTTTCAAAGTCACAATTTACTCAATATGACCCAGCGAAGAATGGTCAAAACATGATGAAGCACGGGATCTCCTTTCGAGAAGTCGTTAGCTATTCAACTAAATTTGGAACATTAATAGTTCCATTGCCTGAGGTGGGAGATGAACGAAGGGTTGTAATTTTCTCTGATCTTTCCTTAGATAGCAATAAGTACTGCCTAACCCTTCCCTTGGAAGGTGTGTCAAAAAAATTGAAACTTTACACATTTTCCGTAGCACAACAACTACCTTTTGGTTTTAGATTTATTTCGTCAAGATTTATTAGTAAGACGAAGTTTTCAAAGAAAATTAAGAGTGACCTTAGGGGCGTAAGCTTTGAAAGTGATGAACAAAGAAAATTATTTTTCGATAGATGCATTAAAATACTAAGGCGCTATTTATTCGAGAAAGCTGCGGTAAGCAATTATGTTGATTATGCATCCGAGAGCTCTGACAATCCGTTGAACCCGACACAACATAACGGGCTGCGCCCTCCGTGATTCGCGGGTTAACTGGGCGTTAGCAAAGCAGGTTCCGTATGACCATTGAGCAGTTCAAACTGCTGCCAATATGTCGACGCAATGAAAGCAGGCTCGTACTGGCGCCATTTCGACGTGTCTTGGTGCATTTCACAATAAGGCCTGGAGGTGTCTACGAACCCTGGAGCGATTCAGCGTTGCTCTCGCTCAATATCATTTTCAAAGCGCTGCAGTTATTCTATAAATTCAGGTTATTAAAGGCGATCAATCGATATTATGACGAGAAAAACACTAAGTCTGAAGACGAAAAAACAGGTAGATGCCAAGCCCACCGACGAAGTTGAAGATCAATTTCCTGATGATCCAGAAAAGCGTTTTTTAAATGGCGTTGCTGTTCATCCTTCCCCGCGCATTTATTTAGCGCCTGGCTCTCAACAGCGTACCGTTCGAGCGATGGATTTGATTACGCCCATTGGGATGGGGCAGCGTGGGTTGATTGTGGCGCCGCCAGGCTCTGGCAAAACGACGATGTTAAAACATATCTGTCAGGCCGTGGCCGAGGCTCATCCCGACATAAAGCTGTATGCCTTGTTGATTGATGAGCGCCCGGAAGAAGTGACCGATTTTAAGCGCAGTGTCTCGGCAGAGGTGCATGCATCGTCTTCAGACGAAAGCTACACACACCATGTCAATATGGCAGATAAGCTGCTTGAAACGGCGCGTAAGCAAGCAGGCGAGGGGCACAATGTGATGATTGTGATCGATTCGCTTACCAGACTCTTGCGCGTTCATAATGCCGAGCAGCGGGGCAACGGTCGCACTATGTCGGGTGGGCTGGATTCCCGAGCGATGGAAATACCCCGAAAACTGTTCGGTGCCGCGAGAAAGATCGAGAACGGCGGATCGCTCACCATTCTGGCCACCGTGCTGGTGGATACGGGAAGTCGTATGGATCAGGTGATTTTCGAGGAGTTCAAGGGCACGGGCAATATGGAGCTTGTGTTATCGCGGGATGTGGCCAATCAACGGATTTTTCCGGCGATAGATATTGCCAAAAGCAGTACCCGTCGTGAAGAGCTGTTGATTGATGCAAAAGATATTGAAAAAGTAAGAACACTGCGTAGAGGTTTGACCACGCTTAAGCCAGTAGAAGGCGCGCAGAAGTTGCTTGAGTTATTGGATAAATATCCCACTAATGCCGAGCTGTTAGATGGGTTTTTACCCGCCTCGTGAAATGCCAGTAATAAAGAAGCTCACCTTTGGTTTTTTAAGAATTCACGGAGGTGAGCTTCTTTGGTAAGGTTTAACGATTACTTTGTTTATTAAAGTTCAAGTTTGACTCGGGTACTGCTTTTCGAACCGGAAAGCCTGCAATCTCTTTGCGCTCAATAGTGCTTTTTAATCGCCTTTCAATGGCGCAAAGATTTTTAAAGTCACTCATGTCTACAAAAGAAATCGCTTCACCTGAGGCACCCGCGCGGCCGGTTCGGCCAATGCGGTGGACGTACTCTTCGGGCTTAAAAGGTAAATCGTAATTCACCACACGACTCAGTTCGCCAATATCCAAACCACGCGCGGCAACTCCCGTAGCGACCAGGTACTTTAATTCGCCAGATTTGAACTGAGCCAGAATCTTTTCGCGCATGGCTTGGCTTCTATCGCCATGAATGGAGTCCGCTGTGATGCCGCGTTTTTCCAGTTGAGCAACAAGCTTGGCTGCATTGTGTTTTTTCTCGGTAAAAATAAGTGCCTGATCCCACTGTTGTTCGTTAATTAAGTGACTCAACAGGGCAGACTTGGTGTCTTTGTCGACGGTGATTAGCCACTGTTTGATATTAGCGGCAGCGCGAATGTTGGGGGAAATGGATATTTCAGCCGCAAGATCGGTCATCTTGCTATCTGAAAAATCGTAGGCCAGCGCCCGAACGTCATCGGTCATGGTGGCCGAAAACAGCAGGTTCTGACGGTCTTCAGGCAGGCGGTCTATGATTTTCTTGATGTCGTCGACAAAGCCCATGTCGACCATTCTGTCCGCTTCGTCCAATACCATGACTTTAAGTTCATCAAAGTGCAGCGCACGCTGATGCGCCAAATCAAGCAACCTGCCGGGCGTGGCGACCAGAATATCCACCCCTTTGATCAGGCGCTCTTTTTGAGCTTCGGTATCCACACCGCCATACATGGCCATAGAGGTTAGGTGCGTGTGTTTAGCGTATTGAGCCACATTGGCTTCGTCCTGAACCGCTAACTCACGGGTCGGCACAAGAATCAGCGCGCGTATGCGTTTGCCGCGTAACGTTCCCGCGTTACTGAACCGTTCCAGCAGAGGCAGCACAAAGGCAGCGGTTTTGCCGGTGCCTGTTTGTGCGGTGGCGATTAAGTCGTTACCCGAAAGAATGGCAGGAATCGCTTGTTCCTGGATGGGCGTTGGCGTTTTGTAACCGAGTTCGGTAATCGCTTGAACAAGAGGAGTGGATAATCCTAGTTTTGCAAATGGCATAAGGCGCCCTGACAGATCGTCGTAAGGTGTGTCGAAAATAAAAGATGGGGCAGTATAAAGTAAAAGCAGCCAGCCGCTGAAACCGATTGAGGCGTTTGAAGCTCTTACTTGGCTTCACAATTCCAACATTAACCCGCATAAGGCCGGTTTCTGCACGTTAACCTGTCTAGCGATTTACCCTGGCCCGCTGCTCAGCCTGATCCAGAAGCACCGCACCGCTGCCTGATTCAGCCAGCTTGTCATCGGGGTTGTAGAGCAGGCAACTGGGCAGCCACAGCTTATACAACCAGCCAGGTAATTGCGCAGCTTTTGTAGGTAAGCAATACACCTATCTAGTATCTGTTGCCATTTTTTCGCAAAAACTACTTTACCTCAAGTTAAGTTGAGGTTTTATCCTGCCATTTCACTTAACGGAAGGAGACGCTTATGTACTTGGAACACGTTAATCTGGTGGTTGATGATATGGATGCCATGTTGGATTTTTACCGCGCTGTCTTCCCGCACTGGAGGGTACGCGATGAGGGCCATGGCGAGTGGTATGGCAAGCCACGCAAATGGATTCACTTTGGCGACGATGAGCATTACTTGGCGTTAAGCGATCATGGCGAAGGAGAGAACCGTGATCTAAAAGGCCACAGCGTTGGGCTGGCCCATTTTGCTTACGTGACCGATAACCTTGATGCCGTTGTGGCCAGGTTAAATAACGCCGGTTTTGCCATTGCCAAACCTGGCGCTGTCGAGCCATTTCGCAAAAATGTCTACTTTGTCGATCCGGCCGGGTTTGAGGTGGAGTTTGTTGAATATCTGAGTGATATTCCGGCCGAGCGCAATTTAAACCGGGATGCTCAGTAGCATGCAGTGCAGGTAGAAGCACAACAACCAGAAGCGCAGAAACGGCAGGGTGAGGAGAGATGAAAACTGCCGTTTCGTAACAGTGTTTGCTGAGCGGCGTTAAGCAATAGGAGAGTTTATGAACTCAAATGTAGCCCGCTACGGGGTAATCCTGAACACTGAGAACTACGCGGAGTGCGTAGCTTTCTACCGAGATCTATTTGGTTTGCGTCAGCTATTCGAGAGAGAGGACGACGGCTTTAAGCTTACTTGTCTTGAATTCGGCCATGGGTATCTGATGGTGGAGCAGGGCGGCAAAGCAAAGAACGGCGTCAAATCGCCAGAAGAGGGTAGCTTTAAATTGCGATTTAACGTGAACGACTTGGAGGAAGCGCTGATGAAAATCAGGACCTGGGGCATTCAAGCTGCCATTACCGAAAACACGTGGGGCAGAACCATCAATATCAGCGACCCTGATGGCAACCGGGTTGGCGTTAGAGATGAGGCTGGCTTCGTACACCAGATCAATACCCGTTGCTGAATGTGGAATAATTACTTGCTGCGCGCTCTTAATTTTCCGATGAGTAACTCGTTAGGGCTATGAGCGAATACATGACATTAATTGAGTTTTTCATATTGCTGGCATGGTGGTTTGCCCCGCCATTGATTATTGCGTCAAGTATTCAGATGTTGTTGTACTGTAAATGGGCACCACTTAGAAACAAACCGGCTTTGGCTCTGGTTGGAATCTTCGGCGTCATCATCATTAGTACGGTACTCGGGATCTTTGGGCTGATTTCGCCAATCTCTTTACCGCGATGGCTGGGCGCGACAGAAAACCTGCTGTTTTTACCCATGGCATTCATCATCGTTGGCGTATCCACCGCTGTAATGTTGTTCACTGTTTCGTTGCTTCATAGGCGCACTTCCGCGCCCTAATAACTCAAGGGCAAGGTATACTAAGCCTTGAAGAACTTTCGGTTCAAAAAAACCTACAACTTTGCCGTACCACTATTTCGAGCGAAGCGGTTCAGTGGTTACAAGACAATCAAGGCGTTAATGATGCACTGTATTTTTGCATTACAGTACGAATCTAAAAGGGTGCGGCTTTCGGCTGTGGCTTAGCGCCATGGGGATGAATTACCAAGAAAACTTCCGAACTAGTAGGCCTCTGCGGTTCTGAATCCTAGCAGATCTGAGTTATGTTGCGGAAAAATACACTGAGACAATTGGCTGGATGGTTAGGAATTGGGTTCTCTGCAGCCTCGTTATGCACATGGAGAGGACGGTTAAAATCGGTGAAACGGAGAGGTTAAATCAGTGCTGCTGACACTGAAAACAGAGGACTTGATATGAATGTTACGCTGCTTCTGTTTCGCATTTGCGGCAAGGCTATTTTGCCTCTGACGATTCTGGTTCTGCTCTCCGCGGGCTCAACCATCTTGGCTCTGCAGCTCATTGGAAGGGAGCTGGCTGGGGAGATTCCGGAAGGCATGTCGGCTGGGCTCTGGTTTTCAGGAGCCGTGGTACTGCTGGTGGTCAGCCGCCTCGTATCGCGTAATTTACTCGACTGGCTTTCCATGCGGGCCATCGCACGAATCCGCCACAATCTCGCCAAAAATATCCTGCGCTTACCATTGACGCGAATCGAAGAACTAGGTGTTCCAAAGATTATGGCGCATGTGTTCGATGACGTGGCACGCATTGGTGCGGGTCTGTCGGGGCTTCCAAATTTTCTCGGTCATGTCATCGTGCTTATCGGTGCGATGACCTACCTTGGCTTCGTTTCCACTGCGGGGCTAGCTGCGCTGCTCACCGTTCTTATACTAGGTGTCATATGTTATCGCTGGCTACTCGCAATGGCGATGAACGCTCAGCGTGATGCCCGCAACGCACGCGACGGACTATACGATCTCACCGGCGGCATGGCTCGTGGAGCCAAGGAGTTGCGTTTTAACGCTCACCGTAAGCACCACTTTTTCGAAAAATCGTTCTCGAATATGCTCGATAGGCATTTTCGCAAGTCGCTGCTCGGGGCAGTGTACGCAACCACGGGTCTTACACTAAGCCAAGTGCTGTACTTTGTTTGCCTCGGTGTAATTGTCTTTGCCGTGCCGCAATTCGTGGTACTTGATCGGGCGGCATTAATGAAGTTCGCAGTAATTGTGCTGTATTTACCCGCACCGATTGAAGGTATCGTGCAGTTTTTCTCGACACTTACAACGGCCCAAGTTTCGATTGAGCGTCTTCAGGAGCTCGGTGTCCTGGATGAAAATCTACATCGTCATGAGGCTTCGGCAGCTATTGTCGGTCACGGCGCCGTTGAAAGCCTTTCTGTTTCATCTCTGGAATATACGTACAAGCAGGCGGAGGCTGAGGAGCGCGATTTTCACGTAGGGCCGTTAGATTTGGTGTTCCGGCCAGGCGAGATCGTTTTCTTCGTTGGTGGCAACGGTTCAGGTAAAACGACATCGGCTAAAGTGATCACTAGCCTTTACGAAGCAGATTCGGGAACAATACATCTGAACGGACAGCCGATAAGTGCCGACAACATCGACTGGTACCGCCAGCATTTCGCGGGTGTGTTTAGCGATTACCATGTGTTTGATGCTTATCCTTCAGGTTCTCAACACTGCGATCAAGAAGTTGCATCTACCGCCGAGAGATATCTTGAACGATTGGAGCTCGAGAAAGTGGTGCGCTTGGAAGGGGGAATGCTCTCCACCACCACTGCATTGTCAACGGGACAGCGCAAGCGTCTTGCCTTACTGGTGGTTCTTCTGGAAGACAAGCCGGTTGTGATTTTCGATGAATGGGCATCTGATCAGGATCCGGCTTTCCGTGAAACTTTTTACCTGAGACTACTTCCGGAGCTTGCTGCGCGTGGAAAAATAGTGATTGTCGTCACACATGATGATGATTACTTCGCAGTAGCGGATCGAATCGTTACCTTCAGATACGGCAAGGTAGAATCTGATCTTCCGAACGAGCGCATGCTAGTTCGCCGTCCTGCGGTTCGAAGTGAACGCTAAGGCAGTCTTCTTCTTTATCCCGATGGATTCGGACGCTCCTATAATGGTTGGCCGAAGGCGCTGTCTTCATTTGACGATGCACTAGAATCGAGGGCTCAACGATGAGCTGTGTTTTTTGCGAGATCGTGGCGGGTAAAGTGCCATGCCACAAGATTTGGGAGGATGACAATCATCTGGCCTTTCTGTCTATTTATCCCAATACACCTGGTTTTTCAGTGGTTATCCCGAAATGTCATATTCCAAGCTATTTGTTCGCGCAAGATGACGACATCGTGACAGCATTGGTGTTGGCTTCAAAGCGAGTGGCTTTGCTGCTAGATGAGAAATTGGAAGATGTTGGTCGTACAGGAATGATATTCGAAGGCTATGGGGTTGATCATCTACATGCAAAACTATTCCCCATGCATGGCACTGGCCGAGGTTCAGAGTTCAAACCTATTGCGTCTAACGTGGATAAGTACTTCGATCACTATGAGGGTTATATTTCGTCCCATGACTATAAACGCGAAGTCGATGATGCCTTGGCTAATCTTGCTGCCAACATTAGGTTTTAGGCGAATACTTGCATTAGTGTTTAGAAAAGCAGCTGCTAGAGCCAAATATATGAGATTACTATGAGTACTGCATTATTCTTCATCAGCAATCTGGTGAAATACAACATAACCAGCGGGCTGCACCGGATAAGTTTCCGTTGTCATCTTTTGTGAAAAAAAAGATAAAAGCCTCTATCAAAAATTTGCCCGGTGAGCCGAGCGCTATACCCAAAGGCGGTTAAAGTGCGACACAGACTGATAGCAATCCTATTAATTGTTCTGGTTCTTGGGGCAGGCGCCTACTTTGCTGATTCCCGTTTGCCAGCGTTGCTTGCTGAAGAACTTCCGCAGGCAGAGGCAGTACTGGTTATCAAGGAAAAGCGGAAACTTTATCTATTAAGGGATGGTGAGCCCTACCGTGAATACGGGGTTGCACTCGGGGGTAATCCGGTCGGACATAAAAAGGAGGAAGGTGATCAACGGACACCGGAAGGCGACTATGTACTCGATTGGAGAAACCCTAACAGCATGGCGCATCTGTCTCTCCACATCTCATACCCAAACGAGGGTGATCGCGCGCAGGCGGAGGCGCGTGGCGTTTCGCCTGGGGGTATGATCATGATCCACGGCCAGAGGAACGGGTTTGGCTGGTTGGGTCGTCTACTCCAACGGTGGGATTGGACTGATGGTTGCATAGCCGTGACGAATGTTGAGATGGAAGAGATTTGGCACGCGGTGCCAAACGGAACACCAATTCGCATTGAGCCGTAGATGCATGCTAAGTCACGGCACGGCACGGCACGGCATGCCACGCCTAAGCTCGCTCTAAAACACGAAGTTTCTGCAAAGCAACGCTAGCTAAGCCAAACCTATCAATTCAGGTTGGTTAGCTGCCTGCATGAGTCTAGAAATCAGCTATGAGTGTGCACCGACTGATTTCGAAATCGTAGCGGTTAATGGTTTGGGCGGGGTTTGATAAACGCTTAAGTGGGGGAGGCTGGTTATTTTGTAAAAGGTAGCAGTTCAGTTTGAATAGATGAGGCCCAAATTAAATTTTACCTTTTGCGGTGAATAAGTGGCTGTCTTGTTCTATCTTGGTAGGCAGCAATGCACCGCTTCGCCAGTCGTACTATTTCTTCAGTTTCAGTTCTGAGGTTCATGAGCCTATTCGGCGCCAGAGCGACTAGCTTCTTGGTGTCGTTCCATACAAAAAGGGAGTGACAGATGACTGAGATCGCCTACGCCAAAATCCACCCCGCCATTGGCATCGCCAGGGTTGGCAATTCCAAGCAAACTGACGGTTTCTACATCGGTCCCCAGGTCACTGAGCCCCTGCCCAGGGAGCCGGGCGCCTATCGGGACGCTACCGGTGCCTTGAAGCGCGAGGTGGCTGAATTCCGCATCTACGCTTACGACGGCAACGGTAGGGTAGTGCGGGAACTGACCATGGATCCCGCCACCGAGATTACCTGGACAGTGGAGGTAGCTAACCATAAAGCAGCTTGGTACAACTTCGAACTCGCGTTGGATATCCCTGAAGCGGAGACGGCAGCACCTTCCACACGTCGTAACGCCGAGGTGGCTCTGCGGGATAGGCACAATCTATCCATCATTCCAGGTGCTCGCAGCATCAGTACCTGCTCCGGCGAGGCTCAGTTTCAGGGCGGTAAGTTCATGGGAATAGAGGTGCCACTGGGGGAGATACGCACCGACACCGTTGGCCGCCTGCAGGTCTTCGGTGGCTATGGGCACTCCGCCTCCTATCAGGAAAAGGCCCCCACCACCTTCGCCAATAATGACGGCTGGTATGATGACACCAGTGACGGCCCCGTGACGGCCACTGTATTGGTGGATGGCCGTCCGATTGCCGTGACGCCAGCCTGGGTGGTGGTGGCGCCGCCCAATTATGGGCCCCAGCAGAAAGCGGTGCGTACCATGTACGCGCTGATGACGGATGTGGCTATCCAGGCTGGTCAGTTACCGGCACCCACCAGGCCTTCCTTCAGCGACGACATACTGCCCATTCTCAAAGCCATGTGCGATCTACAATGGATGAACGCGGGCTTTGCCGCGGGTTTCGGCTATGGCATGCCCCAGCACTTCCTGGAGCCCCGCTATCTATCGCAACTGGCCGAGCCGGGTGATACCTACGCTGAGCTCAGGCGCACTGTGGTCAATAGCTTCCGCAATCCCCAGGATGGCGATATCTCCATGAAGCCCTGGCCCTGGATCTATGGCGATGCCATGAATGTTCCCGTGCCCAGTGTGCCCGACGCTATGAACGCTCTGACCACCACCCAGCTGGCTCTGCTGGACAAGTGGGCAGAAGGGGATTTTGAGGCGGACTACGATCCGCATCGGCAATCACCTGAGAGCATCGACAAGGTACCGTTGGAGCAGCAGCCCGCCATGCTGGACAGGGCAGCGATGGAGTTCTGCATCGCCGATGCTTTTCATCCGGGGTGTGAGATGACCTGGCCGGTACGCCACAGCACCATGTATATGGAACCCTACCGCTGGCGCCACCGTAGTCCCGAAGATCCGGAGCCGGACTATGGCACGACCCTGACGCCGGCCATGGTGAAGTCCTATAACGGCCCCCTTTACGGCCAATTTCCTGGCTCTATTACCCGTTGGATGGCCATCCCCTGGCAAACTGATACCGCCAGTTGCCGCTCCGGCTACGACACCGAATATGATCCCTATCTGCCCACCTTCTGGCCTGCCCGGGTACCTAATCAGGTGCTGAGCAAGGAGAACTATGACACGGTGATGAACGACTCGCTGCCGAGGGAAGAGCGTTTGGCTGCCTACCATCAGCGTGCCAATTGGGACCGTACCCTGGGCGCTGACCACAATAAACAGTTGGCGAATATGGTAACTGATTTCGATCAGATGGGGATCGTGGAGGTGCAGCCAGGGCTCAGCGGAGATCCCGACTTCCCATCGCAGATGCAGGTCGAAGATAGAGGCGGTCGCGACTTGACGCCCGAGGAGCGCCACGACACCGACAAGGGCATGCGTAAGCTATTGATCGAACAACGACGCGGCCGCTCATAATGGCCGACCCTCGTCCCTTCGACGTGGTGATCGTTGGTGCCGGACCCGCGGGGCTGGCGCTTGGCACCTTGCTGCGGCCGGAGCAGCGGGTGCTGGTACTGGAACGACGGGCTCTCCCTGCCAGATCACCTCCCATCGGGGAGTCCCTGCCGGGAGCGGCCGCCTTGCTGCTGCAGCGTCTTCAATTGCTGGCGGCTTTTCGAGAATCTGGGCACCGGGAACGGGGCGCGGCAGTATCGGTGTGGGACGTTGACAGGCCGGTCTGGCGGGATGCCATTCAGGATCCGGCTGGCCCCGGTTGGTATCTGGATCGGCGGAAATTCGAGCAGATGCTGCGTCGGCGAGCCCTGGATGTCGGGGTGACGCTGGGGGAGGGCTGCAAGCAAACGGATATCCGCCACCGCCAGGGCCAATGGCAGTTGGACACGACACTGGGGTCGTTCAAGGCGCCGGTGTTGGTAGACGCCACGGGCCGGAACGGGCACTTGGCTCGCCGATTGGGATTACAGCGCTACGCCGATGATCCTTTGCTGTGTCTCTACTGCTTTCTGGATCAGGCGGCCGAGAGCCAGGACGCCACTATGCGCATTCAGGCGGATGCTCATGGCTGGTGGTATACGGTGAACCTGCCTAACAGGCAGCGGGTGTTGGCCTACCATATGGATGTCGATGATCCTCTATGCCGTCGGCTATTGCGCCGCCCCGACGTCTTTCTGGCCCGAGCCAGGGAGCATGCCTTGTTGGCAGAGGTGCTGGAGGGACTGGCACCTGCCCATGTACGCGGTCGACCGGCGGGCACTTCCCTGTTGGAAGTAGAGCAGTTGCCAAAGGCGGGGTCGGGATTTCTGGCTATCGGGGATGCCCTGCTGGCCTTCGACCCATTGGCTTCCCAAGGGCTTTTTCATTCCCTGGCCTCGGCGACCAGTGCGGCCAAGGCCATCGAAGCTGGCTTGCACCAATCTCTTGGTGCCTACCAGCAGGAAATGCAAGCGGTTAGCCAGCGTTATCTCTGGCACCTCAAGGCCAGCTATCAGGGACCAAGGCGTTTCAGTCAGGCTACCTTCTGGCAACGGCGGCAGCAAACAGCAAATTGGGATCGAATGGTATGATAGATATCATAAACTGTCTGATATTCACCTTAATATTTATGTAAGCAGCGTGTTGGAGGAAAAGAGGCACGCGCGTTTATTGTCTTGAATTCGGCCATGGGTTTAATGGTTGAGCAGAGCGGAAAAGTAAAACTAATCAATAGCTGATAAAATTGATTAAGGCAATTGGCTGGAGAGGGACTAAGAATTGGTTTTTCTACAGCGTCGTTAATGCTCACGATTTATCACTGCGCTTTTAGCTTTTTCTATAGCTCGCCGCATGACCGTGCTCACTTTCCTCACTTTTTATCTGACCGGCTAAGTGTCATTGCAACGCCAGCGCTGATCAGAACCGAGGAGATAATGCCTATGGTATCTACTTTTTCTGCCAAGACGACAGCTCCTAGCCCTAATGTTACTACTGGAATCAATGCTGGCAGGGTTGCGCCTGTAATCGGCCCGAGCTGCTCTGCGGAACGGTTGAAAGCAAAGACGGCGACGACACTCACGAGAATACCTTGAAATACCGCTTGCATCACAATGTCGGCTGTTGGGGCGTCGGCTAGCTGCTTGGGTAGTGCAACGGCGTAGATGGGTAGGTAAAGAATGGCAGAGCCCACGGCGACAATAGCCGTGGCGTGCAGGGCCGGGATGCCTGATTGGCGGGCTATCAGCGCATAACTTGCCCACATCACGCCAGTAAAGATCAGTATAAAGTGCCCGGTTGAGGGCATTCCTGTGCTCAAAAAACCTGAAAAGAATGATATCCCGATAAGAATTACTCCTACTCCTAGTATGCGTACAGGGCCCATCTTGTCGCCGAAAATTTTCCAGCCCAATAGCACGGAGACGATGGCCATTATCCCAGGATTGAGGGAGCCTGCCGCAGATGCTGGAGCAGTTTTCAGTCCAAGTGAGATAAGTAGGATATAGGGTGCCCCAAAGCAAACTGCCATCGTTAGGGCGCCACCCACACCATTGTCTCCTGGAGTGAGGCCTCTCTTGTAGATGACAGGTGCAAGAAGCAGCGCAGCGACACCGACACGCAGTGCGGTAAGGTCGTATGCATTTAGGCTCGTCGTTACGCCAAGCCGCAACATGACCAACGATCCTGACCAGATGCTAATAGCGGTCGTGGCCCAGACAAGACCAAGGCTGCGCTCTTTTAAAGGCGATGACATTGTTCATCCTTTGGTTTTCGTTTCGGTAAAGGGTATGCTTTGCCTGAGAATTAGAAAAACGATATATGGTGACTCTATGAATGAGAAAACCTCAACTTACCAAGCTGATGATCAGGGGACAGTCACCCGGACGCTTAATCTGGATGCCGCCCGAACCTTCGTTGCGATTTGCGAAACGGGGAGTTTTCGTCGTGCTGCAGCGCGCGTGCACCGCTCACCCTCTGCCGTCAGTCTTCAGGTCGGCAAGCTGGAAGATCAGCTTGGTGTAAGGCTTCTATATCGTGATGCCCGTCGTGTGCACTTGACCTACCACGGAGAGGTTCTGCTGGGATTTGCACGGCGTCTGGTAGGGATCAGCGATGAGGCGATGGCCGCATTCCATGGCTCATCTTTGTCTGGGGGGCTGCGTATCGCCGCTCCACATGATCTTGGTGTTTCCCTGGTGCCGAGATTGCTTCAACGATTAGCCGAAATTCATCCTAATATCCGTGTAGATGTCAGACTGGACTCCAGTGAGACCTCGCAGCGACTCTTCATGGAGGGTAACGCCAATCTTGCGCTTTTTAATGAAGCAAATATGCCGCAGCTTCAGGCGCTTGATCTGTTTTCCGAAGAACTGATCTGGTTAATGTATGATGGTGGTCGTGCCGTGGAGCAAGATCCTCTGCCGCTGGCAGTGGCTGAGATCGGCTGCGCTTGGCGCGATGCGGCGCTCAGCGCTTTGGAGAAAGTCGGCCGCTCCTATCGTGTTGCCTATTCTAGCGATACGTCGATGGGGCAGGTTGCATCGCTTCGCGCAGATCTTGCGGTGGCGGCTCTGCCTAGATCGCTGGTCGACCATGATCTAGTCGAAGTCCCTGAGCATTGGGGACTGCCATCGTTAGGACTCACCCATGTCTATTTGGCCGATGATGGCAGCGACACGGCCAGAGCATTCGCCGCGCTCATAGCTCGTGACCTACGTTCGATGATGTAGGCGTGGATTATGCAGAGAAGGCACTGCTTGGTAGTTACGGAATATGCAAATATTGTGGGGTTAAATCCTGTCCTGCCTGTTATGGATACTGATTAGTAAGACTGTTAGCAAGTTAGCAGCTATTATGACTATCCTAGCGTTCACAAATTACGTTTCTCGGAAACCATATGCAGCTTCGAGCAATCCTATTCGACCACGATGGCACTCTAGTCAACTCTGAACCAGTCCACTACAGAATGTGGGCGCAAGTTCTTAAGCGCTATGGCTTTACATTATCCGAACAGCAGTACAAAGCTCACTATGCAGGTGTGCCAACTCCTGCTAATGCCATAGATTTGGTGCAGAGGTATGGTATTAATGAATCACCGGAGCTACTTGCCGAGGCGAAGAACGCAGCAACACGCGAGTACCTTAAACGGCAAGCTTTTCCCTTGATGCCCGGTGTAGAAGAGGCCATATCTTGCTTTTATGGCGCGGGTCTAAAGCTTGCTGTGGTAACGGGTGCCAGTGCGAACGGTATTCAAACAACGTTAAGGGTCAACGAGTTAGAGCACTATTTTTCTGCGATAGTCTCAGGAGATGATGTTCGGGCAAGCAAGCCTGCGCCGGATTGCTATTTACTCGCGCTGCAGCAGCTCGGTCTCTCCGCCGCTGAATGCCTGGCAATTGAAGATACTCAGCATGGGCTGGAAGCTGCCTATCAGGCTGGCATCAATTGCGTGGCGCTGCCTACGGAAATGTCTATGCATCACGACTTTAATTTAGCGGTAGCGACTCTCGGCGGCATGCCAGAAGCAGTGGGGTACGTGCGTGAAGCCCTTCTTGGAAGTGAAGTCTGACAAGCTACGTTACTGAATAATTTGCACACCACCTCACGGCTAAGAGATTACTGCTAAGCCCCGTGTTAGACGTGATGCAATGTTGAAAGTCCTGGAGTTCACTACCCATGACTATTTGGCTGAGACTACCCATTTCGGTGTCTCTTAAAGCATCTGACTGGCTCTGAAGACCCTGTATTTCAAGAACTCCTGACTCGACATCAGCGTGATTCGGCTAACAGCCTAACGGCTTGTTTTATAACCCTACACTTTTTATACCCTTACGCTATGCTATTGAAATGATTGATTACAAAGCCGCACATGCTGAGTAGCGGCAGATTTTCCCTTTCACCTCGAAGAGATAATTGGTTGCACATGGCCTTTGTTAAACCGACTACGCTAGCTGTACACGGCATTAAGCTCGTGCCATTAACACTCGATCATGAACCCGGCCTGCGCGCTGCGGCTGCGGATGGTGAGTTGTGGAATCTTCGTATCACATCGGTGCCTACGCCAGAGGAAACGCGGGGCTACATTAATGTTGCGTTAAAAAGCTTTGAGGAAGGCCACCGCCTCGCTTTCGCTGTCATTGAAGAGGCCAGTGGTACGGTGCTTGGCTCCACCAGTTACCACGACATTCTGCCCAGTGTGAAGCGAGTGGAAATTGGCGCTACGTGGTACGCCAAACGCGTTCAGCGTACGCATGTTAACACTACATGTAAGCTACTGCTGTTGAGGCATGCTTTCGAAACTCTGGGTTGTAACGTGGTCGGTTGGCGTACCGATAATTTTAACTTCGCGAGCCAGCGTGCGATTGAGCGCCTAGGCGCGAAGAAAGACGGCGTGATTCGAGGCCACAAGCTGCGCCGCGATGGCACAATCCGTGATACCGTCATGTATAGCTTACACCAGGGTGAATGGCCGGAGGTGCGCGCACATCTTAACGATTTGCTGAACAGGCCTTCAGTCAGTGAGTTACGCAGCGCTGGCGCCTGACGAGAAGCGGCAGCCAACTTAGTTTCCGTTATCACTCCAAGCAAGTGGCTGAGCCCGGATGTAAGGAGTCTCAAACTTAATGATCACCAACCCTTGGCTCGAACGCTGGTTGCCGCTATTGCGCGAACGCGCTGGAACAGATGTTGTCCTGGAAATCGGGTGTGGGCACGGAGATGACACGGCCATCCTGGCCAGCGCCGGACTTAGCGTCTTCGCTTTTGATCTGTCTCATACGGCAGTGGGTGTCACCAGCGTCAGAGTTCCGTCTGCTACGGTTCAGTGCAGAGATATTCGTGAACCATTCCCTGAGCAGGTTTGTGAGGTGGGTGCCATTGTGGCGAGCCTATCGTTACACTACTTCGCTTGGGACGAAACTCAAACCATCGTTCAGCGGATTCATTCCACATTACGGCCCGGCGGCATCATGCTCTGCCGTCTCAACTCCACACAGGATCATAATTTCGGGGCTAGTGGTCATGCCGAGCTCGAACCGAACTTATTTCTTGTGGAGGGCAACCCTAAGCGCTTTTTTGATAAAGTCTCAGTTGAATTACTGTTCGGCGAAGGCTGGAACAAGCTTTCAATGGAGCACTATGTCACTAGCAAGTATGTCAAACCGAAAGCGCTGTGGGAGATCATACTTGAGCGAAGCGACGCCTAACTCCTCGTTTCGAGCTTTATAGCGAGTTGCAGCGTGACAAAAATAGGGATTGATTCAGCAAAACATACAGTATGATATCGACATACTGCCGCTGCGTTTGGAGCCCCGCTATGAGCATGCATCTGAAAACTATCACCTTGACTGAGCAACAAGACAGCTGGGTAAAAGGTCAGGTTGAAAGCGGGCGATTTGGCAATGACAGTGAGTATATCCGCTATCTTATTCGGCGCGACCAGCAGGCCCAAGAGCGTCTTACCGCGTTGAGGAATGCGCTTGTTGAAGGTGAATCAAGCGAACTCAAGCAGCTCGATATAACGGCTACCAAGGCAGTCGGACGTAAGCGGATGAAGATAGTTAGGTAATGGACAAACCGAGCATTCGTAATCAAATGACCCCCATCATTCAAGAAGAAATATCCGGTTGTGGCATCGCGGCATGCGCTGCTCTTGCTGGCATTACCTATGCCCAGGCGAAAGAGACAGCAAACGCCTTGGGTATCTATGCCGAAGACACAGCGCTTTGGTCAGACACCGAGTACGTCCGTAAACTTTTACGTGCTTTGGGTGTCACGGCTGCACCCACGGAGACGCCATTCGGCACTTGGGAAGACCTGCCAGATAAGGCGCTGTTGGCCATCAAATGGCGAATGGAGCAGGGCAGGCCTTTCTGGCATTGGGTGGTGTTCGTCAGAGATGAGCGTGAAGCAGTGGTGCTGGATTCCAAAAAAGCCTTGAAGACAAACACCCGCCGCGACTTTGGACGCATCAAGCCCAAATGGTTCATTCGTGTAGGTTAAGGCCTTGGCTATTATTAAGTGTTACTAGTGAGGACTATGAGCTAGCGCTTGGTTCTTGTTGGGCTCTCGCTTTTTGCTCTGCCTGATCCAGCAGGACTGGGCCGCTACCTGATTCGGCCAGCTTGTCGTCTGGGTTATAGAGTGGGCAACTGGTCATGCTCAGGCAGCCACAGCCTATACAGCCAGCCAGGTTATTGCGCAGCTTTTGTAGGTAAGCAATACGCCCATCTAGCATCTGCTGCCAGTTTTTTGAAAGCTGCTGCCAGTCTTCAACCGTCGGCGTGCGGTTATTGGGTAATGATTCGAAGGCCTGCTTTATCTCTTCCAGACTGACGCCGACTTTCTGCGCGGCTTTGATCACCGAAATCCGCCTTAGCACTTCTGGTTTATAACGGCGCTGATTGCCCGCATTGCGCCAGCTATGAATTAGCCCTTGCTGCTCGTAAAAATGCAGGGTGCTGACGTTAATCCCGCAGCGCTTGGCAACCTTGCCGACACTCCAAATCGCTTCCGCCATTTCTTGCCCCTGAATATTTTTTGCCATTCTTTCGCAAAAAACACTTTACCTCAAGTCAAGTTGAGGTTTTATCCTTCCATTTCACCTAACGCAAGGAGACTCTTATGTACTTGGAACACGTTAACCTGGTGGTTGCGGATATGGATGCCATGCTGGATTTTTACCGCGCAGTCTTCCCGCACTGGCGGATCCGCGATGAGGGCCATGGCGAGTGGTATGGCAAGCCACGCAAATGGATCCACTTTGGAGACGATGATCACTACCTGGCGCTAAGCGATCATGGCGAAGGGGAGAACCGTGATCTGAAAGGCCATAGCGTTGGGCTGGCCCATTTTGCTTATGTGACCGATAACCTTGACGCTGTTGTCGCCAGGTTAAATAACGCCGGTTTTGCCGTTGCCAAACCTGGCGCCACAGAGCCATTTCGCAAAAACGTCTATTTTGTCGATCCGGCCGGGTTTGAAGTGGAGTTTGTCGAGTATTTGAGCGATATCCCGGCCGAGCGGAATTTAAACCGCGATGTTCATCAGCTTGCAGCTCAGGCAGATACACAGCAACAGATGGGGAAGGCGTAATGAAAGTTGCCGTCGTTTTTCATTCCGCTTCGGGGAGTACCAAGCAGCTTGCAAGGGCTGTTGCTACTGGTGCGTCGGCGGTGCCTGATGTTGAAGTGACCATGGCAGAAATTGTTGGCGCCGATATTACCGAAGGGCGTTTTCACAATACCAAACTGCTGCAGCAATTAGACGATGCTGATGCATTGATCTTTGGCTCACCCACCTATATGGGCTGCGTGTCAGCCCAGTTTAAAGCCTTTAGTGATGCCACGAGTGAGTTGTGGGCCAACCAATCATGGGCAAACAAGATTGCCGCTGGCTTTACCATTGGTGCTAACTTAAGCGGCGATCAGCTAAATACGCTTCAATACCTGCAAGTGTTCGCGAATCAGCATGGCATGTTATGGGCCGGCTTGGATATACCGGGTAATTACGATCCAGCAATGCGTAACAGGCTTGGTGCACAATCTGGACTTATCTCTCATTCAGTAGACGGCATTTTAGATGAAACAGACTTATTTACGGCGCGTTATTTAGGCCAGAGAGTGGCGCAAATTAGCAAGAAATACACGGCATGACCACTAAAATCAGGCAACAACTATCCTGACACAGGGGGGACTTCCTGGTTAAATGGCCTGCAAACAGAGAGGTATTCGCTGCAAAGTGGACTGATGAGGAAAAGAGTACGATTCAAACGTGGAAATGGTGGAGCTTGGACGAACTACTCGAAAACGAAGCCTCTCTCTTCAAACCTGAGTGGATTCCCGATTTGCTTCGCTCTGTGTTGCAGAGAAAATACTTATCAAATGATTCTCAATAATGCCTCTAGCGCAGTTGACCATCAGCAAGGAACACCTAGATGATTCGCAAATATCGGGAAGCGGATATTGATCAGATTTTGGATATCTGGCTGTCAGCATCGATTAAAGCACATGACTTTATTGAACCAGAATATTGGATGTCAAAAGTTAGCGAAATGCGCGATGTCTATCTCCCTGCATCGGAGACCTTTGTATTTGAGTCCGGGGAGCAAATAGCTGGATTTTATAGCCTGTATGAAGATACGTTGGCTGCTATTTTTGTGTCACCAAGATTGCAGGGTAAAGGCGTGGGATCAGCGCTGATTGACGATGCCAAGAGCAGGAGGGAGTGCTTGCAGTTGTCGGTCTATAGTGAGAATGACCCAAGTATCCATTTTTATAAGAAGCATGAGTTTATTTCATTGGGGGAGCAGGTTGATGAACGAACTGGTCATCCAGAGTTCATCATGGAGTATTACGGCTAACAGCGGTAAGTCGGCGGGCTAGGGCTCGCTTGGCTTTGTTTACGAAGGAATATTCAATGAAAGGTGAGTGTCTCTGCGGAGAGGTGGCGTTTGAAATTGATGGAGGACTACCAAACTTGTATCAATGCCACTGTTCCTTGTGTCGCAAAGCGACGGGGGCTAAAGCTAATGCTGCTACTTTTGTGAGTGAAGAGCACTTTCGCTGGCTTTCTGGTCAATCCAGTATCAGCTCTTTTCAAAAGCCAACTGGCTACCGGAGTGACTTCTGTTCAGCTTGCGGAAGCCCGGTGCCCAACAGGCTGAGAAACACCGAGTTGGTGTGGGTTCCAGCTGGTTTACTTGATGAGGCGACGTCTGCTCGAGTGGCTGTTCACCTCCATCTGGCTTCAGCGGCGGAGTGGGAGCAAGAGGCAGACGACTGTATTCGGTTAGCTGGTGGCCCTGATAGTTTGAAATCGCTTCACGACGCATTGCAGTGAAAAAGAGTTTAGCTTGTATAGTATGGGCAAACGGCTCTACCGAGGTGTGTTATAAGAACACGGGACTTGACACTTAATGTTCAGCTTGCCGAATCCGAAATCAAAAGCATCTATTTACGGTAGATAGGAAAATTTACTCTGACGCTTTATCAATTTGATTCTAGGCTTGCAAAGCACTACTTCTTTTCTAATTGTGGCATCTTCATGGCACCATCAAACGTGCTCGAATCCCAATGTATACGGGTTCAATGTCGGGTGTTTAAAGGGGGGGTAATCCATGTGGCTTGGATAATCTTCCCGTCAGTGACGGTATCAACCATAAGGCTGACCAGCAGCAGAAGGGCCGGGGGATAGGTGTCGAAATGGATTGCGATGCAGTGATCAAAAATAGGGCTCGGGATGCTTCCGAGCGAATGGAGGCTCTAGCCATAGCGGCTACGCAGAAACTGCCACTTCTTAGCGCTTGCGCAACAGGTATCTTAGGATCGCCTGGATAAATTGTTGTTTAGCCTGACGCTATTCCCGTCGCACCTTCTCAATATCGATGCCTCCCATCCCATCTTGGTATCTAAGCGGAATGGCTGACTTGTCGTCGACACTCTCTTTTTCCGCCACTTCTTTATCGTAACGAGTTGTAGTGGTTCAATAAAACCGGACACCAACGTAGGTGGTAATATTGCCACCATAAACGAGGTGTCTGATGACCAAGAAACGACGTACTTTTTCGCCTGAATTTAAGCAGGAAGCTGCCAGCCTAG
>NZ_JAUAMB010000012.1 GCF_031010175.1 Halomonas sp. SpR1
GCCAGTTACGCCTGACGACCATAGCATGCGTGAACCACCTGATCCCTTGCCGAACTCAGAAGTGAAACCGCTTAGCGCCGATGGTAGTGTGGGGTCTCCCCATGCGAGAGTAGGTCATCGTCAGGCAATTATTATGAAAAATCCCCCGGGGCTGATGCCTTGGGGGATTTTTTTTGCGTGGTCGTGAGGGGTAAATAGTGAGGAGTGAGGGGTAAACTTCAACACCTCACACCTCACACCTCGCCCTACCAGTCGATAGGTTTACTATCCCAAGCCCAAAATGTACCGCTATCATCGGGTGTTCGCTGGGCGATGACTGCCAACAGCTGTTCTGCTACAAATGCGGGTGTGAATAACTTGTCGTCAGAAACCCTGGCTTGAAAGGGCTTGGAGAGTGCCGTATCAGTTGTGCCTGGGTGCAGGCATAAGACGGTGGACTGCTTATTAAGCCGCTTGAGCTCAATGGATGCTGTCTTAAACAACATGTTATGCGCTGCTTTGCTGGCACGATAGCTGTACCAGCCCCCTAACTGATTATCTTCGATTGAACCAACGCGAGCTGAAAGGCTAGCAATCACTGCAGGGTGTGACCCTTTGAAAGAATCTTTCAGTGCCGCTAGCAGTAAGATTGGCACAAAAGCATTGATGTACATTGTTTTCGCGAGGTTTTCTTCGCTAAGCTGATCAAGGTGCTTTTCGGGGAAAAGTTGTTGCGTATCATCGTGAAGGATGCCGATGGCATTGAAAAAGAAGTGGATTGGCTGGGCGGCTAACTCTTTCTTAAGTGCATGCCTATCCTGCTCTTGGGAGACATCGAGCATTAAGTGGGTAAGGCGGGGGTTGTCAATCCGTGATGGTTGGCGGCTTACTGCAATTATGTGGCCGACCTGAGAGGAAGAGAGTAACTGCTGAATAACGGCAGAGCCTATTCCCCCTGATGCGCCGATGACCAGCGCTGTAAAATGATGAGGCAGTAAACTGAACATGAGAAGCCTTTGCAATCCTGCTAGTAAAGGCTTTCATTGAAACGCTATGTTGGAGACTTGTCGAGGAGATCAGGCCGAAGCGTTGATTCTGCCTGACTGGGCGCTATTACGACCATCCGGCTTATAGAGCGTTTTTTCTGCGATTTGCCGAATGTAGTCAAGCATTGCCTGATTATGCTTCATTCGAACAGACAGCATCTGGCCCGTTAACTCATTCATACGCGAAGCTCGCTCACTCTTTTCAAGTAAGCTATCCCAAGCCGTGAGGCAGTCGGCATCGCGAGCTGCCGCTTTGGCGCCGTCAGCGCCTTCGGCATACCCAAGACGTTTTTGTACATTACGGCGCACAATCTCTATGCGCTCTAGTTCAGCCAGTAACGATTGCTTATCTTGTGCGACTTTTGATAGTGCATCACCGTCAATGTCACCTTGCGTCAATAAATTTTGCTCGCTGGACAACAACGAAATTAACTCATCAAGTCGTTGCTGTTGATCGGTAAGCAAGGATGCAAGGCTCATTTAAAGCGACTCCTTAAAAATCTTTAAGATTTGCAATTAGGCCCTCAGCGATACGGTCAGCACTCATTTCAAGGCGGCCCTCGCGAATAGCGTCACGGATTTCTTCAACTTTGGCGCTATCGATATCCTGAGATTCATCGATACTTGATTGGCTCAATTGAGTCGATTCGCGCGTTGTACCACCGGGTGCCACCGGAGTTACGCTGTTAGCCTTTTGCGTTTCATCGCGCTGCTGGGCTTGGTTAGAGCGTAACAGCGAATTAATGTTATCAATATTCACGTCGTCTGCCTCATCGTCAGCGTCGATGCGCTTTGCGTTTAGTGTAGCTTGTATGAAGATAACTATCGGCAGGGCTGCGCATAACTTTAGGCGGTAAGTTAAAAATCCACCACTAAAATACCTTGGCCAGTGACGCGGGCAGTCATAATTTCCCGTGAACCAAAACGAACCCTGACCCGCTCACCGAGCGCACCATTTTCAAGCGCTTCGCCTTCGCGTGAAACACGGAAAGCAGAACCCTGGGCTATGACAGTAACGCGCTGCCCGCGTTCAACTAAGTGAGGTGCTTGTAAATAATGGGCTAAAAAGGCGCTACCACTGCGAATGGGGCGCTGAGCTATTTTACCCACAATATCTTCTTCAGCGGTGAGGGCCTGAGCTGACAGGTCACCAAGATTGCCACCGCGTTCGCTTAGCATGCTTGAGGTGATCAGTGTGCCTCGTTCAATATCTCTCGCTGCCACTACGTAATTGCCGATGACATCAATTTGGGCCTGCAAGTAGCGGACTTGCCGACTGTTTTCACCGCAACGTACTCCAACGGAAACGCGGCCCAAGGGGGCTTGATTGGCGTTGGGTAAAAAAGGCTCAGGTCGGACGCATTCCGGTAAATGTGGGGACGGTGGTCGTAAGTCAATCACCACTTCTTCGCCTAATGCTCGTGTCTCCTCGTATAAAAACTGATGCACTTGTTGAAGAAGGACGTCGTCATCAGCCTGAGCTTTGGTTAAAGCAGCGATGCATAGAATTGCCATAAAGAGAAGCACTTGCCAGTAGCGAAGCGTGCTTGGCTTAGTAAAGCGCTGTTGTAGCATGGAAAGGTCACTTGCTTGGGAGCTTAGGAAGGAGAGCAAAGGAGTGGAGTCATTGCCCAGTGTAGCGAAAAGGTAGCAGCCGTATCACGCGAAATGCTGGCAGAAACGCCAGCTGTTCCATGCTTTAGGCTGACAGTTCCAGACGTATTCTTCATCATCAACAAAATCCATTTTATTTTATGCCTCAAGCGAGGGTCGGCATGATTGATCAACTGGAATCTGCCTTTAATTTTCATCAGCAAGCAGTGAGTCTACGCCAGGCACGCCACGACGTATTGGCCGCTAACATTGCCAATGCCGATACGCCTAACTATAAAGCGCGCGACATAGATTTTGCTAGCGAGTTGAAAAAAGCAGTAGACGGTGCTCAGAGTGCATCTAGTAATAGCGGCGGCGGCCTGGCACTGGCGCGCACCGCTGGAAACCATATTGCTGGAGAAGGCCCCGCATGGCGTGGAGCGGGCCACGCCGATTTACTTTACCGCATTCCCGACCAGCCTAGTTTGGATGGAAATACGGTTGATATGGATCGTGAGCGTACGCAGTTTGCTGATAATGCTGTGCGTTATCAGGTCGGGATCACGATGCTCAACAGCCGTATCCAGGGGCTGAAAAATGCTATGCAGCCCGAATAAACCAGACCAAATTAGAATGAGGAGTTAACCAATTATGTCAATGTTCTCTACGTTTGATATTGCCAGCTCGGCAATGAGCGCCCAGTCCCAGCGTATGAATGTTACCGCCAGCAATATGGCCAATGCTGACAGCATAGCCGGGCCTGATGGTGAAACCTATCGAGCGAAACAGGTGATGTTTGAGACTCAGGCGCAAAGTAATCGCTATGGCGTTGGTGGTGTGCGTGTTACCGAGGTAGTAGAGGACGATTCGCCTCTGCGCATGGAGTATATGCCTAACCATCCGGCGGCGGATGAAGAGGGTTACGTGGCAAAGCCGAACGTTGAGCCAGTACATGAAATGGTCAATATGATTTCTGCCTCTCGCTCCTATCAAGCCAACGTTGAAGTCTTTAATACCAGTAAGCAGATGTTGATGCAGACGCTGTCGCTGGGTGAGGGGTAAGCCATGAATGTCGATACGAGTGTACTGAATAACATAAACGGCGGCGGCTCGAATGGTCTCTCAGCTCGCCAATCCGATGAGCTGCGTGAAAGCTTTATGACGCTACTGATTACGCAGCTGCAGAACCAGGATCCACTCAATCCGATGGAAAATTCGGAAATGACCTCGCAGTTAGCGCAAATTAATACGGTCAGCGGTATTGAAGAGTTGAATAGCACGCTGCAAGGCATTACCAGCCAAATGGATGCGAATCAGGCACTGCAGGCGAGCGGCTTAATTGGCAAAGGCGTTATGGTGCCTGGTAAGGATGTTTTGCTGGAGCAAGATAGCGACGGTAATTCGTATACAACACCTTTCGGAATAGAACTGGCCGAGCCAGCGAAGAGTGTTAAAGCGACTATCGTGGGTGAAGGCGGGCAAATCATAAAACGTTACGATGATCTCGGTCCACTGAAAGCTGGTGTTCATTCGTTCGACTGGCCGGGGTTCAATGATCAAAACGAGGCGGCTGCCAGTGGCCGGTATACCGTACAGCTAGAGGCGACCAACGCCGAAGGTGAAAAGATTGAATCCACAGCCTTGCAGTATGCGGTAGTCAACCGTGTGACGCCGAATGATGGCAGTGGCAGTGTTCGGCTGGATCTAGGCGCTATCTATGGCCAAGTCAACCTAAACGATGTTAAACAAATTCTATAACTCGGATATTTGAGGATCTACTATGTCATTTACTACTGCTCTGTCTGGTATTAACGCACAGTCAGAAAAGCTAAACTCTGCAGGCAATAATATCGCCAACTCACAAACCGTGGGTTACAAAAGTTCAAGCGTTCGTTTTGCCGACGTATTCGCTAATTCTCAAGGAATTGGTGTCAAGGTATCCGATACTCGTCAAAACTTCTCACAAGGTAGTATCGAAAGCACAAACCGCAATCTTGACTTGGCTATTTCTGGAAGTGGTTTCTATCGTATGGAACAGTCTTCAGGTGAAGTAGCCTACTCAAGAAATGGTGAGTTCAGCTTGGCTGCTAATGGCGATATTGTTAATGCGCAAGGCGCCAGACTGATGGGATACGGTCTGGATACCCAGATTACTGAAGATACGGCTGAGCAGTTAGCATTTCCTTTTTCTGACGTGTTAGTGGGAAGTGATCCGGTTCCTTTAAATGTGGCTGCGAATGACATACCAGCGAGGGCTACCTCAGAAGCTAACATCCTTCTTAATCTGGACGCCACGACTGTTCAAGGACAGGGTTTAAGCACTGTCGAATTAAATGATGGAACTGAATTGCCGTACCACTTTTCAAACAGTTTTACGGCTTATGATTCGTTAGGTAATGCGATAAACGTGTCGACTTATTTTGAGAGAGGTGCAGACAATCTGTGGAATGCGACAGCGGTTACCAATGGGGTACAAAGAGGCACTTTCACACTTGACTTTACTACTAGCGGGCGATTGCTAACAGATGCTGATGGTAACGTAACCGGAGTAAATGGAGGCGATGATAGCGCTACAATTACTTTCCCAGGCGGTACTGACGCGGAAGACGTTTCATTTGATTTAATGTTTGATGGAAGCACTCAGTTTGCAGACATCTCTTCGCGGAGAGAGTTTAATCAAAATGGTTACACATCAGGCGCTTTAGTGGGTGTCGAAGTGCTTGCGGATGGTACCGTAATGCGTAACTTCTCTAATGAACAATCTCGTCCTGCAGGTCAGATTGTATTAGATACTTTTCGCAATGAAGAGGGGCTGAGGCCGTTAGGCAACAACCTGTGGGCAGCAACGAATAGTTCAGGTGTAGCTAACACGGGTGCGCCCGGCTCTGGACAGTATGGTCAAATTGAGTCAGGTGCTGTCGAAGCTTCTAATGTGGATTTGGCCAAAGAGCTTGTGGATATGATTGTCTCGCAACGTGCTTACCAGGCAAACTCTAACACCATCAGTACCCAGGACGAACTCCTGCAGACCGTAATTAATCTTTAATGATCGGTCATATTTGTAAGGAGTAAGTAGCGTGGATCGAATGCTCTATACCGCCATGAGTGGCGCCAAGAACAGCATGGATCAACAGTCGGTGGTAAGTAATAACTTATCAAATGTAACCACGACTGGTTTTCGTGCGCAGCTGCAGGCCGCTCGTTCGGTGCCCGTACAAGGTGAAGCGTTACTGGCAACGCGTACCTCTGCGGTGACCACCACGCCTGGCAGCGACTTTTCTCAAGGGCCCGTTGAGTATACGGGCCGCACGCTTGATGTCGCGATGCAAGATGATGCGTGGATGGCGGTGCAGGCCGATGACGGTACTGAAACCTATACACGCCGTGGTGACCTGCAGATTGACAATGATGGCGTGCTGCTCAGCGTTGGACGACCTGTGGTGGGCGAAGGCGGCCCCATTGCCGTCCCGCAAGGGGCGCAGATCTCCATCGGTGCCGATGGCACGATTAGTGCCATCCCCGAAGGCGTAGGGCCGGAAGCGCTGGTCGAGGTAGGGCGTATTAAATTGGTGACGCCTGACGCTGGCGCGTTAACACGCGGCGAAGATGGTCTGTTTCGAGCTCCCCCTAATGAAGAAGGGGAGCCAGGAGCCTTGCCCGCTGACGAAAACGCCAAGCTGGTTAGTGGCGCCCTGGAAGGTAGTAATGTCAGCGCTATCGATGCCATGGTCTCGATGATTGATGTGGCACGCCGCTATGATATGCAGATGAAAGTGCTGAGTACTGCTGACGAAAACGCTCAGCGCGCCAACGCGATTCTATCTATTCAAGGTTGATGTTGGCCATTCAGAGCTGACGTGAGTCAGTCGGTCAAGGGAGCATAATTATGATCAAGTCCTTATGGACAGCTAAAACAGGTTTGGAATCTCAGCAAACCAAGCTAGACGTGATTTCAAACAACCTGGCTAACGTTAGCACCAATGGCTTCAAACGCTCACGCCCAGTGTTTGAAGATTTGTTGTACCAGAACATGCGTCAGCCTGGCGCGCAGAACAATATCCAGGATCGTCTGCCGTCCGGTATGCAGGTGGGCACCGGCGTACGTGCCGTGGCCACTGAACGTCTGCATACCCAAGGTGGGTTAGAGCAAACAGAGAATTCCCGCGACCTCGCGATCAATGGCGAAGGATTCTTTCAGGTTTTGATGCCCGATGGTACGACGGCCTACACCCGTGACGGTAGCTTTCAGCTAAATGAAAATGGCCAAATGGTGACCGCCAATGGTTACCCTGTTGAACCTGCTATCTTCTTACCGGCCAATGCGCTGTCGGTTAATGTGGGTGAAGATGGCACGGTAAGTGTTCGCCAGCCGGGTGTTGCGCTTGATAATGAGGTCGGGCAAATCACCGTCAGTACCTTTATTAATCCAGCAGGCTTACAAAGTATCGGTGGCAACCTTTACCTGGAGACGGGGGCCTCTGGCGCACCCAACGAAAACATGCCGGGTATGAATGGTGCTGGTCGTCTGTTCCAAGGCTACGTTGAAACCTCCAACGTCAACGTCGTTGAAGAGATGGTCAATATGATTCAGACCCAGCGCGCCTATGAAATCAATAGCAAAGCGGTGTCCACCAGCGATGAAATGTTGGCACGCTTAAGCCAGCTGTAACGGTTATTACTCACCGGGCTTACTTTACAGGTTGCGTTATGCTGGAGTTGCACCACATGTCACGTCGTATTGCGCTAGCGGGGCTGGTGCTTTTAATGCTGGTTGTTGCCGGGTGCGCTCAGATTCCCAGAGCCTCAGTCGTGGGTGAGCAAGAGCAGATCAGCATTGTTGATCGACCGCCCCCCATCCCCAATGGCTCTATTTATCAGGCTAGGCAAGGTTATCAGCCGCTCTTTGAAGATCGTCGGCCACGCGCCATTGGTGATATTTTGACCATTGTGCTGGATGAAGAAGTCAGTGCCAGTAAAAACTCGCAATCCAATGCGGGGCGCAGCGGCAGTGCTAGTCTTGAACTAGCACAATTGCCCGACGTTCTTGATACGCTTGCAGAGTATGGCTTTGATATTGCTGGTGAGAATAACTTCACTGGTAGTGGTGGGTCGCGGGCCAATAACTCTTTTACCGGTACCATAACGGTATCAGTATTAGAGGTGATGAATAACGGTAATTTACGCGTGCGTGGCGAAAAACAAATTGCCATTAATCAGGGCACTGAGTTCATTCGTTTTTCTGGTGTGGTTAACCCGCGTACGATTACCGCACAGAACTCAGTTCCTTCCACCCAGGTCGCGGATGCGCGTATTGAATATGTGGGTGACGGTTATATCAACGAAGCGCAGCACATGGGTTGGCTACAACGTTTCTTCTTAAACGTCTCGCCGTTCTAGCTCTATGGGGAGCCAACAATGACAGAGCTATGCTTGACCGGCCCGGCAATAAAAGGCCTTGCCATGAAAGAACGACAGCGGCTAGCAGCGACGCAATTAAGTATCTTTTGGCGAAGCAGTCTGGGAGCAGTTAATCGCCGAGTAATCACCGCCTGGGCACTCCAGCTGAGTACCTTAGTGGTGATAGGCCTATTGGCGTTACCTGCCCAGGCAGAAAGCGTTCGTGAGTTGGCGAGCTTCGCCGGCGTCCGTGATAACCAATTGGTAGGCTACGGCCTAGTGGTTGGTCTTGATAGTACCGGTGACCAAACGACACAAGCACCTTTTACCAGTCAAAGCCTGACCAACATGCTCTCTCAACTAGGGGTAACCGTGCCTGCAGGCACGAACTTGCAGCTGCGAAACGTGGCTGCCGTAATGGTGACAGCTAATCTCCCGCCATTCTCGAGGCCGGGCCAGCGCTTAGACATAGTGGTTTCTTCTATTGCCAACGCACGCAGCCTGCGAGGCGGCACGCTTTTAATGACACCATTAAAAGGTGCCGATGGTGATACCTATGCTATTGCCCAGGGTAACATGTTGGTAGGTGGAGCGGGCGCCCAAGCGGGAGGCAGCAGTGTCCAGATCAACCAGCAGGCATCAGGGCGTATTCCTAATGGCGCCTTGGTGGAAAAAGAGGTGCCGCTTAACCTGGGTGGTAATGGTGGGATGCTCGAATTACAGCTCAACGATTCCGATTTTGGCACCGTTCAGCGCATGGTGACGGCAATTAATAATGAGTTCGGCCAATCAGTGGCCTACGCACGTAATGGCCGGGTAATCGCCCTTGATGGCCCTACGGACGATAATGCGCGGGTCAATTTTATGGCGCGTGTCGAGAATGTCCAGGTAACGCCAACGGAAGCTCCGGCGCTAGTAGTGCTGAATTCACGTACCGGCTCAGTGGTCATGAACAGTGCCGTCACATTGCGAGAAGCGGCGGTAGCCCACGGCAGCTTGTCGATCATGATTGATACCCAGTTTGGCGTTAGCCAACCTAACCCCTTTGGAGAGGGGGAGACGGTTGTAGTACCCGATGCAGATATTGATATTGAGCAGCAAGAAGCTTATCTGCAAATCGTAGAGGGCGCGCAGCTTAATGAAGTGGTCAATGCCTTGAATGCCTTAGGCGCGACCCCCCAAGATTTGATGTCGATTCTGGAAGCGTTAAAAGCGTCTGGTTCACTGCGTGCTGAGCTGGAGGTCATTTAATGAGTGCGAGTGATATGACCAGTCAGTTCGCTCTGGATATGAATGGGTTTCAGCGTCTTCAGCACACCGCACGCGTCGACCCTGAAGCGGGCGTGAATGGCGCAGCCCAGCAGTTTGAAGCGCTTTTTATTCAAATGATGATGAAAAGTATGCGCGACGCCACGCCCAGTTCACAGCTGATGAACAGCAGCGCGACAGATACCTATCAATCGATGCTGGATCAGCAGTGGTCACAGGTGATGGCTTCGCGTGGAATGGGGCTTGCTGAGGTCTTGGTTGAGCAACTGGAGCGCCAAGGCGCCATCTCAAAAGCGCAACCAAATGCCGATCAAGAGCTACAAGCATTAATCGCTGGTATCCCCCGTGGTACCCCACGCACGCTTGACGATTCATATGCGGTCAGTGCTGGTACGGATGGAGCTTCCAAAGAGCAGAGCAACGGACGCTTCTTAGCCGAGCTAGAGGCTATTCGCCAAGGCGTGAATAGAGGGAGTGTAGTCGATGCTCCCCCGCTAACGCAGCGAGAGCAACATGGGGCAGGGCATGTCGGTCAGTTTATGCAAACGCTGGCAGCTCCTGCCCAGGCCGCTAGTGCGGCCACCGGGGTTCCTGCTGAATTAATTCTGGCTCAGGCCGCGCTGGAAACAGGCTGGGGGCGGCACGAAATTACCACTCGTAATGGCAACAATAGTCACAATCTGTTTGGTATCAAAGCCGGTAGTCATTGGAAGGGCGAAACCACGGATATCGTGACTCACGAATATATTAATGGACGACGGACGCAGGTGGTGGACACCTTCCGCGTCTATGACTCGTTCGAACATGCCTTTACTGACTATGCTAGCCTAATCGGCAATAACCCTCGCTATGCCGCTGTGGTGCAGGCCCCTAATGCGGAACAGGCGGCGAGAGAACTACAGCGCGGAGGGTATGCTACTGATCCACGCTATGCAGACAAGTTGGTAGCGGTCATGAATACCATGGGGCCTCTTAACGCCGCCAGCAGCTTCCTAGCCGATTCTCGTTAACCCTTCCCTCAAGTTTTTCTGCGCAGTGCCGATACTTAAATAAGATATAGGTATTGGCCTAAGGAATTGAACCATGAGCATGTTTTCGATCGGCTTAAGCGGCCTCAATGCGGCGCAGAATGCCCTCAACACCGTTAGCAATAATGTTAGCAATATCAATACGCCTGGTTATAACCGTGAGATTACACAGTTAGGCCAGGGGCGCGTGAGTGGAGGGGTTCGTGTCAATGATATCGAGCGCCAGTTCAATACGTATGTAGCTGACCAGTTAAATAGTGCCAAAACACAGTCTAGTGCGCTTTCCACTTACTATAGTCAAGTAACGCAAATTGATAATTTGCTGGCAGACCGCGAAGCTGGTTTAGCCCCTCTGATGCAGAATTTTTTCTCCTCATTAGAAGATCTGGCGGCCTCACCCTCTGATCCAGCGGCTCGTCAAGGCGTTCTGGGTACCGCCAATACGCTGAGTTCACAGTTCCGTTCCTTTGATGGCTACCTGCAAGATATGCAGGGCAATATTAATGGCCAGATCAAGGATGAAATTACCCAGATTAATAACACCACCGAGCAGATCGCCGGCTTAAATAAAGAGATTGCCCTGGCTCGCGCTCGCAGTGGGGAGGCGCCCAATAGTCTGCTCAACCAGCGTGATCAATTGGTATCTGAGCTTAATGAGCGTATGGATTTGCGCCTGAATATTCAGGATGGCAAAAGCTACAGTCTTAGCTTGCCCAATGGTCAGCCGCTGGTGACAGGAACCAGCTCGTTCCAACTAGAAGCAGTTCAAGCCGATTATGATCCTCAGCGTACGGTAGTGGGTTATCGCGATGGTGGTGGTAATGTCGTTCAGCTAGACGAGTCCACCATCAAAGGGGGGACGCTGGGTGGTTTAATGAGCTTTCGTTCAGAAACCCTAGATAAAACTCAGAACCAGATTGGTCAACTGGCCGTATCGCTATCCACGGCTTTCAATGCGCAGCATAAGCTAGGGGTGGATCTGGCCGGTGACCAGGGCGAAGATTTCTTCGCTGTTCGCGCACCGCAAACCTATAGTCACGGTGGGAACAGCGGCGCCACTATTACTAGCGCTGAATTTGACCCCAACCAGATTGATGCTCTGCGGGCTACCGACTATACCGTTAGTTTTGAGGCTGGTGACCCAGTGGTTACTCGAAATGATAACGGCCAGGTTGTCGATTTTGACCAAGACGCCTGGGATGATGATGAACAATTAAAATTTGGCGGTATTAGTATTGAGTTTAGTGCGGCACCGCAGAATGGTGACCGCTTTGAAATCCAACCAGTGCGGCGTGCCGCTAATGGCATGGAAACGAATATTGCTGACGTAGATAAGATTGCAGCTGCTAGCTTTGCTGACTTTGAAGGCAACTTAGACATAGGCAAAGTAAGCATTGCCGATGGCGCTTTTGCTGATGCAGACGAAGAGTACTCGATTACCGTTGATCAGGATGGCAGCGTTAGCGGAGTGGAGCCAGCGGCAGCGACAATGACGGTTAATGGTAACCCGTTTGATCCAACTACCCAGACTCTGGAAGCAAAGGATCGTATTCAGATTGGCGATATTACGTTTACCCTAAACAAACTGCCTGAGGCGGATGGTACTAGCGTTTCTATCACCTTGAGTGATGCGAATGCGGGCGATAACCGTAATGCCTTAGCCATGCAAGAGCTTCAGGCTCAGTCGGTTGTCGGCGGGCGCGCAACCCTTACCGGCGCGTATGCATCTATGGTTAGTGATGTTGGTAACCGAACCAATATCACAGAAGTTAATCTAGATGCCCGACAGGGCCTGACAGACCAGTTGCGCGCTGTACAACAGTCCGAATCTGGCGTAAGTATTGATGAAGAAATGGCAAATTTGATGCGTTACCAGCAATACTACATGGCTAACGCGAAAGTCATTGATACGGCTGGCTCGCTGATGGACACCATCTTGAACCTGCGCGGTTAATTGGGGAGCTTAAGTTATGCGTATTAGTACCGTTACCATGTTCGAGCAAAGCACGGCGTCTATGAACCGCCAGCAGAGCGACTTGATGAGGGTGAGTCAGCAGATGGCCAGTGGCCGACGCGTGGTTAACCCGTCAGACGACCCTCAGGCCGCCTCGCGTGCGATTGGCGTTGATCAGGCAAAGGCGACAACTGAACAGTTTTCAAATTCTCGCGTATCAGCGCGTAATACGCTCTCGCAGTCTGAAAGCATTATCAATAGCGTTAGTGACGCCATAACAAGTGCGAAAGGGTTGTTGATTCAGGCGTCTAGCGATACGCTGACTGACGAACAGCGTGAGTCCATCGCTAGCGAGCTCAAAGGCGTTTATGAAACCATGCTGGGCCAGGCCAATTCAACGGATGGTAATGGGCGCTATTTGTTCGGCGGCTACAAAGATAATAGTCCTCCGTTTGTGAAGTCAGCCGATGGCAGCGTGGAATATAAAGGCGATACGAATGCACGCGAGCAGCGTGTAGATGCTACGCGCTTAATGCCGGTAGCGGATAATGGCGTGACTATCTTCCAAAGTGTACCCCGCGGTGCTGGTTATGTAGCAGAAGCAAAGAAAGAGGATGGCACGCTAAATCAAGGTAATGTGACATTTCGCGGGCCCCAGACCCTTGATGTCAAGAACGCTGATTATGGTAGCGATTACCGTGTCAGTTTTGATGGAACTGCTGCCGATCCAACTTATCAGGTTCAACGATTTGATAATACAACGAATGCCTGGGTGAACAACGACTCGGATGGTGCGGCATTAAGCTCAGGCACCTGGGCAGATGATATTAACGACGAGGGTTCTCTTTCACTAGAATTCGGTGGTTTATCGATTAGGTTTGAAGGCACCCCGGTGCCGAATGATGAGGTGTTGGTTGCCAAATCAGGGGGAGATGTTCGCGGCGCTGATCTGTTTCGCACGATGGAAGAAGCTATTCGGGTATTAGAAAACCCTGCTGATAATGCAACTAAGAAAGCCGATCAGCGCAATACTTTGAATACTGCTATGCGCGACCTGGACAATAGCTTAGATAACGTTCTTACAGTACGCGCTTCAGCCGGCGCCCGTTTGAGTGAGCTTAAGGTAGTTGATGCAGTAGCGGATAATCGAATGCTGAATTACACGCAGACACTGTCAGATTTAGTAGACCTTGATTATGCTGAAGCTATCACTGAGTACAGTTTGCGTCAGGTAGGCTTACAAGCCGCGCAAAAAACGTTTGTGGACATGAAAGGTATGTCGCTGCTTAATTATATGTAGTTTTTATTTGCCTTAGCTGTGTATATTAAACGCCCATGCTTCTTCGTGACGCATGGGCGTTTTAATTTAAAGGCGCCATCGTTTCGATTAGCCCCTGCATAAACCCCAAGCCTTGGGTAAATAACCGCTGTAGAAAGCGATTGATGTCGGTCATTAGTACCATCATCAGAATAAGACCTACAATGAGAGAGGTAGGGAAGCCGATATTGAACACCGTGAGCTGAGGAGCCGAACGGTTGAGTATGCCGAGGGCTAGGTTAATGGTCAGCAGGGAGCCCACCAGGGGTAACGCCAGTAACATACCCGAAGCAAAAATTGTTCCCGCATACCGGGCGAGTAATTCAAAAGCACCTGGGTTAAAGGTTCCAATGCCGATAGGCAAGGTTTGGAAGCTCATAATCAGGGTTTCAAGCACCATCAGGTGACCGTTCACCGCCAAGAACATCAATAATGTGATCATGTAGAGGATACGTGAGAGCACCATAATGTTGGTACCGCTCGCCGTATCAAAAAAGCTCGCAAACGCCAAACCCATTTGCAGGCCGATAAAGTCCCCTGCAGCTTGAACGACTGCGAACATGATATGCATGACGAGACCCATCGCTAAGCCGATTAAGATCTGTTCGATCATGACGCCCATCCCAGCCCAAGACATGATGGCAATATCCGGCATGGCCGGTAAAAGCGGCGCAATGACAATGGAAATAAGAGCAGCAAGGCCCACTTTGGCTTGGTTGGGAACGCTGGAGTGCCCCCACAGAGGCGAAGCCGCCATAAAGGCCGTGATGCGCGCAAAAGGCCATAAAAAAGCCACCAGCCACCCCTGCAGTTGTGCGAAAGTGACTTCCACCATAGCGCTACATCACCATACTGGGGATGTTGGTAAATAGGCGGTGAGTAAAGTCAGTAATCAACCCAATCAGCCAGGGGCCAGCTAATACCAACACTGCAAAGACGGCCAAAATTTTAGGAATAAACGTGAGTGTCATTTCGTTAATTTGCGTTGCGGCTTGAAAGAGGCTGATGATTAAACCAGTGAACAGCGCCGCCAGCAGCATGGGGCCAGCAAGGAAAAGCGTTACGCGCATACCTTGGTAAGCAATGCTCATCACCATTTCAGGGGTCATAGTTGGAATCCTGTGTGCCGTATAAAACGACACGGCTTGTCATATATAAAAATTACTCAATGAAGCGCTATATCATGTAAAAGCTTTCTGCCATTGAGCCGATAATAAGCTGCCACCCATCCACTAAAATGAACAGCATTAACTTAAAGGGTAATGAGATCGTAATGGGCGGAACCATCATCATACCCAGCGCCATCAGCGTACTGGCGACTACGAGGTCGATGATTAAAAACGGGATAAAAATAGTAAAGCCAATTTGAAATGCTGTTTTAAGCTCACTAGTAACGTAAGCGGGCAATAATACTCGCATGGGTAACTCTTCCGGGCCTTGCATCGGCCCGACATCTGCCAAGCGAACAAACAGGGCCAAGTCGGGCTCGCGGGTTTGGGCAAGCATGAATTCACGAAATGGTTCTTGGGCAAGTAGTAAAAATTCTTCAAAATTAATCGTTTCATTAGTCAGTGGTACCCAGGCGTTGTCGTACACCTGGGCTAATACCGGGGACATAATAAAAAAAGTCAGAAAAAGCGCGATTCCCAAGAGTACTTGATTGGGCGGCGTTGCCTGGGTACCCATTGCTGTGCGCAACAGGCTCAGCACAATAATGATGCGCGTAAAGCTCGTCATCATTAGCAGCATGGAGGGTAAAAACGCTAGCGAGCTTAAAAAGAGCAGTGTTTGCAGTGAAAGCGACCACTGCTGTCCGCCGTCCTCTAGCGGTTGTGAAATAATGCCAGGTATTTGTTGTGCGTGAGCAGGGCCTGCTATAAAACAGGCAACAATAATAACCAGCCAAAGCGAAAGTGGCTTAGCGATATTGTTCTTGAGAACACAGCTTTTCAAAACACAGCTCTTCAAAACATAGTTGTTAAAAACACAGCTTTTAAAAACACAGGGCCAAGAAAGGTGCATCCATTGCCTCATGGCGTCTGATGTGGATCGGTGGGCGAGGATGAATCGCGGTTGCGACCGGCAGCTAACGCTTTTGATAGGCGAAGCGAAAACCGTGAGGCAGGCGGAGCCGATGCGGTTGGCGTACGCTCTTCTGGGGCCGGGCGCTCGTGTAGTTTCGTGATACGACCGCCTCCCACACCAACGACTAGCCAGGTATCTTCCACTTCAACAACCACAATACGCTCACGATTACCTACGGAAGTACTGCCCACAATTCGCAGGTGGGCGCCATGGCGTGTGGTATGGTTGCCCCAGCGCTTTAAAAGCGCCGTGCAGATTAGAATGATCGCAATAACGAGAGCTAAGGCCGCGGCTGTCTTACCTAGAACAGCCATGCCTATTAATGCCTCGCCACCGTTCCCCAGTGCATCGAGTGAACCGTTCTGCGTCGAGGAAGTTGCTACGCTCATCGGTTCAATTTATGAATACGTTCAGAAGGCGTAATGATTTCAGTAATACGAATGCCGTATTTATCTTCGATCACGACGACTTCGCCTTGAGCAATCAGGTAGCCATTAATCAAGATATCCATCGGTTCACCGGCGAGGCCTTCAAGCTCAATCACAGACCCTTGCGCTAACTCAAGCAGCTGCTTAATGGTTAATTTCGTGCGGCCTAACTCCACGGTGAGTTTCACCGGGATATCCATGATCATTTCAAGCTCACGCGCCTGCGATGAACCGCTGTCTGGGCTTAAAGGGCGGAAGACGTCGTCACTCGCAGGTTTAGCGGCCGGTGCTTTATATTCTGGCTCCGCTGTTTCCTGTTCACTTGCCTCAACGGCCTCTTGCTCTGCCATAGCAGATGCCCATGGATCTTCTTCCTCTGCGCTTGAAGAAGCTTCTTCTTGCTCAGCCATAGCGGCTGCCCACGGATCTTCTTCTTCGCTAGCGGCATCGGCACTTGAAGAAGTTTCTTCCTGCTCAGTGGCATCCGCTGAATCGTCGTCAGAGACGTTCTGATCAGGCTTATTGGGATCAGTCATGCTTTGGATTCCTTGGCTTTCTGTCGCGTAGACCCTTTAACGAAGTCCTTGGACGATGCGTTATTCATAGCGGCATGGTCAATCATGTGTAGCACCCGCAGTGCGTGCTGTTGACGTTGGCTACCGTACTCGCACTCCATGACGGGAACCCCGTCAACACTTGCTGTGATAGAGCTCGGAATATCTAACGGTAGCACGTCGCCTTTTTTCAACCCCATTACGTGGGCAATACGACTAGGTATTTGAGCAAATTCAGCGACCAACTCTACTTCTGACTGACGTAGCTCACTCGCCATACGACGAGACCAACTGCCATCTTGGTCGTGATTACTGTCATTGATCGGGTTGGCCAGTAAATCACGCAACGGCTCGATCATGGCGTAAGGCATGCATATCTGAAAATTGCTTGAAAGGTTGCCGACTTCGATATTGAACTTGGTATTCACCACAATTTCATTAGGGGAATTGGTGATGTTGGCGAACTTTGACTGCACTTCAGAGCGTAAAAAACTGACATCCAGAGGATGAACGACTTTCCACGCCTCTTGGTAAGCATCAATGGCGAGATTAAGCAGACGCTGGATAATACGCTGTTCAGTGTTTGTGAACTCTCGACCATCTGATTTAGTGACAAAGCGACCATCACCACCAAAGAGGTTATCGACCACCATAAAAACGAGGTTAGGCGGAAATACCACCAGCGCTGAACCACGTAGCGGCTTCATAGATACGATGTTCAGGTTTGTTGGAACAGGAACATTACGCGAAAATTCGCTAAAGCTCTGATAACGCACTGACTCTACGGTAATGTCTGCACTACGCCGTAATAGGTTGAACAAGCCAGTACGAAAATAGCGTGCAAAACGCTCATTGATAAAATCAAGCGCATGCAAGCGCTCACGAATAACGCGATGCTGAGTTGACGGGTCATAAGGTCGAACACGCGCTTCGTCTTGCGCTTTGGACGATGAAGCAGATGGCTCATCGTCTCCGCTAACGCCCTTCAGTAGGGCATCAATTTCTTCCTGGGACAGTAGATCGTCCTGTGACATGAACGGCTCCAGTTCCCGAGGTTATTGCACAATAAATTCGGTGAATAAAACTTCACGCAAATCAAGCGGTGGCTGATTTTCCGTCAGCGGGGCGTTGAGTCGCTCAACAATCGCTTGTGCAAGCTGTTGCTTACCTTCCGGGGAAGTAAGTTCATCAGCCTGCTTGCCCGATAGCAGCATCAGCAGACGGCTACGCACTTGAGGCATATGCTCTTCTAGAATTGCTTTACTTTCCTCATTACCCACACGCAGAGTCACGCCTGTATAGAGTAAACGTGAGCCATAACTATCATCGGCAAGATTGACGGTAAAGGGTTCAATCCGCATGAAAATAGGCGGTTCGCGCTCCATAGACTGCTGCATTTCTGCGTCTTGCGAACCGTCATCACGCTGATCCATTACCATATAAATAGCCGCTGCTGCTCCCGCTGAAGACAGCAAGACCAGGATAATCATTATCCAGAGCAGTTTTTTTGACCCGCCGCTTTTTTCTGCCATTTGCGATTCCTGTGAACTCCATGCGTATCACTAGCAAAGTATTATGCCAAAAGCACATGCCGGTGATGAAATGAACAGGCTCGTTTGGCAAGCCTATCTTTTGGTTTAGCTATTTCATTGGCGTACTGATGTGTAGTACTAGAAAGAGCATACAAATTCTGGCGTCGCCACTTAAGCGTAAAGGTCTACCCGCCCATCCAGGGCCAGCGGGTTACTTCCGGCGTTTTGGTGAGTTGCTTCATCTGAACCAATCTCGCCGCTGTCGCTGCCAGTTTTAATGCCGTTCTTGCTGCTTGACTGGGCAAAAGCCTGGTCATTGGGGTCGCGCTGTTCGCCAACAGATGTTTCACCCAGTGATATACCTTGCTCCGCCAACGCTTCCCTTAGCTGGGGGATCGCCTGCTCTAGCACTTGACGCACCTGTGCATGGGCTGACAAAAAGTGTGCTTGAGCGCCTTGTTCGCTAAATTTTAGTGAGATAGAGAGCGGGCCCAGCTCTGCTGGATTCAACTGCATTTGGACATGCTGATCGCCGCCCCGCTGTGAAATCTGCACCAACTGCTGGCTTAGTTGTTGCGACCAGGCAGGACTCATAAAAGGCGTTGTTAACGTGGCAGTTGTCGGGGTAGGCGCAGGAGTATACGTTTGCGCGGATTGCGGCATGGCTAACGGGTTGCTACTGGTATTGAATGAAAAACCGGTAGGTAATTGCTCACCACTCTGGCTTCCTTTCGGCGCTCCATCTGCGGTCAGTAGAGCGCCCATGAGAGCTTCGCTACTGACGTTGGGGGCTGCGCTGCTGGTGTTTGAGGTGGTGAGTTGAGTAACGAAAATATCTGGCTGTTGCCTAGGGGCTATCTGGCGCTCAGCCACAGGCGAGCGTGCATCAGTTAAACGAGCTGAATCAACGGGCAATGTCTGAGCCCCCTGCTGTTGCCCGACCAAGCCATTTAGCGCGGAGACCAACTGCGCAGCTTCCGTTTGATTAATGTTTAACTGATCAGCAATGGCTTTCAGTGCTGCTGGGTCGATAGGCTGCACAGATCCGTTGGTATCCATACTGAGAGACTGGATAATTGTTTTGAGCGCCGGTGTATTGACCAGCTGTGCAGCTTCCGTTTGAGTAATGTTTAACTGATCGGCAATGGTTTGCAGTGCTGCTGGGTCGATAGACTGCACAGATCCGCTGTTATCCATACTGAGAGATTGGATAATTGTTTTGAGCGCCGGTGTATCGACTAGCTGCGCAGCTTCCGTTTGATTAATGTTTAACTGATCAGCAATGGCTTGTAGTGCTGCCGGGTCGATAGACTGTACAGATCCGCTGTTATCCATACTGAGAGACTGGATAATCGTTTTGAATGCCGGTGAATCGATTAGCTGAGCAGCTTCCGTTTGACTAATATTTAGCTCTTCAGCGATTGCTTTCAGCCCTGCTGTGTCGATAGGCAGTGCTGTTTGGTTTGTGTTGATGTTTAGCTGTTCCGCAATCAACTGCAATGCACCTGAGTCGGATAACTGCTCTGCTGGCAGTGATGCGTTGCCATTAGAAAATGAAGCCATAAGTGCAAGACGGCCGGCAATTTCGTCAAGAGGTGACGAGAATTGCTCACCCTCTAAACCCAGAGTGTCCGCGCTGATCTCTGAGTTCGGCAGCTGTAGCTGGGCGAGAAGTTCAGAAAAGTCACTCTCACTGACATCAAGCCCCAGGGTTTCAAGGGCCGCGCTCAAATTTTCAGCGTCGACTTCCAATGTATCGGATACAAGATTGCCGAGTGCATCGAGCTGTTTTTGCTGTAAGGGCGGCTGAGCAGCGCTAATTTCACTAAGCCCGGGTGACGATAAGCGTTGCTGAGTATCAGACGCTTGTAACAGCGCCTGGCGGAATAGGCCGTTGACTGGGTCTTGCCGGTTAAAAGCACCTGGAGACTGTGTCTGAGGTGAGCTTTGGCTGACCGAAAGCATCTGGTGAATGTTCATATACAGTTCCCTGACACCGCTAATGCGGAGTGTCGTTATGCTGACGACGAGCCGCGCGGCTTGTCACCAGATCATCATTGGTTTTTTGTTCCTGACGCTCACTGCGGCGGTGCTCTTCTAACAGTCGACGTGACGCCAGTGTATCGTAGGAAGAGAGCTTACGCTGCTCTTGTTGCCAGTTCTTTTTGCTTTGTTCAACGCTTGCCTGTTGAGCGGCTAACGCTTGTCGAGCGCGGCTAAGAGCCGCATCCAAAGAGGCCAGGAACTGTTGATAGTTGTACATGGTGGCAGGGTCAATGCCGTCACTCATCGCTTTTTGCAAGCGCTCAGCGTACTCCGCTCGGTAGCTCAGCAGCGACTGTAGCTGAGCGGTCGTTTGCTGTTCTGTTTGTCGCTCTTGAGCCAGTATCTTGCCCGCTTGATCGCGGGCGCCTCTGGCTAGGTCGGTCAACATCTCAAGCTGTGAAGTGCTCATGCGCGCCCTCCTACCAGTGCGTGCAGTGCTTGGCGAGCATCCGCAAGCGTTGCACACTCATCAATATTTTGTTGAAGGAAGTTTTCTAACGATGGAAAGCGTTTCACTGCCTCGTCGAGTTGGGGGTCATGACCAGGACTGTAGGCCCCTACGCTGATCAGATCCCGGTTACGCTGGTAGCGTGAGAACAGTTGCTTGAAAACCCGCGCTTCCTGAAGCTGGTCGGGTGAGGCAATAGAGGTCATGGCGCGGCTAATTGAGGCTTCAATATCGATGGCCGGATAGTGACCCGCTTCTGCTAATGTTCTCGACAGTACTATGTGCCCATCTAGAATGGCGCGAGCAGAATCGGCAATAGGATCCTGTTGGTCATCGCCCTCCGTAAGCACGGTATAAAAAGCCGTAATAGAGCCGCCGCCACGTTCAGCATTGCCTGCTCGCTCTACTAAACCCGGTAGCTTGGCAAAAACTGACGGCGGATAACCTTTAGTAGCGGGTGGCTCACCAATCGCCAAAGCAATTTCCCGCTGGGCCATGGCATAGCGTGTTAGTGAATCCATAATCAACAGAACATCGCGACCTTCGTCACGAAAGCCTTCTGCCAGGCGTGTTGCATAAGCGGCGCCCTGCAGGCGCTGTAGTGGTGATGTGTCAGCGGGAGCGGCGACGACCACAGCACGGCGTCGACCCTCAGGGCCCAAAATGTTATCGATAAAGTCTTGGACTTCACGACCCCGCTCACCAATCAAACCCACTACAATCACGTCGGCTTTGGTGTAGCGCGCCATCATGCCTAGCAGTACTGATTTACCCACACCCGAGCCTGCAAAAAGCCCCATCCGTTGGCCTCGGCCTACGCAAAGCAGTGCATTAATAGCACGAATGCCGACGTCAATTTGCGCATCAATAGGCGCTCGAGAAAGCGGGTTGAGCGGCGGAGAGCTGAGAGTTGCTCGGGGTGTCTCATCTATACTCTCCCGATCATCCAGCGGATTGCCGTTACCATCCAGTACTCGGCCAAGCAGGCTATCGCCCATCGGGAAGCGGCGGGCAGTGTTGTTGCCGCTTTCATCAAGAGGTGCGACGCGAGCCCCAGGCATTAATCCGATAACCTCCTCGAGAGGCATCAAGAATAACTTGTCACCAGAAAAGCCGACGACCTCCGCTTCGGCATGCCTATCGCTGTCTGTCAGTCGACCATCACTGCCTGGCAATTCAATCCGACAGGCGCTGCCCACAGCCACACGCAATCCTACCACCTCAATCACCATCCCCGTCGCGCGAATAACGCGGCCGCTATTGCGGTAGCGAGGCAGGTGGCTGACACGCTGCTGCGTGCGTCGCAATGCCTTATTCCAGCGATGTTGATGGGGACAGGTGGTATCTGCCATAGCGTATGCGCCTACGATGAAGGAACGTTAGAGGAGGGTGGGGAATTGAGGCCGCGTTTGCGCGATTGGGCTTGGATGGCATGCCAACGGCTTTCAAAGGTAGCGTCAATTTCACCCTGGGCACTGGTTACCCGACAGCCGCCACGGGCAAGCTGGTCATCGGGCTGCAGTTTCCAATTGGCGGCCCGGAGCTCATTGCCTAAGTGCTCTTCTACTAGAGCGTGATCATCGGGGTTGAGCCAAAGCCGCTGCTGGCCTACCAGGGGGGGCTCGGTGTGCAGCAGCTCGCGAACAGTGGTCAAAATCTGCTCGGGTGTATCCCGTAAGGCATCGCTTGCAAGCTGTTTGCCGGTGGCGAGTGCTAACTCGACCAGATCGTAGGCGATAGTGTCATCAAGGCGTTCAAGGGCGTCCGCAAACTGTTTACCCAGCGTTTCCAGCGGCCCAACGGTTTTGCGAATCTGTGCTTCTAGCTCAGTTTTTGCCTGTTCGGCAGCTTCCTCTAAACCCTTTTCAAGACCTTCTTTGTAGCCCTGTTCAAAGCCAGCGTCATACCCCTCTTTTTCGGCTTGCTGGCGAATACGTTCGTAAAGCGCCTGGCGTTCACTCTCTTCACGCTGGCGTGCCTGCTCGGCCGCTTTCTGCGCCGCCTGGACTTTGCGCTGGTGAGCTGTTGGCACCTCGCCACCAGGGGCGTGGCTGCTCTTCGTGGTTGCCAGCTCATCCATTTGCCAGCGGCGCCAATCCCCATGGCGATCAAATTTAGGCGAGTGAGTATTAGACATACTCGTCGTCTCCGCCAGCCAGAACGATTTCCCCTGAATCGGCTAAACGCCGCACGACCTGCAAGATAGTTTTCTGCTCTGTTTCAACTTGAGAGACGCGGATAGGGCCCCGGGCTTCCATATCTTCGCGAACTAAATCGGCAGCGCGCTGTGACATGTTGCGCAGGAATTTGTCGACCAAGGCGTCCTGAGCCCCTTTGAGTGCCACCACCAGCGAGTTGGTATCGACTTCCTGTAGCACCATTTGAATAGCGCGGTTGTCGAGATCCAGCAGGTTCTCGAACAGGAACATTTCGTCGATAATCTTCTGGGCCAGATCTTCGCTGTGCGCACGCACGGTTTCGATAGCGGTCTCTTCCTGAGAGGAGTTCATCAAGTTGAGAATCTCTGCAGCTGTTCTTACGCCGCCCATTTTGCTGCGCTTGAGGTTCTGACCATCCAGCATGCTGGTAAGTACTTCGGTCAGTTCTTGTAACGCCGCGGGCTGAACACCGCTAAAGGTGGCGATACGTAGCACCACGTCATTGCGCAATTTTTCTTCAAACAGCTCCAGAATATCTGATGCTTGATGGCGATCCAGGTGAACCAGGATCGTCGCAATAATCTGCGGGTGCTCGTCGCGGATTAGCTCGGAGACCATGGACGCTTCCATGAGATTGAGCGCGTCGATACCTGAGTTACTGCCTGTGGTCTCCAGAATATCTTCAATTAAGCTAGTTGCGCGCTCGCTACCCAGTGCTTTGGTCAGCACCGAGCGGATATGATCGCTGGAGTTTAGATTCAGCGCGACAAACTCTTCAGTCTCTTTATGGAAAGCTTCAAGCACTGCTTTCATTTCTTCGTGTGAGACCTGATTAAGCTTGGCCATCTCCATACTAATTTCTTGCACCTCGGCAGCACCGAGATACTTAAACACCTCTGCGGCACTGTCTTCATCGAGTGCAAGTAATAAGACAGCGCTCTTACGTGCTCCGCTCATTTCAGCAATTGAACTACTCATTGGCATTCATCCAGCTACGAATGATCATCGCGACCATGCGGGGATCTTCCTGCGCCATTTCACGCAGGTCGTTGAGGTTATGCTCATAGAGTGAGGTTTTACGCCGACGCTTGGGCTTGGCGTAGGTCTCATCAGTCTCGTCTGACGACTCTAACCCTTCGTCGTCGTCTTCCTCACCTACGCTAGCAGATAGCGTGCCGCCAGGCGTTGCGGTCGCCATCACCGGTGGCTGGGTGTAACGCTTGATTAACGGGCGCAAAATCAACAGGTAAAGCAATAAAATCGCTAGCGCAACCAATAGGTAGCGACCCACCTTGCCAGCAAGTGAAAGAATGCTGGGGTCTTTCCACCAATCAACCTCTACGGTTTCCTCAACACTGCGCGCGAAGGGAGAGTTGACGACTTCAACTTCATCGCCGCGCAGTTGTGAGAAGCCCATTGCTTGACGAACCAGGCGCTCAATTTGAGCCACTTCGTTGTCTGTTAGGGCAACCTCGACGGGTTCGCCCTCATCGTTGATTTCTGTGCGGTAGTTCACGACGACTGCCGCAGAGAGCCGCTCTATTTGGCCGAGCCGGTGCTGGACGTGCTCAATACTGCGATCAACTTCGTAGTTGATAACGTCGTCTTGGCGCAAGTTACGCAACGCTTCTGGGGGCACGTCTTCTTCTTGGTCGCCTTCTTCCTCGCCTTCCTGTTGGTTGATAGGGGAGGGCATGATGCCTGGCGGTGTATTGGTGAGTGCGCCTGGGATGCCTGTGGCCAGAGGGTCTTCGCCATCAAAAGCAAGGCTTAGCTGACGGCTACGCACGGCTGCTTCGTTGGGCGGTTGATTGGGCCCGTAGCGCTCAGAGGTTTGCTCGCGTCGCGAGAAATCTATTTGCGCTGCAACCTGGGCGCGTACATTATCGCGCCCCAGAATGGGCGTTAGAATATGCTCGATACGCTGCTGGTAAGAGCGTTCAACCTCGGCAATATACTCAAGCTGTGATCCATCCAGGTCGTTTCCATTGCTTGTCTCGGCAGACAGCAATCGACCATCCTGATTAACCACGGTGACATCTTCAGCGGCAAGCTCCGGCACGCTACCCGAAACCATGTGGACAATCGCGCTGACTTGGCCTTCTCCCAGGATGCGGCCAGGTAAAAGGGTTAGAACAACGGATGCTTTCGCTGGCTCACGATCACGAATAAAAACTGATGGCTTGGCCATGGATAAGTGAACTCTTACAGTCTTCACTGGCCCCAGTGATTCGATGGAGCGGGCAAGCTCGCCTTCCAGGCCACGCTGATAATTAATCTGCTCAGCAAACTGACTAATCCCAAACGCCTGGCTATCCATTAATTCCAGACCAAGATTGCCGCCGCGGGGAAGACCCTGTTCTGCAAGCTGTAGGCGTAGCGTATGGACTTGGTCGCTAGGAACCATTAACGCCTGTCCACCTTCACTGAACCGGTAGGGAATACCACGCGTGTCGAGCTCATTGATGATGCTGCCACCATCAGCTTCGCTCAGGTTGCTGTAAAGCACGCGGTACTCAGGGCTGCTGGCCCACATAAAGAGAGCCGCCACAATAGCAATTGAGGCGGCACCAGCAATAAGCAGTGCGACGAGTGGATTGCCACGCAACTGATTCAGCGTTCGCTCAAAAGCCGAGCCGCTGGCGGTATCGCGTTCGCTATTTCCACTACCTGTACTTCCACTGCGGGGAGCGGCTTGATTCGTACTGTTTTGACGGCCTGCCGTTGCACCAGTTTCGCTCATGCGACCCTCCAAAGGGGCAAGCAAAACTGGCGTCGGCCCAGGCGCATCACCAAAGAAGGCATAGGCTATATCCGTCAATCGCGGTTATCCGCCTAAAAGATGAGGCGGAATTGTGATGACGGCCATTATCCGGTGGCTAGTCGAGCCTAAAGGAAAGATAAGATCCGCTTTTTATGCGCATTTGTCCGTATGAGGTGGGTTGCTTTGGTGTTAGGCTTTTTGCATTAGATCTTTTTTGCGAATTGAGGTGAGCGTATGAGTACTCCCGCAATACAGGCTGCGTTACAACAGATGCAAGGCATGGCGAGCCAGGCGGCATCCACGCAGCCCCTTAGTGGTGCTCAGGCGTCAGCCGCTGTTGGGCAAGGAGGGTTTGGCGGCGAGCTGCAGGCCTCGATTCAGCGTATAAATCGGCTTCAGCAAACGGCTAATAGCCAGGCGATGGCCTTTCAGGCAGGTGATCCCAATTTGCAGCTCAATGACGTGATGGTCGATATGCAGAAGGCTAGCGTTGCGTTTCAAATGGGGCTTCAGGTTCGCAACCGCTTAGTTTCTGCATATCGTGATGTTATGAACATGCAGGTTTAGACCTTTCGGCCTTAAGCCTCAATGGAAATGATTCGCCCGTTCATTTCTTCTAGTCGCTCGGCAATGGCGAGTACTTCTTCTGCTGGTATCTGGCGTATGACCTCTCCAGACTCCCTGTCTATAACCCGCGTAATCACGCGTGAGGTCTCTTCGCTCAATTCGAATTCTAAACCATGTGGGCGCATTATCTCGTTAATGCGCTGAATGGGTTGTACGAGTTCGTTAGCAGAGGTTTCCTGCTTGGTGGTTTCTGCGCTTTTAAGCTGAGTGTTCGTTGGCGCTAACTGAGCCAGGGTGTTTTCTAGCCGCTGACGTGGGTTTAGGTGGGTTAGGGCCGATGACAGCGTTGGTATTACTTCGGTGGGTAGTGAGCTCATGGGGCACGTTCCTTTGTAAAGTCAGCTTTGGCAGCCAGTTAGTGGTGCAATAGCGTGAAGCGGCAGCCATAGCTCGAGTTTTTACTAATTTATGTGAGTATTTCTACACTAGTATCGGCAGAAGGCAGGAAAACTTTACGCTAACTAGTGTTGTGTTTGTTTTTTTATTGATAGCGCTGACTATAAACCTCCTGTCCTAGCATGCTATAGCCCGCCTAATAAGCATGAGAATGGTGCCTTTTTGTGCATACGCCGCGCTGTTGGCATCTGATATGCTTCTCCGCTTTGCGGTGAACTAATTAACGCATAAGAGTAAGTGAGGCGAGAATGGCGGCGCAGCAGGATGAGTTTGAAACAATAGCAAGCACAACAGTGATCGAGTCTCTGCTGAATACCTTGATCGAGACAGGCGGTGTGTCACTCTGCCTTGCCGCGACGGGTGCTCGCCCAGAGCCTATAGTGTTGATGGAGCAGCACCTGGGGCAAGCCTTGGTGATGGATCTCTCATCGATTGATTATTTACTTCAGCACCTTCAGGGCGGGGCTGCTTTCTATTTGCGCGGGCAGGCGCAGGGTAAAGTGATCCAGACGCCGCTACTGCACCTGACGGAAACGCGCCAGGCTGGGGGGCGCTTTTTATGTTGTAGTGATTATCCTGCATCGTTGGACGTGCTGCAGCGTCGTGAGTCCTTTCGCGCTGAGCTGCGCATGGGGATGGTGGTGTCGGCAGGTTTGTATGGTGGTGATGCTGAGATAGAGGGTGAGCTGCGGGATTTATCCCAAGACGGCTGCCAGCTTGAATTGCCATTGGCGGCCAGCGGTCTGTTGGCCGAGGCTGCTAATCCCCTGAAGTTGGCGTTTACCTTTCCTGACGGTACCTATTTTGAAGTGCTTGGAGAAGCTCGCCATCAAAAGACAGATGCTGAGCGACACTTGCTCCGTGTTGGTTTCAACTTCGTTGAGTGCAGTGCGGAGCAAGAGCGGCAAATTTGGTATTTCGTATGTGAAATAGAGCGCGAAGCGGCTCGCTATAAAAAAGAGGAGCAGAGTGAGCGCCAGCCCTCTCCGCTGTTCGCCCTGGCAAGCAAGCGATCAGGTGCCGGAGAATTGCTTGGGCGTCGTGACCTCAGGCGCTACGCTACTCCTATGGCGCGCCGGCTGGTAAAAGTCGCTGCCTACTTGGATGCGCAATTACTGGCATTACAGCAAGGTAGCGATATCGATGGGCGCCAACTCTCCCGCTATGCTGATCGCATATTAGATCTTCATGAAGAGGATCGTGAAGCACTACTATTCGCATCACGCTGCTTATCTCCAGAGCCTTTAATCGTGCGCCACGGGATTGCCGTGGCTATTCATTTGCTCGACTTTGTGGGTGCCAGCATGCCCCGCGAGCTGCGCAAGGCGATAGTGGCCAGCGGTCTTATACATGATCTTGGTAAAGCGCTGGTTCCACAGGTTTTGTTCAAAGCGCCGCACTTTGAAGCGAGTCATCGAAAAGCGATCAGTGAGCATGTTCAATTGCTGCTTGATCGTTTGCATGGCTGTCAGTGGCTGTCGGCAGGTGTGGCTCAGGCGGTCATTGGCGGGATTAATGAGCGTATGGATGGTAGCGGGTATCCAGGCGGATTGAGTGGGGCTGACCTCAGTGAGTTGGCAAAAGCGAGTGCCGTTGTCGACGTAGTAGAGGCAATGCGTCGCGACCGTACAGATAGGTCGGCTAAGACAGTGCAGCAAATTTATCGTCATTTATTGCAGCACCCACATCACTTTGATATGCGCTGGATTAAGCGCTACATCGACCATTTTAAGGGTCTGCCAGTGGGCTCGCTAGCGCGCTTTTCCAGTCAGCAGCAGGGTTGGATATTACGCATTGATGCTAAAGGCAACCCCACAGAGGTATTGCTCGCGCCACAGGTTGAGCCGCCCATGCGTGACAATGTGGGGGTGGTTGTGCGGAATAATATTACTGAGCGGCTTGGTCGAACGGTAGGTGAGATCGCCGTGTCTACCTGAGGGAGATGGCGAGGCGGTAGTGAGCGATAAGTGTTAGTTGTTGTCATAGCAATGCTGAAAAAAGCGCTGTGGGCCGTTAAAGTCGCCTAGATCCGCGCCGATAGTTACTTATAGTGCCGTACGTAGTTTATTTTTGTCTTTTAATATCCGTGGTTTCTCACTATCTAAAGTGGGCATAAAACCACGCACAGGAGTTCCGCTTATGACTTACTCTCGCGGTGGCGCCGCCTATGGGCGGGGAGCTAACGCTTATGCGCGTGTCGGCGTAGAAAGCGGAGTGATGTCGGCAGATCCACATCAGCTTATCGTCATGTTGTTTGACGGTGCCCAGGCCGCTATTCGTGCTGCGCGTATTCATATTCAGGCGGGCAATACAGCCGAGAAAGGGAAGTCGATATCGAAAGCGTTGGATATCGTTAATAACGGCCTTGCCGCCGCCCTTGATCAAGAGAAAGGTGGCGAAATTGCCGAGCGTTTAGCATCACTTTATGACTATATCGCTCGCCTGCTGTTGGCAGCGAATCTGCGTAATGATGAAGAGAGCTTAAACCAGGCCGAGCGCCTTCTCGAAGATATCGCCTCGGCCTGGCGTGATATCGGTCAACAGCAGAGCGCGTGAGGCAATAATGTCAGCATCTACATCTGCTCATGATAAAAATGCTCAACAGGCGTTGCTCGCTAGCTATGAAACGCTATTGAGCCGCGTTGAATATATGCATGAACTTGCCAATGCCGAGCAGTGGGCAGAGCTGATCGATCAGCGTACAAGCTATGTGGTGCTGGTGGAGCAGCTGCGTGAGCTGGATACTAACGTTGAGCTTGATGCGTCTGCCCAGCAGCGGAAAGCAGAGCTACTAGAGCGCATTCTTGAGCATGATGTGGAGATTCGGCGTCGGTTGGTGTCGCGTCGTGATGAATTGGGCAAGCTAATTGAAGTGTCTCAGCGTCAGCGAGACTTGCACCGCGCTTATGCGCCCCAGCAAGGCCCTGCGGTAGCCTACGAAGCGGATGATCCTAACTCCACGAGGTCATCGTGAGCGGTATCACTCCTCTTATTGATACGCTCTTGCATCAGGTGCTAGGGCGGCAAGGGGAGCTGTCGTTGCAGCGGGCGCTGGATCAACCCGTAAAGCCTATTCACCCAGGTCAAGGGCCGCGGGCAGTGATGGGCGATGCTAATTTGGATGGGCGGGCTACGACGTCACCGTTAAGCGATTTAAAACGGTTGCCACTTCCCGCCGATGGAGGGCGAACATTACCCCGCGGTGAAGTGCCGCCCTCTCCGCAGGGATCTACGCAGACACATTTTAGTCCTGCTGCGAGGACGATCGCCGATGTTTTGCTGCGTTTCCCCGCACCTCCTTCAGTAATGCGGCCAGAAGCGCCTCTTATTACCAGTCAGGAAACCCCAACGGCGAGTGCAGTAGCAACGCGCTTAGAGGCCAGTATTCGCGATAGTGGTTTATTTTATGAGTCGCACCTAAAGCGCTGGTTTCAGGGGGAAGGAACCCGCCAGCAGCTAATGAACCAACCGCAGATGCAGCCTGGCCCTCGCTCACTTGCTTCGCTTTTACCGATAAGCTTGAGTGGAGCCCCCCCAGCGTCGGCATCCTCCACCGCGGCGCCTCAAGCTACAGCACCTCAAGCTGCAGCACCTTCAGCTACAGCATCCTCAGTTGGGGTGTCTCCAACTGCCCCATCTGCTGGCCCCCCAGCGGGGCTGGCGTCTGCGCCGCTGGCGCCTTTGGCAGCTCCGCTAGTGGGGCAGGGGGGGATGTCTATTTTACCTAATGTACCGCTAATACCTGTTACTCATGAGCAAGGTTTAACTGCTCGCTTGGCGGGTGCGCCTCATTCATTAGCAACTGGCTCGACGGCTACTCAGGCTCCTGCTGTGGCTTCGCAGGTATCGTCCAGCCCCGCCCAGGCTGGTTCTGCTGCAACACCTGCCGAGGTACGAGACGGTCATCAGGCAAGAGCAGAGTTAAGCCAAGCTCGGGAGGTCGCAGAGCTGATGGCCAATCGCCCCGCTCGCGAGGTCGTCCACGAAAGCTTGCAGAGTCTGGTACGCCAGCAGCTTGAAATGCTGGTGATGCCGACTATCCGCTGGGAAGGCGATGTCTGGGCAGGCATTTTTATGGCCTTGGTCATCAACCTGCCTGCCCGAGAGGAAGGGGGGGAGGGCAAGCAGCAAGAGGGCGAGCAGGATGGTGGGTGGCGCTCTGATATGCAGCTAGATGTTCCCAACTTGGGAGCGTTCAATGCCTCCCTTTGGCTTTATCGAAACGTGCTGAGTATCGATTTCACCACTGACAGCACAGAGGTTTATCAACGTATCGATGCCGGATTGCCGGCATTAGAGAAGCGGCTAAGCGCCTTGGATTTGCAAAATGTGCAGCTTCGCGCACGCCATATCGAAGCGGAGGCAGCCTATGGCAACGCCGGGTGAACGCCGCCGCCAAGCCGTTGCCTTGGCTTATCAGGAGGACGATCGTGCGCCTCGTGTGGTGGCGAAAGGCTATGGGGACTTGGCCGAGCGTATTATGGCTGAAGCTCATCGCCAGGGTATTTATGTGCATGACGCCCCCGAGCTGGTAGCGCTTTTAATGCAACTGGATTTGGATGCAGAAATCCCTCCAGGTCTTTATCAGATCGTCGCAGAACTCCTGGTATGGGTGTTCGAATTATCAGAAGAAGGGCTAAGTCATCGTGAAATGCCTGAGTAGCCAATTACAGACATTGTGTGTAACCATGAGGTTCGGTAATAAAAAGTCATTAACGGCGCCAGTATAATGGTCACAACATCGCGCCTGAGTCGTTCAATGGGACATCATGAGTCAAACCAACTTTCTCGATGAAATTCAGGAAATAAATTTAGCTTATTTGCTTCTAGCGCAGCGCTTGCTTGATGAAGATCGTGAGGCTGCTATGTTTCGATTAAAAATAGATAGCGATGTCGCTGATCTGATTGTGTCGCTTAGCGCGCGCCAACTGACCAAGCTGGCGCGAACCAGTCAGCTGCTGTGCCGGTTTAGTCAAATGAGTGCTGAGCGGCTTCGTCAGCTCACTGATAATCCGCGCGATCAGGGGCTGGCAGGCTTACATGCCTCGTTGTTATTGGCTGGAGAAACATTTGAGCCAATGCCTTCGGAGGACACAAAATGAGCCAGAAAAGCTTGATCGATGAAATGCACCAAGTGCAGTTGGCAATCGAATTGATTGAGCTTGGGGCACGGCTGCAGGTGTTGGAAACAGAAACCGAATTGAGCCGTACGCGTTTGATCAAGCTTTATAAGGAAGTGCGTGGTATGTCTCCCCCAAAGGGGATGCTGCCTTTTTCCACTGATTGGTTTATTACCTGGCTTCCCAATGTTCATTCGTCACTGTTTTACAATATTTACTTAAGTCTGAAAGGGGCGGCAGGTTGTGATCGAATCGATGCCTTCGTCAAAGCGTATCGGCTCTATGACGAACAAATGTCGCTGGAGAAGGTGGAGCCGGTTCTTGGGCTTACCCGTGCCTGGACGCTAATACGTTTTTTCGAGAGTGATTTACTCCAGCTTAATCAATGCACACGCTGCGGCGGGAAGTTTGTGGCGCATGCCCATAGCCCCGCCCAGCACTACGTTTGCGGCATATGTCAGCCACCTTCACGGGCGGGGAAAACACGCAAAGCACAGCAAGAGAATAGTGAAAAAATGTAACAACCTCATCGGCCTCGCCACCAATAGAAAGAATTAGGGTATAAGACGTAGTGATGAGTGCTTGGTCATAAATTATGAGCGTACCGGCGTAGATAGCTACAAAAGTTAGCGATACTTTTTAATTAGACAACAGCTTAGCCCTAGTATGATTGGGCGTAAGTTATGCTTGGGATGGAACATCTCTTAAACATCAGAACAGGTGGCTAAGTTTTGGTTCCCTTACATTAATACTGAATACCGCAAGGACTCTGCTTGTGCTGATACCTCTAGGCTATGTAATCGTATTGCTGTCTGTCTTTGGTGGCTATGTGCTGGCGGGTGGCAGCTTAGGCCCCCTGTACCAACCTCTTGAACTCCTCATCATTGGTGGGGCTGGCGTTGGTGCATTTATCGCAGCGAACAACGGCAAGGCGATTAAAGCCACATTTAAAATTCTGCCCCGGCTCAAGCGCGCAAAAAAATATAACAAAACACTTTATATGGAGCTGATGGCTCTGCAGTTCAAATTACTCTCCAAGATTCGCCGTGAGGGGATGTTAGGCATTGAGCGGGATATTGATAATCCGCAAGAGAGCCCTCTATTCCAGGAGCACCCTACGGTGCTGGCTGATCCGCATATCATGAATTTCCTGACGGATTACCTGCGCTTAATGGTTAGCGGTGGTATGGAGCCTATGGAAATCGATGAGCTGATGTTGCATGAGATTGAAGTCTTTGAGCAGGAGGCCCATGTGCCCATTGATGCCATTGCCAAAGTGGGCGATGCAATGCCTGCTTTCGGTATCGTGGCGGCGGTGATGGGGGTTGTTAAAACACTGACCTATGCCGACGCCTCACCGACCCAGATGGGCGAGATGATTGCTCACGCGCTAGTGGGCACCTTCCTGGGTATTTTGCTGGGCTATGGTTTTGTCAGCCCCCTTGCAAGCTACATTGACCGGCAGGCTAAAGAAGCTGAAAAAATGCTCCAGTGTATTCGCATCACGCTGCTGGCCAGTTTGCATGGTTATGCGCCGCAGTTGGCCGTTGAGTTTGGCCGCAAGGCACTATTTACTGCAGAGCGCCCAAGCTTTATCGAGCTTGAAGAGTACGTGAGGGATGCAAAAAAGGCCGGTAGCGCATGAGTAAGGGTGGTGACAAGCGTCCGATTGTCATTCGGCGCAAAAAAGTCGTCCATGCCCATCACGGTGGCGCTTGGAAAATTGCCCTAGCGGATTTTATGACCGCTCTAATGGCTTTCTTTTTAGTGTTGTGGATTTTAAGTATAGCCAGTGAAGAAGAGCGACGGGGCGTAGCAGAGTATTTTAGCACTCCTCTCGTCAATGCCGTCACCGGTGGTGAACGCGCTGGCAGTACCAGTGCGATTCCAGGCGGCGGACCGGACCCAACCCATAGCGATGGGGAGCGGGCACGCATTGATAGCTCTCAGCGCACCCGCCCAAGCATGCAGGAGCGAAACTTCTTCAGGAATTTACAAGCGCGTATTGAGCGAGCCATTGAGCGAGATCCCGAGCTACGTCAGTTGCGCAGTCAGATGCGTTTTGACTTGACTCGCGAAGGGCTGCGTATACAGCTGCTGGATACCGATCAGCGACCCATGTTTGAGTTAGGTAGCGATCAAGTCGCCCCCTATATGCGTAGCCTGCTACGCACTATTGCGCCGTTGTTAAACGAGCTTCCCAACGAGCTAAGTATCAGTGGGCATACCGATAGCGTTCCCTATGCGGGTGGCTATCGCGGCTACAGTAACTGGGAGCTTTCCAACGACCGCGCTAACGCATCGCGTCGCGAGCTTATTGCGGGTGGCTTTGATCCAGATCAATTACTACGCGTATCGGGCTTTGCGGATCGCGTGCTGTTGCCCGAGACTGAGCCAACCAATCCGATCAACCGACGCATAGAGCTGGTGGTGCTCTTTCCTGAGATTGCTGATGCGATTCGCAATCCCTCGGTAATGGAATCGGGAGCTGCATCACCGGAGGCTTCGATTGAAGCGTTAGAAGCTTCAACCGAAGTGCCAATTGAATCAACACAACAAGACGAGCCTCAGGCGCAAGCGCAAGAGTAACCTGAGCCTGTCATAGGCTTTCACATAAAAGCGACGTTAAGGTGGAGCGGTGCATGGATATAGCGGATTTTTTTGACACCTTTTTTGAAGAGGCTGAAGAGCTGCTGTCGGATATGGAACAGCATTTATTGGAACTGGATGTTGATGATCCAGACAGTGAGCAGCTCAATGCTATTTTCCGTGCCGCCCACTCGATCAAGGGGGGAGCGGGAACCTTTGGTTTTACCGTGCTACAGAAAACCACACATATTTTGGAAAATCTCCTCGATTACGCACGTAAGGGCGAACTGACGCTGCGAGCCGATCTCGTGGATACCTTTTTAGAGGCTAAAGACATCATGCATGAGCAACTCGATGCCTATCGCAGCGAAGAGGAGCCAAATCAAGAGGCATTTGAGCGCATTTGCCAAACGCTGCAACAAATTGCCCTGGATGAAATCGGTCAGCAGTTAGATGGGCCGGCTACTCCAGCTGCTGAGCCAAAAGCTTCACCGGCCCCAAGCGAAAACGACACAGAAGCAAAAAGCAACGAAGAGAAGGTTGCGAATAGCCATCTGTTAGTGGCGCTGCTTAACGTCGCAGAGAAAGACCGTATCTTGCTCGTTGAAGAGTTAGAGCAACTGGGCGAAGTGCAATCCCAGTCCGGCGATGAAAAGCGTTATGAGGTGATCCTTAAAAGCAGCGACAGTGCTGACGATATTGAAGCGGTCATGTGCTTTATTATCGAGCCGGATCAAATTGAAATTTCAACGGTCGAGGGTGCTGTTGATCCCAAGGTGACGACCGAGCCGGCAGCGCCATCGGCACCAGCACCAGAAACAAAATTGGAAGAACCCGCTGCGAAGAAAGCTCCGGCGAAAGAAGCGGCTAAAGAGAAACCCAAAAAAGCCGCCGCTGAGACTTCGTCAATCCGCGTATCTGTCGATAAAGTTGACCAAATTATCAACCTGGTGGGTGAGCTGATCATCACTCAGTCGATGCTCGATCAGACGGTTAGTGATTTAGAAGATCAGTCAGTTGGCAATGCCTCATTGCAGAATGGCATGAGCTTGCTGCAGCGTAACGCACGCGATCTCCAGGAAGCGGTCATGTCGATTCGAATGATCCCCATGGAGTTTGTCTTCAGCCGCTTCCCGCGCGTGGTGCGTGACACCGCGGGTAAGCTGGGCAAAGAGATCGAGCTAATTACCGAAGGCAAGTCAACCGAGCTAGATAAGAGCCTGGTGGAACGGATCACCGACCCATTAACGCACTTGGTGCGTAACAGTCTTGATCACGGTGTAGAAATGCCTGATGTGCGCGAAGCCATTGGTAAGCCGCGTATCGGTAAACTGACCCTCTCGGCACGCCATCAGGGCGGTAATATCCTGATTGAGGTGCGCGATGATGGGGCCGGTATGGATCGTGATCGGCTGCTTGCTAAAGCGCGTGAAAACGGTATTAGCGTATCAGACACCATGTCAGATGAAGAGGTCTTCCAGCTCATTTTTGCCCCCGGTTTCTCAACCGCTAAAGAAGTTACCGACGTATCCGGTCGTGGCGTGGGCATGGATGTGGTTAAGCGAAATATCCAGAGCATGGGCGGTCGTGTTGAAATTCAGTCGAAGCTGGGCGAGGGCACCAACACCCGTATCGTTTTACCGCTGACGCTGGCGATTTTGGACGGTATGTCGATTAAAGTCGGTAGCGAGACGTTTATTCTGCCGCTTTCCACTGTGCTTGAGTCGCTTCAGCCCTCTAAAGACGATATGTACGCCATGGCCGGTGACGACGTGGTGATCAAAGTGCGCGACGAATATCTGCCCGTGATCGCCATTCACGAAGTACTGAATGTCGAGGATGCGATTACCGATCCCACCAAAAGCATCGCTGTCATTGTGCAGGGCGAAGGTCGCCGTTACGCCATGTTGGTTGATGAGTTGATTGGGCAGCAGCAGGTTGTGGTCAAAAACCTGGAAGACAATTACCGCAAAGTACCTGGGATCTCAGCCGCGACTATTTTAGGCGACGGTAGTGTTGCGTTGATTCTGGATATTACGGGTTTACACCGCCTGAGCCGATATAAAAAAGAGGCAGGCAAAAAAGTAGTAAACAATCAAAACCTTTCATCTTTTAAGGAGGCTGAGCCGTCATGAGCCAAGCCAAAAATGGTGCGGTGCTAGCCGCAGAAGCCGAAAACCGTGAATTCCTGGTGTTCTCATTAGGCGATGAAGAGTACGCCATTGATATTTTGAAAGTGCAGGAGATCCGTGGCTACGAAAACGTAACGCGAATTGCCAATGCGCCAGATTTTATCAAAGGCGTTACCAATCTACGTGGCGTTATCGTACCGATCGTGGATCTGCGCATTAAGTTTCACTTCGATAAGGTCGAATACGGCGGCCAGACAGTGGTGATCGTGGTCAATGTTGCAGACCGGGTGGTCGGCATCGTCGTAGATGGCGTTTCCGACGTGATGACACTGACCCCCGACCAGATTAAACCAGCACCGGAATTTGGCGTCACCCTCTCGTCTGATTTCCTCAGCGGACTGGGCAGTCTAGATGACCGCATGCTGGTACTGGTGGATATTGACAAGTTGCTCACCAGCGACGAAATGGCGCTGGTGGAAAGTACCAGCAACCAGTAGGGCGATCTAAGCGTGGCACAGGGAGTGTGCCTGATCCGTTTCACCTAATGATGCATTCGTGCGCTATGGAAAGTGCTTGCGAGTGATGGTTGTGCGTGGAGAAAAGGGCGTGACACAGCGAATGCGGCAGTTAATGAATAATATGACGGTGCGTTTAAGTTGGGGCTTAGTATTAGCGACCCTTTCGGTACTTGTCTTAATTGCCAGTGGTATCGGCCTTTATGCCCTGCACCATGGTGCAGCAATCGTGCAAGCATCTAATGATATTCAGGCGCAGCAGGCCACTTTTGGCGCTTTTGCCGCGTCGGTTCGCTGGGCGTTACTCGGCGTTGTGGTGATGACAATTGCCACGGTTATCGTGGTTATCTGGGGAGTAACGGCCAATGTGCTACGCCCGTTAGACCGTTTGGTGGGCCATTTTGAGCGCATGGCGCAAGGGGATTTAAGCCAGGCAATCACCTCACCGGGTAACAATGAGATCGGGCGGCTTTATAGCGCCATGGCGCACATGCAGGGCTCTCTCTCGCAAACGGTAGGCACCGTGCGTACCAGCGGCACCTCTATTTATGAGCGGTCACAGCAAATTGCCAGTGGTAATAATGATCTCTCTTCGCGCACGGAACAGCAGGCGACTTCGTTAGAAGAGACGGCTTCCAGTATGGAGCAGCTAGCTTCCACGGTGGGCCATAATGCTGAAAATGCCCGCCAGGCTAGCCAGTTGGCTGGAAGCGCAACTCTAACGGCTCGCCGCAGCGGTGAAGAGGTAGGCGAAATCGTCAGTACCATGCAGGATATCAGCGCAAGCTCTCATCAAGTCGCTGACATTATTACTGTTATCGATAATATTGCCTTCCAGACCAATATCTTAGCGCTGAATGCTTCGGTAGAAGCGGCACGTGCCGGCGAGCACGGCAGGGGCTTTGCCGTGGTGGCACAGGAAGTGCGCAGTTTAGCCAGTCGCAGTGCCGCTGCCGCAAAAGAGATTCGCACGCTGATTGATGCCTCGCTCAGCAAGGTTGATACCGGCACTCAGCGCGTCAACCAGGCCGGTCAAACCATGCAAGACCTGGTGGGTGCCGTTCAACGCGTCAGCGATATTATGGATGAAATCGCCGCGGCTTCTGAACAGCAAAGCAGTGGCATAGGGCAAGTGAACCAGGCCGTGGCGCAAATGGATCAGGTCGTGCAACAGAATGCTCAGCTGGTTCAGCAGGCCGCGCGGAGCGCCAACGAATTAGAAAGTGAAGCGGCTCGGTTACGTGAGGCTGTGGAGCGTTTTCGTGTCACTGAGGCGTCCGTCCAACGCACTCCAGCGCCCGCAGCGCTTATGCCTACGGCAGCGCCAAGCCTCCCCGCGCGACACAAACAGCCAGCGAAAGAGGCAGAGGAGTGGGCGTCGTTTTGATTTGTTTGGTAGGGCAAACAAACTTTTTTTAACAATAAAACACTAAAAAAAGGCACAACATGCGTAATAACCAGCCAGTCTCTCAGCGTGAAATTGAGCTAAAAGAGGATGACTTCCTAGTCTCCCGAACTGATACCAAGGGGCGCATCACCTATGCTAACCCCGCGTTTATCGACATTAGCGGCTTTGAGCACGCAGAGCTGATAGGTGCGCCGCATAACCTAATACGCCACCCGGATATGCCGCCAGCGGCTTTTGAAAACCTCTGGCAAACGGTCAAAACGGGTGAAACGTGGCGCGGGCTGGTTAAAAACCGCTGCAAAAATGGTGACCACTACTGGGTTAACGCCAGTGTGACGCCGATTATCGAAGATGGGCAAGTAGTGGGTTACACCTCGGTACGGGTGCAGGCAAGCCGCGAAGCCATTGCCCAGGCAGAGCAGGCGTACACTGAGATACGTGAAGGTCGTGGCAAGCGACTCTACTTGGATAAAGGCCGGTTACGCCATAAAGGGGTGGTCAAACGTTTGGCCCGGGTACGTCTTGATACCATACGTGCCAAGTTGGTTGGCATGATCGTCGTGGCAGGGCTGCTGCTGTTAATTAGTGGAGGCCTGGGCTTGTATGGCTTGAATGTCTCTGGCGAACGCTTGGGGCAGCTGAATAATGACGGTCTGCGTGACGTTATTCGCCTTCAACAAATCGACCAAACCATTGCGCAGACCCGCCAAGCGATGATTGAGCCAGAGCGTATGGAACTGATCAATCAACGCTTCGAGATGGGCGAAAGTGTTCAGGAGAACGCTGCGACCGTCGCTGCGGCTTGGCAGGCGTATTACTCCCGGGAGGTCAATGCGACGGAGCTGGCTGCCGAGTTCGATCAGCAGCTGCAGGCTTTTTTGCAAAACGGTATGGGGCAAGCCGCGAGCGTCCTGCAGGCGGAAGAGACCTACCAAGCCTTTACCGGCCTGGATGCGGTGATCAATGTGATGACCAATGAGGGGCGTGTCCTGTCAGGCATGGTGAATCAACTGATTGCCCAGAAACAGCAGGCCGCTGAAGTCATGGCCGATGAAGCACAGCAAGGTCAAACCACGATGCTGGGCGCGCAGGCAATCGTCCTGGGGGTTGGCTTACTGCTACTTATTTTGATCGGCGTGGTTACTTTGCGGGCGATTACCCGGCCGCTAAAAAGCGCCGCAGGTTTTACGCTGCAAATTGCTGGCGGTAACTTGGCAGCTAAAGTGCCTGCCATGCGCCGTGATGAGGTGGGGCAGCTAATGGACTCCCTGAACACCATGCGTAAAAGCCTCAGCAGCATCATCGCCGACGTTAAAAGCGGCATTGACGTGGTGACCCCGGCTGCCCAGGACATCGCCAGTGGTAACGAAGAGCTCTCGTCGCGTACCGAGCAGCAGGCGGCCTCTTTGCAGCAAACTGCTTCCAGCATGGAAGAAATGACCGCTACCGTGCGGCAGAACAGCGAAAACGCTCAAGAAGCCCGCCGTCTAGCCGATAATAATGCTATCCAGGTAACGAATACCGGCGAGTTGATGACGCAGTTGGTCGACAGCATGCAGCGGATTACTCAAAGCTCCCAGCAGATGGCCGATATTATCAATGTGATCGATTCAATTGCGTTTCAGACCAATATTCTGGCGCTGAATGCCTCGGTTGAAGCGGCACGCGCAGGCGAGCATGGGCGGGGTTTCGCCGTGGTAGCCGAAGAAGTGCGTAATTTGGCGGGTCGCAGCGCCGGCGCTGCTCAAGAAATCCGTGGTCTGATCGATGGTTCTAACCATGAAGTGAGCGCGGGGGCTAGTTTAGTGACTAAGGCTGAAGCCGCAATTAGCGAAGTCGCAGAAGCCGCGCGTAGTGTGACCCAAATTATGCACGAGATATCGGCTGCCTCTGAAGAGCAGAGCCATGGGATTGCCCAGGTTAACCAGGCAGTAGCAGAGATGGATCAAGGCACCCAGCGCAATGCTGTGCGGGTTCAAGAAACCGCACGTGCGGCGGTTTCCCTAGAGAAGCAGGCGGGGCTATTAGCACTGTCAGTGGAAGCATTTCGATTAAACAGTCAAGGGGCGCTACGTCCGCCAGTAGATACAGCACCCAACCCCGCTGCTCAACTGCCTAGCACCGCGCCGTCGAATAAGTCGCCCGTTAAACGGCAAACAGCCTCAGTAGAGGAGTGGGAAGAGTTTTGACCGAACAACGTGAACGGGCTGGAGACGCTGGCCAGTGGACATCAAGCAGCCAGATTGAACGCGATCTGGTACTGACTGATGCAGATTTTACGCGTATTCGCGAGCTGATTTATCAGCGCGCCGGTATTGTGCTGGCTGAACATAAGCGTGAAATGGTTTATAGCCGCTTGGCAAAGCGGCTGCGCCACCATGGCATGACGCGCTTTACCGATTATCTGGTACGTCTGGAGCGCCAGCCAGAAGCTAAAGAGTGGGAAGCGTTTACCAACGCACTGACCACTAACCTCACGGCCTTTTTTCGTGAAGCGCACCATTTTCCGCTGCTAGCCGAGCATATAAAGAACAAGCAAGACCCGGTCACTATTTGGTGTTCGGCCGCCTCCACCGGGGAGGAGCCCTACTCGCTGGCAATGACGTTGTTGGAAACGCTGGGCCCGAAAGCGTCACAGGCCAAAGTGATCGCAACGGATATTGATACCGATGCGTTGGCCAGGGCGCGTGCAGGCGTTTATCCACTGGAACAGGTACGCAAGATCGATGAGGCGCGAGTCAAGCGGTTCTTTCAGAAAGGCACGGGCAATCATGCGGGCTTTGCACGGGTTCGCCCAGAAGTCTCCGCCTTAGTCGAGTTTATGCCACTTAACTTGCTAGCACCGCAATGGCCAATTAAAGGCCCTTTTGATGCGGTGTTCTGCCGAAACATCATGATTTATTTTGATAAAGATACTCAATCAAAAATTCTTAAACGGTTTGCGCCGCTGATGAAGCCCGATGGCCTGCTGTTTGCAGGTCACTCAGAGAACTTCTCGTATATCAGTGATGCGTTCAAACTGCGTGGCCAGACGGTTTATACCGTGGCCAAAAAATGAACAAATATCGTGTCTTTATGATCGCTTTAGGCGCTGTGGCTCCGGCGGTTGCAATCACACATCAGGCGTCTACAGCAAGAGGAGGCGTGCTTTGAGCGCAGCCAAGATCAAAGTATTGTGTGTCGATGATTCGGCGCTAATTCGCGATTTGTTAACAGAAATTATTAATTCCCAGCCCGATATGGAAGTCGTTGCGGTAGCACCCGACCCCATTGCCGCCCGGGATTTAATCAAGCAGCACAATCCTGATGTGTTAACTCTTGACGTGGAAATGCCGCGTATGGACGGCTTGGATTTTCTCGAGCGTTTAATGCGTCTGCGGCCTATGCCGGTGCTAATGGTGTCGTCCCTCACCCAAAGCGGCTCAGAAATCACCCTGCGCGCGCTTGAGCTGGGTGCGCTGGATTTTGTCGCCAAGCCGAGCCTGGGTATCCGCAACGGGATGATGGAGTACGCCGACGAAATTGCCGAAAAGCTGCGTGCTGCGGCACGCTCACGCCCCCGCCAGGCGCGGCATAAAAACACACCGCCGCCAGCCGCCTTGAAGGCCCCACTGGTAACGAGTGAAAAATTGATTATTATCGGCGCGTCCACTGGCGGCACTGAAGCAATTCGGGCGGTGCTTGAGCCGTTACCGGCGAATGCCCCGGCGATTTTGATTACCCAGCATATGCCCGGCGGCTTCACTCGCTCGTTTGCCGAGCGGCTAGACCGGCTATGCCGGATTACGGTTAAAGAAGCCACCGATGGCGAGCGAATTCTACCTGGGCATGCTTATATCGCTCCGGGGGATCAGCACCTCAAGTTGGCACGTAGTGGTGCTAACTACGTGGCGCGCCTCGATGACGGCCCACCAGTCAACCGCCACCGCCCATCCGTTGACGTGCTGTTCCATTCAGCGGCTCAGCATGCAGGTAAGAACTCCATTGGCGTGATTCTGACGGGTATGGGCAAGGACGGCGCGGCAGGGTTGCTTGAGATGCGCCAAGCGGGTGCGCCCACTATCGCCCAGAATGAGCAGTCCTGCGTGGTTTTCGGTATGCCGCGAGAAGCCATCGCGATGGGAGGCGCAGTAGAAGTGGTGGCTTTGGACGATATACCCTCGCGGATGATGGCACTGATCGCTGCCTCCGGCCGCGCCCAGCGGGTGTAGTGCGGTTCATAACCAGTCTAACTCACCATAAAATCTTAATAAGCTCGCAAGGGAACTCACAATGAATCGTTTACTGCGCAACTTGAGTATTCACGCCGCTGTGGTGGCGGCACTTAGCTGCTTTGTCGTGCTTATTTTAGTGATTGCGGGCTTGGGTGCTGTGGCAGACCGCGACGCACAAAATAATCTTGATACACTGAGTAATATTAGCGTTGCGCAGTTGAATGAGATTAACCGCGCCGACTCACTGCTCAATCAGGCCATGGTGGCGATGGAAACTGCCTCAAACTTTCTCATGGTGGGCCAGACCCGGCAATCCAATGAGCAGGTTGATATTGCGAGCGATCGCATAGAACGTTCTGAACAGCGTTTTGCACGCTTTGCGGCGAACTCATTCTCTCCACAGGACGCGGTATTGGCTAACGCTTTGATTGAAGATTTTAATACTGTAATGGGGTTAATTAAGCAGCAGCATGAAACCTTCGAGTATATGGATTTGACCAGCTATAACAATCTACGCGATGAGCTAGTCGAACCATTGAGCAGTTTAAATGCTAGCACGACGGCATTTGTACAGCACGGTTTCCAGCGTGTTGATACCATTCGAGCTGATGCGCAAGCCCAGAGTGAACTGTTTAATATGATCAAGGCTGCAGCGGTGCTCTTTGCCCTAGTGATAACCCTGGTCATTTACTTCGGTTTACGCCGCACGGTGATTGCGCCGCTGAGGGGGGCTGTTCAGCGCCTGGATGCAATTGCCGAGGCCGACCTCTCCAAACCGCTGCCAGAAGCGGGTAAAAACGAGATTGGTCGTTTGTTCGGTGCCATGGGCACCATGCAGCAGAGCCTCACCAATATCGTTAGCCGGGTACGCGAAGGCAGCAACGAAATACACCACGGCACCCGTGAGATTGCCAGCGGCAATGCGGATCTCTCCTCGCGTACCGAGCAACAGGCCGCATCTATTCAACAAACTGCGGCGAGCATGGAGGAGATGACCGCGACGGTTAAGCAGAATGCCGACAACGCCCGCCAAGCCAGCACCCTGGCAGCTGACGCCTCCACTACGGCTGAACGCGGTGGTCAAGTGGTAGAGCAGGTGGTGCAAACCATGCACGGTATTTCCACCAGCTCTAAAAAAGTTGCCGACATTACCAGCGTTATTGATTCGATCGCCTTTCAAACCAATATTTTGGCGCTCAACGCCTCGGTAGAGGCCGCACGCGCCGGCGAGCAGGGCCGAGGCTTTGCGGTGGTGGCAGGAGAAGTGCGCAACTTGGCCAGCCGTAGTGCGGATGCGGCCAAAGAGATTAAAACCCTGATTGATGCCTCGGTGACGCAGATCCAGCAAGGCTCAACGCTGGTCGAGCAGGCGGGCACCACGATGTCGGATGTAGTCACCGCGGTACGCCGCGTCACCGATATCATGGATGAAATTTCTGCTGCCTCCCAGGAGCAGAGCGACGGCATCGAGCAGGTCAGTCAGGCCGTGGGTCAGATGGATCAAGTCACCCAGCAAAACGCTGCGCTGGTACAGCAAGCCACTGCGGCAGCTGCTTCACTTGAGGAGCAGGCCAACCGGTTGGAGCAAGCGGTAGCTGTCTTTAAGCTATTAGGTATGCAAGGTGCATCGCATCAGGCGCTCCCAGCCTCGTCACCCACAGCGAGCGCTATGCCTGCTCCCAGGGCTGACCAGCAGCAGGTGAGTCGGCCTGCCGCCAAGCGTAACGACCACGAAGAGTGGGAAGAATTTTGAAGGCCAGTTTTAGGAACAGCTCTTAGAAACAGTTCTAAGCGACCGTTTTAAATCCCTGACTGTATTTTTCAGTCGCCCCCTGTGCCATATATTGATTGATTAGAGGATGACCCATGGCAGATAAGAATATGAGTTTCCTGGTTGTAGACGACTTTCCCACCATGCGTCGGATCGTGCGCAGTCTGCTTAAAGAGCTGGGCTTCACCAACGTGGATGAAGCCGAAGATGGCCAAGATGCGCTCAATAAACTGCGCGCCGGCAAGTTTGAATTCGTCGTTTCCGATTGGAACATGCCGAACCTTGACGGCTTGGAGATGCTCAAGGAGATCCGTCAGGATGACGCCTTGAAAGACCTGCCCGTACTGATGGTGACCGCAGAAGCGAAGAAAGAGAACATTATAGCGGCCGCTCAGGCGGGCGCTAACGGCTATGTCGTCAAGCCGTTCACTGCCGCTACCCTGGAAGAGAAGCTCAATAAGATCTTCGATAAATTGGGTATGTGAGTGACTGAGCCTATGTGCTTGGTTAACGAGGAGACAACATTATGAGCCAGAATGAGCAGTCCGATTCTGAGCAATCGTCCGAACAAGCCGCTGAAGACCTGATTCATCGCATTGGCAAGTTAACGCGCATGTTGCGCGAAAACATGCGCGAGCTGGGTCTTGATAAAGAAATCGAGAAAGCGGCCGAAGCCATCCCCGATGCACGCGACCGCCTGCATTATGTCGCTACGATGACGGAGCAGGCAGCAGATCGAGCGCTCAATGCCGTTGACCGTGCGCAGCCGCTGCAGGATCAATTGTCAGACCGGGCGGAAGCGCTGGATAAGCGCTGGGCCGAGTGGTTTGAAGCGCCGAAAGAGCTGGATGAGGCCAAAGCACTTGTCGTCGAGACACGCACTTATCTCAGCGATGTGCCCGATGTGGTGTCAGCCACTAACAAAGAGCTGATGGAAATCATGATGGCCCAGGACTTCCAAGACCTGACCGGCCAGGTGATTAAGAAGATGATGGACGTGATCCATGAGATCGAGCATCAGCTGGTTCAGGTGCTCATCGATAACGCCCCAGGCGCCCATGCACGAGAAACGCTGCAGCGCAAGGCCGAGGATCAGTGGAAAAGCGACAATGCACGGCGTAACGAAGAGCTTTTGAATGGGCCACAAGTGAAGGATAATGTTCCGGATACCGTCTCTGGGCAAGACCAAGTAGACGACTTGTTGGACGAATTAGGCTTTTAAAACGCGTTATTAAACGCCCGCTGGGCGTACAAGCACGTTGTTCAGCCGTCCCTATGGGCGGCTGAATACGTGATAAGCTTCGCTTCACCTGGCCGGATACCCGTATGGCAGATAACGATAGCGACCAGGAAAAGACCGAAGAGGCCACGCCCAGGCGAAAAGAGAAAGCCCGTGAAGAGGGCCAGGTCGCCCGTTCCCGCGAGTTAAATACGTTTCTGCTACTGCTGGGCGGTGTGGTTGGCCTCTACAGCATGGGCGGTATGCTCTATGACCAGTTAGGTGCGGTGATGGAGCAGGCCTTTCTGTTTGAGCGTCGACAAGCAATGGAAAGCACACCGATGCTGGTCAATGCGCTGGATCTAGGGCAGCGCACGCTATTTGCCATGATCCCGCTGTTTTTGTTGTTAGTCATTATCGCGTTAGTCGCCCCAGGGCTGATGGGAGGTTGGCTGATATCGGCGAAATCGATGCAGCCCAAGTTTTCCAAACTAGACCCGATTAAGGGCGTAAAGCGCATTTTGTCAACCCAGGCGCTGATTGAGTTGGCCAAAGCGATCGCCAAGTCGGTTTTGGTAGGGGGCGTTGCTGCGACGTTTTTGTATTTCAACATCGGCAAATTTATGGCGCTAATGGATCAGCCTATCCAGCAAGCGCTGACCAACGCTCTTAGCATGGCGGCTCAGGCGGCTGGGCTCATGGTGCTGGTGTTGATCGTGGTCATTCTGATCGATGTCCCTTTCCAGCTCTGGGACAATGCCAAGAAGCTGCGCATGAGTCAGGAAGAGGTCAAGCGTGAGCACAAGGAGTCCGAAGGCGACCCCCATGTAAAAGCGCGTATACGCCAGCAGCAACAGGCCATGGCGCGGGGCAGGATGATGAGCAAGGTACCCGAGGCGGACGTCATCATTACCAACCCCACGCACTATGCAATAGCGCTGACCTATCAGGAGGGCAGCATGGGCGCCCCGCGGCTGGTGGCAAAAGGCGCCGATGCGGTGGCCGCGCGCATTCGCGAAATTGGTGAGGAGGCCGGTGTACCGCGATTGGAGGCAGCACCATTGGCGCGTGCCCTGTATCATCACGTGGATCTAGAGGCGGAGGTGCCGGCTGAACTGTATACCGCAGTGGCGGAAGTAATGGCCTGGGCCTATCGTCTCAAGCAAGTCGCAAAACAAGGAGGCGAGGTGCCCCCAACCCCCGATAACCTGCCGGTACCACCGGAGATGGAAAGCCCCGGGCATGGCGCCGGTGGTAATGAGGCGCAACCATGAAAGGCTTGAGTCAGCTAGTAGGTCGGCGCGACTGGATGAGCGATGTGCGCATGAAGCTGCTGGTCGGGCCGCTGCTCATCCTCATGATTTTGGGCATGATGATTGTGCCCTTGCCCCCCTTCGCTCTCGATTTACTCTTCACCTTCAATATCGCGCTGGCCATTATGGTGTTAATGGTCAGCATGTTTACCCAGAAACCACTGGATTTTGCGGCCTTCCCGGCTGTGTTGCTATTCACCACGCTGCTGCGCCTGTCGCTCAATGTGGCCTCTACCCGGGTGGTGCTCATGGAGGGCCACCAAGGCGGTGCGTCCGCGGGTAAGGTCATTGAAGCGTTCGGCGCGTTCCTGGTCGGCGGTAACTTCGCTGTGGGCCTGGTGGTCTTCCTGATTCTCGTCATCATCAACTTCATGGTTATCACCAAAGGTGCTGGCCGTATTGCTGAAGTGGGGGCGCGTTTTACCCTGGATGCCATGCCGGGTAAACAGATGGCCATCGATGCCGATCTCAACGCCGGTTTAATCGGTGAAGAAGACGCCAAAAAGCGCCGCGCGGAAGTCGCTCAAGAGGCTGATTTTTTTGGTTCAATGGATGGCGCCAGTAAGTTTGTCCGTGGCGATGCCATTGCCGGTTTGGTGATTATGGTGGTCAATATCATCGGCGGGCTGATGATTGGCATGCTGCAGCACGATATGAGCTTTGGCGCTGCTGGCCAGACCTATATGTTGCTGGCGATCGGCGACGGCCTGGTGGCGCAAATTCCCGCCCTGGTGATCTCTACCGCAGCGGGTGTCACGGTCTCCCGGGTAAGTACCGACACGAACGAAGATATTGGCCAGCAAATGCTCAGCCAACTGTTCGTTAATCCCCAGGTACTGATATTGGCTGCCGTAGTGATGGGGCTATTGGGCATGGTGCCCGGTATGCCCAATTTAGTATTTCTATTTTTTACTGCGCTGTTGGCGGGCTTGGCATGGTTTCTTATGCGCCACAAGGAAAAGGCGCTGGTCAAAGAGGAAATTGCCGCGGCACCGGTGCCTCTACAAGAGACACCCGAAGCGAGTTGGGAAGACGTGCAGCTGGTCGATACCCTGGGCCTGGAAGTAGGGCACCGCTTAATACCGCTGGTCGACTCGCGCCAAAAAGGGGAGTTGCTTGGGCGGATTAAGAGTGTGCGTAAAAAGTTCGCCCAAGAAGTGGGCTTCCTACCGCCGGTGGTGCATATCCGCGATAATTTGGAGCTGCCGCCCAACGCCTATGTACTCTCCATGAAAGGCGCCGAGATTGGCCGCGCCGAGGCGCAGCCGGGTAAATGGCTGGCGATCAACCCGGGGCAGGTCTCCGGCGAGCTGCAGGGCACCCATACTCAGGATCCCGCTTTTGGCTTGCCCGCTGTCTGGATTGATAGCAACCAGCGCGAACATGCTCAGGTGTATGGCTATACCGTGGTGGACGCCAGCACGGTGATCGCTACCCACTTGAACCACCTGCTGCACCGCCACTCTCCCGAGATGCTGGGCCGTCAGGAAGTGCAGAAGCTGCTGGATAAAATGGGGGATGATCAGAAAGCTCTGGTCGAAGAGGTGATCCCGAAAGCTATTTCGCTGACGGTGCTGCAGCGTATCCTGCAAAACCTGCTCGATGAAGATGTCTCTATACGTGATATGCGTACTATTCTGGATACCCTGGCGGAGTACGCCACCCAGCAAAAAGATCCTAACGAGCTGACGGCTCTGGTGCGTGTTTCGCTGGGGCGGGCGATTGTCCAGCAGTGGTTTGCAGGGCAGGAGACGCTTAATGTCATGGGGTTGGATGCCCAGCTGGAGCAGGTGCTGGTACAGGCCATGAACGGTAACGGCGCTATGGAGCCCGGGTTGGCAGAAACACTGATGACCCAGGCGCAGCAGGCGCTGGAGCGTCACGAAAGCTCCGGCGAGCCGCCGGTGCTGGTTGTGCAGCACTCGCTGCGAGCGGTGCTGTCGCGCTTCTTACGCCGGCGTCTACGCCATATGTCAGTGCTGTCCCAGGCAGAAATCCCCGACGACCGCACATTAAGAGTGACCACTATAGTAGGCGGACGTTAATGATGACACGCCGTGATAGGCTAGCGTTGACCATTTCCAGAATAGGCAAAAGGTAAATCATGAGCGTTAGACGTTTCGTGGGAGCCAATAGTCGTGATGTGATGCGCCAAGTGCGCGAAACGCTCGGTGAAGACGCCTTGATTGTGGCCAATCGGCGTACCGAAGGGGGCGTTGAAATTTTGGCCATGGCGGACGAAGCCATCGACCACTTTGAACCTTCACCGGAACCCGCCCCCCCCGAAACGCCGTCAGCACCTCCACCGCAAGACCCCATGCAGGCGATGAGTGAGCGCTTACTGCGCGAGATGCAGGATATGCGCGCGCTGCTGGCAAACAACCAGTCAGCCCATACCGCCTCACCAATACAAGCCACGCCCACAGGAGCGGCTGCGCGGCTGCGCCAATTGCTATGGAACGTCGGTTTTGGCAGCGAGCTTGCCGATGAGCTGTTGGCAGGGTTGCCCGAACCATTAACCCGCTTAGACGGCAACAGTGAAGCGCCGCTGCAGTGGCTGCGTCAGCAGTTAATGGATCGTCTCTGCGTGTTGAGCGATGAGCCAAGCTTTTTTGATCAAACCGGTATTGTCGCCCTGGTGGGGCCGACGGGGGTGGGCAAAACCACCACCACCGCCAAGCTGGCGGCGCGCTTTGTGATGCGTCACGGTACGCGCCCGGTGGCGCTGGTGACCACCGACAGCTTCCGGATTGGTGCCCACGAACAGCTACGCATCTACGCGCGCCTGTTGGATACCCCGATGTACGCGCTGGATGCCGAACAGCCCATCGACGATTTGCTGGGTCGCCTGCAGGGCAAACAGTGGGTGATTATCGACACCGTGGGTATGAGTCAGCGTGACCAGCGGGTGATTGAGCAGATTGCCCACCTCCAGGGCGGACGCTCGCGGGTGCGTTTGGTGCTGCTGCTTAATGCCGCCAGCCAGCCTGAAACCCTCGAGGAAGTTGTTCTGCGCTACCGCCAAGCCGCGCGAGCGGCGGGCGCAGAGTTAGATGACTGTATTATTACCAAGCAGGATGAGGCCGGGCGTCTGGCGCCAGTGTTAGACATTATTATGCGCCACGGGATGCGCGTGCTGTTTGGTTCAAATGGCCAGCAGGTGCCCGAAGATATGGCGATTGCCGCCCCTGGAGCGTTAGTGGATCAGGCACTGAGCACGGCGACGCCACAGCGTGAGCGGCCACAAAGTGCTGATGCCCCGATGGGGATGCCGCGCTGGTCGCGGGATGTGCTGGGCCAAGGGCGCCGTTTATCGTCGTTACTGGCGAGATTGCGCCAACGCATCACAGGGTTTGCGGCGTTAGAAGAGATCTGGGACTTAGCCTCGCTACCTAGCCGTGTGCAGGAAACGCGCTTGGACGCTCTGCTCGCCGATTACCCAGCGAGGGATACCACCTTAGGCATGGCATGGTCTCCGCGGCGTAATGAGCGCGGCTGTGATTGGGCAATGCCCGACATTGGGTTAGACACAAACGGAGCCTGGTTAGCGCTACCCTGGCTGCAGCATCGCCATACTGCGGGGTGGCAGCCGCGCTTGGCCGCGTTGTCTTCATCAAACGGTGTCGCGGTGCACTTGCTACCGCGTTTCCCTGAAACGGATGCGCTAGCGTGGCTAGAAGCCGAGCATTTGACCTGGGTCAGCCAAGTAGCACCCAGTCATCGGGTACTCTTTCACCGCGAGCGCCAGACGATTCGTCAGCTGTTTAATGACAGTGTGCTTACGCACCATGTGGGCGTGCGTTTTCGCGGCCAATCGGTGCAACTATGGACTGCCTACGCTGAAGTTGAGGACGCCAGCGGCACTGCGCTGCTCGCCTGGTACGGGGAGGTACGCGATCCGGAAAGTGCCAAAGTGGTGGTGCGCCGCTACTGGCTTACCCCGGCTCGGCTAGGGGCCGAGGTGCTCTCCCTGCTATTAACCCAGCTGCAAAGCGAAGGTTTGGCTGCTTTGACCCGGCGCGCGTGGCAACAGTTAAAAGAGGCCGATAGCGGTGACCTCAATGCTGAGGTGCGGCTGTTAATGGCCAGCGGTGTAGCGTCGGTTGCCGGGCATCTTGATGTTGCCGATGATGAGGAAGCGCAGACGCTGCGCGGCGATCTGCTCAACCTACTAGGCGCCAGTCGTCGCCGCCGCGATACCGGTATGCTCGATGCGCTGGTCTACGCCTTTATGGCGCGGGATGCGATTCGTCAAATGGGCAGTGTGAGTCGAGAGGGTGTGGCGTGAGCGAACAAGATCAAGCCTCGGGACTGCGCAAGTGGGCTAACCTACAGCGCCAACAGCAGCAGGGCGAGGGGGCGGTTGACGTCGCGGCAGCCGAGCCTGTGCCCGGAGACACTTCACCCCTATTAACGCCTACGCTAGCGGCGGTGGAAGAGGTGGCGCCACCCAGAGCCAAAATTCCACTTATAGTGGTTGGTTTACCCGGTAGCGGAGCCGCTCAGGTGAGCAAGGTCAAAGCACGTCTGGGGCAGTGGTCAGCGCTAGGTCGAAACTGGGCCGGGGAGCCTGATGACTGGGACATTCGTATCGTAATGGCGGAAACGTCCGACCTTGCTCAGCTTCGCGAGCAATACAGTCGCTGGGCGCTATGGATCAGTAGCGATGCCGATACCTTTGCTGCCATGTTCCGTACCTTGCGACAGCTCCATGAGCATGGCGGGCCACGTCGTTTACTGGCGCTCCATGAGCCGCATTTGCCGCGTCAAGGGCTGCTCAATAACTTGCGTGAAGCCGCTGATTACTACTTAAATATGGAGTTACTGGTACTTGCACGATGAGCACACTCTGCCGAGGGGACTAAGCATGCTAAGCTGGCTATCAAAAGGGAGACTGCCACTGATCTTAGTACTGGTGGCAGGGTGTCTACTCGCAGGATTAACAGGGAGTGCCCAGGCGGCACCCGGTAGTTGGAGCAGCCAGATACCTGGATTGATGGTGGCAATGAGTGATCGGGCAAGCAGTAGTAAAACAGCTTCCCCGCCCGCCGTTGGAGATCTTCAACTGGGTCAGCTTGGGCGTATACAGTGGCAGTTTCAGCATCCTCCCGGTGCGCTATTAAGTGCTTGGCTTTGCCATCCTGAGCAGTGCGTTGCATTAACCGGTATGCGGGGTTCTACCACTGCACTTGAAGGGCGGGCCGCCGATGCGCCACTACATTTTCGCTTCGCCTTGCGCCCAGGCCAGCGGCCTGTTCGTGTGCAAGGGTTGCAATTGATTGTGAACTATCAGTGAAGGCTGATTAGCCGCGAGGCGAGAATATGTACACAGCACAGGGCAGGATCAAACAAAATGAGCTGTTAACGCAATACATGCCACTGGTGCGACGCCAGGCATTGACACTACAGGTTCGATTGCCGGCGAGTATTGAGCTCGATGACCTCATCCAGGCCGGAATGGTAGGGTTGCTTGAGGCGCTGGGCCGTTTCGATGCTACCCAGGGCGCGACGTTCGCAACCTTTGCCAGTCAGCGTATTCGCGGCGCCATGATGGATGAGTTACGTACCCGCGACTGGCTGCCCCGCAGCGTACGCCGTTCAGCGCGTGCGGTGGACAGCGCCGTTCGCCAATTAGAGCAACTGTTAGGGCGAGCACCGGAAGAGAACGAAATTGCTCAACACCTTGAGATGCCGCTGAGTGAGTACCAGCAGCTTCTCAATGACACTAACAGCGGACAACTGTTGCCATTTGAAGAACTAGTGGCTGACGGCGGAGAGCCTGTCAGTAATGAACTGGGCAACTCACCGTTCGAGCAGTTGCTTGACGGTCAGCAGCGGCAAACGCTGATTGAAGCGATTGAAGCGCTTCCCGAGCGAGAAAAGCTGCTCATGGCGCTGTACTACCAAGAAGAGCTCAACCTCAAGGAAGTAGGCGCTGTGCTGGGCGTAACGGAATCACGTGTTTCTCAACTGCACAGCCAGGCCGTGAGTCGTTTACGCGCCCGTTTACACGACTCGGCATAACGCCAACGTTTTTTTACTCACTTGTGACCGGCAAGGAGCCGTGGATGAATCCTTCGACGCTAATAGGCATATTTGCCAGCATACTGCTGCTGGTAAGCGTGCTGTTTTTCACCGCAGAGTCCCCTGAGAGCTTTATCAATCTTCCGGGGCTTGCCATCGTGGTGACAGGCACCCTAGCGGCGACCTTTATTAGCTATCCGCTGAAAGAGGTGCTCCGCGTTGTACGCTTGGTAGGCTTGGTATTCCGGCGTGAAAATACCTACATGCGTGACGATATCCGCGAACTGGTCGATATGTCGCGGCTGTGGTTTAAAGGTGATGTACGCGCAGTCGAGCGCGAGTTGGAGCATACCCGCAATCCGTTTCTGCGTACCGGAATCCAACTGGTGATTGCCAATACCAAAGAGGATGAAATTTTTGACATGCTGCGCTGGCGCATTGCCCGCCTTAAAGCCCGTGAGCATGCTGAAGCACAAATATTCCGTACCATGGCCACCTATGCACCTGCCTTTGGCATGATCGGCACCCTGGTGGGGCTGGTCAACATGCTGGAGGTCATGGACGCTGGTGACTTACAGGTCATTGGTCCGCGCATGGCGGTGGCTCTGCTTACCACCTTCTACGGCATTTTACTTGCCAACTTGGTGTTTAAGCCGATTGCGGTGAAACTGGAGCGCCGCACCGAAGAGCGGCTGATTACCATGAACATGGTACTGGAAGGTATTTCGCTGATTACCAAGCGTCGGCTGCCGTCGTTTATTGAAGAGACCCTTAACTCCTTTGTGGCTAATTACCACGATGAGATTCGTGATAACAGCGTCAAACCCAGACCTGATTCGTCGGTTAGTGCAGCGGCCAAGGGGTAGGCCAGATGCTCGACCGTGATACGCGCCACGCACTGGAAATGACGCCTTCGCCAGGCGAGGGCGATGAAGGTTGGCTAACCAGCTATTTGGATGTGCTGACGCTGCTGATCACGCTTTTTGTGCTGCTGCTTTCACTAACTCCGCCGGGCGGTGGTGAAGCGGCTGATACTGCTTTCATGCGTTCAGCCAGCGCTGTATCATCACTGCCACTGGCGTCTCTAGCCACCGGCATTCAGCCCCGCCATTCAGGGGTGCAGCCGCAGTTTGACGGACTCGACATTCCTGGTGTCAGCGTTTCCCAAGGGCGCGAGGGTGTCACACTGCGCATTGATACCAGCCTGCTATTTCCCAGCGGCCAAGCGGTGTTAACCCCGCAGGGGCGTGGTGTGGTAGAAAGCCTGATTGGTGTGCTAACCAGCTTTGAAGGCCAGATATCGGTAGAAGGCCATACCGACAGCGTGCCTATTTCTACGGCCCGTTTCCCTTCTAATTGGGAGCTCTCGTCGGCGCGGGCTATCGCTGTGGTAAGGCATTTAGAGCGGCAAGGGTTCAATATTTCTCGTATGCGGGCCGTCGGTTATGCCGATACCCAACCCATGGAACCGAACGCAACCGCGGAAGGGCGAGCTGCCAACCGTCGCGTAGAGCTGCTGCTAAGACAGCAGACCGAAGGGTGAATAGATTGCGAGGCCACGTTCGTGTCCATGTATCACCCGCGATTGCAGTCGTTTGGGGCCCTACTGGTAGTCGATGCCGATTGTCGTCGCATCCAAGCTACTAGCACTAACTTAACCCGCTTAATTGGTATTGAGCGCCCTGAAAGTGGGCAGCTTACGCTTGCCTGCGTGTTGGGAAAACGGCTAAGTCAGCGGATGCGTCGTGAACTGCTGGGGCAGCAGCGGCTCCCCGGCCCTTTAGTGTTTATTCGTTCCAAGCACAGTCACGTACGTTTTCAAATCCACGCTTACCGAGCGGGTGAACAGGTCATCGTCGAGATTGAGCCGCTTAACCCCAGTAGTAAGCGTCGTCTGCTGGGTACGGTGAATGAGCGGTTGATGCGCTTAGTCGAGGCTACCCATCAGGAAGAGCTGCTCGACTGCCTGGTATACGCGATTCAACAGCTCACCGGCCATGATCGTGTCACTGTGTGCCATTTCGATAGCGATTGGCATGGTTTGATGGTCGCAGAAGCGCTGGGAAAACAGCTGCCCTCGCTCTTGGGGCAGCGCTTTCCTGCCAGCGACTTCCCCGTCGCCTTGCGCAAAAGCTATCAACATTACCCCGTACGGTTAGTTGAAGACGTTAACGCGCCCCCTGAAACGTTGATACCCGCCGACCCGGGAGTGAGTCTTAACGGTAGTTTTCTACGCGCACCTGCCCCGGAGCGGCAGCGCTATTTAAGCCGCCTGGGCGTTCGGGGCTCACTCAGTTTAGCCATTCAAGGGGATACCGGCTTATGGGGGCTAGTGTTTTGCCACTCGCCTGCGCCACATTCGGTTGAGCCCCCCGTACGTGATGCCGTTCGCACCCTGGTGCAAATGGCCACCCAGCGCATGCTGCTGCTACGGGCACGTCAAGAAGCCCGCTATCTGCAGCGGGTGCAGGATAGTCTGGTGCTTAGTGCACGAGCACGCAGCGAGCCACGAAGTCCCCAACAGTTACTCCATGAGCAGGCGGCTATCTGGATGAAGCTGTTTCGCGCCCATGGCCTGGTGCTATGGGTGAATGGGAGTGCTTATCAAGCGGGGGTGACGCCGACCCAGGAAGCGATTAGTCAGTTTGTACTGCGCCTGGAAAGAGCCCACGTGCATAGCGGCCCCTGGTGTACGCGCGAAATTGCCAAAGAGGCGTTAACCGCTTCGCTAGCCATGCCCGAGCAGTGCGGGGCCCTAGCGGTGCCGCTACCGATGAGCTCCACCCAGCGCGCCTGGCTGATGTTTTTTCGTCCCGAGCAGGTGGAAACGCTGTATTGGGCGATGCAGCCCACCACCAGCCCTAAACCGGCCGTGATATTGGCCCCGTCGGTCGCTTGGTCTGAAGAGGTCGTCGGCAAGAGCGAAGCGTGGCTGCGGGTAGAACGCTTAGCGGCGGTCGACCTGGGTGAAGATCTGACGCTGGCCATCTCGGCTTATGAAATTAGCTCGCTGAATATGCACCTGGAGCACGAGCGCAAAGCCCTGGCCGAGGCCAACCAGCGGTTGGAACAGTTAGCGCATTTTGATCCTCTTACCAAAATCTGGAACCGTTACCGCATTGAAGAAGCGATCAATGCCGAGCTAGTGGCCGCCAAGCGCTACGCGGCCGGCTTTGCCCTGCTACTGTTCGATGTGGATAACTTCAAGCAAATCAACGATGCCCACGGCCATAGCGTAGGGGACGAAGTACTGGTGGCCCTGGCACGCTTAGTGGAAAGCTCGCTGCGTGGCTGCGACCACCTGGGTCGCTGGGGCGGTGAAGAGTTTATTGTGCTGGCGACCCACTCCGATATTGACGCCGCTATTGGCCTAGCCGAACGGCTGCGCTCGCTGGTCGCAGAGCTACGCATAGAAGGGCTTGAACAAACGATTACGGTGAGTATCGGGGTTGCCATTTGGCAGCCGGGGGACAGCTGTAAAACCATTATCTCACGGGCCGATGATGCCATGTATCGCGCTAAGCATGGCGGACGCAACCGCGTCGAAATGGCGTTGGAGCCCGTGGTGTCGATTTAATAATTCATACTTTATTGAATTATTGAATTATTGAGTGGCTAACCCGCGGCTTTCACACTGCGTCATCATTCGGTTAATCGCAGCGTCAGCGCCTTGCAGGCTAAAGGTCATATACCAAGGCTCGCGCTCTTCCTGGTCAAAGCCGAGAAACAGCTGTTCGCCCTGGCGCATATCGGCCATCAGGGAGTCCAAGTCGCTTAAATAAAAGTGGGCATAAAACCCGTCATCGCCGCGCTCGGTGATAAATTCGGCCATGGTGTCGATGAGGGGCTGCTCATCGACGCGTAGTCGAGTAGGCACCAGGTTCACCGCTCGACTCTCCCCCTGCTGCTGCTCAAGGGTGACGCGCATTTCCAGCCAGGGAAGATCGCATACGCCCGACGTAGCGTTCAGGCTCAGCGTCGCGTCCGAGTAACTGTGAGTTTCCACTGCCCGATAGTGACGTTCGTCTCCCAGCGAGAGCGTCATGGACTGCCAATGGTCGTGGATGACCACATCGTCGGTATTAAACGTGGCTGCGTTAGCCATGGCTGTTACGACCATCGATGAAACAGCCATTGCCATAGCGACTAACCAAGGCGAGTGTAAATGCAGAGCGCGAGTAGTCGTTATGATCTGAGCCATCTAACCAAAATCCTTGGACGATTAATCGAAAAAAACAGTCTATAGCGAGTTACTCAATGACAAAAGTGTAAGACGCTGATTTTTCTATATATGGTAGGAGATTTTAAAAAAAGTGCCGTATGTGGTTAGAAGTCGGGTCTATACTTCACTCCGATGCCACGTATAGTGGCTCTGATTTGAGCCCGATAGTCACCCCGCTGTGAAGGAGTTTCGCGATATGAGCACCGCTGCTAAGGCTATGAAGACCTCTAACGATGTTCCCATGCAGGCCCCCTCGCGGGAGATTTGGGACGCTAAATACCGTCTTAAGGATCGTCATAGCCAGCCCGTCGATCAAGACGTCGGTGCGACGTTTGAGCGGGTTGCACGTGCTTTAGCTGCGGTGGAAGGTGACAAAGCCGAAGAGTGGCTGCCCAAATTCCGCTGGGCGTTGGAAAATGGCGCCATTCCTGCCGGTCGTATTCTCTCCAACGCCGGTGCAGAGGCCTACAAGCCTGCGGTGAGCCTGATTAACTGCACCGTCTCACGTACCATTCGCGACTCCATGCGCGATATTCTCGACTCGGTGGTCGATGCGGGCATGACGCTGAAATCCGGGGCCGGTATCGGCTACGACTTCTCGACGCTGCGCCATAAAGGCGCCTTTGTGTTTGGCGCTGGCGCGGGCACGAACGGCCCGCTGGCGTTTATGGATATCTACGACAAGATGTGCTTCACCGTGGCCTCTGCCGGTGGCCGCCGTGGCGCCCAGATGGGAACCTTTGATGTGGGCCACCCGGACGTGCGCGAATTTATCCAGGCTAAGCGCGAAGCGGGACGGCTGCGTCAGTTCAACCTTAGCCTGCTGATCACCGATGAATTTATGGAAGCGGTCAAGAACAACACCGATTGGCCGCTGGCCTTCCCTCTGCACCCCGGTGAGAAAGAGGACGTTAAAGCGGAAGACCTGATCTACCGCGACTGGCCGGTGGTGGAAGAGGGCTACACGGTAGATGCCGAAGGCCGCGTTGCCTGTCGTATTGTTGAAGTCATCAAAGCGCGGGAGTTGTGGGACACCATCATGTCCTCCACCTACGACTACGCCGAGCCAGGCTTTATCCTGATCGATCAGGTCAACCGCATGAACAACAATTGGTTCTGCGAAGATATCCGCGCCACCAACCCGTGCGGCGAACAGCCGTTGCCGCCAGAGGGAGCCTGTCTGCTGGGTTCAGTGAACCTGACCAAGTTTGTGATCGACCCTTTTGGAGAAGAGCCGCGCTTCGACTGGGAGCGTTATCGCAAAGTAGTGGCGATCTTCACCCGTATGCTCGACAACGTGGTGGAAATTGCTGGTCTACCGCTGCCCCAGCAGCAGCGTGAGATTGAAGCCAAGCGCCGCCATGGCATGGGCTTTTTGGGCTTAGGCTCAACGCTCACTATGCTCAAGATCCCCTACGGCTCTAAGCAGTCGCTGGTATTCACCGATGAGGTGAGTCGCCATTTAGCCATTGAGGGCTGGCAACAGGCGCTGGAGCTTTCTCAAGAGAAGGGGATGGCGCCGGTACTCGAACAGGAGCACACCATTACCCCCAAAATGCTCCGCGAACGGCCCCAGTTGGCTAAAGATGGCTACGAAGTGGGTGATCAAGTGCCGGGGCGCATTCTGCACGCCCGTTACAGCCAGTATATGGCCCAAGTGGCCGAGCTTGAGCCGGAGTTAGTGGCCCAGCTGGCCGAGCACGGCGCGCGCTTTACCCACCACAGCTCGATTGCGCCGACCGGCACCATCAGCCTGTCGATGGGTAACAACGCCTCCAACGGCATTGAGCCTTCGTTCTCGCACCGCTACTTCCGCAATATTATTCAGTCGGGTAAAAAGACCAAAGAGCAGGTCGAAGTGGTGTCGTTTGAGCTGGCCGCCTACCGCCACTTTATCGCCGCAGACGCGGTAGAAAGCGACTTGCCTGACTATTTTGTTACCGCCGATGCGATCTCGCCTGAACAGCACGTGGCGGTTCAGGCCGCTGCCCAACACTGGGTGGATTCGGCGATCTCGAAAACGGTTAACGTGCCCACCGATTTCGCCTTTGAGCAGTTTCAGGATCTCTATTTGCAAGCTTATGAAAGCCGTTTAAAAGGCTGCACGACCTTCCGCTTTAACCCTGAAGCTTTCCAGGGCGTGCTGGTACGTGAAGATGACCTGAAAAACACCACCTACGTGTTTGAGCTGGAAAACGGTGAAACGCTAGAGCTAAACGGCAACGAGACGGTGATTTATGACGGTGAAGAGCATAACGCTGCCAACTTGTTTGATGGCTTGAAAGAGGGCACCTACGGCAAATGGTGATGCCGCGCTTAGCGCCTCTATTCACTAATGCACACCTTTGCTAAACGGAGAGATATTCTAATGGCTGTTGAAATTACCTCGAAAATTGTTGGCTACCGTATCAAGCAGCAGGAGCAGACCGCGCCCGTTCCTGAGCTCCAGGAGGAAGATCCGCTGACGGTACGGATTCCTTCTCGCCCGGAAGGTACCTTAGAAGCCGTATCAGAGAAGATCTCCTACGTGGGGGCGGAAGGGCGCAAGAAAGTCTATCTGCTGGTGTCGTTTATGCCGGTGGAAGGCGTAATTGGCGGCAAGCGCGTGGTGATTGAACGCCCGGTAGAGTTCTTTTTCCCGTCAGGGCAGCTCTCCAGCGAGCACCAGTGGATCACTGCTACCATGCGCAGCCTTTCGCTGGCGGCTCGTGGTGGTTACGTTACCCAGGCGGTGGCGGATCTACGCAAAGTGGCTTGGGATAAAGGCTTGGTGCGCTGTGGTATGAACCGCTGGAACAAGCCGATGTTCCACGATTCGGAAGTAGCGGCGATTGCCTGGTCGATCCAGCAGATTCTCTATCGCCGCGGCTTTCTGGATCGGGACGGTAACCAGGTGCCGGTTGAACAGCTGGTGGAGCGCTATGCTCACCGTATGCAGCATGGCCATGCCTGGCAGCCGAGTGCCGATGAAGAAGCAACTGACACCACTATTGAGGCGGGAACGGTGGAGCCTATCGGCGGCGAGAAGGCAACGACAGGAAAAAAGCCTGAAGGCAGTGGCCCTGCCACGGTGGGTAACTGCCCCGAGTGCCGCGGCGAGCTGATCATGATGGATGGCTGCCCGACCTGTTATGCAGGCTGCGGCTGGTCGAAGTGTGGTTAGTAGAGGCTACTCAGCACGCAGCTTTTTGTTCACAAGAATCTAATAAAGGGCGAACATTATCGGTGAGATAACAGTCGTCAAATTCAGCCTCGTTAGCCAGCGCTTGCAGATCAGGAATCGTCAAGTAGTGGCGGTCACGGAATACTAATTCCTCTTCGCTAAGTACGGTGAAGGTGCGGCTAACGTGTACCGGGCTGAGGCCAAGTACATCGGCCAACTGCTCCTGCGAGAGCGGCAGGCGGAACTGGTTGCTAATATCCGGGTTGGTTTGGCGTAGCCTTAAATACATCTCATAAAGGAAATGCGCCATTTTCTGGCGAGCGCTACGTCTTGCTAACGTGACTAAACGTTCAGTCATTAGCGCTTGGTAACGACTGCTAATGGCAAACATCACCGATGTTAGCGGCAGCGACTGACGGAATATATCCAACATGCGTCTGTGCGGGAAGTGACATACCACGCCGTCATCGATCATGCGCACATTCTCAAGGCGCTCGGCGAAAGCAAACTCGCGCAGGCCAATAATATCCCCCGGCAAAAACACTTCCAGAATCTGCCGATCGCCGTTTTCCAAATGGCGGTATGAGTAGGCCCAGCCGCTTTTTAGCGTGCAGAACTCATTGGCCGGGGCGCCTACCTCCCAGAGTAGTGCGCCCGACTTAATAGCGGTTGCGTTCTCCTCAAGCGACATCAGCAGTTTTTTTTCATCTTCGCTTAACGAGCAGTAGTGACTGAAGTGGCTGATAATACAGCTTTTTTCTTGACCCACGGCGTATCCCTCCAGCAGAGGATTGCATATTACCGCTAACGATTATCTGTTCGCTACTATAACCAATCTGGCCACGTACTGCGTTGTCCAAATTTACTAATTAGCGTGCTTTTTTGGTTTGAGGGCGGGCTTACGCGCCCGCCTCTCTACAAACCGAAGTGTCAGCGCTTCGTTGCGCGATTACCACGCGCGAGTAGCGGTGCTAAGAAGCGGCCGGTATGCGAAACGTCCTGCTTGGCGATCTGTTCCGGTGTGCCCTCGGCGATGATCTGCCCGCCACCTGAGCCCCCTTCAGGGCCAAGATCGACGATCCAGTCGGCGGTTTTGATCACATCCAGATTGTGCTCAATCACCACGATGGTGTTGCCGTGGTCGCGCAGGCGGTGAAGTACCGTCAGTAGTTGGCGAATATCCTCAAAGTGCAGGCCGGTGGTGGGCTCATCCAGGATATACAGCGTTTTGCCGGTATCGCGCTTGGCCAATTCGCGGGCGAGCTTAACCCGCTGTGCCTCACCGCCGGAGAGGGTGGTGGCGCTCTGCCCCAGGCGAATATAGGAAAGGCCTACATCCAGCAGGGTTTGCAGTCGACGGGCAATGGCGGGCACTGGGCTAAAGAATTCCAGCGCATCTTCCACGGTCATGGCCAACACTTCGTGGATGGTTTTACCCTTGTAGTGGATATCCAGGGTTTCGCGGTTGTAGCGCTTACCCTTGCACACATCGCAGGGCACGTAGATATCGGGTAGGAAGTGCATCTCTACCTTGATCATGCCCTCGCCCTGGCACGCCTCGCAACGCCCCCCCTTGACGTTAAAGCTAAAGCGCCCGGGTTTATAGCCCCGGGAGCGCGCTTCCTGGGTGCCTGCAAACAGCTCGCGAATCGGGGTAAAAATACCCGTGTAGGTTGCCGGGTTGGAGCGCGGCGTGCGGCCAATCGGGCTCTGATCGATATCGATGACTTTATCGAGCTGGTCGAGCCCTTCGATCTTCTCATAGGGCGCTGCGGTCAGCGTGGTGGCGCGGTTAAGCTCGCGGGCGGCAATCGGCATCAAGGTGCCGTTGATCAGCGTCGATTTACCCGAACCGGAAACCCCAGTAATGGCGATAAACAGCCCCAGCGGCAGGTTGAGCGTGACGTTCTGCAGGTTGTTGCCGGTGGCGCCACGCACAATCAGCTGCTTTTCGGGATTGCCGGGAATGCGGTAGGGTGGTACGGCGATTTCCCGGGTACCGGATAGGTACTGGCCGGTCAGCGAGTTGGGGTTGTCCATCACGTCCTGGGGCGTGCCTTGGGCGACAATTTCACCCCCGTGAACGCCGGCACCGGGGCCGATATCCAGCACGTGATCTGCGGCGCGAATGGCGTCTTCATCATGCTCGACCACAATCACGGTATTGCCCAGGTCGCGCAGCCGCTCAAGGGTTTTTAGCAGGCGGTCGTTGTCGCGCTGGTGCAAGCCAATAGACGGCTCATCGAGAATATACATCACCCCCACCAGGCCCGCGCCAATCTGGCTGGCTAAGCGGATACGCTGGGCTTCACCGCCGGAAAGGGTATCGGCGCTGCGCTCCAGATTGAGATAGTCCAGCCCCACATTGACCAGAAACTCTAGCCGGGCATGGATCTCGTGGACGATTTTATCGGCAATTTCGCCTTTGCGCCCCGGTAGGCTTAGATCGGCAAAGTAGCGCCAGGCATCGCCAATCGGGAAACGCACAATCTCGGCGATGTTATGGTCATCGACATAAACATGGCGCGACTCTTTGCGCAGCCGCGAGCCGTTACAGGTGGCGCAAGGCTGAACGGCGATGTATTTGACCAGGTCATCGCGCACCATGTTGGATTCGGTTTCCCGATAGCGGCGCTGCATATTGGGCAGTACGCCCTCGAAGGCGTGTTCGCGGGTTACCTTGCGACCCCGGTCGCCCACGTAGACAAAAGGAATCTGCTCATCGCCGCTACCGTTGAGGATAACTTCCTGCTGGTGGTGGGCGAGCTCTTGCCAGGGCGTTTCCAGTTCAAAGCCGTAGTATTTGGCCAGTGCCTGGAGCTGGGTAAAGTAGTAAATATTACGCCGATCCCAACCTTTGATGACGCCTTCGGCCAGCGATAGCTCCGGGTGGCTGATCAGTTTGTCCGGGTCGAAGTACTGCTGTACGCCCAGCCCGTCGCAGGTGGGGCAGGCGCCCGCCGGGTTATTGAACGAGAACATGCGCGGCTCAAGTTCCGCCAGCGAGTAGCCGCACACCGGGCAGGCAAAGCGTGACGAGAAGGCAATATCGTCGCGCTCACCGTCCATAAAGTGAATCATGGCGGTGCCGTCGGCGAGGTTCAACGCGGTTTCAAACGACTCCGCCAGCCGCTGAGCAAGGTCGTCGCGCACCTTGAAACGGTCGACCACCACGCTGATATCGTGTTTTTTGCGCTTATCCAGCGGAGCGATGTCGTCCAGCTCCAGCACCTGGCCATCGACCAGGGCGCGTACAAAGCCTTGGGCCCGTAGCTCGGCTAATAGCTGTAAGTGCTCGCCTTTGCGGCCTTTGACCACCGGCGCCAGCAGCATCAACTTGGTGCCTTCGGCAAGGTTCATGACCTGATCGACCATCTGCGAAATGGTCTGCGCTTCCAGGTCTTCACCGTGCTCCGGGCAGCGGGGTGTGCCTGCGCGGGCGAACAGCAGGCGCAGATAGTCGTAAATTTCGGTGATGGTGCCCACGGTCGAACGCGGGTTGTGAGAGGTGGACTTCTGCTCAATGGAAATCGCAGGCGAAAGCCCTTCGATGTGATCCACATCGGGCTTTTCCATCATCGACAGGAACTGGCGCGCATAGGTGGAGAGCGATTCCACGTAGCGACGCTGTCCCTCAGCGTAAAGGGTGTCGAACGCTAATGACGATTTACCCGAGCCGGATAGGCCGGTAATCACAATCAGCTTGTTACGGGGCAGTTCCACATCGATCTGCTTGAGGTTGTGGGTGCGGGCACCCCTGACCAGAATGCTGTCCATCAACACCTCGAATCGCGCGGCAAAAGCGTGATTATACGTTTGTCTGCACCCTCCCGGCAAAACAGCTTTCATAACCCAAGATAACCTGCGTCAACTCGTGACGTTTCCAGCGCCAGTGCAAACCGCTAGAATAGAGGATTGGTTCAATCCACGCTGACTCACCCCATGTTTAACCACCATATAAAAGGGCATTATGCGCAAGGTTTCCGCACTATTGCTGGCCTCTGAACGTCGTGCGATCAGTGGTTTGGCCGGGCTCTATGCGTCGCGCATGCTGGGCCTGTTTATGGTGCTGCCGGTGCTGGCGCTGTATGCCGACACGCTTGCGGGGGCGACCCCACTATTAGTGGGCGTGGCGCTGGGTATTTACGGGTTAACCCAGGCGACGCTGCAAATTCCGTTTGGCTTACTCTCTGACCGCATTGGCCGTAAGCGGGTAATTGCCATGGGGCTGGTGATATTTGCCTTCGGCAGTGTGGTCGCGGCGCTCTCCGATACCATTATTGGCATTATTGCCGGACGGGCGCTGCAGGGCGGCGGTGCTGTAGCTGCGGCGATTATGGCGCTGTTGGCGGATCAAACCCGAGAGGAGGTTCGCACAGCCGCCATGGCGACCATTGGCCTCTCTATTGGCGTTTCGTTTGCCATTGCCATGGTGCTAGGGCCATGGCTTGCCGCCTGGGCGGGGCTTGCCGGTGTGTTTTGGTTTACCGCACTGCTCACGCTGGTGGGCCTCCTGGTGCTATGGCGCTGGGTGCCCGCGGCGCCGCAGCGGCGACGCCACCGCGATGTGGGTATGGATCGTCAGCAGTTTAAAAGTGTCATCACCCGCCCCGATTTATGGCGGCTGGATATGTCGATTTTTGCCCTGCACTTAGTGTTGATGGCGATATTTGTCGCGGTTCCTTTTCGCCTGCTAAACGCCGGTGTGGCAATTGAGTATCACGGGCTGGCATATCTTGGCATTATGGCGCTATCGTTTGTGGCCATGGTGCCGCTGATTATTGTCGCCGAGAAGCAGCAGCGCATGCGCTTGATGTGCCTGATGGCGATCGGCGCTATTGTGGTTAGTTTAGCCGGGCTAGGGCTGCCACTCGCGCCAAGCTACTGGCTGTTTGTATGGCTGTTTGTGTTCTTCACCGGCTTTAACTTGCTGGAAGCGACGCTACCTTCCATGCTCAGTAAGCTGGCCCCGGCGGGGGCTAAAGGTACTGCGATGGGGGTCTACTCCACCAGCCAGTTTTTAGGCGCTTTTTTAGGCGGTACATTAGGCGGCTTGTTGGCGCATTATGGCGGCCTCAACGCGGTCTTTATTGGCTGTGCCGGGCTGGCGCTATGCTGGTGGATCGCTATGTGGCGGATGCCCTCACCGCCGCCGCTCTCCAGCGAAGTGGTGGCGCTGCACGAGACCCAGGCAGACGCGCTCGACCTGCTGATGGAGCATTTAGCCGATGTGGTCGGCGTCGAAGACGTCATGGTGGTGCCGGAAGAGCGTTTGGTCTATTTAAAGGTCAACCGACAGCAACTCGATCAGGCGGCGCTGAATAGACTGATGGCACCCCCAAAATCTTAATCCAGCCGTGGCGATGAAGTGTGACGACGGTTGGCAATAAACTCTACTAGGCAGCTATTAAAGGAGCGTCTTATGGCTCGCGGCATTAACAAGGTCATTTTGATTGGTAACCTCGGGCAGGATCCAGAGGTGCGCTTCACCCCCAGCGGTACCGCCGTGGCCAACCTAAACCTGGCCACCTCCGATACCTGGATGGATCGTCAGAGCGGTCAGCGCCAAGAGCGCACCGAGTGGCACCGGGTGGTGATGTTCAATAAAACCGCCGAAATCGCCCAGCAGTACCTGAAAAAAGGCTCCAAGGTCTATATTGAAGGGCGTCTGCAAACCCGCAAGTGGCAAGACCAGAACGGCCAGGATCGCTACTCGACAGAAATTGTCGCCAACGACATGCAGATGCTGGATGGCCGCAGCGGTGATTATCAGGGCGGCGGCGCGCCACAGAATAGCTATCCTCAGAACGCTCCCCAAAACGCTCCTCAGCCTGCACCGGCTCAGCATCATCAGGGCGGTGGTTACCCTCAGCAGGGTGGTGCCCCCCAGGGCGGTAACAACTACCCCGGCGGACAGAACCCCCAGCAGCCGCCTCGTCCCCCTCAGCCAGCACCGCAGCAGGGCAATCAAGCACCACCGCCGAACCAGCAGAACAGCAGCTATGGTGCCCCGGATCCGGGTAACTTCGACGACTTCGACGATGAAATCCCGTTCTGAGCGTGCTAGTCGTCGCGCAGCATGGAAGTGAGAGCGATAAGGGAGAGGTGTCTTGAAGTTGCTAATATTGGATGCCGGACACTGCTTAAGCTTGGCACTGGCCCGGGAAGCAAGCCGTCGCGCCGATACAGAGTTAGTGATAGAGCAAGGGACGACCATCACTCCCTCGCGCCTTGAGGCGATAGCCCCTGACGCCGTGATTATTCCACCATTGGCACACCCACTGAACATGGCGCCAGCGGATGTGACGGCTCATGCCGATGCGGTAGATACCTGCCTGGATGCCTGTCAATCACAAGACGTAGGGTTGATATGGTGTGTCTCTGACCAGCTTTACGAAGACGGTTTGGAGGTTCCCATTGATGAGCATGTGGTGCCTGCGCCGCGGGATGATAGCTTGCGGCGTCTGGTTCAGACCGGTGATCGCATCCGTGCGGAGTTTCAGCGCCATTTAATTGTGCGCTTGGGCCCGCTGTTTGCGCTGGAAGGCAGTCATGCGTGGCTTAATGACATTATTGCTAACTTAGTGGTCGGTAAGGCAGTACGTGCCGCAGAGGATGTAATATTTTGCCCGACCTCTGCAGATGCCGTCGCCATGGCGCTGATTGGCATGCTGCAGCAACAGGTCAGCGGTGCCAATGCCTGGGGGGCTTATCATCTTGCCGGCACCGAACCGGTCAGCGCCTTTACCTTTACTTCCATGGTGCGCACCCAGCTGCTAACGCACCTTGAGGGGCGCGGCGAGCAGATTACCCTTGGTGAGGTTCAGCCGCTTAAACACCACCATGATGCCAAGCTACGGCGGGTTTTAAACTGTCGCCGTGTGCTGGATGTGTTTGGCGTTCATCAGAAGCCGTGGCGGTTAGAGGTGGGGCGTATGCTGGATGCGTGGTGTTTAACCCGTGAGAGTAATCGTCTCAGCGATACAGGAGCGTCGGCTTGATAAATGTGGTTCGCAGTTTGGTTTTCTATGCCGGATACTTTTTGGCCATGCTAATGATCGGTATCCTGTTTCTGCCCATTGCGCCGTTTCTTCCGCTGTCTGGCCGCTATCGATTACTCAATTTGTATAACTACTTTTTGATGGTGTGGTTTCGTATCGCCTGTGGGGTGCGCTACGACATCCAAGGGCGGGAAAACCTGCCCAGTGGCCCCTGTGTGATCCAAGCTAACCACCAGTGTGAGTGGGAAACCGTATTTCTGCAGGTAATGAAGCCACCGGTGTGTACCGTCCTGAAACGTGAACTGCTGCGCTTACCGATCTTTGGCTGGGGGTTGCGTCTGCTCCGCCCGATCAGCCTGGATCGCTCTAAGCCAGCGCGGGCGATGAAGCAAGTGCTTACTCAGGGTGTCGAGCGTTTGGGATCGGGGCTTTCGGTACTGATTTTTCCTGAGGGGACACGGGTAGATCCAGGCATCCGCAAACGCTATAACAAAAGTGGCAGCGTGGTGGCGTGTCGTGCAGGGGTGCCTGTGTTGCCGGTGGCTCATAATGCTGGCGAGCGCTGGCCAGGACGCCACTGGGTTAAGCGGCCAGGCGTACTGCGTGTGCGCATTGGCAAGCCCATTGAAACAGCCGGACGTATGCCTGATGAAGTACTCGTAGACGTTGAGGCGTGGATTGAAGCCCAGTTACAGGAAATTTCAGACGTACCGCGGCCTATCTCTCGCTAGCAGTGTTATGTTTACTTCTTGCAATACGAAAATGGCGCCCTTGGGCGCCATTTTCATTCTGCTTTTTCACATGCTTGTCATGGCAACAGCTTTAATCGTTAAAGCGCTGGAACACAAGACACGCATTGGTGCCGCCGAAGCCGAAGCTATTGGACAAAGCGCGCTCTATCGTCACATCATCGCGGCGTTCGGTGACAATATCAAAGCCGTCGGCCTGCTCATCCAAATCGGTGATATTCGCCGAAGCAGCAACAAATTTGTGTTGCATCATCAGCAGCGAATAGATCGCTTCCTGTACACCGGTAGCCCCCAGGGAGTGGCCGGTGAGCGATTTGGTTGAGCTCATGGCGGGCGTTGTATTACCAAACACTTCGCGTATGGCTTTGAGCTCGGCAACATCGCCTACGGGCGTTGAGGTGCCGTGGGTATTGATGTAATCAATGGCACCATCGACCGTTGCCATCGCCTGACGCATGCAACGCATAGCCCCTTCGCCCGAAGGAGCGACCATGTCGTGGCCGTCGGAGGTGGCGCCGTAACCCACCAGTTCGCCGTAGATCTTGGCACCGCGGGCCTTAGCATGCTCCAGCTCTTCCAACACCAGCATGCCACCGCCACCGGCGATAACGAAGCCGTCACGGGCTTGGTCGTAAGGACGAGAAGCCTGCTCCGGGGTGTCGTTGTAGTGGGTAGAGAGCGCGCCCATGGCATCAAACAGGCAAGAGAGCGTCCAGTGCTCCTCTTCGCCGCCACCGGCAAACACCACATCCTGCTTATTAAGCTGGATTTGCTCCATCGCACTGCCAATACAGTGCGCTGACGTCGCACAGGCAGAAGAGATAGAGTAGTTGATGCCTTTGATTTTAAACGGCGTTGCCAAGCACGCTGAAACGGTGCTGCCCATTGTTCGAGTAACGCGATAAGGGCCAACGCGACGTAGGCCTTTTTCACGCAGTACGTCGGCGGCTTCAACCTGATTAGCGCTTGAAGCCCCGCCTGAGCCAGCAATAAGGCCAGTACGCTCGTTGGATACCTGTTCTTCGCTTAGCCCAGCGTCTTCGATGGCCTGGGCCATAGAGACATAGGCGTAGGCGGCCGCATCGCCCATAAAGCGGCGCAGTTTGCGATCGATGAGTGCGTCAAGATCAATATCGACGCTGCCCGCGACATGGCTGCGGAAGCCGCGCTCGGCATACTCTTCCTTAAAACGAATACCGCTACGCCCAGCTTTGAGCGCATCGAGAACCTGTCGTTGGTCGTTGCCGAGGCACGATACGATGCCAAGGCCGGTGACTACCACTCGTCGCATGGGAGCCTCCTGATTAGAAATTCGCAGTGGAGGTAAATAGGCCAACGCGCAGATCATTAGCCTGATAAATGTCGCGTCCGTCAACGGTTACCGTGCCGTCGGCGATACCCAAGATAAGACGTCGGGTAATAATACGCTTAATATTAATGCTATAGGTCACTTTTTGTGCATCCGGCAGAATCTGTCCGCTGAATTTAACCTCGCCGCAGCCAAGCGCCCGTCCGCGGCCAGGGTGGCCTAACCAGCCCAAATAAAACCCGACGAGTTGCCACATAGCGTCTAACCCTAAACAGCCGGGCATGACGGGGTCGCCAGGGAAGTGGCAATCAAAGAACCACAAGTCAGGCGTGATATCCAGCTCGGCGATCAGTTCGCCCTTGCCATGCTCACCACCTTCTTCGTGGATGTGCTTGATGCGATCAAGCATCAGCATGTTAGGAGCCGGAAGCTGTGCATTGCCGGGGCCGAATAGCTCGCCGCGCGAGCAGGCCAGCAGTTCTTCGCGATCAAAGGAATGTTGCTTGGTCACTGAATCGTTCCGAATATCAAATTGGTTGTGAGGCTAGTCTACTTCCCGAAACCGCTGAATGCACGTAACTGGCTATTTATCGCCCATTACTAGAGATTTTAGCGGATTGGCCGATAGGACTATAGTGGGCAACTGGGTTCAACAACTGCCGATTGTGCACAATAAATTTTCCATTGCCGTAATATAGAGTATCCAAGTTTCTTATTAGGCGGCATGATCAGCATGGCACCTAACGCTAATTTTTATCTAGGTTAATTTGTATAGGGTATAGCGAATCGCCATGTGGCTTCCTGTTTCTCTCAATCGTCCGTTAGTTTGGGTCGCACTGGCGGCGCTTCCCTCCTGTGTTTGGATGCCCGATGCGATGCTCCGCCTGGTGGCTGCCACGCTGGTCGCGCTTGGGCTGTGGGACGCCTGGAAGCAAATGCGTCAACAGCGGCTACGTCTGCGCCTGTCGCAAGATGCGCTAAGGCTCGCCAGTGACGCCATGGTGATTACCGATGCGCACAATCGCGTGATAGTGGTTAATCCAGCGTTTACCGAAATCACCGGCTACGCCAGCCAAGAGATACAGGGGCTGAAACTGGAGACGTTGGCCGCCCAGCGTCATGATAAAGCCTTCTATCAAACGTTTTGGAATACGCTGAAAAGTACCGGCCGCTGGGAAGGGGAAATGTGGAGCCGCCGAAAACACGGCGATGAGTACCCCGAATGGCTAAAAGTCCGCGCGGTGACTGACAAACGCGGCAACATCACCCATTTTATTAATCTGTTTACCGATATTTCGGCACAAAAAGCCCGTGAGCGCGATTTGCGCCGGATCGGCTATGAAGATCCCCTTACGGGGCTGCCCAACCGTCGCCGCCTTCACGACCTGCTGGCCTCACGGCTGCGCCATTTACGCGCCGGCGAGAGCCTGGATATGGCGCTGGTGGATATCGATGGGTTGAAATCTGTCAACGATAGCCTGGGGGTTGAGCAGGGTGATCGCCTATTGGCGCGCTTTGCCCAGCGGCTTACCGGCTACGTGGCAGGCAGCGTAGTAGGACGGCTGGGCGGCGACGAATTTATGGTCATCCGCACCACCACCTTTGACGATCACGACCAGTGGGTGACAACCCTGCGCGAGCATATGAGTCGGCCATTTGAAATCAATGACCACTCGCTGCGTTTAGGGCTGACGATTGGCAGCTGTCGCGTGCCCGAAGATGGTAACGACTCAGGCGTGCTGTTCCAGCGCTTAGAGTCGGCGCTTTACAGCGCCAAACGGCTGGGGCGTAATTTAAGCCAGCGCTTCCGTCCGGCGCTGGATAAGCAGGATAACCCTCAACTGGCGCTGGTCAGCGATCTCCGCGCTGCGCTTATTTCCGGTGACCAGTTGGAGCTGCACTATCAAACTCAGCATGAGCCTGGCAGCGGCGAGCTGGTAGGCATGGAGGCGCTGCTGCGCTGGCGCCACCCCAAGGACGGCATGATCTCCCCAGGCGACTTTATTCCGTTAGCCGAGCGGCACGGTCTAATGAGCCAACTGGGCGCCTGGGTGATCGAAAAAGCCTGTGCCCAGCAGGCTCACTGGCGTAATAGCGCTATGCCCAAGCTGACGATTTGGGTCAATATTTCGGCCCTGCAGCTGTTTCAAGGCGATCTGGAGAGCCAACTGACCACTTGCCTAAAGCGCTACCAGCTGAAGCCTTCGCAAATCGGCTTAGAGCTGACGGAGTCGGTGTTGCTTGACGAGCGTGCGGGGGATATGGGGCCACGGCTGCAGGCACTGCGTGACCAAGGCTTTGCGATTGCCATCGACGATTTTGGCACCGGCTATTCGTCCCTCGGCTACTTGAAGCGCTTACCGGTGGACAAAATCAAACTCGACCGCGCGTTTATTAAAGAGTTGCCGCACGATCAGGCAGACGCCTCGATTGTAAAGGCGGTCTTAGCGATGGCGGAAGGTATGGGATTAGGGGTGATTGCTGAAGGTGTTGAGACAAAAGAGCAGTGTCAATTCTTGGTGAACGCCGGGTGCACAGCCGTACAGGGGTTCTACTTTGCCCGGCCACTCTCCGCCGCTGAGTTGGAAAAACGTCTGGTGCCTACGTCAATCGCCACACCCGCCGCCTCTTAAGGTTGATAAAAACGGCTAATACCCACACAGAGCAGCGCCCAAATGAGCGCGTGAACGGGGAGTAACCAGGCTGCAAGGGTCACCTCTGCGAGTAGCGCGCCACCATAATAAGAGAGTGGGCCACTAATGGCGCCACACAGCGCCGCTAGCAGCGGGTAGCGCCACAGCCACGCCAGTGAGTGATAGACCAGGGTGGCGAACAGCGGCCATAGCATCCACAGCCATAGCGGTAGGAGCCCCAGTACCAGCGTTTGATCGTTAAAATCGAAGCCTCCCAGCAGTTGCAAGCCGCCATCAATTACCAGCCCGAGCAGAGCAAATCCGGCGATAAACCGCCACTCACCGGGCCGCGCGCAGCGCCAAAGATGCCAAGCTAACAAGCTGCTGCCCGCCACCGCAGCCACCCACGAACCGCCTAATACACACAATAGCCATCCGGCTTCGAAACGGAGCGCATTTAACACTAGCGCCGACCACTTGGATGATGCCATCTAGAGCGCGCCGGTAAGCGGAATGGGCTTCGCCGCAGGCTTGGCCAGCAGCAAGTGGCAGGTGCCAATGGAACGTTCGATAAAGCCGCCCTCGCAGTAGCACAGGTAGTACCGCCACATGCGGATAAAGCGCTCGTCGTAGCCCAACGTGCGCACCTGCTCCAGACTGGCTTCAAAGCGGTGGCGCCATTCGCGTAAAGTCCGCGCGTAATGCGGGCCAATTTCATCCAAGGCGACCACGTTCAGCGACGTTTTCCGCATCACGCTGGTTAACATGGCGTGGTGCGAGGGCAGAAAGCCGCCAGGAAAAATGTAGCGCTTGATAAAATCCATATCGCGTTTAGCCTCTTCAAAGCGCTGGTCGCGGATGGTGATAGCTTGGAGCATGGCCTGCCCATCGTCGGTGAGCAGGCTATCCAGTTTATTGAGGTAGGTATCGAGATACTGATGCCCCACCGCCTCAATCATCTCAACCGAAATAAGCCGGTCATACTGGCCGGTTAATTCACGGTAATCCTGCTTGAGCAGGGTGATTCTATCTTCTAAGCCCTCTTCCTTGATGCGTTGAGCGGTATGGGCGTGCTGTTCATCCGAAATGGTCGTGGTGGTGACGCGGCAGCCGCGGGTTTTGGCGGCGTGAATCGCCAGTCCACCCCAGCCGGTGCCAATCTCCAACAGATGGTGCTCGGGCTGCACGTCAAGCTTTTCCAGCATCAAATCAAGCTTATAGGTGGAGGCCTCTTCCAAGCTGGCTTCGGGGTAGGGGAAAACGGCGCTCGAATACATCCAGTGGTGACGATCTAAAAACGTCGCAAACAGGTCGTTGCCAATATCGTAGTGGGCGGCAATATTGCGTTTCGAGCCGCTCAGACTGTTGCGCTGAAAGCGGTAGGCGGCGCCCAGTAACCAGCGGGCTAGACGGGCGCTGCCGTTCTCCATTTTAGTATTCACCTGCTCTAGGTTAGCGGCGAACAGGCGCACCAGGGCGACCAGATCGTCGGCGTCCCAATCGCCATCCATATACGATTCGGCAGCCCCCACGGTGCCGCCAAAGGCAAGGCGCTTCCAGGCGCGTGAGTGGCGGATCACCACGGTCACTTGCAGCGGGCCTTGCTGGCCTAAATGATGGCACTGACTGCCCTCAATCAGGGTGATACGGCCACCGCGAAAAGCGTCTAACTGGGCCATTAGACGTGGCTTCAGCCACTTGGTTAAACGATCTTGGGCAACCGGTTGAAGGTTAGGGGGCGTGGTACGCAGGGTCGTCACTTTGAAGTCTCCTTGCGCTTAGGGTGGTTATAAACGGGGACGCGCTTAAGCCACAGGCGAAGCGCTTCAAAATGAATACCCGCAATGGTTTTCAGGCTCATCCATGGCTGGCGAGCCAAAGTTTTTATCAACGCCCCGCGGGTGGCGGGTGAGGCGTCAAGGGTTAACGTGGCATCAAAATGGCACTGTTGATCCTGCCAGTTCTCCATATGCAGAAAGAGCTTTTCGCCGGGGGCATTAAACTTCCAGCGGTAGGTCATCGCCATGGGGTTAAACGGCGAGACGTGGAGATCTTTAGCGAAATGTGCCTGATGGCTATGGCGTGAAGGATCCACCGCGCTGGCGTAGCGGGTACGCTCGCGCCAGGGCATATTGGTAACTTCGCTCAATACCGCTGTCAGCCGCCCCAGATGATCGTAGGCGTAGTAGACGGAAATAGGGTTGAACATGCAGCCCAGTGTGCGTAGCTGGGTAAGTACGCAGATGCGGCCATTGGGGGCGCTGCCCAATTGGCGAATAAGTTCTTCACGCACGGCGGTTTTCAGTGGTCGGTCAACCGGGCCCAAGTAGTCTTCGCGACGAAAACGCGCCAATGCAGGCCGGCGGGCGCTAAAGCCGGGCACCTTGTCGAACAGGTCGGGCAGTTCATCCAGATCCAGCCACGCCATCCACAGCTGGTAACTAAAGGTGTGGTTTTTGGGCGTAAAACGCCGGTGGCGTAGGGTGCCACGGTAGATACGCGAGCGTGGCTGGGTGGTTATTCCAGCTGGTATCTCAGTCATCATGCTTGCCATCACCCCAGTCCCTCAACGCCCTGGGGCATCAGCAACTCATGGGCTGGCAGCGCCGAAGGCTGGCTGGGCGGCGGGGCCGCTTCGTCACAGCCCAATGCCTGGGCCACTCGTAGAGCGCTCCACACGCCGTCTTCATGGAAGCCGTTACGCCAATAGGCGCCGCAAAAGTGGGTGCGATGGGCTGTTGACGAAATGTCAGCGTGTCGTGCCTGCGCGGCTTGGCCAGCCAAAGTGAACTGCGGATGCGCATAGGTGTAGCGGCCCAGCACCTTGCTGGGGTCGATGCTGACGCTGTCATTTAGGGTGACGCAAAACGTGGTATCACTCTCTATCCGCTGCAGGATATTCATATCGTAAGTGACCGATACCCGTGCTTCGCTATCGCGCTGGTCAAGACGATAATTCCAACTCGCCCAGGCGCGCTTGCGGCGCGGTAGCAGGGCGGTGTCGGTATGCAGCACCACCTCGTTATCCTGGTATGGCATGGCGCCAAGAATTACCTGCTCGGCGCTACTGGCGTCGCCCAGCATGGCCAGTGCCTGGTCTGCATGGCAGGCGAGCACCACCTGATCAAAGCGCTGGGTGCCTGAGGGCGTGGTGATAACAACACCCGTACTGTCGCGAGTAATCCGGGTGACCGGCGTATTGAGATGAATACGCGATGCATAGGGGGCGGTGAGGCTGGGAATATAGCTTTTCGAACCACCTACCAGGGTGTACCACTGGGGGCGGTGGTTAACTGATAGCAGACCGTGGTTGCGAAAAAAACGTATAAAAAAAACCAGCGGAAAGGCGCGTAAATCGCTAATGCTAGCCGACCAGATAGCAGCACCCATGGGTAATAAATAGCGCTGCTGAAAATCGCGATTGTAGTGGTGGCGATCCAGGTACTCTCCCAGCGTCATGTTGTGGGGCAGCTGGTTGTCTTCAAGGGCTTTAGTGGCCTGCTTGTTAAAGCGCAGAATGTCGCCTAGCAGGCGATAAAAAGAGGGATTAAATAAATTGCGTCGCTGGGCAAACAGCGAGCCCAAGGTATGTCCGTTGTACTCAAAGTCCCTCGCTGTCTCATGTACCGAGAAGCTCATTTCGGTGGCTTGAGAGGCGACGCCCAGAGTGGCCATCAGGCGCTGAAAGTGCGGGTAGGTCCAGTCGTTAAAGACAATAAAGCCGGTATCGATCGCGTAAGGCCGACCCTCAACGTTCACATCCATGGTGGCGGTATGGCCCCCTAGACGTGAGTCCGCTTCAAATAGCGTGACCTCATGCTGCGCAGAGAGGTACCAGCCAGCGGCCATGCCGCTGATGCCGCTACCGATAATGGCAATACGCTGTGAAGGCCCAACGTTTATTGATACCGGAGCGCTCATGATGACTCCTGCTGGGTGCGCGTCATGCGCAGGCCAATCTGACGGCGCATAGCGGGGGGCAAAATGCCCAACAATTTGACCAGATAGGTAAAACGGCGTGGGAAGTGGATATCCAGCCGACCCTTCACCAGCCCTGCGATGATGGCATCGGCTGCTTGCTCCGCCGTCACCTGCATCGGCATGGGAAAGTCGTTACGCTCGGTGAGCGGTGTCTTAACAAAGCCGGGATGAATGAGGCTGACGTCTATCCCTTCCTGATTAAGGTCTAAGCGCAGCGACTCTAAAAAGTAACTTACCGCGGCCTTGGACGCCCCGTAGGCTTCCGCGCGGGGGAGTGGCAAATAGGCCGAAGCGCTGGAGGTGGCGGCTAAGCGAGCGGGCAACCCCTCTTGGCGTGCCCTGCGCAGCAGTGGTAGAGCGGCTTCGACACCGTACAAGGTGCCGAATAGATTGGGTTTAAAAACCCGCTCAACTAAATCCATATCGAACTGCTGGGCGTTCAGGTACTCGCAGGTGCCGGCGTTAAAGAGCGCCAAATTTAACGCCCCGAGCTGCTCGCGGATATCGTTACCCGCTTTGAGCACTGCTTGACGGTCGCTGATGTCCAGCGGTAGAGGGTAGGCATTGGGGTGGCCCTGGCACAGCGCTTCGAGTGCGTCAGCGTTGCGTGCGCTAAGCACCACTTGGTGGCCTTGGGCAATGAGCTTGCGCGCAAGGGCCTCGCCAATGCCTGAGGTGGCACCGGTTAACCAGATACGTTGGGGCGTTTTCCAGGTGCTCATCAAGCCTCCTAATGCGCCCCGCCTGCACATTTAAATATGTGCGGCTAGGCAAGGCGTTTTTTTAACCAGCGAATGGCGCTGCCCATCAGCGGTAAATGCTCGTAGAGCATGGCCCCCGCATCGAAGTAGTCGCGGTGCTGCGAGACGCGCCCATCATTGGCAAACGTCAATGCGCTGCAACCCTCTACCTCTACCCTACGTCCCGAGGCCAGCTTTGGATGCACGAAAGCCATGGTCCACGTGACAAAAGCTTGCTGACCCTGTAACTGCCGAGTGTGATAAGTGAATTGGCACTCCTCGACATTTTCATACATGGTTGAAAAATAACGTTCTAACGCTTCACGGCCCGTAATCTTATGCAGTGGATCGCTAAATACGACATCTTCAGTATATACCTCGTATAGCTTTTCTGTACAGGTATTGTCTAGTTTATTGAAAAAGGCGCAGAACGCCTCTAACGCCGCAGGCTCAGCCATCACGGACTCCTCTAGCAGTGGCTACAACAGGTTTATTTAGAGAGCGACTTAAATGCTTCTAAGGCGCGTTGGCGAGCCGCTTTGTGATCCACAATCGGCGCTGGGTAATCAACGTCGCTAAGCAGATCCTGAGGCGGTGCATGGCGCGCTTTTGGGGGCAGGTGGGCCAGCTTAGGCAGCCAGTGGGCGATAAACTCACCTTCCGTGTCAAAGCGGGTGGATTGGGTGGTGGGATTAAAAATACGAAAGTAAGGGGCGGCATCGGTGCCCGTTGAGGCTGCCCACTGCCAGCCGCCGTTGTTGGCGCAGAATTCGCCGTCAACCAGGTGGCGCATAAAAAAGGCTTCGCCGCGGCGCCAGTCAATCAGCAGGTGCTTACTTAAAAACATTGCCGTGACCATGCGTAGCCGGTTGTGCATCCAGCCAGTCGACACTAACTGGCGCATGGCAGCATCTACGATAGGGTAGCCCGTTCGCCCCTCGCACCAGGCTTGAAAGCCTTCATCATCGTCGCGCCAGGCTAGTTGCTTGGTATGTTCCTGAAAGGGTTGGTAGCGACACACCTGCGGAAAACCCACCGCAACGTGCTGATAAAATTCCCGCCACACCAGCTCGTTGACCCAGGTGGTAAAACCGATATCGCCATCAGCTAGGTGACCGCTGTTTTCGCTCATCACCGCTTGCAGGCATTGGCGATGGGAGATCATGCCTAGCGCCAGGTAGGGCGATAGTTCACTGGTGCCGCGGATCTTGGGTAGGTCGCGCTGGGCGTGGTAGTGGCGGCCACGAAATCGCAAAAAGCGCGCCAGGTTATCTGCCGCGGCACTCTCACCGGCTGGCCATAGCCGTTCATCGACAGGAGCGCTTTCAAGCTTGGGCAGTGCAGGCAGTGGATCGCTTTTAATATCCAGCGAAGCTTGTACCTGTGGCGTCGCGCGCAGCGCCAACTGGTTGGCGCTGACCTGCTTGTGCCACGCCTTGGAGAACGGCGTAAATACCCCGTAGTAGTCGCCTTTGCCGGTGAGTAGGCTGCCCGGAGCAAAGGCCACCGCGTCGTGGTAGCCATGGGCAGCAATGCCCGCCTGCTTAAAGGCCGCTTGCACAGCCTGGTCGCGGTGGCGCTCATTGAGGGCGTATTCATAATTGAAGTGCAACTGCTCAATATTATATTCGCGAGCTATCCCAAGCAGCGCCTCGGGCGCCTGATCATAGCGCTCAATATCACGATGCAGTAGCGGAATATTTAAGCCGTTGAGCGCCGCTTTTATGGCCGCAACGCCGCGTGCCCAGAAGTCCAGCTTATTGGCGCCGTGGCCATGTTGTTGCCACTGGGGAATGCTGCGCAAAAACACCGCTATTACAGGCCCCTTTGCCGCGGCGGCGGCGAGGGCGCTGTTGTCGTCAATACGCAGGTCACTGCGCAGCCAAATCAACTGACGTTTCATAGGCTTCCTCTTGCAGGAGCTCCTGCGGCACAAAAAAATGGCCGGTCACCAGAGGGCGAACGGCCAGGATAAGAGCGCGCTGATTAGAGTACGCCAGACTCGCGTAATAGCGGGCGCAGGCGGGCAATCGCCTGGGGCAGGTCGTCGCCCAGCATGTGTACCGGTCCATCGCGCAAATCGTTTTCGCGTAGACGGGCTACTTCGCCGCATACGCCGATAGGCACATTTAGCGCCTCAGCCGCTTTAGGCAGCGCTTGGTTAATGTAGCTATCGCTCTCCCGCTGGCCGCTAGAGAGCAGCACCATGGACGAGTGTAGCCGCGCCACTGCCTGGGGGAGATCCTCCAGCGGCAGTGAGTGGTCAAGCATCTGCACTCGGTAGCCCTGTTCGCTGGCCATTAGCGCCGACATCAGCACCCACAGCGGGCCGGGGTCGTCGGGCATGGCATTGAGCAGAATCAATGGGCCACGGGTGGCCTGGTTAGCATAGTGCAAGCGGATGCCCACTTGGCTGCGCAGAAATGCTTCCAAGGTGCGGCGAACTAACTGATCCGCCTGAATGGCCCACTTGGCCTCTAAGGTTAAGACAACCGGTTGCCAGATCTCATTAATAGCCACGCTCAGCGGGTAGAGCGCCAAACTCTGGTGGTAAAATGCTTCCAGCTTGACAAGATCCAACGCTTCGATGATCGCTTGCAGCTGCAGGCGCTGGCTTACCCAGTCACCGGCATTAGGTGTCGGCGTCTCAATTGTTTCTGGCTGGTCAAGCAAGTCGGCGACTTGACTGACCGGCACACCACGATTGAGCCACTGCAAGATGCGTTCGATGCGGGTGATGTCGTCCTGGGCGTAAAGTCGATGGCCTTTCGGCGTGCGCTGGGGGCGAATGAGCCCGTAGCGTCGCTCCCAGGCGCGTAGCGTGACCGAATTCACCCCTGTTAAGCGAGAAACCTCACGTATTGGATAGAGTGGCGTATCGGGTGGGTGGGTCGCCTTAAGACTCATGGGCGCCAGTACCTCTTCGTTAACGGCAGCAAGGCGCTGCAGGGGTATGTCATTGTTCGCCGCAGCAAAGATGATTCATGTTCCATTTAAAGATTGCCTGATTTAAAAACTAAACGTTAGCACGATACTGTATGCCCATTTGTACAACTTGTCGCTACCCGGTACAACCTTTATAAGAATCCTTCTTAATCATTTAAGCTTCATGCTTATTGAACCGACCGACCTATTAGTTTCTCGCCCAAACGGTGGCCGGATAGCCAGGCGTCTTCTACACGGCCACTGCGAAAGCTGTCGCCGCACAGCGCCAAACCATTCGCACTGTATAAGTAATCATACTCACTGGGGGTTGATGGTTGGGCGTAGCGCCAGCGATGCGCGCCCGTTTCCATTAGCTTGGGGATAGTGGCTGCAGTGGGGTAAACACTCTTCAAAGCGCTGAGGAGTCGTTCTGCCACCACCTCGGCAGGCTGCTCTAATTGGGCTTCGCTCCAATCGAGTTGCGCTAGCAGGCTGACGCTCTCCGGCTGTGTTTCTCGTCCCGGCTTCGTTTGATTCCGGGATACTATGTTGAGAACGGTGTGGTCTAGCCGTGCCATCTGCCACTCCGGGGCAACGCCGGGTATGGCGGGGAGCGGCCCCTCAAATATCGCCCATCCCGCCCAGCAAGCCCGCTGTTCCCGGGTGAGGCACGTCGCTGCCAAAATGTCGTCCCAGGGGTTGACCAGCGTATGGGCCTGGGGAGGCGGCGCGCTAATCACGATCTGGTCATAAGGCCCGTAGCGAGACTCGTCAGCAGCTAATAGCAGCCAGCCGTTGGGCGAGGGCTCAAGCGCCACGATGGGGGTGCCGGTATGCAGCTCGGCATTGGGCATGGCCGTTAGTGAATCAGCCATATGCCGCGCCAAAGCGCTCATTCGGGGCGCGCCTACGTAGCGTTTTTGGCCATCATTGTGCGTCTGCCAGCCGCGTGAACTAGCCTGATAGGTACGTGTGGGCCAGGCGGCTAGGCAGCCAACGGCTATCCACTCATCGACGGCGCGTTGAAAGTCCGCGTCGCGCACGCTAAATGCCTGGGCGCCTAAATCAAGCGTCGCGCTAGGTCTGCGTTTACTCGACATACGACCACCGGGGCCGCGGGCTTTATCAAAGAGCGTGACGCTGGCGCCACTGCTGGCCAGTACCTGCCCGCAGGCAAGCCCCGCAATGCCCGCGCCGATGATAGCAACCGAGTGGTGGGCGGGGAGCGGCAGTAGCGGTTTGGTCATGAGCACTCGCAAGGTGTAAAAAGTCGAATTAATCTTTATTGAGGTGCAGTGTAGCAGTTTTGTATAAATATCGTACAATTTAGTCACTGTTTTTCTTGTCTCACCTTCATCTTCTTCAAGCAGGCAAATATAAACCGCTTATTAATAGAGCAGTTTTAAAGGACAGTTATAAAAAGTAGCTATAAAAAGCAGTTATAAACAGTGCCGCCATGGCGTCATGTAACGATGTCACCCAACAGGAGCAAACCCCATGCGCGTATTAATCACCGGAGGCAGTGGTTTTGTCGGCCAGCGGCTATGCCGACAGTTAGTTGAGCAGGGACATGAGGTGCAGGTGGTCTCCCGCTCGCCACATCAGGTGCGGGATCGTTTGCCGAGCAATTGCGATATTCGCGATAGCGCCCAGGCGTTTATTGAGTCGCCGCCGGACGCCTTGGTTAACCTGGCCGGTGAGCCGATTGCCGCCAAGCGCTGGAGCGATGAGCAGAAAGATAAGCTGATTAACTCCCGGGTGGCGGCGACCGAACAGCTGGTGGCGCTTTGCGAGCAGCTTAAAGCTAACGGCCAACCGTTGCCCAAGGTGATGGTATCGGGTTCAGCGATGGGCTACTACGGCGATCAGGGCAAGCGCGTAGTGACTGAAGAGACCATGCCTAATGATGAGTTCGCCCATCGGCTGTGCAAAAAGTGGGAGGCTGCCGCCCGACCCATTGAGGCGATGGGGGTGCGTTTGGCGATTGTGCGCATTGGCTTGGTGCTGGAGGCGGGAGGCGGCAGCCTGGAGAAGATGCTGCCGCCGTTTAAGCTGGGGTTAGGGGGGCGCTTTGGCAGCGGCGAGCAGTTTATGCCGTGGATTCACCGCGACGATTTAGTTGCGGCGATCCTGTTTCTCATCGACCAAGACGGCTTGAGCGGCGCCTTCAATGGCAGCGCCCCGCACCCGGTGACCAATGCCACCTTTACTAAAACCTTGGCCAGCCACCTCAATCGCCCGGCCATTTTCCCAGTACCCGCTTTTGTACTGAAAGCGGGTTTCGGGGAAATGTCGCGGCTACTGCTGACCGGGGCCGATATGCGCCCCGCGCGCCTGGAAGAGGCAGGATTCAGCTTTCAATACCCCACCCTCGACAAGGCGTTTGAGGCGATTCTTTAGTTTTTCACTATCCCGCTTGCGGCGGCGTTAGGGCGCCGCGGGGGCGCTGTAAACCCGTCCGTGGGCGCTACTTTTGTCATCTGACCGCCATGGATGGCGGAAATGCCGGAATTGTTGGGAACATTTTTCGGCCCTGACAAAAGACCCCCGCTTTACCCTAACGCCGCCGCGGGGATGTTTGCATTATGCGTTGCCCTAGCGCTTAGCGGTCAGCATCAACGGTGATAATCACCCGCACGGAATCAAGCCGCAGGCGGGTGTTCTCAATCGCTTCGCTGAGTGCCTTGCGCTCATCTTTCAAGGCGTCGATTTCTGCACTGCGTACCGCCGGGTTGTGCTCGGCAAGTGCCGTTAAGCGGGCAATCTCGGCATCCAGCTGGGCGCGCATGCGCGCTTCGGCGTTCTCGACAATGCTGGGCAGCTGGCGCTCGGCTTCGCCTTCACCTTGAGTGAGCAACTCACGCAGCTGGTCGTGGCGGCTTTTGATCAGATCCCGGGCCAGTGATTTATTCACCTTCTGGAGGTTTTTGCCCAGGCCGGTGAACGAGATCTTGCTGGTCAGGTTGGCGCCGGATTCATCCAGCAGCAGGCGCACGGCGGTGGGCGGCAGGAAGCGGTTAAGGTGCAGCTTCTTGGGCGCCGGGCAGTGGGTGCGGAACACCAGCTCGGCCATCAATCGGCCGCTGGGAATGGCGTCGTGGCGCAGCAGGGCGAGCGCGGAGTTGCCCATGGTGCCATCCAGTACGCGGCCCATCATCTCGCGCAGCAGTGGGTGTTCCCAGGAGAGTCGTTGGACATCGTCACGGGCCAGCGCCTGGGTGCGGCTGTAGGTGGCGGTAAAGCCCTCTTCACCTTTGACCAGGCCCGGCAGGCCATCCAGCATATGTTGGCTGGGCTGCAGGTGCATTAAGCCCTTGCCGATCTCCTGACTGTCTACCCCAAAAATATCCAGCGCCCGCTCAAGGTAGCGCGGCAGGGCGGCGTCTTCATCGAGTTCACGCACCGCATCGATGACTTTTTGCGCCCGGGCGGGGCGGCAGGCGTTGAGCTCCAGCAGCCGGTTGCGGCCCGCGTCGTGCTCCGCCAGTTTGGCGTTAAACAGGGTACGGGTTTCGGCGATGATCTCGTCAAGCGCCTCATCATCCAGCAGGGCGTCAGCCAGGGCGTCACCAAAGGCATCAAACAGGTCGTTGCCGACCCCGTGGGGGGCGCTGAACGCATCCATCCCTTCGTGGTACCAGCGCAGCAAGCGCTCGCCAGGGCTGCCTTCAAAGGTGGGGATATGCAGCTCAATGGCGTGGCGCTGGCCGATGCGATCCAGGCGGCCGATGCGCTGTTCGAGCTGATCCGGGTGCTGGGGCATATCGAACATGACCAGGTGGCGGCAGAACTGGAAGTTGCGCCCCTCAGAGCCAATTTCAGAGCAGACCAGCACCTGTACGCCCCCATCCTCATCAGCAAAGGCCGCCGCCGCGCGGTCACGCTCGATCAGGGAGAGGTCTTCGTGGAATACCGGCGCATGGTAGCCGCCCAGTACCCGTAGCCCTTCGGCAAGGCCTTCAGCGGTTTCCCGGTGGTGGGCAATGACCAGCACTTTGTCGTTGGCGAAGCCGCTCTCGCTGTCATCGCTGAGCTTTTCCAGCAGCCAGTTGACCCGGGGGTCAATGTGCCACCACTCTTCGCCATTGAGCGGGTCATCTTTGAGCTCGCGGTAGGCCGCATCGGGATAGATCAGCACGTCGGGGTGATCCATGCCGGTCTCGATCAGCAGCTCGTCGAGGTAGTCGTCGTCGCGCTCCAGGCGGCGCACCACCCGGCGGTAGGCTGAAGGTAGCGCTAACGGTGCCAGGTTGAGGCGCCGCTCCGGGAAGCCTCCCACGTGGCGGCGGCTGTTGCGGAACATCACCCGCCCGGTGCCGTGGCGATCCAGCAGTGCTTCGCTTAGCTGGTCGCGGGCAGCATCTTGCTGCTCTTTGCTCGCTTCCTCGTTGCACAGAATGGCCAGCAGCGCCTGGCTGTCGCGGTCATCGGCTACCGCTGAGACATGGTCGCGGGCATCAGGGTCGCCGGGCAGTGCCTCCAGGGCATCAATGGCGCGTGCCACCTCACTGTAGTGACTCTCTTCGGCTTTAAAGCGTTCCAGATCGTGGTAACGCTCGCCATCCAAAAGCCGTAGGCGGGCAAAGTGGCTCTTAAGGCCCATCTGCTCGGGGGTGGCGGTAAGCAGTAGCAGGCCGGGAATAGCTGCCGAAAGTTGTTCGACACACTGGTAGCCGGGGCCGCTGCCCTCTTCGCTCCAGTCGAGGTGGTGCGCTTCGTCAACAATCAGCAGGTCGAACTGACTGGCCAGCGCCTGCTCCTGACGCTGGGGGTTGGCAAATAGCCAGCCCTGGCTCGCCAGCACAAGCTGGGCGCTCTCAAAGGGGTTGGCGCTGCCGTGGGCCTGGCTCTGGGTTTCATCCAGCAGCGAGACATTAAGCGAAAAGCGCCGCAGCAGTTCGACCAACCATTGATGAGTGAGACTGTCGGGCACCAAAATCAGCGCCCGCTCAACCCGGCCGTTGAGCAGCAGGCGGTGCAGAATCAAGCCCGCTTCGATGGTTTTACCCAGGCCCACCTCGTCTGCCAGCAGCACGCGGGGCGCATGGCGGCTGGCGACTTCATCGGCAATGTAGAGCTGGTGAGGAATCAGGTCGATACGCGGGCCTGAGAAGCCCAGCGCGCTGTGTTGCTCGATACGCTGATAGTGGTGCAGGGTACGGAAACGCAAATCAAACCAGTCGTTGCGATCGACTTGGCCGGTCAACAGACGATCGCGGGCCTGATCAAACTGCATGGTGTCGGCGAGTTTGGCTTCGGGCAGTTCGCGCAGGTTGCCTTCTTTGTCTTCACCGATATAGGTGATCAGACCGTCGGATTCTTTGCTGTCATCGACGATGATCTGCCAGCCGTCGGCTGACAGCACGCGGTCGCCGCTGCCGAACATAACGCGGGTAAGCGGCGCCTGGCGGGTATTGTAAGTACGGGTTTCCTGGCTGGCACTGAACAAGATGGTAACGCTTCGGGCGTCGCAGTTAAGCACGGTGCCGAGCCCAAGCTCAGCTTCGCCGTCGCTAATCCAGCGTTGGCCGGGAGAAAAATCGCTCATGATGCCTCGGGGGAGTCTGCAAAACGGGTCGTATGCCACCGGTAGTGAGCACGGGTGGCAATAGGGCGGGGGATTCTAACGCAAAGCAGCGGGGGGATTAAGGTGTATCGACATCAATCTTTTAACCAGCGATCCAGATGGGCGCGAGTAAGTTCGCCAACGTGGACATCCAGGGTATTGCCCTGGCCATCAAACAGCACGGTGGTGGGCAATCCTGGAGCTTGAAACAGCGCCATAAGCTGTTGGCTGGGGTCACGCAGCGCATAGCGGAACGCAAGCTGCTGCTCATCCAAATAGCGCACCATAGGTAGCAGGTCTTCTCCCTGATTGGCGACCACTACGCTGACGCCATCGCGCTGGGCGGCTTCTTCCAGCAGCGGCATTTCACGCAGGCAGGGGGGGCACCAGGTGGCCCAAAGATTGACGATAACCAAGTCGCCGTTTTCAGCTAACGACGGCAGATACACCTGATTACCCTCTATATCCTCAAGAGTTACCTCCGGGAGCGTGTCAACCGCAAAATCATTGCCCAGGGGCGCCAGGGTGACCAGCACCAGCCACAGGCTGGAGGCGGCTATGAGCAACGCCATTGCGCCGCCCATGGCTAACAGTCGTGCGCGCAGCGTCCAGGCTGTCCATACCAAGCCTACGGCCATTCCCCATAGGCCGTGGTAGCCGGGTTGCCAGACCTTGAGCGCTTCAAGCGGGTCGGCGCTATAGCTCTCCAGGTTGAGCAGAATATGGCCCGCCCGCGCGCCCACTAACCAGATCATGATAAGCCCGGTAAACCAGCGCTGCTGAACTGGGCGTGGCAGCCCCAATAAAAACCGCGCGCAGAGCAGTAGCAGTAGCGCGCAGCCAACGGCGTAAAGGCGGGGCAGCGAAATCAGTAGTGGGCCGAGAGCAATGGCATTCATGGATTTCCAGTTCAGTTTTTAATTCAAGTTTACACTTACGCAAGCCGCGAAGCAGGTACACTGAGAGACCATATCACGCGAGCTGAAAATTACGGAGACGTTATGCCCCCACCCGCTTTCGATAAGCTGCGCGCGCTAGCGATCGGCTCCCAAGCGATTGGCTTAATACTGATTATTACCCTGGAAACCGTGATGGGTGACGCAGCACGCCCCTGGCAGGGTGTGGTGCTGGCCGCCATGCTGATCACAGCGTTAACGATTGCGCTGGTGCGTCTTTACCGCCGCAACTTAGCCCGTAAGCGCTGGGCCGAACGCCTTGAAGACAATGACTAATGCTTGCCGTTGGACTCAATGGCTGAGCGTGCTGGTACTGTGCAGCCTACTGGCGGGGTGTACTTACGCGGTGACGCGTGAACACCATACCACCCTTGCCTTGGACGAGGGACGCGACACTTGGCTGGGTGAACAGGCTTATCAGGCGCTAGCGGAGCAGACAGAGCCCGATGGTTTTGCGCTGTTAGCCAATGGGCAGGAAGCCTTCGCTGCTCGGGTGGGACTGATTCGCCAAGCTCAGCGAGAATTGAATATCCAAACCTACTTACTGGGCGAGGGACAAACGACGTGGCTCATCCTTTCTCAACTGCTGAATGCCGCTGAGGAGGGCGTTCGGGTGCGCCTGCTGGTCGATGATTTTGGCGCTGTTGGTCAAGGTGAACGCTTGGCAGCACTGGCGAGCCACCCGGGTATCCATGTGCGGGTTTATAATCCGCTCCCGGTGGGTCGTGGGCATACGTTCACACGCGTCTTGGCCTCGGTGGTCAACCCTGCTCAACAGCACCGTCGCATGCATAACAAGCTGTGGGTAGCCGATAACAGCGTCGCCATTGTGGGCGGGCGCAATCTGGGCGATGAGTATTTCGATGCCAACGACTCGCGCAACTTTGCCGATTTGGACTTTACGACCATTGGCGAAGTAGTGCCTGAGCTGTCGCGCAGTTTTGATCTGTATTGGAACCATGGCTTGGCGCAGCCCATTGAACGCTATCATCAAGTAGCCGATAACGCTTGGCAAACGCTTGCCACGGAGCTGGAAGAGTGGCTGGACGATAATGCCGACTCGGAATACTTTACCCAGTTGCGCAGTCAGCCGCGCAGCGCGCCGCCATGGGATACCCTGCATTGGGGCAAAGGGCTGGCGATGTGGGATGCTCCCGGCAAGCTGGCGGCTGGAACGCCCGAATGGCGGGATACTCTGCTAGGTGATTTAACCGCTGCCACCGAGCTTAACCAGCGTCTGGTGATTATTTCTGCCTACTTTGTACCCACCGAGCAAGGGGTGAAAAAACTAACGGAGCTTGCCGGCCAGGGTGTCGTGGTCGAGATCATTACCAATTCTCTGGAGTCGACAGACGCGGCCGTAGTGCATGGCGCTTATGCCCCCTGGCGTGAAACGCTGCTAGACCACGGTATTAACCTTTACGAGCTGCGACCCGAGCAGGAAGCGGGCCCGGATGAAGACATGCGTGTGCCCGGCGCTTCGGCTTCCGCGCTCCATATCAAGGCATTGAGCTTTGACGATCAACTGTTCGTAGGCTCGTTCAATGCTGACCCTCGGTCGATCTACTGGAATACTGAAATTGGCGTGCTGGCCCGAAGTGACACCCTCATGCAGGCGTTTAACGACCTGGTGGCCGTTGGGCAGGAGCCTGCGCTGAGTTACCGTATCGAACTTACCCCAGAAGGTGAGCTTAACTGGCACCTGGAGCGCGATGGAGCAATGGACGTTTTAACCACTGAACCAGGGGGTTATTGGCGCCATTTCAACGCCTGGTTAAGCCATACGCTTAAGCTTGAGCGCTGGTTATAGTGCATTGTTGCAAACTAGCGTTAGAAACCGATGCTTGTGTTTTTGCCGTTCCAGTTCCAGATTAATAGCAGCCTTAACGATTGACCGCTGGGGCACACTAAAAAAATGCATAAATTTTATCTCACTGGGAGCGACAAATAACATGATCAATAAGCGCGCATTAGCCACTGCTGTGGCGGCCTCAACCCTGGCAATGACCGGGTTCGCACAGGCAGAGGTCAAAGTTGGCTTCTTAGGCGGTTTTACTGGGGGAATTGAGAGTTTAACACCACCAATTTTTGAAGGGGCGCAACTGGCCGTTAAGCAGATCAACGAGCAGGGCGGGATTTTAGACGGCCAAACGCTGGTAATGCCGTCCGGTGATACCACTTGTTCCGATGCATCGGCTGCCTCGAACGCTGCCGACCGTATGGTGAACTCTGAAAATGTCACGGCGATTGTTGGTGCGCTGTGTACCGGTGCGACCATTGCCGCGGCTAATAACGCCGCCATCCCCGGTGGCGTGTTGATGGTGTCGCCTGCTTCTACAGCACCTGCGGTATCGGAGCTGGACGATAATGATCTTGTCTTCCGTACCGTACCGTCAGACGCTTTCCAGGGTGAAATTCTTGCTAAGCTGCTGCTCGAAAAAGGCATTGATGCCGTAGCGGTGACCTACGTGAATAACGATTATGGTCAAGGCCTATCTGACGCCTTTAGCGCTGCCTTTGAGGCCGGTGGCGGCGAGATTACCGAAAACCTCGCCCATGAAGATAACCGTGCCGATTATCGCTCTGAGCTAGGCTCACTTTCAGTGAGTGGCGTTGATACCCTCGTCGTACTGGCCTACGCCGACACCTCGGGCCAGACCGTACTTCGTCAAGCCTATGAAAGCGGCATGTTTACCCAGTACGTAGGTGCTGACGGTATGGTCGGCGACAGTCTGATCAACGCCATCGGTGCAGACGTACTGGATGGCATGATCGCCACGCGCCCCGGCAGCCCTGACCTGCCCGGTACCGATATCTTTATCGAAGCCGCCGAAGCTGCTGATCTAGACCCCAGCGCCGTCTTTGCTGCCCAGGCTTACGACGCTGCTTTCCTGATCGCGTTGGCGATTGAGCAGAACGGCAGCGCAGAGCGCGAAGGACTTTCCGAAGCTCTGCGCAGCGTTTCCAGCGCCCCCGGTGAAGTCATTCTGCCCGGCGAATGGGAGAAGGCGGTTGAGCTGATTGCCGCAGGTACCGAGATCAACTACGAAGGTGCTTCCGGCTCTCATGAGTTTGATGAAAATGGCGACGTGCCCGGCGTAGTGGTGGAAATGGCGGTAGAAGACGGCACCTTTACCAGCAAAGGCCAGGTTGATCTTTAATTCTCAGCCTTAGCGTTAGAAATGCCTGGCTTATTAAGTCGGGCATTTTTTATTTGGCATGACCAACCATTGTGGTCGTTGATCGCTTAAATAGCCGACATACAGGCAACTCAGCCAGCGCCATGTCTGGCGCAGCAAAAAAAGCTCGCCAGCAGGCGAGCCCAATGACGTCAGCAACTACTTTTACTGGATGGGGATTTCACGTCGAGTCCTCAGAGCGCCAACCGTATGGTGTCTGGTAGGGGCGGGGGTAAGGCTGTACGAACAAGGAGAGGTGACGAGATCATGACGCACTTTATCAATAGCAAAGAAGACGCCGTCACCGACGCGATCGACGGCCTTATCAGGGCGTCCGATGGCCAGTTGGCACGCCTGGATGGTTATCCCCATATTCGCGTGGTGGTGCGATCCGACTGGGATAAGTCCCGAGTGGCGTTGGTTTCCGGCGGCGGCTCTGGTCACGAACCGGCCCACGCAGGCTTCGTCGGCAAGGGCATGCTAACCGCGGCTGTCTGCGGTGACGTCTTCGCCTCACCCTCGGTCGATGCGGTTCTGGCCGCAATACTGGCGGTTACCGGGCCGGCGGGCTGCTTGCTGATCGTCAAGAATTACACCGGTGACCGCCTCAATTTCGGGCTGGCCGCCGAGCGTGCCCGTGCCTTAGGGCACAAGGTGAGCATGGTGGTCGTCGACGACGACATTGCCTTGCCTGACCTCTCGCAGGCACGGGGTGTGGCGGGCACACTCTTTGTTCATAAGATAGCCGGGGCACTGGCCGAACAGGGTGCCGAGCTTGAAACCCTGACCAAAGCCGCTGAGCGGGTGATCGCAAACACCCACAGCATCGGCATGTCACTGGATACCTGCAGCGTGCCCGGCTCGCCTAAAGAGCAGCGCATTCCCCCGGGGATGGCAGAGCTGGGGCTTGGCATCCATGGCGAGGCAGGTGTAGAGCAGATTGCTTACGACAGCGCCAAAAACGCCATTGCCGCCGTCGCCGCAAAGCTGGCCACCGTCATGGATAAACAGCCCCATGCTGTCCTGCTGAACAACCTCGGCGGCGCGTCGGCACTGGAAATGGCGGTACTCGCCAACGAGCTTCTAACGTCTTCTATTGCCAGCAGCCTGAAACTCATCGTCGGGCCAGCGCCCATGATGACGTCGCTGGACATGCAGGGGTTTTCTGTATCGGTGTATCCGGTCAACCAGGATGATGTGGCCCTACTAACCGCCGCCTGTGGCCCCACGGCCTGGCCTGGCTGCAAGAGTATCCAGCCAATCACCATACAAGAGCTTCCCGATGGTTTGCTGCCTATTCAACCTATCCCGTCCTGGCATGATCAGACCGCCAACTTGCTGACGAGGTGGTGTCAGGTGCTGATCGATTCCGAAGCGGATCTGAATGCGCTGGATGCCAAGTCCGGTGACGGTGATACTGGCTCAACCCTCGCTGGAGCCGCCAGAGCCTTGTTAAACGCGCTGGATAGAATGCCCCTGGCCGATCACCCCCAGCTTTATCGCGCCATAGGACAGGTACTTAGCCAGGCCATGGGTGGCTCCTCTGGGGTGTTGCTGGCTATTTTCTTCTCCGCGGCAGGAGATGCTGCGTCCAGTGGACTACCCAGGGTCGCTGCACTGAAGGAGGGGCTCAATCGGATGCAGCAAATTGGGGGCGCAAAGTTAGGCGACAGAACCATGGTGGATGCCCTCAAACCCGCCTTAGATGCCCTCGACGATAGCATTGCCTCCGCCGCCAGAGCGGCGCGAAAAGGGGCACTTCATACCGCTACCATTGTAAAGGCAAACGCGGGGCGCGCCGCCTATATCAATGCCGAACAGCTCCGGGGGCATATTGATCCCGGAGCTGAAGCAGTGGCGCGATTGTTTGAAGAGCTGGAAGTGCAATCAGCGAAGTAGTGTGATCGTGAGCATCATTATCGCACCAGATTTGGCGCCCGCCGCTGCGTGTAGTTCGCAGCCAACGCCGCTACCTGCCGGGCTTAGCTTGTCAGTCATACCAATCTGCCCCCTTAGCTGTGGCTTTTGATCTTCTCGGGTAGCAGTCCTTTGGGGGCAAAGCGCAGTACCATGGTGATCAGCACGCCAATGACCAGCACCCGTGCCTGCAGGGCGCGGCTATCCATATTACTAGGCGCATCCCAACCGAAAGCGCCTTCGCCAAAGGCCACGGCTAATTGCATCAAAAATAGCGCCAGCGGCTCGGACATAATCCAGATGATATATACCGCCACGGCGCCGAAAATGGTGCCCAGGTTGTTGCCCGGCCCGCCGAGAATCACCATCACCAGCACCAGGAAGGTATGGTTGAGCGGCAGGTAGCCCTGAGGATCAAACAGGCTGTTGAAGGTGCCCAGTATGCCACCGCCCAAGCCCATCAAAATGCAGCCGAGTACGAAGATCTCCAGGCGCCGTTTGTTGATGTCTTTACCCATCGCGGCCGCAGACACTTCGTTATCACGAATCGCCCGAATCATCCGTCCCCAGGGGGCGTTGTAGGCGCGATTGAGCAGAAAGAAGATCACGGCAATGATCACCGCGGTAAACGAAAGGTAGATGGCTCGGGAGAGGGTGAAGCCCAGTTCGGCAGGCCCCGGTGTTGGCCAGGGTAATGGGGAAACCGTGGCGGTGCCGCGGGTCAGCCAGTCAGAGTTCTTTAAAAATGCCTTGATGATTTCAGCGATGCCCAGGGTGGCAATGGCCAGGTAGTCGCTGCGTAAGCCTAGGCAGATATGGCCAATAAAGTAGCCAACGCCACCGGCAAGGGCACCACCCACAATCCAACCGGTCCAGGCGGGTAGCCCAAAGCCACCGACAAAGCCAGCCCGGGATTGGATTTCACTGGTCACTTCACGCAGCAAACTGATCACTACCAAATAGAGCACCACAGCCAGTATCACGGCGATAAGCGTACGCAGTTTCTTGGGCACACCCAGGCGATCCAGTTTGCTGGCGCCCACGACCAACAGCGTCGCTGCCACGCCGTAGAGTAAAACGCGGCCCAGTTCGCCGGGCAGTTCGGTTCCCCAGAAGGCGTCGTTGACCGGTACGCTAAACAGCATCGCAGAGAAACCACCTAAGGCGACAAAGCCCATTACCCCGGCGTTGAACTGCCCCGCGTAGCCCCACTGGATCGTTAAGCCCAGAGCAAGAATGGCGTAGCAGGCGGCTTCGACCAGCATGCGTGTGCTGTAGGCGGCGCCCATGATGGCATAGACCGCCAAAATCGCCACCAGCAGCACACCAAACAGGATGAGCTCGCGTAGCGGGAAGCGACGGGTAGGCGTGGCGTCTTCAGGGGTGTAGGCAGGGTTGCGGGTATTTTCTGAGTTGCTCATTAGATCACCTTGCCCTTAAAGAGTCCGGTGGGGCGCCACACCAGAATGGCCACCAGAATGAAAAACGGCACCACAATTTTGTACTCGGTGCCCACGAAGGCCAGGTTTGAAGGGAGTTCAAGCCAAGTGGGCAGGCTGTCGCGGAAGGGGCGCAATAGCACGTTCCAGTTGAACACCGCCAGTGTCTCGGCAAAGCCAACCACAAAACCACCGACAATGGCCCCGTAAGGGTGGCCAACGCCGCCGACAATGGCGGCAGCGAAGATAGGCAACAGCAAGAAGAAGCTTAAGTCGGGTTTGAAAGTGACATCCAGGGAGAGCAGTGTGCCAGCAATGGCGGCCAACGCCCCGGCAATTATCCAGGTGACCGCCACAATGGTATTGGTATTGATCCCCGAAGCCTGGGCAAGCTCAGGATTATCCGACATGGCGCGCATCGCCTTGCCTAACCGTGAACGGTTAAGGAAAAGGTGCAGCGCCACCACGGCGACGATGGTGATCACAAACAGGTAGATTTGCGGTTCGGTCACCACGATAGGTGCCCGGACGCCCTCAAAGGGCAGCGCCATGCGAAAAATCTCTTTGCGGTCATCCACGTAGAGGCTCTGACCGCCGGTGCCGGAAAACAGCCGGATCAGCCCCTGAAGGATCAAGGTGACACCCAGCGAACCAATCACCAACACGATGGGTTTTACTCCATGAGCGCGTAGCGGCTTATAGAAGGTTTTGTCGATCCCCACCGCCAAGGCGGCGGTGAGCAGCATCGCCAGCGGCAGCATTAAAACCGCCGTTGGCACGCCAATGCTGGCGCCTGCTGCCGGGAACAGCGTGGTCAGCAGCAGCACCATAAAGGCGCCGAAGGTCATCATGTCGGCATGGGCGAAGTGGGCAAAGCGCATAATGCTGAAAATCAGCGTTACTCCGATTGCCCCGATGGCATAAATAGAGCCGCTTACACTGCCCGAAATCACCACATTATTGATGAAAAAAACCAGTTCGTTCACGTCTATCTCCCTGGGGCTAGCCGCCCAAAAAGCTTTTGGCGACATCGGGGTCAGCAAGTAATGCCGCCCCTGTGTCGGTAAAGCGGTTTTGGCCAGCGGCCAGCACAAAGCCTTTATCGGCGATCGCGAGTGCCTGTTTGGCGTTCTGTTCCACCATCAAAATACCCACGCCAGCGGCGTTGATCTGTTTGACGCGGTCAAAGATTTCATTCATGTACAGCGGAGAAAGCCCCGCAGTGGGCTCATCGAGCAGTAGCAGGCTTGGCTCGGCCATCAAGGCGCGCCCCATGGCGACCATCTGGCGCTGCCCGCCGGAAAGCTCACCAGCGGGCTGGCGGCGCTTCTCATACAGCGGTGGAAAAAACTCATACACCTGAGCGAGCATGCGCTTAACGTTCTGCGGCTTTAAAAAGGCGCCCATCTCCAGGTTCTCTTGCACCGAAAGGCTGGGGAAAACGTTCTTTTCCTGGGGCACAAAGCCCATGCCCCGCTGTACCAGCTGGTTAGGGGGTAAGTTTTGGATCGGCTGACCGTTAAGCAGTATCTCGCCCTGATTGACGTGCAGCAGGCCAAAGACCGCTTTCAGCATGGTGGATTTGCCCGCCCCGTTAGGGCCGACGATCACGCCGACTTCATCGGCTTCCAGCGTCATGTTCACCCCGTTAAGGATATTCATGCCGCCATAGCCGCCGTGCACATCCCGTGCGTCGATTAATGGCATATGAAAGTATTCCAGCAGGGTCGCGTTGCAGCGACATCATTATAGTAATTGGCTAATGGGTGAAAACGTCACACTTAAGCGGCATCGTTACCAAAGTAGGCCTCGATGACCTCAGGATTGTTTTGGATATCGTTAATATGCCCTTCCACCATAACGCTGCCCTGGGCCAGCACAATGACCGGGTCGCAGAGGCGAGCGATCATCTCCATATCGTGCTCAATGACCAGGAAGGTGTAGCCCATCTCGCGGTTGAGGCGCTCAATATTGCCGATCAAGTCACCTAGTAGAGTGCGGTTAACCCCGGCGGCTATCTCATCAAGAAGCACTACCTTGGCGTCGGTCATCATGGTACGGCCAAGTTCCAGCAGTTTCTTTTGCCCCCCAGACAAATTGCCTGCCAGCTCGTTGCGCACATGGTGCAGGCCGACAAAGTCGATCACCTCCAGGGCGCGGCGGCGCACCTCGGCCTCTTCCCGCTGCACCTTGCCGGGCTTTAACCAGGCGCTGAAAAGGTCTTCACCGGCTTGCTTGGGCGGCACCATCATCAGATTTTCCAATGCGCTCATCTGGCTGAACTCGTGGGCGATCTGAAAGGTGCGCAGTAACCCGCGATGAAAGCGCTGGTCGGCGCTGAGCGAGGTAATGTCTTCACCATCGAGCAGAACGCGACCGCTATCCGGGGCTAAAGCGCCGGCAATCAGATTGAAAAGAGTGGATTTGCCCGCACCGTTGGGCCCTATCATGCCGGTAATGGAGCCTTTCTCCACTTGAATGGAGCAGTCGTTAATCACCTTTAGGCCGCCGAACGCTTTGTTGACTCGTTGTACATCAATAAGAGGGGTCATGGTGTCTCCACGCGATGCAGGCGGCTAAAAGCCGCCTGCGCACTGTTTATTAAGTTGTTTGTCGTGGTTTTTTTAGCCACCGCTGGCTGGCTGCAAAGGCACCGATAATGAGCAGTGCGCCGAGGGTGGGAATAAGGTAGCCCTCCACCTGAGGAAGGGTGCGCAAAAACACAAAGGCTACGGCGGCAGGAGCCACAAAGCGTACTAGGAAACGCCAGATCTTAAACCAGGTGACACTGCTGCCCAGCTCTTTCATCACTTCGCTCTGGGTTAGCGCCCAGCCTGCGAATAGCGCTATTAGCAGGCCGCCCACCGGCATAAAGATATTGGTCAGGAGCTCGATAAAGTCGAAAGCCGTGCGCCCAAACAGGGTATGGAAAATCGTTCCTTCAGCCCAGATATTGAAGCTAACCACCGTCAGTAAACCCATTGCCCAGGCCGCGATCACCATGATCACGACTGCCTGGGGCCGGGTCATATCAAAGCGCTCGACCAGGAAAGCGGCAACCGGCTCAATCAGCGAAATGGAGGAGCTGATCGCGGCGCCGAGCACCAGGATAAAGAACACTCCGCCGACCAATGCGCCAAACGGCATCTCGGCAAATGCCAGCGGCAGGGTAACAAACATCAGGCCAGGCCCTTGTCCGGTTTCCAGCCCAGCACCAAACACCAGGGCAAAAATAGCCAGGCCCGCCACCATAGCGACGGCGGTATCGACGATGGCGACCGCAAAGGCGGTGCGGGTGAGCGACACATCGCTGGGCATATAGGCGCCGTAAGCCATAATCGCCCCCATACCCAGGCTAAGGGTGAAAAATGATTGACCCATGGCCTGCAGCCAGCCTTCGAGGCTGAGGTCGGCGATATTAAAGGTAAACAGGAAGCTGGCGGCGGCGCCTATATCGCCATTCATCACACCGTAGGCCAGTACGACCAGCAGGATCACAAACAGCGCGGGCATCATAATGCGCAGGCCCGACTCGATGCCTTTGTGAATACCCATGCCGACTATTAGCGCGGACGCGGCAATGAAAAGGGTGTGATAGAGCGTCATCAGAGCGGGGGATGCCAGCAGAGCGTCAAAGCCGGTGCTAATGGTCTGTGCATCGGCGCCCACCAGCGAGCCGGTCAGCATTAGCCAGGTGTAGTGAATCGCCCAACCGGCAATCACCGAGTAGAAGCTTAAAATCAAAAACGCCGAGGCAGCGCCCAGCCAGCCGATGGTTTCCCAGGCCCGTGAGGTGCCATGGGTTTTGGTTAGGTGGCGCATACCCATAATCGGGCTCTGGCGGCTGGTGCGCCCCAGCATGATCTCGGCAATCAGGATCGGGATGCCGACAGCAAAGATCGTCAGTGCGTAGACCAGTATAAAGGCACCACCGCCGTTTTCACCGGTGAGGTAGGGGAAGCGCCAAAGGTTACCCAAACCAACGGCGGAGCCAACCGCAGCGAGAAGAAAAGTGCCTTTATGCGTCCAGACGTTATGACCGCTCATGGGTAAGAGTGTCCGTAGTTGGGCGTCAGAATGGGGTGGTATCCAAACACCTGTATGAATATAGCGATGTCAGCGTGCCTTGGACGCGCTGAAGTTAGCGTTACTGTGCGATAGAACGCGACTCCTTTCCAGCGTATTAGCGTTTAGGCTGCGTTTAGGGAGCTATCTTGGCAAAGATCATGGCAAGGAGATGAACGCAGAAGGCTGCTGTTAGCGCAGAAACGGGAGGGCATAAAAAAACCCGCTTGCGCGGGTTTTTTAACAGCTAACTGCCAGGAGCGGGTTACTTCTTGCTAAAACGCTTGCGCTCGGTTTCTTTCAGCAGTTTCTTGCGCAGGCGAATATGCACCGGCGTGACTTCGACGAGTTCGTCGGAGTCGAGGAACTCGATGGCCTGCTCCAGAGAGAACTTGACCGGCGGGGTCAAGACGATGTTTTCATCGTTGCCGGTGGAGCGCATGTTGTCGAGCTTCTTGCCTTTGGTGGGGTTAACCACCATGTCGTTGGCACGGTTGTTGATGCCGATCAGCATGCCTTCGTAGACTTCCGTGGCGTGATCGATAATCAGCTTGCCACGCTCTTGCAGCGCATACAGCGCGTAGGCAAGCGCTTTACCGTCGACCATCGAGACCAATACGCCGTTACGACGTTCGATCGAGGCTTCAGGCTTCAGCGGGCCGTAGTGATCAAAGCGACTTGTCAAAATGCCGGTGCCGGAAGTCAGGGTCAAAAACTGACCGCGGAAACCGATCAAACCACGTGCGGGGATGATGAAGTCCAGGCGAACCCGGCCTTTACCGTCCGGCAGCATGTTGGTCATCTCACCTTTACGGTAGCCCAGCTCTTCCATGATCGAGCCCTGGTGCTGCTCTTCACAGTCGATGATGACTTCTTCGTAAGGCTCCTGCTTCTCGCCGTCGATTTCTTTGATGATAACTTCGGGGCGGCCTACGGCCAGCTCAAAGCCTTCACGACGCATGGTTTCGATCAGCACCGATAGGTGCAGCTCGCCACGGCCGGAAACTTTGAATTTTTCAGGGGTTTCGCCCTGCTCGACGCGCAGCGCCACGTTGTGAATCAGCTCTTGATCAAGGCGATCCTTGATATTACGGCTGGTCACGAACTTGCCGTCTTTACCGGCGAACGGGGAATCATTGACCTGGAAGGTCATAGAAACGGTCGGTTCGTCGACAGACAGCGGCGGCAGTGCCTCGACCTTGGCCGGATCGCACAGAGTGTCGGAAATTGACAGATCGTCAATACCGGTAACACAGACGATATCGCCCGCGGTGGCTTCGGTGGTCTGCACCCGTTCAAGGCCCATATGGGTCATGACCTGGCCGATTTTGCCCTTACGCACATTGCCATCAACGCCGATGATCGACACCTGCTGGTTCGGTTTCACCGCGCCGCGCTTGATGCGACCCAGGCCGATAACGCCCACATAGCTGTTGTAATCCAGTGCGGAGATCTGCATCTGGAAAGGGCCGTTGAGCTCCACTTTGGGCGGCTCGACGATATCGACGATGGCCTGGAACATGGGATCCATGTTGTCAGCCAGCTCTTCAGGATCCATACCGGCAATGCCGTTCAGGGCAGAGCAGTAGATGATCGGGAAATCGAGCTGTTCATCAGACGCGCCAAGATTGTCGAACAGATCAAAAATCTGGTCGACCACCCAGTCAGGACGTGCGCCGGGACGGTCAATTTTGTTGACCACCACGATCGGCCGCAGGCCTTGGGCGAAAGCTTTTTGGGTCACGAAGCGAGTTTGCGGCATCGGTCCGTCGACGGCGTCTACTAACAGTAGTACCGAGTCGACCATCGACATTACACGTTCAACTTCACCGCCGAAATCGGCGTGCCCAGGCGTATCCACGATGTTGATGTGGTAGCCGTTACCCTGGCTGTCTTGCCATTGAATGGCCGTATTCTTGGCCAAAATGGTAATACCACGCTCTTTCTCCTGGTCATTTGAGTCCATGATGCGCTCTTGACCTTCTGCTTTACGGTCAAGGGTGCCGGACTGGCTCAGGAGTTTGTCGACCAGTGTGGTTTTACCATGGTCAACGTGGGCTATGATCGCGACGTTGCGCAGGTTATTAACCGCGCTGGAGTTTTGCTGGTTTTGCATGCTGAGAGAGAACTCTTGTGAACACCCGTTTGTCCACGGGTCGGAAAATGCGGGTCGCAAGGGCTGGCAATTTGCCGACCATCTTGGCTCAGGGCTTGCGTCCAACAACCATTCTACCATGTCGAAGGCTTCGCTGATATTACTGGAGCGCTTATCGACCTTGGTCGCCCTCGGGAAAGTTTTCGCCGCGAACCTTGATCCGCTAGAATAGCGCTTTTCCCACTGGGGCAGGAGCATGACCATCGGCAACCTGATGCGTTTGTTAAGCGATGGCGAGGTTCACTCTGGCGAGCAGCTGGGTGAAGCGCTAGGTATTTCTCGTGCGGCGGTGTGGAAACAGTTAAAAAAACTGGAAGCGCTCGGGGTAGAAATTGTCGCGGTGAAAGGCCGTGGCTACCAACTGTCGCAGCGCCTGGAGCCCTTGGAGGGTGCCAAAATCGTTGAGCAGTTGCCCGCTCAGGCGCGCCACCATCTTACCCGCCTGTTTGTTGAAGATCAGTTACCCTCCAGCAATGAGTATCTGCGTCAACGCTTTGAACAGGGCGCCGGGCATGGGGAGGTCTGCTTGGTTGAACTGCAGACGGCAGGACGTGGACGGCGTGGCCGTGTCTGGTCGACGCCCTGGGGGCAGAGCCTCATGCTCTCGCTGGGCTGGCGCTTTGAATCGGGTATCGCCGTACTGGAAGGCTTGAGTTTGGCGGTGGGCGTTGTCGTTGCTCAAGTGCTCGAACAGCACGGTGTGGCACCAAAGCTTAAGTGGCCTAACGATATCCTGCTCTCCGAGCAGGGGGATGAGCCGGGTGACGAGCTAGGCAAGCTGGCCGGTATTCTTATTGAAGTGACCGGGGATGCGGCAGGCCCCTGTGAGGTAGTCATCGGCATTGGTATGAATCTATGGCTGCCCGAGGCGCAGCGAGCCGCCATCGACCAGCCTGTGGCAGCGCTTTTCGAGCGGCTACCCAATATCTCACGCAACCAACTGGCCTCTGAGGAGGTGGCGGGCCTATTGGCCATGCTGGCTAACTTTGAGCAGGACGGTTTTGGCGCTTGGCGTGATGCTTGGAATCAACGTCACGCCTATGCAGGGCTGCCTATTCGGGTGATCCAAGGGCAGCAGACCAGCGATGCCGTCGCGGGGGATGTGGATGAGAGTGGTAACCTATGGGTTACCGAAAATGGTCACTCGCGACGCCTAGCTGGCGGTGAGATTAGCGTACGCAGGCGTTTATGATTCTGGATCTTGATATCGGCAACACGCTGTCCAAGTGGCGGCTCAAGGATGCCGAGAGTAGCGAGATACGTTCCCGTGGAGCGGTGTGGACCCGGGAAGAGTGGCGCCCAGGGGCCGATATCCCCGATCTTGATGTGGTCGAGGCGGTGCGTATATCCAGCGTCGCCAGGGCGGCCGTACTGGAAGAGACGGTCGCCTTGTTGCGTCGCCGGGTGCGCCATGTGTACGTGGCGCGCTCTACCCAGGAGGCGCTAGGCGTGGTTAACGGCTACGAAGAGCCGGGGCGCTTAGGGGTTGATCGCTGGATGGGGGCGCTGGCAGGCTATCAATTGGCGGGCGGTTGCTGTGCGGTGGATTGCGGCAGCGCGATTACCATCGACTTTGTGTTGCCGGGGGGGAGTCACCTGGGCGGCTTTATTATCCCTGGTCTTCGCCTGATGAAAGAGAGCTTGAAGCTTGGCACCCGCAATGTGGCTATCGACCCTGAAAGTGAAGCCGATGAGCTTTTAGAGCCAGGGAGGCGAACCGTTGATGCAGTCAATCACGGTATTTATATGGCCGCCGTCAGTGCCATTAACCGCATCTATAGCGAAGTATGTGACCAGGAGGGCGTGGCGTTGCCAATGCTGTTGACGGGGGGCGATGCACGGGTTGTCTCAAGGGGAGTGCAGGTGCCCCATGCGGTATGGCCCGATATGGTTTACGGCGGCTTGGAGGCGTGCTTTCCGATGACCCTCGCCGAGCGAGCGGGCAAAATGTCGGGCGCGCCGCGGGTGCCTGAGCCTGTGGCGCTAGAAAAGATTCGCGCGGGACTTGCATTCTCTATGCTGCTTTGACAGAATGCAGCGCGTTCCAAGGCAGTCATTAGATGCGCTAGCATCGCAAGCTACGATAAATTAAGTAAATATCTCGCTTGACACTGTTTTGAAGGCTGGCATAATGTGCCGCCACAGTTGGAGAGGTTCCCGAGTGGCCAAAGGGAGCAGACTGTAAATCTGCCGCGAAAGCTTCGAAGGTTCGAATCCTTCCCTCTCCACCAAAATTAAGCAACAGCGATTATTTCGGTGTTGCTGAATGAAAAGCCGGTAGCGGGCATTGTCTACACCTTGTAGCTTTTCTACTTATTGTTTCTTGTGAGTTGAAGTTATAAGGCGGCGCGCAGCGGATCGTCATTCCAGACAGGTTCTGCGGGCGTAGTTCAATGGTAGAACCTCAGCCTTCCAAGCTGATGGTGCGGGTTCGATTCCCGCCGCCCGCTCCAGTTGATGTGTTTAGCTCATGTAGCTCAGGGGTAGAGCACACCCTTGGTAAGGGTGAGGTCGACGGTTCAATTCCGTCCATGAGCTCCATATTGCAGATCAAGCGAGCGAAGCTCGCTTTTTTTGTCTCTGCGTTTGGGTGGGTTTTGTGATGCCTAAGCGTAAAGGAGGGGTTGTCAGGGGTGGGTTTCTCCGCTACCATGGCGCCCGCTGTTGTATAGGCGATTGAAAAGACGCTTATCAGCAGAAGTGAAAAGCAAAAGTAGTAAGGTTGTAAGCAAAATAGAAAGTCAGTACGACGATACAGGCCAGTAGCTCAATTGGCAGAGCAGCGGTCTCCAAAACCGCAGGTTGGGGGTTCGATTCCCTCCTGGCCTGCCAACCTTCCCCAGGTTGGTATGTCTTTTTCCAGAATTCTTTTATCGTTCGCCGTACCCTGAGGAGTCTCGTTTTTATGAAGCCTGGTTCTGTAAAACATGGCGCCGAGGTGCAACAGACGCGCCATGACGGGCTCAAGTGGGCGGCGGTCGTAGCGCTGCTTGTCGTTGCTGTTGTTGGTAATACCTATTTCGCCGATATTGGCCTGCTCTACCGCGTGCTTGGTGTAGTGGTGCTATGTGTGATTGCGGGTTTGATCGCGCTAACCACTACCAAAGGTCGGGATTTAGTAGAGCTTGCCAGAAGCGCCAAGAAAGAGATTCAGCGCGTTGTATGGCCGACCCGTCCCGAAACCATTCAGACCACCGCTATTGTGCTGGTGGCTGTGCTGGTGGTGGGATTGATGCTGTGGTTGATCGATACTCTTCTTGGCTGGGCGATGTCCGGCGTCATTGGTTAGGAGCTTTCATGTCCAAACGTTGGTACGTCGTCCACGCTTATTCTGGCTTTGAAAAGCATGTTATGCGCTCGCTGATTGAGCGCGTGAAGATGTATGGCATGGAAGATCGCTTTGGCGAAATTCTGGTGCCGACAGAAGAAGTTGTCGAAATGCGCGACGGCAAGCGACGCAAGAGCGAGCGCAAGTTTTATCCCGGCTACGTATTAGTCGAGATGGAAATGGCCGACGAAACATGGCACCTCGTCAACGAGACGCCGCGTGTTATGGGCTTTATCGGTGGTACAAAAGAGAAGCCCGCGCCGATTACGTCACGTGAAGCAGATGCGATTCTGATGCGCGTTAAAGACGGTACTGATAAGCCGCGGCCTAAAACGATGTTTGAGCCGGGTCAGTCAGTGCGTGTTGTTGACGGGCCGTTTGCCGATTTCAACGGTGTTGTCGAAGAAGTTAATTATGAGAAGAGTCGCCTGCATGTCAGCGTGCTGATTTTTGGGCGCTCTACGCCTGTTGAGTTGGAATTTTCTCAGGTTGAGAAAGAGTAACGGGCGAGTAGTAAATAGTTAGTAGTGAATAGTAAGTAAGCGGTAGGTTTTAATTCGTGTGAGATGGCTAGTTAGCTGTTTCACTGGTACCGGGGAGCCTTCGGGCGCTATTACCCAACTGGAGTGTTAAAGATGGCCAAGAAAGTACAGGCTTATATCAAACTGCAGGTTGCTGCAGGTAAAGCCAATCCAAGTCCGCCGGTAGGCCCTGCGCTGGGTCAGCACGGCGTGAACATCATGGAATTCTGTAAAGCGTTCAACGCCGCGACTCAAGAAATTGAGCCGGGCCTGCCGACGCCAGTCGTGATCACTGTCTACTCTGACCGTAGCTTCACGTTCGTTACCAAAACACCGCCTGCTGCCGTGCTGCTGAAAAAAGCCGCTGGCATCAAGTCCGGTTCTGGTGAGCCGAACAAGAAGAAGGTCGGCACCGTAACGCGTGAACAGCTTGAAGAGATCGCCAAGGCCAAAGAGCCTGATTTGACGGCTGCGAATCTTGATGCCGCTGTACGCACCATTGCTGGCAGTGCTCGCAGCATGGGCCTAAACGTGGAGGGTCTCTGATCATGGCTAAACTGTCTAAGCGTGCGAAAATCATTCGCGAAAAAGTAGACACTACCAAAGCCTACTCTATTGAAGAGGCGGTAGCGCTGCTCGCCGAGCTGTCTACTGTTAAATTCAAAGAGTCCGTTGATGTCGCCATCAACCTGGGCGTTGACCCGCGTAAATCCGACCAGGTGGTGCGTGGCGCTACCGTGATGCCTAACGGTACCGGTAAAGATGTACGCGTTGCTGTCTTCACTCAGGGTGCTAATGCCGATGCCGCTAAAGAAGCAGGCGCCGACATCGTGGGTATGGACGACTTGGCTGAGCAAGTGAAAAAAGGCGTGATGGATTTTGACGTCGTTATCGCTTCGCCCGATGCCATGCGCGTTGTAGGTCAGCTAGGTCAGATTCTAGGTCCGCGTGGCCTAATGCCTAACCCGAAAGTTGGCACCGTGACGCCTGACGTGGCGACTGCGGTTAAAAATGCCAAAGCGGGTCAGGTGCGTTTCCGTACTGACAAGAACGGGATCATCCACACTACCCTGGGTAAAGTGGATTTTGACGCCTCAGCGATTAACGGCAACCTGGAAGCACTGGTTGCTGACCTGAAGCGCCTCAAGCCGAGCTCGTCTAAAGGCATTTACTTCAAAAAAATGACCCTGTCTACTACCATGGGCCCGGGTTTGACAATCGATCACTCTGCCTTCGCGTAAGCGAGTTGTCGTTGTTTTTTTGAAAGAACCGAGCAAGAACTTTGCGGTCCCCCGTTTGGTGGCTATCACTGGCCGGGGCATCGTCAAAGACCGCAGGTGCCGCGCTTGATCAGTACGTTGTTCGTACTTGCCAGCGCGGCTTAATTGCCTCAGAAGCGCCTGCGCAGATGGTGTGGCCGCCAGTTGGTTAAGCTAAAACGGCTTTCTGGTGAGCACCATCCCCAAGGCTTCCCGCTTTGCAGTGCATTTTTGTAAGGCACAGCGGGGAGAGATGGTAACCACCGGAACCTTCTTGGGTTCCGGCACGAAGGAGTGATCACTGTGCCACTAGCACTTGAAGGCAAGAAAGCGATTGTTGCCGAGGTCAGTGAAGCGGCCAAGGGCGCACTCTCCGTCGTAGTTGCTGATTCTCGCGGCGTTACGGTTGGTAAAATGACCGATCTGCGCAAGCAGGCGCGCGAGAATGGTGTAGAGCTACGTGTTGTACGTAACACGCTGGCTCGCCGCGCTCTCGAAGGCACTCAGTGGGAGTGCTTGAACGATAGCTTCGTTGGTCCTACGTTGTTGGCTTTCTCTACTGATCATCCGGGCGCTGCCGCTCGTCTGTTCAAAGAGTTTGCTAAAACGGACAAGAACTTCGAAGTAAAAGCGTTGGCCTACGAAGGTGAGCTGATTCCGGCTGCTGACATCGACCGTCTGGCAACCCTACCGACTCACGACGAAGCAATTGCCAAGTTGATGTCGGTAATGAAAGAAGCCTCCGCTGGCAAGCTGGTTCGTACTCTGGCCGCACTGCGCGACCAGAAGCAAGAAGCCGCCTAAGCAGGCTTTCTTGCAGGTGGCGTCAATGGTTTAACCAGTGCGCTGCCTGAACCGAGCAATGAATCCTGAGTCCTCGGCTGACCGAGACTCCCGCAAAGTTAGGAATGAAACAATGGCACTGTCTAAAGACGATATCATCAATGCTGTAGCCGACATGACCGTAATGGAAGTTGTCGAGCTGATCGAAGCAATGGAAGAGAAATTCGGCGTTTCTGCCGCTGCTGCTGTGATGGCTGGTCCGGCTGCTGCTGGCGAAGCTGCTGAAGAGCAGACTGAGTTTGACGTTGTTCTGACGTCTGCTGGCGACAAGAAAGTTAACGTGATCAAAGCGGTTCGTGAGATCACCGGCCTTGGCTTGAAAGAAGCTAAAGGTGCTGTTGACGGCGCTCCGGCGACCATCAAAGAAGGCATGTCTAAAGACGACGCTGAAGCAGCTAAAGCCAAGCTGGAAGAAGCGGGCGCAACCGTCGAGCTCAAGTAATTCTTGTGCGGACGGCTTTACGCGCTGCGTAAGCTTCCACGGCTGGCGGCGGGATATCCCGCTGCCGGCCTTTTTCTGTTGTAGCTGGTGTTGAACAGTCGGTGATATTGAACAACAGCAGCGCTGCTCATTGAGAGTGGCCACGACAGAAACGTAACAGTGTTATTGAAGATGGCGTTATTGAAGATAGTGTTATCGACTACAGTGTTATCGACGACTGAGTTATCGAACTAGATTTTCGACGGCGAGCTACCGATTTAGGAGCTTGCTGTCTGTGTCTGACGAAGCTCGAAGGGCAGATGACCACGCATCGGTCACCCATGGTGAACAAGCTGGGGAATACAGATGGCTTACTCATATACTGAGAAAAAACGCATCCGCAAGGATTTCGGCAAACTGCCCCAAGTGATGGATGTGCCTTACTTGCTGGCGATCCAGCTTGATTCCTATTACGACTTCCTCCAGCAAGATCGTTCGCCCGACGAGCGTCACGAGGTCGGTCTGCACGCGGCATTCAAGTCCGTGTTTCCGATTGAGAGCTTCTCCGGCAATGCAGCGCTTGAGTATGTCAGCTACCGCTTTGGTACGCCGGCGTTCGATGTTAAGGAGTGCCAGCTGCGCGGCGTGACTTACTCAGCCCCGCTGCGCGTCAAGGTTCGCTTGATCATCTATGATCGCGACTCCTCGAACAAAGCAATCAAAGATATTAAAGAGCAAGAAGTCTACATGGGAGAAATCCCCCTGATGACTGAGAACGGTACCTTTGTGATCAACGGTACTGAGCGGGTAATCGTATCCCAGCTCCACCGCTCGCCCGGTGTGTTCTTCGATCACGACAAAGGCAAGAGCCACTCTTCCGGCAAGCTGCTCTACTCAGCTCGCGTGATTCCTTATCGTGGCTCCTGGTTAGACTTCGAGTTTGACCCCAAAGACAACGTCTTCGTACGTATTGACCGTCGCCGCAAGTTGCCGGCCTCGGTACTGATGCGTGCGTTGGGGATGAACACCGAAGAGATCCTCGCCGAGTTCTTTGAAACCAGCGTCTTCCACATCGAGAAATCCGGTTTCTCTGTGGAACTGGTGCCGTCGCGCCTGCGCGGCGAGACCGCGACTTTCGACATCAAGGATGGCGAAGGTAATGTGATCGTTGAAGAAGGCCGCCGGATTACCCAGAAGCACATTCGCCAGCTTGAAAAAGCCGGCCTTGAGCGTCTGGATGTGCCGATGGAGTACCTGTTCGGCAAAACGCTGGCAAAAGATCAGATCGACTCTAAAACAGGCGAGCTGATCTGCCCATGCAACACCGAGATCACCCCTGAAGTACTCGAGCGTATGGCTCAGGGCGGCATTACCCTGGTGGAGACGCTCTACACCAACGACCTTGACTGCGGTTCGTTCATTTCCGACACCTTGAAGCTGGACGTAACTAACTCCGCGCTTGAAGCGTTGGTCGAAATTTACCGCATGATGCGTCCTGGCGAGCCGCCCACCAAAGAGTCTGCCGAAACGCTGTTTAATAACCTCTTCTTCAGCGAAGACCGCTACGACCTCTCTGGCGTTGGCCGCATGAAGTTCAACCGTCGCCTGCGTCGTGATACCGACACGGGTTCCGGTGTCCTGGATCGCAAAGACATCCTCGACGTGCTGCGCGAGCTGATCAATATTCGTAACGGCTTCGGTGACGTTGACGATATCGATCACCTGGGCAACCGCCGTATTCGCTGCGTTGGCGAGATGGCTGAGAACCAGTTCCGCGTTGGCTTGGTGCGTGTAGAGCGTGCCGTCAAAGAGCGTCTTTCCATGGCGGAAAGCGAAGGCCTGATGCCGCAAGACCTGATCAACGCCAAGCCCGTTGCGGCAGCGGTGAAAGAGTTCTTTGGCTCCAGCCAGCTTTCGCAGTTTATGGATCAGAACAACCCGCTCTCTGAGGTTACCCACAAGCGTCGTGTGTCTGCACTCGGCCCTGGTGGTTTGACCCGTGAGCGCGCTGGCTTCGAAGTGCGTGACGTACACGCCACGCACTACGGACGCCTATGCCCGATCGAAACGCCAGAAGGCCCGAACATCGGTCTGATCAACTCCCTGGCGACCTATAGTCACACCAACAGCTACGGCTTCCTGGAGACGCCGTACCGTAAAGTGGTGGATCGTCAGTTGACCGACGACATCGTGCACCTCTCGGCGATCGAAGAGGGCGACTTTGTTATCGCCCAGGCGTCAGCGGCGGTGGATGAATCCAACAAGCTGAGCGATGACCTGGTTCAGGTACGCCACCGTGGTGAGACCACCTTCATGCGTCCTGAGCAAGTGACGCTGATGGACGTATCGCCACGTCAGGTTGTATCAGTGGCAGCGGCATTGATTCCGTTCCTGGAGCACGATGACGCCAACCGCGCCTTGATGGGTTCTAACATGCAGCGCCAGGCTGTACCCACCCTGCGCGCCGATAAGCCGCTGGTAGGTACGGGCATGGAGCGCTTTGTTGCCCGTGACTCCGGTGTCTGTGCGGTAGCTAATCGTGGTGGCGTGATTGACTCGGTCGACGCGCGTCGTGTGGTGGTACGGGTCAATGAAGATGAGATTATCGGCGGTGAAGCCGGTGTTGATATCTATAACCTGACCAAGTACACCCGCTCGAACCAGAACACCTGCATGAACCAGCGGCCCATTGTGCGGCCTGGCGACAGCGTGGCCCGTGGCGACATTCTCGCTGACGGCCCGTCGGTGGACATGGGCGATCTGGCGCTGGGTCAGAACATGCGCATCGCCTTTATGCCCTGGAACGGCTACAACTTCGAGGATTCGATCCTGCTCTCTGAGCGGGTCGTTCAAGAAGACCGTTTCACCACTATCCACATTCAGGAACTCACCTGTGTGTCTCGCGACACCAAGTTGGGCTCTGAAGAGATTACCGCCGATATCCCCAACGTGGGTGAGTCTGCGCTCTCCAAGCTGGATGAGGCGGGCGTTGTCTACATCGGTGCCGAAGTCGGCCCAGGCGATATTCTGGTTGGTAAGGTGACGCCGAAGGGTGAAACCCAGCTGACGCCTGAAGAGAAGCTGCTACGTGCCATCTTCGGCGAGAAAGCGTCTGACGTTAAAGACACCTCGCTGCGTGCCCCCACCGGCATGAAAGGCACGGTCATCGACGTTCAGGTGTTTACCCGGGACGGCGTTGAGAAAGATTCACGCGCCCTGTCAATCGAGCGCACTCAGCTTGACGAAGTTCGTAAGGATCTCCAAGAGACTTACCGTATCGCCGAAGACGCCACCTTTGAGCGTCTAAAGCGCACCCTTGAAGGTCAGGCCGTTAACGGCGGCCCGAACCTCAAGAAAGGTGATGTGCTCGACGAGGCGTATCTGGATGAATTGCCGCGTCAGCAGTGGTTTAAGCTGCGCTTGCAGGACGAGTCGTTTAACGAACTGCTGGCTCAGGCCGACGAGCAGCTGGAAACCCGTCGCAAAGAAATGGACGAGCGCTTTGAAGACAAGAAGCGCAAGCTGACCCAGGGCGATGATCTTGCGCCGGGCGTGTTGAAAATCGTCAAGGTCTACATGGCCGTGAAGCGTCGCATCCAGCCGGGTGACAAGATGGCCGGTCGTCACGGTAACAAAGGTGTTATCTCGGCGATTATGCCCATTGAAGACATGCCGTTTGACGAGAAGGGCGAGCCGGTTGACGTGGTACTTAACCCGCTGGGCGTTCCGTCGCGGATGAACGTTGGTCAGATTCTTGAGACTCACTTGGGTATGGCGGCACGTGGCTTGGGCGTCAAGATCGAAGCCATGCTACGCGATGCGCGCGGTCAGCAAGTGGCCGAAATTCGTGACTTCCTGGGGCAGATCTACAATACACAGGGTACGCGTGTTGAAGATCTTGACTCCCTGAGCGACGACGAAATCATCGCCCTGGCGAAGAACCTAAAAGGCGGTGTGCCGATGGCGACGCCGGTGTTTGACGGTGCTAAAGAGCACGAAATCAAGCACCTGTTGAAGCTGGCGGACATTCCCGAATCGGGTCAGATGGCCCTGTTCGATGGCCGTACCGGTGACGCTTTTGACCGTCCGGTCACCGTTGGCTACATGTACATGCTGAAGCTTAACCACTTGGTAGACGACAAGATGCACGCGCGTTCTACCGGTTCTTACTCGCTGGTGACCCAGCAGCCCTTGGGTGGTAAGGCGCAATTCGGTGGTCAGCGCTTCGGTGAGATGGAAGTGTGGGCGTTGGAAGCTTACGGCGCCGCATACACGCTACAAGAGATGCTCACCGTCAAGTCGGACGACGTCGAAGGCCGCACCAAGATGTATAAAAACATCGTGGATGGCGACCACACCATGCAGGCAGGCATGCCGGAATCCTTCAACGTACTGGTGAAGGAAATCCGCTCGCTGGGCATCGATATCGAGTTAGAGAGCTAGGAGCCGTCCCATGAAAGATTTGGTGAAAGTACTCAAATCGCAGTCTCAGTCCGAAGAGTTTGACGCGATCAAGATTACCCTGGCGTCGCCGGACATGATTCGCTCCTGGTCGTTTGGCGAGGTGAAGAAGCCTGAGACCATCAACTACCGTACCTTTAAACCGGAGCGGGATGGTCTGTTCTGCGCCAAGATTTTTGGCCCGGTCAAAGACTACGAGTGCCTGTGCGGCAAGTATAAGCGCATGAAGCACCGCGGCATCATCTGCGAAAAATGTGGCGTTGAAGTGACCAAAGCTGCCGTGCGCCGTGAGCGCATGGGGCACATTGAGCTCGCTTCACCAGTGGCGCACATCTGGTTTTTGAAGTCACTGCCGTCGCGTATCGGCATGTTCCTCGATATGACCCTGCGTGATATCGAGCGTGTGCTCTACTTCGAAAGCTTCGTCGTTATCGATCCAGGCATGACCACGCTGGAGCGTGGTCAGCTGATGAATGACGAGCAGTACTTTGAAGCGCTGGAGGAGTTCGGTGATGACTTTGACGCCCGTATGGGTGCCGAAGCCGTTCAAGAACTGCTCAAAGACATCGATCTGGAAGAAGAGATTAACCACCTGCGTGAAGAGATTCCGCAGACCAACTCCGAAACCAAGATCAAGAAGCTCTCCAAGCGCCTGAAGCTGCTTGAAGCCTTCTACCACTCCGGCAACGCGCCGGCGTGGATGGTCATGGAAGTGCTGCCCGTGCTGCCGCCGGATCTTCGTCCGCTGGTACCGCTGGACGGCGGCCGCTTCGCGACCTCCGATCTTAACGACCTTTACCGTCGTGTGATCAACCGTAACAACCGCCTGAAGCGTCTGCTTGATCTCAATGCGCCGGATATTATCGTGCGCAACGAGAAGCGCATGCTCCAGGAAGCCGTCGATGCGCTGTTGGATAACGGCCGTCGTGGCCGTGCGATCACGGGCTCTAACAAGCGCCCGCTGAAATCGCTCGCCGACATGATCAAAGGTAAGCAGGGTCGTTTCCGTCAGAACCTGCTGGGTAAGCGCGTCGACTACTCGGGCCGTTCGGTGATTACCGTGGGTCCGACCCTGCGCCTGCACCAGTGTGGTTTGCCCAAGAAAATGGCCCTTGAGCTGTTCAAGCCATTTATCTACTCCAAGCTGCAGTCGCTGGGCTACGCCTCAACGATCAAAGCCGCTAAGAAGATGGTTGAGCGCGAGCTGCCGGAAGTGTGGGACATCCTTGCCGATGTTATCCGCGAGCACCCGGTACTGCTTAACCGCGCACCCACGCTTCACCGCCTGGGTATCCAGGCGTTTGAGCCGCTGTTGATCGAAGGTAAAGCCATTCAGCTGCACCCGCTGGTGTGTGCTGCCTACAACGCCGACTTTGACGGTGACCAGATGGCGGTACACGTACCGCTGACCCTGGAAGCCCAGCTAGAAGCCCGTGCGTTGATGATGGCCACCAATAACGTGCTGTCGCCCGCTAACGGCGAGCCGATCATCGTGCCGTCTCAAGACGTTGTTCTGGGTCTTTACTACATGACCCGTGAAAAGATTAACGCCAAAGGCGAAGGCATGGTGTTCTCTGACCTCAATGAGGTAGAGCGCGCGTTTGGCACTCAGTCAGTATCGTTACATGCCCGCGTGAAAGTGCGTCTGGACGAAATCGATATCGAAGAAGAGAGCGGCGAGCGCAGCTTCCACCGGCGTATTTACGATACGACGGTAGGTCGTGCCCTGCTGTTCCGCATTCTGCCCGAGGGCGTGCCCTTCGAGCTGATCGATCAGCCGATGAAGAAGAAGGCGATCTCCAGTCTGATCAACGAAGTTTATCGTCGTGCCGGTCTTAAACCGACCGTCATCTTCGCTGACCAACTGATGTATACCGGTTTCCGTCTGGCGACCTGGTCCGGCGCCTCTATCGGTGTTAACGACTTTGTTATCCCTGAAGCGAAAACAGAAATTGTTGACGCGGCGGAAGCCGAAGTTAAAGAGATCGAAGACCAGTTCTCTTCTGGCCTGGTAACAGCGGGTGAGAAGTACAACAAGGTTATCGATATTTGGTCCAAGGCCAACGATAAAGTCGCCAAGGCGATGATGGTCGGTATCTCGAAAGAGACCGTCATTGATCGCGATGGCAACGAAGTTGAGCAAGATTCGTTCAATAGCGTTTTCATCATGGCCGACTCTGGTGCGCGTGGTTCTGCTGCCCAGATCCGTCAGCTGGCGGGTATGCGTGGCCTGATGGCCAAGCCGGATGGCTCGATCATCGAAACGCCGATCGTCGCCAACTTCCGTGAAGGCCTGAACGTACTGCAGTACTTCATCTCGACCCACGGTGCGCGTAAAGGTCTTGCGGATACGGCGTTGAAAACCGCCAACTCCGGTTACCTGACCCGCCGCTTGGTCGACGTAGCGCAAGACTTGGTTATCACCGAAGTCGATTGCGGTACCGAAAACGGCCTGACGCTGCACCCCATCATCGAAGGCGGCGACATTATCGTACCGCTTTCCCAGCGCGTGCTCGGTCGCGTCGTAGCCCAGGATGTGGTTCATCCGGGCAGCGGTGAAGTATTGATCGCTAAAGGTACCCTGCTCGACGAGAAGTGGTGTGCCGAGCTCGACACCATGGGCGTCGACGAAATCATCGTGCGCTCCACGATCACCTGTGAGACACCGCACGGTGTGTGTGCCTCCTGTTACGGCCGTGACTTGGCCCGTGGTCATCAGGTCAACATCGGTGAGGCCGTCGGTGTTATCGCCGCACAGTCCATCGGTGAGCCGGGTACCCAGCTGACCATGCGTACCTTCCACATCGGTGGTGCGGCATCGCGTTCTTCAGCTGTGGATAGCGTACAGGTTAAGCACGGCGGTAAGGTTCGCCTGCACAATATCAAGCACGTTGAGCGTGCCGACGGCAAGCTGGTCGTTGTCTCGCGCTCAAGCGCCCTGGCCGTTGCCGACGACCACGGTCGTGAGCGCGAGTACTACAAGCTGCCCTACGGTGCCGAGCTCTCCGTACGCGACGGCGATGTTGTTGACGCCGGCTCGACCGTTGCCAAATGGGATCCGCACACCCATCCGATCGTTGCCGAAGTAGAAGGTAAGGCGCAGTTCATCGATCTCGACGAAGGTGTCACCATGCACCGCAGCGTCGATGAGATGACCGGTCTGTCTTCCATTGAGGTTATCGAGTCGGCGGCTCGCCCCATGGCCGGTCGTGACAAGCGCCCGATGGTGATGCTGCAGGATAGCGCGGGTGAGTACGTCTCTGTATCGGGTTCTAACACCCCGGTGCAGTACCTGCTGCCGGGTAACTCCATTATCTCCGTAGATGATGGCGTCACCATCGGTGTGGGTGAAGTAGTTGCCCGTATCCCGGTAGAAGCCTCGGCGAACAAAGATATCACCGGTGGTCTGCCACGGGTGGCTGACTTGTTCGAAGCGCGTAAGCCGAAAGAGTCCTCTATCCTGGCCGAGATCAGCGGTGTGGTCAGCTTCGGTAAAGAGACCAAAGGCAAGCGTCGCCTGACCATTACGCCGGAGTCTGGCGATCCGTTTGAGGCGCTGATTCCGAAATGGCGCCAAATTGCCGTCTTCGAAGGCGAAACTGTCGAGAAGGGCGAAGTGATTTCCGATGGCCCGAGCAATCCTCACGATATTCTGCGCCTGCTAGGTGTTGAGGAGCTTGCCAAGTACATCACTGCCGAAGTGCAGGACGTTTACCGTCTGCAAGGCGTAGGCATCAACGACAAGCACATCGAAGTCATTGTGCGTCAGATGCTGCGTAAGGTAGAGATCACCGATTCCGGCGATTCTGACTTCATTACTGGCGATCAGGCAGAACTGGTTCGCGTACTGGAGCAGAACGAGCGGCTTGAAAAAGAGAAGAAATTCCCGGCCAAGTATACGCGTATGCTGCTGGGTATCACCAAGGCTAGCTTGGCCACTGAGTCGTTCATCTCCGCGGCCTCCTTCCAGGAGACAACCCGCGTACTGACCGAAGCAGCGGTGACCGGCAAGCGCGATTATCTGCGTGGCCTGAAAGAGAACGTCGTAGTGGGTCGTCTGATTCCAGCAGGTACTGGTCTGACTCACCACGCGGAACGTCGCCGCAAGCGCGAAGACGTAGAGCAACTGTTCAATCCTTCGGCTACCGAAGTCGAGCAGGAGCTAGGTGCTCAGTTGACCGCACTCGATTCTGATGACGAGCTGTAGGTCTGACGCCTCAAGTAGTAGGTAACATGAGTAAGTAAAACGAATAGCTGACCCGAAAAAGCGTCACCTTGCCGGTAAAACCGCCGGCAAGGCTTGACGACACCTAGGGTCAGCCTTTAGAATGCGCAGCCTTTAACAGTGGGGTGGGTGCGCCCGCATCCGCTGCATGTATTTGTTAAAAGGCTAAGGCAACCATTGGAGTCAGCTAAACACCATGGCAACGATTAATCAGCTAGTGCGCAAGCCGCGCAAGCGCCCCGTCACCAAGAGTGACGTGCCAGCGCTGCAGGCCTGTCCGCAAAAACGTGGCGTTTGTACGCGCGTTTACACCACTACACCGAAGAAGCCTAACTCGGCTCTGCGTAAGGTTTGCCGTGTGCGCCTTACCAACGGCTTTGAAGTCTCTTCCTACATCGGTGGTGAAGGTCACAACCTTCAAGAACACTCTGTCGTTTTGATTCGTGGCGGTCGTGTAAAGGATTTGCCAGGTGTGCGTTATCACACCGTACGTGGCGCCCTTGACACCTCTGGCGTTCAAAATCGTCGTCAGGGTCGTTCTAAATACGGTACTAAGCGTCCTAAGTCCTAGGTTTTAAATCCTAGGGCTAGGTCAGCTGTGCAGCGTCGCCCCGTCAATAGGGCATGCTGAGTAACGATTTTCACGAATTTGACGGTCTGATAAGAGTAAGGTCGGGCGGCGCTTGTTGTATTTGAATATCGTACGCAGGTTGCAGGAGTTCCGGGTTTACCTGAAAGATCCTTAATTGAGGGCTTATCATGCCTAGAAGAAGAGTAGTAGCTAAACGCGAGATTCTGCCGGATCCTAAGTTCGGAAGTGAGCGTCTGGCGAAGTTCATGAACCACCTGATGGTCAGCGGCAAGAAGTCCATAGCTGAGCGCATCGTCTACGGTGCGTTGGACAAGGTTGCCGAGCGTAGTAAAGAAGACCCGCTGGAGATCTTCGACAAAGCGCTGGAAGCCATCCAGCCTATGGTCGAAGTGAAGTCGCGCCGTGTAGGTGGTGCGACCTATCAGGTGCCGGTTGAAGTACGTCCGTCTCGCCGTCAAGCGCTGGCAATGCGCTGGCTGGTAGACGCGGCGCGTCGCCGCGGTGAGAAAACCATGGTGCAGCGTCTGGCGGGTGAAATGCTGGATGCCGCTGAAGGAAAAGGTTCTGCCGTTAAGAAGCGTGAAGACGTGCATCGTATGGCAGAAGCCAACAAGGCCTTCTCGCACTACCGTTTCTAATTCGGCGTTTCTAGAACCTGCGTTTCTAGGCACGGCGTTTTTAAGTACGGCTTTATGGTTTATATATGCGCGTTGTTCAGCATGGTGAAGTGTTTGCTGAGTCGCGTTGTTGCAATTCAATAATTGCAACACTCAGCCGCTACCATGCACTGGTGGCGGCGGTCGCATAAACCTCGCTTGCATACGCCGCTAATTTAACGAGCATCGCCAACAAACGGGAGTTTCACCGTGGCACGCAAGACTCCACTAAATCGCTACCGTAATATCGGTATCGTCGCTCACGTCGACGCGGGTAAAACCACGACGACTGAGCGTGTACTGTTCTACACCGGCCTCTCTCACAAAGTGGGTGAAGTGCACGACGGTGCTGCGACCATGGACTGGATGGAGCAGGAGCAGGAGCGTGGTATTACTATCACCTCAGCTGCGACTACCTGTTTCTGGCAGGGCATGAGCAAGCAGTTCCCTGAGCACCGTATCAACATCATCGACACCCCAGGGCACGTTGACTTTACCATTGAAGTTGAGCGTTCGCTGCGTGTGCTCGATGGTGCGGTCGTTGTACTGTGTGGCTCTTCCGGCGTTCAGCCGCAGACCGAAACAGTATGGCGCCAGGCCAATAAGTACGAAGTGCCACGTATGGTTTTCGTCAACAAGATGGACCGTACCGGCGCTGACTTCTTCATGGTTGTCAACCAGCTGAAAGAGCGCTTGGGTGCCAATGCTGTGCCGATCCAGATTAACTGGGGCACAGAAGAAGACTTTAAAGGCGTTATCGACCTGATTCAGATGAAGGCTATCCTGTGGGACGAGGAAAGCCTGGGTATGAATTATGACCTCGTGGATATTCCTGCTGAGCTGCAAGAAACAGCAGAGAAGTACCGCGAAGAGATGGTTGAAGCTGCTGCCGAAGGCTCCGACGAGCTGATGGATAAGTACCTTGAAGGCGGCGAGCTAACGATCGAAGAGATCAAGGCTGGCCTGCGTGCGCGCACCCTGGCTAACGATATCGTTCTGGTGACCTGTGGTTCTGCCTTTAAGAACAAAGGCGTTCAAGCAGTGCTGGACGGCGTTATCGAATACATGCCTTCGCCGACGGAAGTTAAGGCGATCGAAGGTGAGCTTGACGATAAAGACGGCACCGTTGCTACCCGTGTGGCTGATGACAGCGCGCCCTTTGCGGCGTTGGCATTTAAAATTGCCACCGACCCCTTTGTGGGCACGCTGACCTTTATCCGCGTCTATTCGGGCGTTCTGAAGTCTGGTGACGGTGTATATAACTCCGTTAAACAGAAGAAAGAGCGTGTTGGCCGTATCGTTCAGATGCACGCCAACTCTCGTGAAGAGATCAAAGAAGTTCTTGCGGGCGATATCGCTGCCTGTATCGGTCTGAAAGATGTCACCACGGGTGATACCCTGTGCGATATCGATAACAAGATTGTTCTCGAGCGCATGGAGTTCCCGGATCCGGTTATCTCGGTTGCCGTAGAGCCTAAGTCTAAGGCAGACCAAGAGAAGATGGGTGTTGCCCTGGGCAAACTTGCTCAAGAAGACCCCTCTTTCCAGGTTAAGACCGACGAAGAGACCGGCCAGACGATTATTTCTGGTATGGGTGAGCTTCACCTGGATATCCTCGTTGACCGTATGCGTCGCGAGTTCAAGGTTGAAGCCAACATCGGTAAGCCTCAAGTTGCCTACCGCGAGACTATCCGCGGCAGCATTGAGCAGGAAGGCAAGTTCGTACGTCAGTCCGGTGGTCGTGGTCAGTATGGTCACGTTTGGCTGCGTATTGAGCCGCTGACAGCAGAAGAGAAGGGTGAAGGCGAAGACGAACTGTTCTTCAAATTCAACTCTGAAATCGTAGGTGGTACGGTTCCCAAGGAATACGTACCTGCGGTTGAGAAGGGTGCTTTTGAGCAGCTTAAAAACGGTGTCATCGCGGGCTACCCGATGATTGACGTTAAAGTAACGCTGTTCGACGGCTCCTTCCACGACGTAGACTCCAACGAGACTGCGTTTAAGATTGCTTCTTCTATGGCAGTAAAAGAAGGTGCCAGGAAGGCCAAGGCCGTGCTGCTGGAGCCGGTGATGAAGGTCGAAATCGTGACCCCCGAAGAATTTATGGGTGACGTCATGGGTGACCTGAGCCGTCGTCGCGGCCTGGTGCAGGGTATGGATGACTCCTCTTCTGGTAAAGTCATTCGTGCGACGGTGCCATTGGGTGAGATGTTCGGTTATGCAACCGATCTGCGCTCACAAACCCAGGGCCGTGCGAGCTACTCTATGGAGTTCTCGAAGTACGACGAGGCGCCCTCCAGCGTCGTTGAAGCCGTCATCAATCAAAACGGTTAACCGTTAGCTAACGTAAAGAGGTTATAGCAGTGGCTAAGGAAAAATTTGAACGTTCCAAACCGCACGTCAACGTCGGCACCATTGGTCACGTCGACCACGGTAAAACGACTCTGACTGCGGCCCTAACCCGCGTGTCTGCTGAGGTTTTCGGCGGCGACTGGCGTGAGTTTGATACCATCGATAACGCTCCGGAAGAGCGCGAGCGCGGTATCACCATCGCTACGTCACACGTGGAATATCAGTCTGAAGAGCGTCACTACGCTCACGTTGACTGCCCAGGACACGCTGACTACGTCAAGAACATGATCACCGGTGCTGCGCAGATGGACGGCGCAATCCTGGTATGTTCTGCCGCAGACGGCCCGATGCCGCAAACTCGCGAGCACATCCTGCTGTCTCGTCAGGTTGGCGTACCGTTCATCGTTGTGTTCCTGAACAAAGCGGACATGGTCGATGACGAAGAGCTGCTCGAACTGGTAGAAATGGAAGTTCGCGAACTCCTCGACCAGTACGACTTCCCGGGTGACGACACGCCGATCATCACTGGTTCTGCGCTGATGGCGCTGAACGGTGAAGATGACAAGGGCATGGGTACTACCGCCGTTGCTAATCTGATCAAAGCTCTGGATGAGTACATCCCTGAGCCGGAGCGTGCCATCGACCAGCCGTTCCTGATGCCGATCGAAGACGTGTTCTCTATCTCTGGCCGCGGTACTGTTGTTACCGGTCGTGTAGAGCGCGGTATCGTCAAAGCGGGCGAAGAAGTGGAAATCGTGGGTATCCGCGACACCACCAAAACGATCGTTACCGGTGTTGAAATGTTCCGTAAGCTGCTCGACGAAGGTCGTGCTGGTGAGAACGTTGGCGCCCTGCTGCGTGGTACTAAGCGTGATGACGTTGAGCGTGGTCAGGTACTGGCCAAGCCGGGCACCATCACTCCGCACACTGTCTTCGAAGCAGAAGTTTACGTACTGTCCAAGGAAGAGGGTGGTCGTCACACGCCTTTCTTCAAGGGCTACCGTCCGCAGTTCTACTTCCGTACCACCGACGTAACTGGTACTTGTGAACTGCCGGAAGGCGTTGAAATGGTCATGCCGGGTGACAACGTTCAGATGGTTGTTACCTTGATCGCTCCGATCGCAATGGACGAAGGTTTGCGCTTCGCTATTCGTGAAGGCGGCCGTACTGTCGGTGCTGGCGTTGTGGCCAAGATCGTCAAGTAAGCAACATGCTTGAATGATGAAGGGGGCTCTGATGAGCCCCCTTTTCTGCGCACCAACAGCAAATGTTTGACATGGGCTTTTGGCGTGCCTATAATGCGCATCCTTTGAATGCGTGGGTAGACGGCTCGCGCCGTCGACATCCATTGGAGTTTAGGGCAAATGCAGAACCAAAAGATTCGCATTCGGTTGAAAGCTTTCGACCATCGCCTGATCGACCAGTCTACAGCGGAGATTGTTGAAACCGCTAAGCGTACTGGTGCTCAGGTTCGTGGACCGATTCCGCTGCCGACCAATCGCGAGCGTTACACCATTCTGATCTCGCCGCACGTCAATAAAGATGCGCGTGACCAGTATGAGATTCGTACGCACAAGCGTGTGCTCGACATTGTTGAGCCGACCGAAAAAACTGTTGATGCTTTGATGAAACTTGATCTCGCCGCAGGCGTTGACGTGCAAATCAAACTCAACTAATTACACTAGTCACTTTGCGGCCCAGCGCTCATCGCTTGTACTAACAAGCTAGCATGAGCAGCAGCCGCCGCGCCGTGAGGCGCCATACAATGTGCTAGTGGAATGTTCTGGAAAGGGCAGCCATAGCGGGTGATAGCCCCGTACACTATAGGAGACTGAGTATGACTATCGGTTTAGTCGGTAAAAAGGCCGGGATGACCCGTGTCTTTACCGAAGACGGCGCGTCTGTGCCCGTAACCGTTATTGAAGTTGATCCTAATCGTGTTACACGCGTTAAATCTGTCGAGTCTGACGGTTACGCAGCGATTCAGGTCACATCTGGCTCTCGTAAAGCTAAGCACCTCACCAAAGCGCAGGCTGGTCAGTTTGCCAAGGCGGGTGTTGAAGCTGGTCGTTCGCTGATGGAATTTCGTCTTGCAGAAGGCGAAGAGATTCCTGAAGTAGGCGGCGAAATCACCGTATCCCTCTTCGAAGCTGGTCAAATGGTTGACGTGACTGGCACCTCTAAGGGTAAAGGCTTCCAGGGTGCTGTTAAGCGCTGGAACTTCCGTACCCAAGACATGACTCACGGTAACTCTCTGTCGCATCGCGCGCCGGGTTCTATCGGCATGTGTCAGACACCGGGTCGCGTTTTCAAAGGCAAAAAAATGGCCGGTCAAATGGGTAACGCCCGTTGCACCGTGCAGAGCCTTGAGATCGTCCGTGTCGACGCCGAGCGTAACCTGCTGCTGATTAAAGGCGCCGTACCGGGTGCTCCCGGTAGTGACGTTATCGTTCGCAGCGCCGTGAAAGCAGGCTGAAGGGGATAATTACCAATGAATCTGAATCTTGCTGCAGGCGCGGGTACCGTTGAAGTAGCCGACGCCACTTTTGGCAAAGAATTCAACGAAGCGCTCGTTCACCAGGTTGTCACTGCCTATTTGGCAGCTGGCCGTCAGGGAACCCGCGCACAAAAGAGTCGTTCCGACGTTCGTGGCGGTGGTAAAAAGCCGTGGCGTCAGAAAGGCACCGGTCGTGCACGTGCCGGTACCATCCGCTCTCCGCTATGGCGTAGCGGCGGCGTAACCTTCGCGGCGCGTCCGCAAGACTACACCCAGAAGGTTAACCGCAAGATGTACCGTGCAGCGATGCGCTCCATCTTGTCTGAGCTGGTACGTCAAGAGCGCTTAGTCGCGATTGAAGAGTTCGTCGTCGATGCGCCCAAGACCAAGCAGGTAGCTGCCAAGCTGAAAGAGCTCAACCTTGAAAAAGTGTTGATCGTCACTGAAGAAGTCGACGAAAAGCTCTATTTGGCCGCACGCAACCTCCCTCACGTTGACGTGGTGGATGTCGCGGCAGCTGACCCGGTAAGCCTGGTAGCCTTTGACAAGGTCCTGATTACCGTCTCCGCCCTGCGTAAATTCGAGGAGAAGCTGGCATGAACCAGGAACGCGTATTCAAGGTTCTGCTTGGACCGCACGTGACCGAAAAGGCCGCGATGGCAGCCGAGCGCAACCAGTACGTTTTCAAGGTGGCATCTGATGCTACCAAACCCGAGATCAAGAAAGCCGTTGAAGCACTTTTCGGCAAGAAGGTCGGCAGTGTTCAGGTGCTGAACATGAAGGGTAAAACAAAGCGTACTGCGAACGGCGTTGGCCTGCGTAAGGGTTACCGCAAAGCGTATGTGACCCTGGCTGCGGGTGAAACGCTCGAAGACTTCTCTGGCGCCGAATAAGGGCAGGAGTACGGATAATGGCAATCGTCAAGACCAAACCCACTTCCGCCGGTCGTCGCCACGTCGTCAAGATCGTTGGCGAGGAACTGTTCAAGGGCCGTGCTTATGCACCGCTTTTGGAAAAACAGTCCAAGTCCGGCGGCCGGAATAACTACGGTCGTATCACCACCCGCCACGTGGGCGGTGGTCATCGTCACCACTATCGGTTGATCGATTTCAAACGCACCAAGGATGGCATTCCTGCCACCGTTGAGCGTCTTGAGCACGATCCCAACCGCAGTGCGCACATTGCGCTGCTGAAGTATGCCGATGGTGAACGTCGTTACATCATTGCACCGAAAGGTGTCAGCGCGGGTGACGTGCTGGAATCTGGTGTTAACGCGTCAATCAAGAAAGGCAATGCCTTGCCGCTGCGTAACGTCCCGCTGGGTTCTACGGTGCACTGCATCGAACTCAAGCCGGGTAAAGGTGCGCAGATTGCTCGCAGTGCCGGTACAAGCGCCCAGTTGGTTGCTCGTGAAGGTAACTATGCCACCCTGCGTCTTCGCTCTGGCGAAATGCGCAAAGTGTTGGCCGAGTGCCGCGCGACTTTGGGTGAAGTGAGCAACTCTGAGCACAGCCTGCGTCAACTTGGCAAGGCCGGTGCGAAGCGCTGGAGAGGCGTGCGTCCGACTGTTCGCGGTGTCGCGATGAACCCAGTCGATCACCCGCACGGTGGTGGCGAAGGCCGCACCAGTGGTGGTCGTCACCCGGTATCCCCATGGGGTGTGCCGACTAAGGGTCACAAGACGCGTAAGAACAAGCGCACCGACAAGCTGATCATTCGTCGTCGTAACAAGACGCGTTGATCTAAATTGCCAAGACATTAAGAGGTAACGGCTGTGCCACGTTCACTAAAGAAAGGTCCCTTCATTGACCTTCATCTTTTGAAGAAGGTAGAGGCTGCAGTGGAGAAGAACGATCGCAAACCGATCAAGACTTGGTCGCGTCGTTCTATGATCCTGCCCAATATGGTAGGCCTCACTATCGCGGTCCATAATGGTCGCCAACACGTCCCGGTGCACGTATCCGAGGAAATGGTTGGCCACAAATTGGGCGAATTCGCTGCTACCCGCACTTATCGTGGGCATGCGGCGGATAAAAAAGCCAAACGGTAAGCCAGAGAGGATTGAGAGATGGAAGTCACAGCTAAGCTGCTTGGCGCTCGTTTATCCGCCCAGAAGGCCCGTTTGGTGGCTGACCAGGTGCGCGGTAAACCTGTCGCCGAGGCACTCGACCTGCTGACCTTCTCACCGAAGAAGGCTGCCAAGCTGGTTAAGAAGGTGCTGCAATCCGCGATTGCGAATGCGGAAGAAAATAACGGCATGGATATTGACGAGCTGCGTGTCTCGACCATCTGCGTCGATGAGGGCATGACGCTCAAGCGTATCAAGCCGCGTGCCAAGGGGCGTGCGGATCGTATCTTGAAGCGCACGTGCCACATCACCGTCAAGGTAGCCGAGAAGTAGGAGTCGACCGATGGGTCAGAAAGTCAATCCAACAGGCATTCGACTGGGCATCGTCAAAGACCATGCTTCTGTCTGGTATGCTGAGCGCGGCGCATACGCCGATAAGCTCAATAACGATCTCGAAGTGCGTAGCTTCCTGGAAGAGCGTCTTAAAAGCGCCTCCGTTAGCCGCATCCACATCGAGCGTCCGGCGAACAACGCCCGCATCACCATTCACACTGCCCGTCCGGGTATCGTGATTGGTAAGAAAGGTGAAGATGTCGACCGTTTACGTCGCGATCTTACCCAGATGATGGGTGTACCCGTGCATGTGAACATCGAAGAAGTTCGCAAGCCGGAGCTGGATGCCAAGCTAGTCGCTGCTAACGTAGCGGGTCAGCTTGAGCGTCGCGTCATGTTCCGTCGTGCCATGAAGCGCGCGGTACAGAACGCAATGCGTCTTGGCGCTGGTGGCATCAAGATTCAGCTGTCAGGTCGTCTTGGTGGCGCTGAAATCGCACGTACCGAATGGTACCGCGAAGGTCGCGTTCCGCTGCACACGTTGCGTGCGGATATCGACTACGCCACTTACGAAGCTCACACCACCTATGGCGTTATCGGCGTCAAAGTGTGGATCTTCAAGGGTGAAATCCTCGGCGGTATCGAGGAAGTACGTGCCAAGGCTAAGCAACAGCAGCCTACCGGCAACGCGCCCAAGAAGAAAGGTTCCAGGTAAGGGGAGAGCGAGTCGATGTTACAGCCCAAGCGTATGAAATTCCGCAAGATGATGAAAGGCCGCAACCGTGGCCTGGCGCATCGCGGAAGCAAGATCAGCTTCGGGGAGTACGGTCTCAAAGCTACCGGTCGCGGCCGCATTACTGCGCGCCAGATCGAAGCCGGCCGTCGTGCGATCACGCGTCACGTAAAACGTGGCGGTAAGATTTGGATCCGCGTTTTCCCTGATAAGCCGATCTCCAAGAAGCCGCTCGAAGTTCGTATGGGTAAAGGTAAAGGTTCTGTTGAGTACTGGGTTGCCCAGATCCAACCGGGTCGGGTCCTGTATGAAATTGAAGGCGTGTCGGAAGAGCTCGCTCGTGAAGCGTTTGAGCTTGCCGCACAGAAAATGCCCTTATCCACCACCTTTGCGAAACGGACGGTGATGTGATGAAAGCCCAGGAAATTCGTGAAAAGTCCGCAGGAGAGCTCCAGGAGCAACTCCTCGAACTCCTCCGCGAGCAGTTTAACCTGCGCATGCAGAAGGCCACTGGCCAACTGAGCCAGACTCATCTGCTCAAGCAGGTCCGCCGGGATATTGCCCGCGTTAAGACTTTGCTCAACGAGAAGGCAGGTGATTGAGATGGCCGAAGAAAACACAAAGCGTACGCTCACCGGTAAAGTGGTGAGCGATAAGATGGACAAGTCCATCGTCGTCATGATCGAGCGGCGCGAGCGTCACCCGATCTACGGAAAATACGTTAAGCGCTCCACCAAGCTGCACGCCCATGATGAGGCGAACCAGGCTAAGGCAGGCGATACGGTTTCCATTCAGGAGTGCCGTCCGCTTTCCAAGAAGAAGGCCTGGACGCTGGTCGAGGTGGTTGAACACGCCAAGGGTTAATCCCTGGGCTTGTCAATCAGTGCAGTCAGATTAGGTTTGGAGAAAACCGATGATTCAGACTCAGACAATGCTGGATGTCGCCGACAACAGCGGAGCGCGCCGGGTGCAGTGCATCAAGGTGTTAGGCGGTTCACATCGTCGTTACGCTCGCGTTGGTGATATCATCAAGGTCACGGTTAAGGAAGCGATTCCGCGTGGCAAGGTCAAAAAAGGCCAGGTGCTAAAAGCGGTCGTGGTCCGGACCCGTAGTGGCGTCCGTCGTCCCGACGGTTCGCTCATCCGTTTCGATGGAAATGCGGCAGTTTTGTTGAATAACACCAACGAACAGCCCATCGGTACCCGTATTTTTGGGCCGGTGACTCGTGAACTTCGTAATGAAAAGTTCATGAAGATCATTTCCTTAGCGCCTGAAGTGCTGTAAGGAGCGAGGCGGATATGCAAAAGATCAAACGTGACGATGAAGTCATCGTCATCGCCGGGAAGGATAAAGGCAAGCGTGGCACCGTTAAGCGGGTATTAGATAACCGCTTCTTGGTGTCCGGTGTGAACATGATTAAACGTCACACCAAGCCAAATCCCATGGCGGGTAATCAGGGCGGTATCGTCGAGCGTGAGGCTCCGATTCACGCGTCCAACGTAGCCATCTTCAATTCGGAGACCGGTAAGGCGGATCGCGTCGGCTTCCAAGTGAAGGAAGACGGTACCAAGGTACGTATCTACAAGTCGACGCAGACGCAGATCGACGCCTAACGCGAGTCGGGTAGCAAAATGGCGAACTTGAAAGAACGTTATCAAAACGAGGTAGCAGCTCAACTCAAAGAAGAGTTCAGCTATGCCAACGTTATGCAGGTACCCCGGATCACGAAAGTGACTCTGAACATGGGTATCGGCGAAGCAGTCAACGATAAAAAGTTGATTGACAATGCCATCGGCGACCTCGAGAAACTCTCGGGTCAAAAACCGTTGGTGACCAAGGCACGTAAGTCCATCGCGGGCTTTAAGGTGCGCGAAGGTTGGCCCATCGGCATCAAGGTAACACTGCGCGCTGAGCGCATGTGGGACTTCTTGGACCGTTTGGTTTACATCGCGATTCCCCGCGTGCGTGACTTCCGTGGTCTCAACCCGAAGTCTTTCGACGGTCGTGGCAATTACTCCATGGGTGTGCGTGAGCAGATCATCTTCCCGGAGATCGAGTATGATAAAATCGATCGCATCCGGGGGTTGGACGTCACTATCACTACGACCGCCAACACCGACGAGGAAGGTCGCGCGCTATTAACCGCGCTGAACTTCCCGTTCAAGAAATAGGGGCGAGATCATGGCTAAGAAAAGTATGGTAGAGCGTGAGCTTAAGCGTACTCAGCTGGTCGCGAAGTATGCGGCCAAGCGCGCTGAACTCAAGAAGATCATCTCAGACGTGAACACGTCTGAGGAAGACCGCTTCGAGGCGACGCTGAAGCTGCAGCAACTGCCGCGCGACTCAAGCCCGGTGCGTCAGCGTAACCGCTGCCGTATTACCGGTCGTCCGCACGGTTTTTACAACAAGTTCGGCCTCGGCCGTAACAAGCTGCGTGAAGCCGCCATGCGTGGCGATGTTCCTGGGTTGAAAAAATCCAGTTGGTAACGCCACGTAGAATTATCAGGAGCGCACATTAAATGAGCATGCAAGACACTCTGGCGGATATGTTTACGCGTATCCGCAATGCGCAGATGGCCACCAAGGAGACGGCAACCATGCCGTCCTCCAAGTTGAAAGTGCAAGTGGCCCGAGTGCTAAAGGAAGAAGGCTACATTGCCGACTTTACGGTAGCGGAGGGCGCTAAGCCTGAGCTAACCGTAACTCTCAAGTACTTTGAGGGTAAGCCGGTCATTGAGCACATTCAGCGGGTTTCCAAGCCGTCCCTGCGCCGCTACATGGGTAAGGACAACTTGCCTAAGGTTGCCGATGGCCTGGGTATCGCGATTGTCACCACATCTAATGGTGTCATGACCGATCGTGCCGCGCGCCAAGCGGGTGTCGGTGGCGAAGTCATCTGCACCGTATTCTAGGAGGCTGGAATGTCCCGCATAGCGAAATATCCGGTTAAAGTGCCTGCCGGCGTTGATATCAAAATCAATGCTGACCAGCTGACCGCCAAAGGCGGCCAGGGCACGCTATCTATGACCATCCACTCTGATGTAGTGGTCGGTCAAGAAGATGGCCAGCTGACCTTCGCCCCGAGCGAATCTGCCAAGAGCTGGGCAATGGCCGGTACTACCCGCGCCCTCGTTCAGAACCTGGTAACGGGCGTATCCGAGGGTTTCACAAGAACTCTCGAAATTGTTGGCGTCGGTTATCGTGCCCAAGCTAAGGGCCAGACGCTCAATCTTTCACTGGGCTTCTCGCACCCGGTCGACTATGAACTGCCTAAAGGTGTTACAGCGGAAACGCCGAAGAACACCGTTATCGTGCTGAAAAGCGCCGATAAGCAGCAGCTCGGCCAGTGCGCCGCGGAAATCCGCGCCTTCCGTCCCCCCGAGCCGTATAAAGGCAAGGGTGTTCGGTACGCCGACGAGCAGGTGCGTCGCAAAGAAGCCAAGAAGAAGTAAGGCAGGGTTATGAACGCGAAGAAAGAATCTCGTCTCCGTCGTGCCCGCCGCGCTCGCGCAAAGATCCGCGAGCTGGGCGTGTATCGCCTGTGCGTCAACCGTACCCCGCGTCACATCTATGCGCAGATTATCTCGCCGGATGGTGGCAAAGTGCTGGCCAGTGCTTCTACGCTGGACAAAGCACTGCGCGAGGGTGCGACCGGCAACTCAGATGCAGCCTCTAAAGTAGGTGCTCTGATTGCTGAACGCGCTAAAGAAGCAGGCATCACCCAGGTGGCCTTCGACCGTGCTGGCTTTAAGTATCACGGCCGCGTCAAGGCGCTGGCCGACGCCGCACGTGAAGGCGGCCTGGAATTCTAAAGGGTTTTACGATGGCGAAGAACGAACAGCAAAGCGGTGATCTGCAAGAGAAGTTAGTGCAGGTCAACCGCGTCGCCAAGGTGGTCAAGGGTGGTCGTATTTTCGGCTTCACCGCACTGACCGTCGTTGGTGATGGTAAAGGTCGTGTCGGTTTTGGTCGTGGCAAGGCGCGTGAAGTGCCTGTCGCAATCCAGAAAGCGATGGATCAAGCTCGTCGCAACATGGTCAAGGTGAACCTTGCTGGCCATACGCTGCAGTACCCGGTCAAAGCCCGTCACGGTGCTTCCAAGGTGTACATGCAGCCGGCTTCAGAAGGTACCGGTATTATCGCCGGTGGCGCCATGCGCTCTGTACTAGAGCTTGCCGGTGTCCACGACGTACTGGCCAAGTGCTACGGTTCCACCAACCCGGTTAACGTGGTACGAGCGACTGTTAAAGGTCTCTCCTCCATGCAAGCACCGGAAGACGTGGCCGCCAAGCGCGGTCTGTCTGTCGAAGCGATCACGGGGTAAGGCACCATGGCAGCAACGATCAAGGTTACCCAGATCCGCAGCACCATCGGCATTATGCCCAAGCACAAGGCTACTATGAAAGGCTTGGGTCTGCGTCGCATCGGTCATACGGTTGAACTGGAAGACACCCCTGCCGTACGCGGCATGATCCACAAGGTGAACTACCTTGTGCGCGTTGAGGGAGAGTAATCCATGAAACTCAATAACCTAAGCCCGGCTCCGGGCTCCAAACACGCTGCAAAGCGCGTTGGTCGTGGCATCGGTTCCGGTCTTGGTAAGACCGGTGGCCGTGGTCACAAAGGTCAGAAGTCACGTAGTGGCGGCAGTGTTAAGCCTGGTTTCGAAGGCGGTCAGATGCCTTTGCAGCGTCGTTTGCCGAAATTCGGCTTTACGTCTGCAAAATCTCTGGTCTCTGAAGAAGTACGCCTGGCTGAGCTGGCCAAAGTTGCCGGTGGCGAAGTCACCATGGCATCTTTGAAAGAAGCCAACGTGCTGAAGGATGCTACGCTACACGCGAAGATCATCCTTTCTGGCGAACTGAAAACAGCGGTTACCGTTCGCGGAATCAAGGTCACCAAAGGTGCCCGTGAAGCGATCGAAGCCGCTGGCGGCAAGGTAGAGGACTAAATGGCCAAGTCAGGAAACATGCCGGCGATGGGCAGCGGTCTGAGTGAACTGTGGGCGCGTTTGCGCTTCGTGCTCCTCGCCATCGTGGTGTACCGTATTGGTGCCCACATTCCCGTTCCCGGTATCAATCCTGACCAGCTTGCTGCCTTGTTTAGGGAGCAACAGGGCACCATCCTGGGCATGTTTAACATGTTCTCGGGTGGCGCCCTGGAGCGCATGAGTGTTCTCGCCCTGGGTATCATGCCCTATATTTCGGCGTCGATTATCATGCAGCTCATGACTGCGGTCTCCCCTCATCTTGAGCAGCTCAAGAAAGAGGGTGAGGCTGGCCGCCGCAAGATTAGTCAGTACACCCGCTACGGCACGGTGATACTGGCGTTTGTCCAGGCCGTCGGCATGTCCGTCGGTCTGGCCAGCCAAGGCATCGCGTACACTGCAGACTTCAGCTTCTATTTCACCGCCGTGATTACGTTTGTATCGGGCGCGGTGTTCATGATGTGGCTAGGTGAGCAGATTACCGAGAAAGGCATCGGCAACGGTATTTCGCTGCTGATTTTTGCCGGTATTGTTGCTGGACTGCCCAGTGCCGTGGGCCAAGCCTTCGAGCTTGCCCGTAATGAAGGGGCCTGGAATGTTTTGCCACTGTTAGCGCTGTCTGTGTTAGGTGTTGCGACAGTCGCCTTTGTTGTTTTCATTGAGCGCGGCCAACGCCGCCTTAAGGTTAACTACCCACGGCGGCAAGTGGGCAATAAGATGTATGCAGGGCAAAGTAGCTACCTGCCTTTGAAGGTCAATATGGCCGGCGTTATCCCGGCGATTTTTGCCTCCAGTATTCTGCTCTTCCCGGCCTCTATTGGTCAGTGGGTAGGTGCCGGTGAAGGTATGGAGTGGTTGCAGCGTGCATCTCAGGCATTAGGTCCAGGTCAACCGCTTTACATCTTGCTTTTCGCGGCGGCAGTGGTATTCTTCTGCTTCTTTTACACAGCGCTGGTCTTCAACCCCAAGGATGTGGCTGACAATCTTAAAAAGTCAGGCGCTTTCCTGCCGGGCATTCGCCCCGGCGAGCAGACCGCTCGCTATATCGACAAGGTCATGACACGTTTGACCCTGTTCGGTGCCTTGTATATCACTGCGGTTTCCTTGATGCCCCAGTTCTTGATTGTGGCGTGGAACGTGCCGTTTTTCTTCGGCGGTACCTCGTTGTTAATCGTAGTCGTGGTCATCATGGACTTCATGGCCCAGGTGCAGTCGCATCTCATGTCGCATCAGTATGACTCAGTGATGAAGAAGTCCAACCTGAAAGGCTACGGTAGCGGCGGTATCATGCGCTGAGGCGCCGTCCACCCCTATTAAGTTAGAGAGGGCGCGCCGCGAGCCGGTTTTTGGAGAAAGATCGATGAAAGTTCGAGCTTCCGTAAAGAAAATGTGCCGTAACTGCAAGATCATTCGTCGCAATGGCGCTGTCCGCGTCATCTGCAGCGAGCCACGGCACAAACAGCGCCAGGGTTAATAGCCTGGGTTGTATTAAGCGGGTGCCAGCATACCCCTTGCCTTAGGGCACTAAAAGGGGTATGCTGTTGCGCCTTTTGTAGATGAATAAACGAGCAAGCCGCTCAAATTTCGGAGTAAGCTGATGGCCCGTATTGCAGGCGTCAATATCCCGGACAACAAGCATGCGGCGATCTCGCTGACCTATATCTTCGGGATTGGCCGTACTCGTGCTGAGCATATCTGTGCTGCAGCCGGTATCGCGCCTACTGCCAAGATCCAGGATCTGTCTTCTGAAGAAGTCGACACCCTGCGTTCTGAAGTTGGCAAGTACACCGTAGAAGGTGACCTTCGTCGTGATGTTACGCTTAACATTAAGCGTCTCATGGACTTAGGTTGCTACCGTGGTCTGCGTCATCGTCGTAGTCTTCCGCTGCGTGGTCAGCGGACTAAGACTAACGCGCGCACCCGTAAGGGCCCGCGTAAGCCGATCCGCAAATAACACGCACGTTCTGGCGTAAAGACAGGAATAGACATCAACATGGCTAACCCGCGTAGTAACCGTAAAAAGGTTAAAAAGCAGGTAGTGGATGCGATTGCGCATATCCATGCCTCTTTTAACAACACGATCGTGACGATCACAGACCGCCAGGGCAACGCTCTTTCTTGGGCGACTGCCGGTGGTTCGGGTTTTCGTGGTTCTCGCAAGAGCACCCCGTTCGCTGCTCAAGTGGCAAGCGAACGTGCAGCAACTGCTGCAGCCGAGTATGGTGTGAAAAACGTAGATGTACTGGTTAAAGGCCCAGGTCCCGGTCGTGAATCCGCCGTGCGCGCACTGAATGCCGCCGGCTTCCGCGTGCAAAGCATCGTAGACGCGACGCCCATTCCCCATAATGGCTGCCGTCCGCCTAAGAAACGCCGCGTTTAAGGAGACAGATTCATGGCTCGTTATATTGGACCGAAGTGTAAACTGTCTCGTCGTGAAGGCACCGACCTCTTCCTAAAGAGTGGTGTTACTCCCTTCGAGAAAAAGTGTAAATCCGAGCAGATCCCGGGTGTACACGGCCAGCGTCGTCAGCGTCTTTCAGACTACGGCTTGCAGCTTCGCGAGAAGCAAAAAGTACGTCGCATGTATGGCGTACTCGAAAAACAGTTCCGTAACTACTACAAAGAAGCCGCTCGCCTGAAAGGCGCGACCGGTGAAGTATTGTTGCAGTTGCTTGAATCCCGACTGGATAACGTCGTCTACCGCATGGGCTTCGGCTCGACTCGCTCTGAAGCGCGTCAGCTGGTCAGCCACAAGGCGATTTCCGTGAACGGCCGCACCGTTAACGTAGCTTCTTATCAAGTGAAGCCGGGTGACGTTGTTTCCATTCGCGAAAAGGCGAAAAACCAAGTACGTATTCAAAGCGCGTTGTCCATTGCGGCTAACCGTGGCGATATCGCTTGGATCGAAATCGACGCCAAGAAGATGGAAGGCACTTTCAAGGCTCTGCCTGAACGCGGTGACCTGTCTGCCGACATCAACGAAAACCTGATCGTCGAGCTGTACTCCAAGTAAGCAGTATTTCTGTTTCTTGTCGGTCTGGTGCCAGTTTAACCCTTGCACCAGATCGTACCGAGTACCAAGTATCCGTTTGGCAGCCTGAAAGGTGTTCATATGCAGCGTTCAGTGACAGAGTTTCTCCGTCCTCGCGACATCAAGGTCGAAGAAATCAGCGCACATCACGCCAAAATTGTGCTCGAACCGTTCGAGCGTGGCTTTGGTCACACCCTGGGGAATGCACTACGTCGCATTCTGCTTTCTTCTATGCCCGGCTGCGCCGTGGTAGAAGCTGAAATCGCCGGCGTCGAGCATGAATACAGTGCGCTCGAAGGGGTGCAGGAAGATGTCATTGAGATCCTCCTGAACTTGAAAGATGTTGCGATCAAGATGCACAGCCGCGATGAGGCGGTGCTCACGCTGAACAAGCAGGGCCCAGCCGTCGTCACCGCTGGCGACATTGCGCTTGATCATAGCGTCGAAATCGTCAACCCGGACCACGTCATTGCTCATGTCAATGAAGGTGCCGAGCTGAAAATTCAGCTTAAGGTAGCGCTGGGTCGTGGCTACGAGCCGGCTGACGCGCGCGGCTCTGATGAAGAGACACGTGCCATTGGCCGCCTGCAGCTGGATGCCACCTTCAGCCCTGTCCGCCGTGTTTCCTACTCGGTTGAAGCCGCTCGTGTAGAGCAGCGCACCGATCTCGATAAGCTGATTATCGACCTGGAAACCGACGGTACCCTGGATCCGGAAGAGGCTATCCGTCGCAGTGCGACCATCCTGCAAGAGCAGCTGGCCGCCTTCGTCGACCTGGAAGCTGATAAAGAGCAGGAAGTCGAAGAGGAAGAGGATCATGTCGATCCAATTCTATTGCGCCCCGTAGACGATCTTGAGTTGACCGTTCGCAGCGCGAACTGCCTAAAAGCCGAGAATATTTACTATATCGGTGATCTTATTCAGCGCACAGAAGTGGAGCTGTTGAAGACACCGAACCTCGGTAAAAAGTCTTTGAATGAAATCAAAGACGTATTGGCGGCGCGTGGCTTGTCCCTCGGTATGCGGCTGGAAAATTGGCCACCCGCTAGCCTGAAGGACGACAAGGCCTCCGCGTGAGCGTCGACTTGAGTCCCAGTTTGGTAAGGAATTACAACCATGCGTCATCGTAAGAGTGGTCGTCATCTGAATCGCACCAGCTCGCATCGTCAGGCCATGTTCAAGAACATGTCTGTCTCGCTGGTCGAACATGAAGTCATCAAGACAACCCTGCCCAAAGCCAAGGAGCTGCGTCGCGTTATCGAGCCGCTGATCACCTTGTCTAAGCAGGATAGCGTTGCCAACCGTCGTTTGGCGTTTGCCCGCACGCGCTCTAAAGAAGCCGTCGGCAAACTGTTCAACGAACTAGGCCCGCGTTATGCCGAGCGTCCGGGCGGTTACGTCCGTATTCTTAAGTGCGGTTTCCGCACCGGCGACAACGCACCTATGGCGTTCGTTGAGCTAGTTGACCGTCCGGTTGTTGAAGAAGCCGCAGCAGAAGAGTAAGTCTCTGCGCTAGGTCTCTTTGGTAGCGAATGAAAACCGACCCTCTGAGGGTCGGTTTTTTTATGGTGCGCCAGGCATGGCGCGCAGCGCCTTGACTGGCGCTGTTCCTGGGGGTGGTGCCTCAGGATGACTTGGGGGTGAAAGTCCCCTGCACGCCCGGCAAGGGGAAGTGCTAGCCGACGGCAAGGGT
>NZ_JAUAMB010000013.1 GCF_031010175.1 Halomonas sp. SpR1
CTTGCCGTCGGCTAGCACTTCCCCTTGCCGGGCGTGCAGGGGACTTTCACCCCCAAGTCATCCTGAGGCACCACCCCCAGGAACAGCGCCAGTCAAGGCGCTGCGCGCCATGCCTGGCGCACTATAAGAAAGCCCACTTCTTCGAGTGGGCTCCAATACCCTAGCCGCCTCACATGGCGGCCCATGGGCTTCAGGTAGCGGCAGAGTTCGCCTCTTTCTGACGTGAGCGATAGTTCTGCCACAGTGTCAGCACCAGCAGCCCAAAGGCGATAACTAAAAAGGTAACGCTAATGGGGCGTGTGAAAAACGGTGACCAATCGCCTCCGAATACCTGCAAACCACGCCTCAGGTTTGATTCCGCTATAGGCCCTAGAATTAGACCTAGAATAACGGGAGCGGTCCCGAAGCCATATCGGTTAAGAAAATAGCCAAGCAAACCAAATGCCAGCATTATATAAAGATTAAACACATCTCCATCAACTCCATATACACCGATAAAGCAGAAAACAATGATGGCCGATATCAACTGTTTTCTTGGGACTAGCAGGACACGAACAAACAGCTTGATGCCTAAACACATAATGATAAGCATGAAAAAATTGGCGACTAAGTACGCTAGAAATATCCCGTAAATGATGCCGCCCTGGTTTTCAAATAGCATTGGTCCCGGCGTAACGCCTTGAATCATTAAACCACCCAAGAGAACAGCTGTTGCCGCCTCACCAGGAATACCCAGCGCAAGCGTAGGAATTAATGCCCCACCTAACAATGCATTGTTTGCACTCTCAACTGAGACAACGCCAGCACCATGCCCCTTGCCAAATTTCTCAGGCGTTTTAGAAAAACGGCGCGCTTGGTCATAAGCTACCAACGAGGCGATACTGCCCCCCGCACCAGGCACTGGGCCCACGACAGAACCAGACACGATACCGACGAGAAGCGCACGCCAATTGCGCAACGTCTCAAGAAACCGGGGTCGCGCGATATCGACTTTGTGGGGACTGTTTTGGAGCTTATTGGACGGATCATAATCGAAAGCGTCCTTAAGTACCTGCGAGACTGCGAACAACCCAATCAGCGCCGGTAGGAGATTTATCCCAGTCAATAGAGAAAGTTGCCCAAAGGTAAAACGATCCACCCCCGCTATAGGATCAGTACCGATCGTAGAACAAAAGAAGCCTATTAGGCCTGCAATTAACCCCTTTAGTAGGGATTTTCCCGCCACGGAAGCAATGATTACCAGTCCAAAAACACTTAGGGAAAAGTACTCTGCCGCCCCAAAACGCAACGCAAACTCAGCGATAGGTGGAGCAAGAAGGCTCAGCACCACCATGCTCGCCACACCGCCAAGAAAAGAGGCGACGATTGCTAGGCCTAATGCTCGCCCCGCTTCGCCCTTTTGTGCCATTGGAAAGCCATCAAACGTGGTCGCGACCGAGGATGGTGTCCCTGGAATATTGAGCAATATGGCCGGTATCGAGCCACTGGCACCAGCGCCACAAAGAGTGCCTAGCAGCATACCGATACCCATCACAGGTGGCATGCCAAAGGTTACCGGCAATAATAGCGCTATCGCCATCGCCGATGTTAAGCCAGGCAGTACCCCCATGATGATCCCAAGGAAGGTTCCCCCAGCTATTGCCAGTAATGTTCCGAACTGAAAGACTAATCCCAAACCTTCCATATATCCCATCAGCATCTCACTTCTCCTTTATCAATCCGGTAGCGGGATATTGAACAGTTCGGTAAATACATAATAAATAACCAATGACAATGCGACCGAGAAAATTGTATACGCTGTCAAGTTTCGCAATTTACGGCTATTGTTTAATTTCTGAAATTCACCACTCGCTGCAATAAGACAAACGACATTAAAGAAGCAAAATAGCGCTGTGCTCACAATATATCCAAGTCGCTCGAACAAATTGATATAAACAATAATCAAAGCCACGATGATCAGCCACTGCATCATGCCTTTCTTGGAAGGCATAGTATTCAGGGTTATGGCCTCGTCACGCCCCCGCCTTGCGGCAAGCCATTCGTAAGAATCGCGTATTAAGCAGGGCACGGCACATAAAAAAATCAAGCCAGAAATCAACTTTGGGAATGTAGCGGGGGTAAGCCCCCCCGCCATGCTGACTGCTGGCAGCGTAGTAGCCATATAAAATCCAGTTCCAGCTGCCACTACGAGAAACAGATCGAAAATCGGTTTACCTATTTCTTTAGCCATCAGTCACTGACTCCTTATCTTATTCAGCCGCCAAATCACCAGCACTCTCTTTCATTACTTCCGCCGACTCGGCGATAAACGCCTCTAGTTCATCCCCATACAGCGGAACGATATCTAAGCCCAGGTTCGAGGCTGTCTCTTCGAAAGTCCCTTCTTCTACAATTTCTTTGATGGCGCTAACCCACTTTTCCTTGACCTCTTCAGGAAGGCCATCAGGACCCGCGATACCGCGAAATACTGTCAGGGACAGATCGTAACCTTCCTCCTGGAAAGTAGGGACATTGGGCAACGACTCGCTACGCTCGTTGTAAGACATACCCAAGGCTTTCAATCGGCCTGACTCTAGCGCCGAGCGAAGCTCTGCTCCACCGAGCACCACGGCATCCACGTGCCCCCCCATGGCAGCGGAGATAGTCTCAGAACCGCCAGGATAGGGAATAAAGTTGAAATCGACTTCAGCGGTATCAGCAAACGCCACCGCCGCGATGTGAGCGGATGACCCTACACCCGAAACCCCTACGCTCACTGAGGCGCCTTCCTTAGCGGCCTCGACCATCGCGTCTAGATCGGCGTATTCGCTGTCTTCACCGACGGCGATGACATAGGGCTCCTCAAGGATCTTGGCGATAAAATCGAAATCTTCATAAGTAAAGTCAACGTTGCCCAATGCCTCCAGGGTCAGCAATGCGTTACTGGCAGCCGCTAAAGTGTAGCCATCAGCATCTGATGCTTGAGCGCGCGTAAGACCCACGGCGCCGCCGCCGCCCGAGATATTGCGGATGACCAAGTTGGTATCGAGCTTTTCTTCCAGTAGCGGCTGTAGTGCGCGAACGAAGGTATCGTTACCACCGCCGGCAGAGAAAGGCACGATCATGTCGATGTTTTTCTCAGGGTATTCGGCAAATGCACCGGCACTGGCCATCATCGCAGTCGCAATAGATAAATTGAGTACTAATTTTTTCATTGTAATGTCCTTCTTTGTCACATTTAGGGTATTCACTCAGCGCACCAACGCTGGCTTTTTCGGATCAAACGTCCAGTCATCTATCAAATACTGCATTGCCATCGCATCATCCCGAGCACCAGCAGGCAGGGAACGATAGAGCTTATTAGCCTCCTCAATGGCCTTCATATCGATCTCTACACCCAGCCCCGGCGCATCGGTAACAGCCACTTTGCCATCCACAATTTCCGGCGGTTTGCGAGTTAGGCGAGCATCACCCTCCTGCCAGATCCAGTGAGTATCAAGCGCGGTTGTGCGCCCCACGGCGGCAGCTCCCACCTGGGCAAACATGGCCAGAGAAATATCAAAGTGGTTATTGGAGTGCGACCCCCAGGTCATACCGTGATCCTGGCAAAGCTGGGAGACACGTACGGCACCGGAAAGCGTCCAGAAATGCGGATCGGCCAGAGGAATATCGACTGACCGCAACATCAGCGCATGGGCCATTTCCCGCCAGTTGGTGGCCACCATGTTGGTAGCGACTGGCAATCCGGTGGCATGGCGAAACTCTGCTAAAATCTCGCGGCCTGAGAAGCCTTGTTCGGCCCCACAAGGATCCTCTGCGTAAGCGATCACGCCGTGTAGGTTCTTGCATAGCTGAATCGCCTCTTTGAGCGACCAGGCACCATTAGGGTCAATCGTCGTGCGCGCGTCCGGAAACGCATTGTGCAGCGCCGTTACGGCCGCTATTTCTTGCTCGCCAGCCAGGGCCCCGCCTTTTAACTTAAAGTCTTTAAAGCCGTATCGATCATGAGCCGCTTGAGCGAGCTCAACGATGTGTTGCGGCGTCATGGCCGCCTCGTCACGCAGGCGGTACCAATCGTGATCCAAGCCCTCGGTGCCACGGCGGAAATCCAACGGCGTAGCATGTCCATCAGCGATAAAGAATAAGTATCCCAAGACATCAACGCTATCACGCAACTTGCCGTTACCTAAGAGCTCTGCCACCGGCACGCCCAGAAACTTCCCCATCAAATCAAGTAACGCAGCCTCAAGCGCGGCAACCGCATTGATACGCAGTTCAAATGTCCAGGATCCTTTGCCAAAGTCCTCAAAATCGGCACTCCTTCCAGCATTGTGCAATGAAGCAATCATGGAGCGCATTTTTCCAATTGATTGCCCAATTACCAGCTCTCGCGACTGTTGAAGCGATGTCTGAATCGTCTCACCACCGGGGGCTTCGCCAACCCCCACATTACCGTGACTATCTTTGAGAATGACCAAGTTGCGGGTAAAATACGGCGAGTGCGCTCCACCGATATTGAGTAGCATGCTATCCCTCCCTGCGACGGGAACGACCTGCATCTCGGTTATCGTGGGAGTGTCGTGGCTCGACATAAATAATTCTCCATTAGGCGGCTGTAGCGTGCAGATCAGCATCCCGCTCATTGCCGCATAAATATGACCAGGGCAGACAACCACAGCCCTTGTTGATCAATTGAAAGCTCTTAAAAGACGTTGAATATCGGTCAACTTTAGAAATCGCACGTTACTTTGCTCACAAAAGTACGCTTCACTGTTACGGCTAGGCGGATCTTTGCTTTAGCGCAGTAAGTCATACATCATACAAACAAGAAGATATGTAGCATGCCTTTCAGGTGCAAGCGGCAATGCTAAAAATTAAACCAAAGTAGCACTTATCGGAATGCCTATCAGCTATTGATAAACATCCCATCAATAGCCATAAGTCACTGATTATATTTGTCTTTAAATTTCAACTATACAATATGGCTTAAACAGTTCTGGAGTAAACTCATAAGGGTATCCACCGGGGTTGGCAATAATACGCGTGCCGTTGCGCAGAATGTCCACGGGTTCGTGGACATGCCCATGCACCCATATAACCATCTTTCCCATGAGATGAGGCAGATGGGAAGCAAAGGCGGGGGAAAGCGCATCACCTAAATATTGGCCAGGGATGCAGTCGTGCAGCGGGGCGTGGTGGCTAACCACCACTTTTGGACCGTCAAATGGCTGGGACAGTTCGCCTTCAAGCCAAACGAGTGCTTCAGCGTGCATCTGCTGGCTCGCTTGAGGTGTGAACGTTACTCCGGGCGAGGTTTCAACGATTTTAAAATCGGGCATGTAGCGTAGCGCCTTGGACTCAGTATCGGCGGGGTTTTGCGTTGGGTCACCGGCGTACAGCGCAAAGTCAGTCCATAGCGTAGTGCCGTAAAAGCGTACGCCATTGAGGGTGACGGCACGATTATCCAGCAGTTCGATGTCGAGCCGCTCTGCTTCGAGTGCTAGCTCATCACGTAGCAGCGGCATGCAAGTACCGTAGAATTCATGGTTACCGGGCACATAGATAATCGGCGTATGCGGAAAACGGAGACGCGCCCATTCAAGGCCTTCGCTCTTATGATGAATATCCCCTGCCAGAACCACGACATCGGCATCCACCTCAGGCAGTTCGCGGTTACCGTCAAAAAATTCCAAGTGTAGATCAGACAAAATACGCAGACGCATAAGGCTCCTTATCGATACATTACTCAATCCGATCGAATCAAAAAACGACTTGAAGCCCGGCAACCTCAACCTCTAGCAAGAGTCGATCAACGCTTCAGAAAATTACTTTTAACCAGATGCACTACCTCGTCCATGCGGCCGCTTAACACCGCTTTTGCTGAGTAGAGTGCCGTAGAGGCCACTTGACCCGCTTCCACTTTAGGCGGCATCACTAACTCCATTGGGTTGACCACAACATCCAAAAGCGCCGGGCCGGGGTAGGCCAGCCAGTCGTCAATAGCATCTTCAAGCTGGTCTTCGTGCTCTACGCGCTTACCCCATAGCCCCATGGCTTGTGCCACACGGCCAAAATCAGGATTTTCCAGCTCAGTGTAAGCATCCAGCAGCCCTTCTACTTTTTGTTCCAGCTCTACAAAGCTCAATGAGCTATTGTTATAAACCACGATTTTAAGTGGAATGCGCCGCTGCACCAGGGTTAGCAAGTCGCCCATTAACATGGTGAGGCCACCGTCGCCGCACATAGCAATGACTTGACGGTCAGGGTAAGCCAGTTGAATCCCCATTGCTTGGGGGTAGGCGTTCGCCATAGTGCCATGCTGCAAACTTGCCAGGGTACGGCGCTGACCCAGAGCTCGAATGTGCCGCAACATCCACACATACACACTGCCGGTATCGGCAGTGAAAAGTGCATCACTGTTGGCCAGGCGGTCAATCGCCAGCGTTAGCTCTTGCGGGTGAATAAGCCCATCATCGTTACTTTTGTGGGCCGATTTTTCCAGTGATTTCAGGTAGCGCTTGCGACACTTCTCCAGCCAGCGCTTACTGGCATTTGCTTCGACAGCTTGGGAAAACGCCTCGCAGGTATCACGCACGCTGCCAATGATCCCTACATCTACAGGGTATCGCTTGCCTATCTGGGCAGGATCATGATCTACCTGAATAATTACTGCATTCTCAGGGTAAAACTGGCTAAACGCAAAGTTGCAGCCAAGTAGTAACAGCGTGTCACATTCGGCTACCGCATGGTATCCGCCCTCGAGGCCGTAAACACCGGTCATGCCGACTTGGTGAGGGTTGTCATGCTCAATAAAATCTTTGGCGCGTGAAGTCCAGGCAATGGGCGCCTGAAGTATTTCTGCCAGTGCAATAACCTGCTCCCGGGCATCTTCGCACCCAGCGCCAGCAAAAATGGTGATGTTGCCCCCCTTATTGAGCTGTTGTACGGCAGGCACCAACGCCTCAGCAGTGGGGCGCAGTGAGTAATTAAAACAGTGCGCACGATAGGCAAGCTGGTTATGCGGTGTTTGAGTAAAAATATCGCCAGGCACAATCAACACCGCGACACCGCGCTTGGCTAGCGCTGTTTGCGCCGCAAGCGCGGTCATGCGGCGCGCCTGTTCGGGCGAGTTTAGGGTTTCGCAAAAAACGCTGTACTGCTCAAACACGCGAGATTGATCCACTTCTTGGGGGAAGCTGCTCCCCGTCTCGCTAAGAGGCACCTGTGTTGCAATAAAGACCACCGGCGAACCGTTACGATGGGCATCAAACAGCCCATTCACGAAGTGGAGGCTGCCAGGCCCACAGGAGCCGGCACACAACGCTAACTCCTGGGTAAGATAGGCCTCTCCCCCGGCTGCCAAGCCCCCCACTTCCTCATGTCGAACACCGATCCACTCTAGGTCACTTTGTCGCAGGGCATCAGTGAAGTGATTCAGCGTGTCTCCCACCACGCCATAACAGCGTTTAGCGCCTGCTTTCCTGAGAGTTTCCACCATAATTTCAGCAACATTGGTGCTCATTAGCGACTCCTTTCGCAACTTTGAAATAAGTGATAGCTCACCCTTTAGCCTAGCTGAAGAATGCAAAGTATGCGCTACGCTCCCTCTACCCAATCACTCCTCACTACAATTATGCTGCATCGCAACAAAAATAAGCTACAATGGAGGTGTAGTCCCAATAGGAGGACCGCACAATGACTTTTTTAATAACCCCCCCTGCACGCGATAATGAAGTTCTAGAGTTCTGGAGCTTGCATGCTCAGTGGCATCGTGACGCAGTCGAAGCGTTGAAAGCCTACTTAGGCTAATTCAGGCGCTTTTGCACCCTTAAGACCAAAGATAATCACCGAAGCCGGAAAAATTTCCGGCTTTTTTATGCTTATGAAAGCCCTTTCCATTCAAAGACCTAATATCAGCCCACGGGAATTTGTAAGCCATAGCTTACGTAGAATGGCAAATGACCTACATCGTTAGGACTAGCTCTTCGTAGAAAAAGCTCTTAATATCTCAAAAAACAGAATTGCTGCTATGCACAAGATAGGCTGTGTACGACATAGGCTTTTCCAGCATAGGCTTTTTACAGCATCAGGTTTTACAACAAAATCTCAAGGTTTTCTTTGCCCCCTGCAAGAGGAATGAACGCCATGCAACACCTAGCCAACTCACCGCAAACGTTAGAAGTTGATGTTATGAAAGTGTGGGCGGAATGCGCTCTACAACAGCGTGCGGCATTTGACGCTATTAAGGCTTACCTGCGTTAAACATAGAACCAGCATCCTGTTCAGCTCGATACGACGCCTCGTTGATACGAGGCGTTTTTTTTAAGCCTTACAACCAGTTGAATTGTTAAGCTTCGCTACTAATGAACGGGCCGGATTACATGGCCGGAAAGATGTATCTATTACTTAGATAGTTATCCCTTACACAGCCATGCTTGACATTGCTACATTTCCATTGATAAGTAGCACCCGCTCAAGAAACAGCGCTCTCCCAAACGGTTCCTCTCGTCAAGATGAACTTCTTTAACATACGCTACTGCCTCGGTTAATTTAACTTTATCTAATTTTAAAACAGCTACAATGAGCGCCATACCTAGCGAAGTAATGATTTTAAGCGCCACGTTAAGATCGCAGTAGCCGATCTTACTAATCTTCTTCACGGCAGGGTATGGAGTTATACAAAGGAATAGTCTAATATTAGTTTGGCTAATAAAGGCGCAATACTCAACGTGCAGACTCTTCTTGTTATGCACGCACATTGACGAAGGAACGGACGATGCAAACACCTTTTTTGGTTCGCAAAACATCTTATGCTTTAGCTTTAGCGGCGACTCTCGCTCTTAGCGGCTGTCAATCAGGCGCTGATCTGGGAGGCCTGATGTCTGCGGGCTCCAGTTTCGCTGGTGCTGCCACGATGTCGGATCAGCAAATGAAACAACTTGGCGATCAAACCATTGCCCAGCTGGATTCTCAAAACCGCCTTGTTGCAGACGACAGTCAGTATGCACAACGTTTGGCGAAGCTAACCCAGGGCTTAGAAACAGTCGACGGCCATACGCTTGACTATAACGTTTATCATTTAGACGACGTTAATGCTTTTGCGGTACCCAACGGCTCCATCCGGTTGCATAGCGCACTGATGGATGAGATGACCGATGATGAAGTACGCTACGTTATCGCCCACGAGATCGGACACGTCGCGTTAGGGCACTCCAAACGTGCTTTCCAGGTTGCCTATGCCGCGTCCGCTGCACGTGAAGCAGCTGCTGCTAGTGGCAGCACCACCGCCGCCGCACTTTCAAGCTCTGAGCTTGGTGATTTGGGCGAAAAGCTTGTCAATGCTCAGTTCTCGCAACGCCAAGAGAATGAAGCTGATGACTATGCCATTGAGCTAATGCAGCGCCACAATCTGAATGCAGAGGCATCCGTTGCAGCCCTACGCAAGCTAGAAGCCAAATACGGCAATGACAGCAGCGTCTTTTCCAGCCACCCAGCTGCGGGTGATCGTGCAGAGCGCCTAGAAGCTTCCTTCCAGTAAGATGAAGGAACCTGTACTCCTGCTAAATTCACCCCGGTGATACCTAGCGGGAGTACAGGTTGCTACTAACAATATAGTAAACGGGCAACACTGCCTCACTCTAGGCCCACTCGCCACTCTCTTCTTGCTGTTCTGACAATTGGGTTAGGTAGGTGCCCTGCAAGATATACATCCGCTTTACATCGCGGTACTTGCCATTGATAAAGAACTCCTGCACCAAGTGGCCTTCTTCAATAAAACCACTCTCTTCGTAAAGATGGATCGCTTTAACGTTCTCCACCGCCACAATGAGGTATACCTTGTGTAGGTTTAGAATTGTGAATGAGTAGTGCAATGCTTGGCGAATTAAGGAGCGGGCAAACCCTTTCCCCTGGTGATCCGGGGTAATAATGATTTGAAACTCGCCGCTGCGATGGATGTAGTCGATCTCAATCAGCTCTACCAGGCCAATGGCATTTCCATGGCTGTCCTCCGCGACAAAGCGCCGTTCGGCGTTGTCATGGATGTGCTTGTTATACAGTTCCTCCAGCTCATCAAATGACTCGTAAGGCTCTTCAAACCAGTACGACATAATGCTCTGGTTATTGTTTAGTTCATGAACAAAGCGCAGGTCGTTGCGCTCCAGTGCACGCAAATAAAGTTGGTGGCCCATTACCCGCTATCCTTATGAATATCCGTTAAGATATACGCGTTTTAAACTTGCTCGCTACCCGGTTCTTGCATTTAGGCTAGGCTATTTTGGCCAGTCGTTTAAATGAAAACAGCTCCGCCAAAGGGTGCTCTCTACCCTCAATAAGCGCTCGCAGCAGTTTGGCGCCTATCATGCTGTAGCTGATGCCGTTGCCGCCATAGGCCATGGCGAAATGTACGCGTGGGCCCAGGGCATCATGAGGCCCGAAAAAAGGCAAGCCATCGCCGGTTTCCGCAAAGGTACCGCCCCAAGAGAATGTGGGGTTAATATCTAGCCTAGGCCATAGCGCTTCTATCTTAGCTGCCAGCCCCTCGGCCTTCTCTTCTACCCTCGCGTCGCGGCGCTTGGGAATATCTTCGTCGTCATCGTCTCCGCCCACGAGGAGTCGCCCATCGCAGGTAGTGCGCATATAGAGGTAAGGCCTCGCCGACTCCCATACCATGGTGTGGCGTAACTTACCCAAGGCCTCTGGCGGTAGCGGGTCAGTGATAAGCGCATAGCTGCTGAGATTGTCGGCCACCTTTTCTGGCAGCCAGGCTTGCGACTCATACCCTGCAGCCATCACCACGTACTGGCAGCGCAGCTTGGCACTATTGGCCAATGTCAGCGTGACCCCATGGTCGTCCGGCGTTATCGTCTCCATTTGCGTGCGGTCATATACCTCTCCCCCGCGCTCGACCACCCTGGAAAACAGCTGATACGCCATACGATAAGGATCAATCGTGGCGGCTAGCTGAGTAAGAATAGCGCCAGGTGCCACAAAGCCGTACTCTGCAAAAATAGCCTCGCGCTCCATCCATTCGGCTTCAAACCCATGTTTTTGGCGCAGCGCCAACTCCTCTTTGAGGGGCGCAACATCCTCTTCGTTACTGGCATAGTAAAGACTTTGCTGACGTTCAAAATCCACATTGCCCAGCTCAGCCGCCAAAGACTCAAGCTCACCAATGGCCTCGGCACAGGCACGGTAAGCACGCACAGCGTCGGCCTCCCCATAGCGCTCGGCTAACGCTGTCATGTGGGCGTCGATTTCATACTGCAGTAAAGCGGTGCTGGCGGCTGAGCTGCCCCACCCCACATCCCGGCGCTCAAGCACCACCACGTGGTGGCCTTTGCGACTTAGCTCATCAGCAATCAACGCGCCCGTAATGCCGCCGCCAATCACAACAACTTCACACTGATGATCGCGAGTCAGTTGAGGAAAGGTTTTCAATAATCCGTTCTTTACCGCCCAAAAGGGATAGCCACTTTTTAGATCCATCGGGTTGCCTATACTAGAGAGAGTTGAAGTATGCTGTTAACCATAGATGGTTCCTAGCAACTTGCTCGATAAAGCGTCCCTAAGTGGCTGCCCTCATTAGTTAAATTAAGGCTCAGAAAGGAGTTCCGCATGATTGATCTACGCAGTGACACGGTGACTCGCCCCTCCCCCGCCATGAAAGATGCCATGCTGGCCGCGCCGGTGGGTGACGATGTATGGGGCGATGACCCGACGGTCAACGCGTTTCAAGCCAATCTGGCCGAGCAGACAGGCAAAGAGGCGGCGCTGCTGTTCCCAAGCGGCACGCAAAGTAACCTGGTGGCACTCATGGCCCACTGCGAGCGCGGCGATGAGTACATTGTGGGGCAGTCTGCCCATACCTATCGCTATGAAGGCGGTGGCGCGGCAGTGTTAGGCAGCATTCAGCCACAACCTATTGAAAATGCCCCCGATGGCAGCTTGCCGCTTGAGAAAATAAACGCCGCGATTAAAGCCGTTGATTTTCACTTTGCGCGCACCAAGCTGCTGGCGCTGGAGAACACCATTGGCGGCAAAGTGCTGCCCGCAGACTACGTATTGAAAGCCACCGAACTGGCCCGGGAGCGTGGGCTGGCAACACACTTAGACGGTGCTCGGCTCTTCAATGCCGCGGTAGCCACGGACACCTCGCTCAAGCAGCTGTGCCTGCCGTTTGATAGCGTGTCGCTATGCTTTTCTAAAGGTATGGGCTCCCCTATCGGCTCGGCCCTGGTAGGCTCGCAAGCACTGATCGACCGCGCACGACGCTGGCGTAAAGTAGTGGGTGGCGGAATGCGCCAATCCGGCATTATCGCTGCTGCCTGCCAGTATGCGTTGGATCATCACGTAGCAGACTTAGCCGACGACCACCGTCGTGCAGCGCGACTGGCAGAGGGCTTAGCGAGACTGCCTGGCGTCGAAATCACCTCACAAGCGACCAATATGGTATTCGCGCACTTCCCCGACGAACATGTTCAGCCGCTCTCCGCCTGGCTCAAAGAGCACGGCATATTGATTGAGCTACTTTACGCCACGCGTTTCGTTACTCACCGCGATATTCATGACGCGGACATCGACAAGGTTATCGCGGTGATGGAGGCGTATTTCAGCCGACATTAAAGGCTAGGCCTGTGGGTGAAAGGCAACTGATATGCCTATTAGCCCACGACGTAAACCATTAACGACTTATCTCCAGATTTTTTTTGCTTCAATCGCCCCGTTTGGATCGAAGCGCACGCTCAACTCCACGAATTTCGGCCATGCCGCGCAAACGCCCGATTGCCGGGTAGCCAGGCTTAAAGTCACTGCGCAAATCGCTCAACATCGCATGGCCATGGTCTGGCCGGAAGGGAAGTTGCTCCCCTCTTTTTTCTTCAATAGCCAAAATGATATCGACAAGGCGAACCATATCGGTATCGCCGTCTAAATGGGCATCTTCGTGAAAACTGGCCCCATCTGCTTCCAGTGTAGTATTTCGTAAGTGTAAAAAGTGAACTCTATCTGCCTGTTCTTGCAGTATTGCAATAACATCATTATCACGACGCACGCCCAACGATCCGGTGCAGAGTGTAAATCCGTTCACCGGGGACGACACCATATTGGCGATATCCCTCAAGTCCTGAGCGGTTGAGACCACGCGCGGCAACCCGAATAGAGAATACGGTGGATCGTCTGGATGAATAGCCAACCGGACACCTGTATACGCTATCTTGGGAATGACTCGCGACAAAAACGCAGCGAGATTTTTTCTCAATCCGTCCGCGCTAATATCCTGATAAGCAGCGAGCCGATCTCTAAAGCTATCGAGACTGTAGCTCTCTTCAGAGCCGGGAAGGCCTGCAATAATGGTATTGGTGAGTTCCTCAACCTGATCTGCGTTCATTTCAGCAAGGCGAGCCTGGGCGGCTTGCTGGATTTTCTCATCATAATCTGCCGCTGCGCCTGGGCGCTGGAGAATAAAGAGGTCAAATACAGCAACACTGAGCGCGTCATACCTTAAGCATAAGGCGCCATCGGGTAACTCATGGCGCAAGGAGGTTCTGGTCCAATCGAGTACCGGCATAAAGTTGTAACAGATGGTTTTTATGCCAGTCTCGGCAAGATTAATGGCACTTTCTGCCCAGGCATCAGCCAGTGCTTCCCAACCGTCGGCATGCGTCTTGATATCTTCATGTATAGGAATGCTTTCTGCCACTGACCACTCAAGCCCCGCAGCTTCGATAACAGCTTTGCGTTCCATGATTTCACTCAAGGACCACACACAACCGTTCGGTAAGTGATGCAGAGCGGTCACAACACCAGTCGAGCCCGCCTGTCGTACATCCGACAAGCTGATTGGATCGTCCGGCCCAAACCAGCGCCATGTATGTTTCATCAACCTTCTCCCCTATATGCTTATTTATATATGCTTATTAAATAGTGCTCTTGTTAAACAGATAACCGTCAAAATTCGGGTCTTCCACGTCGGAAAGCTCCATCAGGGTGTCTCGGACGTTTTCTAAATGAAGCCACATCGCCTTACGCGCCCCTTCGGCATCTTTTAGCTGCAGTGCAGAAAGAATATCCTGGTGATCCTTTAGCCATTTTTCGCGGTAGTTGGTATCGAATATCCGCTCATGCAGTCTGGCCCACATCAAGCTCTGGTCTCTTTTCGCCCAGAGTTCAGAAACCATATCGACCAGCACACTGTTTTGGGTCGCCTCCGCTATCAGACGATGGAATAGTTCATCACTGGAGTAGTCGTTATTCTTCTCTTCAATGCCCTTGCGCTCCATATCAAGCGCTTCCCGCATGCGTACAATATCGTTTTTGGTCACTGACACCGCGGCAAAGCCGGCGATGCTGCTTTCCAAAAGTTGCCTTGCCTGCAACAGTTCAAACGGTCCTATATCATCCACCACAGGCTGTGCTACCGAGTGACTGTCGGAAAGCAAATAGATGCCAGAGCCTTTTCTCACTTCAACCAGCTCTTCAATTTCAAGCATCAGTATGGCTTCCCGTGCTGCAGATCTGCCCACGTTCAGCGCCTCTGAAATCTGACGCTCAGTCATAATACGATCGCCGACTTTATACCCTTTCTGCTGAATCAAAATCTTTAGGTCGCGAGCCAGCTCTTGGTAACGCCGTAAACCTTTATGCATTAGATTTCATTTCCATTTTTAATCTTTTATAGAGTGGTAAAAAGAAGCCAGGACATTAAATGCTTCTTTTTTAGTAGATTTATCAGCAGCGATTAGCCCTTTTCGATTGAATCCTCTCTGGAAGATATTTTGTCTTCGTTCGACTCTAAAGTCGTATAAAATCCAGGGGGAAATGCCTTTGATATAAGCTAGCTTTTGCAGCGTATCAATCTGCCGCCGGTAAACATCCGCCATATACTTTTCGCTGAACAGGCCTTCAGATGGGCCTTGAGATGAGTTATCGCCATCCGCCCCCGTTTCAGAAATGACAACAGGACGATCAGGGTCAGAATTTTTTCCGATGGCGTATAGGTCGTCAAAGTTTTCATCGTACCAACCGTAATATTCATTAATGCCTATAACATCTAAATGGTTGACTAACCGATCCTCGATTTTTAACTTTGCATGATTAATCAGACACGCCGCAGCTACTAGGCGCGTGGGGTCATTGAGACGTGCTGTTTCAGCCAGGTCGCGCATAAAAGCCAGACGGCTATCCGTATCGGGGTTCTCGTTTCCAATCGACCAGATAATGACGCTAGCTCTATTGCGGTCACGCTTAATCAACTCAATAAGCTGATTTTTAGCGTCTCTAAGCGTGTTGTGATTATCAAAGTCGATGGCCCAGTAAACGGGGATTTCCTGCCAGAGTAAAAAGCCCAGCTCATCGGCAAGCTCAGCGACCCGTTCATGGTGGGGGTAGTGCGCGAGGCGCAGAAAATTGCACCCAAGCTCTTTCGCATGAGTGAGCCGTCTGCGAATGTCCTCTTCGGAAGTTACCTTTCCGTAAGTGTCATCATCCTCATGGACAGAAATGCCGCGTAGCCAGATAGGCTCACCGTTGAGAAGAATATCGACCCCTTGGCGAACGATAGAGCGGAATCCGACACTGTCAGTAATGCGATCCTCGCCAGCCGTGAGTATCACGTTGTAAAGGCGTGGGTTTTCAGGCGACCAAAGCTCTGGCGCTGCTGCTATTCGGCAAGTGCCTTTGCCATCTTCAATACCAATCTCTTCGGCAATGCCTAATTCAGGTATCTCAAGATGGGCATGGTAAATTCCGGATCCATCAACAACTACATCAACGTCTATCGCCATGCCATCCTGGGAAAGGCGAATAAACATGTCGCGGATAAACTCTTTGGGTAGGCTAAATAACTCAACCTCGCGGTAAACGCCACCGTAATTAAACCAGTCTGTATTGCGCATCGGTACGCGATCCAGCGTACGGGTATTATTGACACAGAGCATCAGCCAATTGGTTTCTTCGGCAAGGTCCTCCGTCAACTCAACGTAGAAGGGTGTCGAGCCGCCATAGTGATTGCCTAGGAATTTACCGTTAAGAAATACTTTACAGTCGTACTGAGCCGCACCGACCCTAAGGATGTAGCGTTGGTCTGATTCAGCGTCGCTATCCCGTTTCTTAGCCAGCTTTTTAGCTAGTTCTTGACCCAGCTTTTTGGTGTACCAGGCGCTACCCTCAAAAAAGTACCATTTCTCCTTTAGCATGGCCCAGTTTGAGGGCACCGGGATGGATTCACCCATAAATGGGTCGTAGTCCCAGGGTTCAGTGCGATCAGCAGGGTCGGCCGGCTGCATTTCATACCATTTTTGACGCAGACCTGTATCAAGCAAATCCACGCAAAAATTCCAACTACCGTTAAGCGACGTAGACGTGCGGCCTTTCGTGAACACCATTGTGGAGTGGTTCAGATTTTGCAGATTCAACGGCACATCATACTTTTCGTCATGTAACGACGTTAGGGCATTCTCAGCCAAGGATGATCGCTCTAGCATCTCCCACCTCCCCTGCAGCGGTTTTAGTTAGCCTCTGCCTTGATTCGGCTGATTAGGTCGGCCAACTCGGCAGATTGGTTGGCCACCTCATCGTGCATAGGCATGACCGCTTCAATAAAGGGCGCTTTATCTACTTCATTAATCTCAACTCCCATCTCAGTCTCAGCGGTTTCCAGAGCTTCCCTGGCAATTTTGTTCCATGACTCTGAATGAAACGCCTGAGCTTCAGAGGCTGCTTGCTGTAACGCCTGCTGTTGATCTTCAGTCATTTTATTCCAGGCACACTCGGAGATAACGACCACAGAAGGGATGATGGTGTGCTCATTAAGAGAGAAGTGACTAACCACTTCACCATGCCGGGCATTAGTCAGGGCTGTCGGGTTATTTTCCGCCATTTCGACGACCCCCTGCTGAAGTGCGCTATAGAGCTCACCCCAATCAATGGGGGTTGGGTTACCGCCCAGCAGTTCCACCATGCGTATTGCTGAGGGGCTGGGTTGCACCCGCACGTTGATACCGCTTAGATCTTCCGGTGAGTAAACCGCACGATCACCATAGAAAGAGCGCGCTCCTTCCGTCAGGAAGGCAACACCCAGGAAGCCTTTGCCCTTCGAGGAAGTGAGTATGTCTTGGCCAATATCTCCGTTAATGACCCGTTCAAAATGCTCTTCGCTTTCAAAAATGAAGGGTAAATTCATGGCGCTATACATTGGCTCGAACGCTTCAAGTTCCGCCGTATTACTACGCGCCATATCCAATATGCAGTTTTGCACCAGCTCCATGGATTCTCGTTGAGTGCCAAGCTGGGCGTTGGCAAACACGCGAATGTTGAGCTCTCCATTAGTGAGCTCAGTAAGGCGTTCGCCCATATACTGCATGCTCACATGGGTCGGATGATCCTCGGGGTTGTTGTGATTCAGGCGTAGAGTATCGGCGTGTACCAAAGTAGTCGCTGAGATTAAGGCTGTCCCCATAATGGCAGGACTCAAAAAATTTCTTATTGTCATTTGTTGACTCTCCCAGGTTGTCTTTCATGAAAGCAGATTGCCATTCTATTGAGGGCATCAACTTTCTTCTTAGCAGACAAAAGATGGCTTACCCACCGCATCATGTCAACCAATAAGACAAATTGGTTGACATGTTTTGCGGTAGCAGCGACTCTCTGCATAATGACTAGGGAGTATGGTGCTAGTCGGCGATACACAAAAATAAAACCAGAGGTCTTCCGTATGAAACGCACGTTGGACTATGTGCTTGGCTCGGCTGTCTTTTTAATATTAGTGATCATCGTCGCCAGTGTAATGTGGCAGGTGTTATCCCGATATGTATTAGGAACACCGAGCACAAGCACAAGCGAAATCGCACGATTATTGTTTATGTGGTTAGCACTGTTGGGCGGGGCCTATACCTTTGGTCAAGCTCGACACCTCGCCATTGATATATTGCCTCTTGCCTTAAACGGCCGCTCACGTCAGTTACTCAACACACTCATATTGTTAATCGTTGCTGGCTTTGCCTTCTTTGTAATGGTGTGGGGCGGTTGGCAAATGGTCTCCCGAACGCTGGCATCAGGCCAAATAACCCCCACGTTGAGACTCCCCATGGGCTATGTATATGGCCCCATTCCGGTCTCGGGACTGATCATCATTTTTTACTGTTTTATCTTTTTAGGACGGGTTTGGCTTAACCCCAAGTCGGAAGGCGGCTTCACTATCGATCCGCAACAAGCACCTGCCTCACAAGAGAGAGATTAATATGAATATAACAGTCCTGGTGCTTTTTGGGTCGTTCGCGCTTTTAATGGTCTTAGGCATACCCATTGCGTTCGCGATTGGCGTATCTGCGACACTCACCTTCCTGTTATTCATGAGCGTTGATCAATCCTTCAGCATTGTTGCCCAGCAAATCGCCTCGGGGCTTGATAGTTTTACGTTAATAGCCATCCCCTTCTTCATTTTGGCTGGCAACATTATGAATCGAGGTGGTATCGCACTTCGCCTTATCGATTTAGCCAAAGTGCTTGCTGGAAGACTCCCCGGGTCGCTTGCCCACGTCAATATCATTTCCAATATGCTGTTCGGCGCCTTATCCGGCTCAGCCGTAGCTTCGGCGGCAGCTGTTGGGGGCGTGATGGCGCCCATCCAGAAGCGGGAGGGTTATGATCCTGCTTTTTCGACAGCCGTTAACGTCACCTCTTGTCCTACGGGGCTATTGATTCCTCCCAGCACAACACTCATTGTTTACTCGCTCATTACTGGTGGCACGTCGATAGCAGCGCTTTTCTTGGCAGGTTATATCCCCGGCATCATCATGGGCTTATCCCTAATGGTGGTGGCAGGCATCATATCTAAAAGAAAGGGCTACCCCGTCGCGGAGAAACCCTCTCTTGCTGAAGTTAAATTAGCATTACGCCGGGCGATATTGCCTTTAGGCCTTATTGTTGTGGTGATTGGCGGTATTATTAGTGGCGTATTTACGGCGACTGAAGCCTCGGCGATCGCTGTTGCGTATTCACTTTTACTGTCTTTATGTTGGTACAGAGAAATAGGTGTAACGGATCTTCCTAAGATCTTTATCGACTCGGTCGTCACAACGTCTATCGTATTATTCTTAATCGGCTGCTCAATTGCCATGTCTCGCGCCATGGCGTTCGGCGACATACCTTTAACGATCTCTTCTTTTATGATCGGTATTTCCGATAATCCGATCATCATTTTGCTGTGCATTACCGTCGTACTGCTGGTGATTGGTACTTTTATGGATATGACTCCGGCACTGCTTATCTTCACTCCTATCCTTATGCCAGTGATGCAGGATATCGGTATAGACCCTGTGCACTTTGGGATAATAATGACGATCAATCTCTGCGTCGGTATTTGTACCCCGCCAGTGGGCTCAGCACTTTTTGTTGGCTGCTCCATCAGTGGCGTGAGTATTAGTCAAGTGATGAAACCAATTCTGCCATTTTATTTAGCCTTGATAGCCATTGTTCTACTGGTGACCTTCGTTCCACAAATCAGCTTATTTTTGCCCCAGCTTATTTTAGGTTATTAACGAGTTGGTTCCAGGTGATGACCACCGTTAAATCCTGAATTCAGGAATCAAAGGATAAACAATGAAAACCTTAAAAAACTGGCGCCTGGAGCACCACGACGACACGACCGTGCACCTGAGAGTGGGCGATAGGCATATTATCCGCATCAACATTCTAGAGAATGCATTGTTCCGCGTACGCCTCCTAAAGGAAGGCGTATGGCGTCTTAACCGCTCATGGACAGTAAACCCGGACGGCAACACCTTACCAAAGGGCCGATCACGTGATTCGGTGATGGGGTTCAGTTGTCCCCAGTATAAGCTTGGGTGGTCGGATGGCCAGCTGCAGATCGAGACCAGTGCCTTACGGCTCACCGTCTCTCAGCCGTTGCATTTTAGGTGGGAAGCCTACGTGAATGAGGGCTGGAGGTATTTAGCTGAAGACAGACCCACGGGCGCTTATATGCTGGGCGTTAAGAACCATGCCCACGCCCACTTTTTACGTCGGCACCCCGATGAGCGGGTTTATGGCTTGGGCGAAAAGGCTGGGCTGCTGGAGCGGACGGGGCGGCGTTTCGAAATGCGCAGCTTGGATGCCATGGGGTATGACGCAGAGCGCACCGACCCGCTGTATAAACACCTGCCTTTCACCATTACCCAAACCGCGTCCACCGGTAGTTTTAGTATCTTCTACGACACATTGAACACTTGTGTGTTGAACATAGGGCAGGAGCTTGATAACTACCACGCCCCTTATCGTTCCTTTACGGCCGATGATGGCGACCTGGATTACTATTTCCGCTGGTCGCCACAGCTTCTAAACCTGGTGAAGAGCCAGCTTGCGTTAACCGGGGGGATGGCATTTCCGCCGCGCTGGTCGCTGGGCTATTCCGGGTCAACTATGGCCTATACGGATGCACCCAACGCTCAGGATCAGCTCATTGGCTTTTTGCGCAAACTGGAGAACGAGGCGATCCCCTGCGACAGCTTTCATCTTTCTTCGGGTTACACCTCCATTGCAGATAAGCGTTATGTGTTTCATTGGAATAACGACAAGGTGCCTGAACCCACCGCATTGACGAAATCATTTAATGATGCCGGCGTTCGATTAATCGCCAATATCAAACCCTGCTTGTTAAAGAATCACCCGCGTTACCAGGAAGCAGCGCAACATAAACTATTTATCCAAGACAGTGAATCTGACCAGCCGGAGCTTTCAAGCTTCTGGGACGATGAAGGCTCTCACCTAGACTTCACCAATCCCGATACGCTCAGCTGGTGGAAAGAGAACGTCACTCAGCAACTGCTTAACCTCGGCATTACGTCGACCTGGAATGATAACAACGAATTTGAAGTGTGGGATCATGGCGCTCGCTGCGTTGGCTTTGGTGAAGCGATCGAGGTAGGACTGATCCGGCCTTTGCACTCGCTGTTGATGGTTCATGCCTCTTGGGAAGCACAGTCTCAACACACGCCCCAGCAGCGCCCCTACGTTGTGACGCGATCAGGCTGTGCGGGCCTGCAGCAGTTCGCCCAGACCTGGACTGGGGACAACAAAACTTGTTGGGAGAGCCTGCGTTGGAATATCCGTATGGGGCTGGGGTTGTCGCTTTCGGGCATCTACAACATTGGCCACGATGTCGGCGGGTTCGCAGGCCCCCAGCCTGAACCAGAGCTTTTACTCCGCTGGGTTCAGAACGGCGTATTTCATCCTCGGTTCTCCATTCACAGCTGGAACAACGATGGCTCTGTGACTGAGCCTTGGACGCACCCCAGCGTTGCAGACGGCATTCGTACAGCTATCCAATTCCGCTACCGCTTGTTGCCTTATTTTTATACCTGCCTTTGGCAGGCGGTAAACCACCACGAACCCATGCTGCGCCCCACCTTTCTCGATCATGAACATGACGCCCAAACTTATGCAGACACCGACGATTTTCTGCTAGGCCGAGATTTACTCGTGGCGTCTGTGGTTGAGCAAGGTGCGGATAAGCGACGCGTCTATCTGCCCGACAACCAGACAGGCTGGTGGGACTATTGGACTGGTCAACTGCATGCTCCTGGAACCTGGTTCGAGAAGCCGGTTTCATTGGCTGATATGCCGCTGTTTGTTAAGGCTGGATCAATACTGCCGCTTGCTAATGAAGCCATGAAAGCAACGCCGGAGGCGCAAGTTGGCCGAACCTTGGCACTATTTCCCATGTCAGGGGCGTTTTCCTGCACCTCGCTTATTTATGACGATGACGGCGAGAGCAAAGATGGTCCGCACTGTGTTACCTCTCTGCTGCTTAGCGGCGATGAGCATGGCTTGGAACTGCACATCAGCCATGCTGGCGATATGCCTTTCCCGTTTTCACAGCTCAACATTGTGCTGCCCGCAGGTGAAAACCGCCCCTTGAGCTATGGCGGCCAAATCATCGAGCGGGGTGGTTTCATCACCATGCACAATCATGATGAGAAGGATGCTTTATGAGTACTTTCCTACATGCTGATTTCTTGCTGGATACAGAGACAGCACGCCGCCTCTACCATGATGTGGCAGCGGACTTACCTATTATTGACTACCACAACCATCTGCCACCCGAAGAGGTGGCTAACAATCGCCGTTGGGACAACCTAGGCGATCTATGGCTGAGCCATGACCACTACAAATGGCGCGTGATGCGCTGGGCAGGCGTTCCTGAATCTCACATTACCGGCAGTGCAACAGACAAAGAGAAGTTTCAGGCGTTTGCCGAGATTCTCCCTAAAACGATTGGCAACCCTATGCACCACTGGAGCCATCTCGAACTGTGGCGCTACTTTGGTGATGAGGGCAAGCTTATCAACGGCGATAGCGCAGAAGATATCTGGCAAACCACCCAAGCAAAGCTGAGCCAGCCTGATTTTCACGCCCAGGGTTTGTTGAAAAAGATGAAGGTCGAACTCATTGGCACCACCGATGATCCCCTCGACAGCCTTGAGCACCACCAAGCCTTTGCTGCCTCGCCGCACAGAGGCGGGCTTTCAATGGTGCCTACCTTTCGCCCGGATCGCGCGCTGGCCATCGAAGGCGCAGGGTTCAGTGCCTATATTGAAAAACTGGAGAGCCTAACCGGACAGCCCATCAACACCTTCGAGCATCTGGTCAGCGCACTTACGGATCGTTTGGCGTACTTCATTGCCAACGGTTGCCGTGCCGCCGATCACGGTATCGGACAGCTAGGGCAAGCTGATGAACTAAGCAGTAGTCAACTTGATGCCATTCTGGAGAAAGGCCGCCAGGGCAAAGCCTTAACGCCAAACGAAGCAGAGAGCTTCCGTATGGCCGTCTTGGTAGAGCTGGGCCGTGCGTACGCGCGGGCAGACCTTGTGATGCAATTGCACATAGGGCCGCTGCGCAATAACAGTACGCAAATATTCCGCGCAGCTGGCAGCGACTCAGGGGCTGATTCCATTCAGGATAAGCCCATCGCCGAGCCGTTAAACAAATTACTGGATCGAATGGATAGCACCTATGAGCTGCCGCGCACCATTCTCTATGCGCTGGATCCCAGTAAAAACCCCATCATCGTCACCACGGCGGGTAACTTTCAAGGCGGTGGCATTGCAGGCAAAGTTCAGGCAGGTACTGCATGGTGGTTCAATGACCAGCTTGACGGCATGGAAAACCAGATGAACCAACTGGCTCAGATGGGGTTACTGTCCACATTCACCGGCATGTTAACGGACAGTCGATCCTTTTTATCCTTTCCCCGGCATGAGTATTTCAGAAGGCTGCTTTGCCGCATCGTCGGGCGTTGGGTTTCTGAGGGACTGGCACCCAATGATGACAAACTGCTTGATAGGATCATTGCGGATATCTGTTACCACAACGCACGCCGCTGGTTCATGGAGTAAAGGACTAAACAGATGCGTGTATAGATACGACCATCGCGGTAATAGAGAGCTATTTCAGCCGGTATTAAAAGCGAGATGCACGGCGATGCCAGCCATCATCAAGCCAATCAGGCCATCGATAATGCGCCACGCGATAGGCTTCGAGAGCCAGGGCGAAAGCGCGGCACCGCCCCAGGCCAGCAGGCTAAACCACAGTATGGAAGCCGTAGATGCCCCCGCCACAAACACACCGGCGCTTTCCTGCTGAGCGCCAATGGCGGGTATCAGCAGCAGCGTATCCAGGTAAACCTGGGGGTTAAGCACAGTGACAGCAAGAGTGGCGAAAATCACTTTGGTTAAGCTGCGCGATTTGCCCGCTCCGGCACGTAGCCCCTGCCGCCCGCTAAAAGCTCTAAACAACGCCTGGGCCGCCAGCCAGCTTAAAAACGCCACGCCCACCCAGCGCATGACTTCCATAGCGCTGGGCATCGTCAGCAGAAAAGCGCTCACCCCAAACATGCCTGCCGTGAGCAGAATAATATCCGCGCTTATACACAGCCCCGCCGACCACCAGTGGTACTCACGACGAATAGCCAGCCCAAGGATGTAGGCGTTTTGCGCCCCAATCGCCATGATAATGCCGCCGCTCACCACCAGCCCGGTGATATAACTTTCCCACATTGCCCAGCTCCCAGTGTCAGAATATGCGTCGCGTTGATCAAACTGACACTAAGGTAACGGGGAGCACTGATAACTAAAAATCATCCTGCTAATGGGGTATTAGTTTTTCTTATGTAATAAAAATGTCTATAGCCAGCCAGAACCAGCCTCGGCTCGGCTGATTGAGGGTTAGCCATTTCGCTTTCACCCATTCACCCTCGCCACCGCATCGCGGCTGGCCGCTTCACGCTGTTCGCCGGTAAGTTCGACCAACTGACCCTGGCGCATTTCCAGCAGGCGGTCGGCCTGGTCGAAGTAGTGGTCGTCGTGGCTAATCACTACCAGCGTTTTGCCTAGCGCCCTTAGCTGCGGTATCAGCTCACGGTAGAACACCCGCCGGAACTGGGGATCCTGGTCGGCGGCCCACTCGTCTAGCAACAGCAGATCGCGCTGCTCAGCCACCGCCAGCAGCATCGCCAGGCGCTTGCGCTGGCCCTGAGAGAGGTTAATGTTGGTGATGCGATCACCGTCGAAGTCGAGCTTACTCTGCATGCCCAGTGCCGCCAGCCACTCTTCCATCAGCACCGGGTCGGGTGACTCGCCCGCGGGGCCCATCAAACGGTCAAATAGATGCAGGTCGGTATAAATCGCCGAGAAGTGTTGGCGATAGCGTGTCCAGTCCTCTTCCCGCAGCGGCATGCCATCGACCCGTACGCAGCCGCTTTGCGGTTGATAGAGCCCGGTTAGAAGCCTCGCCAGGGTCGATTTACCACTGCCGTTGCCACCAATCAGAAACACCACCTCGCCGCGCTGTAAGGTCAGATCGATAGGGCCGATAGCAAAGCCCGGCCGGGACTCCTCATCCGGGTAGCGATAGCTGACCTGCTCCAGGGTAAGCGTCTGCCAGTTGTGGCGCAGCGCAGAGTGACCGAATGCCTCACGATGCTCGGCCAGGTCTAAACTGCTGATTTTTTCGAACGCCACCCGGGCATTAATCAGCGTCGGAAAGGCGCCAATGGCCTGCATCAGCGGCCCACGTAGAAACAGTAGCGTGAGTGAGAACGTCGTGGCTACCTGCACCGATGCCCAGCCCAGGCCGTTGGCCAAAAAGAACGCTAGGCCAATCGCCCCCAGCATCATGATGTTGAACCAGTTCACCGCGCTCAGATGATAGGTATCGCCAAGAATAAAATGGCGCCGACAATCCTTTGCGTTCGGGGTGTAGACATCGCGATACAACCATTCGGCACGGTCGCGATTGAGCGCCAACTCTTTGCGCCCCTCGATCACCGACTGGTAATCCGCGTAGAGACGATCCTGTATTTCGCGCAGTTTGGCCATATGCCCATAGACCCGGGCCACCAAGCGTATACCAATTAAAATAGTCACGATCACCCAGAGCGCGGTGACGCCCAGCATGGCAGGCGAAAGCCACGCCAGGTAGAGCGTGGCGCCTACCGTCAGCACCCCACCCTGTACCAGTTCCGGCAAGCGTATAAACGCAACAGTCACTGAACTCACATCGGTGGAGAGGCTCGCCAACAGGCGCGCACTGCCAATCTGTTCGGCGCGTTCGATATTGGTATCCAGAATTCGCTTGATCAACTGCCCCCGCAGCCGGTAAACGAAATGGTGGCCCAGCGTGGTCAGCGCCAACTGTGATGTCAGGGTAATAACCAGTAACAGCGCTATCAGTCCCAGGAACTCTGGCAGGATGCGCCAGGGGTCGGTGAAGGTACCCAGCAGCCGTTGATTGATATAGGCGATGACACCAATGCCCAGCCCGGCGCTTGCCAGGCTAAGCAGCACCACGGCCACAAACGGCCAGCGGTAATCACGCCATACAATCCTCAACAGTTCCATGACAAGGCTCCTTTGGCGATTCGAAAGATTAGCGCCGACGCCTGGCCGGCTTATTTTCAGGTTTTAGCGGGCAGCCGCCGCAAAGCGGCTCGCCGGGTAGCCGGTATTTAATGCAGCACAGACGCCGCACACGAGCAGGCGTTTCCCCGCCCAATTCCAGATAGCGCACTGGCTGGTAGAGCGGGTTGCGCCGCCCATCGGGGAGCGTCTTGGTATCGAGGTAATCCAGCAGCGGGTCACCCGCGCCGCTGAATTCCGGAAGCCGCGAGCAGGTCTTCCCCACGAACTCCACGTAGTGGCCAAGGTTGCTCCAGAACACCTTGGCCGAGAGACCGGAGACCGCGGCCAGCACTTCAATGAGTGGCGCACAGTGATCGTCAAATAGCGTACTAAAGCGCGCCTGGGGCGCTTTAGAGGAGAGCGGGAAGCCGCCGTGTGGCAACCAGATACGCCCGGTCTGTCCTTTATCGCCAAACGCCAGCCGTAGTTCGTTTATACCCACCGGCAACGCGTAACCGAGGAGCAGATTGGCCACCAGCGTCGGGATCGAGACACTGCTGAAATGATACTTCGACCAGATTGAAGCGACGGCTTTGCGGTCGGCATCTTCACCGTGGCTGCGGCCGTAGCGCGCCAGTTGCTCACTTAAGAAGTCTCGATCTAGCAACGCAGAGACTGCCAGCGTCGGTTCATCAGGCTGACCAAACGCTGGGGCTTTCAGGTTGTCCAGCGGTGGCTGGCGGTAGAGCGCTAACAGCGCCTCCGCAGGATCCACCGTTGCTGAAAGCTCCCTAGTTTTGATCGCCACGTTACTCATAGCCGCCGCAGCCCCCACATAAAGTAAGCGCCACCAATCAGGGAGGCGACCAAACCGGCCGGTATCTCATAAGGGAAAATAATCTGCCGGCCGACCCAATCCGCCAGCACCATCAACAGCATACCAATCAACGCCGCCCCCAGCAGATGCTGCCCTGCCCGGGAGAAGCCCACCAAACGCGCCATATGCGGTGCCAGCAAGCCGATAAACGACAGCGGCCCAACCACCAGGGTGGCGCAGGCGGTGAGTAGCGCCACCAGCAATAGCAGCGCCAGGCGAGCACGGTTCAGCGTTACCCCAAGCGCCTTGGCGGTAGGGGCTCCTAACGGCAAGATATCCAGCCAGCGGGTAAACGGCAGCGTAACCAGTGCCAGTACAGCGGCAATACCGCCGACAACGACAGCATTGGTGATATCCACATAATAGGTAGAGCCCGCCAGCCAGGCGATCACCTGCTGACCGCGCGGATCGCCACCCGCCAGCATCACGCTGCGCACCGCATCAAACAGCGCGCTGACAGCCACCCCGGTAAGTAGCAAACGCTCGGGGAGATAACCGCTCTTGCGGTTGATACCCACCAACACCACCAATGTCGCGAAAGCCCCCAGAGTGCCGACGCCAATCAGCATCATATTGGTGGGTGCGGGCAGCAGGAAAATCCCCAGAATCAGTGCAATGGCACAACCCCCGCTAATACCCAAGACTTCAGGGCTGGCCATAGGGTTGGCGGAAAGGCGCTGCAGAATCGTCCCGGCAATCGCCAGCATTAAGCCGCTGGCGGCGGCTGCCATCACTCGCGGCAAGCGCCACTGCATCACGTTCCAGTTATCCGGCGACAACAAGTACCAACCATCAACACCCTGACCAACGAGCAGCCCAAGCAGTGTGGCGCCCAGTAGCGCGAGGATTAAACCGGTGGCCAAACGAGAAGGCGCCGGATGGCGATGGGCGAAAACACCCGCCCCTTTAGGCGGCTGATCGCCCTGGAGTTTCAGGCGTGGGATCAGCCACATTAACAGCGGCGCCCCCAGGGCTCCGGTAATCGCCCCGGTGGGGATAAAGGCCGCCACCATGCCGCCGAACTGCTGGAGCAGCAGGTCTGTCGTCGCCAGCAGCACCGCCCCTAATAGAGTCGACCATATCAGCCGTGGGCCTAACCGGCGCGCTCCGGCCATACGCACAATATTGGGCGCGGCCAAGCCGATAAAGCCGATAATGCCCACCACGCTAACAATGCTACCGGTAATAAATACCGCCAGCCCCATGCCCGCAAAGCGCAGATAGGTCAGCGAAACCCCCAGGCTCTTGGCGCTGGCATCATCAAGCTCCAGCACCGCCAGGGGGCGCAGCAAAAACCAGGCGGCAACACAGCTAATCGCCAACCGTGGCCAGAGAATCGCCACGCCGTCCCAGCCATTTTGCGCCAGCGACCCCGCGCCCCAAATCAGCAGCCCCGAGAGCGCCTCGTGGTTAAACAACAGCAGCGCCGTCGAGAGCGCCCCCAGATAAAGATTAACCACCAGCCCCGCCAGCACCACCACGATCGGCGCCAAACCGCGCCGCCAGGAGAGCAGAAAAACCAGCCCCACTGCCAACGTGCCACCCAGCAAGGCTACCCATTCGCGCCCGACTACAAGCAGCCCCGGCGCCAGTAAGGTGGCGGTCATCAACGCCAAATTAGCGCCCGACGCCACCCCCAATGTCGTCGGCGAGGCTAACGGGTTGCGCAACACCTGCTGCATGAGTACGCCCGCCAGTCCCAAGCCGCCCCCGGCCAGCAGCGCGATTGAGAGACGCGGCCACCAAGCGTAGTAGAGCAGCAGCTCATCAACGTTCTCAAAGGAAGGCGCTACTAACGCCTGCAAGCCCAGCGCAAAACCGCCTTGCCCCTCTAGGCCAATCCAAAATAGCACCGCCATCGGCAGGCTAAGCAACAGGCAGGCTTTCGCGGGCGACATTCCGCCCACTCGTTGGGCAACTTGCGAGGCACCTAGCATAGCGAGCACCCTTTTGTGATAACCAAATAGTTCGCCAAAAGAGACGTGATAGGCAGCAGCGTCATTGTCTTAGCCTTAAGTAGTTCTGGAAGTTAATGGTTGAATTATTGACAACGATTCTAAATGATAATAATTAGCACTACAATTGACTCCCTGTTTAATGAATACCTAATGGAGATACCCACCATGGCAGCCAAACATAACTACCAGCTGTTCGATATCACCCTGGCGAGGCGCACCCAGGTCAGCGCTTCGCTCGTCAGGTTCACCTTTACCGGCCCAGACGTAGGGCACATGGCGACCTACGCCCCGGATCAGCGCATCAAGCTATTTTTCCCCAAAGGTGGTGGCAGTCTCGACCCGCTGTTCGAGATTGCCAAGTTGGAAGAACACGACTGGTACGGCGCCTACCGTGCTCTGCCGGACGCCCAGCGCCCCTCTGCACGTAGCTACACTATCCGAGCCCTACGCGCGGAAAAAGCAGAGGTGGATGTAGAGTTTGTGCTCCATGGTGACAATGGCCCCGCCTCACACTGGGCAATGCGCGCCCGCCCCGGCGACCGCCTTGCCATGACAGCCCCTAACGCTAGCGTAGAGGGTATTAAACTGGGCTATGAGTGGAAGCCACCTCAGAACGTGCGCCGCATTCTGATCATCGCCGATGAAACCGCCCTCCCCGCCGCCGCTGGTATTCTGGAAACCCTCGATGACCTGCCTTTAAAGCCCAGGGTCGAAGCGCTGTTCGAAGTACCCCGCAGCGACGATGTGCAGCCGCTGGCCCAAGCCGCCAAATTGCACTGGCTGGCCCGCGATGCCGAGCACGGCTGCCAACACGGTGATCTGCTGATGAGAGCACTGCGCGATATCGATTTGCATAGGGAAATTCAAGCGCTAGGCGGCACGCCTGCTAACGCTACTACCAGCACTACTACCAGCGCCACGACCAACAATGAAAGCGACGATGAGGACGGCCCGCTCTGGGAACCCGCCACCCTGGACGATAGCGCGCCCTTCTACGCCTGGATCGCCGCTGAAACCAAAGTGGCTATGAAGCTGCGCCGCTATTTGGTTAACGAGTGCGGGCTACCCAAACAGTACGTCACCAGCATGGGCTACTGGCGCCAGGGCAAGGCCAATGGGTAAAGGAGCGGCAAACAACACGGCGCTAAACAGTGATCACATCAGCAAGCCAGCCCAAACGCCTATTTGCTGGCGAGACAGCCCCAGCCAATACGGACGCATAAGCCGTGCGCTGCACTGGCTGACCGCCGCGCTGGTCACGCTGCAGTTTACTGTGTTACTGGTTTGGGGAGGGATGGGCGAAAACGCGATTACGCTATTTTTGGCGAACATCGGGCCTCATGGTTCGTTAGGTTTTCTGATTCTGATCGTGACCCTAGCGCGCCTTGGCTGGGCATGGGTCAACCGCAAGCAGCGCCCATCCCAGCCGCCTGGATTGGGTGGGCGCATGGCGCGCCTGGTGCATATCACCTTTTATGCGCTGCTGTTGTGGCTACCCGCTTTCGCCATTCTACGCCAGTACGGCCGCGGCGGCGCGCTGCGCTTTTATGGCCTAGAGCTACTGCCCGAAGCCGAGCGCGACATCACCTGGATGATCGCACCCGCCGATCTGCTTCACGGCCCACTCTCGTGGCTGCTATGTGGGTTAGTCATCGGCCATATAGCGATGGCACTGATTCACCGCTTCTGGTTCAAGGATAAAGTGTTGGCGCGTATGGTGGGGGGAAGCGGCCGGTGAACATCTTTTCACTCACTTTTTCGTGACTAGGCGCTTCAACCAATGCGCATGCTAAACTGCTGTTCGTATCGCTGTTTTTGCTCTGGAGGCCACCATGCCGGATGCCCACCGCCGTAAGCTCCCCATCGGGATTCAGACATTCTCGGATATTCGCGAGGGCGACTATTACTACGTCGATAAAACTCCGCATATTGAGCGCTTGGTTAACCAGAACAAATACTACTTCCTCTCGCGGCCACGCCGCTTCGGCAAAAGCCTGTTGCTGGACACCCTGCGCTGCCTGTTTGAAGGCCGCCAAGCGTTGTTTGCAGGGCTTTATATCCACGACCGGTGGGATTGGCAACAACGCTATCCGGTGATTCGTATTAGCTTTGCCGATGGCGTGATGCAGAGCAGTGAAGGGCTGGACGAGCGTATCCGTGAGCAGTTAAGGGTTCAACGCGAGCAGCTCGGCATTACCCAGCACCATAAAACTGATATCCCTGGCGAGTTCTCCGCCCTTATCCGCGCCGCCCACCAACAGTGCGGTCAGCGGGTGGTAGTGCTGATTGACGAATATGATAAGCCGATTTTGGACAATATCCTGGCCCCCGAGCGCGCCCGTGAACTGCGCGAGGGCTTGAAGAACCTCTACAGCGTTATTAAAGACGCCGACCCACACTTGCACTTCGTGCTGCTGACCGGCGTTTCCAAGTTCAGTAAGGTCAGCCTGTTCTCGGGATTGAACAACCTCAACGATATCACCCTGGATGCTCCCTTCAGCATGCTTTGCGGCTATACCGATGGCGACATCGACACGGTCTTCGCCCCTGAGCTACTTGGCCTTGATCGCGAGGCTATCCGCCAGTGGTATAACGGCTACCGCTGGGGTGGCAGTGAGGTAGCGTCCGTCTACAACCCCTTCGACGTACTGCTATTGTTTCAGAAACGCGAGTTTGCACCTTACTGGTTTGAGTCCGCAACACCGACGTTTTTGGTCGATATTCTTAAGCAGCGCGGGGTATTTACCCCTTCATTGGATCACTGGGAAACCGAGTATGAACTGCTCAGCCAGTTTGATGTCGACCAGATCAGCACCGAAGGCCTGCTGTTTCAAACCGGCTATCTAACCATTCAGCAGGTAGAAGAACCCTTACTTGGCTACCGCCAGTACACCCTAGGCTTTCCGAATCGCGAAGTCGAAACCAGCCTCAACCACGCACTGTTGCCGTCACTGGGGGTCGAGAACGCCCCACGCGAGCGCCGAACGCTGTTCCGTCATTTAAGTCAGCACGACCTTGCCGGGTTAGAAGTTCACCTCAAAGCGCTCTACGCTGGACTCCCCCACGATTGGTACCGCAACAATCCGATTGCCCGCTACGAAGGGCATTACGCGAGCGTCTTTTACAGCCACTTTGCGGCCCTGGGGCTGGATGTAACGGTGGAAGATGCCAGCCACCACGGTAAGGTGGATATGAGCGTGGACTTTGATGGGCATATTTATCTGTTTGAATTCAAAGTGGTGGAGCAACTGCCGGAAGGTAAAGCGCTGGAGCAAATCAAACACAAAGGCTACGCCGATAAGCACCGCGCCTCCGGTAAACCCATACACCTGATCGGCGTGGAGTTTTCCAGCATCCAGCGCCAGATTGTCGCGTTTGAGGTGGAGACCTTGGCTTAGCAGTTCGTATTAGCGGCGGATTGGCGTCAGGGATAATTTTGGCGAGAGTGAACCACGGATATGACCTCAATGCGATTCGTCACTTGGTAGATCACAATAAAGTTTGGGTGAGCCACTATTTCCCGCGTCCCCGGCAAGCGGCCCACTTGATGTAAATACGGATGCTCAGCCACTAAAGAGACAGCTGCTTCAATACGAGAGCGCAACCTCCGGGCAGCTTGAGGATCGCGCTCAGCAATGTACGTAACGAGTTCAAGCAGGTCGTGAATCGCCTCATCATACCAGTATATCGGCAAACTCATTGCACCCCGCCGCTTTGGCGTTGCTCCGCGTCGGCTATGATCGCATCAACCTTAGACATGACCTGATCATGGGGCATTCCCTGGCCTGGGTTGTCGATGCTGTGCTGAACCTTGGCTTTGAGCCAACGATCATAGCTATCGGCTTGTTCCTGCGTCTCGAATTCCGAAACGATAGGATCTAGCTGGGTATTCATGATCATCCTCCTCGGTTTCCTATACAGCTTAAACGATACTCTCTATTTTGGCACCCTCCCCAACCACCTGCTCTGGCGCCAACAGCTTGCCGCTCTCCAGTCGCACCAACCGATCCGCGAGGTGGAAGTAGCGATCATCGTGGGTAATCACCAGCACTGCCTTGCCCATGCGTTTTAGCTCGGGCAACACCTCTGTGTAAAACACTTCTTTGAATAACGGATCCTGATCCGCGGCCCATTCGTCAAACACCAAGAAGGGCCGATCTTCCAGGTAGGCCACTACTAACGCTAGGCGCTTGCGCTGGCCCTGGGAGAGCGCCTGGGTGGTGAACGCGCCGTTTTCAACCCGTACCTTGTGCTGCAGATGCAGCTTGGCCAGCAGGCGGTTGCCCTCTTCGTCGAGATCTTCCCGCGGTGCTTCCAGCAGGCGCTCGAAAAGATGGAAGTCAGAAAAGACGACCGAGAAGAGCTGCCGGTAGGCATCCCAGCCATCCGCCTCGACAGGTTCGCCATTGAGCGACACCTCGCCACCATCCGGCGGATAAAGTCCCACCACCACTTTGGCCAGCGTGGTTTTGCCGCTGCCGTTACCCCCAACCAGGAACACCACTTCCCCCGGCGTAAAGCTTAAATTAACCGGCCCTAGTTCAAAGAAATCATCGCTCTGCTCGTGGTAGTACTGATGGGTGACGTCACGCAATTCAAGCCGTTGAAAATCAGGCAACGGTGGTGATGTTTGCCTCTCCTGCCCCTGGGGCATCTCGCGGGTGATGTCATCAATTCGGCTAGCGGCTACCCGCGCCATATTGATCCGCGGAATATTGATCAGCAACCCTTCAAGGGGCGTCACCATAAACACAAACACCAGGGCAAAGCCGGTCATTACCTGGGTTTGATTAGGCCCATCGCCGGCCAACACAAACAGCACCAAGCCAATGAAGGCGTACATCAGGAACTGCCCCCAGCTGGTCGAGATTACGAACAGCGACATGCCATAGGTACGCAGCCGCCGCACGCCTTCAACCGACTCCCCCAGTATTTGATCCATAAAGACCCGGCTCTTGCGCTGGTGCAGCCGCAGCTCTTTCGCCCCATCGGTCAGCGCGCGGAAATGACCAAACAAACGATCCTGCTCTGACGAGGCACTCTGGAGATAATGAATGGCGCGTAAGTGCACCAAGTGGTAGCCGACAGCGCCCAAGCCAATCACCCCCAGTGCAAACAAGAACACCTGCCATGACAGCATCGCCAGATAGCCCAAGCACCCCACCACGATAACCGTATTGGTCAAAATCACCGGCAAGCTAACGAACAGTACCGCCACGTTGTTGCTGTGCTCGGTGAGCGCCGACTGGATCCGCGCACTGCCCACGCGCTCGAACTGAGCAAAGGGCGTCTTGGCCACACACTGGGCGATAAAACTGCGTAACTCCGCCAGGGCACGCTGCCCCAATCGCTCAAACAGTGCCGTCGACACCATTCGACAGAGCATTAACGCCACGGCAATGCCCGCGAAGGCCCAGGCCGCACTAGCGCGACTGGTGGCATCACTGGTTAACGCGGCATTAATTTGGGTTATCAACAGCACGCTGAAAAGCCCCGAGAGAATACTGGCCAGCGCAGCGGCGGTCATCAGCCCGCGGGTTCGACGAAACAGATAGGAAAGCACATTCACCTCGTTGGAAAGCGATTGGAAAGCAATTGAAAACCGGCAGCTACCTCTAAAGACGAATCACTCCCGCAAAAAGTTAATCAATTTTTATGTAAACAAGCCTCATTCTCATTCGTCCTTAGATAAGGAAGTCAGTAACGCCGCCCCGTGGCAGGTGATTTTTACGGCTTTTTTTCTTTGTTTTTTTCGATTCGTTTTTGTGATTCGTTCTTATTGATAGGAGCTTTGCGGTGTCCAGTTCTGTCCAGGCACAAACACAGGTAGACGTACCCTATGAAAGCCCCGCGGAAACCTCTCTGCTCTCACGGCCCGAGGGCTACGTCTATCAAGTCATTGGCGATGCCACCACGCAGTCACTGCTCGTTAAGGGTGATCAAGAGCGTCTTGAATGGTCATTGGTGGACGATAGCAATCACTTGACGCTGCGCTGGCCGCAGCGCTCCGCCCCCCCACTCCCGGCGTTACTTGCGGCTATCGAAGGGGCTTTTGCATGTTACCCGGCCACTGTTGTACTACGCCTTCAGCTACCCACTGTTGTGCATGCCAACCTGTGTGCAGCCGGCATCGCCGTTAAAGATAGCCATGGCGAACTCTGGGCCTACGCGGAGCTATTTTGGCAATTGCCAACCCTTTGGCTTACCTCTCCCTCCATGCGCCCCTACCCACAGCAACCCATCTTGGAGAATGGAAAGCGACATCCACGCCGCCCGCCGCGCCCCAGCGGCACGGTCTATCAGCGCCATATTCCCTGGCTGAATGCCACTCTGAGTTTTCGCGTCCTTGACCTGGAACTTGACCTTGAACGCTTCAACCGCTGGATGAACGATCCGGTTGTTGCCCACTTCTGGGAAGAGCAGGGCGATCTGCAACAGCACCGCGAGCGGCTGGAGAGCACGCTGCAAAATCCCAGCGTGGTACCGCTGATCGGCTGTATCGACGGCGAACCCTTCGGCTACTTCGAGACCTATTGGGCCAAGGAGGATCGCATCGGCGCTTATTACGCTGCCGATGACTTTGATCGCGGCTGGCACGTACTGATCGGAGAAGCCGCTTTTCGCGGGCGGCCTTATGTGGCGGCCTGGATGCCCTCTATCTCGCACTACCTGTTTCTGGGTGACTGCCGCACCCAGCGCCTAGTGATCGAGCCCCGCGTGGATAACGCCAAGATGCTGCACAACCTTGCCCAGTGCGGTTACGCCCACGTTAAGGCGTTCGATTTCCCCCATAAGCGGGCCATGCTCGGCATGCAGCTACGCGAACACTTTTTTAACGAGCGCAGTTGGATACCGCTGCCTCCGCACCCGGGGTCAGCGCCACGACCCGACCCACGCTTCAACCTATAGACACATCAGCCACGAGGACTCTTATGCATATTCACGACTTGATCGGCATCGGCTTCGGCCCCTCCAACATTGCTCTGGCCATTGCCCTCGACGAGCAACGCCACTCAGGGCAAGCACGGGATGCCTTGTTTATTGAGCGCCAGCCCTGCTTTGCCTGGCACCCGCATATGCTGCTGGAAAATGCCCATATGCAGATCTCTTTCCTCAAAGACCTGGTCACACCGCGTAACCCAGGCAGCCGTTTCAGCTTCCTCAATTACCTCCACAGCAAAGGCCGCCTACAGGACTTTATCAACCTGCAGACCTTCTTCCCTAGCCGCCACGAATTCAATGACTACCTAAGCTGGACGGCCAGCCACTTTGAACACCAGTGCGCCTACGGAGAGGATGTGTTTGAAGTGCTGCCCGAAACTGACAACGACGAGGTCGCCTACCTCCGCGTTCGTTCACGGGATGAAAGCGGCGCGGTACAGGAAAGGCTCACTCGCTCACTGGTGATCAGTGTGGGCGGCGCGCCCAATGTGCCTGAATGCTTCGCTGGGCTAAAAGACGACCCGCGGGTCTTCCACTCCAGCCACTACCTCCGGGAACTGGCGAAGCAAGACGCCCCCAAACGCATTGCCGTGATCGGTGCAGGCCAGAGCGCCGCTGAGATCTTTCTTGATCTGCACGGTCGTGAAGATATTCAAGTGGATCTGATTAGCCGGGCATGGGCCTTTAAACCCTCGGATGACAGCCCCTTTGTTAACGAAATCTTCAACCCCGAATACACCGACTACGTGTTCAACAACCCCACCGGCCAGCGGGAAGCACTGCTGCAGGAGTACAAAAGCACCAACTACTCAGCCCCGGATCTCGCGTTGATCCAGGAAATTTACGATGTGTTCTACCAGCAAAAAGTAACCGGCCAGGCCCGCCACCGCTTCCGCCGCCGCCATGAGGTTATTGGCAGCGAAGCAACTACTGAAGGCGTTGAGCTACTTGTGCGTGATTTGGAGACTGGCCATACGGATATCACCCGCTACGACGCCGTGGTGTTAGCCACCGGCTATGTACGCGACACCCATAAACGGCTACTGGCCCCCGTTGCGGACTACCTGCCTGATTTTGCCGTCAACCGCCACTATCAGCTTTACACCAAGCCTGAGTTCAAACCGGCTATTTTCCTGCAAGGCAGCTGCGAACCCACCCATGGTTTGAGCGATACCCTGCTGTCGATTTTGGCGGCACGGACGAGTGAGATTTGTGAAGTACTTAATGAGGCGTTACCAGCAGCCCAGTCAGAGGCATCAACTCCATCACTGGTAAGCACGGACTAACCAAGCACTATCAACGCATGGCCGCTCTCCCAAAGCGGCCCCTAACACCGAGACTTACGCCCATTATGTCCTTACATCCTGATGTCGCCGCTTTCTTAGATCTGGTCACCGATAGCGGCAATCCGCCCTTCCACTCGCTCTCACCAGAACAGGCACGCGCTGCCTACGAGACATCATCACAGATGCTTGATGAGCCAATAACTAACGATGCAACGGCACTGGGTATCACCTGCCGAGATGGACACCGTATAGAACTACGCCGCTACCAAGGCGAGGAGTCTTTATCGCCTACCCTGCTCTACTTCCATGGCGGCGGCTATCTACTGGGCAGCCTGGATTCCCACGATTCGCTCTGCCAGAGCATCGCTCAAGCGACTGGTTACACAGTGCTGGCTGTCGACTACCGCCGGGCCCCCGAGCACAAGTTTCCGACAGCGTTTCACGACGCTGAAGATGCCTATTGCTGGCTGCTGAAGCATGGCGAAGAGATAGGGCTCAATACCTCACGTATCGCCGTGGGTGGTGACAGTGTTGGCGGCACCCTCGCCACGGCTCTTTGCATGTCAGCACGTGATAATGGTTGGCACCCGCCACGCTGCCAGATTTTGCTCTACCCCTGCACCAGTGCCTGGCAGGACAGCGAGTCTCACCGCCGATACGCGCAAGGCTACCTGCTGGAAGCAGACACCCTGCAGTGGATGTTTGGCCACTATCTAAATAGCGATGAGGAACGCCACGATTGGCGTTTTGCACCATTAGAGGCTGCGGAGCTCAACAACCTACCACCTGCCTTCGTCGCCCTGGCCGAACATGATCCCCTGGTTGACGAAGGCATTGCTTACGTGAACCGTTTACAGCAAGCGAACGTGGATACACAACTGACTGTTTACCCCGGCATGGTGCACGACTTCGCACGCCTGGGCAGCATTACGCCCGATGCCACCGGTCAGGTGCGTGCGGATATCGCCAAGGCGCTACGGCAACATCTCAGTAACCAGCCAAGCCCAGTAGATGTCTAGTTGTCGCCGCATGGGGCACTACATGGATGGTGAATGTAGCGCCTCTAGTCACAGGTACCTTTTTAAGCAACAGAGTGTTGCAAGAGCGTACAAATTAAGAACATAATACTAATAATAACAATTACTATTAACATACAAAATATCATGCAAGGGGATTCCTATGCACCAACTTCGTACCGGCCTGCGCAGACACCTGCTCACTGTGGCCATTGCCAATGCCTGCGCTGCATCGCTATTCGCGGCTCCGTCGGCTTTCGCTCAGGGCACCATAACGCAAGAGACGGAAAACGACGAAACGATTAATACATTACCGACCGTCCAGGTAACCGGCGAGTACCTGCGTGATGCCTCGACTGAAAATACCGGCTCCTATACTTCAAACCGAGTCACCATTGGTAAACGAGAGCAGTCACTCAGGGACATTCCTCAGTCTGCCAGTGTGATCACTCGCGAGCGCATGGATGATCAGGGCATGACTACTCTTGGCGATGTCATGTCACAAACCACAGGCATAACAAAAAGTGGCTTTGGTCCTTCAGCTTCAATCTTCAGATCCCGCGGGTTTGATATTGATACTTTGCTGCTCGATGGTAGCCCAATAGATACGGCAGCTGGCGTAACGGATACTATATTCGATACTGCTGTACTAGATCGAGTGGAGGTTTTACGCGGCCCTTCAGGGCTTCTTCAGGGTTCAGGCGAGCCTAGTGGTACCGTTAACTTAGTGCGTAAGCGCGCCCAAGAAAATTTTGGTTTTCAATCTACACTATCATATGGCTCCTGGGATACTTATCGCGGTGAGGTCGATATCACCGGCGCACTTGATGAATCAGGTAAGCTACGTGGCCGCTTCGTCGGGGTATATGATGATATGGGTAGTTTCATTGATCATGTTTATGCCGAAAATACACTTGGATATGGAACCCTAGAATACGATCTAACGCCGGATACGACTTTATCCGTTGGCATTATGAGGCAGTCTGGTGAATCCAGACCTAACTTTGGACTTCCACAACTTGCTAATGGCGAGTTGTTAAACATTGATCGCTCTACTTACCATGGCTCTCTTTGGGATATTAAAGATGAGAGCATAGAGCGGTATTTTGTTGAGCTAGAGCATCAATTAGATAATGGCGGCAACTTTCGCCTGATTGCAAATCACATAGAGCGAGAAACAGACACTCAGCAAAGTTCTGCAGGCATTAGCCTCCCAAACTCTAATACAGACAGCATCGATATTGCTCAATGGCAAATTGTCACTCCTCGCAAAGACAGTTTTGTAGATGCAACGATTTCTACTCCATTTTCTTTTCTTGATAAAACACATAATATAATGGTGGGGGCCAGTCACAAAGTCACCGAAGAAAAGGTCAGCTGGAGCTATGGAGATCCTCAAGTTATACAGCGCAGTTTGATAAACCCTAATCCCAATACGCCAAGACCAACATTTGATCTCAGCGAAACCACTAATACTCAAACGGAAGAAACTGGATTATATAGCCAGTTGAACCTCTCTGTTCTTGAGAATACGACATTTATTGCAGGCGGCCGGATGAGCTGGTGGGAAGTTAGAGACCGACTAAACTCATCCAACAACTTCGAGATTAATAGCGAATTCACACCTTATGCAGGTTTAATCTACGACATAAATAACGATATCTCAGCATACGCCAGCTATACCGATATATTTAAGCCTCAGAGTGCACAAAACATTAATGGCGACTTTCTTGAGCCCCGCACTGGCGCTCAACTTGAGCTAGGCCTAAAAGGTGAATCTTCAAATGGTTTACTCAATTGGCATGCTGCTGTCTTCCGTATTACTGATCAGAACCGTAGCGTTGCCGATATAGACAACCCCGGGTTTTCAGTTGCTGAGGGGAAAGTTGAGAGTAAAGGATTTGAATTAGAGGTTAGCGGGCAGCCTTTACCCCGCTTGGATATATCAGCAGGTTATGCTTATACACAAACAGAGTACTTAAGGGATCCAGTTCAGGAAGGCAGAGACTTTTCTACCGAGACTCCAGAGCACGACTTTAAGCTGTGGTCACGCTATCAATTCTCTGACGACCCTGACACAGGATGGAGGGTTGGCGCTGGACTTAACTATACTAGCGGTTTTTATGTAGAGTCAGGTGAAACACACTGGGAGCAAGATGGATATACACTACTTTCAGGCTTAATTGGATACCGCTTTAATCGCCACCTGGATTTTTCACTTAATGGCAACAACCTTACTGACGAGAAATACTTCGGTTCATTAAGAGCCCGCTCTCGCAATAATCACTATGGTGAGCCGCGCAATTTCATGCTAACTATGCGCTATCAATACTAATCGTTCAAACCCAAACCTGTGCAGGCTAATTTCCTGCACAGGTTTTTATTTCTTAAGGTGGACGCTCCTTTGAATATCTGATCTAATTCTTCGCTTGTGAGCGCTAACGTCGATAGACGGAGTATGATTACACTATATTTCACCACAGAAACGCAGGTAATATTAAATCTTTTATTTTTATTTTTTCACGAAAATACGAAGACTTTAAAAGAGCAAAACCAACAAAAAGACCAGACTCGCAATCGAGATTACAGAGGAGAAACTATCACTTTAACCTGGAAACCACTCCGCACTGAAAAGTGCAGAAAACTTTTCTAAAATCTCCTAAAAATAGCAATAGATTTATTTTCATAAAGAGCCGAAAAATGATCTTTTCTAACCTCCCAGCAGTTAACACTACGAAGATTTTAAGCATTTTATCCTGCTATATTTCACTGTCTCTTCCTACCGTTAGTCAAGCTTCAGAACCTCCTACTTATATAGCACTCAGCTGGACTGTTGCCGAAACATTGGTAGCTCTTGACGCCCCACTAAAAGGTATGCTATCACCAGGATCATACGAAAAATGGGGCAGTATCAGATCGCTTCCAGAAAGCGTATTTGATATTGGTTTATCCCAACCAAATCTTGAAATCATCACACAGCTTGACCCTGATGTCATAATGTCAGAAACCTATCTTTCTACAATCGATGAGAGACTTTCAAAAAATTATAACACACAGTTATTTTCAACTTATGATAGCGATCAGAACACTTGGAGTGAACTCTTGGAGTTCACGAGAAATGTATCAATATCTATTGCACAACCAGAAATGGCAGAAGATTATATAAACACTATTGAAGCTGAAATGGAAAACTTAAAAGTTATTGCTAAAAGTTGGTCAGAGCCTCTTCTGATCATCCGTGCTTTAGATGATCGTCATATCAGAGTTTATGGAGAAAATAGCTTGCCACAAGCCGTACTTGATCGCCTTGGTCTTCCCAATGCCTGGGACAGGCCAACAACTCGATGGGGTTTTACAGTGGTTGGTGTTGAGGAACTTATTGGTATTGAGGCCCGTCTAGTGATTGTTGAAGGGCCTGCTGGTGTTTCTAATGATATAACGGATCGGCTTTCAAATTATGGACTATGGCAACATGTCCACAGTGTTAAGGAAGACTCTGTAATAACAGTCCCACCATTCTGGATCTTTGGTGCGCTGCCATCAGCATACCAATTTGCTAACAACTTGGTCGACGCCTTGTTACAAGAGCAGCCAACCACTCAGCGCCCATAAGAGTTGGTACATCCATAAATGAAAGCACCACCTCAGCAGCCCCAAGACTCTTCTCAGCCATCGAAACCCAACAGCCGAGAAGAGTTTTTCAAAAACCGGCCGTTAGGCCGTTAAATTCTCCTCTACATGCTTTGATGGATGGGGCTCCTCTTGCAGTCTTTCCACCACCTGTAGCAACAGCGAATCACAGGAAACTATCGAGAAGTGATCCTCGGAAGTTTCAATAGCATGATGTGGCGCTTGCCCCACTTGATGCGTTAGCGCTTGCCGTTCCTCTTGTGGACGCCCTTCAGACCACCAACAATCCGCTTCACAGCTCAGCGTCGGCAAAGTATCGGTCTGTAGGGAAAGCCTCTTCAGATGGCGTGCCACACAGAAGATCCGTGCCAGCTCTTCACCACCCAGAGCGGCATAACCTTCCCGTCCGTGGGCCGCATCAGACGACAGTAGGCGTTCCAGCATAGCGGCGAGTTCCGTTTCGCTTGGCTCCTTACGGGGCGTTTCATGAGTACTCTTGGTGACCATCTCAGATGAAATGCTCGGCAAGATGACCGACACAAAGGCCGCAAAATCCTGCAACCAGTCATCTTCGCTCGTCTGGCCGCTACCAGGGATATAGGGATCGACCAGTGCCAACAGGCCCACCTCCTGGGCTTGCTTTTCAAGCCGTGCCGCGATCATTGCTGCCAAGGTACCACCTAGCGACCACCCCAATAACCGATAAGGCCCGTGAGGCTGCAAGCGACGGATAGTGGCTGCATAGTCATCAGCCATTGCTTCCAGCGATGTATCACAATGTTGCGGGTCGGTTAGCATCCGGCACGGTAGTCCATATACCGTGCATACTCCCTGTAAACGCCGTGCCAGCGGTTGATAGTCGTAAAGGGTGCCCATACCAGCATGCACACAAAACAGCGGTGACTGCCCCTGACTCTCTCCATTGAGCATAACTACGCCATCCAGCAAGGCATCCGAAGCTTCTCCCACCCCCAACAGACCAGCAATGGTCGGCTTCTGCATCAGATCACGCAGTTTGAAATCAAGCGTGCTCTCCTTTAGGGCGCGCACTCGGCTCAACACTTTCAGGCTCAGCAGGGAGTCTCCACCCAGTTCGAAGAAGTTGTCGGTTTCACCGACTCGCTCAATACCCAATACTTCCTGCCAAATCTCAGCGAGTTGGCGGGCTTCCGGTGTAGAGGGGGCCACGTGCTCGCGGTTTTCATCCAGCCGCGGCTCAGGCAGCGCCGACTGATCCAACTTGCCATTGACCATACGTGGCAGGGCTGTCAGTACCATCATATGTGCTGGCACCATATAGTCGGGCAGATGTGCTTCGAAATACCGGCGTGCACGTTTCACTAATCGAGTTTTATCCGCCTCATCAGCTACCAGATAAGCAACCAACTGATGCCCAGTCGAGGATTCATGGGTAACAATAGCAACATCACTCACGCCAGGTATTTCTCGGGCACGTGCCTCTACCTCACCCAGCTCAATACGGAAGCCACGTACCTTCACTTGGTGATCCGCACGGCCCATATACTCCACATTGTCATCTTCTCTCCAACGCACCAGATCCCCAGTGCGGTAGAGACGTCCCCCTAAAGTGTCGAAGGGATCGGCCACAAAGCGCTCGGCTGTTAAGCCGGTACGCCCAAGATAGCCTCGCGCCAAACCATAACCACCGATATACAATTCGCCCACAACGCCCTTTGGTACCGGTTGCAGGTTATCGTCCAACACGTAGAGCGACCGCTCGCCAACGGGACGACCAATCGGTGCATAGGCACAGTCAAAGGTCTCCTCGGCGGGTGTCTTCCACAGCAGCGGTGTCACCACCGTTTCGGTGGGTCCATAGCCATTGATGAACCAGCGCGGCCGCAGTGTGCGGCGCGCCTTGTCATAGGCCGCCTTGGGCATCGCCTCGCCACCAAAGACGTAAAGCTCCACCGGTGGCGTATCATCACGCCCTTCTGCCCAGTCAGCGACTTGATTCAAATAGGCCGGTGGGAAGGCCACGTTCGCTGCCCGATAGTGTTGCAAGGCCGTATAGGCTTGTTCCGCTGTCCATAGCTCTTCTTCCCGAATAGCTAGACTCATCCCCGAGCACAGGGCTGTCAGCCAGCGCTCATGAGCACCATCGAAGGAGAATGACATAAAGTGTAACTCGCAGGAGTCGGGTTCCATATCATAGAGTTCGCTAATTGCCTGGCAATGCATCGCCAGCGGGCCATGTGCCACCGTAACGCCTTTAGGCATACCGGTGGAGCCCGAGGTATAGATTACGTAAGCCAGCGACTCTTCGTGAACGGCCACATCGGGATCAGCATCGTCATAACGGCTTAGATCAAGCGCCTCGCAATCCACATAAGGTATACCCTCCACCGTTGCCAATCGCGGCAGTACCTCGTGCTGCGTTAGCAGCAGGGCCATGCCACTATCCTTGATCATAAAACTCAGACGTTCGGGCGGGTAGGTCGGATCGAGTGGCACATAAGCGCCGCCCGCTTTGAGCACGGCCAGCAGAGTTACAATGACTTGGGGCGAGCGCTCCAGCGCCACGCCAACCCGCACATCGGATTCCACCCCTTGCTCGCGCAGATAATGGGCAAGGCGATTAGCCTGAGCGTTGAGCTGCACATGGCTTAAAGTCTGGTCACCCATACGAAGTACAGTGCTATCTGGCTGTGTATCCGCATGCGCAGCGATGCGGCGATGCACTGGCATGCGGGAGAAGCCACTACGGCCACTCTGGCCTAATTCACTCAGCGCATCCCATCGAGCTGATTCAATCCATTCCAGCTCACCCACAGGCCGATCCGGCGACTCCGCCATCTGACGAATGAGCAGCTCCATAGCGCATTTCAGTTCATCAATGAACGGCTCTGGGAAGACCCGTCGGCTATAGCAGTACTCAATCTCCAGCTCATCGTCGATCACCACCTGCAGATCCATCGCGTAGCCAGTTATGCCTTCCCCGGCAACCTCACCAAAGCGCAGACCATGCCGCTGCTGATCACGCATTGTTCTATCGACGGGGAAGTTCTCAAATACAATGATACTGTCGAACAAGGCGCGGCCCGATGACCCAGACCAGCGTTGGATATCTGCTAACGCGGCATGTTCATACTCACGAATACTCAGATTGGTCGCCTGCACACTCTGCAAGTAAGCACCCACACTCTGCTCAGGCTTCGCCGTCAACGCCACGGGGATAGTGTTAATAAACAGGCCTACCATCTCCTCAGCGCCTTGCAGGCTCGGTGGGCGGCCGGATACCGTCGCGCCAAACACCACCCGTTCCTGATGACAGTAGCGCTGCAGTAGTACCCCCCAGGCTGCCTGTATTAGAGTGTTTAGAGTCACGCGCTGCCGCTGGGCAGCAGCTCTTAGGAGTGCGGTATCTTGCCGCCCTAGACGGGTATAGCGTTTGGCGAAACCCTGGGCCCCACTCTCTTGACGGCTCGACTCGGCCAACAGCGTCGGCCCTTCCAGCCCCACCAGTTCCGATATCCAGAAGGCTTGAGTCGAAGCGGCATCCTGACGCTGCAACCAGCGAATGTAGTCACCGTAGGGCCTCCCAACAGCCGCCAAGGGCTCTTCCGCGTAGCTGGCCAGCCACTCGTTAATTAGACGGGCTTCAGACCAGCCATCGGACAAGATATGATGCCGAGTCCATATCAATTGATAGCGGTCATCATCAAGCCGAATTAAATGCAGCCAGGCTAATGGGGGGGTCAGCCAGTCAATTTGGCGCTTGAGCACTTGCTCAGCATAGGTGGCGAGAGACTCTTCGAGCGTATCTTTCTTACTACGCCAATCCAACTGTACGATTTCTGGCTCCACTTGAGTAAAGACAAGTTGTAGTGGACGCGCCATACCCGCCTGCCATAAGAAACCCGTTCTTAGCGTGGCATGGCGCTCGACCATCGCTTGCCAAGCTCTCACTAGTCTATCGGCATCCAAGCCACTGACGTCTACATTCAATTGATTGACGTAGAGTCCCGGCTCTTCCGCTTCAAGAGAGTGGAAGAACATCCCCTCTTGTGTGGGCGACAGGGGATAAACATCTTCGATATTGCCCTGGTCTAAGCCTAGGGCTTCGATCTGCTCACTGCTCAGATAATCTGCTAATTCATAAAGCTCAATCTCACGCCGTTGCGCTTCCTCAAGTACACTGGTCGCATTCAGCGCCAACTGGGCTATGCTCTGATGCTCAAAGACTTGCCGAGGAGTGACCGTCCAACCAGCCCGTTGCAACCGAGAGACGATCTGTAGACTGAGAATCGAATCCCCGCCCAGCTCAAAGAAGTTGTCGTGTCGGCCCACCTGTTCAACACCCAGTATCTCTGACCAGATTTCCTCCAGCGCTTCCTCCACCTCGCCTTGAGGCGGCTCGTACTGCGAGACACTGGCCAAATCCGGAGCGGGCAGGGCCTTGCGGTCTACCTTGCCGTTGGCACTTAGCGGCAGTGCCTCAAGCGTAACCACGACGCCCGGCACCATGTAGTCCGGCAATCGTTGCCCCAGCACTTCACGTAGTGAACTGGTGTCGAGCTCACTGTCGGCTTGGGGAACCACATAAGCGACTAACCTAGAACCACCGGGGCCTTCTTGGGCGACCACTACTGCCTCGCGAACCTCCGACTGAGAGAGTAGTTCGGCTTCAATCTCGCCAAGCTCGATACGCAGGCCGCGGATCTTCACTTGGTGGTCGAGGCGGCCCAGATACTCAAGCTGACCATCCTCCCGCCAGCGCACCAAATCGCCCGTACGGTAGAGGCGCTCGTCCGGCACAAATGGATCAGCGATAAAACGTTCTGCGGTAAGGTCAGGGCGGTGCAGGTAGCCCCGTGCCAGCCCAATGCCTCCGAGATAGAGTTCACCCGCAACCCCAGGTGGCGCCAAGTTAAGATCGCCATCCAGCACGTAGGTACGGATACCAGCGATCGGTTGGCCGATAGCTACCTGGTTGCGCCCATCGTCTTGGCACGTCCAGTGGGTCACGTCGATAGCTGCTTCAGTGGGGCCATAGAGATTGTAGAGCCCCGTGTGAGGCAACCGAGCAAATACTTGGTTCTGCAGGTCAGCCGGTAGGGCTTCACCGCTGCATACTAGGCGCGTCAAGCTGGTACAAGTTTCTACCTCGCCATGGGCCAGGAAGGCCTGCAGCATTGAAGGTACGAAATGTAGCGTGGTGATCCCATGGGTACGGATCAATTCGACCAGTTGGGCTGGCTCGCGGTGAGCGCTAGGTGGCGCCATCACGAGTCGGGCGCCCTGCATCAGCGGCCAGAAAAACTCCCATACAGAAACATCAAAGCTGAAAGGCGTTTTCTGTAGTACCGCATCGCCGGTCGTTAAGCCATAGGCGTCTTGCATCCACTGTAGGCGATTGGTCAGTGCATGGTGACGGTTGGCCGCGCCCTTAGGTCGCCCGGTAGAACCCGAGGTATAAATGACATAGGCAAGATGCTCGCCATGCAGCGCCACTTCAGGGTTCGTTGACGCATGATGCTCTACATCCAACTGATCCAGCTCGATAACGCTAAGGTTTTCCGTCACAGGCAAGAGGCCACGAATATGCTGCTGAGTGAGCAGCAGCTCAATGCCACTATCTTCGATCATATAGGTCAGCCGCTCAGCGGGGTAATCCGGATCCAGCGGCACATAGGCGCCCCCCGCCTTGAGGATTCCCAGCAGTCCTACAACCATCTCAACTGAGCGCTTAACAGCGATGCCCACCCGAGTCTCAGATCTTACGCCCAGACCGATCAGATAGTGGGCCAAGCGATTGGCGCGGGTGTTAAGCTCGACGTAGCTAAGTGACTGCTCTTCAAATACGAGTGCCGTGGCCTCTGGGGTTGCCGCAGCCTGTTGCTCAACCAGATGATGGACTGGAGAAGAGCATGAATACTGTTGCGTATTCTCCCCCCACTCGCTCAACAACTGCTGTTCGTCTGCTCTAAGCAGGCTGATCTCACTTAATGGTTGTTGAGGTACCGCTTGCAGATTTTCTACGATGCCTGAAATGGCTGTGCTCAGGTAGTCACACAATCGCTGGGCACCGATTATGCGACTAACCTGCCCTACTAACTGGAAGCCGCCGTTACCCAGGTCGTCCACCGACATCGTGATCGGGTAGTTTGTACGCTCCTGACCACCTAATAACTCCATGCCTTCCCAGGTATGAACAATCCCTCTCTCTTTCTGAGGAGCGCTGTAACGATAGTTCAGCAGACTCGTGAATAGTGGCGTTACGCCAGGTAACCCGCTGCAGCGCTGTGCTAACCCAAGACTGGCATGTTCATGGTGCATTAGCTCAGATAGGGCATCGTGAGTTTGGCGCAGACTATTATCGGCACTTTGAGCTCCCATTTTGATACGCACCGGTAGCGTATTGATAAACATACCAAGCGCTCGTTCTGCCCCTTCAGTGCCCTGCATACGCCCGAACAGCACAGTGCCAAATACTACGTCGTCATGCCCAGTCGTTTTGCTGAGCACCAAGGCCCAGGCTAGATGGAATAGGCTGGCCGTGCTAACACCATGGCGCTGAGCCTGTTGCCGAATCTGCTGTGCTAGCTCCACCTCCAAAGGAACGCGCACTTCTTCGATATCGCAGCCATCGCCGCGGACGTCTAGTAGCCCGAAGGGCGCTGTCGGTTCTTCAACATCGCCCAACCGCTTTCTAAAGAAAGCTTCGTGCTCTGCTGAGCTTACCCCTAGCCGCGCTTGTGCCACGAAGTTGCGGAAGGGTAGCGGCTTGGGCAACTCATTTTCACGGCCTTGCTGGATCAAGGCAATTTCTTCCACCAGTAGCTCAAGGGTGGTGTGATCTATCATCAGGTGGTGGCTAGGTAGTTGTAGCAGCCAGCGGTTCTGGTTAGCATCATGAGCAGCCACAGCACGCAGCATTGGCGCTCGGCGTACTTCGATACGATGGTGTTCAGGATTCACCTCAGCATTCAGCTGTTCGGAGACGCAGCGAGAACCATCTCCCTCCAAGTCTAGCCATTCGAGGGCTAATTCGGCATGTCGGTACACTACCTGTACCGGCTGGCGTAGCCCTTCCCAAAGCACTGCGGTACGTAGTATGTCATGGCGAGTAATCAGTTTATTGAAACAGGCAATGAATGCTTCCAGCCGCTCCTGGCAATCAAAACCGAGTAAGTGTTGAGTAACATAGGCATCTCCTTTCTGCTGCAGCCGGTGATGGAAAAGGATACCCTCCTGCAATGGCGCTAGCGGGTAGACATCCTGAATATTGCTAGCACCGCCGGGCACTGCCGCTTCGATCACGCTGATCTCTTCGACATTAAGCTCGATTAGCGTCAGCATATCAGGCTGAAGAGCTTGGCAATCGAGAGGTACTTGATTTGGCGGGATGATGATTTCATCCCGCAATGGCTTCTGGGCTATAGCCTGAGCAAAGGCTGCCAGTCCCGGGTATTGGAACAAGGTTCGAACCTGAGTCGTCAGACCACGATTCCGCATTTTCTCCAGCACTTTCAGAGCCAGCAGCGAATGTCCACCCAACTCGAAGAAGTTGTCGTAACGACCAACACGCTCTACGTTCAACACTTCAGACCAGACCTCTGCTAAGGCTTCTTCCACCTCATCTTGAGGAGGCTCATACTGCGAGTTACTCGCCAGGTCAGGCTCAGGCAGCGCCCTGCGATCCACCTTCCCGTTGGAGGTCAGCGGTATTGCATCGAGGGGAACTACAACTCCCGGCACCATATAGTCAGGTAGATACTGGCCTAATCGCTCGCGGAGAGCGCTGGTATCGAGCTCAATGTTGGCTTGGGGTACCACATAAGCCACTAACCTAGCGCCGCCGAGACCTTCTTGTGCCACCACCACCGCCTCGCGCACCTCCGGCTGAGATAGCAACTGGGCTTCAATCTCCCCCAGCTCAATACGGAAGCCGCGTACTTTCACCTGATGGTCGATACGCCCCAGGTACTCAAGCTGACCGTCTTCATGCCAGCGCACTAAATCACCAGTGCGATAAAGCCGCTCTCCTGAGCCAAACGGGTCAGCAATAAAGCGCATCGCTGTTAGGCCACAGCGGTTCAAATAGCCACGTGCCAAGCCTGCCCCGGATACGTAAAGCTCCCCAGAAATCCCGATGGGGACATGATTAAGCTGGCCATCTAATACATGTGCGCCGAGATCCGGGAGGGTGATCCCTATAGGACTACGTTGACCTGCCAGATCTTCAGCTGTCACACGCCGATAAGTGGCATGCACCGTGGTCTCAGTGATGCCATACATGTTAATCAGGCGGGGATGATCATCACCGAAATGCTCAATCCAAGGGCGCAAGCTTTCCGGTTCCAATGCTTCACCACCGAAGATCACTACACGCAGTGCTAAATCTTCTGTGTTATAGAGTTCGGGGGTGGCCGTCAACTGCCGGAAGGCCGAAGGCGTCTGGTTTAGTACTGTCACTTGCTCCCGGCATAGCAGTTCAAGGAAGTCCTCCGGCGAACGGCTAACCCAGTAGGGCACCACGACGAGTTTTCCGCCCGTACACAGAGCCCCAAACACCTCCCACACTGAGAAATCGAAGGCGTAGGAATGGAACATTGTCCAGGCATCCTGCTCGTCGAAATTGAACCAAGGTGCCGTGGTATCAAGTAATCGCGTCACGTTCGCATGACATAGCTGCGCCCCTTTAGGTTGCCCTGTGGAACCCGAGGTGTAGATCACATAAGCAAGATTTTTACCGTGCAGTGCCACGCTTGGATTGGTCGACGCATGATGAGCTACATCCAATTGATCCAGTTCAATGGCATTCAGGCTTTCAGCTACTGGTAACGACTCACGAAGATGTTGCTGAGTAAGCAGCAGTTCGATGCCACTATCCTCGACCATATAGGCCAACCGATCACTTGGATAATCGGGATCTAGCGGTACATAAGCACCACCCGCTTTGAGGATCCCCAGCAGTCCCACCACCATTTCAAGAGAACGCTCAACAGCGATACCCACTCGAGTTTCGGGTTCCACGCCTAGGCCAATTAGGTAGTGAGCCAAGCGATTGGCACGAGCGTTGAGTGCGGCGTAACTGAGTGACTGATCTTCAAATACTACTGCCGTGGCCTCTGGAGTTACCGCAGCCTGTCGCTCTACCAAGTGGTGGATCAGTGGTGCATCGGGGTGGAGGTGAAGGCTTTCCCCCCACCCACTCAGCAATTGCCGCTCGTTTTTTCCTAACAGGCTGACCTCGCATATCGCTTGCTGCGGTGTATGCTGCAGGCTTGCTACTATGCCGACTATAGCAGCTCTCATGTAATCGCAGAGCCGCTGCGCTCCAATCGTGCGGCTAATCTGAGCTACCAGTTGGAATCCCTGTCCTAAGTCATTCACCGACATACCCACTGGGTAGTTGGTGCGCTCCTGCCCACCTAGAGTCTCCATCCCCTTCCAAGTAGGTGCGGCATTCTCTCCTCTTTGAGGGGCAGCCTGGCGGTAGTTCAACAAACTCGAGAACAACGGGGCGCCGCCAGGTAAGCCACTGCAACGCTGCGCTAGACCAAGACTGGCATGTTCATGGTGCAGTAGCTCAGAGAGTGCATCATGAGTTTTCAGTAAGCATTCATCGACACCTTGGGAGCCCAGTGTAATGCGCAACGGCAGTGTATTAATGAATACCCCTAGCGCGCGTTCAGCGCCTTCGATGCCGTGCATACGTCCGGAAAGCACCGTGCCAAACACCACATCGTCCTTGCCGGTAGCTTTGGCAATTACAAGCGACCAAGCGAGATGGAAGAAGGCTGCCGCGCTGACGCCGTGGCACCGAGCCTGATCGCGAATCGCCGCCGCCAGTTCGCCGTCCACCACCAGGCGCTGCTCGTCGATGTCATCGCCGTTACCCATAACGTCGTTGAGACCGAAGGGCAGTGTACCCTCGTCAAGATCGCCAAGGCGCTGGTGGAAGTAGGCTTGGTGCTCGCTATCGGACACACCCAAGCGAGCCTGAGCGATGAAATTGCGAAACGGCACTGGCTCGGGCAACTCTGCGGAACGCCCCTGCTCGATCAGAGCTATCTCTTTGACGGCCTGCTTGACCGTCATATTGTCATCGATTAGATGATGGATGAGTAACTGCAGTAGATAACTATCATCGACCGTGTCCTCGATAGCCACGGCTCGCATCAAGGGCGCTTGTCGCGCATCAATCCGGCAGCGACCGGGGTCGGCGGCATGACGCAGCCGTTCCAGTGGAGACAGCTTCGAGCCTTCAATACCGTTGTCGGATGCCTTCTCGATCCACTCCACCAGCAACGGTGCTTGGCGTAGAACAACCTGTACCGGTTCGTCGAGCCCTTCCCAGTAAAAAGCAGTGCGCAGGATGTCGTGACGCGCCATTACTTGGTTAAAACCATTGATGAAGTTCGCCATGCGGGCACGGTTGTCAAAACGCATGGTGTAGGAAGTGATGTAAGCATCACGCTCGACGTTCAGCCGATGATGGAAGAGAATCCCCTCCTGTAATGGCGCCAGTGGATAAATATCCTGGATGTTGGTGCCACCACCCGGCACCGTCGACTCAATGCGCGCAATCGCTTCCCGATTGAGGGATACCAGAGGGAGCATCCAGGGCTCAAGGGTTTCGCAGTGCTCAGGAATTAGGTTGGGCGGCACCTCAACCTTATGGAGGCTGTTCGTAGCTCCTAGCACCTGCGCGAAATCGCTTAGACGCGGATGTTCGAACAACTCACGGATGGCAATATCGCGACCCCGTTCGCGCAATCGCGCAATCAGCCGCAATGCGAGCAAAGAATGCCCGCCCAACTCGAAGAAATTATCGTGGCGGCCAACACGCTCGATTTCCAACACCTCACACCAAAGAGCAGCCAGACCGACTTCCCACTCGCCGCACGGCGCCTCGAACTCGCCACTCCCTGCACTGATGTCGGGATCAGGCAGCGCGGCACGGTCAAGCTTGCCATTGGCGGTTAACGGCAGAGAGTCCATGGCGACCAGCGCGCTGGGTATCATATGGTCAGGGAGATGGTGGCGCAGCCGTTTGCGCAGTACCTGAAGGTCGACTTCAGCCACAGCCTCAACTATATACCCAACCAGCCGGTCACCTCCCGGCCCTGAACAAGCCACGACCACAGCATCACGAATTTCCGGCCGGGCCAACAGGCAGGCCTCGATTTCGCCGAGCTCGATACGGAAACCGCGGATCTTGACTTGCTGGTCGCCACGCCCCAGATACTCGAGTTGGCCGTCATCACGCCAGCGCCCTAAGTCGCCGGTGCGGTACAACCGCCCACCTTCGCTATCGAAAGGGTCGGCAACAAAGCGTTCGGCACTCAACCCGGCGCGCTTGAGATAGCCGCGGGCAAGTCCTGCGCCCGATACGTAGAGCTCGCCGACAACGCCGATAGGCACGCGATTAAGATCGTTATCCAGCACTTCGATACCGAGGTCAGGGATAGCGACGCCCACCGGGCTGCACTGCCCCTGCAGATCCGCGGCGGTGATCGGGCGATAGGTCACGTGAACCGTCGTTTCGGTGATGCCATACATATTGATAAGGCGCGGATGCGTATCGCCGAAGCACTCGATCCATGGCCGCAACATTGCAGGCTCCAGAGCTTCACCGCCGAAAATGACAACCCTCAGAGCGAGATCCTTACGTGTTTGGATGCCAGGCACGTTGATCAATTGACGGAAGGCAGATGGAGTCTGGTTAAGTACCGTCACTTGTTCCCGACATAGCAGTTCGAAGAAATCTTCAGGGGAGCGGCTGACCCAAAACGGCACCACGACCAACTTGCCGCCCGTGCAAAGGGCACCGAATATCTCCCATACCGAGAAGTCGAAGGCGTAGGAATGAAACAGTGTCCAGGTGTCTTGCTCGGAAAAATCGAACCAACTCGCCGTAGCATCAAGTAATCGCGTCACATTGGCGTGACACAGCTGCACGCCTTTAGGCTGGCCGGTAGAGCCTGAGGTATAAATCACATAGGCGAGGTTGTCACCACTCAGTGCTAGTCCTGGGTTGTGCGCTGGTCGCTCTGTAACGTCCAGGCTATCCAATGCGAGAGCAGTTAACCCTTCGTGCTGCGGGAGCTTCGTCGTTAGTCCCGACTGGGTCAGCAGCAGCTCAATGCCGCTGTCCTCGACCATATAGGCGAGCCGATCGGTGGGATAACCTGGATCCAGCGGCACATAGGCGCCACCAGCCTTGAGAATAGCCAGCAGCCCCACCACCATCTCAATGGAGCGCTCAACAGCAATACCCACTCGGGTTTCGGGTTTTACGCCTAGATCAATCAGATAGTGGGCCAGACGGTTGGCACGATCGTTGAGTTCGGCGTAGCTGAGTGATTGATCCTCAAATACTAGCGCCGTGGCCTCTGGGGTTGCCGCAGTCTGGTGTTCAATTAGGTGGTGGATAAGCGATGCATGGGGATACCGTTGAGAGCTTTTACCCCAGTCCTGTAACTGAAGGTGCTCGCCTTTATCAAGCAAATCAATATCGCCGAGCGCTCGCTCTGACAGTTCTGCAAAAGCCTCTAAAATAGCGGCATAGTGCTGCGCTAGGCGTTCAATGGTGGTTGAGTCGAACAGTTCTTCTGCAAAAACGAAGTTTGTTTCTAAGCAGCCATCCGTGCGCTCCACAACATTTAGCGTCAGCTCGAACTGCGCCTCGCCCTTATCTAGTGGCCAACTGCTCAGTTCCAATCCTGGTAGTGTCCGCAACGCGCCATGATCCTGCCGCTGGTGGTTAAACATCACCTGGAATAGCGGCGTCTGGCTCATACTGCGTTCCGGCTGTAGCGCTTCTACTAACTGCTCAAAAGGGAGATCTTGATGCTCTTGTGCTCCCAACGCCGCGCGCTTGCTCTGTTGCAGCGCCTCGGCCAAGCCCAGGCGGCCATTCAGCTGGTTACGCAGTACCTGAGTATTAACGAAGAACCCAACTACACCTTGAGTTTCCGTCCGGTGACGATTGGCGATCGGCACCCCAATCCGGATATCTTCCTGCCCAGTATAGCGGTACAGCAACGCCTGAAAGCCTGTCAATAGTGTCATAAACAGGGTGGCACCCTGAGCTTGGGTTTGTTTGCGCAGCCTGCTTATCAATGGCTCTGAGAGCACCATATGGTGACGTGCAACGTGATAATGTCCATCGTTGCGGCGCGGACGATCGGTCGGCAACTGCAGCACTGGGTGTTCGTCGCCAAGTTCTGTCTGCCAGTAGGCGAGCTGGCGCTCTTTCTCGCCAGCTTCCATCCACTGGCGCTGCCAGAGTGCATAATCAGCGTACTGAATCGGCAGGGCTGGCGGCTGCCATGTCTCACCCGTTACCCTAGCAGAGTAGTCCGCAGCAAACTCATCGATGATCAACTGCATCGACCAGCCATCGGAGACGATGTGGTGCATTACCACCACCAGCAAGTGCTTCTCTTCTGCTAAGTGTAGTAGCCCCACCCGCAACAACGGCCCCTGTTCCAGATCGAAAGGGGCATTGCAAAGCTGATCAACCTGACTCTCTATTGCCGATTCTCGTTCACCCTTCGGCATATAGCCAAGGTCGACCTCATGCAATGAAAAGTTGCTCTCAGCCTGAAGCACTTGTATCACCTCGCCATCGCCATCGTCACGGAACACCGTGCGCAATGCCTCATGACGAGATATTAAGGCGGCGAAGCTACCCCCCAGTGCTTCAGTATCCAACGACCCCTTCAGGTTCAGAGCGCCAGTAATATGGTAAGCGCTGCTTTCGGGATCCAAGCGCCACAGAAACCATTGGCGCAGTTGCGCATAGGAGGGTGAGCAAGTACTCAATTGAGAATCAGGGCGCCTAAGAATAGGGAACTGGCCAATGCCCAACCCTTGAGTACGAATTTTGTCGTAAACCACACGGCGTTGTTCGGCTGACAATCCGGTGAAGCGCTCCGCAATACGACGGGTATCGAAGTGACTCATTGAACGGTATCCATGCTGTCGATGAAGGAATCAATATCGGAGAGCGACTGCTCAAAGGAGTATTTGCTGTTTAGTACGGCAATACATTCTGCTAAGTCGCGAAGTAGGGGGTGTTTAAACACTTCAGATATGTTGAGCTCAGCTCGCATATCAGCGTGAACGCGGGCCACCATCTGCATAGCAAGTAGCGAGTGCCCCCCCAATTCGAAGAAGTTATCGTGACGACCCACTTGCTCAACACCCAGCACCTCGCTCCAAATCGCTGCTAGCTTTTCTTCCGACTTACCCTGGGGAGGCTCGTACTGGGAGCCACTGGCCAAATCCGGCTCGGGCAATGCCTTGCGATCTATTTTGCCATTGGCATTCAGCGGCAGTGCATCAAGCGAGACCAGCACTCCCGGCACCATATAGTCCGGTAGCTTTTGACCGAGTGCTTCACGTAGTAAGGCGGTATCGAGTTCACTACCAGCTTGGGGCACCACATAAGCGACTAACCTAGAACCACCGGAGCCTTCTTGAGCGACCACTACTGACTCGCGCACCTCTGGCTGAGAGAGCAGTTCAGCTTCGATCTCGCCAAGCTCGATACGCAGGCCGCGGATCTTCACTTGATGATCAAGACGGCCCAGATACTCGAGCTGGCCATCGTCACGCCAGCGCACCAGGTCACCGGTGCGGTAGAGGCGTTCTCCTTGTACAAAAGGATCGGCGACAAAACGTTCTGAGGTAAGATCAGGGCGGTGCAGATAGCCCCGCGCTAAGCCCGCGCCACCAAGATAGAGTTCACCAGCGACACCTGGCGGCGCCAAGTTAAGGTCGCCATCCAGTACGTAGGTGCGGATACCGGCAATCGGTTGGCCGATAGCTACCTGGTTGCGCCCATCGTCTTGGCAAGTCCAGTGGGTAACATCGATAGCTGCTTCGGTGGGGCCATACAGGTTGTAGAGCCCCGTGTGAGGCAACCGAGCCAATACTTGGTTCTGCAGTTCAGCCGGTAGTGCTTCGCCGCTGCATACCAGGCGCGTCAGGCTGGTGCAGGTCTCGACCTCATCATGGGTCAGGAAGGCCTGCAGCATTGACGGCACGAAGTGCAGTGTAGTGATGTTATGGCTACGAATTAGCTCGACCAGTTGTGCCGGTTCACGATGGGCTCCCGGCGGCGCCATCACCAGCCGCGCCCCCTGCATCAGCGGCCAGAAGAACTCCCATACCGATACATCGAAGCTGAATGGCGTCTTCTGCAGCACCGCATCGTCGGGCGTTAGGCCATAGGTCTCCTGCATCCACTGTAGGCGGTTAGTCAGCGCGTGATGGCGGTTAGCTGCGCCCTTGGGGCGCCCGGTGGAGCCTGAGGTGTAGATCACATAGGCAAGGTGCTCGCCGTGTAGCGCCACCGCTGGATTAGTAGAAACGTGATGTGCAATGTCCAACTGATCCAGCTCAATCACGCTCAGGCTTTCACCTACCGGCAACGACTCGCGAAGGTGTTGCTGGGTAAGCAGTAGCTCAATACCGCTGTCCTCGACCATATAGGCCAACCGATCACTCGGATAATCTGGGTCTAGCGGTACATAAGCACCACCCGCTTTGAGGATACCCAGCAGCCCCACCACCATCTCGATGGAACGCTCCATGGCGATGCCCACTCGAGCCTCAGGTTTTACACCTAGCCCGATCAGATAGTGGGCCAACTGGTTGGCGCGAGTATTGAGTTCAGCGTAGCTGAGTGACTGATCTTCGAAGACTACGGCCGTGGCCTCAGGTGTTATCTCGACACGATGTTCGATCAGACGGTGAATCGGGTCGGTCTTGGTATAGTGCTCATCATTGACGCTCCACGCCTCGATTTGCTGACGCTCCTCATCACTTAACCACTCGATTTCCCCGACTCGTTGAGTAGCCGAATCGCTCAGTTGTTCAAGCGCACTAACCAGATGTTGGATCAATAGCGCGGCAGCAGAATCGTCCAGCTTTGATCGTGAATAGCTGCAGCAAAGTTCCAACGTTTCCTTCTGGAAGACGACCAGCGTTACGGGGTAATTGGTTTGCTCGCGGTTGACCAGCTCGCCAAACGTCAGCTCACCCGGCAAGTTCTGATCCAGTGCTGCATCCACGGGATAGTTCTCGAATACCAACAAGCTATCGAACAATGACTGACCACCCTGCCCCGCCCAGCGCTGGATGTCATAGAGCGGTGTATGCTCATGTTCGCGACTCGCCAGGTTTTGTTCCTGCAACTGGCGCAACCACTTATCGACACGCAGCGAGGGATCCAGTGAGACAATGACCGGTAAGGTATTGATGAAGGGGCCGATCAACTGCTCTGCCGCCGGTAGCTCCGCAGGTCGCCCGGCGACGGTCGCACCAAAGCAGATGCTATCTTGCCCCGTGTAACGGGCCACCAGCAGCGACCAGGCGCCTTGCATTAGCGTATTGAGCGTTATGCGCGTCGCTTTGGCGAAGTTCTCCAGTCGCTGAGTGGTCGTGCTATTCAGTGACAGGGTGATCTCTTGATGCCCAGCTTGCGCTTCATGGGGTCTAGGCATGGCACTGACGAGATGCGTAGGCGCATCAAGACGCTGCAAATACTCACGCCAGTAGGCTTCACTGGCCTTAGCGTCACGGCACTGTAGCCAAGCGATATAATCGCGATAGCGCCCCTCTGTAGGTGGCAGCGCCTCCCCGGCGTAACAGCGCAGTACCTCACCCATCAGTTGCGAAGTACTCCAGCCATCCAGCAGCAGATGGTGGCGCGTCCAGATAAAGCAGTGTCGGGTATCTGCGATTTTCACCAGCGCCAAACGCATCAGCGGCGGCGCTGTTAGATCGAATGGCGTCCGTTGCTCCTCGGCCAGCTTCTCAAGCGCCGCTGACAGATCCGCGCGTTCACGCCAATCCGCTTCCAACCAAGGCAGCTCGACGGTGCGTGCTACCCACTGCAGCGGCGTTCCGGCGGGCTCCAGGAAACCGCTACGCAATATCTCATGGCGCACGAGTACGTTTTGCCAGGCGCGCCGGAAGCGTTCGACATCCAGGTGGCTAATCTCTACCTGCAACTGGTTGAGGTAGGCCATCCCCTTGCCATCGTAGAGGCTGTGGAACAGCATGCCCTGCTGGAGTGGCGACAGCGGATAGATATCCGCCAGTTGATCGGTGGCAACAGGCAAACCGTCCAACTGCGCTTGACTCAGCCCCGCCAGCGGGAAGTCCGATGGCGTGGCGCCACGAACGCCGCTATCACAGTGCTCAATCAATGCCTCTAGTTGCGCTTGGAAGCTTGCTTGCAAGGCATGCATCGCTGCCTCACTGTGAATCTCGCGACTGTAATGCCAGTCAAAGCGCAGTTGGCCCTCTTGAACCCAGGCCATTACCTCAATCCAGGTACGGCGCTCGCTTTGCGGTGCGCGGGATTGCCCTGCGTTCTCTTTGGCAAGCTGCCAGGCCGCATCGCCCTGCAGGGAGCGGTCAAACTGACCTAGATAATTGAAAGTGACCTGGGGGTAGGCGCCACCCACCAGCGCGGGCTCTTCTTTCAAATAGCGCAGTACGCCGTAGCCAAGCCCCTTCTCAGGCACTTGGCGAAGTTGCTCTTTGATTGCTTTTAGGCTCGTAGCAGGCTCCGCATTACCCGGCGTCAGGCGAACCGGGTAGAGGGAAGTGAACCAACCTACGCTGCGACTGAGGTCGACACCGTCGAACAGGTCTTCGCGACCATGGCCTTCCAGTTCGATCAGTACACTGTCTCGTTCAGCCCATTGGCATAAGGCACTCGACAGCGCGGTGAGGAGCAGATCATCCACCTGGGTGCGGTAGGCTTTATGCACCGGCCCCAGCAGTTGCGAGGTCGCCTCGGTAGACAAGCTGCCAACGAGCGAGGCGGTATCGGCAACGGTGTTGCTGCCCTGGAGATTCTGTGCCGGTAGGCTAGGCTCTGGCTCTTTGACGAGACTTTCCCAATAGGGGCGTTGCTCAGCCAACGCCTCCGATGTGGCGTAGTCGGCCAGGGCGTGCGTCCATTCATCTAGCGAGGTGGTTGCCGGTGGTAGGTCGATTGTCTTGCCTGCACTTAACTGCGTGTAGGCCGTTTGCAGGTCGTCGAGAATCACGCGCCACGACACGCCGTCTACCACCAGGTGGTGAGCCACTAGCAGCAGTCGCCCACCGCGCTCGCCTCCCAGTTCCATCCAGATGGCACGGAACGGCCGCGCCAGGCTTAGGCTGCGCTGTGCAGCATCGGCGGCCTGAGTGATGGCCTGCGCCGGATCCGCATGATCGCTTAAATCCACGTGCTCGAAGAGATCGTCGGCTAGCTTGCCATAGGCTTGTTGCCAGCTGTCGCCAACGCGCTCAAAGCGCAGCCGCAAAGCGCCATGGAGATCTACCACTGCCTCAATGGCACGCCGTAACAGCGCGGCATCTACATCACTGGCCGCTTCCAGCATCAACGACTGATTCCAATGGTGTGGCTCGGCGAAGTTCTGCTCGAAGAACCAGCGCTGCACCGGCAACAGTGCAAAGGGAGCCACTTTATCGGGTGCAGCCGCTTGTTTAGGTGCGGCCGCCGCCAGGGGCGTGGCCATCGCCGCCACGGCGGCCACGGTCTGCCCTTCCATCAGTTGCTTGGGTGTTACCTTGTAGCCCCGCTTGCGCGAGCGAGCGACGATCTGCAAGCTGAGGATGGAGTCGCCCCCCAGCTCGAAAAAGTTGTCGTTACGCCCCACCTGCTCGCAGCCGATCACGTCAGCCCAAACCGCTGCCAACGCCTCCTCGGCTTCTCCTTGGGGAGCTTCAAAGGCTTTGCCACCACCGGTTTGCACCGGCTCGGGCAGCGCCTTGCGATCCAACTTCCCATTGGCGGTTAGCGGCAGAGCCTCTAGCCGTACTATGGCGCTGGGCACCATATAGTCAGGCACGCGTTCGCCAAGCTGCGCGAGTAACGCGGCGTCATCGACATCACTCCCGGCGGCCATAACCACATAAGCACACAGTTGCGCGCGGCCTTCTTCGTTCTCCCGCGCGACGACTTCGGCCTCCGCAATACCCGGCTGATCGCGCAGCAGGGCAGCGATCTCGCTCGGCTCCACCCGATAACCGCGAATCTTGACCTGATCATCCACACGGCCAAGGAACTCCAGGCTACCGTCGGTCAGTTGGCGCACACGGTCACCGCTGCGATAGAGTCGCTCCCCCGCATGGAAGGGGCTGGCAACGAAACGTTCCGCTGTTTGCCCCAGCCGCTGTAGATAACCTTGAGCCAACCCAGGGCCACCCAAGTAGAGCTCGCCGGCAACGCCCTTCGGCACCGGATTAAGCCAGGGGTCGAGCACATAGGCCTGAGCATTGGCCAGCGGTGTGCCGATCGGCAGGGTGCTGGCAGCTCGATCGGCTATGTCGGCTTGCTGGGTGAGAATACCGACCGTGGTTTCCGTAGGGCCGTAGTGATTAAGCACCTGGCAGGTTGGCTTGAGTTCGGCGACACGCACCAGTAGCGCCCAGTCGGTCGCTTCGCCGCCCAGGATCAGGCGCTCGTGGGGAAGTACATCGGCCGGAGTTGCCGCACTCAGCAGCGCCCGCAGGTGGCTAGGCACAATCTTCAGCACATCCACCTGCTGTTCCCGCATATAAGCCGCAAAGGCATCCGGGTCGAAGGCACACTCAGGGGAAATAAGATGCAAGGTGCGCCCGGTGCACAAGGCACCAAACAGCACCGTATGCCCCAGATCCGCCGCTACCGTCGAGACCATTGCCATGTTGCGGGCACCTTCTGGTAGCGCCAGCGCTTCCAGAACGCCCTGCACGTAATTGGCCAGCGCACCGTGACTGACCGCTACCCCCTTGGGCTTGCCCGTGGAGCCAGAGGTATAGATCACATAGGCGGTCTGCTGGGGATGGATGACGGGCAGTTCGTGTTCAACTGACGCAGGAATATCATCGGCAAACGCCAGCGCCATTACCGGAACGTCATCGCTCCAGTCGCAAGCCGTACTACTTAGCAGCAAACGGGCGCCACTGTCAGCCAATTGATAGGCCAAACGCTCCGTTGGCAGTTGCGGATCCAGGGGCACGAAGGCCCCACCTGCTTTGAGTACAGCAAGAATACCAAGTATGTATTCACACGAACGCTCGGCGTGGATGGCAACACGCACTTCGGGGCCAACGCCCTTTGCAATTAGTGCTCGTGCCAGACGCTGGGCTTGAGCATCCAGGCTGGCATAAGTGATGCCATGATCCGGTGCATCTTGCATCGCAAGTTGTTGGGAATGTTCTTCGACGGCTTGATCCCAAAGCTTTGTGACGCTGCCGTAAGAAAATGCGGTTGGCTTGCCTTCAAGCGCCGAAGTGGGTGCGGGGATTTCGAGCGACGCCAACGATGTATTTGGCTCTTTAAGCACCTGCTCAGCTAGGCTTTGTAGTGCTTCGGCAAGTCTCTTGATTGTCTGTTCGTCAAACAGTGCTGTCGCATAAGCGAAGACGCAGCGAATTCCATCAGTGTTATCGGTAAAATCAAAGCTTAGATCGAAGTGAGCATCACCGCCGCTGAGCCCTTCAAGATATACTTTTAAGTCACCTACGCTCTTTTCTCTTTCCAACTCGTTCTGTTGAGTACACTTGACCTGAAATAACGGATGTACGCTGGGCTGGCGCTCAGGCTGCAGCGCCTCTACCAAAGTATCGAAGGGAATATCCTGGTAGTCCTGCGCATCAAGCACGGCTTCTTTAACGGCATCTAATAAACTGGTAAACCCCTTGGTAGGCTCTAATAAGGTTCTCAGCACTTGAACATTAAGCAGATAACCAATCAGACCATGAGTTTCAGCTCTATTTCGATTAGCACTTGGAGAACCTACCCTTATGTCGCTTTGTCCACTGAAACGATGTAGCGTCAGTTTTAACAGTGACAGCATCACCATATATAGAGAAGCGCCATGCTCACGGGCTAGCTGGCGAAGGCCAGAACTCACATCACGAGATAATTGAACATGACACTGGCCAGCTTTCGATGTCTCCAGGGTGCCTCTTGGGCGATCAAAAGGAAGATCGATAGGCGTGTGCGAGTCTCCTAGACGTTGGCGCCAATGGTTTAGCTGCCGCTCCATTTCACCAGCCTCGAACCAACTCCGCTGCCATATCGCATAATCACCAAACTGAATGGGTAACGAAGGTAGTGCTGCATCACGTTGTTGGATTCGGGCTTCATAAAACTCGAACAGCTCATCAATGAGCAATTGAATCGACCAACCGTCACAAGCAATATGGTGCAATACAATGGCAACTGCATGGTGGCTAGTACTCAGTTGGTAGATTGCCATGCGGAATGGCGGCTCAACGTCAAGCGCAAAGGGGCGCTGAGAGAATTCGCCAATGAGGCTCTGTAGTTCTTTTTCCTGATCTAACTCGGTGTGGTGCTGTAAATCATCGTGTAATACCGGCACCTGCCAGCCACTGAGAATCTCCTGCAGAGGTTCTCCATCCTCGCTCTGAGGATATATTGTGCGGAGTACTTCATGACGCGTCACAAGGTCATTCACACTCGACTCGAATGCAGCAACATCCAGTGGGCCTTGCAAATGAAACACACCGGGCATGTTATAAGCCGGGCTTGCCGGATCAAGCTGCCATGTGAGCCATAAGCTACGCTGCGAATATGACAACGGAAATTGCTCAGCTCGGGTAGCGGGCACGATAGGAAGCTCACGAAAATCGATCCCACTACTTCTCAGCTTATTCAGAAAACTTCGCTGCGCATCGAACTGAAGTTCTGCAAAACGTTGAGCAATCTTTCTTTCGTCCAATTCCATGCTTCACCCTTCCAATTCGTTGAGCAGTTGATCCATAGTGGAGAGCCGCTGCGCGCGACCACCATCGGCATTCACCTGTTTTAACGTGACTTGTATTGCCATATGCGCCAGCGTCGGATATTCGAATATCAGCCGTACTGGCAACACCTCTCCAAAGCGCTGTGTGAAACGTGCCGATATCTGCGTTGCTAAAAGAGAGTGGCCTCCAAGCTCAAAGAAGTTGTCATGGCGACCCACCTGACCGACGCCAAGCACTTCAGCCCAGATTTCCTCCAGCGCTTCTTCCACCTCACCCTGAGGCGGCTCGTACTGCGAGCTACCGGCCAAATCAGGTGCGGGCAGGGCCTTGCGATCCACCTTGCCATTGGCATTCAGCGGCAGCGCATCGAGGGCGACCACAACTCCCGGCACCATGTAGTCCGGCAATCGTTGCCCCAGCGCCTCACGTAATGAGGTGCTGTCGAGTTCACTATCAGCCTGGGGAACCACATAGGCCACCAACCTGGAACCATTGGGGCCTTCTTGGACGACCACTACTGCCTCGCGGATCTCTGGCTGAGAGAGCAGCTCGGCTTCGATCTCGCCAAGCTCGATACGCAGGCCGCGGATCTTCACTTGATGATCGAGACGGCCCAGATACTCGAGCTGTCCATCGTCACGCCAGCGCACCAAGTCACCGGTGCGGTAGAGGCGTTCCCCCTGCGCAAATGGATCAGCGACAAAACGTTCTGCAGTAAGGTCTGGGCGGTGTAGGTAACCCCGTGCCAACCCAATGCCTCCAAGATAGAGTTCCCCCGCGACGCCAGGCGGTGCCAAGTTAAGATCGCCATCCAGTACATAGGTACGAATACCTGCGATCGGTTGACCGATCGCTACCTGGTTGCGCCCATCCTCTTGGCACGTCCAGTGGGTAACATCAATGGCCGCTTCGGTGGGGCCATAGAGGTTGTAGAGCGCCGTGTGAGGCAGCCGAGCAAATACCTGGTTCTGCAGTTCAGCCGGCAGCGCTTCGCCGCTACATACCAGACGCGTCAGGCTCGTGCAGGCTTCTACCTCACCATGCGCCAGGAAGGCCTGAAGCATTGAAGGTACGAAGTGCAGCGTATTGATGTTGTGGGTACGGATTAGCTCGACCAGTTGTGCCGGTTCGCGATGGGCGCCTGGCGGGGCCATCACCAGCCGTGCCCCCTGCATCAGCGGCCAGAAAAACTCCCATACCGAGACGTCGAAGCTGAACGGGGTTTTCTGCAGCACCGCATCGTCGGCTGTTAGGCCATAGGCTTCCTGCATCCACTGTAGGCGATTAGTCAGCGCATTATGCCGGTTGGCCGCCCCCTTTGGCCGCCCAGTAGAACCCGAGGTGTAAATCACGTAGGCGAGATGTTCATCGTGCAGTGCCACCTGTGGGTTGGTTGACGCATGATGCGTCACATCCAACTGATCCAGTTCAATAACGTTTAGGCTTCCCGCCACCGGCAAGATATCGCGCAGGTGCCGTTGGGTAAGCAGCAGCTCAATGCCGCTGTCTTCGACCATATAGGTCAACCGCTCGGCAGGGTAATCCGGATCCAGCGGCACATAGGCACCTCCCGCTTTGAGAATACCCAACAGCCCTACCACCATCTCGATAGAGCGCTCAACCGCAATACCCACTCGAGTTTCGGGTTTTACGCCTAGACCGATCAGATAGTGGGCCAGACGATTGGCACGGATGTTAAGTTCGGCGTAGCTGAGCGACTGATCTTCGAATACTAGTGCCGTGGCTTCTGGGGTTGCCGCAGCTTGGCGCTCTATCACGTGATGGATGGGTTCGACCGGATTATCAGTTGCTGCGCGGCCTCCCCAATCGAACAGCAATGCTTTTTCCGCATTGTCAGGTAGTTCGATAGAGGAGAGCTGTGTTTCCGGCTTTTCTAATAGAGTTTTCAGTACTTTCTGGTAGTAACCGATTAAACGATGAATTGTCTGATCATCGAACAGATCGGAATTGAACTCTAGAGCACCAACTACTTGATCCTGTTCGATGAAAATATCCAGAGACAGCTCAAACTTTGCACTCGTCTGAGGAAGATCGATCAGTTCGATAGACACCTCATCTAACTGAAGCTGTTCCTCATCAGATCTGAACTGGAGACCAAACATAACCTGAAACAGCGGCTGTCGAACGGGATCCCGCTTTACTTTCCGTTGTTCGAGTAAGACCTCCAACGGCATATCAGCATAATTGAGCGAACCCACTGCATCCTTTTTAACCTGCCGGCATACGTCACGCAGCGTCATGCCTGGATTCACTCGTACTCGAAAAGGCAGTGTCGTGATGAAAAAGCCAACGACTTCCTGAAACTCCTCTTGCTGGCGACCTGACGACGGAACTCCAATCGCGAAGTCTTGCTGTCCACAGTAGCGGGCCAAGACTACTTGCCAGGCCGCGAAGAGTGGCACGAAAGGAGTAAAGCGCTCTTGGTGACAGAAGGCCTTTAAGGAGCTGGCGAGACTGCGATCCAACACGAAACGCTTTGCGCCCCCCCGAAACTCTTGCTGTTTGGAGTAGATACGATCCGTGGTGATTTCCAGCGGTGGGACATCGTCTCCAAGACGCTCATTCCAATACGTAAGTTCCTTGTCAATCTCGCCCGACGCCACTCTCTTATGTTGCTGAAGAACATAGTCACCATACTGCACGGGCAAGCTTGGAAGCTTTGCATTTCTGTCTTGGCTCAACGCCTGGCGATAGGCTTCACTCAGGTCGGATTCGATGATGCGGTTTGACCAGGCATCCGAAATGATGTGGTGAAGGCAAACAACCAGAACGTGTCGGCGCTCATCCACCTTGATTAACCGAGCCACTAGCAGCGGTGGCGCACCAAGATCAAAAACATGCTGCGCGACTTCCTCTATCGAGCGCGTCCGCCTTTCGTCCTGCTCTGGTGCAGCCAGCTCAGAGAGGTCTTCTTGACGTAGAGAAAAAGGGACGCTGGAGAGTACCGCCTGCTGCGGCACGCCGTTGTGCTCAAAGAATCGTGTTCTCAATACACTATGGCGTTGAATTAGTGCTTGAAAGGCGCGCTCTAGCGCCCCTGCATCCACGTTTCCGGTAAGCTGATAAGCACGCGGCTGGTTGTAGGCGGTAATATCCGGCGAATAGCGATGCAGGAACCAAAGCTGCTGCTGGGAGTATGACAATGGCAATACATCACCTTCACGTATTGCTTCAGGCATTCCATCCTGCCCTTCCCTGTCATTCCCATGTGATGTTGCGTCTTGTGAATGAGCCACTTCCTTCATCGATACCCCCTCTTCCTGAACTGCATTACGAATGATGTTGCTAGGCAAACTTGGCATCTCAGTTAGTATCAAGCTCAACTAGCCCGCTCGTGCTGGCCTCAGCACAACTCTCACGTAGAGCTGCGCCCAGCTCGGCAGCGTTGGGATGATCGAATACCACGCCGGGGGCTATCTCGATCCCGAACTGCTTACGGATGCGCGCCACCAGTTTAATCACCAGCAATGAGTGCCCGCCCAGTTCGAAGAAATCGTCATCAATGCCTACCTCGTCACGACCAAGCAGCTCGGCCATGGCTTGGCACAGGTTGGCTTCCACGGCATCCCGGGGTTTCACCAAGTTTTTTCTTTCCACATTTTTTTGGGCCAAGGCTTCCAGCGTGGAGGTATCTACCTTGCCATTACCTAGGCGGGGGAAATGCTCAACAGGTATAAAGCGAGAAGGACACATGGGCTCAGGCAGCAGCACAGTGAGCTGCTCGCGAAGCTGGGCCTGACCCTCAACGGACGTTACCTCGGCGTCAGCGATTAGGAACGCTACGAGTTCCTGGTTATCACCGCCCCTGCCCATCAGGCGAACCAGGCTCTGCTTAACCCCTGGCTGTACTTGCAACACGCTTTCGATTTCCGCTGGTTCAATGCGAAAACCGCGCAACTTGATCTGGTCGTCAGTTCGCCCAAGAAGGCGTACGCCTCCCTCGGGCAGCACGCACGCCAGATCGCCGGTGCGATAGAGCCGCTCACCGGCGATAAAGGGATCTTCGATAAACGCCGAAGCATCGCTATTGAGATAACCGCGCGCCAGTTGGGCGCCGCCCAGATACAGCTCACCTACGGCGCCGGTGGGGGTCGCGTGCAAGTTATCGTCAAGCACTCGATAGCGGCAGTTTGGTAGCAGTTGGGTGAGCGGCAGCGGGCCTGCCATATCTTGCGACAGCGATACCGGGTGCACCATAACGCCCACCGTGGCTTCTGTAGGGCCATAGTGGTTGTATAGTTGGCAATCGGGCGAGATCCGCGCAATGCTCGAAAGCAAGGCAGGAGAAGCTGCCTCGCCGCCTAGAATCACCGTTTTCGGCAACCGCGGGGCTTCGCACTCCAGCAGGGCCTCCAGATGAGACGGCACTATCTTGAGCGCATCGATATCGGCCGCCGACATAAAGTTCGCAAAGTGATCGCCATCCTGCATATCGTCAGGCTCAGCGATCACCAGGCGAGCACCATTGAACAAGGCACCGAACAGCGCCGTATTGCCGAGGTCGGTAGCCAGCGACCCGGTTAATGCCCAGCGCTGGCATGCCGATAGCCCCATAGCCTTGGTGGCACCGGCTACGTAATTGAGCAGTTGACCATGCTCAATTACCACGCCTTTGGGCGTGCCTGTGGAGCCAGAAGTATAGAGAAGGTAAGCCACATCGCTGAGGTCAGGCTCTGGAAACGGCAATGCGCTACTACCCGCCCCTTCCACTTCTCTTGGCAGCCTCACACTGCGGATGCCAGGAAAGGCCAGTGCTGCGAGTTCCGCCTCGCCATATTCAGTGCTCACTACTAGCGCAGGCTGGGCATCCTCAAGCACTCGACGTTTACGGGCTGCGGGCCACTCTGGATCAAGCGGCAGGTAGGCGGCACCTACACGCCATACTGCCAGTAGCAGCACGACCAAATCGGTGGAACGAGGCAGGTTGAGCGCTACGTAATCTCCATGTTTGACGCCCTGATTATCCAACCACCCCGCGATACCATTAATGCGGGCTTCTAATTGGGCGTAGCTCAGCGTGCGGCCCTGCTCCTCAATGGCGATAGCATCCGACGTCGAAGCAGCCCAAGCGGCGATATGGGTAGCTACGCTACGTTCGCCCACGTCGAGCACACTGTCCTCAATCGACAGTAATCCCTGCTGTTGCTCTGGGGAAATAAGCGGCACCGAAAATAGCTTTTGCGCGGGATCGGCTAGACCCGCCTGAAGCAGTGTCTGGAACTGATCCAGCAAGCACTGGGCCGCCGCTCGGCTATAGCGTGATGGGTCGGTGTAGAGAGTTGCCACTGCGCCGCTCTCACTGCGGCCAACGTGCAACGCAAGTTCAAATTCTGCCGATGGCCCTGGCACTTCTCGCAAGCGCCACTGCAAACCCGCCGACTTTAGCTCACTCACTTCCTCTGAAAATGCGAACCCCACTGCGAGGTGGCGCTTATCGGGCAGCGCATCAATTGACCAGTACTCTTGGGCTTGAGTATGCGCCTCTAGTTGCTCTGCTAAACGGGCAATCCAGCTAGAGAAGTCGCTATCCGCGACGCCTTCAACCAGCACCGGCAGCACCTTGTCGAAGAGCCCGATCGCCCCTTGCATCACCTCGTAATCCTGGCGGCAGTCGTGTTGCCAACCACCTATCACACTTTCATTGCCGCTAATTCTGGCGAGTAACGCCCACCAAGCCGCCTGCAGCACTGCCTCTGCGGATACTTGAAGCTCGTCTGCCAGGCTATCGATACGCGCCACTAGATCCGCTTCAAGCTGACAGGCCACATATTCATGTTCTGCCCGCATATCATGGTGGTTCGCTTGCCTGGCAGGTAAGCGGCATGCTCCTGCCTGCTCGGCATGCTGCTGGTGCCGTTGCCAATACTCACGACCCTCTTCGGCGTCATCGTCGTTTTCAAGCGAAGCGCGCCATTCGATAAACTGAGAATACTGTAGCGCCGACTCATCATCGGCCCTCTCGCTCTGACCGTAAGCATCCACCAACGCTGAGCACAGCGACTGCAAACTGCCACGATCCGCCACCAACGCCGAAACAGCCAGTACTAATACCCAGGTTGTTTCGCCAGTTCGCAGGAGCGCTGGACGCACCAGTTCGCCCCTCTCGATAGCCATGGGCCGGTGCTTTAGTGCTTCGCTATAGTCACGAACATCGTTGAGCAGCGCCTCCTCGTCATCGCTGCCGCGTAAGTCTTCATTCCGCCACTCGATGGCAGGCAGGTTTTCAAGCGTTTGGTGGCGCAGCCCGCGATACCCCGCCACGCTTTTCAGAGCCGTAGACAGGGCTTCATGCTGTTGTCTAAGGTCGCTCAGTGCTTGCTCCAGCCGCAAGCTATCAAGTGTCCCTTGAATATCGACCACCATGACATTCGCCTGCGCCGGTGCTGCCTGCTGGGTATTACCTTCATTAGCTTCTGCCGCCACCAACACTGCGCGCTGTTCAGGGCTAAGCGGCCAATGGGCAAGGCTCTGCTGTTCCGTTATCGCATTCATTTATTGACTCCCAAACCCCGTGACTTCATTGACCGACCAACTCGGCATCGGCATTTGCCCCTTGGGCCTCTTCCAGCGCCGAGCGCTCATAGATGTCTCCCATCGCCACTACAATCTTGCGTGGCCCTTCGAAGGGATCCCGGGCATGGGCCGCTAACATGTTGTCGACCATCACCACATCGCCCCGGCGCCAGTCGAAACGCACCGCACAGGCTTCGTAGGCTTCTCCGACAACCTTCATCATCTCGTCGCTAATCACGGAGCCGTCGCCGAAGTAGACATTTCGCGGTAGGCGCTCCTGACCCACCATGCCAAGCAGGTCTTCTTTCACATCAGGCTCAAGGCAGCTGACGTGGTGGAGCTGCACCTGATTGAAGAACACCCGGTCACCGGTCACTGGATGGGTGACTACCGCTGGGCAGCGTGTACGTGTCTGCAGCTCGTCATCACCCAACCACTGCCACTCAATTCCCGCTTCTTTGAGCCGCGCCTCAACCTCTTCCTTGCTATCGGTTTTGAAAAAGTCTCGCCAGCTCACGTCCAGGTTGCGGGTGAAGGTGCGCACATAAAGCAGCCCTTTGCGCTCGAACTCCTCCACCACATCGGCGGGCAGTTGGCGCAACATCTCCCGGCAGTCAACGATCGGTGTGGCACCTCCCACGGGAGAGGGGAATTCGCAGAAGAACAGTTGCTTGCGCGGCCAGCGCTCCAAATGCGAGCTTTCGTTGTGATAGAGAATCATCTGGCGCTCGGGATAGGGGGTTGAACGGTAGGTATTGCGCCCCCCTTCTTTCTTGGGCAGGTCACCATAGTTGCCGTAAAGGCCCGGCTGGATAGCCTCGGCAAAGGCTTCAAATTCTTGCGGTGTAGTCAGCCCAAAGTTACGGAACAGAATGCCTGCATGCGTGCGTAAGTGTTGCTCGATAAAGTCACGCTGGGAGGTGGCCCAGGCAACTGCATCAAGGTCAGCGTCCGTCGCTTCGATCACGAGAGGAAAGACTCTTTTCTCGTCGAGCAATGCCGTTCGTATCGGTGAGTCACTGTTGGTCGAGGGTCGCGCACCTGGCTGGGATTTCAGGCTGCCAAGCTTGTTGAGTTTGGAACCTTTTGAAAGCTTGTTTTGCATGGCGTGTTTCTCCATTAGGGGTAAGCGAAACTCCTCAACGGGCATGTTGGGAGCTTCCACGATTTGCGCTAGTAGCGACTGCCAGGCACCGGTCAAGTGCTCGATGGTTTCGTGTCGGTACAAGGCAGTTGCGTAGACCCACTCGACTGATAGTCCGGTATCACTCTCATCAACGAATACCGCCATATCGAACTTCGACTCCTGCCTGGGTTGAGGCATTACCTCCACCTCAAGCCCCGGAAGTGAGAACCGCTCGGTTGGCGTGTTTTGTAGTACGAATAGGGTTTGTATCAGGGGGGAACGATCCCGCTCACGACTGATGCTCGAAAGCTCGACAATCCGGTCGAAAGGAACAGTTTGATGATCGAAGGCATCCAGCACGCTGGTCTGTACGTGCTCAAGCCAGTGATCGAAATCAATCTGGCCATCAGCCAAGCGAGATCGTAGTGGGATGACATTGACGAAAAAGCCAATTAACGGCTCAACATCGGGATGGCTACGGCCGGCGACATCGGTTCCCACCACTAGATCTTGTTGACGGGTCTGGCGGTGCATCAACAGCTGAAAACTCGCCAATAGAAGCGTAAATAGCGTGGTGCCACGCTGCGCGGCAAGCTTGTTCAACGCTTGTGATAGGTCTGGACTCAGTACCATGCGCAGGGAGCTCCCAGCATGTGATACTTGGCTGGGCCTGGCGAAGTCCGCTGGTAGTGTTGAGAGCGAAGGAGCATCACTTAGATAGCGGCGCCAGAAGGTTGCGCTTTGCTCAAAGGCTTCTCCCGACAGTGCTTTCTCATGCCAAGCGGCATAGTCCACGTACTGAATACCCAGATCAGGTAACTCGGATTCCTTCCCTTCCAGTAATTCCCCGTACAAAGTGGCAAATTCCCGAATGAAAACGCTCGTTGACCAACCGTCGAACACAATGTGGTGAATAGTCAGCATCAAGGCATGCTCTTGTGCGCCAAAACGCAGCAAGCCCACCTTTATTAAAGGGCCAGTGGCAAGATCAAATGGTGTGTTCGCATACTCGGCGAAAGTATCTTGCAGATATCGCTGCTGTTCTTGCTCTGAAAGATCACTGCAATCCAAAACAGGCAGTTCGATGTTTAGATGATCTTCGATAACCGCGATGGGATCGCCACGCTCACTTTCGGGGTAGTGGGTACGCAATGCTTCATGCCGCGCAACGATGGTATTAACGGTTCGTTCCAGAACCTCTATATTCAATTCCCCTTTCAGGGAAAACAGCGCAGGAAGGTTGTAGGCGGCTCGCTCACGGTCACCCGCCTGACTCGCCAAGCGATCAACTAACCAGAGCCGACGCTGGACAGGTGCTAAAGGTAGCTCCACATGGCGGGAAATCGGTATCAGTGGATTCTGACCACCTCCCTGATGGGAGGCCGCAGGATCTGCTAACCGGCGCTCTAATTCATCAACTACATCACCAAAGCGCGGCTTTTCCATGACGGCTCTAGTAGGGAAATCAATCGCCCAATGCTCGCTAATGCGTGAAGCCAGCTTCACCGCCGCCAGAGAATTACCCCCACTAGCAAAGAAGTGGGCATTGCTCCCCATTGGCGTTACCTGGTTGTCGCCCAGCACTTGGCACCAGAGCTTCGCTAGCGTCTGCTCCGTTTCGCTCCCAACTGTTGTGCTAGATTGCGATGCCTCTCGATCACTGGCGTCATCGTCGCCACCGCTGACAAAATGCCCGAAGGCGTGAATGGCGTAGGCGTCCAGGCTGCCCGCCTCCCAGCCTTGACGGCAGGCGCTGCGCTGTAGCTTGCCGCTGGAGGTCTTGGGAAGGCCGCCGGGGTTGAGTAGTATCGCGACAGAAAGGGGCTCATGGCAGGCGGATCCTACCGCCTCACTAAGCGCCTCGATCAACTTCTCGGCGGGCACCAGCTTCTGCATACCGCGGGAGACTTCTGCCGCCACGCCTATCCCCTCAGCGCCTTCCGGGGTAGTCACGGCAAAGGCCGCCACGCGCCCCTTACGCACCGCTTCCACCTCGGCTTCGATAGCGCTCTCAATATCCTGGGGGTAGACGTTATTGCCGCGCAGAATGATCAGGTCTTTAATACGCCCGGCGATATACAGCTGCCCTTGGTGTAAAAAGCCTAGATCGCCGGTACGTAGCCAGCGATCGTCTTGGGCGTCGTGGCCCTGTGCATTGGTATCGTGAGCGTCGCTATCGTGAGCCCCGGTACGTTGCCAGCTAACGCCATCCCGGGTAACAAAGGTTTTGGCCGTGGCTTCGGGGTTTTGCCAATACCCATGTGCCACGCTGGGCCCATTGACCCATATCTCGCCGACGTCGCCTTCGGGCAGGGAGTGAAGCCCCTCTGGATCGACAATATCGACTGTGTGACCTGGCCCCGGCGTGCCGCAGCCCACCAGCGTGTTGCCTTCAACCGCTGAGGCGGCCTTACCCTCGGCCAGCGACTGTTGCGAAAAAGCCGTACCCACCACGCCTGTACCGCGTGAATTACAGCTGACCAATAGCGTGGCTTCGGCCAAGCCATAGCAGGGGGCTGCGGTGTCAGCGGCGAAGCCCGCCGGGTGAAAGCGCTCAATAAAGCCTGTGAGGGTTGCGTGGCGTACCGGCTCGGCACCAGAGAACGCGACCCGCCAGCTGGATAAATCGAGTGCCTCAAGCTGTTCGTCGCGGATGCGCTCAAGGCACAGCCGGTAGGAGAAATCGGGGCCACCGCTGATGGTGCCCCGGTGGCGGGAGATCGCTTCCAGCCAGCGTACCGGCCGCTGCAGAAAGAAGGTCGGGCTCATCAGCACGGCGGGGATGCCACGATAGATAGGCTGCAGCAGGCCGCCAATCAGCCCCATATCGTGGTAAAGCGGTAGCCAACTAACGAAGACATCGTCAGCACCAATCGAGAAACCTGTCTCGATTGCGCGCTCGTTGGCCATTAAGTTGCCATGGCTCACCATCACCCCCTTGGGCGTAGCCGTGGAGCCTGAGGTGTATTGCAGAAAGGCGATATCATCGCGCTTGGGGCGATGCTCGACCCAGTGTTCCGCGCGGCTCTCATCTACGGCATCCACGGGGATCAATTCGGCGCTACCGAAGCCCTTGCTGGCAGATGCGACCACATCGATAATCGTCGTAGAGGTAAGCACACAGGCGGCCTGGGAGTCGGCGGCAATGGCGAGCAGACGTGCCAGGTGCTGCTGTTTGGCCGACTCCGGCGGAAAGACCGGCACGGCAATCACCCTGGCATATAGGCAGGCGAAGAATGCCACCACGTAGTGCTCATCGTTATCCAGCAGGATCAAGGCACGCTCACCTGCCGGGAACCGCTGCTGTAGCTCGCTGGCCAAAGCGCGGGAACGCCGCTCCAGGGTGGCATAATCGAGGGTGATTTCACCTTGAGCGTTCACCACAATCAGCGCCCTGTCGCTGGGCCTTTCCCGGGCCAGTCGACTTAAATGCTCGACATAGCTTCTAAAAACGTCGTTGTAGTTTGCGTCGTTGCAAGATGGGTTACTGAAAGCTGTCTGAGCGTGCCTAATATTCATATGCGTACCTGCTGGAGCTCCTGGCCGTGGGGTGAGGCGTTATGTTCAGTCGTTGGAGAGGTTGCCGTGGCCTTCTGCCATGGCGACGACGACTTTGCGCGGCCCTTTAAAGGGCGTGCGCGCATGGGCGACCAGCATGTTGTCGAGCATCAACACATCGCCCGCTTGCCAGGGGAACATCACCGTTTCTTCGGCCAGTACGCCGCGGATCTCATCGAAGATGGCATCGTCAATGGGGCTGCCATCGGCAAAGAAGACGTTGCGCGGCATGTCTTCGGGGTCGAGCAGCTCTTCGAGCGATTCACGCACTTCTGGCTGCAGGTTGGAGACATGGAAAAGATGGCCCTGGTTAAACCACACCTGTTCACCGGTGACCGGATGGGTCTCTATGCTTTGGCATAGCTGGGTGGTGCGCAGATCGCCGTCGGGTTTCCACTCACAGCGAATCCCCGCGCGTTGGCAGAATGCCTCCACTTCGGCGCGGTCTTCGGTGTTAAACACCTTTTGCCAAGGCATATCGAAATCGCCGTAGTTGCGTACGTAGAGAATGCCGGGGGCAAAGCGCTCGCGGATCTCTGCTGGCATACGGCGGTAAATGGCGCGGCTATCGGCAATCGGCGTCTCTCCCCCTTCAGGGGAAGCGGTGACACAGTGGAACCAGATTTTCATCGGCCACTCGCGGGTATAGGCCTGCTCGTTGTGTAGGGGAATATGTTGGTGAGCGGGGTATTCGGTGGAGGTATAAATGCCCGATGACACCGCTGAACGTGGCGTGGAAGCGAACTCGTAACTCAGCAGCGGATGACCAAACGCAGCGGCAAACTGCTGAAAATCGTCAACGGAGGGAACATCGAAACCTCTTAGCAGCACGCCGCCCACCCTGGTCACCAGAGACTCGATATCCGCACGCAAATCGCCGAAGGCTTCCAGCAGCGGCTGCCCCGGGTAGGTGGGAGAAATCATAATGGGCAGCTCTGAATCAGCAGGCCCCTGACGTTTGGATATGGTGTTGGCTGGTTGCGTTGGTGCTGTGCTTTGGCTGTCCATTATTAATCTCCTAAAAAGTCGTTAAGTAGCGTTAGCACTGGGTGGCGGGGGCATGGCCCGTATCGAGATAGCCCTTATCGATATAGCCCTGATCGATATAGCCTGAATCGACATACCCCAGGGCAGCGGCATAGCCACTCGGCGCGGGCAGCGGCCATGCTTGCAAAGGTGACAAAACGGGAAGCGAGTGCTCAAGGCAGTAGCTAGTGGGTGGCACTGAAGATGGGCTAACCGAGAGTGCCTGCAGGTGGTCAGCGATTCCCAAACCCAAGGTTTTGAGCACCGCTTCTTTAACCACCCAGCGCTCCATAAAGGGCAGCGTGGCGCCGCCAATGTGGTCGCGCTGCTCGCTAGGCGATAGCACCAACCCGTGTAGCGGCGCCAGTTCGGCCTCGGGTCGGCGACGCTCAATATCGACCCCTACCGCGCCACCAGGAGCAAGCGCGATCAAGGCGGCATTGCCAGAGTGGGAGACATTGAAGGCAGGCCCATCAGCGCCTTCCAGCGCTGGTTTGCCGTAGGCGTTTCGGGTAAACACCAGCTTTTCTGGTGCTATACCGGTGTGCGCTGATAGCAGCCGCCGCAGGGCAGCGCGTGTCGCCACAGCGCGCACGACATCAGCGTGATGGCGGAGCCGTTGGGCGCGCTGCCACTCGACTCGGCTAAGCAGTCGAGCATCGTCGTCGGCCACCGGGGCGTTAAGGTCGAGCGCCAGGCACCAAACCTCAAGCCCTTCGGGCACCCCTTCAGCTAACCGCAGGCGCTGCATGGGGCACCTCCTCTAGCCGCAGGGTCAGCGTCTGTTCGATGGCCGCCAGCACTTCCGCTTGCTGCTGACGGATAAAGAAGTGTCCTCCCTCGAACCAGCTCAGCGAGAACGCCCCGCCCGCTTCGCGCTGCCATGCTTCCAGACGCACCTTCTCGATATCATCACCAAAGCCTGCGAAAACCTTGACCGGGTAGTCGAATGGCACACCGCCGCGATAGCGGAAACTGCGACAAAGGCGATAGTCCGCCGCCAACACATCCAGGGTGAGGCGCAGCAGCTCGGGGCTTTCGAACACTTCCTCTGGGGTACCGCCCTGTTGGCGCAGATCCGCGATTAAGGCCTCGTCATTATCCAGCCCCGCCAAACGCTCTGGGTCGCGCATTGAAGGGGCCGCACTGCCTGAGGCGAATAGCATCCGTGGCTGAGGGCGCCCCACATCGCGCAGGCGTGCCGCCATGCCGTAGGCCAGCAGCGCCCCCATACTGTGGCCGAACAGGGCAAAGTCGCCGCGCATCCGCGTTGCCTGCTCTTCGCACAGCCGTACCACCTGGGTTTCGAAGTCGTCGATCAGCGCCTCACCCAGGCGTTCGCCACGCCCAGGCAATTCGACGGGATATACCTCGACCCAGGCGGGCAACTGGCGTTTCCAGCGCAGATACATGGTGGCGCTGGCCCCGGCGCAGGGCAGGCAGAGCAGCCTTAAACGCTTAACCTGCATTCACCTGCTCCGCCTCGGCGCTGGCCTGCTCATCCATCCACTGGCGCAGCGAAAGTGGCCGCATATCAGTCCAGGTCTTTTCGACATAGGCTAAGCAGGTTGGCTTATCGCCAAGCACGCCGGTATCCGTCCAACCGGCAGGAATCGCCTTCCACTCTGGCCATAGGGAGTACTGCTCTTCATGGTTAACCAGTACGCGGAAAACACCATCTTCACGATCAAAACAGCTTGTCATGGGTCTAACCTCACCGTTGCCTAAGGAATGAGAAATAAAACGCAATTGCTTCTCATTACTTAACGACGAGTGAGACGTTAGAAAATTTAGTGTTGGAGGGAAGAAAATAGAAAAATAAAGGGAGGGGGGCGCCAGTTCGTCGGCATTACCTTTGCCAAGCTAAAATGGCACCGGTGGTCGTCAGCTTTAGCTCGCGCACATTTAGCTAGCCTGACAATCTAAGGGGGGATTAAAAAAAAGGAGCAAAAAACAGTGGCGTATCAGTTGCGCTCATCACCACTAGGGATAAAACCCGTTAGCAGCCAGAGCTGCTCTGCTTCACGAAACACTTGGCGATGCTGGGAAGAAGCCGCTAACCACGTATGCAGCGCTTCGCGATCAGCGTCGCTCAACGTCTGCTCATGCTCGCGCATCAGCCAGTCTAGCGCTGTTTGCCAAACGGCATCGTCGCCGCCGCTATTGTTTTCCATCGTTACTGTCCAGCCTCGCTACTGCTATCTAACTGCTAATACCTAGCTACCAAGAGTTTCAACTTTATAGCTACTCAATAACAGTGTAACAAAGCGAAACAAAGGGGGCACCGCTAAATAACGTTACCGCCCTTGCAACGACCGACGGCAATGAGTCAGCGCATCGCGAATCATAAAGTTAACTGACGTGGTAGAAACACCTAGCTGTAGCGCCACTTCCCGCTGGGTATGGCTTCCCGAACGGTAGAGCTCAAAGGCGCGGCGCGTACGCTCTGGAAGCTCGTCCAACGCTTCAACCACCTGGGCCAAGGCCTGGCGGTCAATCGCAATCACCTCAGGTGAATGTGAGGCGTAAGAGGCGTTATCCCCCTCCTCTTCTTTAGCAAACAGCGCTGACTCAAACACGGAACGACGGCAGCGGTCAATGGCGAGGTTGCGCACCACCCTTGACACGTAGGATATGGGCTGCTTGACCTCAAAAAGCGTGGTTGCTTCTGAAATTTTCAGATAAGCATCCTGCACCACATCGTCGGCTTGATCAGCACTGCCCAATACTCTTGCAGCGACACAGCAGAGCCTAGGCCGCTGATTAACGAAGATGTCTTCTAACTCAGCGCTCCAGGTCTGGGTATCCACAGCACGGCCTCCTGCCTTGATTAACACCACGGAATAAATGGCAACAATTATTATTTGCGTTAACCCGCAGTAAGTCAACCGGTGCGAGCTAACCCACTTTTTATAACGATATGCTGGTTGTTAGAACGGCTACATAGAGCCCTCCCCGCCCTTCCTATGCGTAAGGCGTTTTCTCCTTGGCCTCCCCTCCCCTGATGCCCGCAATGCATTGACTTCACCCATAAGCCATTCATAATACAAATGATAAGGATTAATATTCGTAATAATAGAAAATATTAACGCAAGGAGAACATTCGTGCACCATCCCACTTTCCGCAAGCGGTGGCTGACAATCGCCATTGCTGTCGCTGTCTGCAATGCTTCGACGGCTGTGTATGCTCAGGTTGCGGTACAGAGCGCATCGTCAGGCAGTGAATCTTCAACCTTGTTACCTACACTGCAGGTCACAGAAAGTCGTCTTTATGAAGAAGCGACAGGGCCTGTGCATGGTATTGCTGCCACTCGCAGCGCGACAGGCACCAAAACCGATACGCCAATCATTGAAACGCCACAGTCCATCTCCGTGGTCAGTAGTCAGGAATTCCGCAATTATGGCGCGCGAAATGTTAACCAAGCGCTGGGCTATACAGCGGGAGTGTCGAGCGCTTACGGCGGAGGTGGGGCTGATACAACTCATGACAGCATGATGATCCGCGGTTTCAGTGTGTATAACGGCTACCGGGATGGCAGCAAATACCAAGCCAATGTCTTCGATGCACAGCAGGAGCTCTATGGCCTGGAGCGGTTGGAGGTTCTCAAGGGGCCATCGTCGATTCTCTATGGTGTGGCGTCTCCCGGAGGCTTGATCAATGCGGTCAGCAAGCGCCCGACCAGCGAACCCTTACGCGAAGTTAATCTACAGGTAGGCAGTTTTGATCGGCGCCAAGTCTCTGCAGACTTCTCCGACGCCCTGGATGAAGATGGGGAGTTTTCCTACCGTTTAACCATGCTTCGCCGTGAAAGCAGCACCTTTATCGACCACGTGCCGGATGATCGTACTTATATTGCGCCTGCATTTAAGTGGCAACCTAACCAGGATACTTCGCTGACCCTCCTCAGCGAGTATCAGCGGGACGAGACGACTTACGTCTATGGACTACCCGCCAGCGGCACCATTCTCCCCAACCCCAACGGCAAGATTCCTCGGGAGCGATTTGTTGGCGAGCCTGGCTTCGATGACTACGATAATGAGAGTTACTCCCTCGGCTACCTATTCGAGCATGACTTTTCCAATCGCCTGAAACTCAGTCACAATTTTCGCAGTTTCCACTCGGATAGAAACTTCGACAACGTCGGTATTGTTCAGCAACCTCAAAGCGCCGCTGGGCGACTGTTTTCCAGAACCGCCCATGACCGCCGCGATGCATCCAGGGCGGTCTCCTCTGATACATCCTTGCAGTATGACTGGGAGGCCGGAGCAACAACCAACACATCCCTGGTCGGCCTTGACTACGTCCGCCAGCGCCACGAAACAGAACGTTACCAGCAGACCGCCCCTGCCCTGGATATCTACAATCCTGTCTATGGGAGTGGACAATTGGGTGAGAGTGTCCCCAATCAATATTCCAATGTGAGCCGTAAGGAGCAGGTTGGACTGTATCTTCAGAACCAGATGAAGATTGCCGATAAATGGGTCGTCATGCTGGGCGGGCGTCAGGATTGGACGGATACTGAAGCCTCTCGGTATTTCGACCCTTCTCAAGAGCAGCAGCAGGATGATGAGGCCTTCACCGGCCGTGTTGGGTTCGTTTACCTGGCCGATAATGGCTTGGCACCTTTCGCCAGCTTTAGTCAATCTTTTGAGGTGGCAACGGGTACTGATCGCAATGGCGATCAATTCGAGCCCACCCGAGGCGAGCAGTATGAGCTGGGGCTGCGTTTTCAGCCAGAAGGCTGGGATACTATGTTAACCGCCACCGCTTACGAATTGACCCAGGAAAACATGCTGGTCGCCGACCCGGTCGACACCACTTTCCAGACACAAATAGGCGAAGTGCGCTCCCGCGGCGTCGAGTTGGAAGCCAAAACAGAGATCGGCCTCAATGCCAACCTGGTCGCCGCCTATGCCTACACCGATGCCCGAACCACAAAAAGCAGCCCGGCCACTCCCGAAAAAGTCGGGGAACGAACCGGTCAAGCACCCTACAACCAGTTCTCGCTATGGGGTGACTATCGCTTCAGTGATTTCGGTCTGCCAGGGCTAAAACTGGGTGCGGGTGTACGCTATGTAGGTTCAACGCTTCCTAATGCCCATCTTGATGGCGAAGTGCCCGATTTTACCCTTGTGGACGCCATGGTCAGCTATGAGACGGGCCCATGGTTACTCTCCTTGAATGCGACCAACCTGACCGATGAAACCTACATCGAGTCCTGCACCTATGCGTGCTTCTACGGCGAACCGCGCAGTCTTGTCGGTACGGCGTCTTATCAGTGGTGATAATGGCGCTTCTTTATCCGCAAAACACAGGCATGATCGTGACATATCAAAATAGGCCTTTTTATCACCCTGCACGTTATAAAAGTATGGCCTTATCGATCACGTTGCTCATCAGTTTATTGATGAGCAACGTATTGAGGGCCAGCGATGGAAATAGTGAGGTGCCACTAGCAACGTTTGATTTCGCAATCGCGGAGACTCTCAATGCGATTGGTCATCCGCCTAAGTTCCTGTCGGGCCTTGAAGGGTACGAAACATATTCACGGCAAGAGGGGATTCTACCGCATGCGACTAACCTCGGTTATCGTCACCTCCCTAACCTTGAACTGCTTTCAAGCGATCCACCACAGCATATTTTGATTTCACCGCCCGCTCATGCCAGCTTACTACCAAGGCTCAGAAAAATTGCTGATGTAAAGGAGTACCCGCTTTATAGGCATGCCGATATTGAAGACGTTCATAACGACTGGGATACGATCGAAGAGCTGACGCGCCAGCTTGGCGATTTGGCTGGACAACCCGACGCTGCGGAAAATTATATCGAGCAGTCCAACGAGCACTTCACATCTCTAAAGCGAACGCTTACTGGTATCGACTCACCTGTTTTGCTGGTGCGCCTGATGGATGAGCGCCATGCCCGCGTGTATGGCGCAGGAAGCGTTGAGGGCATGATGTTAAATCGCCTTGGCCTTCAGAACGCCTGGCAGGGAGATTTAGGCCAATGGGGGATGACAACCGTCAGCGCAACGCCTCTATTTGATATCGACGCCAAGCTGGTATTTCTTGACAGCCCCTATGGCCCCGACGGAGGCGTAAGACAACTCCTCTCCGATGGTCAGTGGCGACACTTGCCAAGCGTGAAACAGGGAAACTACACAATTATTCCCGTCAATTATTGGTCATGGGGAGGACTACCTGCCGCTCGGCGTTTTGCCGACAGTCTTGTTAGCCGCCTTATTGAAAGCGATAACATTGATAGTGCCTCTGCCGATACAAGCCAGTGACTCGCGTTTTTACCTAAAGCACTAAACCTCAGCCTTCCGCAATCACTCACCCCTTCCGCTGATACTCTCGTCGCTGCTCAGTACAAACCGTAGCCATGCTAGACTGTTGACTATATCGCTGCTTTTGCTCTGGAGGCCACCGTGACGGATGCCCATCGCCGTAAGCTACCCATCGGGATTCAGACGTTCTCGGATATCCGCGAGGGCGACTATTATTACGTCGATAAAACTCCGCATATTGAGCGTCTGGTTAACCAGAACAAATACTACTTCCTCTCGCGGCCACGCCGCTTCGGCAAAAGTCTCTTGCTGGACACCCTGCGCTGCCTGTTTGAAGGCCGCCAGTCACTGTTTGAAGGGCTTTATATTCACGACCGGTGGGACTGGCAGCAGCGCTACCCGGTGATTCGTATTAGCTTTTCAGACGGTGTTATCCATAGCCGTGAAGAACTTGACCAGCATATCCATGAACTGCTGGGCGGCGAAATTAAGCGCCTGGGCTTAACGCTGGACAACACGACTATCGCGGGCAGATTTCGGGAGCTTATTCAGCTAGCGCATCAGCAATATGGCCAACCCGTAGTTGTTCTCATTGACGAGTATGACAAACCAATTCTGGACAATATCCTGGTGCCCGATCGCGCCAGGGAACTGCGCGAGGGTCTGAAGAACCTTTACAGCGTTATTAAAGACGCCGACCCCCACCTGCACTTCGTGCTGCTCTCCGGCGTTTCCAAATTCAGTAAGGTCAGCCTTTTCTCAGGATTGAACAACCTCAACGATATCACCCTGGACGCCCCTTTCAGCACAATTTGCGGCTATACCGACGAGGACATCGATACAGTTTTCGCCCCGGAACTACCCGATCTTGATCGCGATGAGATCCGCCAGTGGTATAACGGTTATCGTTGGGGTGGACGTGCGGTAACCTCCGTCTACAACCCCTTCGACGTACTGTTGCTGTTTCAGAAACGCGAGTTCGGCCCATACTGGTTTGAGTCTGCAACGCCGACGTTTCTGGTCGACATCCTTAAGCAACGCGGGGTGTTTACCCCCTCATTGGATCATTGGGAAACCGAGTATGAATTGCTCAGCCAGTTTGATGTCGACCAGATCAGCACCGAAGGCCTGCTGTTTCAAACCGGTTACCTGACCATTCAACAAGTAGAAGAGCCCTTACTGGGCTACCGCCAGTACACCCTGGGCTTTCCTAACCGCGAAGTCGAAACCAGTCTCAACCATGCACTGCTGCCGTCACTGGGCGTCGAGAACGCACCACGAGAGCGCCGTACGCTGTTCCGTCATTTAAGTCAGCACGACCTTGCCGGGTTAGAAACGCACCTCAAAGCGCTCTACGCCGAGCTCCCCCACGACTGGTACCGCAACGATCTCAAAAACAATCCGATAGCCCGCTACGAAGGGCATTATGCGAGCGTCTTTTACAGCCACTTTGCGGCTCTAGGGCTGGATGTGACGGTGGAAGATGCCAGCCACCATGGCAAGGTGGATATGAGCGTGGACTTTGGCGGGCATATCTACCTGTTCGAGTTCAAGGTGGTGGAACAGTTGCCGGAAGGTAAAGCGCTGGAGCAGATTAAACACAAGGGTTATGCCGATAAACACCGCGCCTCCGGCAAACCCATTCATCTCATCGGCGTGGAGTTTTCCAGCGCCCAGCGCCAGGTTGTGGCGTTTGAGGTGGAGACCTTGGCTTAACTAGCTGGCGATTAGCCGCTGTCATCGGCTTGTCATGAATGGTTAGTTACATTGAACAGGTAAATAACCGCCATTCACTAAGACACGATGAATGCTCAGGAGAAACACAATGCTCGACAGCAGCAATGGCCTACTCGAAACGGTAAAGCAAGCCGCCTATGAGGCTGGCACCCTGCTGCGCGAGGGGTATTCCCAAAAGGGCCGAATTGCCTTTGAGCAAAAGGGCGCGTCAGACTTTGTCAGCTACTACGATACGGCAGCGGAAAACATCATTATCGACTGTATCAGCAGCGCGTTTCCCGATATCGCTTTCTTAGGCGAAGAGAGCGGCCTGACACCCACCGATAGCGACTATACCGTCATCATTGACCCTCTTGATGGCACCAGCAACTTTTTGCATGGGGTGCCCCACTTTTCTGTCTCCATCGCTGTCACTAAGGGCGATGAGCTGATCATCGGTGTTGTTTATCAACCCTTGCTTGATGAAATGCTGTGGGCAAGCCTTGGTTCCGGCGTTTTCCTCAACGAGACGCCGCTCACTACGCCAGCACCGCGCCCATTAAACGAGATGCTGGTAAGCACCTGCCTGCCTTACCACGCTAAAGGCGACTGCACGACGGCCATGAATCAACTCGCCGTGCTCATGCCCCAAGTAGCTGGCATCCGCAGCCCCGGCTCGGCGGCGCTGGAGATCGCCTATCTCAGTCTAGGTCGCTTTGATGCCTTTTGGTCTCAAGGCGCGGCGCTTGAGTTTTGGGATATCGCCGCCGGAATTGTGATTGCCCGAGAGGCTGGCTACACCGTCACGGATCTCTCTGGTGAGGCGAATCTCACTCAATGGAACAGCTTACTTGTGGCACACTCCGAGAGGCATGGACAACTGCTAGCGTGTTTAAAGGCCTGCTGATAAACGATCAACGTGGCCTCAAAGCACACACGATGTTTCGCGGATGTAACTAGTCACAGTTGTAAGCATCTCCCGCTTATTTTTTGTGCTTTCCTCCCTGCCGCGCTTTGAAACGCGGATTGGTCTTACAAATAACATAGAGACGCCCGCGTCGTTTGACCACCTGGCAATCGGGATGGCGGTTCTTGGCAGATTTGAGTGAGCTAAGTACTTGCACGCCATATCCTCTATTTAGCGTCAGAAGAGCGGCGCGAAACCGAACCGAAGCGCTGCTGAAAACGCGCCACCCGACCTTCTGCGGAGACTCTGCGCTGCTCGCCGGTATAGAAAGGGTGAGAAGCGCTAGAAACATCCAGGTCGATCACTGGGTAGGTGTTGCCATCGTCCCAGACAATTGTCTGCTTTGAGGTGCAGGTTGAGCGGATCCGGAAAGTAGCGCCGCAGCTGGTGTCGCGAAACACCACGTAGTCATAGGCAGGATGAATCCCCTTTCGCATGTTCAACTCCTTCAATAGCATTGATATAAGATAACATATCAATTAAACATGATTCTCATTAGCGTGTAAAGGTTGTCATCGATGAACGCGTAAAACCTGCCTACACTCAGAACACCCACTTCGCGGCAAAGAGAATTGCGCTGATGGCATATTCCGATTTTCTAACTACCACCCTATTCATTGGTGGCCTGCTGGCCGCTAACACCGCTGTCGCTCAAGAAGAGCCTGACGCAAAGTTATGGGATGATGCCCTGGTGAAGGCGGCACAGCAGGTAACGCTGGGCCCGCGCCCACTGTTCCTGGTGAACGACATGAGCACGGATAACGATCACGAGCGTGAACTGAAAGCCTCCTTATTGAGTTGCGCAGCTGAGCAAACTCAGTGGCAGCGGTCTCCTTTGGCGATTGGGCATCGTGGCGCGCCGTTACAGTTTCCTGAACACACTCTCGAATCTTATATTGCCGGCGCCCAAGGTGGGGCAGGCATTCTGGAGTGTGACGTCGCCTTCACCGCCGATGAGGAGCTTGTCTGCCGTCACTCCCAGTGCGATTTACACGCCACCACCAACATCGTCGAAACCGACTTAGCTGAAAAATGTAGCGTGCCTCCCACTTTTGATGAAACCAGCGGCGAGCTAAACAATGCGGCAGATATTCGCTGCTGTACCAGCGACATCACGTTAGCTGAATTTCGTAGCCTGCAAGGCACCATGGAGGGCGTGGACACCGATGCCGCCACCCTTGAAGAGTACCTGGCAGGCACGCCCGAATGGCGCACAGAGCTCTATGCTACCCGCGGCACATTGATGAGCCATGCCGACAGTATTGCTCTGTTTCAGCAGCTTGGGGTGCAGATGACCCCAGAACTAAAAGCGCCAGAAGTCGAGATGCCGTTTACCGGCCATTCAAAACAAGGCTTCACGCAGCAGGCATATGCACAAAAAATGATAGATGAGTACAAAGCGGCAGGCGTTCCCCCCAGCGATGTGTTCCCGCAGTCGTTCAACCTGGACGATGTCCGTTACTGGATTGAAAATGAGCCTGAGTTTGGTAATCAGGCAGTTTATCTGGATGGTCGCTACAGCGATGAAGGCTTTGATCACACTAACCCCGATACATGGCAGCCAAGCATGCAGTCGATGGTGGAAAGTGGTGTCCAGATCATCGCCCCGCCGACCTGGATGCTGGTCGAAGCAAATCCAGCCTTTGGAAGCGATGAACAGGCGAAGCGACTGCAACCTTCACTTTACGCCCGCCGCGCCCGGGAAGCAGGCCTAGCCATGATTACCTGGACACTTGAGCGTTCAGGGCCGTTGGAGGAAGGCGGCCAGTGGTACCACAGCACCACTGAAGATGTTATTCAGCGTGATGGCGACAAGCTGATTACCTTAGATGCCCTCGTCAATGATGTTGGCGTCATCGGCGTGTTCAGCGATTGGCCCGCCACAGTTGCCTTCTATGACAACTGTGCGCTGCGGGGCGCCCCTTGAGCTGCACCCCGCGGGAGCAATTCGCAGCGGTGCCGGATTTTGACTGAAGTGCCACTGGGCGTCGTTCCGACGCCTCCCGCGGGTGCCTCGAAACGCTCGTTGAACTCGCGTTCTCGTTACCGCTCGCTACGGGATGTGCACGGAGCTAAATCAATGGGTTTTTGTAGCGTGTGGTAAGCCTACGGCGCACCCGCAGCGGCGGCCCGGCGCGGAAACAGCGCGAAGCGGTGCCGAGGTTTGGCTGAAGTGCCACTATGCGCGTTCCGACGCCCCCATGGGTAATCAAAGGCTAGCTGGCTGAGGCTTATCCACTTCGCTGCTTTCCTCAAGCCTCACTTTCCTTCTCTTACGGAAATCATTTCATTTTTTTGTTAAAAATGAGAACTATTAGCACTAGAATGGAGCCATTATTATTAACCCTATTGCCAGGAGTGATTCATGTTCGAGGTCAAAGGCGCCACTTTTGAGATTAATGGCAAGCCGATTCTAAATCCCATTGACCACAGCTTTCATGAAGGCAAGGTTTACGGCCTGATTGGCCACAATGGCTCAGGCAAGTCGACCTTGATTAAATTGATGGCCCAGCAGCAGCCCACCAGCCAAGGTGAGATTCACTTCGACCAGCGCCCGCTAAGTGATTGGGGAAACCGCGAGTTCGCCCGCCAGGTGGCTTACCTGCCCCAGCATTTGCCCAGTGCCGAAAGCCTTACCGGGCGCGAGCTAGTGGCTTTTGGCCGCTACCCTTGGCACGGCTTGCTGGGGCGCCACAATCAGAAAGATAAAGATGCCATTGATCGCGCCATTGCCCTCACCCACACCGAGGACTTTGCCGACCGCCTGGTCGATACGCTCTCCGGTGGTGAGCGTCAGCGGGTGTGGCTGGCGATGCTTCTGGCTCAGGGCAGCCGTTTCCTGCTGCTGGATGAGCCGCTAGCGGCGCTGGATATCGCCCATCAAATCGAAGTGCTGGCGCTGATCCGCAAGCTGTGCGACGAACTGAACTTGGGGGTTATTATCGTATTGCACGATATCAACATGGCCTCGCGCTACTGCGACGAACTGATGGCGCTGCACAGCGGTCGCCTGCTCGCTCATGGCACCCCAAACGATATGATGTGCGACAGCACCCTAGAAGCGATTTATGGCCTACCGATGCAGGTCATGAAGCACCCCAACGGAGAGCACAATATCGCCGTCGCGCAATGACAGGTTACCTGCCCAATAGGCTGTTAGCGCTAGCCTGCGCCGGTTTTCTGGCTAACAGCCAAGTTATGGCTTCAGCGGATGTTGTGACCCTGGACTGGACGGTCGCCGAGACGCTGATCGCCCTCGACAATCCACCGGTAGGTTTAGCGGAAATTCCCTCCTACCAGCGCTGGGCGGGTGCAGAGGCGTTACCCGAAGACGTGCGTGATGTGGGCCTTCGCTCGCAGCCTAACCGCGAACTCATCGCCCAGCAGGCACCCGATCATATCCTACTCTCGCCGCTGTTTATGCGCTTAAGCGACCAGCTTGAGGCCATTGCCCCTGTCACCGGGTTAATCACCTATCAGTTGGGCGAGCCTTTATGGCAACGTCTTCAGAACACAACTCATAGCTTAGCTGAGCTAAGCGGTAACCAGGCGGCAGCTACTACGCTGATCAACGCCGTCGAAACCTACCTGGATCAACAAAAAGCGCAGCTTGAGGAGCAGCCACCGTTGCTGGTAGTGCAGTTTATCGACGCACGGCATTTACGCGTGTTTGGCGAGCAGAGCCTTTTTCAGGCGGTGATTGAACGCCTGGGGCTTACCAACGTTTGGCAACAACCCACCAATCAGTGGGGCTTTTCGACGGCCGCTCTAGAAGAGCTGCTGGCTTACTCAGAGGCGGCTATCGTTGTCGTTGAGCCGCTGCCAGTGGGCATGCAGAATGGTTTTTCTAGCAACGCGTTATGGCAACATTTACCCGCGGTGCAAGAAAACCGGATCGTTCGCCTACCGGCCGTATGGAGTTTCGGGGGCTTGCCATCGGCGGTGCGCTTCGCTGAACTGCTCAGCGAAGCGCTGCTAGCCCGCCAGGGATAATTTAGAAGATAGTTTAGAAATCGAGCGAAGCGGAGAGCTTAACCGTGCGCGGCTCGCCCTGGGTCAAATATCCCCCGGTTGCCGAAGCCCAGTAGTTCTCATCGGTGAGGTTTTCGATATTGGCACGCAGAGTGAGCGTGTTGGTATTTAGTGGCATCGCGTAGCGAACGCCGAGATCCCAGCGGATCCAGGCACCTACCTCAAGCTGGTTTGCGGCATCTAAATACTGGCTGCCATTACGAACGGCGCGGCCGCTGAGTGTCCAACCCGGCGCCTGGGGAATATCCCACTCGCTGCCCAAGACTAAACGATAGCCAGGCACACCCACTGCGTCGTTGCCTTGGTTAGTGCCATCGTCCGTGCGGGTCAGCTCAGGATCGATCCACATTGCGCTACTCAGCAGGCGCAGACCGTCCAGCGGCTCACCGTAAACGCTTAGTTCCACGCCACGGTTGCGCTGCTCGCCATAATAGCCATAAATGCTGGTCTCAGGGTCGATAAAGGCATTGGGTTGTTCGATTTCAAACAAGCTCAAACTACCGCCCAGGTTACCCAGATCGAGTTTGGCGCCTATTTCGTTCTGTTCAGCTTCAACCAAACCGATACTCTGCCCTGCATTAACCGCCGTGGTGGGTGCCGTATCGCCCGGTTGCAGTGCTTCGATATGGTTGGCGTAGAGCGATAGGGAGCCGGTCGGTTTTACTACGACGCCATATACTGGCGAAAGACGTGTATCGTTAAAGTTAACATCAAAGTTGCCGTCGTAATCATAGTTGCTGACGTCGACCTCCTGATAACGGGCGCCTAAGGTAAACAGCAGCCGATCATCCAGAAAACCTAGCGTGTCAGACAGCGATACGCCGTTATTGCGAGTACGGCTGCGCAGGTTCGGGTTATTCATATCCCCTCCTGCAAACACAGGTTCACGCAACGAGACGTCAGTGGGCTGATAAATATTGGTGGGTAAACCCGGCGAAGCCATTTCATAAGCCGAACGCGTAGTGCGATAGACGCTGGAATAGCCTAAGTCCCACTGGTGGCTGACCGCGCCTGTATCAAAGGCGCCCCGCAAACCGGCCTGCCCGCCAATACTTTCAGCACGATAAGGCACTTCCATCTGCCCGATAATGGCGGAACCATCCACTGCATTCACTACAGGCGTTGCATACATACCACTTTCACGAGTGTCGCTGCCACCCAGCGCTGCATAGGCAGTCCAACTGTTGGCAACCTCGTACTCACCGCGCAGCATCGCAAAATTGGTCTTCAACTCGGTATTGACCCACTCCGGCGCATAGTTGCTACTTGCTGAGGGAGCATCGGGGATGCTCATCAGGCCAGCCCCAACCCTGACCACCGGACGACCGCCATTCACTGTGTGAGCTTGATGCCCTATATCCAACGAGGCACGACCGCGTTCACCGCGGTAATCCAGACCCACTACGGCGGAGGTTGCGCGACGCTCTTCATCCTCAATCGCGACTTCACCCCGGCCACGCTCAATACTGGCACGAACGCCAAACTGATGCTCATCGCCAAAACGCCGCCCAAGCTCTATGCCACTTTGAACATAGCCGCTGTCAGTCACCCCCGCAGTCAGTCGGTTAAGTGGAGCGTCTGCGGCCCGTTTAGGCTCAATGTTGATAGCGCCACCGACGCCAGAGCCACCGGGTGAAACACCATTGGCAAAGGCATTGGCCCCTTTAAACAGCTCCACACGTTCGGCAATATTGGTAGCGACCACCTGACGGGGTAATACGCCATAAAGTCCGCCGTAAGCGATGTCTTCGCCATCAAGTTCAAAGCCACGAATTTGAAACTTTTCGGCGTAGTTGCCATAGCCGTAACCGCTTTGTACCGATGCATCATTGATCAGCACATCGGCCAGCGTCTCCGCCTGCTGGTTGTCGATTAGCTCAGCGGTAAACCCAATCACATTGAATGGCACATCGGCTGCATTGCGCTGCCCCCAGGTGCCAACACGTGCACCCGTGGCCACTTGGCCACCGGCAAACACAGGCGACAGAGTATCACCGCTTGCGGTGGCTTCACCGATCACCGTGACTGTCTCAAGCGAGGCATCGTCATTGGGAGAGGATTGCCCCCAAACAACTCCAGGCAACGGCACTACGCCGAGCACGACAAAAGTAAGCGTACGCCAGGAGGGGGAAGGCCGAGACATATAGTTTCCTCTATTATTAGAAGCAGTTGACAGTCGCTGCAACAACATAAGCAGCAGAACGAGAACAAATGCTATATCAAAGAGGAATTATTGTCATATGCTAAATAAACGTATTTCTCAACCGCAGCTATGCGTTAAAGCGGTTTAAATATTTATTTGCGCGACGGCATCTTCACTCGCGCGTGCACGCTGCTCGCCTGTCAGCTCGCTTAACTGCCCCTTCGACATCTCCAGCAACCGGTCGGCGTGGACGAAGTAGCTGTCGTCATGACTAATAGCGAACACGGTTTTGCCCATGGCTTTTAAGTGCGGCAACAGCTCGCGGTAGAACAGCCGCCGGAACTGCGGATCCTGATCCGCCGCCCACTCGTCGAGCAGTAAGATATCGCGCTTTTCGGCAATCGCCAGCAGCAACGCCAGACGTTTACGCTGACCTTGGGAGAGCTGGGTGTTGATAACGCGATCCCCTTCCCACTGCAGTTTGTGCTGCATCTGCAGCCGTTCAAGCCAAGTATCGACAATCTGCGGGTCAGCGGGCAGCCCTTCAGGGCCCATGGTCTGATCGAACTGGTGGAAATCGGTAAACACGCTGGCAAAACGGGCGCGGAATGCTTCCCACTGATCGGCAGTGACCACCTGCCCATCAATCTTAATAGTACCGCTTTGAGGACGGTATAAGCCGGAAAGCAACCTAGCCAGAGTCGACTTACCGCTGCCGTTACCGCCGATCAGAAATACCTGCTCACCGCGCTCCAGGGTCATATTAAGCGGCCCCACCTGGAAACCTTCGCCTTGGGCAGTATCTGGGTAGTGGTAGGTAACCTCCTCCAGCTCAAGGCGCTGCCAATCGGTCAGCGTATCGTCTACCGCAAAGCTTGACTGGTACTCGGCTAGCTCCAGGCTGCTCAATTTATCAAAGGCCACTTGAGCACTAATTAAGGTTGGCCAGGCGCCCACCGCCTGAATCAGCGGCGTGCGCAGGAACAGCAGCGTCAGCGCAAACGTTGAGGCTACCGTGGTATTGGCCCAACCCAACCCATTAGAGAGGAAAAACACCACGCCGATGGCGCCCAACATCATAATGTTGGACCAGTTATTGGCACTCAAATGGTAGGTATCGGCGCGGATAATGTGGTGACGATAGTCGCGGGCATTGGCGGTATAACGCTCACCATAAAAACGCCGGGCACGATCGCGGTTCAGCGCCAGCTCTTTGCGCCCCTCTATGGCGGCCTGGAAGTCTTTATAAAGGCTGTCTTCGCTTTCACGTACCAGGCGAAAGTGGCGATACACCCGCGACACCAGCACCCAGCCCACACCCATGGTAAACGCGATCCACAGAACGGTGATCACCACCATTTGTGGCGAAAGCCACGCCAGATAGGCCACCGAAGCGAGCGTCAGCACTACACCCTGAATCAGCTCTGGAAGGCGCACAAAACCAATGGTGATATTGCGCACATCGCTGGACAGACTGGCCAGTAGGGTGGCGTTACCCAACTGCTCCAAGCGCTCAATATCGGTATCGAGAATCCGCTTCACCAGCCGCGAACGTAGGTCAAACACGAAGTGGTGCCCCAGCACGGTCAGCGCCAATTGCGTACTTAGTGTAACGGCCAGTAGCACCGCCAGCAGACCTAGAAATTGCGGCAGCGCAGCCATACTGCCTACTTCAATAAGCCGTTGATTGATAAACGCAATCACCCCCACGCCTAAGCCAGCGCTCAATAGACTTAAAGCAATGGCGCCTAAAAAGGGCCAACGGTAGTGATGAAATACTAAGCGCAGCAGTTCCATGGGACTCCTTGCCTTCCTGTAAAGGGCGCTGAAGTCTATCAGCAGCGGCTCTTGCCAAGAAAGCGTTATGCAACAGGGTTAATCAAGATGGCTAATCAAAATGATGCTACGTGTTATCAGGTCAGATGGTTATCCCAGCGGAGTTCCAGGCTGGCGAGCAGCTCGGGCGCTGCCGTGCCCGGCGTTACACGGTAGAGCCCGCCCTGGCCGGAGGAGACCAGAAAGCCGCCGTTACCATCGCAGCGGGCACCGGCCGCGTCGGGCAGTGTCAGGTTAGCGTTCAGACGACCTTGTTCAGCATCCAGCAGCAGTACCCGATTGCCGCGGGGAGCGGTAATCAGCACGTTTGCCGAAACACGACTAAACGCGACGCTAGCAATATAGTGATGCAGGCTGGCGGTGACCTCATCGGGCAGCGTCAGCTCTGAGAAGTGCCCGGCGGCATCCAGCCGGCAAATCAACGGATGGGACTCCCACTCGGGGCCTTCGAACTGGTACCCGGCAATCACCGTGCCGTCCGCTGCCACGTCCAGATGACGGCAGCTTAGCTGGTGATGCGAAGGCTCGTGACGGGCCAGAATTTCGCCGCTATGGCGATCCATCAGCAGCAGCGCCGGGGCCATGGTGTCCAGGTTGAGCTTTACCCGGCCGTAGTCGGGATGGGTCTGAATGCCGCCCAAGCCAATCACCAGGGTGTCACCATCCGGCATCAGCCGAAGCTCGTGAGGGCCGATCCCCTCCAGCGGCATGTCGTGCACATGGGCGTAGTCGTTGACAGCGTCGTAAACCCGCACGAGCCCGGCACTTTCCGCCAGGCGATTGGCAGTGACATACAGGTAGCGCCCACTCAAGTCGAACACGCCATGGCCGTAGAAGTGATAGCCCTCCCCGGCGGCAATGGTATGGGCGAGTTGGCGGCTGTCGCCGTCGATCACGTGCATCCGTGTACCGGGGCGGCGGGCAAACAATACCGCCTGACGGGAGGCGGGCCGCAAACAACCGCCGTGGCAGCGCTCCGGCACCTCAATCATAAAGCGGGCCTGGCCATCCAGCGCCACACCGGCGATGAAATGCCCGCCGCTGGGATCATCCACCGCGCTAAACAGCCAGTCCACCTCCTCACGGGCGGGCAGCGCCCAACTCAGCGGCGTCAGCGCCATGGCGACGCTGCCCAGGCCCACCTTGAGTACTTGCCGCCGCTGCATGGCTTAATCCCCGTCGCTGGAATTAAAGCCGCGCACCAGTCCCAGTTCGCCTGCGATCTCGTTACCCAGCAGGTGGCGCAGTTGGCTAATATCAAGGTAAAGCGATTGCAGGCCGCGAAACGCCGCTTCGTCGTCCAGGGCGGCCACCAAGCCCGGCGGCAGCTCGCTGGCTTGGGCGAGCGTCTTGTCCAACTGATCACGAAACGCCTCGGCGAGGGGCAGCGCGTCGGCCTCGCGAAGCAGCGCGGTGAGGCCGGGCAGGAAGCCGGTACGCAGGCCCTCCAGGCTGCTCTCTACCATACGGATCGAGTTGCCGCTACGCCACGCTTCCGCCAAGTAGCCGTTGGCGGGGGCGCCTTTAAGGCCCATGGGTTCACCAAGGCGCTTATCCTCAAGCAGTTCAAGGGCCTGGATGGCGCTGGCCAGGGTGGCTTCGGTGTAGTCAGAGGTATCAAGATAGTGCTCGCCAAAGGCCTGCCAGTCGCGATGCAGCGCACTGGTGGTATCCGCGAGATGCGTCGTGATGGCCTGCATCAAGTCGCAGGCGGCAGGATCGCGAAGGGCCTGTTCGTCCATCGCGTCGTCATAAAGCAAGTACTCGAGGGCGGGAAAGCCCTGGATTGCCACGCTATCGCTGGCAATAGCCTCGGCATCCGGCGCGTCGGCGGCTTTTAACCATCCGTTCACCTTGCGGCCCACCAGGTTTTTGCGATCCGGCCAGAACTGCAGCTGCCAGCCCCGGCTGTTCTGCTCAACCGGGCCAAACTGGATAAAGCGCACCGTCTGCCAGGCCTGATAGGCGCCCAGCCAGTCATTTTCCAACCGCTGCCTGAGTGCTGCGTCGGGGCCCTGACAGAAACGCGCGGCGCTGGTCTCCAGGCGCTCGGTGGCGGCGCTCAGCTCGGCATACTGCAGCTCCACTGCGCCGTGCCAAATATCCCGCGGTGTGGGTGCGTCCGTAGCAAAAGAGAGCGGTGCAGCCAGGAGCGTACAGGCCAGCAACCCCAAGCGGCGAAAAGATGCGATCACATAAACTCCTTGGCGATCAAGCCTTTCAACAATTCAACAACCCCTATAGGGATTCAAGAAAACGCATGAGTTCAGCGCGCTGGTCTTCGGGCAAGGCACGATAGCCCTGAGTGGCCTCTTCCGCCTCACCACCGTGCCAGAGAATCGCCTCTTCCAGGGTACGGGCGCGGCCATCGTGAAGAAAACCTGCCCGAGGGTTAACCGTTTGTGCCAAACCAATCCCCCACAGCGGCGGGGTGCGCCACTCGCGGCCATCGGCCTTGAACTCGCTGCGCTGGTCGGCCAGGGCGTCGCCCATATCGTGCAGCAACAGGTCGCTATAGGGCCATATTATCTGATCCGCCAACGCTAGGCGGTCAGCATCCGCCGCAGTGCGATGACGAGGCGTATGGCAGCTGGCGCAGCCCAGGGCGTTGAACCGTTCGGCACCCTGCTTCACTGCTGGGTCATCCAGGTTACGGCGCATCGGCACCGCCAGGCTGGAGGCGTAGAAGGTCACGAAGTCGGCCACGTCATCGCTGACTTCAGGCGTGCCTCCGTTGGGAAAATCATCGCAGCCTTGGCTCTCCATGCAGTCGGTTTGCGGCACTAGCTTGGAGGTGAGCCCCATATCCCCGGCGAAGGCGTGTAGGCTCTGCTGCTCAATGCTGGGCTCACCGGCTTTCCAACCGAAACGCCCCAGCATTGTAGTGCCACTGCGCAGATCCCAGACCTGGTTGTAGCGCCCGGAGATACCGTCACCATCAGCGTCGTCTGGGTCAGCGGCCGCCATCAGGTCAACCTCAGGAATTGCCTCCAGCAGCCCCAGGCCAATCATCGGCGGCGCCAACCGCGGCGAGGTTTGCAGCTCCGCAGGCAGTTCCCCGTAGGCGGGCTCAGAAATCGAGTAGAGCGGCTCCTGCAGGGTAACGCTGTGACCATCGGCAAACGTGACCTCTCGCGGGCGATACTCGATCACCAGCCTACCTTCCGGCTGTGCGCCGGAAATCGCCGCGGTTTGTAACTGCAGGCCGTAATTAGGCACCGGAAGCGCGCCCCGCTGTTCAAGCGTTGTCGGATCCGCTTGGCTAGCCGGGAGCGAAAGGCGCAAAAAGAGCGCAATAGGGTTTTCATCCCCCGAGGGCGGATGCCCGCGACCATCCTTGAGGTGGCACCCTTGGCAGCTATTGGTATTGATCAGCGGCCCCAAGCCATCCCGAGCCTCGGTGCTGGCGGGAGCCGCCACCCAGGGGTTACGAAAGAAGCTATTACCAACGCTGAAATCCAGCCGCTTGGTCATCGACATATTACCCAGTGGCAGCGAATAGGCATTGTGGTCAAACTGCTCCACCGAGCCATCGCCGCCGCTCATGGGCGTCGTTTGAATGGGATACTGGGTAGGCGATTCAGCGGCTTGCAAGGGGGCTACCAGCAGGGCCAGGATGACACTGGTGTGGGTAATTGTGCCAGGCAGCCACTTGGCTAGGATAGTAGACCGGGGTAAGCGGTACATGGTGATACCTTGAAAAGGATGATACTGCATGCGAGCCATTCAACAAAAAGCAACAGAGCCGCTCGACAGTACAACTATCGGCGGCTCAGGGTTGACGCTAGCCCGGTCTAGAACTGGTGACCGGCATCATCAGGCTGCAGAGACGTCACGCCCAGCTCACCAGCGGCCTGTTCGATGGATCCCGTTTGCGCCACCAGGGTAAGGATTGCCGCATTGATTAATTCACTGCCCTGCTCATTGCCCGGCGCTATCATCATGTCAAAAGCCATCGGCGAGCTTTCCGCCTCAGCCGCCAGCTTGATAGCATCGAGGCGCGCCATCGTGGCGTCGAGCTGCTGAGCAAGCGTATCAGCCAGCTCGCTATCTTGCTGAGCCAGCAGGTCTTGCAATGAAGGCCCTTCGACCACACTGCCGTCAAGGCGCTGATAGGTGCCGGTGTAGATATTCTGAATACCCTGACCGTTGTAGTAGTGGGAGTTGTGGGTATTGTCGCTGAAACAGTCATGCTCATCCTCAAATGAGTTGGCTTCCAGCGCTACCTTCATACGCTCACCCGCTAACTCCCCCAGGGAGAGCGAGCCCATGCCGAACAGCATGCGGCGCAGCCCCTCCTGATCGCTCTCCACCAACAGTTCCTGGCGATAGTTGCCCTCTGTTTCCGGTGCCCACTGGGCCACCATCCACTCAAGGTCGTCGACTAACAGGTCGGATACCGCGTCCAGGTACGTGCGACGGCGGTCGCAATTGCCATGGGTGCAATCGTCGCCGGTTTGAAAATCACTCACCGGGCGTTCGCCGCTGCCTGCCTCAAAGCCGTTTAGATCCTGTCCCCAGAGCAGAAACTCGATGGCGTGGTAGCCGCTGGCAACGTTAGCCTCCGAGCCGCCAATTTCATTTAGGTCGGCGAGGAGCTCCGGGGTAATTTCGCTGACGTCCAGAGTTTCGCCGCCAACAGTGATTTGCTCGTTGGCAATAATATTGGCGGTAGCGCCTTCATTGCCCAGCTCATGCTGGTAGTCGTCGCCTTCCACATAATCGATCATGCCCTCATCCAGGGGCCAGGCGTTTAGCTGCCCTTCCCAATCGTCTACCACGGCATTGCCAAAGCGGAACACTTCGCTCTGCTGATAAGGCACCCGCGCCTGCAGCCATGCTTGCTTGGCGGCGTTCAGGGTCTCAGTAGTGGGATTGGCCAGCAATTCGTCGATGCGCTCGTTCAGTCCTTGGGCGGCACTCAGTGCATCGGCGTAATTGGCATGAGCCAGGTCGGCGTAGTGGGTAACCACGGCGTCGGCGCTAACGGTGCCGTCAGCAGCTGCGTTGTCAGCAGTAGCTTTGTCAGAAGCAACGGAGGCAAAAGGCGTCAGCGCGCTAAGCGCAACGATGCCTGCAAGGGGGCGACGGAGCATGATGGCGGGCATTACAGTATCCTTTAGGCTGTGGCGTAACAGAAACTACTCACATAAAGTGCTAGGCAACCAGGGAAGTTTGAGTGCGCTAGCCATGCCTGAAATGTAATTCATTGACCTATGAGATTCAATCCTATTTAAGTTTAAATAGAGAGTAATACTGGGGTTAATCGTCCTTTTTTTGCTGTATGTCACTTATTCTGTTCTGGGAACACCACCATGCTGGATTACAAACTGCTTCACGCCTTGGCGACCGTAGTGGAGTGCGGTGGTTTCGAGCGCGCTGGTGATGTATTGGGACTCTCTCAATCAGCCGTCTCCCAACGCATTAAAGCGCTGGAAGTTCGCCTTGGCCAGCCGGTGCTGGTGCGCCACCCTCATCTTGCTCCCACCCCAGCTGGCCAACGGCTTTTGACTCACTATCAGCAGGTACAGCTTTTAGAGCGTGACCTGCGGGGCTCTCTGCCCACGCTGGATGACCAGGCTCCTCGACTGCGGATCGCCATCAATGCAGATAGCCTGGTCACCTGGTGGGCGGAGGCCGTCGCACATATCTGCCAGCAGGAGGGAGTACTGCTGGATCTGGTGATCGAAGACCAGGATGTCGGCCTTAAGCGCTTGCGCGATGGCGATGTAGCCGCCTGCCTGTGCGCAACACCGCAGCCAATTGCCGGCGCACGCTGTGTGGCGCTGGGCGAAATGCACTACCATCCGCTCGCCTCACCCGAGTATGTGGCGCGGCACTTCCCGGCTGGGCCCAGCGATGAGGCTTTTAAAAAGGCACCCGCCATTGTCTTCGGCCCTCATGATCAATTACAGCACCAGTTCCTTGCCCAGTGCGGCTACCATGGCCGCTTTCCTTACCACCTTTGCCCCTCTTCAGAGGGGTTTGTGCGCTTAGCCGTGGCCGGGATCGGCTACGGCATGATGCCCCAGCTCCAGGTCGGTGAATTAATGGCAAGCGGCCAATTGACCAGTATTGCTCCCGGCCACTCTTTAGCGGTGCCTCTTTATTGGCATTTTTGGCGTCATAGCGGACAACTCATTCAACGACTTACCCAACATTTGAGTTTTGTTACTCATTAAGTATGAGGGTTTTAAACGCTTCCATTTACCAAAGCCGACTACACTCAAAGAGCTTATCGTGGATCGAATAAAAAGTTAGCTACTCGTGTTTTTTCATTGGGTTGTGCATTAGATCGGCGACGAGCTGCCCCTCCGGCTGTGGGTAAGGGAACCCAGGGAACAGAGAGCGGGGTAAAAACTAAAAAAGCGATACCCTAATGCATGCAATACGTTTGAAAGCGGGTGTTTACACCGGCTTATTGCTGCTGCTTGCGGTTTTTTCTGTGCCGTGGGCCCAGGCAAATACTCTTTTATCCGCATCGCCAAGCCAAGAGAGCTATTCACTTGCCCCTCATAATGAGTTCTGGCAAGCCAATGAAGCGTCTTTAACGATTAACGATTTACTCGCCCAACAGCGATCTTTTCAGCCGACCCAAGACGCTCAAGATTTAAATTTCGGCTATACCCGAGGCGATGTGTGGCTGCGCGCCCAGGTTCACAACGATTCGCCGGATCCCCAGCGTTGGGTGGTGGAGTTTGAGTATCCGTTCCTGGATTACGTTACCCTTTACACCTTTCGCCAACAGCTTAGCGAGGTGCAACGCAGCGGTAGCGCGGTTCCCGTTGAACAGCGCGCGCTCGCCCACCGCCAGGCGGTTTTTCCCCTTGAGTTGGCCGCCTTTGAGACCGTCACTCTGTATACCCATGTGGCCGCCTCAGGCAGCAAGATGCTTAGCTATAATTTGTTAGCCCCAGAGACATTTTATGCCCAAAACGATCGCCATAACTTTTGGCTGGCCACTTACTTCGGCATGCTGCTGGCGATGGGTTTATACAACTTACTGCTATTTTTTGGCTTCAAAGAGCGCGTATTTCTTCACTACTCGCTATTTGTCGCTGGCTTTGGGGTTGCCATCCTGGCGTTTAACGGCATTGGCACACTGATATTCTGGAGTTTTCTAGGTGAAAACACCTCACGCTTGGTGGCACTCGGTTTCACCTTTGCCTCCGCCATGGCCACGCTGTTTGCGCAGAGCTTCCTTAACACGGAAACATACTGCCCACGCTGGCATCAGGTACTAAACACCTTTCGCAGCTACTGCTGGCTGGCCGTTATCGCTTCGCTGTTGCTGCCGATACCTCTAGCGCTGCACATCATGGATGTAACAGGGTTCATGGCGGCTTTACTGCTGCTGATATGCGGCAGCTACTGCAGCTTACGACGCATACCCAGCGCTCGACTGTTTGTATTTGCGTGGTCGCTCTTCCTGTTAGGGGCTGGTGTCTTTGCGCTGCGCAACCTGGGCATACTGCCGGCTAATTTTATTACCCTACACGGCATTCAAATTGGTTCGGCGCTAGAAATGTTACTGCTCTCATTTGCGCTGGCAGCGCGCTTTAACAAACTCAAACGGCAAAAAGAGCGGGCTCAGGCTGCCATGCTAACCGCGCTTAAAAAACAAGAAACCGTGCTGGAACAAAAGGTCGCCGCCCGCACCAGCGCGCTAGAGCAATTAGCCAACTGCGATATGCTCACGGGTTTATTAAATCGCCACGGGCTGGCGCGCTGTGCCGAAGAGGTTCTGAAGCGTAATCGTCAATATAACCAGCGCCTGGCGTTACTGATGCTCGATCTTGACCGCTTCAAACCTATTAACGACTACTACGGCCATGAGGCGGGGGACTTTGTATTACAACAAATAGCTAAGCGCATCGCCCACCTGGCACGTACTGGCGATCACTGCGCCCGCTTTGGCGGTGATGAGTTCATTATTATCATGGAAAACATTGAACCCGACGATACGCTTGAAAATATTCAGGCGCGTATCGGAGAAGCCATTCGCTCCCCAATCAAACTCCCCTGTGGCGAGCAAGTCAGTATTGGTGTGAGCATCGGGGTAAGCACTTGCCAGGGAACCGACGACGCCACGCTTGAGAGCCTGCTGCGTGAAGCCGATAGCCATATGTACGCTGTCAAATCGCGCCAAGCAGTAGAGTGTTACCGCTACGGCTCGGCGGGTTAGCTTTTGGTCAAAAAAACCGCACCATTAATCAAACAGGCTCATCCGCTTCATAACGTTATCGCGCTTGATTTTCCAATGGAATATAGCGCCCGCGATGTGAAGCACCAGCAAACCTAAAATGGCCCATCCCAAACGTTCATGCCACATAAACAGCTGTTCAGATAGTTGCTCGCGTTCGCCAATCAAACCGGGTAAATGCCAGTGGAAAAACTCCACAGGAAAACCGCCGCTTGCGGTTGCCGCCCAACCCAATAAAGGCATAACAATCAATGCTATGTAAAGCAAGTGATGGACGCTGGTACTCACCACCCGTTCGAAGGCATTTAGGGGCGGCTCATGGTCAGGCACCACAAACGCAAGGCGGGTAATAATACGTAACGTCATTAGCAGTAGTATCAACACCCCCAGCGTTTTATGGCTGGTATACAGCAGGTTTGTGAACATATTGCCGACTAAAGCAACGGTGCGCTCATAGCCCAAAAAGCCTAACGTTAAGCCACTTGCCAAGGAGAGCAACACCGCGCCAGCCACCAGCCAGTGCAGCACCCGATGCGGGTAGATATAGTGATCCAGTTCGTGCATGTAGTGCTCCTAAAAGCCTTCAATTGCTCTTCATTCTAGCCAGTAACGCTCCCTTGCGCTGATTAAAGCACTACACGGTCATCAACGCTAAGCAATCCTTGATTATAGTGCTTGCTCAGGCACTGCCAGCTGTTCGCGTATTAACTCGGCCAACCGGCGCCCAGGTTCAGATGGACGGTGAGGCGCCCGGTGAAGCGCCAATTCAATCATCGGCAGCGCCGGCAGCCCACTGCTCTCATCCAGCGGCCTAAGCGCCGAAGTCAACATGCTACGCGTCACCACTACGATGGCCAGCCCAGCGGTCACAATCGGCGCCAATCCCGCCATGGATTGGCTGGTGTAGGCAACCCGCCAGCTACGCCCGGCCGATTGCAATGCCTGCTCAGCCACTTCACGAAACACATCAGCCCCCGGCGAATAGAGCGCTAGTGGCAGCGGATCACTAAGCAGCGGCTGCTGATTCATCCCTACGGCCCATAGTAAAGGTTCCCGACGAATGACATCGCCCCCCGGTGAGTTGCGTTGTCGGGTCACCAGGGCAAGATCCAACTCTTTAGCTTTCACCTGCTCGACGAGATGTGCGCTGGTGCCGCAGATTACCTTAAGCCCTACGGCGGGATAGAGCTGATGAAAATAGGCAAACACCGAGGGCAGCAGCGAAGCGTAATCTTCGGGGATGCCGAGGGTGAGATCTCCGGTGACCTGGCGCGCCTGCATATCGCTCCACGCCTCATCATTAAGCGCTAATAGCCGCCGGGCATGGCTGAGCAGGCGCTCGCCTTCTGAAGTAAAGCGTATTCGCCGCCCTTCCCGCTCGTGCAGCGTGAGCGATAGCTGCGCCTCTAACCGCTGCAGTTGCATGCTCACGGTGGACTGGGTGTACGCCAGCCGTTTTGCGGCGGCGGTCACACTGCCGGTGTCCGCAATGGCCACCAGAGTTCGCAGCAGCGTCAGGTCTAACGTGGGAGCGCGCATATATCAGCCTTCATTTATCACCCCTTATTTATCACCATCCTTGATGATAACGATCATAAAAGATCGATATTGTGATGTGTTGATCATGAGTATGCTGCTCAGCACATTTACTAATCAAGGAGAACGCTTATGCATCCCGTTCACTCCCCCGCGTTATTGCCACGTTGGTACAGTGTTGGTGCGGCGTTAGTGGCCGTGATGCTTTGGAGTGCGGCGCCGCTGCTGGCTGAGTTTGCCAAAGCGACACCGCCCTTACAGCTAACCGCCGTTACCCTGTTAGCAGGATCATTAGCAACGCTGCCGTTAAGCCGCCGGGTTAAGGTCGCCAACTGCGGCGCAGGCTGGCAGTTGAGTGTTTGGGTGGGTATCCCGCTGCTTATCTTTGGCGCCGTCAGTACCTATTTTATTGGCATGCGGTTAGCGCCCGCCGCCGAAGCGGCGCTGATTACCTACACTTGGCCGGTGCTGTTTGTGTTACTCAGCCAGTGGAGCCGTTTTGGCCGCCTGCAAATTGCAGGGGTTATCGGCGCGCTGATTGCATTTTCGGGTGCAGCGCTGCTGCTGGTTCCTCAAGCCATCAGCGGGAGCCTGGGCGGTGCCACCACGGGCTATGCGCTAGCGTTGTTGGCCGCCTGCTGCTGGGCGACCTATTCATGGTTAAGCCAAGCAGCGCCAGTGGCGTTAACGCCACTGCTGCCGCGACTACTGCTCATCGCCAGCGCTATTGCTGTGGCCGCTAGTCTGGTGCTGGAAGGCTCGCTCGCTTTTCCCAGCGGGGAAGCTTTGCTGGCAGGTATCGCCCTGGGGTTAGGGCCTTACGGGGTGGCCATGGTGGCTTGGGATAAAGCACTCCGCTGGGGCCACGCCAGTCTGGTGGGCAGCCTGGCCTATGGCGTGCCGATCCTAGCCGCCCTGCTGCTGGTGCTAGCAGGCATGAGCGTGCTCGACTGGCGCTTACCCGCTGCGGCCGTACTGGTGGTGGTAGGCTGCCTCAAAGCTGGCCGTTAATCCCTTACCATTTGACCTCATCACGCCTAACAATTTACGCCTCACAATTCACTCCTCACCACCGGCCAATAGCCCAACGCCCCTATCACGATAAGCGATAGGGGCGTTGGGCATCATCGATTAACGCTAATCATTAAAGCTAATCATCAAAGCTAATCATCAAAGCTCTGGGGGAATATTCGTCGGCTCCATCTCCAGGCTTAGTTCGAACAAGCCACTACCGGCAGCGCTAAAGCCTCGCGCGCTTACCGTGTAAGTGCCAGGCAACAACGGCTCCTGAAGACGCGAGTCGGTACCTCCCGCGCCGTCGTCATCGCTGAGGGCAACACCTTGACCACTAATCTCGATAAAGGTATCGAAATCGGCAGAGCGCATTTCCAACGTCACTAGCGAGCTCTCAGTCACCTCCAACTGGTACGTCAGCGGTTCACCGCTGTACCAACCGTTGAGCGATTCACCAGGGCTAAGCGTGCCTTCATTACGTAGATCCACATCGGGCATATCGCGCGGCTCCATGGAGAGCGTAAACATGCCGCTGCTCTCGCCATAGGCCGTACGTGCCGTTAACTGATATTCACCGGGGGCAAGAAAATCAGCGATACTGGCATCCAGATTACCAGCACTGTCATCGTCTTCGCGGTAGTAACCGTTAGGCCCCTCAAGCACCAGGTAGGAGTCAATGTCGCTGGAGCGCATGTCAATCTGGTACATGCCCGCTTCTTCTACCTCTACTTGGTAGCTAAGCTCCTGACCGCTAAACCAACCGTTGAGGGAGTCATCGGGAGTGAGCGCTCCATCATTGCGCAGCTCACCATTACCTGGTAACTCGTGAGGCTCTACTGAAAGCGTATAAACGCCATTGCCATCACCGTAGGCGCTGCGTGCTGTGAGCGTATATTCACCGGGCTCCAGAAAATCGGCAATACGCGCGTCTAAATCACCGGCACTATCGTCGTCTTCACGAGCGTAACCATTGGGGCCTTTAATCTCTAGGTAGGCGTCGAAGTCATCAGAACGCATTTCCAACTGGTAGAGGCCCGCCTCCTCTATGTTCAAGGTAATATCTCGGGCGTCCCCCTGCAGCCAACTATCGATGGGCTCCCCCACTGCCACTGTGTCGGCATCCGACAGCTCGACGGTTCGACTATTGACTGTAAACGGGCCATAACTGTGGGCATCGGCACCGCTAACCACCACTACATAGTCGCCGCTCTCTTCGATACGGTGGCGAACAATAGGGGCATTATCCAGCAGCTGTAGTTGATCATCATAAAGCGCCACTAAGCCCTGCAAGGCCCCATTGAGAGAAATCTCAACAATCTCCCCCTCTTCCAGCGCGATTGCATAGCGCATGAAGCGGCTACCATCGTTACCGTTTAGCTCGCTGGCCGAGGTTATTTCACCACGCAGGCGCTCATCGAGGGTGAGCTTTTCAAGGCCAACAATCGCCTCGGCAACCGACGCTTGATCAGTCACCTCAGCGCTTTCGACAGGCGCTTCATCGGCGGCCTGCCCTGGCATGGGAATAATTTGAGCGGCGAGAAAACCAACGGCGGCGCCACCAACCGCCACCAATACAAACGCAAACGAAGAAGATTTAGCCATGGGCGGTTCCTTGTTGAGTCGCAATGACAAATATTAATTAGTTAAGCATTCGTGATTATAAGACGCTTACTCCATTAAAGTGAGCGTTTAATGAAAAACGCTGCATTGCACAAAGTTATTTCTTGATTCACTTCATACCTGGGCGGATAAGTCACTGAAACCCAAGGCCACATAGGTAAAGATTAAAAAATCTTGAAATTGAACCTATTTGCATCGATCTTCTCAAAGCTTGCTGACTCGATGTATCACGGGTAGTATCGACAGGCCTATCAGGCACCTCATCATGAGTGCGGGATTCGCAACACGCAAAACCGAGGTACTCCTATGGGAGCCCAAAAACGACTGATCCGAACGATTTGTTTGGCAGCGGTAATAGCAAGTAGTGCTGCCAATAGTGCTTTTGCACACGAGACAGAAACACAGGAAGGCGTCGCTTCCTTTTACAGTGACCGCTTTCAAGGAGCGCCCACTGCCAGTGGAGAGCCCTTTGACCAGCAGGCACTGACCGCCGCCCACCCGAGCTTGCCATTTGGCACGAAGGTGTTGGTGACACGCCCGGACACGGGGCAAGCAGTAGAAGTACTGATCAATGACCGCGGCCCCTTTATTCAAGGACGCATTATTGATTTATCGAAACGCGCGGCAGCCAAGCTTGGCATGATTCGCCGCGGTACAGCTCCAGTGATGGTAACGCTGTTGGATTAACGGATAACACATCCTTGATTGTTGTGTGATACCCCTTAGCCTAATCAATGCGACAGCACACGAAGCATCATTAACACAAGATAGTAAACAGACAGGGCGACCAGCAATGGATCGCCCTGTTTTTTTATGTGACTCATTTCCCGATACATTAACGAACTTGCAAGCAGGCTAATGGTCTCTATGCTACAAGGACTTCGACACATGTTAAGTATTCGCAGGAGGCATTTATGCAGTCACAATTTTATTCGCTTACCGATTACCCCAACGGTTTACCCGACCGAGCGCTGTTCAAGCTAGAGACTCAAACGCTCCCCGATCTGGCCGAGGGGGAAGTGCGCATTCGCAACCACTGGCTTTCCGTTGACCCTTATATGCGCGGTCGCATGAGCGGTATTCGCACCTATGTGGATCCGTTTGAGCTCGGCAAGCCCATGGAAGGCGGCGCCATTGGCGAGGTTATCGAAACCAATGACTCAAGCCTAAAAGTGGGCGACAAAGTCAGCCATATGGGCGGCTGGCGGGATATCGCCCAACTGCCTACCCAGGGTGTTACGAAGCTACCCGATATCGACGTTCCCGAGCAGGCCTATCTGGGCGTATTGGGAATGCCCGGCATGACGGCCTGGACTGGCCTAAATCTGATTGCCGAATGCAAACCTGCCGACAACGTTTTAGTCAGCGCGGCGAGCGGTGCGGTTGGCTCACTTGCCGTCCAGCTGGCCAAGGCGAAGGGCTGTCATGTGGTCGGCATTGCGGGCGCTGCTCATAAGCTGGCCTGGCTTGAGTCATTGGGCGTCGAACCTGTCAGCTACCGGGAAAGAGACGCTTACGAGCTTAGCGAGGCCATTAAGCTCGCCAGCCCCAACGGCATCGACGTCTATTTCGAAAATGTCGGCGGCATTTGCCTTGAAGCGGCACTTAGCCAGCTAAATGAAGGCGCGCGGATCGCCGTGTGCGGCATGATTGATGGTTACAATGCCAAAGAGCCCACCCCCGGCCCTAGCAACCTCGCTCAACTGATCATGCGTAAAGCCAAAATGCAGGGCTTTATTGTTGCTGACCACTGGTCGAGTTACCCCTACTTCCTGAACGAAGTCGCTCCTCAGGTAGCGGAAGGTAAGCTGGACTATAAAGAGACCGTGAGAGAGGGCTTGGAAAACACGCCCGACGCCTTCCTCGCCCTATTTGATGGCGCCAACACCGGTAAAATGCTGGTCAAGTTATAAAACCCACCCCTCCCCCTGCCGCTACGTCAACTAAGTGGCGGTAGGGTAATCGCCAAAAATAATCAGCAAATCGTTAGACCAATGGCGAATTGATAATTAAAATCATTTTTCTGAAATGTGTGTTTTAACCCATCGGCGCTGTCGATGGGTTAAAGCGCGTTGTCGGTACGTTGCTACAAGGGGACACCTCATGGAAGAAAGCACGCGCGATCACGGTAAAGGGCCAGCGATTGTCGTTGGCCTGCTACTACTTATTGTCGGCTTGGCGCTCGCTTTTGGCGGCAGCAAGCTCGTCAGCGTAGGCGGCAGCGCCTACTACTTAATTGCCGGACTTAGTATTATTGCGTGCGGCGTTCTATTTGCTCTGCGCCGAGGCGCCGCACTGTGGCTTTACGCGCTGATTCTTTTCGCCACCTTAGTATGGGCACTGTGGGAGGTTGGCCTAGACTGGTGGCAGTTAGTGCCCCGCGTCGCGATTCTCTGCTTAATCGGCATTCTGCTGCTTCTGCCCTGGTGGCGTAAACCGCTGCATTCAAAAGGCGGCAGCCTGGCACTAGTGGCCAGCATTGCTGCCGCGGTTATCGTGGCCATTGCCAGTCAGTTTAACGACCCCGGCACTATCGAAGGGTCGCTGGCGAATAGCCGCACATCAGCCGATAGCGTCAACCCTGCCCAGGTGGCGGGCGATGACTGGCCCGCCTATGGCGGCACCAATGCGGGCACCCACTACTCTTCACTGGATCAAATTACCCCGGACAACATCGCCGAGCTTGAAGAGGTATGGCGGATTCAAACCGGTGACAAAGCGGGCCCCAACGCGCCCCCGGAGATCACCAATCAGAACACCCCGCTAAAAGTGAACGACAGCCTGTATATCTGTACGTCCCACAGTCGGGCGATGGCGCTATCTCCTGAAACGGGCGAAACCCTGTGGGCATTTGACCCCGAGATCAGCACCATGGGTGCCGATGACTTCTCCGGCTGGGCGCATATGACCTGCCGTGGCCTCGCCTACTACGATGCGGCCAGCTATTCAGCTACTGAACGCACGCCTAACGACGCGGCGGAGAACAGCGACGTTGCCCCGGGCAGTGCGACAGCGCTCTCTTTCGATATCTTCGATGACAGCGATATTTTCAGCCTGGATCTCTCCTTTTTGTCACTGCTGTTTGGTGTAGAAGAGGAAAACGGCAGCACGCAGCCAACGATGGTCAGTGAGACTGACGTTATGTGCCCACGCAGGCTTTACCTCCCCACTGCGGATGCACGCTTGATTGCGCTGAATGCCGACACGGGTGAGCGCTGTGCCAGCTTTGGCGATAACGGCGAGATTGATCTTACTAACAACATTGGTGAGTTTTCTCCAGGCGGCTACTACTCCACCTCGCCGCCCACGGTCACTGAGAACCTGGTTATTCTAGGCGGACACGTCACCGATAACAGCTCCACAGACGAACCTTCCGGCGTTATTCGTGCCTTTGATGTGCATACCGGCGAGCTGGTGTGGAACTGGGATAGCGGCAATCCCGACAACACCGATCCGCTGCCAGAAGACGAAACCTACACGCGCAACTCTCCCAACGTATGGGCACCGATCAGCGTTGATGAAGAGCTAGGCCTCGTTTACCTGCCCATGGGTAACGCTACGCCTGACCAGTATGGCGCCGACCGCACCGAGAACGATGAAACTTATAGCGCGGGCCTGGTAGCACTTAACGTCGATGACGGACAGGTGGCGTGGGTTTATCAGTTTGTGCACCATGACCTATGGGATATGGATACACCGGCACAACCGGTGCTCATTGATCTGGCGACTAATGAGGGCACCCAGCCCGCGGTTATTCAGCCGACCAAGCAAGGCAGCCTGTATGTATTGAACCGCGAAACCGGCGAACCGATTGTACCCATCGAAGAGGTGCCCGCACCTCAAGGCGCCGTGGAAGGCGACTGGACCGCCGAAACGCAGCCGCGCTCAGCGCTTAACCTGCTGCCACCGCCGCTCACCGAGCGCGATATGTGGGGCGCTTCACCGTTTGACCAGATGATGTGCCGCATTCAGTTCAACTCCTTGCGCTACGAAGGCCAATACACACCACCTTCGCTGGAAGGCAGCATCATTTATCCAGGTAACGTGGGGGTGATGAACTGGGGCGGCGTCGCGGTTGACCCTGAACGCCAAGCGCTCTTCACCGGGGCTAAATATCTGGCGTTCGTCTCCAAGCTGGTGCCCCGCGAAGAAGTCGAAGAGGGCCAAGGCTCTGCCAGTGAGCAAGGGCTACAAGTTAATGAAGGTGCGCCCTATGCCGTTGAGCTTGGCCCGCTGCTCTCGGTACTGGGCCTGCCCTGCCAAGCGCCCTCCTGGGGCGACGTAGCCGGTATCGATCTGCAAAGTGCCGAGGTGGTATGGAAGCACCGCAATGGCACTACACGGGACAGCATGCCGTTTGACCTGCCGATTGGTTTGAACGTCGGTGTTCCTGCGCTAGGCGGCCCGCTGACCACTGCAGGCGGGGTGTCGTTCTTGAGCGGCACGCTGGATCAGTACCTGCGCGGATACGACATCACCACCGGCGAGGAGCTGTATAAAGCTCGCCTACCGGCAGGTGGCCAAGCTACCCCGATGACCTACACTGGCCAAGATGGCCGCCAGTATGTGGTCGTCACGGCGGGCGGCCACGGCACCTTTGGTACCAAGATGGGCGATTATGTGATTGGCTACGCGCTACCGGAGTAATCGGTTAGTTTAGAGTCATCACCAACGAGAACGGGCGGCCTCATCAATGAGCGCCGCCCGTTTTTATTTATAAAGCCTTTAAAACTTCTCTTTTAGAAAAGCGCTTTTTAGAAAAACACCTTTTAAAAACGTACTTCTAAACCGCCATAAACACTGCGCCCAGGAGCAGGTTCGTAGAAACGTCCAAAGGTGCCGTTCAAGCGCACGTTGGCGTAGTGCTCTTCATCAAACAGATTGCGCACACCTACGTAAGCATTTAGCCGTGTATCGCTACCCAACTGCCAACCATCCCCTACCCGCAGGTTTACCAGCCAGTAGCTATCGACCTCTGTCTCGTTGGCGTTGTCCGCCACCAAGTCGCCCACATACTGGGTTTCCAGAGTAGCAAAACGTTCATCAAGGCCTTGCCAGGTTAGCTGGTTGACCCAGGTTTGCTCGGGCAGGCCGGGAATACGGTTACCAGCGAAGCTTTCAGTGGGGGTGGCGAACTGATCAAACTCATAACGGGCTAGCGTCAGGGCGCTATTTAGCCGCCACTGGCTGGCCACCTGCCAACCCAGCGCCAGCTCAATGCCGTCCCGGTCGGTGTCGCCCGCGTTTTGATAGAAGGTGCGGCCGCCGTCATCATAAGGCACCAGCTCATCGCGTACGCGTACTGAAAACAGCGCTAGATCGTAATCCATCGCCAGCGGCTCTACATAACCCCGCAGCCCCACCTCACGGTTCCAGGCTTTTTGCGGCGACACCGATGGGTTAAAACCGCCCCCCGCGGGGTTAGCAAACTCTGAGAACGTCGGCGTTTCAAAAGCGGTACCGGTATTGATATAAGCCTGATGCTGCGGGCGGTAACGATAGCTAAGCCCCGCCGAGCCGCTCCATTCGTTGAAGGTTTGCTCGCCGCTTTGATCGCCATCGTCCTGATAGCGGTCATCTACCTCCAGCTCTACTCGGTCAAACCGTGCACCGAGGGAGAGCGTCACTTGCTCGGTGAGCGCCAGATCACCCTGGGCAAACACTCCCGCCGAGGTCGCGGTTTGCGTCTCTTCCGCCACCTGCTCGCCGACAACGCCTTGGCCGTTTACATCGTTGCGAAAGCGCTCATCGTCCTGGCGGGCCACATCAACACCGGTGATATAGCTCAACGGCAGGCCACCCAGGCTGACTTCATGGTGATACTCGGCGCTCGCGCCCAGGTAATCGCGCTGGTAGCCGATGCGGCTATCGCCCACGTAGGGCAGTTGCTGCTCAAAATCGCGCTGCGCGACGAAGCCTTTTAAATAGAATTCGCCAGTGCCGGCGGACAAATCTTCGTACTGTAATCCGAGAAGCTGCTGATCAACGTTCTGCCCTGCGTCTAGCGCCAGCGAATTAGGTGCAGCTTGATCACGGCCACTCGCCACTTCACGCGCGTTCAGCGCGCCGGGATCTTCGGAGCGGGGATTTTCAAGCAGATTAATGATCGCGGTTAGCGCCCGGTCGCTGCCTAACTCGCGGCGCAGCTTGGCATTCAGCAGGTATTTCTCTGTGGAGCTCTGCTCCCGGTAGCCATCCACATTGAGCGCTGAGAAACTCACATGGTGCGACCAATCCCCCTGAGCGCCCCCTGTTTGCACGACCGCCTTACGGTAGCCATCGCTGCCCACTTCGGTGCGCACACTTGAGCCAGGGTTATCGCGCCCATCGGCGGTGGTGATATCAATTACCCCACCCGCTGCGTTACCGTAGAGCACCGAAGAGGGCCCACGGATCACTTCGATGCGCTCTGCGCTGTCCAGATCAATGGCATCCAGCTGCGCCTGGCCGTCCGGCAGCGTATAGGGAATACCATCCACCATCACGGTAATCCCGCGTACCCCAAACGGCGCCCTGGCGCCAAAGCCGCGTATGGAGATGCGTTGGCCTTGGGCAAAATTATCGCGATTCTGCAAGAACACCCCTGGCACGCGCACTAACGCCTCATCCAGCCGTGTCCGCTGCTGGCCCTGAGCAATCGCTTCATGGTCAAGCGTCGAAACCGCAGCGGGCGTAGCGTAAAGCTCCCGCGATAGCCGCGGCGCCGTCACTTCCAGCGTGGCCAAGCTATTGCTATCGGTGGGACTCTCTTGAGCCCAGCCTTGGCCTGCACCAAGGCAGCTTAATAAGCAAAAAGATGTGGTAGTTACTTTTAACGGCAGGTTGAACACGGAGCCTCTCCCAAACAGCGTAGAGCGAAATAAAGGGCGGAATTGAACGATTGTCGACTCGGCTAGTCGTAGGGAACTAGCCAAGGCATGGATAAATAGATTGATCGTGCCTACACTTGTACAAGTTATCCCAATGAAAGCAAAGGAGGCTTCATGGCGTTTACAGCGACTGATCCAATCAAGATGATTTTTGCCGTAATACTTCCCCCACTCGGCGTATTTTTTGAGGTCGGTTTTAAAGGGCATTTCTGGCTGAACATTATTCTAACGCTATTTGGCTTCGTACCGGGCATCATTCATGCGTTTTATGTAATATTGAAACACTAGGTTTTAATAGCCTGGTTTTAATAGCCGGTTATTGAGAGCCACGTAGAGTAAAGACGAAGCCGCCCAAGCTAATGCTTGGGCGGCTTTTTTATGTCATTAAGACAGGCGGGCATGGCGCCGCTTATGCAACGCGTGAACTCGTTCATCCAGCTCCGCTATCGGGCCTTCCACCTTGAGCCCAGGTACCACCTGCTGAATAGGCAGAGTCGCGACTGGCGATGGGGACACACCTAAATCGTCAAGCCAGCGACTCAACTGTTGAGATGAACTGGCGTAGACAATACGCCCAAGCCCTACCCAGCCATGGGCAGCGGCGCACATAGGGCAGTGCTCACCGGACGTATAAACGGTCGCCTTTACTCGCGCCTCTGGCGTCATATGCTGTGCTGCCCAGCGCGCCAGGAAGAACTCAGGGTGCTGAGTTGAGTCCCCATCGGCAATGCGGTTACGGTCTTCTGCCAAGACATCCCCTTCGGCACTTACCAGCACGCTACCGAAAGGTTCATCCCCCGCGTTAAGGGCCTCTTCGGCTAGCTCAACGGCACGGGTCAAATATCCAAGCTCTCGGTTATCCATTGTAGGTTCTCCGCTGGATTAGTGACTGTCTCAACGACTAACTCAACGACTAACTCAACGACTTGCGCTGATTAGCCTTTTACTGCTGCTGGCGTTTCGCCTTCGGGCGCTTCCTGTAACTGCTCACCTTCGCTTCGAGCAATGACTGAGGTGCCGACCAAGTCGCCTGTCACGTTTAACGCTGTACACCCCATTCCCACTAGCGCATCAATCGCGGTAAGCAGTGCGACGGTCTCAATCGGTAGGCCTACTTGGGCAAATACCGTGGCAATCATTATGATACCGGCCCCCGGCACCCCCGCCGTGCCCACCGACACTAGCGTGCCGATCAACACTATTTGCACCATGCTGATGAAATCCAGCGGTGCACCCATCACGTTGGCGGCAAATACCGCCGAGATGGCGATACGAATCGCCGCCCCATCCATATTTAAAGTAGCCCCTAACGGCAGACTGAAACCATAGATACTTTTGGCAATGCCTAAGCGGTGGGCAGCATTAACTGTCAGCGGTAACGTACCCGAGCTACTTTGGGTGGCAAACGCCGTGGCCATCGGCGTACGGGCCTCGCGGAAAAAGGTGCGTAGCTTCACGCCAAACAGTCGCATGATGCCGCAATAAATCAGTAGCTGGGTAGCCAGGGCGATATACAGTACAACCACCATATCGCCCAATGAGAGTAGCGTTTCCAAACCCTGCTGACTCACCGTCTCTGCAACAATCGCAAACACGCCGATAGGCACGTAGTGCAATACTCCCGACATCACTTTGAGCGTCACCTCGTTCATAGCTTCAATCACACCATAAAGCCGTTCCCCCATGGCATGCTGGCGCTCCGACTGGCGCATTTTTAGCAGCGCAATACCAAACACCAGCGCCGTAAAAATAATGCCAAGCATATTGAGTTCGGCAAACGCACCAATAATATTATCCGGCACTATATTCAGTAGCGTATCGACAACGCCTGGGTTTTCGGGCACCGAGAAACTGGCACTCTCATCCAGGGTCATACCGCTGCCGGGGCTAAACAGCGTGGCAACAGCTAAGCCCACCATAATCGCAAGCCCCGAAGATGCCAGGTAATAAACGAACACCTTACCGCCGACACGACCGGCACTGCCCTCGCGGGACTGGTTTACCCCGACCATCAGTGTGAATAGCACTATAGGCACGATCAGAAATGTAAGTAGTCGCAGAAGCAAATCCCCTAACGGCGCCAACCAAGCAGCCACTGCCTCACCACCGACAAGCCCGACCACAACGCCCAGCACTAGCGCGATAGTGACGCGCAAAATCAATGATGCCTGTGAATAGGCCTTCCAGATGCTTGTCATTTGAGATCCTAAAGATTTGAGGAAATTGGTAGGTCTAATAGTACCTCCCACCCTATTAGTGTGGCACAGCGATATCTATCAAGTGGTAAAGCATGAAGCTTTCAACGGCTTCACCGAAAGTGTATTGAAAATGGGCTGGTAATAGCGTCTTTCACTGACCCCATAGGTAAGATAATCCAGAAAGGCTTTGACACACGTTAGAATTCATGACACTGTAGCGTCAGTTGGTTAGCAAGCAAGCATGGTTTCAGAAGTGTACGAAAAAGATTTAGAAATGTACGAGATAGACGTGTACGTAATCTTTCGGCAAGACTGCAATTGTATTCCTTGTTTTATCCGCTATTAATCTGGGTGATACCAGGAACTTTACAATGCGCTTTGCGCGAAAGGATTTTACTATGTCTACTGGCACAGTTAAGTGGTTCAACGATACTAAAGGCTTCGGTTTTATTGCTCCTTCTGACGGCGGCGATGACCTGTTTGCCCATTTCTCTGAAATTCAAGCAGACGGCTTCAAAACCCTGCAAGAAGGCGCTAACGTCTCTTTTGACGTTACCCAGGGTAAGAAAGGCCTTCAAGCTTCAAACATCAAGCAAATCTCCTAACATTTATTGTTAGCAGTTTGCTCGAACCTCCCGAGGTTCGGATAACAAGGCTCGCTTATGCGGGCCTTGTTGCGTTTTGAGTATGTTGCGTTTGGAGTATGCTGCGTTGGGAACTTAAGCCCCCCCCCCCTTTCTTATATCCGCGCATATATCAATATTCGCACATCCACCGTCACTGTTAGCTCCTCAAGCGCCGCCGCGCGAGCCCGCCCTTCGGCGCTGGCCCGGTAAAAATGCGGTGTCATCGCCAACAGATCGGCAATTTTTTCGCTTCCCTTCAGTGTTAACGAGTAGCTAACTCTTTCGCTGCTTTGGTTAGAAAAACCTTCCGGTGCTTCCACCTCACTCGAACGTTCGGGTTTTAATGTGGGATAGATAATCTCCCGCAGTTCTCGCAAATGATCAGGCCCTGCCTCTACTTGCAGCAGCACACCGCCCGTTTTTAGCACACGAGCAAACTCGCTAGCCACAGGAAAGCCAAACATGCACAGCACGCTATCCAGCGTTCCTGTTTGCACCGGCAAGTGCGCATTGCTACCCACCACCCAACTACTTAGCGGTGATTGCTTAGCATCTTGCCTGGCAGCAGCCAGCACCGCCCACTTAGAGATATCCAACCCCATCAGCGAAAGTGACTGCGCGCTAGCCGCAGCGTCAGCTAATTGGCGAAGGTAGTAACCTTCCCCACAGCCCGCATCCAGGCAGCTAAACGGTTCACTGCTTAGCAATTGAGACTCAGCGTAGCCCAACACTGCATGACCGACGGCATCCGCGATGGGATGATAGTGCCCAGCGTCAAGAAAGCGCTGGCGAGCAGCCACCATTGTCTTGCTATCACCCGGATCGTGGGAGCGTTTTTGCTGCACCGGCAGTAAGTTAACGTAGCCCTGCTTGGCGATATCAAAGCTGTGTCCCTCAGGGCAGCGCCAAGCGCTGCCCGAGTGAGCTAACGGCTTGCCATCTAATGGGCAGGCCAGCGCCTGGAAAGGAGTGATGCTCATAGCTGTTTCGGTAACCATTGTGGAAGGGTTGGAAGTGCAACGGAGGGCTGACCATTCAGCGCGTCACCAGGACAATGCCGACCAAAATAACCCCGCCGCCGATCAGAAAATTGATGCTTAGCGGCTCGTTGAGCAACAGGGTACCAAAAAGGACGCCGAAAAGCGGGCCTAGAAAAGAGAACACGCCCAACTGGGACGCGCGATAGCGGCGAAGCAGGGTAAACCACAGCATCAGCGCGGCAAATGAAATAATCAGCGCCTGAAAAGCGAGGCTAGCAACCGCCATGGAAGTAAACTGCGCGCTCACTAACTGCCCCGACAGCGCCGCCACTGGCAGTAGCAGCAACGCCGTCACACTTAGTTGATAACTCAGAGTGAGCTCTGCGGGGGCCTCAGACAACGATGTCTTGCGGATCACCACCGTCGTCGCCGCCCAAGAGAACCCGGCCAGCAAACCCAACGCATCACCGATGAGGATATCGGTGCTATAGGATCCGCTCGGCGCCATGGCAATCACCATGCCCAGAAAAGCCAAGCCAACGCCCCACCACTGGCGAAGGGAGAGCTGCTCCCCTGGTACCCAAAGATGCAGTCCAAGGGCTGCGAAGATGGGCGCGGTGTAGAGAAAGACCGACATATGCGATGCCAATGTGTAGGTCAGCCCCCAGGCGACAAAAGCGAACTCGGCAGCAAAGCCAAGGCCAACCAGTAACCCAGGGCCCCAGTTGTTCCCCACATCCGCCCAGCGAATGCCGCGCCAATAGGCAAGCAACCCCACCAGACAGCCGGCGATAGCGGAGCGCAGGGCGATCTGCACCACAGGTGAGATATCCTCAGCCACGCCTTTAATCGCCACCTGCTGAAATCCCAGCACCAAACAAAACAGTAGCATTAGCGATGCTGCCGTAGCATCCACAGACTTTCGCCGCGTATGCCCTAGCATGCTGGCAGTATGGGCATTTGAGGCTATCCTTTGATTATTCATAGTGAGCTCCTATAACATCAAGGCGCTCATTGGAGCAGGAAGCGAAACGGCATACAAACGATTACTTATCAAACCTAGGCTTAGGAAAACTCACGCCATGAGAATTGAGAGGCTTCCGCTGAATGCACTGCGCGCATTTGCCGAAGCCGTGCGGGAAAATAGCTTCAAAGCCGCCGCGCATCGTTTAGGGGTGACCCCTGGGGCCGTTAGTCGACAGGTGAAACAGCTTGAGGATCGCTTGGGCGTGGTGCTATTCGAACGGCATGCCAATGGCGTGTGCGCAACCGAAGCAGGCCGAGGGCTTGCTGAAGATGTGCAAGCGGGTCTTTTGCGCATCGCCAGTGGCGTGCAGAACGTCACCGAGCGCTCAGAAGACGCTTTTCGCTTGCTATTGAGTGCGCCACCTTCTTTCCTACAGCTTTGGCTACTCCCCCGCTTACCCGGTTTTGAAGCCAATGAGCGGCAAATAGAGATCTCTCTGGATGCCGAGGCGCGCTTGACGCCGCCGTTATGGATGCCCAACAGGGCGCGCTTATCGTTGCGCTACGGTCAGGGGCCCTGGCCCGGCGTCACCAGCCAGCGTCTGTTTGAAGATACCCTCTTTCCCGTTTGCTCTCCCACCCTGTTAGCGCAGGAACATATACACACGCCCGCCGACTTGCTGGCCCAGACACTGCTCACCGTGGATTGGTGCAGCCAGGCGGGTCACCCTATCCCAAACTGGTACGATTGGTTTAAAAACGCCGGGGTGGCGATACACAAGATCCCCCACCAGCGCCAATACTCGCTCTACAGTTTGGCGCTCGATCAGGCTATGGCCGGGCAGGGCGTGGTGCTGGCCAGCTACCCGCTGGTGGCCGACCGGCTCGCCAGCGGGGTGTTGGTGCGCCCATTTGCGGAGCACTACCCGCTCGCCTCATCATTCGCCTATGAACTGATTCTGCCTTGTGAAGGCGTAACACCACCGGCGGTGTCCCGCTTCATCGAGTGGCTCGAGCAAGAAGCCGCTCGCTTTCGTGGCGCATCGCTTTAGGGCTTTGCCTCGGCTTCTCGTTTGTAATCCTGAAACAGCCCATACTGCCACTGCCTTACCGCCAGCACTGACGTGGTGCCAAACCGCTGATGAATAGGCAGCCCGCTTTCTCGTTCACACAGGGAGTGGAACTCTTTAGCAAGACGCTGCATGGTCTGCTGCCATTCGGCATTACCCGCGGGGGATAACAGGCCATTGAGTACCATCAGCTTTTCGCTGTCGCTATCAAAACGGGAGCGGAAAAACTCGTTAGCAATGTGCTGCTGAAAGAAACGCTGGATCGGCCCATTCGCCCGCCAGCGAAAATTAGCGGCTAACCGCCGCCTGATGCGGTTGCCGGGAAGTAGATCAATCAACTGAAGCCGCTCAAGCTTGAGTAACTGCCGGGTGCACTCCGGTTCACTTAGCTGGTACTGGTGATGAATTTCGTCGAAGCTATAGCCATTGATAACGCACACGGCTACCAGGAACAGCTCGCGGTCATCGACGATACTTTGCTCCTGGGCCTGAGTCAGTTCCTGGAGGCGCTGCTCCCCTGCCTGCATGGCCTGCACCAGCTCTGCGAACTCAAGGTTAAGCTCATCACAGATGCACTCCAGCCGCGCCAGAGTAAAGTGCTTTTCAGCGAACAGGCGCTTCACCGAAGCCTCGCTCAGCGCTAACCACCGGGCAACATCGGCGTAGGTTTTACCCTGGGCGCGCAGCTGGCGTTTTAGCGTTTCAATCAGAGAGTCGGCTTGAGACATGGAAACCTCATTAGGGGGGGGCACGGAAGCATTACACGTAAAAGTATCGCATAATGCTACCAAACAGCACTCATATCACAACTTTGTGTAAATGGGTTGCAACAAGTAAGCCTCATAGAGAAAGTGCTACCACTTACGGGGATTTATAAGGCTACACAACTATGCATCGACTGCTGCACTTAAAGGGCGCTTGGCCCTATCTGATCGCTATCTTTCTCAATGCCTTTGTGGATTTGGGGCACAAGATTGTCATTCAGAATACGATCTTCAAAAGTTACGATGGCGAAACCCAGGTCGTACTCACCGCGCTGGTTAACGGGCTTATACTGCTGCCGTTTATTTTGCTGTTTAGCCCGGCGGGCCACGTGGCAGACAGCTACCCCAAGGTGCGTGTTTTACGCGTCTCGGCCTGGGCCGCGGTGGCGGTTTCTCTGGGCATTACGGCTGCTTACTATCAGGGCTGGTTTTGGCTGGCATTCGCGATGACGCTGCTGCTGGCTATTCAGTCGGCCTTCTACTCACCGGCCAAATACGGCTTGGTGAAAGGGTTGTTCGGCAAGCCGCGCCTGGCAGAAGCCAACGGGCTGATTCAGGCCGTCACGATTGGCGCCATTCTGGCAGGCACTGTGGCGTTTACCGCCCTGTTTGAAACCTGGATAACACCGACTGATCAAACCCCAGCGCAGCTGTTGCGCCAGATAGCGCCACTGGGCTGGCTATTGGTGCTTAACAGCGCTATTCAGGTGGCAACGCTTTATCGTCTGCCGCTGGATAACACCACGCGACCGGATACCCCGCTCACCTGGCAGCGCTACATCAAGGGCGCTGCCCTGAAAGATAACCTACGGATTATCGCCCGCCAGCCGGTCATCAGGCTCTCCATTATCGGCTTGGCCACCTTCTGGTCGGTAGGCCAAGTGCTGCTGGCAGCCTTTCCTGCCTATGCCAAAGATGCGTTAAATATCGATAACACGCTGGTGTTGCAGGGTATTCTGGCGGCTAGCGGTATCGGGATTGCGCTGGGTTCCATGCTGGCCAGCAAGTTTTCACATAACCGCATAGAGACAGGCTTGATCCCTGTCGGCGCCCTCGGGGTAGCCCTGGGGCTATGGTGTCTGCCGCTGTTAACCACGCCTGTTGGCCAAGCGCTGAACTTTGTGTTTATCGGCATGATGGGTGGGCTATTTATCGTACCGCTTAACGCGCTGATTCAGTTTCACGCCGCCGACAACGAGTTAGGCACCGTACTGGCTGCAAACAACTGGATTCAAAACATCGCCATGTTGGGCTTTTTGGTGCTCACGGCGCTGTTCGCTTTGGCGGGTGTGGATAGTCATTACTTGCTGTTACTGATTGCCACGGTGGCGATGGTCGGCGGCGGCTACACCATTGTTAAGCTGCCGCAAAGTCTGGTGCGCTTTCTGTTGAGCTTCCTGCTGACACGCCGCTACCGCGTAAACGTTCATGGCTTGCAAAACCTGCCCGCCCAGGGCGGCGTGCTGCTATTGGGCAACCATATCAGTTGGGTGGATTGGGCCATGGTGCAGATTGCCAGCCCCCGCCCTGTGCGCTTTGTGATGCTCAGATCGGTTTATCAGCGCTGGTACCTGCGCTGGTTCTTCAAAGCCCTGGGCTGTATTCCCATCGAGCGCGGCAGCGGTGCCGAACAGGCGCTAGCCGATGTGGCGGAACAGCTCAACGCAGGTGAAGTGGTGTGCCTATTTCCTGAAGGGGCGATTAGCCGCACTGGCCAACTGGGTGAATTCCGCCGCGGCTATGAGCGCGCCTGTGAAATGGCCAACCCCGATGTAAAAATCGTGCCTTTCTACCTGCGCGGCCTGTGGGGCAGCCAGTTCTCCCGCTCGTCCAGCAAGTTAAAGGAACTGCGCAACGCTCCGCTGCACCGCTCGGTTGTGGTCGCCTTTGGCAAACCGCTGCCCAAAGATACCCCCGCTGATGTGCTTAAACGGCGCATCTTTGAGCAGGCTACCCGTTCCTGGCAGCGGGCCATGGACGAGCTACCCACCCTGCCAGATGCTTGGATTCAAAGTGTTAAGCGCCGCCCTAGCGACCTTGCCCTGGCAGATACCCTGGGCCGCCCACTCAACGCAAGCCAGGCACTCACCGCCAGCCTCCTGCTAGCAAAACGTGTTCGCAAGCTCAACCCAGGGCAGAACGTTGGCCTACTGCTGCCGACTAGCAGTGGCGGGGTTATCGCCAATATGGCCACGCTGCTGGCGGGTAAGACGCTGGTAAATCTTAATTACACTGCCGACCCAGCGGCGCTCTCTTCTGCCCTTTCCCAGGCTGAAATTACCTCCGTGTTCACCTCACAGCGATTTGTGAAAAAGCTTGAGCAGCGTGGTCTCGACGTTAACCAGCTACTGAGCGGGAAGCAGGTGGTGTACCTGGAAACCCTGCAAACCACGATTGGCCGCGCCGAGCGTTTGAGCACCTGGCTTGCGGTGAGAATACTGCCGATGTGGCTACTTCAGCGCTGCTTCTGCCGCAGCCATGATACCAACGCCACGGCGGCGATTCTGTTCTCAAGCGGGAGCGAAGGCGAGCCCAAAGGCGTGATGCTCAGCCACCGCAACCTGATGGCCAATATCAAACAGACCTCCGACGTGCTCAACACCCAGAGCAACGACGTGGTGATGGGCTCATTGCCGCTGTTTCACGCCTTCGGCCTAACGGTCACTCAGTTACTACCGCTGATTGAAGGACTGCCGCTGGTGTGCCACCCCGACCCCACCGATGCCCCTGGCATCGCGGGCGCGATTGCCAAGCACAAGGCCACTATCATGTTTGGCACCTCCAGCTTTTTAAGGCTGTTTGTACGCAGCTCAAAAGTGCACCCGCTAATGCTGGAAAGCCTGCGAGTAGTGGTTGCCGGGGCGGAAAAACTCGATGACAACGTACGCACCAGCTTTGCGCTGAAATTCCACAAACCCATATATGAAGGCTACGGCGCCACTGAAATTGCCCCCGTCGCTTCGGTCAACCTTCCCGATGCCATGGGCGTTCACTATCAACAGGTGCAGCGGGGCAGCAAGCCAGGCACCGTGGGTATGCCGCTGCCTGGCACCAGTTTCAAGATCGTCGACCCGGAGAGTTTTGAAGAGTTGCCCACCGGCGAAGCGGGGATGATATTGATCAGCGGCCCGCAGATCATGCAGGGCTACCTGAATGACGCCGAGCGAACAGCCAAGGCGCTCCACGAGGCCGATGACCACCGCTGGTACATCACAGGAGATAAAGGCTTTATCGACGAAGACGGCTTTTTAACCCTGATTGACCGTTACGCCCGCTTTGCCAAGATTGGTGGCGAAATGATCAGCCTAAGCGCCGTTGAGGCAGCGGTTAAAGCGGCTCTGGAAGATACAGATACGGCGCTGATGGCGGTTAGCCTTCCCGATAGCCGCAAAGGCGAGCGCATTGTGCTGCTGTCAGAAACAGCGCTGGATGCCAAAACCGTTAAGGCCGCGATGCTCGCCAACGGCACCTCATCCATGATGATCCCCAGCCACTGGTTTACGGTGGAGACCATTCCTCATCTCGGCTCTGGCAAGGCAGATTTCGCAGGGGCGAAACGTTTGGCTCAAGAACTGATAGAGGAAGAGCTGAAGTAATAAAAAAGCACCAACTAGTGCTGTACAGCAAAGCATCGCTACTCGCTGTACAGCACTCGCTCCTCGCAATAGCACAGCCCAGAATTCAGGACACCTCTTGACTACCGAGAGGAGCTTTTTAGGTAAAGGGGTTTATAGATGAAGCTGGTGCTTTGTCGCTGGTGAGAGGCTCTGGGAGATGATCAGATTTGGGAAATCCCTCTACCGCTCTCCCAGTGAATTCTGCACCGCCTCTACTATCGGGGCAAAGAAGTAGCTGATAATTCTTCTATGATCGGTTATTGCGTCAACTTTCGCCGTCATACCAGGACGCAAATAGAGGCGCTCCGCTCCCATCTCAAGATAGTTTTGTTCAGGCTGAATTCTGACAACATAACGCCACTTCCCCTCTTTAGACTCAGACGAATCTGCCGCAATATCAGAAACAACACCCTGTATAAAACCGAACCTTTCGGAAGGGTAAGCTGAAAGCCGAATATTAGCCCGCTGCCCAACTTTCATGAACCCGATGTCCTGATTAGAAAATGTCCCTTCAACTTCTACCTTAACATCAGTTGGCACAATTCGAAGTAGCTCAGCCCCAGACTCGGCAATACCGCCTAAAGTAAAAACCTTCAATTGATCAACAACCCCAGAAGCTGGAGCCTCAAGCGTTGCAGCGTCAACTCGACGAATTGCAGCACGTTCCTTTTCCGACAATGTGGCAAGGCGAGTATCAATCTCAGCGTACCTATCAAGTAAGGAGCTACGCAGATCAGCTTTGATACGGCGGCGCTCACTTTCAAGGGCCATGCGCTCAGCAGCCTTTTGATCCAGCTCGCTTTGATAGACGCCACGTTCGCTTTCCAGTCGGGTAAAGCCTTCTTGAACATCAAGGAAGTCAGATCGGCTGGTGGCACCTCGCTCCACCAATTGCTCTATAGCTTGTAACCGCTCTGACTGGATTTCGAGAACGGCATTCAATCGGGCAATATTGGCACTGGTAACCGCTTCAGAACGGCGGTTTGTCTCTTCACGCGCATCGATCTGTTCTAGAGATGCCAAGAGGTCGTTGACCTCAGCCAGCAGCAACTTACGCTGCTCTTCTGCAAAAACATGTTCATCCAAGTCACTAGGAGGGCTGAACCCAGCAAGCGACTGATCGATGAAATCAGTTGTAGCCGGATCTAAATCAAGCGCATCGACCATGGCGTCAATTCGCGCCATCTCGATGCGAAGTCTGTCCTCTTCCGCCTGAATGGTTCCCAACTCGGTCAAAGCCTCTGTGGGATCAAACTCTATTAACACATCTCCTTTCTCAACTGAGTCCCCATTTTTAATATGAATCGCCGTAATACGGCCCGAGAATTCAGGCTGGACAACCTGAACACGGCTAATAGGCAAAACGCGCCCTTGCCCCTTTGCAACAACCTCAATCTTTAGTACAAACGACATCAACAAAATGATGGCGAATACTAAAACCGTAAAAAAAATTGTCCCGTGAAGTGTCGGTGACCGGATATTCATTGGTTTAGGGTGATGATTCACAATGGAGCCTCAAAATCAACAATCTGGTCAGAATCTCCAAAAATATTCGGGTTGTGTGTGATGATAATCAGCGTTGTTTCATGCTTTAACTTATGAAGCTCTGCCGCCATCTGACGCTGAGCCTGTGCGTCGAGAGCGCTCGTCGGCTCATCAAGAATAATGACCTTGGGCCCGCGAACCAAAGAGCGCGCTATAGCAATCCGCTGCCTCTGGCCTCCCGAAAGTGCAGAACCACGCTCACCTACATCCGTATCAAGCCCCTCAGGCAATTGCGCGACTAACTGATCCGCCGCTGAGATTCTTAACGCGCGCTCTAGTGCCTCATCCGAGGCTTCTTCGTCGCCTAGAGTAAGGTTTTGTCGCACAGTGCCAGCAAACAGATAGGGTTCTTGGGGAACGTAGGCAATCCGAGTCCTCACATCATGTGGTTCATACTGGGCAATATTTTCTCCGTCTAACAACACCTCGCCACTGTCTGGAACATCAATCCCCGAGGCAAGCCGTCCAAAGGTGGATTTTCCAATCCCAGAAGGGCCAACAACCAGCGTCAAGGTGTTAGGCTCAGCACAAAAATTAAAGTGGCGCAGAACAGGACTCGAAGGAGCGTAATGAAATTCAACGTCACGGAATTCTAAACGCGCTTCAATTTTTGTCGGCAGCCTTGGTAGCGTGCTAAAAGGCTCCATTGGCGAATTCACGATATCGCCTAAACGTTGACGCGAGACGCGGACGTTTTGCCACTCTTCCCATAAACCTGAAAAGCGCTCGATAGGCTCGGTCACCTTGCCGGCTAAAAGGTGGAAGGCAATCAACTGTCCGAGTGTCATTTCACCGGCAAAAACAGACTGCGCGCCAAAATAGATAATACTAATGGTGATCGCTTGCTGGATAACAAACAGCAGCTTACTGCTCCAGATTTGCAAAAGCCCTACACGATAGGACGCATTGAGGCTGGCATGCAGCGTTTTATCCAGCCGCTCCAGCACCTTTTTTTCTGCGCTCAATGCCTTGATAGAATCGATACCAGCAATACTTTCGACCATCTGATTCTGGTGCTGTGCGCCAGCGTCAAACTCAGCACGAAGTCGGCGGCGCAGAAAGGGCCCAAAACCGAAATAAATCAGAAACTGAATAGGCAGGGCTACTAAAATAATCAGCGTCAGCGACACCGACAAGGTGAACAACACCCCGATGTAGATGAACACAAAGACCACATCTAGCAGCACCCCTGTTGTCGTTCCAACCAAAAAGGCGCGTATCGTATCCGTTTCACCGACACGGGCCATACTTTCACCCACGGACCACTTGCGAAAATGACCGAACGGCAGTTTGAACTGATGATCAAATATCTTGGCGCCCAGCTCGCGAGTGACACGATTAGCTAACAATAACCCCAACAGGTCGGATAGCACCTCAAACCCGAGCTGAAAAAGACTGACAGCCACAAATATAGCGGCAACCACTAGCAAGGATGCTTCCCGCTGAAAAGGCAAGATCCGGTCAATAATCACCTGAAATATAAAAGGCTCAACCAAGCCGATAAGGCGCAAACAGATCGCCAAGAAAATCAGCTCAATATACAGCGGTGTAAACTTCCATAGCGTCTTGCCGAACCAGGAGAGTGCAATCTCACCGGTCTTGTCATGTGTGCTATCCATCATCAGCAATCAGCGGCTTCACGCGGGGTTGTGATCACACATGCTTCATGCAAAGCATCTACCTCTGGTGAGACGGCGATAACGATAAATTCATCCACACTGGGGAAAGCCGTTGTCAGCCGTTCATTCAGCGAGGCGTCTGTTACCGCCTCAAGCTCTTCGTTTAACGAACGTTCTGTCGGGTACCCATCCAGGGCACTTTCTAGTGCGCTGCGCGCCTGCGCCGTCACTGAATCGGCCACCTCTGAGAGATAGGATGCCAAGTGCGCTTTGTGGTCGGCTAGCTCACCTTTCAGGCCGCCTTGGCGGAAAGTGGCATACGCCTTACGAACCACTTCTTCGGTCTCTGCTACTTGGTTTGTGTCAACCTCTCCAGCCTGGAAGAGAATGCGATCCTCCCGGGTATAATTGTCCATACCCGCACCAAAACCATAACTGGCACGCAGTTGTGTGCGGACGGCGTCAAAGAGAACACTTTGGTCATCGCTGCCAAGGGCATGCGTCAGGATCGCATCTTCAATCTCACCACCTTTGCTAGTCGGGGGGAGCGGCGCAATAAACGCCAGCGTTGACACGTCTGCGTCTGGCATATGGAGGAGAATTCGGCGTGGTGTAAAATCTGACGAGGCGGTTTGTTGCACTTCCCGACTTTGTTCCGGCAACGCTTCGAATAGCGCATCTAGGGCAGCCCCGGCTGCGTTGGCGTCTATTGCGCCTGCCACTGTGACCACTTCAGGGGAACGCGTAAACGTTTCGGCATGCCAGGTAATGATGTCATCTCGGGTGAGTTCATCCAGGCCATGCAGCGATAAGGCATTGCGCAAGGGCTGTTCACCAAATACCGCCCAACGAGCTGCTTCAAAGCCAGCGGCGGCAGGCTGTGAACGCTCTTCCGTCACGCTCTGCTCAATCCCATCACTTATCCGGTTCAACCAGGCCTGCTCCAACAAGGGCTCACGCAAGTGGGCGTTGGCAATCTCGATCACCTCACTGACATCGTCCCGTTCAAAGACGAGTTCACCCACAACATGATCATTTGCCACCCCATATAGAATGCCTTCCGCATTAAGATCCGCCAGGCGCTCGCCTACCTCACCCGCCGGGTACCCCTGTGCACCACCGGCAAGTATCAATTCCGATCCAACCCGTGCTGCTGCCTGATTGGTATCCTCTCGGTAAGCCCAATCAGTCGGCCAGGCGACATTAACGGCAACTTCGTCACTTTCAGGCATATGAAGCAAGATATACTCAATGCCTCCTGGGCTGACTTCATTGCTGGCAGTAGGATCACCCTTATCGTCGTCTTCTGAAGAACAAGCAGCCAAGCTGATAATCATTGCAGTAAGCAGTATAAGTCGAATCATTCAAACCTCTCCTTGGGGCCGATAAAAGCAACGGCAGTTCGTCCTTCCCCGGCTATTTCATTTAACAGGGTATTGATCGTTTGATGCGCAAGCGTTTGCTCAAGGCGTTTCACATCATGTAATGGCAAGGGTTTACGCAGCGTAGAGACCCGCTCAAGGGTATAATCCGCCATCCAGCGCGCCGTTTCGTCGCCGTCATCCCAGTCGGGCCAAAAGTGCTCAAAGCGGCTTAAAACACGTTGATAGGTCTGGTCAGGAATGCCAGTGCCAGAAATCTCAGCCAGCGTTTCCTCAAAAACCGTCCGCATAGCGGTCAGTGATACGTCACGGTCGGGTCTCGCGGTGAAGCTCAGTTCGATATGGCGCTCGTCAACTGGCCAGATTTGCACATCAAAACGGCGTGCAATAGCGGCATCAAAACGCAAAGGGCCAGCAAGGCCGCCGACCAGGTTGGTGTTAAGAATATTTCCAAGCAGCGTCGTATGTGCTTCCAGCAGATCAAACGGCACGGCCTCAGGCAGCGCCACCACACGCCGGAAGATGACTCGCGCAGAGGCATCCTTCTCCGGGTAACGCAGCAGGGTCTCGGCAGGTGCAGCCAGCTCGAACGTTGGAGACTCGATATCCGCGTTAACGTTTTGCCCCTCAGGCCAGTTGGCTTCCTTCAGCGCTCGGCTCACTTCTCGCTCAGTGATATCGCCAGTCACTACCAGCGTGGCATTTTCTGGACGATGGGTAACCGCGTGCAACGCGCGGGCGTTATCGTAGGTGAATCCACTGATGTCATCTGGCGTACCCAGTACCGAGGACGCAATGGCATTCTCGGCATAGAGAAACGCATTCATCGACTCAGTCGCTTGTGCATCCGGTCTATCGACCATGCGTGATTCGTATTCCCGCGAAATGATATCCCGCTCTTCGTTAGCAAATTCCAAAGAAACCTCAAGAGGGTCAAAAAGCCCTGAAAGAGTTTGCAGTATATCGTCCAGCTCATCGGGCTTACCGGACAACCAATAACCGACGGCGTAGGCATTCGTCCAGGCGTTAGAGTGCCGGTCAGCGCTGCGTTGCTTGGCACCCACCGCATTCAACCAAGCAAGATGCTCAACATAATGGGCCAACCCCGGAGCTGTGTTTCCGTGCCTAATAATGACATGAGCCTGAACTTCCTGAGCCCCGGTGCTTTGGACATAGACGCGATACTCCTGACTCATGAAAAGGATATTGAAAAGCCAGAAAAGCAGAAATAAAGTGATAATGGCGATAATTCCCAGTCGCTCATAAGGGTGTATTAATATTTCAAGGAATTTACGTAACATCATCACCCCAAGCGCTTAATAATCAACCAACAACTATCAATATTCCACCAAAAGCTAAAATACGAATATCCTTATCCATTGAATACCCAGCTTCCTAAATTCAAACATTAAAAATAGCCACTATAAAAATCATCAAAAAAATTTCTAAAGAAAACCTTACCACCCCCTTTAAACCACTATTATCTTATAACGCTATTAAAAATTAAATTACAAATCAACGATATAATTTCCATCAAAACAACCACCACACCCCTCACTTTTTATTTGACTTCATTTCAAAAATCGCAAAAACCTCACACACTAAAACTGTAGCAAAAAACAACAATAGAGAGCGGGAAAAACTAACCTCCCCCCCATCCCCAAAGTCAAAAACCATAGACAATGCCGTAAGAACAGCTGCAGCTTTTATTGATTTTTTTCCAGGCTTCCACATACCCCCCCCCTAATGTGGAAGGGAATCATGTCCCTTCCACAACCTTCATTAAGGCTTTTAAAAAAATCTAATTAAAATTAAAGAACCGAAGATATACCGCCCATTATAGCGCCGCCAGTTCCTCCAGTTGCAGCACCACCTACTGTAAGCACTCCAGTTTTAACAGCTTGTCTTTGACCGCTTGTTACAGGCCCACGACTGGGGGCATTCAACCCACCAGCGTTACCTGGATCACTTCCGCCGCCTGGACCACCATAAGGCCTACTACGACTGCCACGGGTGCTTCCCATCATATTGCCTCCGGCTGCATTACCTCCACCACCGAAGCTAGTCGTGCTGTAGAGATCAATCATTGACGATTGAGATACATTTTGCATGTTTAATTTCCTTCTGGTTGCGGATCGGATCTGTTATCGTCACCGCTGTCGTTGTTTGCTGGGTTTGTCTACCCAGCGGCTTCACTGGGTGGAAGGATCGCTACATCCCTCCACCCATTCCCGCTTTTATTAGCGGGAAAAACTTATGCTTTTTCTTGTTTAAGACGCAAATTCCATCGATTAATGCTACGCACTGAGCCATCATGACGACGGCGCAAGCTAGTGGCGATATAGTTGGGAAAAAGGTTATGCGTTATGTCGTAAACTATTTCTCGTGTATTGCCGTAAGGCGTTATCCAGTCGTTAAAAAACAATCGGTCACCGCTACTCCACTCATCTTGACCTAACGCACGTCCAGTGACGTGTACATCACGCTCAACTTCCTCAGATAGCCAGGCCCAGGTCACCATGCCTGTAGGCAAGTCCTCCGACGTGATATAAAAACGCACTTGATTACAGCCAACTGGAGGCAGAATTTCCGTGCAAAAATAGTCGCCCAGTTCGAACTGCCGATGGTATTCAGACTGGGCCAGTAGCTCGAGCGCATAACCGACGCTGGTGTAGTAGTCGATGCTCACCATACAAGCCTCTCCTTGGAAGCTTTTCGCATGTAACTTGCCTTAACATCTTTCGTTATGTTGACGTGGTGCTCAAGCGCGCGCTGCAGGTTAATGCGATTATTCGGCAGTGCCGTCTGACAGGTCAGCACCACATTATTATCTGAATTTGACTCAACCCAGGTTGCGTAACCCACCGGTTTGTTGTCGTTATCTAACGCAATAAAGGCTGTACGCTCTTGCAGATTTTTTAAACAATTCAGATAGTAACTTTCAATTTTTTGGTAAGATGCTTTACTTCCAGACTCAACATCCAACAACGCCATAATGCCCAAGCTTCGATACGCATCAACCGCTGGTTGCTCAGCATCAGATGGCGGCAAAACCGGAAGGGGGTTCCTTACCCCTATATCAAAGCTTGCCATTTCATCAATGGGCAGATACGCCATGGCCTCGCGACCGCTTGAAAACAATGCAGAGACCGATTTATTATCCGTGGCACAAAACATCTGCACGGCGGCTAATCGCGCTAGAGGATAATTTTGATAATAGTGATAAGAAATTTCCGAGTGGTTTAAAGCATCCGTCAGCACTTCGACACAATCACCAAGATAAAATCCATTTTGACCGTGCCAAACATCTAGTAGTGAAGCGTGAAGCTGAGCTAGATATGCTTTTACATAATCCAGTAAAAGCAACTCACCAATAAATGCACAGGTTTCACGTGCGACAGGCGGCATTAGCTCATTCTTGGATAAGAGCATCTGTAATGCATGTGCCGTCTCGTGGGCAAGACAAAGAAGGTCTTCAACCCGTCCGTACCAGTCCATAAAAACCGCAGGTGGCTGGCCACTGCCCTGGCAAACAGTATAGGGAGCTTCTTTGCAGTTATTCAGAACCCGTAACTCAACATGATTGCATAACAGGTGCTGCATTTCGCTAACGTTATCGAAAGCTCTAGCTAAGGCGGGAACAACAATATTTTTATAACAGCTATCTTGAGAGGAGAGTTTATTGTTTATGAAATCATCTACCACAGATACCTTCCTATCTGCGCTTAAAAAAGAAGGAAGGCACTCAAGTTTTCCTTCGCCCAGAGCCGAGATAACACCCTTTACCCTGGGTGCACTCACTCCATGAAGCGATAGCCAATCAGTACACGTAAACATGCTTCCCTCGTCTCGTCCCTTGAAAACCTGAGTGCAACCCAAGCAGATACTTCACGTGAGTTTTATCACTCCCAAGAACTCCATAAGCTGAAGAGCGGAATTAGAATAAAAACCATACATCGCACGCTCATCAACCAAAACTGTATTAGAAACGTAGCATCTATAGACGTAATAGGTATGTAAGATATCTCTGAGAAGCTTGTAGATTGTAACTTACAACTTTCGTGGAACAGCGATCTCAAGGCAATCCCATGCTAAGTAATGACTCACTATCAGCAGGGGTAGAAAGCCAGGCACCGTGGGTATGCCGCTGCCTAGCACCAGTTTCAAGATCGTCGACCCGGAGAGTTTTGAAGAGTTGCCCACCGGCGAAGCGGGCATGATATTGATCAGCGGCCCGCAGATCATGCAAGGCTACCTGAATGACGCCAAGCGCACGGCCAAGGCACTCCACGAGGCCGATGACCACCGCTGGTACATCACAGGAGATAAAGGCTTTATCGACGAAGATGGCTTTTTGACCCTGATTGACCGTTACGCCCGCTTCGCCAAGATCGGTGGCGAAATGATCAGCCTCAGCGCGGTTGAAGGGGCAGTTAAAGCAGCTCTGGAAGATACAGATACAGCGCTGATGGCGGTTAGCCTTCCCGATAGCCGCAAAGGCGAGCGCATCGTGCTGCTGTCAGAAACAGCGCTGGATGCCAAAACCGTTAAGACCGCCATGCTCGCCAACGGCACCTCATCCATGATGATCCCCAGCCACTGGTTTACGGTGGAAACCGTTCCTCATCTCGGCTCTGGGAAAGCGGATTTCGCAGGGGCGAAACGTTTGGCTCAAGAACTGATAGAGGAAGAGCTGAAGCAATAAAAAAGCACAAACTAGTGCTGTACAGCAACGCCTCACTATTCGCTGTACAGCACTAGCTCTCCGCAATAAAACATTTCAGAATCCAACACACCTCTTAGCTTAGCCATTGTTCACCTGGATTCATAGAATAACCGCAGCACTTTGGATCACACAGTAGAGGAAGGAGGGCCAGCGCCGGTACCCTCTCGACTTTACCGACCAAAGTGAAGCAGAGCATGGGATACCGACAACTGACCCAGG
>NZ_JAUAMB010000014.1 GCF_031010175.1 Halomonas sp. SpR1
AGGTGGCCTAACCAAAACGCTTGAGTGGGATTGAGTTCGCGGCTCATGATGATCTCCAAAATTAAAGAGACCATCAGTGTGATCAGCCAACGTTAAGGTGGGTAGATGGGTTTTATGGCGCGCTTACGAAGCGGACGAGATCGAAGTGCTCTCAATCCTCATAGAGAAATACGAGGACAAACACTTTCCCATCGGGCCGTCTGATCCTATTGAGGCGATCAAATTCCGCATGGAGCAGCAGGGGCTAACGCCGCGCGATCTTGAAGCATACATCGGCTCTAGCGGACGAGTTTCAGAGGTGCTGAACCGTAAGCGAAAACTCAGCCTTCGCATGATCAAGAACCTGCATGAGGGGCTTCGAATCCCTTATGAGAGCTTGATGAGTCAGGCCGCTTAATTATTCAGCCCCGCATTCATAACACCATGGTTTAAGACTAGTGGGCAACCAAAGGGAGTGATTGGCGTCCCTGGCAGGAGTCTAAACACAAATATAACTATATGAAATTTAACCAATTATATCTGAAAATAAAAAAACGATATGCCATTAGGTATACCACAGCCCCATCCGCGACCCACTAACCACTCAACGTTGAGTAAAATCTATCGCTGAGAGTTCTACTTGTGACACATATGGGCTGCTTACGGCCGAGGCTGTGTGAAAACGCTTGGAGAACCTAGGCCGGGCTAAAAATGATCAAAAAATGAGCAACCTCGCTAATTTTGAGTCATCTTCATTGGAAAACTTTTCCGGATTTCGCGTATGAACGCTAAATTCTGGACGGCTGAAGAGTTTTCACACAGCCTCGGCCATGAGCGGACTTTCAGTGAGTACTGATATAACGCATTTACAGCAGGCTTGGAATGCAGCGGAAAACCAGTCAGACAATTTGCGCTGTTAAGGCTTTTCAAGCTCTTCTGCTAACTCCGACTGATACTTTGAAAATAGCCTCTCGAATAAAATTATTGATGTCGTAATTTCTGGGTCACCTAGCCGGGTTTCTGCCACTTTAAGGTTTCTCATTGAATCTTCAAAGACTCCTGAATCATGAGATCTTCTATATATTTCAATACCTACATCACAATATGTTTTTAAAATATTCTTGTTATGCTTATAGCGATCTATAGCTTTAACAGCTTTCTCCCTCGCCATTTCTAGAATAGCCCTGCGATCTTCATCGAGTATGCCAGAAGTTTTTTCTGCTCGTGCCAATAAGAGAATAATCTTGAATCGCTCTAAAGGGCCTTCAGTACCAAAATCATTTTCAAAAAGTCTAATTTCAGTTTCAGCTTTCTCTAATTGATTCACATCGATTAGATACCGGATTAACCTATGTCTTGGAACTCTCTCTCCAGGCACTATAGATATCATTTTTCTCAACAATTTGTTACGAACATGTTTATCAGGGAATCGACTTATACCGGAGTCGAATGAACAAAGCTGTTTGATTGTCCTGATTTCAACATCGTACGTAGGAATTATGTTATCTATAACCATCTCGAATAATTTGTAATATTCCTTCTCATCAGGCATTTTATATTTTGTAACAATATCTGTAATTACTGGATGACGTCCTTTCCACCCATAAATCCCTTCACGTTCACTTATTGTGTATTCATGAATAATATCGACCAAATTCACTAAGGAGGCAGCAACAGATTCTGAGGATATACCTAGCAATCTTATAACCAGCTGCCGATGAACATTTACCCCCGCGCTCTCCATAGCTGACACAAGTCTATAGATCTCCCGCAAATTATCGTCTAATTCTGCATATTCACGTAACACAATATCGTCGAATTGTTCGGAGGCAAAAATGTTCTTTAGGCATACAAATGTATCTGATTCACATTTGGCTATAAGCCTTCTTTTTCTTTCCGTTCTAGAAAATCCAGAGAAACTGTTTTCAATAAGAGGTTGCAAGTCTGAATGGGATTCCACTAAAGCTAATAAACCTTCCACCTCTGAATCATCCAGCTTTTTTAATACAAACTCTTTTCCCTTCAAGAAAAAATTCGGAGTTTTTACTCTAGGGTGCCAATGATTTCTCGTTGATGTAAGAATAATTTTTAGGTGGCTGTTTTCGTCAGCGGACAGTAGGTCAACGAGATTGTTTATTTCAAATAAATGATTATGAGCATCATCAATAAAGAGAATTCCATTCTCTTTTCTTTTAGCTAAATCTTTGGCGACATCCCGCCACTCTTCATAAAGCACTCTATGGCTGCCTTTATGCTCCCAACAGTGCCTTCCACTATCCTTTAGCCTTAATATAGTTTTTCGTGCAGTTGTACTTTTCCCCATTCCACTGGCTCCAAGCAAACAAATACACAAAATGTTTTCTGAATTAATAGTCGACTCCAATTCTTTTGTTATACTCCTATCAAATGTAAGCTTCGCTTTAATGTCCGAATATGTGGCGGGCCAGCCTTGAAACATTGCACTTGCATTTTTATCGATGTTTTGTAATTCATCATCGACTCTAAGGGTGACAGGCTGCAAAATACTTTTGTTATCAAGAGGGTCGCCCGTAGAGGTATACACCAAGGGACTCGGTTCATTTCGTTTTTGAAGCTCAATAAAGAAGTCGTCAACACTTCCAAATGATACTTTCACGCCTCTACGTTCAAATAGAGCTGCTCGACCCTCGTCTTTTGTATATAGAACTAAGTTTATGGAAGCAGGGGAATAGGAGTTGTTATTGATTGAAATGGCTCTGCTCACTAAATCCTTGATGTGCTGGTCAGCGAGGGAATAACCTATAATAACCACACATCCTCCATTTAGATCGTGTTTAAAAGCGTCCCATAATGTTTCACGATATTGGGATGTATTATCATAGTCAGCTTCAGAAATTATCAATCTGCTTGAATTTCCATCTGATATGTCTTTATTAATACACCCATGTAACTTGTATAGTTTCGTTGCTTCTGGGTATCGCTGTTCTCTGAAATCATAATTGGAAGAAATTACAGAAAGAGGCTTGTCTTTCTTTTCATATGATTGCTCGATCAACCTATCATAATTTGTTGTATATATATTTTTCCAGCTGTACAAGGGAAGATTTAACAGTGCTCCTGTAACATGTATTTTGGTGAACATTTTGCGTAGGCAACGAATCAAATCGGCCCTAGATCTCTTTTCTTCGGCCAGACTAGTAATCTCGGTAAGCGAATACCCCTCTGCATCTATATTGAAGTCCTTTGATACCGAATCTATAACTTTCAAAACGCTAGGTGCACCTGAAGGGATTGATGAACCCGAGCCAAAGAACAAGACTGTTTTTGATGGGTCAATCCCTTCAATCATTTCTGGTAATAAGATACTCATAGATATCCCTATATATAAATTTGAGTCTAATAATGGCTCGTCTGTCCCTTAACTCCGCGCACAACGGCGCGAGCGAAGCGAGTGCCCGTAGCCCTAGGAGTGATTTGTTTACGCTTTGTTATGTGTCTCTATTTTCACGATCAATTGTCCGCTTAGTAAACGCTTCAAGGTTCATCTGGTCGTCAATTCTTATCTCGTCTGACCAAATTTCCAAGTTAAAATAAGCATTTCGAAAATCTTCCCATTCCAGAGGCGAAGCATCAAACTCCTGCAAGCTCCTTGCATAATCAAATAATTTCCCTACCAATGCGTAAAGTTCTCCGAGCCGATACAAATACGAAATCAAATTATGCTTCTCTGGGCTTACATTAGTCTCATCACGCGCCCTGATAATGAAGTCTCGTATCCTGGCATCATGCACTTGCAACTTTACTAGTATATCTGACAAGTACTCGCCCACATCAGGTTCAGAATGCTTAATGCAATTTCCGAATACGACTTTATATTCGCGTGGCAGTACCGGCAAAACGATGTCTTGATTTTGGTCAACCGGTAATTCCCATCCAGTGATAAACACCGAAGCGGATTCCTTAAAATAGGAAACTAGTTCACTTAATGCTTCAGGAAGAAATGCTTTTGAAGCAAGAAACTCTCTCTCTCTTTGTTTATCTGCATTGAACCTTGAAATATTGAACGCAGTAACACTAGAAATAAAAGCAAGCATCCCTACATTGAGACCTTGCCAGCGATCCCAAACGTCCTGAACATAATCCCATTCTCCACCACCGTCTATCCAAGGAAATATGAGCATACATATAAAGTAGAGTCCGACAGCTGGAAATCCTATCCAGTTGAGCAAATCCACTAGTCGCTCTGCTTTCAAAATTCCAATTCGCCTCATATATTTCCTCGGAGTTTGAGAGTCAGGACACATAACAGCCTGTTAGATTTCCAATCTTATGATTGAACAAACATGTCGGCACGTTTATTCGACAAATGCAGCCTGAAAAATCCACGCTAACCCTATAACATACTGTGTATTAGTTTTAACTAGGCTCTGTCATTGAGAATTCCAGCACCTGCTGCATTTCCAAGTGGTCGTTTTGGGTCGATGGCGTTTCGGGCTGATTCGTAGCTCTAGCGGAAAAACGGCTCCGTTGAAGCAATGGTTATTCTTCTTAGAACGGCATTTCATCTTCGCTCTCTTCGTCCTCTTCTTTTGGAGCAATGTATTGGTCAGCTATTAGCTTTTCCCGCAGCGTGTTATAAGAGAACCCTCTTCCTGAAATTCTTTCCCAGAAATCTATCCAAAGCACTCGATGATTTACCGGCGCCGCTTTAGTCTCAGTGTAAAGGCTAGAAAAGAATGTACCAATCGCGCCAGCGTTCAGCACTTGATTAATACCGTGCGAACCAGTATTTTCTAGTGCACCTTTAAAAACATCTTTTAAGTCTCTGTCATTGAAAGTTGAGCTAATGGGTAGTAACAGCTGGTTTCCTCTAAACTCTGCCGAATTAAAACTGAGCGACTCAGCAAACAGATAGATAGACTTATCTTTAAAAAATACCGATGGGTAAGCTGCTATAACTTCGGCCATCTCAACATTGCTTAAGCTATCTATTTTTTCAAAAATTTGGCTTCTTATTTCTACGTTTAAATCAACAAGCCTGGCAACTTGATATCTTGAAATATCATCAGAGTCCATAGCATTAATGAGACCTTCGATACGTATCCTTTCTGCATGTTCAAGTTTATCCCAGAGCTCACTCCTCAAATTCAGGAATGGGAATATTCTTTTTAGCCGCGTATCGTTCGCTTCAGATAGCATGTCCACAAGTATATTAGATACAACTTCTTCATAAACTGCAGGGTACATTCTTTGTATAACACTCAAAGAAGCCGACAAACGGTTTAATAGCTCCTGCGAAATGCCCGTCTCGTCACGAAATATTCTCTTTAGAATGATGATAGCTAGGTTCCTCACACCACTATCCTTTACTCTTCCTAAATTATTCTCTGACGAAAGCAAGGTAAAAGCTTTTTCCTCACTTTCTGGAAAAGAGGGCTCGTTAATTAGTTCGTACATTCTTTGAACAATTACCTTTCCCTTCACCGGCGGATGAACTAGAAGGTAATTTGCCGACTGAACGATGTACGCTAGAGCTAATTCAGCAGGAGGTGAGAATTGACTACCATCATCTGAAAATGTCGGATGTGCGCATATATTTCGATCATCTCTTAAGCGTTCTAAATGTGACTTTTCGATCATTGAAATAAGCTGCAGTTCATCACAAGCAATATTGAGTAAGTTTCTTTCAAAATCCAGCATTGCTCTTGGATCATCAGGTCGAATTTTATCAAGCTGCTGCTCCCATTTTTTCGCTGCTGAGTCTTCACTAAGGCTCAGCTCTCGGATCTTTTCGATTATATCTACACACACGGCAATCCATGTTGCGATCAGGGATGCTCTGTATGCGCCTGTCCGGTATGCAGCAATGGCTTCATTTAGGTAGTTTTTCGCATGAACGTTACGAACATTCTGAATCAATTCGTCCAAGTTGCTTAGATGTAATCTCAAAAATTGTCCTCTAGAACACGAGTGCCATTTCAGTCATAACAGATATTGGATGGAAAGCTTCGATATTGAATGAACGCGTCTGCTCTCTTTGCCGGGAAGCCCGCTTTGGGCCGATCGCTGTTTTGACGGTTCCAGATTCATAAGAACTGAATGGTTCGGGAATCAATCCATGATAATCCCCCAGCATCACCAGCGGGTTGTTGGTGATTTGCAGATCATGGTTGCAAGTGAATTGATACCCATAACCCTACGACCCCACTTTAATTATTTTTAGCAGTATTGCTCATTCCCTCACATCTGCACAACCCCATCACATGCGACTTTAGACCATCCTACCTCGTCTCGTTCTGGAAAACCCCGGCATAACTAGGAATTATCAGGAATGCCTTTTTCAACTATCGGCCAGCTGATAGTTTAGGTTTAGGATTTCAATATCCCCCTAGCTTGTTGAAAGTGCATGACCCCGCATGAATTCGCATAATTTTCATGCACCCATTTTTCACCAGCCAGCCCAGCAGTGGCGCGGCTTGGCGGCGGGCGCAGGGGTGCATAAAAACCACTACATTTAGCGCGCGGGCGGGGCGGGGTGTCGAGTGCGCGGCGTGGGACGCGGCCGGTGTGGGGGTGGATGGTTGGCGACATCGCCGCATGAAGCCCTGCAGGCGCTTGTTTAAGGCTGGCCGCCCTTCCCCTCCTTACCCCTGCCCTAACACACCAACGCCCCGCACAAAGGCGGGGCGTTGGTCACTGGCTAGCAAATAGTTGGGGTTAGGCTTGCGCGTTATCAAAATCGTCCAAGCTCGGTACATACTCCATTTGCAGCGGTGCTAGGTTTGGCTCTTGCAGGCAGTGTTGGTTCGGTACCACTGGGCGTCGTTCCGACGCCATCCGCGGGTGCCTATGAACGCTCGTTGAACTCGCGTTCTTCGTTACCGCGCGCTACGGGTATGTGCACGAAGCTAAGTCGGTGGGTTTCGCAGCGCGTGGTAAGCCTACGGCGCACCCACGGGAGCAGCGCGCAGCGGTGCCGGGGTTTGGCTGAAGAGCACTTGGGCGTCGTTCCGACGCCTCCCGCGGGTGCCTCATACGCTCGTCCCTCGCGTGATTCGTTACCACGCGCTACGGTGTGTGCACTGACTTGATTTGGGTGGATTTCGTAGCGCGTGGTAAGCCTACGGCGCACCCGCGGGAGCAGCGCGCAGCGGTGCCGGGGTTTGGCTGAAGAGCCCTTGGGCGTCGTTCCGCCGCCACCCGTGGGTGCCTCATGCGCTTACCTCGCGAGATTCGTTGCCACGCGCTAATGCCTTGTCCTAACCATCGCAAGCACAGCCTCTCGGTTGATGGCAGGTATAGTTACGGCTAATGCATGAGTTACCGCATGCTTTTCCTTTGGAGCAGGTGCGACAGCATCCGCCCTGAGCAAATAAAAGCTCTTCGGGTATCGTATCAAACACTAGGTCACACTCGGTTTCTTCACCGCTCACGATAAGTTCGGCTTGGGTTACCCATTCACCAGACATGTCGGGCGTTTGTTCAGCGCTTGCCACACTGGCGAAACATAGCGCCAGCATCAACATCATTGCTTTGATAAGCATGGGCTTTCCCTTTAATTATTATTCGTCGCTGCAGTATGGGGGTGAGAGCAATATCTACATAGCTATTACGCATCAACGCAGGCAAATACTTGCCCAACACACATCATCACTAGATGTTAAAGAGAAAAGGCAGGGGGAATAATTCGCAGATAGCCCGTTGGCGTACCTCGCAGGAGTCTAAAAAATCACATAACAACATGATTTTAAATAATTTAATTTAAGAAAACGAAATATCCCAACTCATATCTCAGCTTCATCATTTGCAACCCGCCTACCTGCCTAACACGCCAACGCCCCACACAAAGGCGGGGCGTTGGTCATACACGGGCAAAGGGTTAGATAACGCTGTCGTCGTAATCGTAATACGGGCAGAGCCCTTCAACTAATTTAAAGCACCATGGCAGCAACCCAGCCGAACACAATCAGCGGGATGTTGTAGTGCAGGAAGGTAGGCACCACGCTATCCCAGATATGGTCATGCTGCCCATCGGCATTGAGGCCTGCGGTGGGGCCCAGGGTGGAGTCTGAAGCGGGTGAGCCAGCGTCGCCCAGGGCGGCGGCCGTGCCCACCAGTGCTACTGTCGCCATGGGTGAAAAGCCAAAGCTCAAAGCCAAAGGCACATAGAGCGAAGCAATAATGGGAATGGTCGAAAACGAAGAGCCAATGCCCATGGTGATAAACAGCCCTACCAGCAGCATAATCAACGCGGCCAACCCTTTATTGTCACCGATAAGCTCGGCTGAACTCGCCACCAGCCCTTCCACCTCGCCACTGGCTTGCATCACACTGGCAAAACCTGCCGCAGAAATCATGATAAAACCGACCAGGGCCATCATACGCATCCCCTCGGTAAAGATACCGTCCTGCTCATGCCAGCGGAAAACGCCACTCATGGAGAGCAAGGCAAACCCGAAGATACCGCCCAGCACCATAGAGCCCGTCATTAGTTGCACGGTGACCGTACCTATTAGGGAAATAACCAACATGGCCTTTTGCCATCCGGCAAGCGAAAGCGCAGCTTCCTGGGGTGATCTATCCCCATGGGCCAGCTCACGATCTTGGTAGTCACGTCCCTTGCGGTAACTCCAAAACACGGCCACCGCTAACCCTAGTGCCATTCCACCAATGGGAATCGCCATCGCCAGTGGCACCATTTGACGGGTCACTTCCAATCCCAGCGCCGCGCCGCTTTCGTTGAGGTTGGCGAGCAGTATGTCATTCAGGAATATCGCCCCAAACCCAACGGGCAGTAACATGTAAGGCGCCGTGATACCGAAGGTAATCACGCAAGCCACCAGTCGCCGGTCAAGCTTTAGATGATTCATCAGCTTTAACAGCGGCGGTACCAGCACTGGAATAAAAGCAATATGGACAGGAATCAGGTTCTGCGAGCTGACCGCCGCGGCTAACAGCGCCGCCAGCAGTGTATAGGTGACCGTGCGGCGGCTACCCCCGGACTCGTCTAGCTGGAAGCGTCTAATGGCCCGGCTGGCCAGCAGCTCGGTGATACCAGAACGGGATAAAGCGACGGCAAAGGCGCCTAACACCGCATAAGAGAGCGCGATGGTGGCGCCATTGCCCAGCCCCTCATTAAAGGCGTCAAGGATCTCGCCAATAGGCATGCCCGCATACAACCCACCTACCAGTGTGGCGACGATAAGCGCAAACACGACTGAAACGCGCGCAAGACTCAAGCCGACCATCACCAGGATAGCCAGAACGATAGCATTCATGAAAAGCCTACTTTGTTGTTAGATGGTAAATAGTGCGTTCCCTATGGCCTTGGGTCGTCCCAGCCTAGCGCCATAGGGAAGCATGAAACGCCTTAATGCTGGCTTGGCAGCGTATGCGGGTGAGCCAGCGGGGTTAGCGTACGCTCGCGTATCAGGTCGCTAGCGGCTTCGATATCCGGCGCGAAGAAGCGATCCTGTGTGTAATGGGTGACTCGGGCACGTAGCAGTTGCCTGGCTTGCTCTAGCGGCTGGGTGGTGGTCAAACCCTCGCGCATGTCCAACCCCTGGCACGCCCCTAACCATTCGATGGCCAAGATGCCGCACACGTTCTCGGCCATTTCCCACAACCGCTTACCGGCAGCCGGCGCCATGGAGACATGGTCTTCCTGGTTAGCCGAGGTAGGCAGGCTGTCGACACTATGGGGGTGCGCCAAGGCTTTATTTTCACTTGCCAGGGCGGCGGCGGTGACCTGGGCAATCATAAACCCGGAATTGACCCCGCCGTTCTCGACCAGAAATGGCGGTAGCTGGGACATGTGTTTATCCATCATCAAGGAGACACGACGCTCGGCAAGAGAACCGATCTCGGCGATGGCTAACGCCAGGTTGTCAGCGGCCATGGCCACCGGTTCAGCATGAAAATTACCGCCGGAAATAATGTCATCCTGTTCGGCAAATACCAGCGGGTTATCAGAGACCGCGTTGATTTCCACCGCCAGCACCTCGGCTGCCTGACGGATCTGCGTTAACACAGCGCCCATCACCTGCGGCTGGCAGCGCAGTGAGTAGGGATCCTGGACTTTATCGCAGTTGGCATGGGAGTCGCCGACGGCACTGCTTTCACCGAGCAGATGGCGATAAGCGGCGGCCGCGTCAATTTGGCCACGCTGGCCACGCACCTCATGAATGCGGGCGTCGAAGGGTGAACGTGACCCCAGGGTGGCTTCTACGGTTAGCGAACCGCATACCGTCGCCGCCGCAAACAAGTCTTCAGCATCGAAGAGCCCCCGCAAGGCATAGGCGGTGGATACCTGGGTGCCATTAAGCAGCGCCAGGCCCTCTTTGGGTGCCAGCGTGATGGGCGCCAGCCCAGCTATTTCCAACGCCTTTTCGGCGGAAATCCACTCCCCCTTATAGCGTGCTTTGCCCTCGCCCAGCAGCACAACACTCATATGCGCCAGGGGCGCCAAGTCACCGGATGCCCCTACTGATCCTTTCAGAGGAATATGCGGATACACCTCGGCATTGATCAGTGCCACCAGGGCATCCAATACCTCACGGCGGATGCCGGAGAAGCCCCTCGCCAAGCTGTTGACCTTAAGCACCATAATCAAACGCACCAGGGCGTCGTCTATCGCTCTTCCTACGCCAGTGGCGTGAGAAAGCACCAGGGAGCTCTGTAGCGATTCAAGGTCTTCATTGGCGATACGGGTCTGGGCCAATAAGCCGAACCCCGTATTAATGCCGTAAACCGTGCGGTTCTCGCTGACGACCCGGTTAACGCAATCGACGCTTCGCTGGATATCCGCATTAGCGCTTTCCGGTAACGTAACAGGCACATGCGCTTGATGGATCTGGCGGGCCTGGGCAAGGGTCATTTTGCCAGGCTGAATTTCTAGATGTTTCATTTGATCGCCTTTAGAAACAGGAAGGTGGTCACCCCACCTTCTTCGTTGCCGTCTATTTTAGTTGTTACTGTTTTAGCTGTTACTATTTTAGATGTTGTAAGTGTGCGGGCTTTACGGATTAACCATCGGCAAATCAAGACCGTTTTCCTGGGCGCACTGCTTGGCGATGTCATAGCCTGCATCCGCATGGCGCATCACGCCGGTGCCCGGGTCGTTGCGCAGTACACGGCCTAGGCGGGTGTGGGCATCATCGCTGCCGTCACACACAATCACCACGCCAGAGTGCTGGGAATAACCCATACCTACCCCACCGCCATGGTGTAACGACACCCAAGTGGCACCGCCTGCGGTGTTGAGCAGCGCGTTGAGCAGTGGCCAGTCGGAGACAGCGTCAGAACCATCCATCATCGCCTCTGTTTCACGGTTGGGGCTGGCAACGGATCCCGAATCAAGGTGGTCGCGGCCAATCACGATCGGTGCTTTTAATTCGCCACTCTTGACCATTTCGTTGAAGGCTTGCCCGAGGCGGGCACGATCTTTAAGTCCCACCCAGCAAATGCGTGCTGGCAGCCCCTGGAAGCTGATGCGCTCGCGCGCCATGTCGAGCCAGTTATGCAAGTGCGGGTCGTCGGGAATGAGCTCTTTGACCTTCTGGTCGGTCTTATAAATATCCTCGGGATCCCCCGAGAGCGCCACCCAGCGGAAGGGGCCAATGCCCTGGCAAAAGAGTGGACGGATATAAGCTGGCACAAAGCCTGGAAAATCAAAGGCGTTGGCAACCCCCTCCTCCATTGCCATCTGGCGAATGTTATTGCCGTAATCAAAGGTGGGGACACCCATCTTCTGGAAGTCGAGCATCGCTTGCACATGCACCGCCATCGATTGTTTGGCCGCCTTCACGGTGGTTTCAGGCTCGGACTTGCCGCGGGCCACGTACTCCTCCCATGTCCAGCCAGAAGGCAGGTAGCCGTGTAACGGGTCGTGGGCGCTGGTCTGATCCGTGACCATATCCGGCTTGACGCCGCGCTTGATCAGCTCCGGCAGCACATCGGCGGCGTTACCGCACAGGCCGATAGAAATAGCCTTGCCTTCGGCGGTATAGCGTGCAATACGCGCCAGGGCGTCATCCAGGTTGTCAGCCTGCTCATCCAGGTAGCGGGTACGCAGGCGGAAGTCGAGGCTCGCCTGCCGACACTCAATATTCAGCGAGCAGGCACCGGCCAGCGTCGCCGCCAGCGGCTGGGCGCCGCCCATACCACCAAGCCCGGCGGTCAGAATCCAACGCCCCTTGAGTTCACCGTCGTAATGCTGACGACCCGCCTCAACAAAGGTTTCATAGGTGCCTTGCACAATGCCCTGGGAGCCGATGTAGATCCAAGAACCCGCCGTCATCTGGCCGTACATCATCAGGCCTTTGCGATCTAGTTCGTTGAAGTGCTCCCAGTTAGCCCAGGCGGGTACCAGGTTGGAGTTGGCGATCAACACCCTGGGCGCATCTTTATGGGTTTCGAAGACACCAACGGGTTTACCCGACTGCACTAGCAGCGTCTGGGTATCTTCCAAGCGCTGCAGCGTTTCGACGATTTTGTCGTAGCACGCCCAGTCACGGGCAGCGCGACCGATGCCACCATAAACCACTAAATCCTCGGGGCTTTCAGCCACATCCGGATGAAGGTTGTTCATCAGCATGCGAAGCGGCGCTTCGGTCAGCCAGCTTTTACAGTTGAGTTCAGTACCGGTCGGCGCAATGATCTTACGTGAAGCATCGTGACGTTTATCGTTGGTTGGCATGGCGTCATTCCTTGTGTTTCTGTTCGTTATTCGTTGGTCTAGAGGTGTGCCCTGTCAGTCATCCAGGGCTAGCTTTCGAAATTCAGTTATCTAAGGTCAGCAAATGCACGAGCCGCGCCGCCGCTCTGGCGGTACGGCCGTCGATATCCAGGCTGGGGTTAAGCTCTGCCAAGTCCGCGAGGCGCAGCTTGCCACTGTCACGCACCGCTTCAACAAGCGGCTCTATCAAGGCAAGCGAAACACCCCGGGCGGCGGGCGCACTCACGCCGGGGGCTTCGGCAGCAGGCAGCACATCCAAGTCGATGGTCAGGTAAAGGTGGTCGCATTTGGCGATGAAGCGCTGCACGTCTCTGACGATAGAATCCAGGCGTAGCGCTTCGATCTCGCGATCTTCACGAATCAATGTTCCGAGCGCGTTGGCGCGCTTAAACAAGGCGCGCGTATTAGCAGCGCGGCTTACCCCCAGGCAGGCGTAACGAAACGACCAGCCGTGTTTTTGGCACTGATCGGCTATCTGAGAAAAAGGCGTGCCTGAGGAGCGAATATGCGCTGGATCACGCAAATCAAAGTGAGCGTCCAGGTTGATGATGCCAATCCGCGGAGCAGACTCTTTTGAAGCTGACGCTTCTGGCATAGAAAACTGCGCCAGACCAAGCCAACTGGCGTAGGCCACTTCATGCCCGCCACCCAACACAATGGGCAGATGGCCAGCGGTTAATAATGCCGTCAGGCGATCAGCCAGCGCCTGTTGCGCTGCCTCTAACCCATCACCAACACAGCGCACATTGCCAGCATCGTAAGCAGGCGCAGTGCGATGCCAAGCCAACGGCGCCAGCGCACGGCGTAACGCATTCGGGCCTTCAGCAGCGCCGGTGCGGCCCTGATTACGCGCAACACCCGCATCACTTTCGAAGCCCAGCAGTGCACACCCCGGCGCGGCGTTGTTGGTTAACGGCTCAATACGCTGGTGCCAGCGGTCACTATCGGGCTCAGGATCAGTGCGCCCCTGCCAGAGCGACATATCAATAGACGTATTAGCGGCCATGGGTTAACTCCCCCTGATAGACGCGCTGCCTTAGTCGGCCTGGCTGCACCGCGTAGGCCAGTTCAGCGGGTGTCTCAATATCCCAGATGCACAGGTCAGCCACCGCGCCTTCGTGAAGCTGTCCCTCTCCTTTCAACCCTAGCGCGGCAGCCCCATTGGCGGTCATGCCTGCCAACGCTTCCTGGGGCGTCATGCGAAACAGCGTGCAGGCCAGGTTGAGCATTAACGTGGGCATAAATATTGGTGAGCTGCCAGGGTTGGCATCGGTCGCTACCGCCATGGGCACGCCCGCGTCGCGCAGCCCTGCAATAGGCGGCTGCTGGGTTTCACGCAGGGTGTGGAAAGCACCGGGGAGAATGACGGCCACGCTGCCTGCTTCGCGCATGGCAGCAATACCGGCGTCATCAAGATACTCAATATGGTCAGCAGACAGTGCACCGTGGCGGGCAGCCATCGCAGCGCCCCCCAGGTTCGAGAGTTGCTCGGCATGCGCTTTGATGGGTAAGCCATGAGCCTGCGCTGCTTTAAAAACTCGCTCACATTGCGCTACCGAAAAGGCGATCTTTTCACAAAAGACATCGACGGCATCGGCCAACCCTTCCGCCGCTGCGGCAGGAATCATTTCATTGCAGACCAAATCGATATAGCCGTCGCTATCGTTCTCATACTCCGGCGGTAAGGCATGGGCGCCTAACAGGGTCGTCAAAATCCGCACTGGAAACGCTTCACCTAAGCGCCGAGCGACCCGCAGCATCTTCAGTTCATTAGCCACGTCCAAGCCATAGCCCGACTTGATCTCGACCGTGGTAACGCCATCCTTAATCAGCGCTTCAAGACGTGGCAAGGCGGCATTGAAGAGCGCCTGTTCACTCGCTTCCCGGGTCGCAAAAACGGTACTCAGAATGCCTCCGCCACGCCGCGCAATCTCTTCATAACTGGCGCCTTCCAAACGCGCCTCGAACTCATCAGCGCGTGCGCCGCCAAAAACCAGATGCGTATGGCAATCCACCAGACCGGGCGTCATGACGACGCCCCGCCCCATATCTTGGCAACCCTCAGCCTGTGACTCATCGAAGCCATCCATGGGCGTCATGGTGACAACACGCTCATCTTGAGTAATGACGGCCATGGGCTCCGGCAACGTTTTCAGCCCATCGAAGACACTGATATCGCGCCAGATATAGCGCCGTTTGTTATTAGCCATGGAGGTCTCCTTGGAGCAAACATAATGTATATACAATTAAGCCCATACCGGTTTCCTTCGTCAAGCCGTGAACTAAGCAAACAGGCACTAAGAAATGTCTAAAAAAACACCGAAAAGTGGTTAAAAACCATAAATAACAATTAATTATGTTAATAACTCATCAAACAAAAGATCATATAACACCCACCCTACTAGACTAATGTCTACTGCTAGGTGCTATGCGCAAAAGCTGTATGGGGTTAGCTTATTGTATATACATAAAACAAACCCAAGTCATCAGAACGATAACCACACAATTAGAGGCCTCGCCATGCACCCCATAGACCCGCCCACCAAGCAGCGAGCTAGCGCTGCCACTATCTTTAAACTGTTTGTGCCTAGCGCTCTGGGCATCCTGATCTTTTTTGTTCCCATTGAGCTAGGCGGGCGAAGCACTATCCTGCTTGACCATATGGTTACAGGACTGCGCTCATTGATGGGCGAATACAGCGGCATCTATGCGTTAGTTATGATCGTGGCGGGCGCCGCCTACCCCCTGCTTAAAGGCTATTGGCGGCGAACAGTGACCGAAAGCATTTTCACGGTGCTGAAAATCATGGGGGTCGTTGTCGCCGTAATGGCGTTAACGGGTTGGGGCCCAGCGTTTCTGCACGAACCGGACATGCTGCCCTTCCTGTTCGAGAAACTGGTGATACCGGTAGGTTTAATCGTACCGATTGGTGCCATTTTCCTGGCACTGTTGATCAGCTATGGGTTGCTGGAGTTGATTGGCGTACTGGTTCAGCCGGTAATGCGGCCTATCTGGCGTACCCCTGGGCGCTCGGCAATCGATGCCGTTGCTTCTTTTGTGGGTAGTTACTCGATCGGGCTATTGATTACCAATCGAGTTTATCAAGCGGGACAGTATTCAGCGCGGGAAGCCGCCATCATTGCCACCGGTTTTTCCACGGTGTCGGCAACGTTCATGATCATCGTGGCGCGTACGCTGGATCTGATGAGCATCTGGAATTGGTACTTCTGGCTCACCCTGGTGATTACGTTCATCGTCACGGCCATCACGGTTCGGCTGCCGCCTCTGGCAAGCATGGATGACCAGAAGCGTGACGGAGAACCGGAGGCAATCGCGGGGAAACGCTTGAGCACCGCCTGGCAAGCAGGAACGGAGGTTGCCGCCAACGCGCCCAGCCTTCATCGCAGCGTAGCGCTCAACTTTAAAGAAGGGTTGATAATGGCCATCAGCATCCTGCCGTCGATCATGTCGGTAGGTTTAATCGGGCTACTCATTGCCAAGTACACGCCGTTATTTGAGTGGTTGGGGTGGCTGTTTTATCCCTTTGTCGCCATTTGGGGGCTAGACGACGCCGCGGCGCTGGCCCAGGCATCTGCTTCTGGGCTTGCGGAAATGTTCTTACCGGCTCTACTGATGGCCGAGGCCGAATTCGTCGCCCGTTTCGCTGCAGGCGTGGTGTCAGTCTCCGCCGTACTGTTCTTCTCTGCGTCGATCCCCTGCATTCTCTCTACCACTATTCCGCTTTCGGTAGGCCGCATGCTAATCGTGTGGTTCATCCGCGTTGCCTTAAGCTTGCTACTTGCGGTGCCCGCGGGCTACCTGGTTCAGTCACTGATTGGTTGAATACCCGCATTAACGACCAATCACGAGGTCGAAGGAACCGACCTCGCTGGGTTTTTCGCTGGGTTCTTAACATCGATTTAAGCGGTTTTTCGTTGCAGGGAGGAACGTAACTTATAGCGATCGCCAGGGTGAATCAGGCGCGCATAGCTAATCAAATGCTCATCAGACCAGGTACGCCGCACCATGCTCAAACAGGGCGTCTGGGTATCAATACTTAGCCATTTTGCCGTTTGCTCATCCACGAGCACCGCTTCAACGATGTGCTCCATATCCGTCATGGGGCAGGCGGCGACCAGCACCTCATTCGGCGTATGGCGTGAAAAATCGGTGTCCAGATAATCAGGCACCCAGCGCGGGTTAACGTAGCGGTTCTCAAGCTGAATCGGAATGTCATTCTCATGGTGCACCAAGAGGGTATGAAACACCCGACTCCCAAGCCGCACGCCTAACCGCAGCGCAACTTCATCATCGGCCTCAATCGCCTCTTGGGTGATCACCTTATTGCTGTAACGATGCCCACGCGAAAGCACTTCTTCGGCAATGTTGTATACCTCCACCAGAGAGGACTCAACCTTACGGTCGGTAACGAAGGTGCCGACTCCGGATTGACGCACGAGGTACCCTTGCTGCACCAAATCTCTAATGGCTTTATTGGCCGTCATCCGGCTCACGCCAAAGTCTTTCGCCAGCCGCTCTTCCGTAGGTATCTGATGATTCAGTTGCCAATCACCGCACTGAATCTTATCCAGCAGATGTTGACGGATCTGCTGGTAGAGAGGAGGACGCGTCATGAAGCTCCTTTTCGATTAAGACCGTTTGTCTATACAGATATCATACATCTTACTAGCCTTGGTTTCTGGATTCATAGAATAACCGCAGCACTCTGGATAATGGGTCGGAATTTGCCGAGCACAGGAAAGACCTATTTTTGCGACCCGCACCGCTCATGCCAGCGTGCGCCAATGAAAACACCACTGGTCTGATTTAGCGGTTTTTTTATGCCACAGTGACAATATTAGGCATACCACAGCTTGAAATCCCCGCCACCCGAGGGCTCGAGTTCAAATGCTGGAGCTTTTCCATATCGCCAGGGTTGGTTGTCCGTGGTCGAGAAACCACTTACGTAAGGCTTTTTTAGGTTGTCGGCAATCTCATTACACATACGCCCTCCTTCCGCGGGAGCCTCATTCGCTCGTACCTCGCGAGATTCGTTACCACGCGCTACGGGTATGTGCACTAAGCTGAACCGGTGGGTTTCGTAGCGCGTGGCAAGCCTACGGCGCACCCGCGAAAGCAGCGCGAAGCGGTGCCGGGGTTTGGCTCTTGCAGGCAGTGTTGGTTCGGTGCCCCTGGGCGTCGTTCCGACGCCATCCGCGGGTGCCTACGAACGCTCGTTGAACTCGCGTTCTTCGTTACCGCGCGCTACGGGTACGTGCACTAAGCTGAATCAGTGGTTTTTTGTAGCGCGTGGCAAGCCTACGGCACACCCGCGAAAGCAGCGCGGAGCGGTGCCGTGGTTGGCTCTTGCAGGCAGTGTTGGTTCGGTACCACTGGGCGTCGTTCCGCCGCCATCCGCGGGTGCCTACGAACGCTCGCTGAACTCGCGTTCTTCGTTACCACGCGCTACGGGTATGTGCACTAAGCTGAACCGGTGGGTTTCGTAGCGCGTGGTAAGCCTCAGGCGCACCCGCGGAAGCAGCGCGCAGCGGTGCCGGGGTTTGGCTCTTGCAGGCAGTGTTGGTTCGATGCCCTTGGGCGTCGTCCCGAAGCCATCCGCGGGTGCCTCATTCGCTCGTACCTCGCGAGATTCGTTACCACGCGCTACGGGTATGTGCACTAAGCTGAACCGGTGGGTTTCGTAGCGCGTGGTAAGCCTACGGCGCACCCGCGGAAGCAGCGCGAAGCGGTGCCGGGGCTTGGCTCTTGCAGGGAGTGTTGGTTCGGTGCCCCTGGGCGTCGTTCCGCCGCCATCCGCGGGTGCCTCATTCGCTCGTACCTCGCGAGATTCGTTACCACGCGCTACGGGTACGTGCACTAAGCTGAATCGGTGAATTTCGTAGCGCGTGGTAAGCCTACGGCGCACCCGCGAAAGCAGCGCGTAGCGGTGCCGGGGGTTGGCTCTTGCAGGCAGTGTTGGTTCGGTGCCATTGGGCGTCGTTCCGCCGCCATCCGCGGGTGCCTACGAACGCTCGTTGAACTCGCGTTCTTCGTTACCGCGCGCTACGGGTACGTGCACTAAGCTGAGTCGGTGGATTAAGCAGCGGGATTTAGCAGGAACAGCGAGGAACGTTGAGGAACTAAAAAACCATGTATTTCAGAGCATTGTACTCTTTTTCAGGCCTTCTCAGGACATCTCAGGACATCTCAGGACATCTCAGGACATCTCAAGAATGGCCGTTGGCGTCCCTGGCAGGAGTCGAACCTGCGACCTGCCGCTTAGGAGGCGGCTGCTCTATCCTACTGAGCTACAGGGACTAACGTGGTCTAACTAGCGGGCGCATAGTATAACGCGTCGGCTTCGGCAGGGCCAACCGCGTTGCGCTATCCAATAAGGCTATTAGATCGAATGGCTATATCCAGCCGAGCAAACGCAGTGCGAAAACACCTAGCGTAACGGTAACGCTTGCCATTAGCGTGGTGATGGCGATGATATTGGCCGCTAATGGCACATTGCCACCTATCGCCTTCACCATCACAAAGCTGGCGGCGGCGGTGGGGCTGGCGAAAAACAGGAACAATAAGCCCAACTGTTCACCTGAAAACCCTATCATCCAGGCCGCCAAGGTGGAGAGTATGGGGAGCGTGACCATCTTCATCAAGCTAGCGCCGAGTGCCACTTGGCTACTGTCGCGCATACTCGACACGGAGAGCGTCGCACCAATACAAATCAGCGCCAGCGGCAGTGTTAACGAGGCAAAATAGTCCCCTGAGGTAATCACCCAGGTGGGCAGAGGAATCGAAAGCGCGGTAAAGGGTAATGCCGCAAACACCGAGATAATCAGCGGGTTGGTGGCCACATGTTTGAGCAGACTGCGCCAATCAGTAGATTGACCCGGCTGGTAAAATGCCAGCACGACAACCGAAAGCGCGTTGTAGGTCACAATCACCACACCCAGCAGAAGGCTACCCGCTGAAAGACCATAGTTACCGTACATCCCCGCCGCCAGTGCTAAGCCTACGACCCCACAATTGCCGCGAAACGCGCCTTGGACATAAATACCGCGATCCTGGCGGGCCACACGGTAGTGCGCCCATGCCCAACTGAGCAAAAACTGGCCGAGCGTTGCAGCCGCAAAAAACACCATCAGTGAAACATCTAGAGCAACGCTTAAATCGGCTTTTACCAAACTGAGGAAAATCAAGGTGGGGAGCGTTGCTCTAAATACCAGCGCTGAGGCGGTCGAGACAAAGGCGCTATCGATCCATTTCAAACGCTTAAGCCCCAGGCCAACAAACACCATCGCGAAGACAGGCAGCGTGACATCAAGCGTGCGGGCAAACAGTTCAAGTAGGTTCACAACAGTATCTCGGTCAGCCTTGATTTAAACAACTGGCTTCCAGCAACAAATTTAGCACCTACTTATACTGTACTGGCTGAAGACGTTTGTCGACTGGCAAGCGCCCCTGCTGTGTAGAACATGTGCTGTGGAGAACAGTGATGTGCAGAACAGAACAACGCGCTTACCAGAGGTTATTTGGGCTGATCAAAGAGCTCCATGACATCATCGTTGGGCATATTAACCACCACCCCATCACGGCCGTGCTCCTTGGCTTTGTAACTACCGGCATCGGCACGCGCTAAAACATCCTCCACGCTGGTATCAATATCATCAAAGGTAGTCACACCGATACTCAAGGTGACCATATATTCTTTGCCTGCATGGGTGACGGAAATTTCACTGACCGATTGACGCAGTGACTCTGCGATTTTCCTTGCCTGAGCCAACGTACAACTGGGAAGCAGCACACCAAACTCGTCGCCTCCCTGACGCGCCACATGGTCACTACGGCGTACTTCCCAGGCGACCACCTGGGCAATGCGGCGCAACATCTCGTCGCCCAGGGCGTGGCCACCTTCGTCATTGATGGGTTTGAAGTGATCCAAATCAAACAGCAAAAGGGCTGAAGGCGTGCTGGTTTTTTGGAAGTCGGCAAACGCCTCTTCCAGGCGGCGCTCAAAGCCTCGGCGATTCAACAGCCCGGTCAATGGATCGTGCTCCGCCTCCCAGCGTTGAATGGCTTCCTGCTCCCGGCGCTCGGTAATATCTTTGACAACCCCCACTAAACCGAGGGTATGCCCGTCCTGGGAGAGCGTAACCACACGGGCATGAATATCCAGCCACAGCAGCTCATTATCGCTGCGTAAAAAGCGCAACTGACGAACAAAATCACTACCGGTTTGCAGGCTGTGCAGCCACATATCCTTCGCACCATCGATATCGTCAGTATGAATCTGCTTAAGCCATGTTTTCATGGGCATATCGATGGAAACCCCCAGCATCTCCAGTAGCGCGGGGTTCATATAAGTAATGTCGCCCTTAATGTTGGCGACAAACATACCCTGTGGCGCCGCATTGAGCACCGAGTCAAGAAACGCCTCGCGCTCTTGAAGGTGGTCTAGCAGCAGTTGCCGCTCATCCTCTACACGATTAAAGGTGCTCGCCACCTGCTGCAACTCTTGCATCTTCGTCGCCAGGCTGACGCTCTCACGGTGCCCTAACCCAACCTCACCAATCTGTTTTTCCAAATGCCTTAAGGGTGAAAGCACTCGTCCCAGCATCCACCACAGCAGCGGGAAAATGAGTAAAACCAGCACAACCCATGTCCACCATAGCTGTCTGATAAAATCAGCTAATGGAAGCTGCGCTTGGTCAACAGGTAAATAGAGCCCCACGACCCAACCAGCAGGCCATACCTGGGCATAAGATTGGAGCGCTAATTGGCCAGTTAAGAGCTGCCCAACGCCATCCCCCTCCCAACCATCCAGAGCCAAATTTAACAAAGGGTTAAATGTCTCACGGGGGACGTCCCCATTAATCAGTGAGGTATCTGGGTGGTATAAGACTTTACCAGAGGCAGTTGCAACACCTGCATAGCCTTTTTGGCCCAGACGGACTTTGGCTAAACGGCTAAATATCCCTCCGGAGTCCAAGCTAAGAATGCCCCCAATAAAGCCATCGAAATCGCCCTGTTCGGTGAAACGCGGCACCCCCACTAGCACCATCGGCATACCACTCGCACGCCCTACAAACGGCTCGCTAACATAGGGACGACGGATACCGCGCAACATACGAAAGTATTCAAGCTCAGCGGTTTCAAGCCCTACCCTGCCAACGATAGCGGGCCAGTCAGCAATAATCTTTCCATCGCGGTTACCCACCACAATTCCTTCGAACCATGCCATTAGGCTATCGTTCTGCCGCAGTTGGTGGCTGATCCAGCTCGCATCATCAGTGGGGCCTATCATTTCGCTTAAACGCTCTAACGCCTGAAAGCGCATATCGATTTGCTGGGTGACCTCATCGGCGAGCATGGTGGCTTCATAACGCAGGTGCGACATATTCGTTTCCTGCACCATGGTCTTACCGACTTTCCATGCCATGCCTAGCACCAACGCGATCAGCAATAGCAAGGTAAAGGAGAGCCCCAGCAAAAGCCGCCCCTTTAACGAACTAAAAGAAAATAGATTTTTTAGCAGATGGGTAAAGCGCACCGATTATCCTTTTTATGCATCCTTTACTTAGCCCCAGGTTCGGCAGAGCAGTATCAATCACACAGAGCGCAGACCAACTTACCAAAAAAGTAGCAATTATGCGCGTTGAATAAATCAAACTTAAGGCAATTTTTTTTTATCATGCAAATGGTTGCTGCGGGTAGAAAAATAGTGAGCACTCACAAAACCTGAATTGATAACCCCCTACAAATCACGTATGTTCGCCCGCCTACACCTTATCCTGTTTCCTCACCGCGGCCTTATTTATGGCGAAACGAACAGCAGGTTACACATCTTCAGGTATTGGCAAGCTGGCTGCCCTGCCTGCGCTGCTGTCCGAATTTGACCAATTCATCAAAATAAGTGCGCTCAAGCCCCAGCCCGATGCGGTGATTGGTTGGGGGCTGAAGCCCACCAGCGCCCGCGCCAGGCGGTATGCCCAGCGTCGACAACTACCTTACATCGCCTTGGAAGATGGTTTTATACGCTCCTTAGGGTTAGGCGTAAACGGCTTTCAACCGCACAGCCTGGTGGTCGATGAAACCGGTATTTATTACGATGCATCGCGTCCTTCTGATTTAGAAAACTGGCTAAACACGGGCACTTTCGACGTTGAAGAGCTAGCCCAGGCGGAGCGCTGTATGGCGCTGATCGCGCACTACCGGCTCTCCAAATATAACCACGCCCCCGACCAACCTATTAACAGTAACAGCCGAGGGCGCGTGCTGGTGGTTGATCAAACCGCCGGGGATGCCTCTATTCACTACGGCGGCGCCAGCGGTAGTAGCTTCGATCAAATGCTTGAGGCCGCGTTAGCAGAGCACCCGGACAGCGATATTCTGGTCAAGATCCATCCGGATGTCATCGCAGGGAAAAAACAGGGCCACCTGCTTAACGCCGCGGCTCACCCGCGCTGTCAGGTAATAGGTGAAGACCTTAATCCCTGGGCGCTATTTGATCAGGTCGACCATGTCTATGTGGTCACCAGCCAGCTTGGTTTTGAAGCCCTGGTTGCCGGTAAGCAGGTACACTGCTTCGGCATTCCGTTTTACGCCGGCTGGGGGCTTACCCATGACCAACTGACCTGCCAGCGCCGTCGCGTTAAACGCACGCTAGTTGAAGTGTTTGCTGCCGCCTATTTACGCTACTGCCGCTACGCCAACCCTTACACCCGGCAGTCCGCCACGCTGGAAGAGACGATTGCCTTAATCGCCGACCAGAAGCGCCAGCAGGAGCGCCACCGGGGCAACTGGCGTGCATGTGGTTTCTCTTCATGGAAACGGCGCTTTATTAGCGACTTTTTAGGCCCCGCCGCTCAGGTGAATTATCGAGCCGAATTGGCAGTCAGCGCGCAGCCCGACGAACGGCAGTTGGTGTGGTCAAGTCGCATTGATGCTGAGTTTAAACGCCAGTACGCGCAGCACATGGCCAACCTATGGCGCATGGAAGATGGATTTATTCGCTCGGTGGGTCTGGGTGTCGATCTCACCCAGCCATTATCGCTGGTCGTTGACTCCCAAGGCATCTATTACGACCCCAGCCAGCCTAGCGACCTGGAAGAGCTGCTCAATGGCACCCACTTTAGTGACGACCTGCTGTTACGAGCCAAGCATTTACGTGAAAGGCTGGTAGCGCTCAAGCTCTCCAAATACAACGTGCGGGGCCAGGCAGAGGTCGAACTGCCCCAGAACCGTTACATCATATTAGTGCCCGGCCAAGTAGAGAGCGATGCATCAATTGCCACCGGCTCGCCGCACATCAATACTAATAGCGGACTGTTGAACGCTGTGCGTAGCGCCCATCCGGATGCCTACATCGTTTATAAAGCTCATCCTGACGTATTGAGCGGTGCGCGTGTCGGGGCACTCGATACCGATGCCAAACGCCTGTATGATCTAGATGCCAGTGACATCGACATCGCCACCCTGTTAGAGCGCGTCGATGCAGTGCATACGATGAGCTCCTTGACCGGATTTGAAGCACTTTTGCGCCAGCGCAAGGTCAGCACCTACGGGCTACCGTTTTATGCTGGCTGGGGCCTAACGCAGGATGCGCTTAGCTGCCCACGCCGTGCGCGCTCACTCTCGCTGGATGCGCTGGTGGCCGGGACACTGATTCTCTACCCCGGCTATGTAGACCCAACGACCCGCCAGCTATGTAATGCTGAAACCGTCGTCAGCCTGTTGGAACAGGCAAGAACCCAAAAAAACACCCTTACATGGAAACAGCACCTCTACCGCTGTTATCGTAACTTGTTGATCGGAAGGCATTGAGTTGAAGGATCAAAAGCGTGCATTCTTATTTTTGCAGGGCGTTTGCTCACCATTTTACCAGCGCTTGGCCAGGCGTTTGGTCAATGATGGGCATCGCGTGGTTAAGGTCAACTTTAATGCGGGCGATATCGCCTATTGGCAGCGCACCCACGGCGAAAGCCACCTGTTTCGCGGCCCAATCGCTGAATTACCCGGCTATATCAAAACACTCTGGGAGCAATACGCTATCACCGACCAGGTAGTGTTCGGTGATCGTCGCCCTATTCATCGCCCCGCGGTCGATAATGCCGCCGCCGCTGGCGTACGTACCCACGTGTTTGAAGAGGGCTACTTTCGCCCTTTCTGGATCACCCTGGAACGCGAAGGCGTTAATGGCCACTCGCTGCTGCCCCGCGATCCAAACTGGTTTTATGAGACTGGCAAAGCACTGCCTGAGCCACCCGCACCGGTGCGCTTTCGCTCATCATTTAAAATTCGTGCAATGCACGATGTCGGCTACCACTTGGCCGGTCTAGCCAACCCACTGGTCGCGCCGCGCTACCGCAATCACGCGCCGATCACAGCTCCCGTTGAGTACGCGGGCTATCTCAAGCGGTTTGCCCAGTTAAAAGCCGTGTGGAAAAAACGCGATGCAGCGCGCATCAAAGCACTGATCGAAAGCGGTCGTCCCTATTTTATGCTGCCGCTGCAATTAAACAGCGACGCACAAATTCGCGATCACTCCCCCTACGCCAATATGCAGGAAGTAATGGATGATGTGATGGCATCGTTCGCCAAACACGCACCCGGCGAGACGCAGCTGTGCATCAAGAACCACCCTTTGGATATGGGCTTGGTCAATTACCCCAAGATCATCAAACAGCTTGAAGAGCGTCATGGCCTGCAAGGGCGCATCGTTTACCTGGAGTCGGGGGATCTCAACGCCCTGCTCAAACACGCCAGGGGCAATGTGACTGTCAACAGCACCGTGGGCATCGTGTCGCTGGAGAAGAACTGCCCCACCTATGCGCTTAGCGATCCGATCTACAATTTAGATGGACTGACCTACCAAGGTGGCCTAGCGGATTTTTGGCAGCAGCCTCAGCCGCCCAATGGCGAGCTCTTTGGCTATTTTCAAAAGACCGTAATGCACGCCGTTCAGGTTAACGGTGGCTACTACTGTCAGCCAGGTATCGATTTAGCCGTGGACAACGCCGCCCGTATACTCGAAGCCTGCCCGTCGCCGCTGGAGAAGTTGCTGTGACTGAAGCTGTGACAGAACCTGTGACCGTTACTGAGAAGTCGGCTGCGAATCAGCCTACTCAGAACCGCTGCGTGCTGATCACCGGAGCCACTGGTGCTATTGGGGGCGCCCTGGCCAACGCCTATGCCGCCACCGGCACCCATCTGGTGCTGCATGGGCGGCAGCAGGAGAAGCTAGAGGCAATAGCTAACACTTGTCGTCAGCAAGGCGCTCAGGTCACCCTATCCACTATCGACCTGACCGACGACCACGCCCTGCAAGGCTGGCTAGCCGAACTCTGCGCCGATCAGGTGCCAGATATCGTGATTGCCAACGCGGGCAAGAATACCCACCCCCAAGGGCCAGCTCTCTTAGAGCCCTGGGAGGACGTACAGGCGCTGCTGGATATTAACCTGAAAACCCCTATTGCCATGGTGCAGCACCTGGTACCTGCCATGCAGGCCCGGGGCAGCGGCCAACTGGTGCTGATTAGCTCCCTGGCGGCATGGCACGGTTTACCCACCACGCCCAGCTATAGCGCCAGCAAAGCGGGTATCAAAGCTTATGGCGAAGGATTACGTGGACTGCTCGCGCCTCACAACATTGGCGTAACGGTGGTGATGCCCGGCTATGTCACCTCACCGATGTGTGAAGCCATGCCCGGCCCCAAACCCTGGGAGTGGCCGCCCGAACGCGCCGCCAAGGTGATTAAGCGCGGCATCACTGCAAACCGCGCGCGCATCAGCTTCCCCTTCCCGCTCAATTTCGGCACCTGGTGGCTGGCAGTACTGCCCGCGGGAATTTCTCAGTGGTTGATCAAACGCCTGGGCTTTAATCACCCGGGAGATACGCCCCATGATTAGCGCGCTGATAGGGCCGCTGCTATTGGGGCTGTTGATAAGCGGCGCGTTTGAAGCCCTGCTTAAGCCGCGACCGCGCCCTTTTTGGCAGCGCGGAGTAGCCGCCAATAGTGTGCACCTTGGCACATGGCTACTGCTTTTCGGGCTGCTGGTGTTGCTACTCCAGCGCCCCTGGTTTGCGGTGATGGTATTTCTCTCGCTGCAACTGGTCGTCGTGCAGTCAAGCAACGCCAAATCGCATACGCTCAACGAGCCGTTTATCTGCCACGACTTTGAGTACTTTTGGGACGCCATTCTGCACCCGCGCCTCTACGTGCCTTTCTTCGGCGTTGGCTTGGCGATTGCCGCCAGCAGCGCCGCTGCCGTAGCGATTGGTGCGTTCTTTTACTGGGAGGGCTCGCTGGTATCCAGCGAGGGCGCTAGCCGCTTTTTAACCAATGCAGTGGTGTTAATCGCAGCAGGCGCCCTGCTACTGGCATTCAGCGTACCCAGGCTGCCTGCCATTACTTTGCGGCCCATAGGTGACATGCACTACCTGGGGCTATTCGCCAGCCTGTGGGCCTACGGCGTGGCGCTGATGCGCTCCCCCGTGCCTGCGTCTGAGCAATCTCCCTTTCACGCTTTAACAGCGGTGGCGAGTGCGCATCAAGGCGGGCAGCCTCTGCCCAACGTGGTGCTGGTGCAGAGCGAGTCGTTTTTCGACCCGCGCCCCTGGTGTAAAGAGGTAAACAGCGACCTACTCCCCCATTTCGATGCCACCCGCGCAAGTGCCAGCCTGCATGGCGCGTTAAACGTGCCCGCCTGGGGCGCCAACACGGTGCGTACCGAGTGCGCTGTACTAACCGGCGTTGCCCCCAGCCAGTGGGGTACGCGTCAATTCAATCCTTACCGCACGCTTGCTCGTCACCCAATGCCCAGTTTAGCGAGTGCACTAAAAGCGGCAGGTTATCGCACGGTTTGTGTGCACCCTTACCTGGCAAGCTTCTATTTTCGCCACAAGGTAATGCCCCAATTAGGCTTTGACCACTTTATAGATATCAATGCTTTCCAGAACAGTGACAAAAATGGTCAGTACGTTAGTGACCAGGCGGTTGCACGAAAGATTGGACGGCTGCTTGAAGATGACGATAATAGGCCGCTATTTTTGTTTGTTATCACCATGGAAAATCACGGCCCGCTCCATTTAGAAGCACCAAACCAGGCGACACTAGCCAATACGCTACCCGGTGCCCCCTGGCCGTTGCCCAACCACCTGCGTGATTTCGCGGTCTATTTGCAGCATTTGAGCGAATCCGACAAGATGCTAGCCAGTGTTAAAAATTCGCTAAATACTGCAAAGCGTCCAGGGCTGCTAGGCTGGTATGGGGATCATGTACCGATTCTGCCTGAGGCTTATGCGCACTTTACGCCCCCAGATAGCCGCACACCCTACACGGTATGGTCATCAGCGGATTGGAAAACAGCAGATGAGCGGTTGGCAACGGCGCATGGAGCAACGACTAATGAGCCACTTGAACTAGCCGCAAACGAACTTGGTGTCCAGTTATTTCAACAGGTGTTTGGACACGATATAAGTAACGATGTGATCAAGGCAGAACCAGAACCTCAGGAGCAAGAATGACTAAACGCGTTGCCATTATCGGCGCCGCCCATCGTTTCCCCGGCACCACCCCTGAAACGTTCTGGCAGGACCTGCAAGCCGAAAAAGATTTAGTTACCGAAGTGGCCGCCGATCGCTGGAGCCACGACGCCTTTTTGCACCCGGATAAGCGCCACCCCGGCACCAGCGTGACCTTTGCCGCCGGCAGCCTGGGCGATATCAGCGGATTTGACGCTGAGTTTTTTGGTATTTCGCCCCGCGAAGCGGCCAATATGGATCCCCAGCAGCGCATGCTCTTGGAGCTCGCCTGGGAAGCCATGGAAAACGCCAGCATTCTGCCCAGCTCCCTGCGTGGCAGCCAGTGCGGGGTATTTTTAGGCGTTGCCAGTCTCGACTACTCTTATCGCATCGCAGACGATATGGCGTCGATCGATGCCTCCACCGCCACCGGCAACACCTCCAGCATTGCCTCGAATCGACTGTCATATGTCTTCGACTTACACGGCCCCAGCATGTCGCTGGATACCGCCTGTTCGTCCTCAATGGTGGCCTTTCACCAAGCCTGCCAATCGATTCGCAGTGGCGAGACCAATATGGCGCTGGCAGGCGGTATTAGCCTTCACCTGCACCCCTATGGCTTTATCATTTTCTCCAAAGCCAGCATGCTCTCGCCTACTGGCCGCTGTCAGGTTTTCGATGAAGCGGGCAATGGCTATGTGCGCTCGGAAGGGGCAGGCATTTTCCTGCTCAAGGATTACGACCAGGCGGTCGCCGACGGCGACAACATTATTGCCGTAGTGGCAGGCTCGGCGGTCAACACCGACGGTCACAAATCCGGCCTGACGGTACCTAACCCCAGCGCCCAAATTGACTTGATGAAGCGCGCCTATCAGCAGGCGGGCATCTCGCCGGATGAGATCGACTACCTGGAAGCTCACGGTACCGGCACCGCCGTCGGCGACCCGATCGAGACCCGCGCGATTGGTGAAGCGCTCGGCCAGCAGCGTAAAACCCCGCTGCTGATTGGCTCGGTAAAAAGCAACCTGGGTCACCTGGAGACCGCCTCCGGCGTCGCCGGGCTGGCCAAGGCGCTCTACAGTATTCAGCACCGCGAAGTCCCCGCCACCATTGGCATTCGCAAACTCAATCCACGCATCAAGTTTGATGAGTGGAATATCTCGGTCGTCACCAAGGCACAGCCGCTGAAGCAGCAGGGCCGCTTGGTCATTGGCATTAACTCCTTCGGTTTTGGCGGCGCCAACGCCCACGTTATTTTGGAAAGCCCACCCGAGCGAGCCAAACCCGAACCACAGGCGCCGGACGCACCGCTACCCATTCGCCTTAGTGCCCGCAGCGAAGCCGCGCTCAGCCAAAGCGCTGAATCCCTTGCTAGCTATTTGCGTGAAAACGACTTGCGCGAAAACGACGGCACCGGCTTCTACGATATCGCCTACACGCTGTTCAACCGCCGTGACCAGCATAGCCACGGCGCGCTGCTGTTCGCCCAAACGGCGGAAGAAGCCGCCACGCGACTCAGCGAGTTTGCCGCCGGTGAAGCAAACAGCGTCACCACCCTGGAACGCCTACCCAACGCAGTAGGCCCGGTGTTCGTTTACGACGGTAACGGCTGCCAGTGGGAAACCATGGGGCACGACCTACTCGCCGAATCGGCGGTTTTCGCTGAGGCCATTGACCGCGTTGACGCCCTCTTTCAACAGCACGGCAATTTCTCGCTACGCGCCGAGCTTGAAGGTCGTAATAATGAACAGGAAAGTGCTGGCAACCGCTTCGCGCTGACCGAAATCGCCCAGCCGGCGCTGTTTGCCCTGCAAGTGGCGCTGACCGAGTGGCTGCGTGATCAAGGCATTACGCCCAAGGCAGTCTTCGGCCATAGCGTGGGTGAAGTAGCCGCCGCCTGGGCCAGTGGTGCATTAAGCCTGGAAGATGCGGTGAAAGTGATTTACTACCGCAGCGACTACCAGGGAAAAACCCGTGGTCAAGGCGAAATGACCGCCGTGGCCATGAGCGCCGACGATATTGAAACGTGGCTTGAAAAGCCCGAGTTCAATCAGGTTTGCCTGGCCGGTATTAACAGCCCGAAAGGTATTACCCTGGCAGGCGATAGCCAGCAGCTAGGCACCCTGGAAGCCGCCCTGAGCGAGCAGGATATCTTTGCCAAGCGCCTGCCGCTGGACTACGCCTTCCACAGCCCGGCGATGGACAGCATTGAAGCAGGGGTGATTGACGCGCTGGCGGATATTACCCCGCGCCCCACGCAGATCCCCTACTACTCCACCGTGACCGGCACGCTAAGTGACGGTCTTGAGCTGGGCGCCACCTACTGGTGGAAAAATATTCGGGAGCCGGTGCTGTTTGACGCCGCCGCTAGTGCGCTGATGGAACAGGGCTACAACGTCTTTGTAGAGATTGGTGCCCACCCCATTCTGCGCCGTTACCTCAATGAGTCGCTCCGCCAGTCAGAGCGCCCCGGGTTGGTCTTTGGCACCATCGAGCGCCATAAGCCGGGCCTTGAGGGTTTGCAGCGCTGCTTGAGTCAAGTGCTGTTAAGCGGTCTTGCCATGGGTAGCCGCTACTTCCCAGTGGAAGGGCAACGCGTGCCATTACCCCGCTATGCCTGGCAGCGTAGCCACCACTGGGTACACGGCACCAACGACAGCCAAGGCCTGCTTTCTCGCTACTACCAGCACCCGCTGCTGGGCTATCCTTTAGCCCAGCACGAACACACCTGGGAAAGCCAGCTCGACACCCAGCGCCAGCCGTGGCTGGCTGACCACGTAGTGGGTGAAGGCGCGGTGTTCCCTGGCGCCGGTTTTGTGGAGCTAACGTTAGCGGCGGCGCTGCAGCTAAAAGACTCCCCACTACTGGATATCGAAGAGCTGGAAATCCGCGCCCCGCTGCTACTGGATGGCCCCCATGGCCGCACCATGCGGCTGACCTACCTGCCGGAAGATGGCCGCTTGGAGATCCACTCCCGCGAGCCAGCCACCGGGGTTGAGTGGCAATTGAATGCCGTGGCCCGCACCATGCGCGAAAGTCGTGGTTTCCTGCTCAACCGAAAAGCGCCGGTGCTGCCTACACGTGCCCCGGATTACACACTGGCAGACCACCTGGAGATGGCCGAACGTATTGGCCTGCACTACGGCCCCGCCTTCCAGGCGATATCCCAGGGCTGGATTGAAGGTGATGCGGTGATTGGCGAAATCGCCCTCTCGGATGACGTCCAGGCGCAGCTCAGCAACCTTCACCTGCACCCCGGCATTCTGGATAGCGCCTTCCAGATGTTTATCCCGCTGCTCGCCCAGCATAGCGAGTTTGCTTCCCAGCTCGCCTTTGTGCCGGTGCGCGTGGGGCGCATTCAAGTCAATACCCAGGCGGGCGTGCCGGTCATCGCCCGTGCCGTGATGGGCAAACGTGCGCCGCACTCCTTCACTGCTGATTTCGAGCTGTATGACGCCGCCGGTAATGCGGTCGCCGTATTGAGCAAAACCCGCTTCAAAGCGATTCGTCTCAACCGTGCCCATCACCAGCACTTCAGCTATTTGGATGTGGAACTCACCCCAGCGCCAATGCAGGCAGAACCGCTAGCACTGCCTGCCGATGCGCTCGCCCGCCTGGCCGATATCGCCAGCGCTTACGGCGAAAGCACTGGCCAGCGTTACGGCAACGAAGTCGCCCCGCTGCTCGACAGCCTCAGTGAAGCCTTCGCCCAGCAAAACGCTGTTGCTGATAATGCTGTTGCTGATAATGCCGAAGCCGATGAAGCCCAGCACTCGCCAGACGTTATCTGGCAGTTGCTAGTACAGGACTACCCCGACTACTTTGCGCCCATTCACCTGGTGGGCCGTTTAGGATTTCACCAGCAGGCGCTACGCAGCGGCACCAGCGATCTTGAAGCGCTGGGCATTAGCCACGACCAGCTGGCACGCTTGAACCGTGTGCTGGTGGGTGAGAGCGGCTGGCAGGCATTGGCAGGCGAGTTAGCCGAGCTGATCGATGCCCTGATAGCAGAGCTCCCCGTGGGGCAGCGCTTGCAACTGCTGGAAGCAGGCCCCAGCGCGCCTGCGTTGGGCGAACGGTTGCTGGAACGCAGCGCCCAGGCGCTTTATCACGACCTTACCCACTATCGTGTTATTACCACCCTCGATAGCACCCGCCATCAGGCGGAGCAGCTGCAAGAACGCTTCCCGCTGATGGATATTCAACACCTGGGGCAAGATGACGCCACCGCGCTTACTGCCCCTGCTGGCGTTGAAAAAGCCCAACTGGCGTTTGTCAGCGTGGACATCACCCAACCTGCCGCCACGCGTCAGTTGATTGAGGCGCTACCAGCGCAACTGGCCCCCGGCGCCCAGGTCATGCTGATCGGTATCGCCCCCAGTCGCTGGTTAGATGATCTACTGGCCACACCTGGCATTGATCAAACCGCCCTGGAGCAAGAAGCGCTGATCGGCTGGCTAAACGACCAAGGCTTTGTGGTTTCCGCGTCGATGGCGCTGGAAGAGAGTGACAACGGTGCCTACCTGCTCCATGCACACTACCCGTTTGACACCGCCGCAAGTACACCAAGCACCGCTCAGCGGCGTCATTTGGTCGTCGCGGATCACCACAGCGAAGGGCTCGCCGCCAGCTTGGTCGAAGCGCTGCAATCGCTAGGCGCCCCGGCCCTGCTCAGCCTTAACCAAAGTGCACCCGCCGAGTTATTGGAGCACGCTTTAACTCAGCCAGCGCTAGCCCAACCCGCACTGGGCGAGCATGCTGAGCTACCACTCAATGTGATTGACCTGCGCGACCTCGGCGCCAGCAGCACTGAGGCGCAAACCGCACGCTGTGAGCACGCACTACAGTGGACGCTAGCCCTGGAGCAGCACTCCCTCGCCGCCTCCCTGTGGCTAGTGACCAACGGCCTTAGCGCGCTCTGGCAGACAACGACTGACTCTGGCCTTAGCGATAGCGAAGCCCTTAGCGATAGAGAAGCCCCTGGAGATGCCGCACTGTGGGGCTTTGGCCGCTCGCTGGCCAACGAAGCAGTAGGCCATAACGTCTACCTGCTGGATGTACCCGCGGCGATGAGCGCCCCCGCGCTACAAACCTGGGCGCAACTGCTGGCCCAACCGGATAGCGAAAATGAAGCGCTGATCGATAACCATGGTCGTCGCTTCGCTACCCGACTACGCACGCTACCGGCGCCCCGTCCAGCAGCAGCGGATCAAAGCGGGCCATCGCACCAAGCAATGACGCTGGGCTTCTCCATGCCTGGGCAGTTGCGTCAGTTGACCTGGCGCCCGCGTCCGCTTCCAGAAGCCGGTGCCGATGAGGTGGCCGTTCGTGTCAAAGCTACCGGGCTTAACTTCCGCGATGTGATGTACACACTCGGTCTGCTCTCCGATGAAGCGATTGAGAACGGCTTTGCCGGGCCAACCCTGGGGCTTGAGTTTTCGGGCGTGGTCGAAAGCGTGGGTAGCAACGTCACCCACCTAACGCCAGGGCAAGCCGTGGTCGGTTTCGGCCCCGCCAGCTTCAGCGATAAGGTGATCGCCAGCCAGCACGCCGTGGCACCGCTGCCAGAGGGCATCAGCTTTGCCGCCGCTGCGACGATCCCGACGACCTTCTTTACGGTCTACTACGCGCTTAAACACCTGGCGCGGGTAGAGCCTGGCGAGAAAGTGCTGATTCACGGTGCAGCAGGCGGTGTGGGTATCGCCGCGCTGCAAATTGCCCAGTGGCTGGGGGCGGAAATTTACGCCACGGTGGGCTCCGAAGAGAAACGCGACTTCCTGCGGCTGATGGGCATCGAGCGGCTCTATGACTCGCGCTCGCTCACCTTCGCCGAAGAGATCCTCGAAGACACCCAGGGCGAAGGCGTCGATGTGGTACTTAACTCATTGGCCGGAGAAGCGATCAACCAGAACCTGCGCGCCCTGCGCCCGTTCGGCCGCTTCCTGGAGCTGGGTAAACGCGACTTCTACGAAAACACTCATATTGGCCTGCGCCCGTTCCGCAACAACCTAAGCTACTTCGGTATCGATTCCGACCAGCTAATGAAGGTGCAGCCCGCACTTACCCAACGCCTGTTTGGCGAGATGATGGCGCTGTTTAACGACGGCACCCTAAGCCCGCTGCCGTTTACCTCGTTCAGCCACACCCAGGTAATTGACGCCTTCCGCTATATGCAGCAGGCTCGCCAGATCGGCAAAGTCGTAGTGACCTACGAACAGCCTATCGCACCGCCGAAAAACGACGTGCTAGGCACCGCAACGATGCAGCTGACAGCGGATGCCAGCTACCTGGTAACCGGCGGTCTGGGTGGTTTTGGGTTAAGAACGGCTCAATGGCTGGTCGATAAAGGCGCACGGCAGCTGATTCTGCTCAGCCGCAGTGGCCCAGCCAGTGAAGAGGCCCAAGCAGCGATTACGGCCTTTGAACAGCAAGGCGTTACGGTGCTCGCCACCGCCTGCGACATCACCGACCGCGCCGCGCTGGCCGATGTACTGGAGCGCGCCAAGGGTGAACTCGCACCGCTACGCGGCATTGTGCATGCTGCCACAGTGATCGACGACGGCTTGATCCGCAACCTGGATGCCGAACGCATTCAGAAAGTGTTGGCCCCCAAAATCGACGGTGCACGCCATCTCGATGCGCTCACCCGCGAGGCCGAGCTGGACTTCTTCGTACTCTACTCGTCGGCGACCACGCTGTTCGGCAACCCCGGTCAGGCTAACTATGTCGCCGCCAACCACTGGTTGGAAGCGTTTGCCGCCAATCGCCGTGCCGCGGGCTTACCGGCCACCTGTGTACGCTGGGGCGCGATTGAAGATGTCGGCTTCCTGGCCCGCAACACCCGTACCCGGGATGCGCTGCAAGAGCGCCTCGGCGGCTCCGCTCTACGCTCGGATGACGCGCTGAAAGTACTCGAACAGATGCTGCTGGCCCCAGGGCCAAGCCTAGGCGTGCTGGAACTGGAGTGGGGTGCGCTTGCGCGCTTCTTACCGACGGCCGAAGCACCGCGCTTTAACGAAATTGCCCGCGCCAGCGACGACGACGGCAGCGCCGATGCCGACGACGACATCAGTGCCCTGCTGGCCGATCTCTCCCCTGAGGAGCTGCACAGCGCGGTCACCGACCTGCTGCGTGCTGAGCTGGCCAGCATTCTGCTGGTGGATGAAGAGAAGCTCGATATTCACCGCTCGGTCTACGATATGGGCTTTGACTCCCTGATGGGGGTTGAACTAATGACCGCTATCGAGAACCGCCTGGGCGTTCAGGTGTCAGTAATGGTGCTCAGTGAAGCATCGACCCTCGACAAACTGGCGGGCGTGCTGATTCAGAAAATGCACCAGCACGACGATGTTGAAGACGCTCCGCAGGATGCGATAGCCTCACTGGCCGCTCAACATGGCACTGAAGATTTAGGCACCGAAGGGGACACCTCTAAGCCTGCGTCTGCCTCCTCATCACCCGCGACTGAGACTCCATGACCGCTAAGCGCTCTGAACTGAAACAGCAACTGCTGGAAAAAGCACGCAAGCGCACCGTGCCACGTGCTGCCAGCGCCGCCGCCCCGTCTCTCAATGGGCATAGCAGTGAACAGCGCATGGTGCCGGAGCGCTTTACACGCTTTGACGCCCAACCGGGCTATCAGCAAATCGCCATGATGCGCCAGGCCGCCGAACAGTTAGGCTTGGTCGACCCGTTTTTCAAGGTGCATGAAGGCACCGCCGGGGCGACCAGCGTGATCAATGGCCAGACCTGTATCAACTTTGCCAGCTACAACTACCTCGGCTTCTCAGGCGACCCGCGCATCAATCAAGCCGCCTGCGATGCAGTGGCGCGTTACGGCACCTCGGTCTCCGCCAGTCGCGTGGTCTCCGGGGAACGGCCTATTCACCAAGAGTTGGAACAGGCCCTGGCCACCGCCTACGACGTTGAGGACGCCGTGGTGTTTGTGAGTGGCCACGCAACCAATGTCTCCACCCTGGGCCACCTGCTGGGCCCCAAGGATTTAGTGCTCCACGACGAGTATATCCATAACAGCTCGTTAGTTGGCGCGCAGCTTTCCGGCGCCAAGCGCATGTCGTTTAGCCATAACGACCCCGCTGCGCTGGAAGCCCTGCTGGCCCGTCACCGGCATCAGTTTGAACGCGTACTGGTGGTGATTGAAGGGCTCTACAGCATGGATGGCGACATCCCAGAGCTGCCCCGTTTTATCGAGCTCAAGCAGCGCTACCAGTCCTGGCTGATGGTCGATGAAGCCCACTCCTTTGGTGTCATGGGCGACACCGGCCTGGGGCTGCGCGAGTATTTCGATATCGACCCGCGTGATGTGGATATCTGGATGGGCACCATGAGCAAAGCCATGGCTGGCTGCGGTGGCTATATCGCGGGCAGCAAACCGCTGGTGGAAACGCTACGCTACCTGGCTCCCGGCTTCCTATACAGCGTGGGCATGCCTGCCCAGGTCGCCGCCCCTTCACTCGCCGCGCTGCACCTGATGCAGCAAGAGCCCGAACGAGTACAGCGCCTGCACGCCATCTCCCGCTACTTTCTTGAACAGGCCACTGCCCGCGGGTTAGATACGGGCAAAAGCATCGGCGCTGCGGTCGTACCGGTGATTATTGGCAGCTCTGCGTCGGCTGCCAGGCTCTCCAATGCCCTGCTGGAACAGCACATCAACGTACAGCCGATTCTGCACCCGGCGGTACCCGAAAAAAGCGCACGTTTACGCTTCTTTCTCTCCTGTGACCACACCCAGGCGCACATTGACCAAACCCTTGATGCGCTCACCGCGCTACTGCCATAATTTTGTAACGCTTTTCCAGACGCAAGGATGATGGCATGGATGTTGACAATGACCAGGAGGGCGCAGCAACGCCCGCCTGGTACGTTATTCAGTGTAAAGGGGGCGAATCATTTCGCGCTGCCGAGCACCTCGCCAACCAAGGTTATGAGGTGTTTCATCCTGTCCTGAATAGCCAGCGCAAGCGTCAAGGCAAGCTCACTACGGTGACCGAACCGCTCTTCCCCTACTACCTGTTTATCTGTTTGGATCAGCTGGTCAGCAACTGGCGTCCGATTCGCTCTACTCGCGGGGTGCTGCGTCTGCTCACCTTCGGTGACAGGCCCGTCGCCGTGCCCTCGCAGCTCGTCGAAACCCTGCGCGCCCAGCCGCACAGCAAGGAAGGCATTCACACCTACTTCAACGCCGGCGAGAAAGTCACCATCACCGACGGCCCCTTCAAAGATCTGGAAGCCATCTTCACCCGTCTGAAAGGCGAAGAGCGCGCCATCGTCCTGCTCAATGTACTCAACCGGCCCCAGCATCTGGAAATACCGCTCGCCACCTTAAGCAAGTCGTAGCCCACACAGCGCATAACGATGCGCTACACTAGGCCTTCATAACCCAATTATTTTGCCTGGAGGCAGGGGTGGCAACCTATCGACGCGCGCATGTTCCTGGCGGCTGCTACTTTTTTACCGTCGTCACCTACGCACGACAACCACTGCTGGCGGATCGCCTCAATATTGAAGCCCTTGGGCGTGCGTTTCGCAAAGTTCGAGAAGAGCGCCCCTTCGTAATGGATGCGTTCGTACTCCTCCCCGACCACCTCCACTGCCTATGGAGATTGCCTGAAGGCGACGCCGACTACTCCTCACGCTGGCGGGACATCAAAAAGTACGCCTCGCAGGAATTTTTATTCCCGCCCGGCACTCAGAACGCCTGGCAGCGCGGCTTCTGGGAGCACGTCATTCGTGATGAAGACGACTGGCAACGCCATATGGATTACATCCACTACAACCCCGTCAAACATGGATGGACGAAAGCACCCGGTGACTGGGAATGGTCAAGCTTTCAGCAATGTGTACAAAAAGGCTGGTACGCCCCCGAGTGGGGCACCCAACAAGCCCCCGACGTCGCCGACATGAATTGGGAATAAAGCGCGCGACAAACACCACCGAAATCGAGTGAGTGCACCCGTAGCGCGGGGTAACGAATCTCGCGAGGCACGAGCGAATGAGGCACCCGCGGGAGGCGGCGGAACGACGCCCAAGGGCAACCAACACTGCCCACACGAGCCTAACCCCGGCACCGCTTCGCGCTGCTTTCGCGGGTGCGCTGTCGCTTACCATGCGCTACAAAACCACCAAAATCAATCTCTTGCACCTACCCGTAGCGCGCGGTAACGAATCTCGCGAGGCACGAGCGAATGAGGCACCCGCGGGAGGCGGCGGAACGACGCCCAAGGGCTCCCAACCAACAATGCCCACACGAGCCTAACCCCGGCACCGCTTCGCGCTGCTCCCGCGGGTGCGCCGTAGGCTTACCACGCGCTACGAAACCGCCTAAATCGAGTGCGTACACATACCCGTAGCGCGTGGTAACGAAGAACGCGAGTTCAGCGAGCGTTCGTAGGCACCCGCGGATGGCGTCGGAACGACGCCCCGTGGCGACTAACCAACCGCTTCACTGCTTCCAAGGGGGTTATCTAGCTCTTAAAAAGATGGCGAATTTAAAATGCCGGCCACAAGATAGGTCAACAGCAATCAAAATACCGGCAAAAATCCTGATGTAATTGTTGAAAGCGTGCGGCCGTTAAAGAGCCATATTTCTTTACAACTACTTGTTTTGAAATGACAAATGTTTTTCTTACAATAACTTTAGAACGCTTTGGCAGACCACCTTCTTCTAAATCAGCCTCTTCAAGCAGGGATTCATCATCGTGCAGTTTATGTAATTGGCTACTAACAGGGATTCCAACAAAATCATCAAAAGGCAGGTTATCCCTAAAAACGATCACTGGCCTGAGCTTTCGCTGTTTAGCATCGGAAAAGTAGAACTCGCACAATACGAGTTCACCTCGCCTCACTTCCATATTGCGTCCTCAGAGGCACTGTTCCATTCATCTACCAACCCCGCTGAATGTTCAGAAAATGCTCGCAGATCCGAGCTTTCGGGATCATCTTCCAGCAAGATCACAACACGCGCATGTCTATTAGCAAACGCCTTGTACTCATCAGGAATATTGACCACACCATCCTGAATATCGGTTTCAAACTCAATCGCGTACATCGTGTCCTCCTTTCACCCTCGCCTCTTGATTAATCATTGGACACCCTTTTTACAATAAATTCGAGTATTACCACACCGATAGCGCATGGTAACGAGTATGTAAGAGGAACGAACATAACGCGCCCGCAGGCGCCCAACCAACTCCACCTGCACGCGCCAACCCCGGCACCGCTCCGCGCTGCTTCCGCGGGTGCGCCTGAGGCTTACCACGCGCTACAAAACCACCAAAATCAATCTCTTGCACGTACCGTAGCGCGTGGTAGCGAATCTCGCGAGGCACGAGCGAATGAGGCACCCGCGGGAGGCGGCGGAACAGCGCCCGTGGCAACCAACCAACAATGCCCACACGAACCAAACCCCGGCACCGCTTCGCGCTGCTCCCGCGGGTGCGCCGTAGGCTTACCACGCGCTACAAAACCACCAAAATCAATCTCTTGCACGTACCGTAGCGCGCGGTAACGAATCTCGCGAGGTACGAGCGTATGAGGCACCCGCGGGAGGCGTCGGAACGACGCCCAATGGCAACCAACCAACAATGCCCACACGAACTAAACCCCGGCACCGCTGCGCGCTGCTCCCGCGGGTGCGCCGTAGGCTTACCACGCGCTACGAAACCGCCTAAATCGAGTACGTACACATACCCCTAGCGCGCGGTAACGAATCTCGCGAGGTACGAGCGTATGAGGCACCCGCGGGAGGCGGCGGTACGACGCCCAATGGCAACCAACCAACAATGCCCACCGAATCAAGCCCCGGCACCGCTTCGCGATGCTCCCGCGGGTGCGCCTGAGGCTTGCCATGCGCTACTAAATCACGCATGCACTTGAATGTGGGGTTTCCGATGGCGTGTACAGGTTATAACCAAACCTCAAGCACCGATGAATTTATCAGGCACCTGAATAAATATTTCTTACTTTTTAATCACTACCGAATAAATCGCGGGTATATACCTTGGATTCCACATCGCTAAGCTCAGCGACCATACGGTTAGCCAGAATCACATCGCACTTCTCTTTAAATGCGGCTAAATCGCGCATAACGGTTGAGCCGAAGAACTTATCTTCTTCCAGGACAGGCTCGTACACGACCACTTCCACACCTTTCGCCTTGATGCGCTTCATAACCCCCTGCATGGCGCTGGCGCGGAAGTTGTCCGAACCCGTTTTCATGATAAGACGATACACCCCAACCACGGTTGGGTTGCGACGTAACACAGCGTTAGCGATAAAGTCTTTGCGCGTGCGGTTGGCATCCACAATCGCCTGAACCATATTACTCGGTACATCGGCATAGTTGGCAAGCAGCTGCTTGGTATCCTTCGGCAGGCAATAGCCGCCATACCCAAAGCTGGGATTGTTATAATGCTTACCAATACGCGGGTCGAGGCCGACACCTTGAATAATCTGCCTGGCATCAAGGCCGTGGGTTTCCGCATAGGTGTCTAATTCATTGAAGTAAGCGACCCGCATTGCCAAGTAAGTATTCGCAAATAGCTTGATTGCCTCGGCCTCGGTGCTGTTCGTCAACAATACCTCTATTTCTTCGGCAATGGCCCCCTGTCTGAGGAGCTCAGCGAATATCTCTCCGCGCTCGGAACGCTCCCCAACAATAATCCGCGAAGGGTAAAGATTATCGTAGAGCGCTTTTCCCTCACGCAAAAACTCAGGCGAAAAAATAAGGTTTTGCGTGTTAAAGCGCTCAGCGGCCCCTTTTGTATACCCCACTGGCACTGTGGATTTAATCACCATCACCGCCTCAGGGTTAATGCGCATGACCTGCTCAATAACCGCCTCAACACTTTGGGTATTGAAATAGTTGGTTTGAGGGTCGTAATCAGTGGGTGTGGCGATAATCACGAACTGAGCACCAGCATAGGCCTGGCCGGCATCCAACGTCGCTGTAAAATTCAGGTCAGTACGATTTAAAAAGGCCGCTATTTCAGTATCTTCAATCGGCGAGTGGCCCTTGTTCAGCAACTCCACTTTTTCGGGGACAATATCCACCGCGACCACTTCGTGATGCTGAGCTAACAAAAGCGCATTGGAAAGCCCCACATAGCCGGTTCCTGCAACGGCAATTTTCATCCTGATAAATCCCTAAAACTTAATAAAAACAATAAATTGAAATACACATCAAAAGCATAACGGGCACCATTAAAGGTGCCCGCCCAAGGATGAAACTGCCTCAAATAATCTATTTCAACGCCTCAGCCAACAAGGCCTTGGCGTTTTCAATCAATTTATCCAAGTGCTGCTCGCCCTTGAAGCTTTCGGCATACACCTTGTAAAGCGATTCAGTGCCACTTGGCCGAGCGGCAAACCAGCCATTCTCGGTGGTGACTTTGATACCGCCAATAGCCGCGCCATTGCCCGGTGCGGCGACCAATACATCGGTGATAGCGTCGCCTGCCAGGGTTTTCTCCGTCACACTCTCAGCACTCAGCTTTTTAAAAGCCGCCTTCTCTTCGGATGAACAAGCAGTATCAACGCGCTTGTAGAAAGGCTCACCAAAGCGTTCAGTCAGCGTGCGGTAATACTCGCTGGGCGTTTTGCCGGTAACCGCCATAATTTCCGCCGCCAACAAGCACAGCACGATGCCATCTTTATCAGTAGACCAAGCCTTGCCGTCGAGGGTTAGCAAACTTGCACCCGCGCTCTCTTCGCCACCAAAGGCTAGCCAACCTTCGTGCAGCCCGTCCACAAACCACTTGAAGCCTACAGGCACTTCATACAGCTCGCGCTGATGGGAAGCCACGACCCGGTCGATCATTGAGGATGACACAAGCGTTTTGCCTATTTTCAGCGACGCAGCCCACACAGGGCGATGTGTAATCAGATAATCGATGCACACGGCCAAAAAGTGGTTCGGGTTCATCAAACCACTGGCATCCACTATGCCGTGGCGGTCAGCATCAGGGTCGTTACCAAAGGCGATATCGAAGCGGTCTTTAATCTTGAGCAAATTGGCCATTGCTGCCGGACTTGAGCAATCCATACGTATCTTGCCGTCGTGATCCGGCGGCATAAATGCAAACGCAGGATCAACCGCGGTATTAACGACATCAAGATTTAAATTGTAGTGTGCTGCTATTGCCTGCCATACCGGCAGCGCCGTACCACCCATAGGGTCAGCGCCTAAGGCCAGGTTAGCTTCCTGAATCGCGGCGATATCCACTACGCTGCCCAGTTTGGCTACGTAATGCGCCGTGAAATCGTATTCCTGGGCATGGGCAATCGCCTTATCAACCGGCACTGTGGGCACATCTTCTAACTGGCGCAGTAGGTAAGCATTGGCACGTAGTTCAATCCAGCCAGTGGTGTCAGTATCCGCAGGACCACCATGATGCGGGTTGTACTTGATGCCACCATCTTCTGGCGGGTTGTGCGAAGGCGTGATGATCAAACCATCTGCAAGTGCCACATCGAGCATCGCCAGATCCTGGGCATGATTGTGATGCAGAATCGCTTGGCTAATCAGCGGCGTTGCAGTGTAGCCGTGCGCTTTCTCTACAAATACTGGCACCTTGTTGGCGGCCAACACCTGTAACGCGCACTCCCAGGCAGGGCGGGAAAGCGCGTGGGTATCGAAACCTAGAAATAGCGGCCCCTGATAGCCCGCCTCACGCCGGTAATCGACCACCGCCTGGGTAATCGCATAAATATGCGCGGCGTTAAACGTGCGCTCTATAGAACGACCACGATGACCCGAGGTGCCAAACGTCACACGCTCGCCAACGACGCTGGCGCTGGGCCGCTGTTCGTAAAAAGCCTTAACAGTAGATTCCATGTTTTCCTCTCCCTGTACATATTATTGCGGCACAGCTTCACTACGTTTCAGCCAGAACTGCACAGCGGCTTCTATATTACCCAGATGCTTTGCATCAACCGCAGCTTGCTGAGCCATATTGGCAGCCGCTTTGGGATTTTCCAATAAGTGCTCTAACGCACTTCGCCATTCAACGGGCGCATCATTGACGAGCAAACCGTTCTCTCCATGGCGCACAATTTCAGTATACGGGTAGCGATTTGAGTATATTCCCACCCCGCCCATGGCGGTAATATCAAAAAACTTGATAAACGACTTGCCATGATTGAACGGGGTATCTAACAAAGGGGCTAAGCCTATATGGCAGTGGTGCTCACGTTGATAAACCTTAAACGCCTCCCACGGTAAAGGGCAAGGCGCGTTTAAGCGTGGCAGTGTGATTAAGCTTTCCGGAGTGTGCGAACCCAACATAACTTCGACCTGGGTATCCACACGCTGAGACTGCATTTTTTGTATGGCCGGGGCAATATGCATGAGATCTGCTAAATGCGCTCGGGTGCCATAAAAACCGATTTTCCAGTGAGCGCTGGCAGATGGCGGCAGAGTAAAATGCTGCAGTGAAGGCAGAGGAGCAATGAGAGGCGGGGTAAGTACTTGTACATTAGCATGCTCGCTAAAAAAGCAGCGCGCCAATTGCGCGCTAGAAGCCACCACTTCGTCAACCAGCGACACCAAACGCGGCTGGAGTTTAGCAATCTTCCCCATTCGTTTACGGTAGGCGGCAGGTAAGGTTGGGTCATTGGACGCCGCAAAAATATCATCATCGATCAAATAAGTAATATAGCCAAAGGCATTACGGTGGCGTTCTAGCCAGCGCAGCCAGCCTAACGGTAGCGAGCGGCAAAGCAGCAAATTAGCCCCCGCGTAGCGACGCAGAAGAGAACGGCCATGTAACCAGCTGGCTCCGAAAGATCGAGAAACGGCGAAACGTTCGACCGCCACGCCCCGGCGGCGCAGACCTGGGGCAGCAGAGGCCAAGAAATAGATATCCTCGGTCGGCCGAGCCCCATCGCTTAAAACAACCCAGGCGGTGTGACTACTCACGGTACATCCTTGATTAAGATAATTTTTCTCCTTGCTTCAAAAACTATATCAACACCGCTACGTGCTGTACCGTGGCACCGCCTACCGACCCGGCACCGCTTCGCGGGTGCGCTTCGCTTACCACGCGCTACTAAATCTCGCACGCACATAAAGGGGTGGATTCCAAGGGCATGTGCACGTTATGCGCATGGCCGTGGCACATAATCACTTCACTGGAATCGAGTAATTGCACCCGTAGCGCGTGGTAACGAGAACGCGAGTTCAGCGAGCGTTTCGAGGCACCCGCGGATGGCGTCGGAACGACGCCCCGTGGCACACCACCTTCCCCGGCACCGCTGCACGCAGTGACAGGGTTATTTGCCTGTACCAGGGTATAGTTTGAACTGTTTATATAACGTGTAAATACGTGCCCGCAGCCGTGCAGCCTCTTGGGTACGCATAAAGTTAGCAACGTCCAGGCACTGAAACAGATAGGTAAACACCAAAGCGCCGAGTTGCTGATCCACTCTTTTATCAACCAGGTTTTCTACGGCAGCCCAGGGCAGCCCTCGCAACAAAAGCGCCGCGTCGAACCCTAACGGCAAATACCCCCATCGATCCCAGTCAATAAGTGCGACCTGATGCTGCTGAGTATCAATGATTACGTTATTCCGATGAAGGTCACCATGGGACAAGACACGGGGCAAGCGTGCAGTGACCCGCATCAAAAAACCAAGAAACATCAATTCAAGCTTGCTGCCACCTTCCCTCAAGGCCTGAGCGAATACTGATGGAAGCAACCTATGCAATAAGCTCTTAAAGCGGCTAGTACGGCGTTTTAACGCGCTACGCCCAGCTACGCCAGCTTGTTGAAGTGCAAGCAGCTGCGCCATTACCAGAGGCACCCAGGCCTCCCACCCATTACCCACGTCTTCCAAAGTGATGCCTGGCTGAAACGCAAACATCTGTAGCATGTACTTATCTTGAGGGAACGCTGCCAGTAAGGGCGGTGCTGCTATACGATTAGGCATTATCACGTTGTCATAAAGCTGCTTCACGTTTGCATGAGCCTTAGGCTCCACATCAAAACGTGCCATAACAGGCGCTTGGTTAGCCACGTTAAGCACCGCGCCAGCCATTCGGCGTTCTGCAGACTGCCCAAACAGGGGTTTAAATCTATCTACCACCAGTTGATCAGGTAGCGCAGCCACTGCTTTATACTCCGCGTGCTGATGGGTAATAGTAATAGGTAACCAATCGCTCTGCTTTGGATGCTTATAGAGCCAAGGGCTATGCCGTAAGGGCACTCCCTTCGGGGTTGTTACCCGGACAACATCTCCATGATTCAGCGCCAACGATCCATGAAACCCCACATTGCCGCTCAAGGAAAGCCCCGCCTTTTTCACATCCTCGCGCCTGCGATTACAAGACAAGCGACATCGTGTTCTGCCATTCACCATAACAGTCACGTATGGCGCTAAACTCCAACCACTAATCGTGTCTTCACTCACTCTATCTATAAAACCTGATACGGTCGGTTTTTTTATTACTTTCAACATAAACGTGTTACTTGAATATCCAGTGAGCATTATTGATTGGTGCAGCAAGGTATCTGACTAGCAACACGGCTGGGCGCTTTCAGTTTTTATCTAGATATTCAAGCATTTATCTCAACGAAAAGTCCTCATGAACCAAGGTCAGATTAGGGTTGTAGGCTGGATCACTGTCTAGCAATTCGCCCCAGGTTTTGCGCATATAGGCGTATTCGCTTAGCCAACGCGCACGCTTTTCAGGGGTGTCATCGGCACCGCGAGAAATGGATTCATGATGGTAAAGCTCAGCAAAAGGAGTCCACAAGTTACGGTACCCCGCCTCACGAACCTTGATGCATAAATCCACATCGTTATAAGCGACAGCCAGGTCTTCCTCGTTCAAGCCATTCACGGCATCGAAAACCTCTTTACGCAGAAGTAAGCACGCTGCCGTCACGGCAGAAAGGTTCTGAGCCACTTTCAAGCGCCCCATATAGCCATCTTCGTTACGCTGAAAAAAGCGATGGGCATGCCCCGCTAAGCCGCCCAGCCCTAAAATGACGCCACCGTGCTGAATGGTGTCATTGGGGTAATAGAGTTTAGCACCCACACAGCCAATATCAGGACGTGAAACTTGCTCAACCATCTCCGTTAACCACTGCCCATCAATTGGCTCTACATCATTATTGATCAAACCAATCACACTTCCCTGAGCATGGTCGGCACCATAATTATTGATGGATGAGTAATTGAAGGGAGCATTCCAGGAGAGAACTTTTACTCGGGAATCACGGCCCGCCACTTCGTCCAAATACGCCAAGGTCTCTTTGCAGCTGCTTTGGTTATCCAGAATAAGCAGTTCGAAGTGGGTATAGTCAGTACGATCCAAAATAGCATCGACGCAAGGGCGCAAAATATCGACACCATCGCGGGTAGGCACCAGCAAGCTCACCAAGGGCTCTGGCGAAGGCATCGGCCAATGAATGCGCTGGGTGCCAGGCAATAACCCTGGTGTTACCTCTGCAAGTTGGCCGCAGGCCCCTAAGTGCTGGGCTACAGCTTCTACATAGCTGGAAGGCGTTATCGTAGACGCAGGAACACCGTGGTAGGCGATGTGGGGCACGTGGGCAAGCGATTGCGGAGAAAAATCCTCGCGGCGTGTCACATCCAAGATTTGTACGTAATCAAGCCAATCCGGATTATTGGCATTGTCACCGCACATATCAGCCGAAAGGCGCGGAATAAAGCTGTGCTGGTAACACACGGCTCGGCCCATGTACGGCATCGAAAGCAGTAAATCAACATTCCACTCAGGCTTAAACTGAGGAGAGTGTCTGATCCCCTCTTCGTCAAGGCTATCCTCATCGGCTACCAGTATCTGCGCCTGAGGATTATCAGCGGCAATACTGGCCATATGGAACAGCGCATTCGCCGCTAAACGATCGCCAGGGCGTAAAAACCATATCCAGGAGTGCTCACAATAGGAAAGGGCCTCTACTCGCAGGGCCGCCACACTAGTAGCGTGGCTTTCTACGACGCGCAGAACGGGCATCTCACGCTGCCACTCGGCTAACCATGCCTGCCAGCTCTGAAATGCCGGTGATGACAATAAAAGTACAGCCTGACGCGGCGACAAAGACTGCTCAGCGACACTCGCCAAGCTACTTTTTAAACTATTTTTTAAAGCCTGCAGCGCCCCCGGCGTCGGCTCGCCAATAGGGCACACCAACAGAATACTGCAATCAAATGAGTGCACATGGTGGCGCATGGCCACCTCATGATCGCTGGGTGCCCGCCTACGCTCAACCTGACGAACCCACTGTTGGTAGTGACGACGAGTGGAAAAACTAATGAAGGTACTTTCGTAATCTTCCAGAGCAATGGTTTGCCATTTGCGGCTTTGCTTACGCGCCTGCTGCTTCAAACTAAGCTCAATTTCTTTCAAAGACAGATCACGATAGTGTTCATGCATATTTGATAACCGCTGCAGCAAACGGTTATAGGCAAACATGGGCGTTAGCCATACGAAGCGAAAATGCTCCAAAGAAAATGTGCCGGTTGCATTCATGGGCGCAAACGTCACGCGTTTCACACCCCATGGCACGTATACAAGCCGCTTTGTGATCTTACCTACACGCAGGGGAAGCTCTACCGTTAACGAGCGCCGCGAAGACTCAAACGTGAGGCTGGACAGCACACTCGTCACATCCCGCTCGCAGGCAATTTCAACCATGTTCCAGCCGGGCAACGGTAACTGCCCCTTTAACGCAAAAAGCGGCTCCGCACCCAGGGATTGCCATTCACCAGGGCGTGATGCCGCTTTTAATTGCTGTAAAGGAACATACTGCTGAGGGCTGCGGTGGTGAGGATACCAAGGCTTAACTCGTGACGTGTGGTTAGCATTCATTCAAAAGCGTCTTATCCGGCGGATATGGAGCGAGCATGTTACCAGCCCTTAGGCTGCGTCACACCAGCCTGCTATAAAACCCTGCTAGACTAGCCAGGGTGTTAAATTAAGTTTACTCATCAGTACATCATCTTGGGCGACGATGAGTTGTCGCTTGGCGACTGAGGCCCACTCCTCTTCAGATAGCCGGGCGCGTTTTTCATGTATTAGTTCCAACAGTGACTGGTTCACCCCAGGTACCTGTACCATAAAGCGTGCATTGGTTTGCACCACCAAATATGCTGGACTGACGGCTTTCACCACCGCCGGGTCAAGGCTTCCAGCACTGTGCACAAATACCACTTGTTGAAACAGACGGCATAAGTAGTTAAACATCGAATAACTGGAGGACGAACCAAAAAGTAAACACACCCCGGGCATCAGTGCTTGGTCGTTAACTAATACCAGCAAGCGTCCGAAGTTGGGTAAGCCATTATCATAATAGCGACACGTCACATAGCTAAAAGAGCTCAGCACGTCTACGTTGCAATGGCGCTGCGGGGAAAACTTATTACCCAGGTCGCCGGCAATTTTACGTTGCTGGTACTCATCTTCGGCAAAAAGAGCATTAACCGCTTGGGAATCAAAGCCCAACGCCGTTGCCAGTGCTTTTGAAGCCACCATTGCACCTCTATGAGACCAGTGGCTATCAGTGCGAATAAAGGCCTCATCACCCAACTGGGCCAAAAGCGCCTGGGGGTAAACAATATTCCGTGCTTCCGGCAATGCCGTTAGCTGCTGTATAGGCCCACTACACCCCTCAGCAAAAGGGTGATAGCTAGCCCCCATGACACTCTCTTTAGACGGTGCCACCAACATCGCATGAGTAGCCTCGACACTTTCCGCTAGCTGCTCGAAACCTTGTAAGTACTGCTGCCACTGCTCTCCCCCCGCTTCCGTTAAACGAAGCCGCCCCCGGTACTGATCAACACTCCCGTTGGTATCATTATCCAAGAACAACCAGCCTTGCTTGCCCTCAAGCACTTTAATAGTGGGCGGGGCGGTTTCGTCCAAATGCTCAACGGAAGGTATCTCTACCTGGGTAAGAGGAACCTGCTCATTACCCAAGCGAAGCAGCAGAGAGAACTGCTCCAAGCGGTGGGGAACCGTGAAACGAAAGCCGCACTGCACTTGAGGGTGTGACTCATCAGCAGTGCCAAAAAGCGCTTCTATAACATCAGGGCGACGCACCGTCAGAGGGTGGCAAAGCTCAAAGGCCTTGCTCCATCGGGCAATAATGTCGGCCTTGCCTACCCATTTGGCTAACGCTTCAGGCAGCACCACCCAACCCTGCACCACCCAACCACCTGGTAGTAACCATGGCGAGCGCTGAGCATCAGGAAAGTCGAGATGCCAGCGAAGGCCCGAGAACTGTGCCGTTCTATGCTCCTTGCCATTTACAACGTTTTTAAACTGACGGAATAACTGTCCCGTAAAGCGTTTAGCATTCTGACTGTCGATCATGTTAATGCTCTACATAAGGAAAAAAGCTCAAAAGCACGCACACTTAGACAGGCACAGTAGGTACTAAAGTTCTCATAGTATTAGAAAATTGCTTCGCTTGGTCTTCAGCGCCAAAACGGCGCCGCCACAAATCGTTATACAGAGCAAGATAAGCCGCCCCCATCTGCTCGCAGCCATAAACCTGCCCCGCGCTGGTTTGCCACTCATTTACATGACGATGAGCAGAACGCCACTGCTCAGGGTCGCGCGCAAGTTTTACCTGATCCAATACTCCCTGCGCAGTAAAGTTTTCGCTTAACCAACCTGCTTGTGTCGATCTGATTCGATCACCCACGGCACCTATGTCAAAACCAATCACAGGCAAGCCAGAAGCCCAAAGCTCAGTCAACGTATGGCAGAAGGTTTCAGGCCAAATGGAAAGCACCCCGCCAACATGGGGTTTAATAGCCGCCAAACGCTCAGCAAACTCATCCCGCAAGTAGCTGCCGTGCTGCACCACATTAGCGGGTAACGGAAGACTACTGGCCACCTTGCCGAGCACATGAATTTCCAGCTCTTCAGGCGAAGCGAGAGCGGCCAGTTTCACAATAATGTCGCCTCCTTTCGCCCAGGAAATATTACCCGGAAAAACGATACGCAGTGGCTCATTGGGTTGTGGCACAGTTGCCACATTGGCCATCGATAAAAAATCACGTCCGTGGGGAATCACGGGGAAGTTCGCGCCTTTCAACATCCCATAACGCTGCTGTAAGTAACCGCGTGCACTGCTGGTTGTCGTCACAAAGGCATCACATTGAGCAAGCGTTTGCTGGAACTCCCGCTGCCACGCTTTGATAGCGGTATGCTTAAGAGAAAGAAAACTATCTTTAGGCCACAGCTCGTGCTGGCACTCCCCCAATGAAGCCGTACACTTCCCCGCGCAAAACTGCTGGTGCTCGTCCAACAGTTTTACGCTTGGGCACAGGGTGTAAAAGTCATGAAAGGAGAACACCAAGGGAATGCTTAACGCATTGACGACCTCTAACAGGCCTAAGCTATGCCACGCAATATGCCTAACGTGAACGACTTCAAACGCATAGCTTACCAACCAGCCCGCAATGACTCGGTCATACTCCTCACTACGGTGAGGGAGAGCCTCAATGGGTTGGCTTAGCTCATAGCGCTCAACTTCCCGATAAACCCCTTGGGCAAAGTGTAATAAAGACATCACCCGTGTATTGCAGCGCAGCACAAAACATTCGAGGTCTTGTTCAACCGCCCCCATCAAATCCTGATTTGTTTGAGGCGTACCGCCTGTACGCGTGCTCAATACGTACAACGCTCTGGGCTTCACCCCCTCTTCTGTAGCCGCCTGCTCGATGGCTTTTACCTGGGCACGCGACTGCTGCAAAGAGGAAGCGGAAAAATGCGTTTTAACCAGCGATGCATAGTCAGGGTAACGGGTGTCAATAACTTTTCGTCCCGCTTCCATTAAAGCTTTCTTGGAGTCGCCAAAGCTTGCCGAACGAACATGGTAAATATAGGTCGCGTCATCAATGAGGTGGCGCCAGCCCTGTTTACCAGCCCGCATACAAAAGTCATTTTCCTCGCCGTAGCCACGTGGAAAAGCCTCAGCATCTAACAGGCCTACCGCATCTAAACAATCACGACGAATATAGAGACAAAACCCATTGCCCGTAGGTACTTCAGGGTGTAAGTGCGCACTTCCCTGGGCAATCGCCCGTGCCCACGAATCCAATGAAAGGTGTTCCGGCAGGTCATTAGTACCCGCCACAGGCGCAGAGAAAGCCCCAGCATTGTTAGAATACGGCGTAACGGTGCCAATTTTTTCATCGCTATACGCTGTTAAACGTAAGCGCCGCAACCACCCAGGGGTAACGCGGGTGTCTGAATTAAGGAATACGACATCAGAACATCCTGCCAGCGCCAGCCCTCGGTTCACCGTGCGCGTAAAGCCTAGATTCTCTGGGTTGTGGTAACACTCGAAAGGCCACTGGGAGGCATATTGAGCAAGCAGCTCAGCCACCGCAGGATCCGGGCTGGCATCATTAATGATAATGACACGGCACGGCTGCTGAGTATTTTGTTTCAGTGCTGCCAAGCAGTCCGCCACTTCCTCCACAGCGTTATACACTGGGATGATAATCGCGGGCACCTGAGTATTGGCCTTCAATCGCGCAAGCGTCTGTGACGACACCTTTAACGATGCATGACCCACAACGCCTTCCCACCACATTGGCTGATCCAGCACTGGGCGAGGCAAATACCCTTTTGCCTGCCCCTCCCGCAGATAGTGCACCAAGGGGTTAGCGCCAGACTGGCGAACCTCAGGGTAGCGGGAAAGATAAAATGCCGTATCAAACTCAGGGCCTGGCTCGCGGAGCTCTTTTGCGCCATGCCGCAAATAGTGGCTAACCGGGTCAACCCCTTTACTCGCCACATCCTGATACTCAGAGCGGTACCATCCTGCATCAAACAAACTACTTTGTGTTAGCAGTGCCGTATCATCTGCTGGTAGCGATCCGGTAGTCCGTGCAGTTTCGTTCACAGCATTCAAGGTGGGAGCGCTACTAGACTGAGGTGACGCTGTTGAGCTTTCACTCTTGCTCGCTGCAGAAGCAACGCTGGGCTTGCCCAGGCGCCCTTCTGCACGACCGTGCGTTATGAAATGGTTTAAGGGATCAATCTTACCCTCTGCAATATCAGGGTAACGTTGGCAATAAAACACAGGGTCAAAGCTTGGCCCTGGACAGCGTCCAAGCGCCCAGCCATAGCTTAAAAAGTGCTCCAATGGAGAAAGATGGCTATGCTGCGTATCAGGGTAGCGCTTCAAGTACCACGCCTCATCGAACAAGCCCGAATCTAACAGCAGCGTGCGTTTAGCATTACTCATTATTACCCCTTCACGCTGCGTTGTTCTTTTTCGCCGAACTTCAGGTAATGAACCAGCGGATTGATACCACTTTCCACCACATCCGGATTGTTAGCCAAATAGTACGCTGAATCAAACCCTGGGCCTGGGTTGCGCCCTTCAAAGCCGCCCATTAGCAAATAGTGGCGGGCAGGATTGGCAGACATTCTGGCGTCTGCCGCTATATCGGGGTATTGAGCTAAGTACCATTTCGCATCGAACCATTGGCTCGCCTCAATCAAAGCAGACTGACGCTTAATGGCACGCTTGGTAAGCGGGGGCGCTTTAGTGACGCTAACGCCTTCAGCCGCTGGAGAAGCCGTATTCGGGCTTCCCCGCAGTGCTTCAAGCTGTTCAACCAGATGGGCTAGCTCATGGGTCTGTCGTTCGATTTCACGGCGTTGCTGTGCTTGCGTATCAAGGCTGGATTTGACCTCCGCCTCAAGTTTCTGCTTGGCTGCTTTGACATCACTAAGCTCACTCTCCAGCTTTTGCTTAACCGCTTCGGCATCGCCAAGCTCACGCTCAAGCTGGTCGCGCTGCGCTTCATTTTTCTCTAGCAGTTCGGTAAGCACGGCAAGCTCACGAAAACGTTCATCCACGGCGCTTAGCGCTTCTTTTTCGCGCTCAATGGCCGCTTTTAATTGAGCAGAAAGCGTGGTTTGCTCTTTCTTTTGTTGTGCCAGCTGTTGCTCAACATCTGAACGGCTCTTTTCAACTTCGCCAATACGCTGCTCCGCCTCCTGAAGCTTGCGGGTTAACTGGCCCAGTTCATTAAAGCGCGCCTGAAGCGACGACTCGGTTTTTTGCAGCTTGTTAGTTAACCCAGCGTTCTCTTCATGGGCGCTTCGCAAGCTCTTCTCGTTGGCTTCAAGCAGGCTGGTAAGTTTTGCCAATTCGCTAAAGCGCGTTTCCAGCGTACGCTTATGTTCATCCACTTCATGCTGAGCTTGGTGAAGTGACTGTTCGCTGGTTTTCAACGCCTGAGCATACTCACGTGATTCAGCAGCATAGCGCTCGGTTTGCTCACGTGCCTCAGCCGCCTGTCTATCACTTTGCTCACGCTGACGCATCAGCTCTTTTTTCAGCTCGTCATTAAACTCTTCAAGGGAACTCACCCGCTCGGCCAAACGGCCACGCTCCTGGGCAAACCGCGATTCCTGCTGCTCAAGGCGCGCCTTCAGCTTTTCGCGCTCTTCGCTCACCTGCTGCAATTGCTCAGCCTGCTGATTTAACTGCTGCTCTGCTTCAATCAGCTTGCCCGATTGCTCGCTAACACGGGCTTCTAATGTGTGCGCTAACTGCTGTTGGTGGCGCGCAGTAAGTTTGTCTTGGCAGCTGCGTCCCAAGCGAGCGAAAACATCCTGCACCACCTGAGTAGAGGCCGACGACTCCAATGCACCTAGCAGGTTGTTAACCAGCGCGGGCAATTCATTGCCTACCGCAATAATCCCCAGTCCACCAGCATGATGGAACACAAAGTGCGGGTAGCGACCTTTTAGAGTTTCAAAAGCGCGGAATACAAGGCAGCCAGGCTCACGGCGAGAAACCCCCGGCACCACCACGACGCCCTGGGACGAAAGCTTGGATAACCAGCGATCCAGCAGATAGTCGACGTTGTTGTCATCGGCTTCTACATGCAACAGTAACAGGTCAACTGAGCCATCATTGAACTGGTCGATTGCCCGGGTCGGCGTCGCCTCTAACCACTGGCTAATGGTGGCGAATTGATCAGCAGCATAGGCCCGAATAGCCTCGGCATCTTGCTTGCCTTCTGCAGCTTCATGCCCACCCACCATAAAGCAACGGGTACCCAAACGTAGCCGTGAAGCTGCCTGGCAAACCGCAAAGTGCGCTACGCTATCGACCCCCAGACCGACCGCCTGCTGTGGGCGCAGAGCCTCTACCAGCCAAAAAAGAAATGGCAGGTGCTCCAACCAGGGGGACGCCTCACGGTAATCAGGCTGCCAAAACATTGACCCCTGGGCCAGCGTATTAATAGAAGGCTTGATACCCAGGTCTTTTGAGGCGTTTGGTGCTACCGGATGCTGTTGCTGGCTCACAATGAATTCCTAACACTTAATAAATTGGCAATAGGATACCAGCTCAACCGGGAAGGTTGGCAGCTGGTGACACAAATGGGCGCGACGACGGGCACGCAGGCAAGTATAAGTCGCTAGCATTCTTTGCTTGGGCATGCCAAGCCAATGCCGCTTGCATATAGTCTTGCCGGACGCCGTTAAACTGAGTAATAAGATGGGTAGCGCCAGCTTGGCTTAAAGAATCAAGTACACTTCGCCCCAAAGACAAAGGCACTCTTTCCATTACACTTCCTACAGAAGGCGCACCAAATACCTGTCGTATGCGGGAAAGGTACTCCGTATCACCATTCACTCGCACTCGATCCCAATACCCTATTGAGTCAACGACACTGCGTCGGAACATCAAAGACGATGTATTGGGGTAAATCCAGCCCCCCGTGTCTTCTAACCGCCAATGTCCAAAATAGAGGCGATCATTACATCTCACCCAGTGGCTGCGGCATGCCATTAACTTCGATTGACCTACTAAGCCATTCACCTGTCTTTCCAGCTTTTGAGGATGCGACCAATCATCGCTGTCGTGAACGGTGATGAACGCCCCTTTAGACGCCTCCAGCCCCCGGTTACGCGCCGCGTATGCGCCCTGATTAGTTGTTTGCGAAATCACCTTAAAACGAGAATCCTGCTGACTAAACGCCTGGGCCACCGCTAAGGAGCTATCGGTAGACGCATCATCCACAACAATAACTTCTATGTTGCTATAGGACTGCTCCGCTAAGCTTCGCAGCGCCGTTGCCAAATGTGCTTCAGCATTAAATACAGGCACAATTACACTGACCAGGCCAGCCAGCGCCGTAGCAGACAAAGGCGCAACTCCCCCCTTTTTCACCGTCAGGTTATCCAATGTAAGCGGCTGACTGGGATCTTTAAGGGCGACTGGGCACAGGTTAGCGCTTTGAAATAGCGTGTTGATTTGCTGTAAACGAAACTGATCTGTCAACGCGTCAGCTTGGCCATAAGGCGAAGGCTCACCCTGCGTTGAAATAGCTGCGAAATTGGCTGCCTGCGCCGCCAATAAGTTGGCTTTTGCCAAGGGCGTATCAGCATAGTCTGGAAACAAAGCTTCAAGCTGTTGGATACACTGCCAAGCAGCTACAAGCTGCCCACTTTTAGTTAAGGCCTCTACCTCAAGTAGCCTGGGTGTAGGGGTAGTCGGCTTTGCGTCGCTTAACGTATGACGGCATGCCAGTACTTTGGCACACGCCTGCCACTCTCCTTTCCAGGCATACCATCGGCCCAATGCCCATGCTGAATAGCTTGCCTCCCAGGGGTCTTGGTGGTTAAGTAATTCTCTTAAGCTGGCCAACTGCGATTCAATGGCCGTTTGCTGCCAAAGCAACTCTTCATACTGCTGAGCACACAGCTGTATAGGCCAACGCCCCTCTTTTTCGCCATTACGGATAAAATGCAGTAATGGACTAGCACTTGCCTTAGCTACATCTTGATATCGCTCAAGATAATATTTCGAATCAAAACGTGGGCCAGCCCAGCGCCCCCAAGCCTCTCCTAACAATAAATAGTGTTCAGCAGGCTTCATGCCGGAAACAGTTACATCGGGGTATTGCATCATATACCAGTCAGCATCAAACCAAGGGCTTTGCTCGATGGCCGCGATATCTGACAAATATTTCTCTGTCTTATGCTCAGAGGGCAAGCTAAGCGTTGAAGATGATGTCAAAAGTCATTACCTCGTATAACAGGAGAACCGGCCGTGTTCGCCTAAGAAAAAGCATCAGCGATTTGCTGGGCACTGCTTTGCGCCTGACCAGCATCCACAGCCTCGACCATCACGCGAATCAAGGGTTCCGTGCCGGATTTACGTAGCAGCACGCGGCCCGTTTGGCCAAGCTTCTGCTCTACTTGCATAACGGCTTGCCGCACCGCTGGGTTATCAAGAGGATCATGCCCGGCTTTAGCGGTATAACGCACATTAATTAATGTTTGCGGCAGTTTATGCATGCCCTGCTTAGCGTCAAACAGCGTTGCCTTTTGCGCTAACAAGCTGGTAAGCACACGCAGAGAAGCGATGATAGCATCACCGGTGGAGGCATGATCCAGGCTTAACAAGTGGCCAGAGCCCTCCCCACCCAATCGCCAGCCTGTGGCGTTTAACTGCTCTAGCACATAGCGGTCGCCCACTTTGGCGCGTTTAAAAGGAATATCCAAGCCATTTAGCGCCTGCTCAAGCCCCAAGTTACTCATCTGGGTGCCCACTACACCGCCAGTATATCCCGCAAGCTTAGCGTCTTTCGCTAGCAAATATAAAAGCTCATCGCCATCTACCACAGTACCGGTATGATCCACCATCATCAGGCGGTCAGCATCACCATCCAAGGCTATCCCCATATCCGCCTGATGGGCCAGCACCGCATCGCACAGGCTCTGCATAGCCGTGGCGCCACAGTATTCGTTGATATTGAGGCCGTTGGGCGTATCGTGAATACTAATTAACTCGGCGCCTAACTCACGAAAAACAGCAGGGCCCACTCGATAGCCCGCCCCATTGGCACTATCCACAACAATTTTCAGGCCATTCAAACTCATGTGCCCCGGCAAGTTAGCCTTGCAATATTCCGTGTAACGACCAGCGGCATCATCAATACGACGCGCTTTACCGAGTTTCTCGGAGCTAACGCAGGTCATGCCGCCGTCAATAGCGACCTGCAACCAACGCTCAATTTCCTGCTCCTGGGCATCGCTAAGTTTCTGGCCACCCTGCCCAAAAATCTTAATACCATTATCATAAAACGGGTTATGGGACGCGCTGATCACCACGCCCGCATCCGCCCGGAAAGTTGAAGTTAAATAGGCAACACCAGGGGTCGGCAATGGACCCACCAGGGCAACATTAACACCCGCTGCGGAGAAGCCCGCCTCTAACGCGGATTCCAACATATACCCACTGGCACGGGTATCCTTACCAATTAACACTTCCTTAACACCTTCAGCGCCCAATACCTGGCCAGCGGCCCACCCCAGCTTCATTGCAAAATCAGGGGTCATGGGAAACTCCCCCACGCGACCGCGCACACCGTCAGTGCCGAAAAATTTACGCATTGTTTAGTAACCTAGAAAGTGAATCATGAATCGTGAATCGTGAATCATGAATCGTGAATCGTGAATCGTGAATCGTGAATCGTGAATCGTGAATCGTGAATCGTGAATCGTGAATCGTGAATCGTGAATCGTCAGGAGTATAAGCCTTGCAGAGCAAGGTAACGAGTATATGAGGAGAGCGAATATAAGATACATCCTCGGGTGTGGCCCTCAATCACAGGTCGGAGGAGTTACGCCGCGATTCGAAAAACCACCAATTCAATTGGGTACACATACCGTAGCGCGTGGTAACGAATCTCGCGAGGTACGAGCGTATGAGGCACCCGCGGGAGGCGGCGGAACGACGCCCAGTGGCAACCAACCAACAATGCCTTCACGGGCCAACCCCGGCACCGCTTCGCGCTGCTCCCGCGGGTGCGCCTGAGGCTCACCACGCGCTACAAAAACAACTAAATCAATCTCTTGCACGTACCGTAGCGCGTGGTAACGAATCTCGCGAGGTACGAGCGTATGAGGCACCTGCAGCGGCAGCCCGGCACGAAAAGCGGCGGAACGACACCCAATGGCAACCAACCAACAATGCCCACACAAGCCAACCCCGGCACCGCTTCGCGCTGCTCCCGCGAGTGCGCCTTAGGCTTACCACGCGCCACAAAACCAACAAAATCAATCTTTTGCACGTACCGTAGCGCGTGGTAACGAATCTCGCGAGGTACGAGCGTATGAGGCACCTGCAGCGGCAGCCCGGCACGAAAAGCGGCGGAACGACGCCCAAGGGCACCGAACCATCACCGCCTACACAGGCCAACCCCGGCACCGCTTAGCGCTGCTTTCGCGGGTGCGCCGTAGGCTTACCACGCGCTACTCAATCACGCATGCACTTGAAGGTGGGGATTCCAAGGGGATGTGCACGTTTTGCATATAGAAGGCTGGCAAAACAAAGATAAATGACGCCTTGGCTTAATGCCCCCACACCACAAAATAGGGATTGAGCTTTTCACTGGGGTTAGCGTAGCTAAGCGGCGTGCCTTCCAGGGTTTCTACCCGGCCGCCTGCTTCGAGCACTACCGCGTGGGCGGCGCCGGTATCCCACAAACAAGTGGGGCCCAAGCGCGGGTAGGCATCGGCAAAACCTTCGGCAATGATGCAAAGTTTCAGCGAGCTCCCCATGGGCAGCATGGTGTGCTCACCCAGCTGTTCCAGCCAGGCGGCCAAATCAGGGCTAGGGTGCGAGCGGCTTCCCACTACCCGCCAGGTAACGCCCGCTTTCGGCTTGCCTGCTACAGAAATAGCCTTGCGACTTCCATCGGCTTCAACCTTAAACGCGCCCAGCCCCCGCGCGGCAACGTAACCCACATCCAGCGCAGGCGCGGTCACCACGCCGAGCACCGGCTTACCGTTTTCAATCAGAGCAATATTGACGGTGAACTCACCGTTACGCTTAATGAACTCTTTGGTGCCATCCAGCGGGTCGACCAACCAATAACGACCCTCAGCATCGGCACCGGCAAAACCTTCAATATCCTCTTCAGAAAGAATGGGAATCTGCACCGGCAACGCCTGCAGACCGCGCACAATAATGTTATGTGCCGCCATATCAGCCTCGGTTAACGGACTTTCATCCTCCTTCTTCTCCACGCTGAACTCGCGGGCATAAACGCTCATAATAGCCTCGCCAGCTTCACGCGCGACGCATTCAACGGCATCCATCAGAGCTTGATCAATAAGCGACATATTCTATATTCCTTCAACAGATATAACCCTTCCATAAGTCCAAGGCATAGCACAAAAAAAGCTGCCAAGTAGCGGCCAACCTTCCCGCCACCTGACAGCTTTTTACAGCCGTGCTCGCCTTGGCCGTGGCGAACTTGTTGCCATTGTGCCACGGGCTGCTGATTCTGCTATGCGAGCTACTGCTGATAAAAATGATCAGCTTGACGCACCGATGCCCACTGGCAACCAGTCAATCAAGCACCGCTACACTTTGCTCCCACGGGGGCGCTTCGCTTAACGCACCACGACATGTACTTACCTTGAATATGGCGAATAACCCGTAGCGCGTGGTAACGAATCTCGCGAGGTACGAGCGAATGAGGCACCCGCGGGAGGCGTCGGAACGACGCCCAATGGCACTACTCTACCGTTACACTCTTAGCAAGATTGCGTGGCTTATCCACATCCGTGCCTTTCACCAGTGCCACGTGATACGAAAGCAACTGAAGCGCTACCACGTGCAATACCGGCGAAAGCAGGCCGTAATGCTCCGGCATCATTAGTACGTTTACGCCTTCGCTGGACTTAACCGCGCTGTCGCCATCGGCAAACACATACAGTTGGCCACCACGGGCGCTGACTTCCTGCATATTGGCTTTTAACTTCTCCAACATCTCATCGTTAGGAGCGACCACAACTACTGGCATATTCGCATCGACCAACGCCAAGGGGCCGTGCTTCAACTCACCCGCCGGGTAAGCTTCGGCATGAATGTAGGAGATCTCTTTAAGCTTCAGCGCGCCTTCCAATGCAATGGGGTAGTGGCGACCACGGCCCAGAAACAGTGCGTGTTGCTTGTCGGCAAACTGCTTTGACCACGTTTCAATGCTCGGCTCCAGTGCCAGCACTTTATCTACCGCAATGGGCAAATGGCGCAGCTCATCCAGATAGGCTTTTTCATCCGCATCGGATAACCGCTGGTTAGCTTTGGCAAGCAACAGAGTAAGCAGGAACAGCGCGCTAAGCTGGGTGGTAAACGCCTTGGTAGAGGCGACCCCAATTTCCGGCCCGGCACGGGTAATAAAACGCAGCGCAGTTTCACGCACAATGGCGGATTCCGGTACGTTGCAAATAGCCAACGTATGTACATGCCCCAACGATTTCGCGTGATGAAGCGCCGCCAGTGTATCCGCCGTTTCCCCCGACTGGGAGATTACGACCACCAGTTGTTTAGGATTGGCAACACTTTGGCGATAACGGTACTCGCTGGCGATTTCGACGTTACAAGGGATGCCCGCCACCTGCTCAATCCAGTACTTAGCGGTCATGCCTGCATAGCTGGAGGTACCGCAGGCCAGGATCAGCACGGCCTCTATCTGGTCGAAAATATCAGCGGCTTCTGCACCAAAAATCCCCGGCTGTAGCTGCCCTGCTCCACTAATCATTTCCAACGTATTACTAAGCGCCTGAGGCTGCTCGAAGATTTCCTTCTGCATGAAATGGCTAAAATCACCCAGCTCAACAGCATTAGCACTCAGGCTGGACGTAATGACTTCCCGCTCAACCGGCTGCCCAATGCCATCGACCACAACCACCGCTTCGCGGCTTAATCGTGCCACATCGCCGTTTTCCAAATACATCATGCGCTTAGTGACAGAGAGCAGCGCAGAAGCATCAGACGCAGCGTAATAGCCTTCATCCGCAACGCCCAGCATTAAAGGCGAGCCTTCACGGGCAACTACTAGGCAGTCCGGCTCTTCTTCGCTGATTACCGCTAGCGCAAAAGCACCCTTGAGATGAGCCACGGCGCATTGCACGGCAGAAAAGAGGTTTTCAGCAGGTTCGCCAATCTCGCCCTTGAAGCAGGCTTGAATCAGGTGGGCAATGGTTTCGGTGTCGGTATCTGAAGTGAACTCATAACCCAAGCCCTGCAGTTGAATACGCAGCGCTTCGTAGTTTTCGATAATGCCGTTATGCACTACCGCCAACCCGCCGGAAATATGCGGGTGGGCATTACGTTCAGCCGGTACGCCGTGGGTCGCCCAGCGGGTATGGGCAATGCCTACATTACCGCTGAGCGCCTGCTCCTTCACCAAAGCAGCCAATTCAGCTACTCGCCCTTTGGAACGGGCTCGCTTCAAACCACTGCTCTGCTCACCCGATAGCAGGGCCAAACCTGCTGAATCGTAGCCGCGATACTCCAATGTAGATAAGCCTTCCAAAAGAAAGGCGGTGCTATCCTTTGCGCCAACCGCGCCAACAATTCCGCACATAAATATTCCTACCATTATTGATGAACAATTGCTAAAGCAGAAGAAATCAGCTCATTTCAGATAGAAGAAGAGCACATAAAAAGTCAACTCTAACGATGAAACACTTCACACATGACTATAGCACGACACGACATCCAAAATTTTAAGCACGAATCACTTGCGCTCTTCTGGTAAAGAAAAATCCAAACCAAATTCATTTTCTGGTGATTTAACCTTTACATTTGAAGCACCAAGATAAGATTTACATTTCATTTCTAACTCACGCACTTGGTGTTTTAGATCATCATTTTCTTTTAGAAGCTTGCTAATTTTCGCTGCCAGTTCGGCCCTCTCATTTGCTTGGATATTATATAATTCCTCCAAACTCTTTTTAAGTGCATTGACTTCATTTTCATTATTAACTTCACTAGTCATAAAAACTCACATTATAAATCATTCAAGAAATCAAGACGACCATTATTAGCGCATTCCAAAGTCACATCATCATAAACGCTAGTAGATGTCATATATTTTTCAAAAGCAGTAACATTATCGCTCACCTTAACATCAATACCGAATAGCCCCAGATCTTTCAATCGGAAAGACAACATACCCAATACATAATTTCCATCGTTCAACCTCAAATCAAAACCATGAGCAGGCTTGACTGGGAGAAACCCTGTTTTTTTAATAATTTTATTTTTCATGATTCCATCTAAGGATTTATTTGCATCCATTCCCCGCCATAAATCAAAATCCATAAACTCTAGGAGTTCTCTTCTAAGCACGCGCCCCAAACCAATTGCCTCACCCACTCTATGTGGTTGACTTTGCTGTTCATTAGAAGCGCCATAGCCTTTCCAGTAAATTGTTTTTTGGGTAGAAAAATCATGCAAATAACAATCTTGAAAACCTAAAAAAAGGGCACCGTTAGATATTTCCTTAGAATAAAATCTAAAAGTATTTTCACATATAAAATCATCAGAACCCAAAACCACTAACGCGTCAAAATCAAAGGAACGAGCATAGTCAAGACCAGCTTGCCATTTATCAGATAAAGGCTGATTAGGATACTCTATATAATGAGCGTCGTGCTCCTCACAAATACTTTGACTAATTTTCCCTTCCGAACCCACAGCAATTATTTGAATATCGATAACGGCGCTAAGCTTTCTTCTCAACCTATTATAGTAAGAAAAAAACAAACGGCTCAACTCATGCCTTTTCCAGACACAAGTCAAGATTAAAAGCTTAACTTTACCCTCAGTTATCCTTCGACCAGTTTGCTTCAAAAACTCAACCAAAGGATCACTATTTTGAGAAAAATGGTTAGTAATCAAACAGGAGTTAATAAAACTAAGAGCTTGCCAAACGGAGAAAGTCTGAACATGGTTTTGGCGATTGAAGTCTTGAAAAGAAGCTGTGATTTCAGTTATTTCTTTCCAGGAGTCAACTACCGTAGGTGAGCGACAAATCGTTCTTGCCATAATAATATAAAGCAGCGCATCTCCAGGTGTTTTTTTAAGACAGCTTCTACATATATCAAAACTGCGAAAAAAATCTTCACTTTCAAGCGCCATTTCTGCTTGATTAGCAGAAACAATATCAAATTGCATTATTTATAGCCAACCTATTAGACATGGATTTTCACTTCAACTGACCAAATGCGAGGTAAATAGTAGAGTATCCTTTGAGAATAACGCCCTTCACTTCTAAGCTAGAGAATAGATGGTTATATCTATCGTAAACTTCGTTTTCGTCTAAAAAGAAACGCACATGACCAAAAGAGTCAAAATTAGGAACTGAGAAGACCACAGACGCTCTACTTGGCATACTGCCTAAAAGATCCAAATCTTTCTCTATGTGCTCCAGCACCTCAAGTAATATATAAACATCAGCTGCATTTTCAGTTAATAAGGGGGAAGAAAAGGCATTGCCTTCTATAAATTCAGCACCCTTTGTCCTATTTTTCGCCTGAGAAATAGCAACAGAACTATAGTCAAATCCAGTGTAATTAAGAGATGGCAAGCGTTTAATTGCAAACTCAGCAAATTGGCCAGGCCCACAACCAATATCCACAACACTTAAAAATTCATTGTCTTGAAAATATTGAAGCACTGCATTCCAAGCAGGAACATAGATAGAATTATCAGAACTTGATGCATATTTATCTGAATTCTCATAAACAGCATCATAAAATCGATAAGAAACTTCGATCGAATATTCAGAAGAAGATTCGTATTCCAGCTCTTTCTGAATAGCCAAAGCTGTTAAAGGTATGTTTTTCCCTTGAGATTTAGTGAAAAAAATAGAAGAAGCAAGAAAACTGTAAGCTGTATTAACATATCCTTGTTTGCGCAATATATCGGAAGCAAAACTGGCGAAACCTATTAACTCAGAATACTTCTGGTCAAATTTAATAATATCCCAAATACATCTCTCGGCTTGCCCCCAACATTTTTTATCTCGATAAAAAGCGGCCAAAACATGTAATGTTTTACTATTAAAAACACCAACTTGCACAGACTGTTCTAGCAAAGCAACAGCCTCATGCAAACGATGCTGATTTCTTAACGCTTGAGCTTTAGCAACAATCAAGTCTATTGTTTTACTCTGATCACCTAATAAGCAATGGTAAATTTCAATTGCCTTTAAATACTCTTCCTTATCATTATAGCTTCTAGCTTTTTTTTCTAAGGAAACAGCATCAATTTCTTTCATCTTTTTCTCATTATTCTGCATACACACTCTTTAAGGAGTAAAGAAATTAGAAAGCTTCGATGACTCTTATTTGATCTTGAGTAGATAAGTAAGGATGCATCGGCAAACTCATTACCTTTTTAGCTATTTCATCACCAATTGGCAGATTTACCGTATCATCCTTCACAGCGGGTTGCTGGTTTAAAGGTATCGGATAATGAACCGCAGTCGGGATACCCGCTTCTTTCAATTTTCCTAAGGTTTCATCACGATCTTTGACAAGTATAGTATATTGTGCCCAGGCTGAAACACACCTTTCATCAACATAAGGTGTGCTGACAATACCTACATCGTTCAGTAAACGTGTATAGGAAGTCGCAACTTGATTGCGCTTTACAATCTCATCAGCAAATATTTCAAGCTTAGGTAGCAGTATGGCCGCCTGTAGTGTATCCAAGCGACTATTTACACCAACACGTACATGATGATAGCGCTTGTCCTGGCCATGGCGCGCTATCTGACGAAGCAGTTTCGCTAAGCCTTCATCATTCGTGAAGATAGCACCGCCATCGCCGTAACAGCCTAAAGGTTTGCTAGGAAAAAAACTCGTGCAGGCTATCGTGCTGAGATTGCATGATTTTTTCCCATTATAGCTAGCACCAAAGCTCTGAGCAGCATCTTCGATTACAGGAATGCCATGTTTTTCAGCAATTGCATTGATCGCATCAAAGTCCGCACACTGCCCATACAGTGATACCGGTATAATAGCTTTAGTACGCGGCGTAATTGCCGCCTCCAATTGAGCGGGATCAAGGTTGTAGGTTTTTGGATCAATATCCACATAGACTGGCTTAGCGCCTAATAAGACAACCGTTTCTGCTGTTGCAATATAAGTAAAACCAGGAGTGATTACTTCATCACCAGGGCCTATACCTAATGCCATCTGCGCAATTTGTAGCGCATCGGTACCATTAGCACATGTTATGCAATACTTGGCACCAGTAAATTCAGCCAATTTATCCTCAAGTTCAGAGACTTCAGGGCCAAGGATATAATTACCATGCGCAAGAACTTTCTGGATATTGGCATCTATTTTATTTTTGATGCGCTCTTGCTGGGTAGCTAAGTCAATAAATTGCATGATAATCAATCACTTTTAGTTAAAGTTTTGCCATTAAGATAATAAACCTTACCAGTATGAGGGCAGGCGACTTCTGCTTGACCTTCCAGTGGCAAATCCAATTGCTCACCATACTCACTCATCCAGCCAATTTGCCGCGCAGGTACGCCTACCATTAATGCATAAGCCGGGACATCCTTATTAATGACAGCGCCAGCACCAATAAACGAATACTCGCCTATGGTAACACCACACACGATGGTGCAGTTGGCACCCAAAGTGGCCCCTTTCTTTACCAAAGTATTACGATATTCGCTTTTACGTTCAATCAATGAGCGAGGGTTATAAACATTGGTAAACACCATGCTCGGACCACAGAAAACACCTTCTTCAAGGTGAACGTTGTCATAAACTGAAACGTTATTCTGAATTTTGCAATTATCACCCACTGTGACCTTATTACCAACAAAAGCATTTTGACCAAGGGAAACCCCTCTACCGATTCTAGCGCCAGCACACACATGTACGAAGTGCCAAACTCGGGAGCCTTCGCCTATCTGGGCGCCTTCGTCTACGATTGCAGATTGATGTACTTGATAATCCATGCGGCGCTCCTATATCAGTTTTTTCAGGAAAGCATGTGCCTCGTTTGCTTCAGGAACCTCGGGCTGAGCTGTTCGAATATGGTGTACGGTCTCAACGCAGTGCCTTGCATCTTCAATACCATAACCGCGTCCAGCAAGAATTTCCTGATAGCTAATCGTATGAAGATCCGTAAACCCGGCAGAAAATTCGATCTGATCGCCTTCACAGCTAATATTACGGAATGTAGTTTGTTTACCTTTTACTTCTTCAGGAAGGTCATTAGCGTCTATTGATAAAAACCAAGGAACTCGTGCTTTTTCATATTCTAAATAGCCACATGCTTTATAGTCGTTAGCGTAATGCAGAACATTTTTTTCTAACTTACCAAAAATAAAATGCAGCATATCAAAAAAATGAACACCAATATTAGTAGCCACACCGAACGACTTACGCGGATCGCCTTTCCAGCTTTCCATGTACCATTTTCCACGCGAGGTAATATACGTTAAATCTACTTGATATTTCTCACTGCGATTCTCATTTGCCACCTTTTCTTTAAGCTTCAATATCGCTTCATGATGGCGTAATTGTAAAATGTTGTAAACACGTTGACCGGTTTCTTTCTCCACTAAAGCTAGTTCATCCAGTAATTCAGGTGTCGGCACCAATGGCTTTTCGCAAATAACATCGCTCCCCAACCTAAGACCAGCTGCAATATGTGAATGGTGCAAATAGTTGGGAGAACAAATAGCCACATAGTCCAATGCAGTTGATGAGTGGCGTTTCAAACGATAGGCATGTTCTTGAAATCGCTCGAACTCAGTAAAGAATTCACTATCAGGGGAAATACTGTCAATGATACCTACGGAATCATTAGTATCGTAGCCGATACTTAAATTATGACCCAGCTCTTTGATCGCTTTCATATGGCGAGGTGCGATATAGCCAGCAGCACCGATTAAAGCAAAATTTTTCATATTAGTCACATACTCCGTTATAAGCGTAAATCTGATTCATTTTTAGTAAGAACATGTTTCACATCATAAAGAACATGTTTTTCTTTACCAAAAGAACGTATTTTCCCGGCACCCCATTCCTTAAATTCAGAGTGGTCAACTGCCAGGACAATGGCGTCATAAACACCTTCGATTAAATCGGTTTCAAGTTTAAGACCATACTCTTCTTGAACTTCTTCCGAATTGGCCCAGGAGTCATAAATATCAACATGCATATTAAAGCTTTCTAACTCTTTAACCATATCAACAATCTTGGTATTACGTACATCCGGGCAGTCACCTTTGAAAGTAAAGCCCAACACCAATACACGTGCTTCATCAATATGAATTTTCTTGCGGCTAACAGCTTTAACTAATTGAGTAGCCGTATATTGACCCATACCATCGTTGATACGCCGTCCAGCTAGAATCACCTCAGGTTGATAACCAACCTCTTTCGCTTTATAGGTTAGGTAATAAGGATCAACACTAATACAATGCCCTCCAACCAAACCAGGTTTAAAGGGTAAGAAATTCCATTTGGTTCCAGCAGCCTCCAGCACCTCTTGACTATCAATACCTAAAATATTAAATATTTTGGCAAATTCATTAATAATGGCAATGTTCAAATCACGCTGCGTATTTTCAATCACTTTCGCGGCTTCAGCCACCTTAATGGAGCTCGCAAGGTGTGTGCCTGCAGTAATAATTGAGGAATAGAGATCATCAACAAACTTAGCTATTTCAGGCGTAGAGCCCGACGTGATTTTTTTAATTTTTGTTAGTGTATTGACTTTATCACCTGGATTAATACGTTCGGGGCTATAACCAGCATAAAAATCTTCATTGAATTTCAGACCTGACCCTTTTTCTATCACGGGGATACACACTTCTTCTGTAGCACCAGGGTAAACCGTTGATTCGTAAATAACCACATCACCCTGCTTGATCACGGTTGCGAGCATAGCTGATGCTTTACGCAACGGTGTAAGGTCGGGAGCATTGTTATCATCAATAGGGGTAGGCACCGTAACGATATAGACGTTACAATCTTCAATTTCTTTTACATTGCTCGAAAAAAGCAACTGTGAAGCCTCTCTTAATTCAGCTTCTGAAACTTCCAGCGTAAAATCATATCCACTTTTAAGCTCTTTCACTCTTTTTTCATATATATCAAAACCTACAACGCTATGACTTTTACCAAACTCTACGGCTAATGGAAGGCCTACATAACCGAGCCCAATTACAGCAATCTTTGAATCTTTCATGCCTTTAACCCCTTAAGTTTTAGCTTAACACTCATAAAAAAATATTAAATGACGTTCACAAGATTACACTAGAAGCATCACTATAAAAACCCGATCAATTGTTAACAGTTATACAACTACCCTTTTTCTTCCACTTAAAATTTTTTGACCAATATCTTTCTTTCAACACATTATTGGGATGGCTTTTATTTTTCTTATACTTGTTAAATATAGTATCTTTAAAATCAATTTCATTGTGCTTAATCCAACCACTTTGATGTGGCAATACATACATAGGTATATCATTTTTATTGCAATATATTCCCATCCAAATGTCAGCCATATTCTCTTGTTCAAAAAAATCAAACCCAATTTTTATATTTTCGACATCAAAGGCCATAACTCCCGTACCAGCAAACTCGACTTGTTCTAAATGAGTTACGTCATCTAAACAACGATAGTTTTCTTCAATATCAGAGTAGTAGCAACTAGCACTTTCTTTTAAAACCCGCCCATGATAAGAAACCACACACTTATCTTGCAACGCAGAAAGATATTTCAAAGTAGTGCAAACATAATCTTCAGGATACAACAAGTCATCATCTATTGAAAAATAATAGCTATTCTTGATTTCGCCAAGCATGTAAAACTTCCCGGCATCACCACGATCAATATTTGTATCTACAGAGCTAATAACCTCTATCTTTGGATCTAAGAGAAACTCATCTATACGCTTAAAGCCATTTTGATAAACATAGAGCTTATCAACCTGATCTATAACACTTTTTACAGTTTTTTCAAAGCTACTCCAACGGCTCTCAATCACTGCAACGCCTGCAACTATTTTTTTTCTTTTCTTAGTGGCTAAGCTTTCATCAAAACCAAATAGGTCAAAATCAATATAGTAGTCATCGCATTCTTTCATAACATCATGTCTTTTTTTGTACTCTTCTACAAATTTAAGACGCATGTTAGAATTATCAGGATTGGCATTAGTTATATTATTGTAACCATAGTAGGCTGTTGTCAGTATTTCAGGTAAATTTTTCTGAATGCTTTCTCCATAACAATGTACTGCTCTATGTATGTATTCAGAGTCACCACCAAACCTCGTATCATAAAAAAAACCGAGCTTATCAAATATATGCTTATGATAAATAGCCATTGAGTGACCGCGCCTATTCTCACTGATTGTAGCACCACTATTAAAGTCCACCCTCCTATACCCTGAAACTGATATCAGTGCATCTCCTGTTATTGTTTTTATTTGTTTTTTAAGTTTATCTTTCAGCATGATATCGTCAGCACCATGCACCAGAAAGTATTTATAATTTAATTCTTTAAGCACATACAAGGCTGCGTTCGAAGCATAGTATGGCCCAGAGTTTTTGTGTAATGAGAGAAAACCAAAATTATCAGCAGCATCATATTTATTCAACAGATCGATAGAATCATCTTGGCTACAATCATCAACCGCTATTACGAATTTCTTACCTGAACTTTGCTCAAGAGCCGAATCAATAGACCTTTCAATTGTTTTAGACTTATTAAAAACAGGTATAATAATTAATGTTTCGATCTCATTATTTTTTTTCAAAAGCTCTCTTGTTTTGAGAAATAATCGCTTACCCTCATAGTTTCCTGCATCTTCTATTATAGATTGTGCAAAATAAATTACAGCCTTTATATATTTACCCTGAGCTAAAGCCACCTCCCCATTATTTATATAAAAAGAAGACTGTTCTTTGTCTACCATTTCGACTGCACTGGTATCACTTTGTCTTGCAGAACCTAGTAGTGCTAATTTTTTGTAAACCTCGTATTTTTTTATAACTTCTGAATCTAAAGATTTATAGCATTCCTTAGACACATTATATTGTTCAAAGTTTGTTACATTTTCAGTGTGCTTAACATCTAATACCAGTAGTTTTTCTTCTAAAAAACTTTTCGATGCTAGTCCCAGAGAATAAACTGTATCATTGTTATAGTACTTAAATAAATTTTCTTCCCTAACAGGAAGCATACCTGTTTTTCTTATTATTCTTTTTTGCATCAAGTTATCTAAACTTTTATTTACATGCTCATCTGCCCATAAATTAAAATTCAAAAATTCAATTAAATCTGATGATAAAAATCTTCCTAAGCCAATAGTTTCTCCTACTCTAGCTGGCTGAACCTTACCTTTAGGGGCAGAACCGTAGCCCTTCCAATAACCTAATGCCTGAGACTTCACATTATATAAGTATAAATCTTGAAAACCAAAAAACTGAATCCCACTTTCAACAAGATTTTTATAAAGATAAAATACATCTTTGCTGACGAAATCATCAGACCCCATTATTATCATTGCATCAAAATCAAAATTTTTAGCGTGACTAGCTCCAGCTTGCCATTTGTCGCTCAATGGTTGATTCGGATGTTCAATATAATTAAAACCGTATTCCTCGCACATGTTTTTAGAAACACTACCCTCTGAACCTACTGCAAGCACTTCCAACTCTATGTCATCATGAATATCATTCTTTATCTTTTTATAATAATCATAAAATACTTTAGTTAAATCATGACGCTGCCAAACACAAGTTAACATTAATAGCTTAACTTTTTTCCTTTTTATATTTTTTTTGTTTCTTAGAAACTTAAGAAAATCATTATTTTCCTCATAGTGTGCCTTCATTATATATTTATTCAATGTACTTATTAACGGCCAAGCTGATAACGTATCTAATCCTTTCTTTACTCTAGAGTTAATGAAACCATTCAGCACTAATTTTAAATCTTCATATTTAACAAGCTTACCGTCTTTACCTAACGATCGTAGCATCACAGCCAATGCAGAGCAATCACTCGGATCTGACTTTAACGACCTCATGCTCAAATCAAATGATTCTTTATACTTTCCACTTCCTATAAAGCTCTCTGCCAACTTTAAATCTTTAATTTCCATATCACTCACATTTAAATTCTGTTTAATAAAATATTAGCTACAGCGTAGCAATATAAAACATACGCACTTTGGCTTAATCCAATAACTCCATAGCTTTTCGAAAAAAACTACAAACAATTCTTTAAAGCTATACTCACAAATAAAAACACTTACAAATTCTATCTCTCCCTCTATATAGCCAAATACTGATTTCTTTCTAAAGAAACAACTAAATTAAAAATAGTTAATTTTTCAGCATGCTTGAACTTACTCGAAGTTAGCGTCGAATCCAACGCATTATATATTAACCAAAAACCCTCAATTCTAATGAGCATGATAGATGGTGCCATTCCGCTTGACGCTGTCGATTAGCAAGAAGGGAGCTCCAATCAGTCTTTAATTCGTTTTCTAGCGAGTTACTTAACCCTTCCATCACTATATCTAGCTCCTGTGTAGGTAGATACTGTAACAACTCCGAAAGGCCATCATGGATGCCACTGTTAACTTTCAAGAGTGGAGGCCCAATTACTACCAATATTTTAGCCCCATCTGGCAACCATTGTCCGAGTCGCTTCAGTGTAGCTTCAGAACTATAAAAAAGCGTAGTTTTATCCTGGTATTTACACTCTATCCAAGGTGCGTGAACGACGTTGACGGCTTGACGACAGTTGTTTGCTTCTAAGGATTTGATAATAGCTGCGCACTGCGACCTTAGATGTTCAATGCTGATAATAGAGGTTGGAAGATCATTTTCAGATGGCGTTACCGCATCGTTAGGCTGGTCCTCCAGCATGAGCTGGGATTGGTTTTCATGAGTACTTACCTCCGCCTTTGCAAGTAACTCAGTGGTAGCCGCACTACCAAACACTACCACTACATCGTAGCTTTTTGAATGATACTTTTCTAATAAAGCTAGAGCGTATCCAGGATCTAGCTCTGTGCTTACTGGTTTCTGACCATGTTGAAAATAGTGGGTTAGCGCCCGTTCATCGCGCTGCTTGTGGGCTACTCGTGTCACATGTTGCCCAAGAGCATTACTGGTTTGCTGTATATAACTACGCTGTTCTTCTAGTAGTGACTCCAACTTGCCTTCCAATTTACTTTCCAGCGCTTCAAAACGGCTTTGGATAGCTTCCTGATTTTGCTGCTGAGAAGTCAACTCCTTACGGAGCTGAGTGATAGTGCTTTCTTTCTCGCTCAACTGTTGTTTGAGCGTGGCACACTCGTTGCTGGCGTTTTCCACCTGTAATGATTTCTCATCGTGCTGCTTCGTGCGCTCTTTGAGGTGAGCATCTGTCTCACGCAATGCAGCTGCGGCTTCACTAAGTTGATTGGCATTCTTTTTTAAAAGCTCTTCGTATTCAGAAAGTTTCTTTTTGAGGCTGTCACATTCTTGCTTAAGCATTTCCGCCTTTTCTTGAGCGGCTTTTAATGGCACATGTAGCACGTTACGTTTGAATTCAAGCAGTATAAATTCCGGGTCTTCATTGCTGTCAGGATCTATCTTTTCAGAGCTCGTATCAAAACCATACTTCTGGCACCAAGCGATTATCTCTGCCTGGGTTGGCATACCTTCATACAGGCTGATCGGGCTGGTGCGCACAAAGAGCCCTTCGAGGTTATCCATCAAACCTTCTTCTTGCCACGCTTGCAGCAATGACAAGGCCTGCTCAGGTTGCTCCAGAACCAAGTGAGCCATTAACGCACCCGGTGGGCAATACTCACTTACAAGTTCATTTAGCAGCTGTGTTTCCACTGGTTTGCGCTGTGTTTCGGCAACTCCAGGATAAAGCGATTTAAGCCCTGTAGCGGGAGCTAAGCTATCAAATCCCGGCATGTTGTAGCGATAGCATGTAGCTTCCCCGCCCTGAGGGGCAATCACTGCGCTTATATGTTTCAAAGTATCCTGCATGCCTTTGAACGTTAGACGCCCTGGCATGGGCGCGATAACTAGCGAAGGAAGTGCAATATGCTTAAGAAGAGATTCACTCTCCTGACGCATCGGCCCAATGTGTATAAGGTGCGGTTTTACTGGAGCGTTCATGTAGTCGACTCCTGGGTTTTACGCTGTTCTTTAATCCCGTCACGCAAATAATGTAACAGAGGATGGAGACCCGAGGAGGTTATGTCAGGATAGTTCAACACATAGAACTCAGTATTGAAACGAGGGCTTGGGTTACGCCCTTCAATCGCGCCGAACTTGATGAAGTGTTCAGCCGGATTAATGTTTGCTTTTGCTACATCTTTATATTGCTCAAGGTACCAATCTGCATCGAATAACTCACTTTTCTCTAATAGCTTGATTTGATCTTGCAAAGTCTTACTCTCGGCATTGCTGTAAGCAGCTCTAGCTTGGCGGCGAGCATGAGCGCGCAGCCAAGTTATCAGAGACTTTAACCTTTCCTGATCTTTGCTTTCTGCCTCAACATTACTTGATGAGTTTTTTAAATAGGCCTTTTCAAGTGCTTCTTGAACAATATGCAACTGTGTCAGTAGCAGCTCATTTTCTTCTTGGGCGCTATCGCGTTCCTCAGTGATTTTTTTAAGCTGCTGCGATTTTTGCTCGGCTGTTTCTAATGCATTCTGGACATCAGCCAGTTGAGTGAGTAATAGCTTGTTTTCTTCCGCGGCGCTATCACGTTCTTGAGTTAGAATTTTAAGCTGCTGCTCAGCATTGAGGCTCTCGTTCGCACTTTGCAGAGCCAAACGCACGGTTTCGTTTGTTTGCTCTATGGGCGTACCGCAGACCTGACTGCTTGCAGTGAGGAAAGACAGCATTTCTTGGAGCTCAGAATCTTCAACAGCCAGCTGTGCCGCTGCCAAAAGGTAAAGCGGTTTGGCTTGAGGCAAGCGCTTTGCGGTCTCTTCGACTTGAGTAATGACCTCAGCGATTTGGGTAGGCAGTTCGTTGGAAGGGCTGGGCACTTCTCCTGGTGCAATCCCTAATAGCGTCAGTTGACTGCGATGGCGGCGAAATAGCTTTAGTAACCGCCCAGCCATATTTTTCCACTCGATAAGAGAGTCGTCGATCGCTTCATCTCTCGCTAGGCAATCGGCAATAAAAGCCGTCGGTTTGGGCCATATCACTAATGCTTCGGGCTTGCTCTCATCCTGCAACCAGTTGCTGAGAATGTCGAACTGGCTGTCGGACGGGCTCTCCACTGCGATAGCCACACTCTCTTCATCCGCTTGTTGCAACGCAGAGAGCGTCATTGGCGTGTGTTCTGGCAACGCAAAAAGGCCAAGATAGATTACCCGTGGCATCGTGTATTGGCTCCTACTGATGTGAATTGGGGTGCTTCATTAAGCGCTACACCATCAGCATCTTTATCTGATACCTGGGGCGCTTTGCCATCTATTAATGGCCACTCAATGGCGAGCTGAGGTTCATCCCAGCGAATACTCACTTCGTCGCCTGGGGCGTAGTAATCGGTACACTTATATTGAAACTCAGCTTTTTCGCTGGTCACATAAAAGCCATGGGCAAACCCTGGCGGCACCCATAGCAGTTGCTTATTCTCTTCGCTTAAGGTCACCCCTACCCAGTGGCCAAAGGTCGGCGAGCTTTTTCTCATATCAACAGCCACATCGAATACTTCGCCTTGGGTAACGCGCACTAGCTTTCCTTGGGGCTGCTTATACTGGTAGTGCAGGCCCCGCAAAATACCTTGAACGGACTTGCTGTGGTTGTCCTGAACGAACTGATAATTGCCGCAGTGCTGCTCAAATTCGCTTTGGCGAAAGGTTTCCATGAAGAAACCGCGCTCGTCGCCAAATACTTTGGGGGTGAGCAGAACTAAATCGGGAATGGCGAGTTTTTCGTAGTGCATGGTCTTTTCCTCTTAGCCACGGACACTCACTGAAAACACGGATAAGGTCAAAATCTAAATCTTGTTTTTATCCGTGCTTTCCGTGAGAGTCGGTGGCATGCATCGGTGTCTTCCGTGGCAAACTTTTACTTTTGAGGCTTCTGCTTGAGTAGGCGTTGGAGATATAGGCCGTACTGGGTTTTGGCGAGGGGCTTGGCGAGTATTGCCAGGCGTTCGTCATCAATCCAGCCTTGTTGCCAGGCTATCTCTTCCAGGCAAGCGATTTTGAGGCCTTGGCGGTGCTCAATGGTTTGCACGTATTGGCTGGCTTCCAGCAGGCTGTCGTGGGTGCCGGTGTCTAGCCAGGCGAACCCGCGGCCTAAACGCTCTACGCGCAGGTCACCACGCTCTAAATAGGCGTTATTGACGCTGGTGATTTCCAGCTCGCCACGCTCGGAAGGCTCTACGGCTTTGGCAATGTCCACGACATCATTATCGTAGAAGTAAAGGCCGGTAACGGCATATGCCGATTTGGGTTTTTGCGGCTTTTCTTCGATGGAGATGGCATTGCCGTTTTCGTCGAACTCCACTACGCCAAAGCGCTCTGGGTCTTTTACCAGGTAGCCAAATACGGTGGCACCGCTGGCCTGCTGGCTGGCGCGCTTTAGCTGGTCGGAAAAGTGTTGGCCATGGAAGATGTTGTCGCCGAGTACCAAGCACACGGGGCTTTCGCCAAGAAACGCTTCTCCGATAATAAATGCTTGGGCCAGGCCATCCGGGTTTGGCTGTTCGGCGTACTGCAGGCTGATACCGAAATCTTCACCGTTGCCGAGTAGGTTCTGGTATTGGGGAAGGTCTTCTGGCGTAGAAATAATCAGTATTTCACGTATACCCGCTAGCATGAGCACCGAGATGGGATAGTAGATCATCGGTTTGTCGTAGATGGGCAGGAGCTGCTTGGATACACCGCGGGTAATGGGATGCAGCCGAGTGCCGGAGCCACCGGCTAGAATAATGCCCTTTCTTTGTGAAGGGTTAGATGTGAGGTGTGAGGTGGTCATGGTCGATCATCCGTGAATATACAAATATTAGCCGTGAGGTATGAGGTGTGAGGTTGTACTCCTCACTATTTCCCCCTCACTCCTCACAGTATTCAGTAAGCGTTAGCGCTAGCTGGTGTTGCCAAACCGGTAATGTGACACCAAGCGCGGCTTCAAGTTTAGTCAGGCTCATACGTGAGTTGAGCGGGCGCTGGGCTGGCGTAGGAAATTCTGCAGTGGGTATGCCATTCACGGTGCCGGATTGGATCGCTAGCTCTTCGCCAAGTGCCTGTGCTTGCTTGAAAATCTCGCTGGCGAAGCCATGCCAGCTGGTTTCCCCTCTTGGTGCCAGGTGGTAGATGCCTGAAGGGATGTGAATGGTGAGTGGTGAATGGTGAATGGTGAGTAGTGAGTGGTGAGTGGTGAGTGGTGAATCGTGAGTGGTGAACGCTAGTGCGGTGGCCTGGGCGATTAGGCGTGCTGGGGTGGGCGCGCCTATTTGGTCGTTGACGATGCTGAGTGTTTCGCGCTCGCGGCCCAGGCGCAGCATGGTTTTCATAAAGTTGCTGCCACGGGCGGCATATACCCAGCTGGTACGAAAAATCAGGTGCTGGCAACCGCTTTGGGTAACCGCTTGGTCACCTTCCAGCTTGGTTTGGCCATATACGCTGTGCGGCGCCGTGGGGCTGTCTTCCTGCCAGGGAGTTTCACCATCACCTGGGTAGACGTAGTCAGTTGAGTAGTGCACCAGCGTAATAGCGTGCTTGGCGGCGTACTCGGCTAGCTGTGCTGGTAGCTCGGTATTGAGGCGTTTGGCTTGCTCTGGTTCGCTCTCGGCTTTGTCTACTGCCGTATAGGCGGCGGCGTTGAGGATTAGTGCTGGCTGGTGTTCAGCCAAATAGGCATCCACTGCTTGGGCATCTGTTAAATCAAGTTCATGCCGTGTAGGTGCTACCACATTGCCGAACAGGGCAAACTGACGCTGGAGCTCAAAGCCGACTTGCCCGTTTGATCCAGTGATGAAGATATTCATTGGAGGAATCCTTTTCATGCATGCAGAAAGCTAATGCATATGGCACCGCTTCGCGCTGCTTCCGCGGGTGCGCTTCGCTTACCACGCGCTACGAGTTGGTGCCTAGCCGTTGGCCTTGGTAGCTGCCGTCTTGGACGCGTTTCCACCAGGTTTCGTTGGCGAGGTACCACTGCACGGTTTTGCGTAGGCCGGTTTCGAAGGTTTCTTCTGGAACCCAACCTAGCTCGCGTTCGATTTTGCTAGCATCGATGGCGTAGCGGACGTCATGGCCGGGGCGATCGGTCACGAAAGTAATCAAATCACGGTATGAGGTTTCTTTGGGCACTAGATCTTGAAGCAGGTCACACAGCGTTTCAACAACAGTGAGGTTGGCCTTCTCGTTGTGCCCGCCGATGTTGTAGGTCTCACCTACTTGCCCTTCTGTGGCGACTTTAATCAATGCGCGTGCATGGTCTTCTACATACAGCCAGTCGCGGATCTGCTGACCATCACCGTACACCGGGAGCGGTTTCCCGGCTAACGCGTTGAGAATCATCAACGGTATGAGCTTTTCCGGAAAGTGGAACGGGCCGTAGTTATTGGAGCAGTTGGTCACCAGCGTGGGCAGGCCATAAGTACGCTGCCAGGCGCGCACTAAGTGATCAGAACTGGCTTTACTCGCCGAATAGGGCGAGCTGGGCGCGTAGGATGTTTCTTCGGTAAACAAACCATCCGTGCCTTCTAAATCACCATACACTTCATCAGTGGAGATATGGTGGAAACGAAACGATTCGGCTTTAGCGGTATCTTGCTCTTGCAGCTTTTTCCAGTAACTACGGGCGGCTTCTAGCAGTACGGCGGTGCCAACCACATTGGTTTGAATAAACTCTGCGGGGCCGTCGATGGAGCGGTCTACGTGGCTCTCTGCTGCCAGGTGCATGACTACATCTGGCTGGTGCTGTGCGAACAGTTGCTGCATGGCGGCTGCATCGCAAATATCCGCCTGAACAAAGGTGTAGCGCTCACTGGCTTCAACGCTTGCCAGGGATTCTAAATTGCCTGCGTAGGTGAGTTTGTCTACGTTCACCACCTTATGGGCAGTGTTTTGAATAAGTTCACGCACTACTGCAGAACCGATAAAGCCTGCGCCACCGGTAATTAAAAAGGTTTTGGAGTTCATAGTTCTCTTAATAGCCGATGTTGATGGGCTTTCGCTGTGGCCCAGTATCTATAAAAACTAGGCAGACTTGCGCTTTGCCTTGCGCTGCTGCTCTTCCAACATTTCGAGGTGTTCACGCGCTATTTTTGACGCTTTTACCGCTTTTTGAACTTCTTGCTGGGCAATGGCAATGTCTTGCTGTGGCGCTTGGCGCTCTTGATAATCCGCTAGGTTTTCCTGTGCGGCTTTGAGCACCTGATGGCACTCTTGCAGGTGCTTTCTGGCACTGGGCACATCGGTAGGCAGTGCAGTGCCGTCATTTTTGGCATCTACATCAATATGGTAGGCAGCGATGGCTTCGTTTACGTCGTCATACCAGTGCGCAGAGCCGTGTTTCAAGTAAACACCGGCCTGGCATAAGTCTTTCAAAATACCCTCTGAGTGAGACACCATGATCAGAGAGGATTGACCTACTTTCGATTCAAACAGCTCTTTGGCTTTGGCTTTGAACGACCTGTCGCCAACGGCGGTGGCTTCATCGGAGATATAGACGTCAAAATCGAAGGCTAAAGAGAGACCAAATGAAATACGCGAGCGCATACCTGAAGAGTAGGTACGAATTGGTTCGTCAAAAGCTTCGCCTATTTCAGCGAAGTCTTCTACAAACTGGATTATCCGCGCTACTTCTTCCGCACTACTGCCCTGCACGCGAGCGACGAATTTGACGTTTTGCCGCCCGGTCATGTTGCTCTGCATGCCACCCGATAGCCCCACGGGCCAGGAAACGCGTGTGTGACGAATTACTTCGCCGCGTTCTGGCGTATCCATACCTGCAATCAAGCGCAGCAGCGTGGATTTACCCGCACCATTGGCACCAATCAACCCGACACTCACCCCTTTGGGGATCGTGAGGTTGATGTCTTTAAGCACCCAATCACTGCCGTGGTGGTTGTGGTAGCGTTTGTAGAGGTTTTTGATTTCGATCATTTTTGGTTTGTGAATTGTGAATTGTGAGTGGTGAATGGTGAGTCGTGAGTCGTGAGTCGTGAGTCGTGAGTCGTGAGTCGTGAGTCGTGAGTCGTGAGTAATTATCGATTTTGTAAGTAACGTATTAAACCACCGAGTAAGCCAGAAACTTGGTGAATTAACTCGATAGTAGGAGTTACATCATTTACATAGCTAAGGCGCTGCCCAATGAGCAGCTGTGTTTCGAGTTCACTTAAAGAACCTCGTGCAATATACAAAAAGCGAATATAGTCCTTTGAACTACCTCTTGCTGCACCTTCAGCGATATTACTGGGTACGGATACTGCTGACCGTCTCATCTGACTAGTAAGTCCATATTTCTCCTCATCAGGAAATGCTGCTGAGATTTGATAAATTTGTTCTACCATATCCATAGCTTGTTGCCATACACGCAACTCCTGATGCTTCCTCATTACCGCCCCTCACCACTTACCATTTCCAACTCACCCCTCACAATTCACTACTCACTACTCACTACTCACTACTCACTACTCACCACTCTCACCTGCTTGCCTTTTCGATGGTAAAGAGTTTCGAGTTCAGCTTTGAGCGCTGCGCGGGCGGTTTGTTCGCCGTGTACCAGGCGGATGGTGTGGGGCCAGCGGCGCATGCGTTTTACGAAGTTGAGTAGGTCTTTTTGGTCGGCGTGGGCGGAGTAGCCGCTGATGGTGGTCACTCCTGCTTTTATATCAAACCGTTCACCGTCGATGGCTACCCAGCCGCCCTGGGGGCCGTATTGCTGAATATCCCGCCCTGGGGTGCCTGCGCCTTGGTAGCCTACGAACAGTACTTGATGACGTTCGTCGCCGAGCATGGCTTTGAGGTAGTTCATGATCCGCCCGCCTGCGCACATCCCGCTAGCGGCAATAACTATCGCTGGGCGACCTGTTTTGGCCAGGTACTCAACGGTTTGTTCGTGCTCTGCGTGGCTATTCACGGTATAGAGATTGGCAAAGTTGAGCGGGTGGCGGCCACTGCGCAGGCGGCCTTGGGCTTCTTTATCCCAGTAGGGCTTTAGCTCGCGGTAAACCTTGGTAAAGCGGGCCGCTAGCGGTGAATCGACTATGATTTCCAGTGACTGCCACTGCGGTGAACGCGCTTGGTGGATAATGGTTTCAAGTTCGTAGAGCAGTTCTTGTGTGCGGCCAATGCTGAACGCAGGCACCATCACCGTGCCGCCGTTAGCGAGTGCTTGCTCTACGGCGGCTTTTAAGGTGGCGCGGCGCTGGCGGCGGTCTGGGTGTTGGCGGTTGCCGTAGGTACTTTCGAGTACCAGCTGGTCGCAGCCGTAGGGCGACTTTGGCGCGGGAAGTAACGGTGCGTAAGGGGCGCCTAAGTCGCCGGAGAATACGACGCGCTCTTTTTCACCGGTCTTCGTATCCTGGTAACTCACCTCTACGTAGCTGGAACCGAGAATGTGCCCTGCCCGTTTGAGTTTTACTCGCGTGGTGCCTGTGCTTGCGCCGTTGTGACCGCTTACCTCGCTTACGCTACTTATGCTGTGCCATTTGCCGTAGGGCACGCTCACGATTTGCTTTTCGAGCTGAGCTTGAAAGCGCTCAATCAGTTGGGCGTTGCGGGTAAAGCCGATTTTTAGCGCGTCTTCAATCACCAGGGGTAGCAGCTTGGCCGTGGGGATCGAGCAGATAATCGGGCCTGTGAAACCTGCGGCCAGTAAGTAAGGCAGCCTACCCACGTGGTCAATATGGACGTGGGTAATGACGAGCGCCATAACGGTGCTGATATCGAATTCAATTTGTAGCTGCTCGAAACTGTCTTCCGCGGCGTCTTCGCCTTGGAAGAGCCCGCAATCCACCAGTAGGGATTCCTTTTGGTTGAGAATCAATTGGTGGCAGCTGCCGGTAACGCCAGTGGCTCCGCCGTGGTGGATTATTTCGAGCATTGGACAGCTGTGAGTCGTGAATTGTGAGGTGTAAGTCGTTTGGCGTCAGCGCGGGTTGGTGCCGGGGTTTGGTTCGGTGCCACTGGGCGTCGTTCCGACGCCTTCCGCGGGTGCCTCGAACGCTCGCTGAACTCGCTTTCTCGTTACCGCGCGCTACGGGTTTGCTTCCACTGTGTTATGTGCATGCGTGATTTAGTAGCGCGTGGTAAGCCCCAGGCGCACCCGCGGGAGCAGCGCCGGGGTTTGAATTACGCGGCTTGGCTCTTTAAGAGTGGCCATGCGCCTTGCTTTGAGGCTTCAAGGATGACGATTTCGTTGATCGTGCCATCCTCTGCGTAGCTGATATGTGTGTTCCAATCTTGAGAAACCTCCTTAACGGTAGGCTTTTCCGATAGATGCAGAACTAGGATGTCATCTGCTTCATCGTAGGTAGTTCGCATTACTTATCCTCCCACTCAAAGTGATGCATGACGGTTTTGACTACCAGTTTGTCTCGCGGGAGCAGCGCGGAGCGGTGCCGGGGTTGGGCTTTGTGCCATTGGGCGTCGTTCCGACGCCTTCCGCGGGTGCCTACGAACGCTCGCTGAACTCGCTTTCTCGTTACCGCGCGCTACGGGTTTGCTTCCACTGTGTTCTGTGCGTGCGTGATGTAGTAGCGCGTGGTAAGCCCCAGGCGCACCCGCGGGAGCAGCGCGAAGCGGTGCCGGGGTTTTGGCTTTGTGCCATTGGGCGTCGTTCCGACGCCTTCCGCGGGTGCCTACGAACGCTCGCTGAACTCGCGCTCTTCGTTACCGCGCGCTACGGGTTTGCTTCCACTTTGTTCTGTGCATGCGTGATTTCGTAGCGCGTGGTAAGCCTCAAGCGCACCCGCGGGAGCAGCGCGGAGCGGTGCCGGGGTTGGATTCTGTGCCACTGGGCGTCGTTCCGACGCCTTCCGCGGGTGCCTCATTCGCTCGTGCCTCGCGAGATTCGTTACCGCGCGCTACAAAGTGTGAATTGTAATTGGTAAATGGTGAATCGTTTCGTACCTTCACCATTCACCATTCACCATTCACTATTCACCCCAACCTTAATCCCGGTGATCCTTGATGATCATCATCAGCATGCTGAAGATAAAGGCGAGGAAGATGGTGATGATGGCGAAGACGCTGCTGTTGTAGAGCCGGTTGGGCTCTGTGGGGTATTCGGGGAACAGCGGGCTTTGTAGCACGCTTACCTGTTTGAGCTGGCGGGCGGCTTCTAAACGGGTATTTTCTAGTGCGGCGAGTGCGCTGGAATAGGTTTCCTGAGCAAACTGTGCCTGCAATTCTAATGTTTCATATTGTGCTGAAACACTGTTTAGCGAGTCGCCGGATGCTTGGGCTATCCGGTCGCGCTGTTCAATAATCTGGTCTCGTAAAGCTGAGATATTCCGCTCAACTTGGCGCAACTCCGAAGATTGGGAGCTTTGAAAGCTGGCTAATGCGCTGCGTTGCGCTTGCAGGCGGGCTAAGTCAGCCTCTAGGGTGGCTACCACTTGGTTAATATTTTCAACCGTTGCGGTAGGTGAAACCAAACCATATTGGTTTTGAAATTCAAGCAGCTTGGCTCGCGTCTCTTCGAAGCGTTCTTCAAGGCGTACCATTTGCTGTTCTAAAAACTTTACTTGCTCATCCGCTAGGCGATGACCCATTTCGTTCATGTGGTCTTCACCTGCTTCAAGCAACAGCGATGCCACTTCATGGGCAAACTCAGGCGTATATGCCTGTACATGAATGTTTAGCACGCCAGCATACTCGTCCAGTTCTACCTCAACACGGCGCAGGTAGTATTTGTGCAGGTCTTCAATAGGGGCATCGCGGTTATGCAACTTGGCGAAGATATCCCCGTTTTCGGAATAGTGTTCGCGCAGGTTTAGCTGTTCATCTAGGAGACGTAGCATATCGACAGAGAGTAAGTGCTCACGCAGCAGTAGCAAGTCGTGGGTATTACCGCCGCCACCGCTGCCCATAATTGACGACAGGCTAAACTCCGGTGTTGCTACCTGGGGGCTTTCTAGCACCACGGTTGCACGGGAAACATAGCGATCTTCCGCCCATACAAACCAATAAAACGAAACCAGAGCAATCGCGACTATCGCCACGGCCCAGTGTGGCGATGTTTTAACAAAACGACGAAAAGAACGTTGCATAGTTTATTGTGCCTTCAAACGATCAATAAAGCGCAGGTGCATCAACAGCCCCAGGGCGATTAAGGTGAATGTGAATAGCCAGAGATAGAGCATGCTGGTGCCCTGTACGACTTGGTACTTGTCAAAAAAGCCCAGGCGCAGCGTTTCAAGGCCGTGGGGAATAGGATTAAGCATCAAGTATTCCAGCAACCAGTGAGGTAGGGCATTCAGCGGCAAAATCACCCCAGAGATGATTAACAGCGGTAAAGAGAGCATGGTTATCACTCGCCCAAGCTCAGGCACCAAGGTGGCCGCAACTGAAGTTAGCAGCCCTAATCCAAGCCCTAGACTCCAAAGGGAAAGCCAGGCAGCCACCACTCTAATGACATTATCTGGGTAGAGATCTAACCCCAGCATTAATCCACCGCCTATAAAAAGCAGGAAGATAAAGCTGCGCAGCATGCCTTCTAGGAAGTTGCGCACTAGCACAGGGTCTACGGGCAGCACTTGACGATATGCAAACAGGGCTTTGTTGCCATTAATGGCGCCCATCCCTCGCATCATGCCTTCCCGCACCAAGAAAAAGCCCATTAAGCCCGTAATCATCCAAGGGATGAATTCGGCATTCACTACCAGTCGATCGCCACTAATAAAGCTACGAATACCTACCATGATGACGACAAAGGCGACTGGCTCGAAGATCATCCAGAACCAGCCCATGCGGTCTGACATGGTGCGCGAAATGGCTTCGCGCATGAACATGGCGTACCAAACACTGCGAGTGACTTGCCACGGTGTTCGAGCGCTCCGCCGTGGGCCGCCGTTTACGTTATCCATAGCGCTACTTCTTCAGAGAAATACAAAGTGTGTTCCTGCGCATTGTGTGACGGCGGAAATAGTGGATACACCACCATTTCCGCCGGGTCGCGGGTGCGCTAACGCTTACGCCGCGCTACAAAAACGTCGATTTACTCTTCTCTTCACCACTCACCACTCACCACTCACCACTATTACAAATCAACCGCTACTTTGGTGGCTACGGCAATCTGGTAGAGGATTTGCGTGAGCGTTGAGGCTAGCTGCAGGTTATGCGTGGGTGCAGCGGGCATGACGAGGATTTCGTCGCCGGGGCGCAGGTTTACGTTGCGGGCGTTTTCAACCGCACCGTTCTGGCGTACTACAAGAATATGGTCGTCATCTGCGCGGTCAGTGAAGCCGCCTGCACCTTCAATGTAGTCGATCACGCTCATACCTGGGCGGTAAACAGCGGCTTGTGGCACGAGTACTTCACCACTGATTAGCATGGAGTCACTTACTTCCGGAATAGTGACCACATCCCCATCCTGCAGACGAATGTCCGAAATGCGCCCATCATAGGCCACCACTAAACGGCCACTCGGCTCTAGCTCGCTCGCCCGGGAGATAAAGTCCTGAATCAACTCTGCTTCTTGAACACGAATTTGCGCTTCTTCGTTGGTGCTGGAGGGGGCGCCCAGATAGGTTGTCTCCAAACGGCGTAGGCTGTCTTCAAGGGACTGTGCCTGCTGCTTTTTGACACTTTCACGCTGTATTGAAATGCTTTCCACAGCGGTCATGTTTTCTGGCACGGCGATGGCGTCCAGCAACTCGCTTAACCGGGCATCTCGCGGCAATGCATACCGTGAGGGGCCGTAATAACTGCCTTCCACTTCAACGACGATGGTTTCGCTGCGCTTATCGGAACTGAATAGCACTTCGTCGCCGCTGCGGATCGTCTGACCAGCAAACAGATCAATGGGGAAGTATTGAGCAATAGGCCCGTCTTCACGATCACCACGCAGCAAAACGTGGGAAACGCCACTTCTTAACCGGGCTAGATTGACAAGTTCTGCGCCACTTAGGCTGCTACCTGTCATTTCATAGCGGTATTCACGGTGAACATCCCCACCTACGGCAATGGCTGGACCACGCTCTTCAACTACGATGGTATCGCCATCTTGAAATTGCGGGCGGGGTATATTGCCGTTGATCAAGAAATCATAGAGGTCGACGGTTGCCACATTGCGACCGTCGCGCATGACACGAATTTGCCGATAGCTGCCCAGGTCTTGATCTATGCCACCGGACTGATCCAGAAAGTAGAGCAGTGAGTCGTTGGGCGTACCTGCGTAACGGCCAGGGTTTTCAACGTAGCCTGTCACGTAGACGGCTACGGGCTGTACACCTTGCAGATTGGTATAGACCTGGACGTTATCTGGGTATACCGAGGTTATGGCTTGACGCACACTGGCATCAGCTTGTTGACTGCTCTGCCCTTCTACGTTGAGCGGCCCTGAACCGGGAATAAAAATATTACCTTGGGCATCGACTGGCAGCACACGGTCAAGCTCAAATGCCCCCCAGGCGCGGACGGTGACTTGGTCGCCGGGCTTGATACGGTAATCAGGATTGAGGCCATCCCCCATCGCGCCGCGAAATCCACCGCTAAACAGGTTGGCACCAAACGGGGGTAACGCATCTGGATCTTGCGGTGAAGCCGAAACCGGGCCATAGGTGCCGCTATTCCAGTTGGCTCGGGGCGTGTCATTGACTTCTTGCTGCGGTAGGTTGCCTTGTTGGTTAGCCTGCTCAGGTAGAATGCTGTCGGAAAGGCTTAGCGCTTGCGCCCATGTGCTGGGCACCGCAAACACGCTGGCAAGCGCGATGGAAGCGACGGCTAACGAGCGATTTAACGTAGCGCGGTCAAGCAGTGTGGTCACTTTCATTAATTGCGCCCCTGTGTTGTTTGTGCCACAACGCGTTGGTTAACCCAACCATTAGGTGTTTTACAGACGAGTGCCGGACGCGCATTGTTCGAATCAACCGCTACCACTGTTAGTTTGCGACACTCACGACCACTCGCGGCAAGGTAAGCGGCATCAGCCACAACCTCGACATTATTACCCCATGGGCTTTCGGGTACATTCATCACAGCACCTGCGGGTGCCTGGGTTAAAAAGCCATTGAGATTGTCGTCTTGCAGCAAGGTGGCTGGGTCGTTATTCAATACATATTGTGCTTCTTGCTGAGCTGAGCTGGCGGGGTACGAGGCACAACCACTGACCACGACTAGGCTCAGCGCTGCCAGCAGCATGCGTGCTGGAGAGACCACTGAACGTTGAGATATCGACATAGTTATTTCCAAATAAAAGGCACGCTACCGCCCAGGGATTATATCGGGCGTATTCCCTTGCCCTACTTCTCTGGGTGGATGAAAGTGGTTGGCACAAGCGCGAAGCACTTTTGCCAGCGCCCCATTGTAGGGGAATACCGCCAGCGGCTCTACATTGACAACACCTGTACAGCTTATTCATTCTTCGTGTAAAGATAACTGTCGTTGATAATCCAATAAAAACGGCCTCATTAATGAGGCCGCTGCAATATAAACAAATGATTTTTAATGTATTAGAGCAACATTAGAAGTGATAGCGTGCGCCAGTCAGCCAATATGTCCTGTCTGCGGTGCTCTCTTTTCGCACGCTTGGCGCATCGCCATCCGCTAGCTCTACGAACACATCAAACGCACTGGAAATCTTGTAATAAGCGCCCGCGGCCCATGCATTGCTCTCTTCGCCACTGTCACGGTCTACGTTGTAGTAATCTGCGGTAAACGCCCAGGGCCCAGTGGCATAGGTGCCACCCAGACCGACCGTTTCGAAACCACCGCCATAGGTATCGCTGTTGTCTTGGGTTTCAACACCTAAGCGCATTGTTAGCTGATCAGATAGCGAGTACGCGCCGATAAGGCCATACAGTATTTCGCCGTTACCGCCCCCGCGTACGACGTTTTCAACCGCGCCAAACCCGACTTTAAACGCCCCCTGCTGGTACTGAACGCCGCCCTGGGCAGCGGTTACATCGCCTTCACTGCTCTGCTCTGCAGCCGTTAATCCGCGCTCACTATAGTGTTTAACCTGAAGGAAAGAGGTGAAACCACCCAACTCAGGGGTGTAGTAGCCAATTGAATCACCGCGTGACTGTAGCCCGGTTGAGTTGAAGAGCAGACCACGGTCGAGATAGACATCAAAGGGCGCCGATACAAATTGGTAGTAGAGGCTATCGAAGTTACCTGCTTGCAGTGTGCCGTACTGTTTGCTCGCCAAGCCGATATAGCTCTGACGGATCTCATTAAAGCCTTGGTCAGTATTACGCTCATCGCCGGTAAATCGCCACTCTAAGCGACCAAAGGCGTTTAAATCAGATGTAATGGCATGGCTCATTCGAAACCCTAGGCGGGAGTAGACATCAACAAATTCCGCGCCGTCATCGATTTTATTGCCAGCGCTATTAAACTCAGGGCCCCCGCCCGCAATACCCATGGAAATACGCCCATAAATATCCAGCTTTGTGCCGTCCTGATCATATAACGTTGTGGCTTGAACCGAGGAGATACTCAAAAGGCCAACTACCGCTACCGCCAACTGCTTCTTCTGCATTAGAAATAATCCCTTGATACGCTAATATTATTGGCTGCTTTAGCTACTAAGCCGCACAGCCAGATAATGTTATACAATATCAAGCTATTATTAAAGAGAAAACGTTCTTATTTGTATTGGGCATTAAAAGGAAAACCGTAAGCCAAAAAAAACCGGCCTCTTAGAGGCCGGTTCTATTTGGTTCTGCTAGGCAGTTACCCTTTAAGCATGGTGTTTAAACCAGGCTTAGAAGTGGTAACGAGCGCCTGTCAGCCAGTACATGTCGTCGCCATCGGCAGTATCAACACCAACGATTTCGTCGTTGTCGAATACGTTTACGCTGATGGACTGCTGGTCAGCTTGCTGAAGCTCTAGGAATACGTCAAAGTTGCTGGAAACTTTGTAGTAAGAACCCAGGGCCCAAGCAGTGCGGCTGTCGGCATTGTCAGGACTTACGTCGTAGATGTCAGCAGCAAAAGCCCAAGGACCAGTGGTGAAAGTACCACCTAAGCCCCAAGTGTCAAAACCGCCACCACGAGTGTCGTTGTCGTCACGAGTTTCGTAACCCAGACGCGCAGAGAACTGATCAGTAATGTCGTAAGAACCGATCAAGCCGTACAGCATTTCAGCGTTACCGCCGCCACGTGCTACGTCTTCAACAAAACCCAGACCAAGGGTCACAGGGCCTTGTGCGTAACGAACACCACCTTGCGGTGCGATTACATCGCCTTCAGAGGTCTGCTCAGTTTCAGTCAGGCCACGCTCGCTGTAGTGTTTCAGCTGCAAGAATGCAGTGAAACCGCTCAGGTCAGGTGTGTAGTAACCGATAGAGTCGCCACGTGACTGCTTCGGGTGACCAGCGAATTCTAGACCACGGTCGATGTAAACATCGAACGGCAGAGAAACGAACTGGTTATAGAAGCTGTCGAAGTTACCAGCTTGGAAAGTACCGAACTGGTCGCTTTGCAGACCGATGTAGCTCTGACGAACTTCTTTGAAGCCAGTGTTGCCGTTACCGCTAGGACCGGTACGCTCGTCACCGTCGAAACGCCACTCAACACGACCGAAAGCAGTCAGGTCGCGAGAAACTTCGTGGCTCATGCGCAGACCAAGACGTGAGTAAACGTCTACGAATTCAGCGTCATTGTCGATTTTTTCGCCGCTGCCGTTGTACTCAGGGCCACCACCAGCGATACCCATGGCGATGCGGCCATAGACGTCAAGCTTGGTGCCGTCCTGATCATAAACAGTTGCTGCTTGGGCTGCAGCAGAGGCACCCAGGGCGCCAACGATAGCAGTCGCTAAAAGTGTCTTTTTCATGATGTAAGTTCCTTAACTCGTATACTGTTTCGATCGTTGCTGCTCAGCTCTTAATAAGCTGGCAGTTGGCTTTTGCGGGCCATGCTCTTTTGCCATCCGCCGGTTTTTTCCCGGTGGTATGCGGCATGTCCTCAACTAAGCCTTGTTATAGTCCAATGCTCGCAGAACAAACTCTATACCGGGACTCCAGGGAACGCAATAGAAAAAAACAGTGTTTTCTTACTATTTGTGCTTTTTTATGGAACCCCTGCCTACAGGGTTGGTCTCAGCGGCCCTTAAATTTCTGCTGCAGGTCTAACAATTTGTCTTCCATGCTAAGCGGCTTACGCGGCTCAGCTTTTTCTACTTTAGGCTCTACCTCAGGCGGCTTAGGCCCCCCTACACGGGGCTTTTTGGCGGCAGGCGACGAGTTAGATTGCACTTTCTTTGGCTGCCCAGCTACTTTTTGATCACCGCGTTTTTGTGACGCATGGAGCGCCGCTTCTTTATCGACTTTGCCAGCGGGCTGGCCATCCAGATCTACCCGTTCGGCGCCCTCTCGCACTGCTTTTATATAGCGTGGCAGGTTCACGTAGTTGGCTAAAGCGCGACGAATTAGCTTATTGGGCCACTCTTCACGCTCTGCAAGCTCTTGGTGGATACCTACTTTTAGCGGTTTGGTATGCCCCTTGAAGAAAGCTTTGGGGTACCGCTCGTACCATTGATTAAGCAGGGCATGCGGAGAAGGTGTCTTGACCGCTTCATTGGTAGCCGATGATTCAGCTTTTTCTTCTGTTGCTATTGCAGCAGGATCTGTTTTCACAGGAGCCACTTCGGCAGATGCACTCTTTTCAGGCGCCTTGGCGTCGAGAGTTTTTGTGTCGAGTGCCTTTTTGTCGAAAGCTGCTTCGCTGGGTGTATCAGCTTCTACTACAGTCGTGGGTTCCGAGCTTGGCACGCTTTGCTCTTGGGCGTCTTTCTGCGCTAATTGCTGCTTTAGCCGCTGGTTTTCTTCACGCAGGGCTTGTAGCTCAGCTTGTGTGCGTTCCAGACGCGCTTCTAAATCATCTAACATGTTAATTAAGCTGGCGGCCATAGCTTTCTCCTTTGCCCTTTTCAGTCGGCGATGCGCTCGTAGACCACGAAATCATAGTTTGGCTGCCCTTCTGCTGGCTGCCCCGCTACGCGCTGCACTTCCTGCCACTCCTTGGGGTCGAAGTCAGGAAACGTTGCGTCGCCTTCTACGTCAATGTCCACTTCCGTTATGTACAACCGTTGGGCATAGGGTAACGCCTGGCGGTAAATTTCCCCGCCTCCCATTACCATGATCTCTTCTGCTGCCTCTATGGTGGCGTGCTGGTCGGCCAATTCTAGCGCTGCAGGCAGGTCGTGGCACACGCGTACGCCTTCGTGGGAAAACTCGGCGTTGCGGGTGACCACGACATTAAGCCGATTGGGCAGCGGCTTGCCAATGGAGGCGTAGGTTTTACGCCCCATCACCAGCGGTTTTGCCTGGGTAATACGCTTAAAGAACTTTAAATCTTCGGGCAGGTACCAGGGTAGCTTGCCGTCTACACCAATCACTCGATTTTTAGCCATGGCAACGATCATGGCCACTGGCACCAGGGAGTCGAAGGTATCTTTACGCTGGCTCATACCGCTACCTCGGCTTTGATGTGCGGGTGCGCCTCGTAAGCGTCAATGTGAATGTCTTCAAAACGGAATTCGAACAGGTCATCTATTTCTGGGTTAAGCACCAGCTTAGGCGCAGCCTTGGGCGTGCGCGACAACTGCTCTTTGGCCTGGTCAAGGTGATTACTGTACAGGTGTGCATCGCCTAGGGTGTGGATAAATTCGCCCGGCTGCAATCCTGTCACCTGGGCGACCATGGTTAGCAGCAAGGCGTAGCTGGCGATATTGAATGGCACACCTAAGAAAATATCGGCACTGCGCTGATATAGCTGGCACGACAGTTTTCCATTGGCGACGTAGAACTGGAACAGGCAGTGGCAAGGCGGGAGCTGCATGTCATCGACCTGGGCCGGATTCCAGGCAGAGACAATCAGGCGGCGCGACTGGGGCGAGGTGCGAATTTGGTCAAGCACCTTGGCAATTTGGTCAACGCTGCCCCCTTTAGGGTCGGGCCAGCTACGCCATTGGTAGCCGTAAACGGGGCCCAGATCGCCGTTTTCATCCGCCCACTCGTCCCAGATACGCACGCCGTTCTCTTTTAAATAGGCGATATTGGTGTCGCCTTTCAGGAACCACAGGAGTTCGTGAATGATAGAGCGCAGGTGGAGTTTTTTGGTGGTCAGCAGCGGAAAACCACGCGATAAGTCGAAGCGCATTTGATGGCCAAACACGGAGCGTGTGCCCACACCTGTGCGGTCATGGCGGTCAACGCCATGCTCCAAAACGGTTTGCATTAAGTCTAAATAGGGTTGCTCAAGCGCAGGCGTTGGTGCAGTCACAGAATTTCCAAATTAACAGGCGATGTGCGGTTTATTCTAGGCGCCCATAGCTTGCCGGTCTAGCGGTGCCGACCTGTTAGCGTTATCCAGTTAACCCCGGCACCGCTTCGCGCTGCTCCCGCGGGTGCGCCTGAGGCTTACCACGCGCTACTCAATCTCGCATGCACATGAAGCATGGGGATTCCAAGGGAGTGTGCATGTCCACCGAAAGCGAGTGAGTGCACATACCCGTAGCGCGTGGTAACGAGAGCGCGAGTTCAGCGAGTGGTTGAGGCACCCGCGGGAGGCGTCGGAACGACGCCCAGTGGCGCCGCAGCCAACCCCGGCACCGCTTCGCGCTGCTCCCGCGGGTGCGCCTGAGGCTTACCACGCGCTACTCAATCTCGCGTGCACATGAAAATGGGGATCCCAAGAGAGTGTGCATGTAACCACACCACCGAAAGCGAGTGGGTGCACATCCTGTAGCGCGTGGTAACGAGAACGCGAGTTCAGCGAGCGATTGAGGCACCCGTGGGAGGCGTCGGAACGACGCCCAGTGGCACCGCAGCCAACCCCGGCACCGCTTCGCGCTGCTCCCGCGGGTGCGCCTTAGGCTTACCACGCGCTACTCAATCTCGCGTGCACATAAAAATGGGAATCCCAAGAGAGTGTGCATGTAACCACACCACCGAAAGCGAGTGAGTGCACATCCTGTAGCGTGTGGTAACGAGAACGCGAGTTCAGCGAGCGGTTGAGGCACCCGCGGGAGGCGTCGGAACGACGCCCAGTGGCACCGCAGCCAACCCCGGCACCGCTTCGCGCTGCTCCCGCGGGTGCGCTTCGCTTACCACGCGCTACGAAAACCTTTGTTTACGGCGTTTAATCTTAGGTTGCGATTTTTACATCAACAGGCTGGGAGCGTGACCAGGCAATAATGATGAGGCCCAGCGCGATCATGGGAAGCGTTAGCAGCATGCCCATGGTGACCCAACCGAAGGCGATGAAACCAATGTGGGCATCGGGCATGCGGACGAATTCGACCATAAAGCGGAACACGCCGTAGCAGACTAAGAATAGCCCGGATATAAAGCCTCGTGATGTCGGTTTGGCCGATACCCACCAGAGAATGGCGAACAACACGACACCTTCTAACAAAGCTTCATAAAGCGCTGACGGGTGACGTGGTTCAGGCCCCATGCCAGGAAACGGCATGCCCCAGGGTAGCGAGGTCAAGCGACCCGGTAGCTCATGATTAATAAAGTTGCCGATTCGCCCGGCACCTAAGCCAATTGGCACTAATGGGGCGATAAAATCAGTGAGGGTTAAAAATGCCAGTTCTTTACGCCGGGCGAATATCCAGGCGGCAAGCAATACGCCGAGTAGACCGCCATGGAAGCTCATGCCGCCATCCCATACGCGGAAAATCCAGAGTGGATCAGACATCCACTGCCCTAGCCCGTAAAACAGCGCATACCCTAGCCGCCCACCGGCGACGACACCGATTGCACAATAGAAGAGTAAATCACCGATGTCGTCATTATTGAGGCCAATCCGTGATGCACGTCGACAGCCAAGCCACCAAGCTGCAACAAATCCCACTACGTACATCAGGCCATACCAATGAACTTGCAGGGGCCCCAAGGAGATAGCCACTGGGTCAATCGTCGGGTAATTAATCATTTACACTCTCTAATGCTGACCAAAAAAATATTGACGCCTGCTCACGGCAGTTGGCGTGTAGCAATGCTACTGTCGTCATGCCAGTACGCCGCCGCGAGCAGTACACCAATGTTACGAGTGCAATGATAAGTCTGCTTACTCAGAAAGCCACCTTTATCGTTTTTCAGGCGGCATTGCTTTAATCGCACCAGGAAACCAGTGGGTAATCATATTAAGCAGGGTTTCGGGCTGATACGGCTTGGCGAGCAAGTCGTCCATGCCGGCGGCTAGGCAGGCATCACGCCCGGCATTGTCGGCGTTGGCCGTTAGCGCGACCAGCACGCTTTGATTGCTGCCACGGTTACGCTCGTACTCGCGCCAGCGTCGGGTGGTTTCAAGACCGTCCAGGGTGGGCATAAAAATATCCATGAACACCAGATCGAAGCTGGCGTTTTTTTGGCGCTCAAGCGCCTGCTCACCACTACTAACGCCCTCTACCTGCAGGCCTTGAGTTTCCAGCATCTGCCGGGCTAGCATCAAATTAACAGGCCCATCGTCGACAACTAATACCCGCAAATTGCGCTGCAAGGCGGCGGGCGCGCCATCACGTCCCACCTCCGCCATCCCACTACTATTATTTCCAAAACGATTTCCAGAACCTTGCCCCGGGCTTTGCCAATCAGAGTCCTGTTGAATGAGATTGGTCAATAGTGCGCGTATATCCGATACGTGTTCGTATACTTCCATGACATTTTGCCGACATTTATCGGTAATCTCTTTATTCGCCATGGTATCTAAATGGGCTAACAAGTTGTCGGTTTCATGTTGCAGCAGGGTTAGATAGCCTGACTTCAAACGTGACTCTTCCCGCGCCCTTTCCCGGCCCGCCATCAAATGCTTGAGCTGGCGCTGTTGGTGCTGAAGGTCATCCAGCAGGGTTTGCTCATGCTCCTGTCGGGTGTTCTTGGTGGCGGCATTGGCTACTTGGGAGCAATGCATGCAGCGTTCAAGACCGGCCAGCACTTCGTTAACGCTGGCCAACCGCTGGAGAGGTAGATGAGATTCGTCGGCGGCATCCGGCGGAGCGCATTTATGCTCGGGTAGTGCACGCGCCGCGGTGGTGCAGAGTGCTTGGCTATGCCGTTCCAGTTCGGTGAGTTCTTGCATAAACCGCGCGTCTTTATGCCGAGCGCGCGTTTTGACTAGCATGAGGAAGACACTGACGTTCAAGCTACTGCCAATGAGCAGGGCTGCCATCAACCACAGGATGGTACTCCAGGAGGCGTTGCCTGGCGACATCCACCACATCATGGCGCCAACCACCAAACAGAGTATGACTAATGCAGCTTGTACAAGCAGGAGGGGCCACAGCAGAGGCCAAACAATGGCGTTCCAAAAGTGTTCCCTTTCATAGCGTTGCATGATCTCGCCTTCCTATTGGCCATATGGCCGCTGATAACGTGACCGCTGTTTAAACCCTGGACTGCCTGCCAGTACTCACACTCAACCTTGTGGTGTTTTATGCTACAAACATGATACTGATGTAAGTGTACGTCTACGCTTCGTTACTGTCATGCTGCTCTTGCGTTGAACGTTTCCTCCCCTTTCCGCCTTCGAGTTTGTTATGTGCTTAATATCGTTTGCTTGGCAACCCGGCACACCCACACCTTTGCGACTGATGGGTAACCGTGATGAGTTTTATGCGCGCCCCACCGCGCCGCTGGGTGAGTGGCAAGACCGACCCGACGTTATCGGCGGGCGTGACTTAGAGGCCGGCGGCTCGTGGCTGGCCGCCAAGCGTGGCGGTGTCGTGGCCGCCTTAACCAACGTACGTGACCTGCAACTTAGCATGCCTGCCGGCGCCCCAAGCCGGGGTGAACTGGTCGCCAATGCCTTGCAGAGTGGTGATATTGAAGGTTGGCTAACCGCGCTCAATGAGGGCGAGGCACTGCGCTATGCCGGGTTTAATTTACTAGTCGCGACGCCGCAGCGGCTTTGGCACCTCCACCGGGGCCGAGACCGTTTGACTCTCAGTGAGGTGGCTCCAGGCGTGCATGGCCTGTCCAACGCTGATCTCAACTCACCTTGGCCAAAACTTTTATACGTTCGCGATGCGCTTGAGCAGAGCTTATTACCTGTAGGCACCTTGAAGGCCTGGCCCAGCGCCGTTCAGTGCGCAATGCAAAATCCGCAACAAGCGGCTGACGAGGAGTTGCCGGATACCGGTGTGGGGCTTGAACTGGAGCGCCAGCTCTCGGCGGCGTTTATCGTCGGCGAGCACTACGGCACCCGCGCCACCTCATGGCTTACGATGGATAGCCACGGGCAGATTGAAATTACCGAGCAGCGCTTTGGGCCGCTGGGGCGCTTTGATGGTGAGACCACTCTGGCGCTACCCAGCGACTCGCTTGCATCTACGTCCTAGGCAACGCCCTAAGATCCGTATGAAAAACCTAGTCACGGGGCGGCATTAGATGCGACAGCTGCCACTCATCCATACGTTTCTCTAGATGGGTATGCACCTGGGCAGGTGTATCCAGCGCCATCACTTCTTTCAGCAGTCGCTCGGCATCGCTAAACGGTACTCGGCGAATAGCCGCACGCACTTTGGGCAGACTTGGCGCGTTCATAGAGAGGCTGGTAAAGCCCATGGCCATAAGCAGCAGCGCCCCGGCCGGGTCCCCGGCTAGCTCCCCGCACAGTGAAATGGGTTTATTAAGCCGTGAGGCATCGTTAGCCAGTTCCAGCAGCGCACCTAACAGCGCCGGGTGCATGGCATCGTAGAGGCTGGATACCCGAGGGTTGTTGCGATCCACTGCCAGTAAGTACTGGGTTAGGTCGTTGCTGCCCACGGAGAAGAAGTCGACTCGCTTCGCTAGCGCGTCCATCTGGTAAATAGTGGCGGGCACTTCGATCATCACGCCCACTTGGGGCCTAATGACAGTAATGCCCTCTTCGCCCAGCTCTAGAATCGCACGATCCAGCAGGCGCAGTGCTTCATCGACCTCTTCGACGTTGGTGATCATCGGGAAGAGGACGTAGAGGTTATCCAGGTCAATGGAGGCTTTGAGCATGGCGCGCAGTTGCACCATCAGTACTTCCGGGTGATCGAGAGTGACGCGCATCCCGCGCCAACCAAGGAACGGATTAGCCTCTTCAATGGGGAAGTAGGGCAGATCTTTGTCGCCGCCGATATCCAGCGTGCGCATCACCACTGGCAACGGAGCAAAGCCTTCGAGCTGGTCACGATAGAGCTTGGTTTGCTCTTTTTCGCCGGGGAAGCGTTCGGTAATCATAAACGGCACTTCGGTACGGTAGAGCCCCACCCCACCGATGCGGCTTTTCAGCAGCGCGGTGGCATCTACCGCTAAGCCGGTATTGACCATAAGCGGCATGGTGTGGCCGTCAGGCGTGGCGCTGGGCAGATCCTGCTCATGCTCAAGCAGTTCGCTAAGCGCCTCTTCTTCGGCGATCAGACTTTCATAACGTGCCGTAAGTTCAGGCGCCGGGCGTACAAACAGGCGGCCACGGTGACCATCCAGCACCACCGGCGCGCCACCCAGGCGGGGCAGCGGTAAATCGACCATGCCCAGTACGGTAGGAATACCCATGGCGCGGGCGACGATTGCCACGTGAGAGGTGCTGGAGCCGCGTACCGAGACTAGCCCTTTGAGCTTGTCGCGGGGCACTTCGCCCAACATGGCCACGCTGATTTCATCACCGACCAAAATGGCGTTATCGGGATAGGTTTCCGGCGTTGATGGCGTATCTTCCTGCAGATGCGCGAGTACCCGACGGCCGAGATCGCGAATATCCGCCGCCCGCTCGCGCAGGTAGTTATCGTCCACCCGCTCTAAGTATTGGACGTGTCGACGCACTACGTCGGCCAAGGCGCCTGGCGCCCACTGGCCTTCGCGAATACGTTTTTCCACCTCATCGGCAAGCGCCGCTTCGCCAAGCATCTGCTGGTAGACATCAAACAGCGCCAGCTCCTGGGCGGAGATACGGCTTGCCAAGCGCTCGGCCGCCGCACGAATTTCGCTGCGGGTTTTTCCAATGGCCTCCTTTAAACGCGCCACCTCGTAGTCTTGATCGCTTGGAATGAGGTCAGGCACGCTATTAAGGTCGGAGGGAGGGGTAATCACCACCGCCTCCCCCATGGCCATACCTGGCGAGGCAGCAACGCCTTTAAACATTGCTTGCCCACCGGCAAGCGCCGGGCGCAGCAGGTTGCCTGTCGCTAACGCGTGGGCTAAGACGCCTGCTAGCTGTGCGGCCATAGTAACCAGGAAGGCTTCATCTTCGTCGTCGTACTGGCGTTTTTCTGCTTGCTGAACAACCAATACCCCCAGCATGTGGCGCTGGTGAATAATCGGCACACCCAGAAAACTGGAGTAGCGCTCTTCTCCGGTCGCTTCAAAATAGCGGAACTGCGGATGGGTCTGGGCGTCCTCGAGGTTAAGCGGCTCGCTGCGCTTGGCCACCAAGCCTACCAGGCCTTCGCCTAACGGCAGTACGACGCGCCCTACTGCTTGAGTGCGCAGGCCAATGGTCTCCATCAACACCAGCGACTCAAGCTCCTTGTCGTAAAGGTAGAAGGAGCACACATCGGTCTGCATCGCTTTACGAATTCGGCGTACCATCGTGGCCAGCGCGGCGTCGAGGTTGCGCGCGCCATTCACTTCCTGAATCACCCGGCGCAGCACCTCAAGCATGGACGTTTTACTTTTCACTATTATTTGCCTCGCTGAGGAATTTCCTGGCAAACTGCCGCCGCCCTATGTTGGACAGCGGCGCGTTGCCCTAATCTTCATCCTGTGCCAGGCGCTGAACGCGGGGAGACAGCTCTCGCAGCGCGCGCCGATAGACCTCTCGCTTGAAAGGCACTACCTGCCCTAGCGGGTACCAGTAGCTCACCCACCGCCACCCATCAAATTCGGGGGTTGGGGTTGCCGTCATACAGATTTGGCTTTCCTGGCAACGGATTTTAAGTAAAAACCACTTTTGCTTCTGGCCTATACAGACCGGACGCGAATGTGTGCGAATCATACGTCGTGGCAGACGGTAGCGTAGCCAGCCCCGGGTGCAGGCAACAATATCAACATCGTCGGCGGTCAGGCCGATCTCTTCGTAAAGCTCACGAAAAAGTGCTTGTTGTGGCGTCTCGCTTGCATTGATGCCCCCCTGGGGAAATTGCCACGCATTTTGTCCTACCCGACGTGCCCAAAGCAGTTGCCCCTGGCTATTGGCAATGATGATGCCAACATTGGGGCGAAAGCCGTCAGCGTCGATCACGGACTTCACCTTATAAATTTTCAGTTGTCCCCATTTTTCCACAAGGGTGACAAGCGTATCAATACAATATAACGCTAAGTCATGAATGGTTACTTGGTATTAGCCTGAGTGCTGGTGGGAATGGCCGGGCGACTCTGCGATAATCCGCGTCCGCTATTTGCCTTACTAGCGTCTTTTATCGCATGACGGATACACCACTACTAACCACTGACTAAAAAAGGGGAGCGCCGTGAGTCTGGCCATTTTCGATTTGGATAATACGCTGCTATCCATCGACAGCGATCATGCCTGGGGCGAGTTTTTACTCGAACAAGGGGCCGTCGACCCGGTCGCTTACCGGGAAGCCAATGAGCGCTTTATGGCCGATTACAACGCGGGCACCCTGGATATGGCCGCCTTTTTGGAAATGGCGCTTAAGCCACTGGCCGACAACTCCCCTGAGCAGCTTTCTGCGTGGCATCAGCAGTTTATGGTCAGCAAAATCGAGCCCAATATACTCCCTAAGGCGGAAGAGCTACTGGCGCGACACCGCACCAAAGGCGACACACTGCTGATTATTACCGCCACCAACCGCTTTATTACCGCACCGATTGCCGAGCGCTTGGGGGTGGATCATTTAATCGCGGTGAACCCGGAGGTCAAAAATGGCCGCTATACGGGGCGCGTGTCGGGCATTCCCAGCTACCGCGAAGGCAAGGTCACTCGTTTGGAAAAGTGGTTGGAAGATCAAGACCTGACTATGGAAGGCGCGTGGTTTTACAGCGACTCGCACAATGATTTGCCGCTGTTAGAAATAGTCGAGAACCCCGTCGCCGTCGACCCCGACGACACCCTGCGCCAAGTCGCTGAAGAGCGTCGGTGGCGGATAATGAGTTTGCGGGATTAGGTTGTGGTGAATCGTGAATCGTGAATCGTGAATCGTGAATCGTGAATCGTGAATCACGCAGAGTACGAAACGATTCACCATTTACAATTCACATTTTGTAGGCACCCGCGGGAGGCGTCGGAACGACGCCCAGTGGCACCTCAGCCAAAACCCGGCACCGCTTCGCGCTGCTTCCGCGGGTGCGCTTCGCTTACCACGCGCTACGAAACCCACCGATTCAACTACGTGCATACCTTGTAGCGCGTGGTAACGAGAACGCGAGTTCAGCGAGCGTTTGAGGCACCCGCGGGAGGCGTCGGAACGACGCCCGGTGGCACCGCACCAACCCCGGCACCGCTTCGCGCTGCTTCCGCGGGTGCGCTTCGCTTACCACGCGCTACGAAACCCACCGATTCAACTACGTGCACATCCCGTAACGCGTGGTAACGAGAACGCGAGTTCAGCGAGCGGTTGAGGCACCCGCGGGAGGCGTCGGAACGACGCCCGGTGGCACCTCACCAACCCCGGCAACACTGCGTGCTTAAGCTACTTTTTGTGCACGTGTTTCCAACATTGCGGCAATACTCAAATGGTAATCAATATCTGGCCACTCTATGCCTGTGGCGTCACAAATAAACTGGTAATGCCGCAGCACCTTAACAGAGGCCTGCTCAAGCTCGGGATACCAGTTCATAGGCGTTGAAATACGCCGACCATCGCTCAGTTCGACATGGAGGTAATGGTCATCAAAATGAACTTCTTTACCTGCTAAACCAGTCATTCCAAGTCTCCAAAAATTGTTGTTTATGCAAGTTAATCAACTCAAGGCACTCCTTGAGCTCCTGCTTCTTTAATGATGAATAAACCACCACTTCAGTCTCAATCTCGACTTTAGCCCAGCCATCTGACTTCATCACATGCACATGGGGTGGAGGGTGTTCATTGGCATAAAAAAAGAACTTGAAGCCTTTTTCATTCAGCAAGGTTGGCACTTCAATTACCTCTGCCTGTGAGACTAGAAGCATAGCAACCCCCAGCCATACCGTCACTTGCAAAGCCCCAAGCTAATCTGGGCAATAAAAAACCCCGCAAGCATCACTTGCGGGGTTTGGCGTTGGCTGGCGCTTATCTAAAAGCGTCAGTGGGCGCGTTTAGCCGAGCAGGTGCTCGACTGCAGCACGCTCTTCGCGCAGCTCTTTCTCGGTAGCTTTCATCTTCTCTTGGCTGAATTCGTCAAGCTCAAAACCTTGAACGATTTCATACTTGCCACCCTGGCAGCGTACCGGGTAGGAGTAGATGATGCCTTCTTCAATGCCGTAGCTGCCGTCTGACGGAATCGCCATGCTGACGATGCCTTTGGAACCCAGCGCCCAATCGCGCATGTGGTCGATGGCGGAAGAGGCAGCAGAGGCGGCAGAAGAGGCGCCACGTGCTTTGATGATCGCCGCGCCGCGCTGCTGCACGGTGGGGATGAAGTCGTTTTCGTACCAGTCGCGCTCAACCAGATCAAAGGCTGCTTTGCCGTCGACTTTGCACTGGGCCAGATCAGGATACTGGGTAGCACTGTGGTTGCCCCAGATGATCATGTTTTCAACGTCAGTGACGTGCTTGCCGGTTTTCTGAGCCAGCTGTGTCAAGGCGCGGTTGTGATCCAAACGCGTCATGGCAGTGAACTGACCTGCGTCCAGATCCGGCGCGTTGCAGGAAGCAATCAGCGCGTTGGTGTTAGCCGGGTTACCGACCACCAGCACTTTCACATCACGGCTAGCATGATCGTTCAGCGCCTTACCTTGTACAGAGAAGATCGCTGCGTTGGCTTCCAGCAGGTCTTTACGCTCCATACCTGGGCCACGCGGACGCGCACCGACCAACAGGGCGTAATCAGCGTCTTTGAACGCAGTGTTCGGGTCGTCGGTGGCAACGATCTCTTGTACCAGCGGGAAGGCACAGTCGTTAACTTCCATCACCACGCCGTTCAGGGCGTCCATTGCCTGGGGAATTTCCAGCAACTGGAGAATGACAGGTTGATCCGGCCCCAGCATGTCGCCAGCGGCGATACGGAAAATAAGAGAGTAGCTGATCTGACCGGCGCCGCCGGTAATCGCAATACGTACTGGATCTTTCATCATTGCTCCTTGATTGGTTCGCCTAGGGATGGTTCTCGCCTGAGGAGTGGTTTAACAGAACTCAAGACGCAAAGATGGTATGCCCAGTCAGGCAAAAACTCAATCAGACATGCGACTAGTACCCATTTAGCCTACTGGACATTGATGCATCGGCTTGCTACTCGCTGAAAAGGCTGAGTTGCGCTATGGTATCTTCGGTTTTATGCCCTCCTTTTTTTGTTTTGCTAAGGACATGGACGCTCCATGCGAAAAATTCCTTTCTCTTATGCCTTGGCTAGCCTACTGGTGCTGGCGCTGGTGATATGGCTCGCTTTTGGCAATTTTCAGCGTTTTCAAACGACGCCCCCAGACGCCCCGCCACGTAGCGAAGCGGGTTCGCGGGTAGAAATTGTCGTACAGCAGAGCACCCCGTTTATTCCTCAGCAAATTGTCCAGGGCCAACTGACGGCAGAACGCGAAACCACCCTGCGCGCCAACGTAGCGGGCTTTGTGGCAGAGAAACCCGTCGCCCAAGGCAGCCGTGTGGATGCTGGCGATACGCTGCTGGTACTGGATAACGACGCCCTACCCGAGCAGTTGCAGCAGGCCCGCGATGAGCTGGCTGTGGCCGAGGCGGAGTATGCCGGGGCACGCAATCTGCGCCAGCGGGAACTGATCTCCCAGCCGGAGCTACTGCGCTTGCAGAGTGCGCTAAGCGCCAGCGCCGCTTCGGTGGCACGACTGCAGAAGCAACTGAACGACAGCCGCCCCACCGCGCCATTTGAGGGCGTACTAAACCGCGTTCAGGTGGAGCTAGGCGATCTGCTGCAGCCCGGCGAAGAGTGGGGCCAGTTGGTGGATGACCGACGTTTGAAAGGTGCCGCCTGGGTCTCTCAGCAACAGGTGGGCGATTTAAGCGTGGGTTTGCCGGTGACCGCCCGGCTACTTAATGGCGATCATTTAGAGGGTGAGCTGACCTTTATCAGCCACCGCGCCGAAGAGGCAACGCGTAGCTTCTATATAGAAGCTACGCTGGATAACCCAGACGGTAAACGCTTGGCAGGCGGCAGCGCTGAATTGACCATTACCTTGCCGCCCCGCCAGGTGCACACCCTTTCACCCGCGCTGCTGAGCTTGAATAGCGAGGGCCAACTGGCGGTCAAGCATCTGGATGACAACGATCAGGTACAGCAGACTGCTGTTGAGCTCGTCAGCGCCGATATCCAACGCGCCTATGTCACTGGCCTGCCTGATCCGCTGCGTTTGATTACGCTGGGTGCCGGCATGGTAGACACCGGCGAAACGGTCACACCGGTACCTGTTGAGGAAGCCATCATTTCGCAGCCGGCGGAACAGGATAGCGTTCATGCGCCAGTTGATTAATGCGGCGCTAGCCCATACCCGTACGACGTTACTGCTGTTGGTGAGTCTCTTACTGGCAGGCATCGCTGCCTGGCAAATGATTCCAAAAGAGGCCAACCCCGACGTCACCATCCCGATGATTTATGTCTCACTGTCGTTGGAAGGGGTAAGCCCCGAGGATGGCGAGCGGCTGTTGATACGCCCCATGGAGCAGGAGCTGCGTGGTATTGAGGGGCTACGTAAATTTACCGCCCAATCCAGCGAGGGGCATGGCTCGATCACGCTGGAGTTCGATCCCGGTTTTAACCCCGACACCGCACTGACTGATGTGCGTGACCGGGTGGATATTGCCCGCAGCGAGCTGCCTTCCGAGGCCGATGAACCGAGGGTCTTTGAAGTCAATGTGTCGGAATTTCCGGTGTTAACGATTGGCCTCTCCGGTCAATTGGATACCCGCGAACGCATGACCATTGCCCGGCGCTTGCAGGAGGAGATCGAAGGCATCGCCGATGTGCTGGAAGTCGACATTGCCGGTGAGCGGGAAGACCTGCTGGAGATTGTCGTTGATCCGCTGGTGCTGGAGAGCTATGGGGTCGATTTTGACGCCTTGTTTAATCAGGTATCGCGCAATAACCGCTTGGTGGCAGCGGGCAGCCTGGATACAGGCGCCGGGCGCCTGGCGTTAAAAGTCCCCGGCATAATTGAGTCCCTTGAGGACGTCATGAATATGCCGGTCAAGGTCGATGAGGATCGCGTGGTCACCTTCGGCGATGTGGCGTGGATTCACCCCACCTATAAAGAGCCGGAAGGCTTTGCCCGCATTGATGACGAGCCAGCGGTGGTGCTGGAAGTTTCAAAGCGTGCCGGGGCCAATATCATCGCCACCATTGGCGCCGTCCGCGACCGTTTAGCCGAAGCAGATGATTTACTTCCCGAGCAGCTCAGCTTCACTACCATTCTGGATGAGTCGACCACCGTTGAGAATATGCTCTCTGAGCTACTCAACAACGTACTGACCGCTGTGGTGCTGGTGCTGATTGTGGTGGTTGCAGTGATGGGCTGGCGCATGGCGCTGCTGGTGGGACTCACCATTCCTGGGGCCTTTTTAACCGGTATCCTGCTGGTGTGGGCATTTGGCTTTACGCTCAATATTGTGGTGTTGTTCGCGCTGATTCTGGTGGCAGGAATGCTGGTTGACGGCGCCATCGTGGTCAGTGAACTTGCCGATCGTCACTTACGGGATGGTCAAACGTCTCACGAAGCGTGGCTCAACGCTGCTTCGCGCATGAGCTGGCCAGTAATTGCCTCGACAGCCACTACACTGGCAGTATTTATTCCTCTGCTGTTCTGGCCCGGCGTGGTCGGCCAGTTTATGAAGTACCTGCCTGCCACGGTCATTTTGTGCCTGCTGGCATCGCTTGCCATGGCGCTGGTGTTTTTGCCCACGCTGGGGCGCTTGTTTACCCGCAGCGATGCCAAACAATCAAATGCCCGTCATGAGGACGCCACGACCGCCTTTGGTCGCGGCTATCGCCATCTGCTGGCAAGGCTACTTATGCACCCGGCTTGGGTACTGCTGGTGACGGTGCTGCTAATGGCACTGCTGTATACCGGCTATGCCCGTTTCAATCACGGCGTCGACTTCTTCCCTAACGTGGAGCCCGATAGCGCTCAAGTATTGGTGCGTGCCCGGGGCGATTTCTCCGCTGTGGAAACGGATGCCATCGTGCAGCGAGTAGAAGCCAAACTGTCCGGCATGAGCGAAGTGCGAGCACTGTATGCGCGCTCCTTTGCGGTGCCCAACGAGCAGATGGGCAACGATGTGATTGGCATGCTGCAGTTCCAGTTTATCGACTGGCACGAGCGCCGTCCTGCCCAGGCTATTCTGGACGATATGGCCGAACGTGCCGGGGATATTCCCGGTATTACGCTGGAGTTTCAGGAGCAGGAGATGGGCCCCGGTGGCGGCAAACCAATCGTGCTTGAAGTGAGCGCTACCAACCCCGAGGTCGCCGATGCCGGGGTTAACCAGCTAAGTCAATTAATGCGCGAGCTGGGCGGCTTTACCGATATTCAGGATAACCGTAGCCTGCCGGGCGTGGAGTGGCGAGTTAACGTGGATCGTGAGGCCGCTGCGCGCATGGGTACGGATGTCACCACCATTGGTAGCGCGGTGCAGTTGTTGACCACCGGGCTTCAGGTGGCGAGCTATCGCCCGCCGGAAGTAAGCGATGAAGTGGATATCCGGGTGCGCCTGCCGCAGAACTGGCGCTCGCTGGATCAGCTTGAGCGGCTGACCATCAATACCCAGCGAGGTCAGGTGCCCATCTCCCATTTTGTGACGCTTGAACCCGCCCCTAAAGTGGGCACGCTGAACCGCATTGATGGTCGTCGGGCGATTACCATTGATGCAGACCTTGCCCCCGGCTACCTCGCCGATGAGCGCCTGGGCGCCCTGCTGAATGCGAGCAAAGATAGCCTGCCTGACGGGCTAATGGTCAATGTGGCGGGCGAGCAGGAGGATCAACAGGAGTCGATGCAGTTCCTGGCCAGTGCGTTCTTGATTGCTATCGGCTTGATGGCGCTGATTCTGGTCACTCAGTTTAATAGCTTCTATCAGGCGGGCCTGGTGCTCTCCGCGATTGTGTTTTCCACCGCGGGGGTTTTGATGGGGCTACTGATTACCGGTCAGGCTTTCGGCATTGTGATGGTGGGGATGGGCGTGATTGCTCTGGCGGGTATTGTAGTCAATAACAATATTGTTTTGATCGATACCTACAACGAGCTGCGCGGCCAGGGTATGTCACCCGGCGAAGCAGCGCTTGAAGCTGGCTGCTTGCGCCTTCGCCCGGTGCTGTTAACAGCGATTACCACGGTGTTGGGGCTAATGCCGATGGTACTGGGAATCAATGTTGACCTGTTCACCCCTGCCCTTGGCTTTAATGCCCCCTCCGCCCAGTGGTGGACACAGATGTCGAGCGCCATCGCCGGCGGGCTCACCTTCGCCACCGCACTAACGCTGCTGCTTACGCCTTGTATGTTGGTGATAGGCGGGAAGTTACGTCGCAGGGGGTGAAGGGTGAATCGATTATTGGGCGTCCCCGTTTTATGTGCACACGTGATTTAGTAGCGCGTGGTAAGCCTAAGGCGCACCCGCGGGAGCAGCGCGAAGCGGTGCCGGGGGTGGCTGCGGTGCCATCGGGCGTCGTTCCGACGCCTCCCGCGGGTGCCTCAAATGCTCGCTGAACTCGCGTTCTCGTTACCACGCGCTACGGGATGGGCACAAAGCTGGATCGGTGGGTTTTGTAGCGCGTGGTACGCCTAAGGCGCACCCGCAGCGGTGCCGGGGTTTGGGTAATCATCAGCGGGCAAAAGCGCCGTCTGGCGGCGCCTGTTTCATAAGGTCTTAAGCGGGGGCTTTGGTGTGCTGCGGGCTGTGGGCAGCGTGTAGACGCGCAATCAACTGGTCTTCCAGCGCGAAACGTTCGGTAAGGCCGCGGGCTAAGCGGTCGATCCAGGCAGGCAGCCGGGCAATATTTTGTTCACAGCTGAGCGTGGAGCCAAAATCGGTATCAAACTCCAAGACCATCTCGGTGGACATTTCTAAACGCTCAAACAGTTTAGCAGCGATCGCCAGCGCGCTTTCATCCTCAAAGGCTTTCGCCTCTTCCGACAGCTGAGGATAAATCTCAAAGTGGCCCGCGCTGATGTAGTCCATTAACTTTTCACTGAAGGTATCGATAGGCGCTTTGCTCACTGCTTCCAGCTCAGCATCGCACGCTTCCTTTAGCTCGATAAAGCTAACTAATAGCTGACGACGTTGATCCAGCCAGCGGTCGATCAACGTGTGCACGCCACCCCAGCGCTCCAGGGCATTTTTGCAATCTTCGAGCATGGGGTTTTCTCCTTAAACTCACCATTAACTGCTATTAATAACGACTATCAACCGCTCAAAACAGAGAACAGGCTTAGAGTCGCGCCTCTCACTACCTCTGTCAATCCCAGCGAGTACGGTTTCCATGGTACTAAAAGTTCACTGCCCATAACGCTTTCATCTATGCCTGGTGACCAGCGTTCTCAAGCGGCTGATGTCGCCGTATTTTTACCTCTTTTATGCTCTCATCTTAGGGGCACCATTGCGAGCGCAGCAGCATGCAGCTCGTTACACGCTTGCCCATACATTAGAAAAAACAGGGTGGAAAATCTTGCCAGAAAAATAGTTTAAGCTTAAAAAGTTTATACTTGAATTTTATTAATCCCTCTCCTATCTTCAGAAAAGAGCCTGCTTTCCTGTGGAGGAGAAGAAGAATGAGAATTGCCTGCCTGGGTGGAGGGCCTGCCGGCCTCTATTTCGCGATCAGTATGAAACTGCAGGATCCTTCCCATGACATTGTGGTGATCGAACGCAACCGTGCGGACGATACCTTCGGGTGGGGCGTGGTGCTGTCAGACGAAACGCTGGACAACCTCGCAGCGAATGACCCGATCAGTGCAGAGCGCATTCGTGAACATTTCGCTTACTGGGATGACATTGCAGTCGTTCATAAAGGCGTAAAAACGGTCTCTACCGGCCACGGTTTTTGCGGCATTGGCCGTCGCCAACTGCTGATCCTGCTCCAAGAGCGTGCTCGCGAGCTGGGCGTTGAAATGCGTTTTGAAACCGATATAACGGAAGCCTCCATTGAGCAGTACCGGCAAGAATATGACCTGGTACTGGCCGCCGACGGCCTTAACTCCCGCACCCGTCAGACCTATGCTGAACACTTCAAACCCGATATTGATGTCCGTGCGTGTAAGTTCGTTTGGCTTGGCACGCACCAGACCTTTAATGATGCCTTTACGTTTATTTTCGAACATACCGAACATGGCTGGGTGTGGGCCCACGCGTATCAATTTGATAAGGATACGGCGACCTTTATCGTCGAGTGCAGCGAGGCCACCTGGCAGGCGTTTGGCTTTGGCGAAATGAGCCAGCAGGAATCAATCGCAGTTTGCGAGCGCATCTTTGCCAAGCATCTCGATGGCCATGCACTGATGACAAACGCTAACCATATACGTGGTTCGGCGTGGATCAACTTCCCACGGGTACTCTGCGAGCGCTGGAGCTATGAGAATGTCGTGCTGATGGGCGATGCCGCAGCGACTGCCCACTTCTCGATTGGCTCGGGCTCCAAGCTCGCCCTGGAAAGCGCCATTGCGCTGGCAACCTATTTACACAGTGAAGGCAGCATGGAAGCTGCCGTCGCTCGCTACGAAGAAGACCGCCGCTTTGAAGTGCTGCGCCTACAGTCAGCCGCGCGCAACTCCACCGAGTGGTTTGAGCAGGTGGAGCGCTACCTGGATCTTGACCCGGTGCAGTTCAACTACTCGTTATTGACCCGCTCCCAGCGCATCAGCCATGAGAACCTGCGAGTGCGCGACCCAGAGTGGCTGGAGAGCGCCGAGCGCTGGTTTCAAACCCAGGCGGGTAATCCTGGTAGCGCCCGGGCACCCATGTTTGCGCCCTACCAACTGCGCGATATGACGCTGGCAAATCGCGTGGTGGTCTCCCCTATGGCGCAGTACAAAGCCGTGGATGGCTGCCCTACCGATTGGCACTTTAGCCACTACGCCGAGCGGGCCAAAGGCGGCGCAGGCTTGGTGTATACCGAAATGACCTGTGTCAGCCCCACCGGGCGAATCACTCCCGGCTGCCCAGGGCTGTACGCCCCAGAGCACGAAGCAGCGTGGAAGCGGTTATGCGATTTTGTGCATACAGAAACCAACGCCAAGCTATGCGCCCAACTTGGCCACTCCGGCCCCAAAGGCTCGACTCAACTAGGTTGGCAAGAGATGGACGCCCCCCTTGCCGAGGGCAACTGGCCAATACTATCAGCCTCTGCTCAACCTTGGTCTGCACGCAACCAGGTACCCAAGGCGATGGATCGCGATGATATGGAGCGGGTGCGCGACGAGTTCGTTCGCGCGGCGCAGATGGCCGTCCGTGCGGGCTTCGATATGATTGAGATTCACGCCGCCCACGGCTACCTGCTCTCATCCTTCATTACCCCCCTAACCAATCACCGTGACGATGAGTATGGAGGCTCGCTGGACAACCGCTTGCGGTACCCGCTTGAAGTTATCAACGCCGTGCGCAGCGTTTGGCCTGCCCATAAACCGCTTTCAGTGCGTATTTCCGCCAACGACTGGTGCGGCGATGAAGGCATTACCCCCGACGATGCGGTAGAGATCGCCAAGCGGCTGCGGGAAGCAGAGGTGGATATTGTGGATGTCTCTGCCGGGCAAACCTCCACCCAGGCCAAACCGGTGTATGGACGTATGTTCCAAACGCCCTTCTCTGACCGGATCCGTAACGAAGCCTCGATTGCCACCATGGCGGTGGGCAATATCTATCAGGCTGACCATGTGAACTCGATTCTGATAGCCGGGCGCGCCGACTTAGTCTGCATCGCCCGCCCCCATCTGGCTGACCCTTACTGGCTGCTGCACGTTGCCGCAGGCTTGGGTGATAGCGAGGTCGAGTGGCCTGCGCCCTACCGGGCAGGTGCCGATCAGCTACAGCGGTTGGCCGAACGTGGCGAGGGGTGGGTATGACGCAGCTCACAGACAAGCGCGTGGTGATTACCGGCGGTGGCAGCGGCATTGGTGCCGATATGGCCCTGGCCTTTGCCGAAGCAGGCGCCGAGGTCACGATTACCGGCCGCAGAGAGGTTGCCCTTCAAGCGATTGCAGATCAACACCGTCGCGTTGACTTCGCCGTGGTCGATGTGACCGATGAAGTCGCCATGGTGGCGCTATTCGAAAAAATTGGCAGGGTCGATATCGTCATCGCCAATGCCGGAGCGGCAGAGAGCGCGCCGTTTGCCAAAACCTCGTTTGAACAGTGGCAGCGAATGCTCAACGTTAATCTAAGCGGCGTGTTTCTAACCCTGCGCGAAGGCTTAAAGCAGTTGAACGACGGTGGGCGACTAATTGCCGTGGCCTCCACCGCAGGCCTAAAAGGCTACGCCTATGTAGGTGCTTACTGCGCGGCAAAACATGGCGTGGTGGGCTTGGTGCGTTCGCTGGCGGCTGAAACAGCCACACGCAATATCACCGTCAATGCGCTCTGCCCTGGGTTTACCGACACACCGCTACTCGCTGCTAGCGTCGACAATATTGTGGCTAAAACGGGTCAATCGGCCGAACAGGCCACTTCCCACTTCGAATCCACCAACCCCACCGGGCGCTTAGTCACTCCTGCGGAAGTCACCGCCACCGCACTCTGGTTATGCGGCCCTAACAGCGGCGCGATAAATGGACAGGCGATCTCAATCTCAGGAGGAGAGGTATGACAGCCGAAGGCCTAGGAAAAAATAGCTTAAGCAAGGAGCGACTGCGCTTATGGCTGCGCATGCTGCGGGTTACCCGTCAGGTTGAGGCCGAACTACGCGAACGCCTGCGAACGGAGCACGACTCTACACTGCCCCGATTTGATGTCATGGCTGCGCTATATGCCGCTGAGGAGGGCCTGAAAATGAACGAGCTCTCCAAGCGGCTGCGGGTTTCCAACGGCAACGTCACCGGCATTATTGATCGTCTGGTGGAGGATGGCGCCGTGGAGCGTATTGCCATTGAGGGCGACCGACGCGCTACGCGGGTCTGCCTGACCGTGGCTGGCAGAGACACCTTTAGAGGCATGGCCGTTGAGCATGAACGCTGGATCAATGCGCTATTCGAGGGGGTGAGCGAAGAGGACGCCCACCATATCGGCGAGTTGCTCCACCGCTTACCCGCTACTCCTAACGATGCCAATTAATCACCGACAGGCGAGAACAATAATATGAAGAGTATGGCTGGCTTAACCCCCGAGCACTTTATCTGGGAGATGAGAGGCGGAGTCGCCGTTATTCGGCTCAATCGCCCGGAGCGCAAAAACCCGCTGACCTTCGAGAGCTACGCTGAGCTGCGCGACACCTTCCGTGATCTGGTGTATGCCTCGGATGTGCATGCGGTGGTGTTTACCTCCAACGGCGAGAACTTCTGCTCCGGCGGCGATGTGCATGAAATTATCGGCCCCTTGGTGGGCAAGGATATGAAAGGCCTACTCGAATTCACCCGCATGACCGGGGACCTGGTCAAGGCCATGCTCAACTGCGGCAAGCCGATTATTGCTGCCGTCGACGGCATCTGCGTAGGCGCAGGGGCGATTATCGCCATGTCCTCGGATATTCGCTTTGCCACCCCCCGCGCCAGCACGGCGTTTCTATTCACCCGGGTGGGCTTGGCGGGCTGTGATATGGGCGCCTGTGCAATGCTGCCGCGCATTATCGGCCAAGGCCGTGCAGCCGACCTGCTCTACAGCGGTCGCAGCATGAGTGCCGAGGAAGGTCTGCAGTGGGGCTTTTACAACCGAGTGGTCGAACCTGAAGCCCTGGAAGAAGATGCCATCGCCTACGCCACCCGGTTGGCTAACGGCCCCACCTTTGCCCACAGCATTACCAAAACCCAGTTAAACCAGGAGTGGTCGATGAGCCTGGAACAGGCCATCGAATCAGAGGCCCAGGCCCAGGCGATCTGTATGCAAACCAATGATTTTGCACGCGCCTACCACGCCTTTGTAGCCAAACAAAAACCTGAGTTTAAGGGGGACTGATGAGCGACAAGAGTTTTCTAGCATGGCCCTTTTTTGAGGCCCAGCATCGCGAACTTTCCGAGCAACTTGAGGCGTGGTGCCGCGCAGAGCTACCCCGCGATCACAGCGATGTGGATGCCACCTGTATTCAGCTTGTGCGCGATCTGGGTAAGGCAGGCTTTTTACAAGGCACGGCCGGTGAGCATATCGACGTGCGCAGCCTGTGCCTGATTCGTGAAACCCTTGCCCGCCATGACGGCCTGGCCGATTTCGCCTTTGCCATGCAGGGGCTGGGCACCGGCGCGATCAGCCTATACGGCAGTGACGAGCAGAAACAGTGGCTGGACAAAACTCGCAGCGGTGAAGCGCTTTCGGCGTTTGCCCTCAGCGAGCCTCGCTCTGGCTCCGATGTGGCCCAACTGGATACCACCGCCGAGCGTGACGGCGATAGCTACCGTTTGAATGGCGAGAAAACCTGGATCTCTAACGGCGGCATTGCCGACATCTATACAGTCTTCGCCCGCACCGGCGAAGGCCCAGGTGCCAAAGGACTGTCGGCCTTTTTGGTTCCTGCTGATACACCGGGGCTGGAAATTCGCGAACGCTTGGAGTCGGTGGCGCCCCACCCGCTAGCACGGCTGGGCTTTAACGATATGGTGCTACCTGCCAGCGCCTTGATCGGCCAGCCGGGCCAGGGCTTTCGGATTGCCATGTCCGTGTTAGACGTTTTCCGCTCCACGGTAGGCGCCGCGGCACTTGGCTTCGCCCGCCGGGCGCTGGAGGAGTCGCTGTCTCGCAGCCGCTCTCGTGAGCTGTTTGGCGCCACTCTTTCCGATCTGCAAATGGTGCAGGGTCACTTAGCCGATATGGCGTTGAATGTGGATGCCGCCGCCCTGCTGGTGTATCGCGCCGCCTGGACGAAAGATCAAGGCGCTGAACGGGTCACTCGCGAGGCAGCGATGGCCAAACTGTTTGCCACCGATCAGGCCCAGCAGGTGATTGATCAGGCAGTGCAGCTGCACGGCGGTGACGGCGTGCGCAAAGGCCATATTATCGAGAGCCTCTACCGCGAAATCCGCGCGCTGCGCATTTACGAAGGCGCGTCAGACGTTCAGAAAGTAGTCATCGCCCGCAGCATGCTTGCGGAGGGGTAAATAGCAAAAAGCCGTACCGTAGTATCCAAAACAATAAAACACAACGCCAGACACCGTATCCCTGCCCCAGGGCTAACACAGTTGGAAATGACTTCTTTGAAAACCTCCGTTAACGGGAGAAGAGAGCAGGTTGTAGCGAGGGTCTTTTGTCAGGGATGACAAAAGTAGCGCCCAAGGATGGGTTCACAGCGCCCTCGCGGAAACCTGCTCTCGAAACCAAAGAGGTGCAGTTCGCCATCTGTGGAAGACCTGACTCCTATGCGTATCGGGCAGGAATAAACAACGACTCTAAATACGGAGGTTGGTCATGTACATCCAGTCGGCTCATGCTGATACTTTTGCGCGGGATAACCTGCCACCCATTGATAGTCAGCCTGAGTTTCTGCTTTCAGGCTACGATTACCCTGAGCGACTTAACGCGGGCGTTGAGCTTTGCGACCGGCTGCTCGACCAGGGCCATGGTGAACGTATTGCCCTAGCGGGCAACGGCCGACGGCGAACGTACCAAGAACTTACCGAGTGGACCAACCGCCTCGCCCATGTGCTGGTGGAAGACCTGGGCGTCATTCCTGGCCAGCGAGTGCTGATTCGTTCGGCCAACAATCCGGCCATGGTGGCCTGCTGGCTGGCCGCCACCAAGGCAGGCGCTGTGGTCGTCAACACCATGCCGATGCTGCGCAGCAAAGAGCTTTGTCAGGTGATTGATAAAGCGGAAATTAGCCTCGCCCTCTGCGATACCCGACTGCTCGATGAGCTTGCCGAGTGCCAGGAGCAGAACCCGCTACTCAAGCGTATTGTCGGCTTTGACGGCACCGCCAATCATGATGCGGAACTTGACCGCTTGGCACTCAGCAAACCCACCACCTTTGATGCCGTGGATACCGCCGCCGACGATGTGGCGCTGCTTGGTTTTACCTCGGGTACTACCGGCTCGCCCAAAGCCACCATGCATTTTCACCGCGATCTGCTGGTGATTGCCGATGGCTACGCCAAGGAAGTGCTTCAGGTAACCCCGGAAGATGTATTCGTCGGTTCGCCCCCACTGGCGTTTACCTTTGGCCTGGGTGGGCTGGCGATCTTTCCGCTGCGCTTCGGCGCCACTGCCGTGCTGCTCGAACACGCCTCCCCGCCCAATATGATGGATATTATTCGCGAATATCAGGCCACGGTGGTGTTTACCGCCCCAACGGCATATCGCGCCATGCTCTCAGCGCCTACGCGTCATGAAGATTTAAGCAGCCTGCGCGTGGCGGTTTCCGCTGGCGAAACGTTGCCAGCACCGATTTATCACGACTGGATCAAGCAAACCGGTACGCCCATCATCGACGGTATCGGCGCGACTGAAATGCTGCATATCTTTATCTCTAACCGTCTGGAGGATCATCGCCCCAGCTGCACCGGCAAACCGGTGACCGGTTACGAAGCACGAATCGTTGATGACGAGATGAATGATGTACCTCACGGCACGGTGGGTAAGCTTGCCGTGCGCGGCCCCACCGGCTGCCGCTACCTAGCCGATATGCGCCAGCAAAAGTATGTAAAGGCGGGCTGGAATATCACCGGCGATGCGTTTTATCAGGACGAAGAGGGTTACTTCCACTTCGCTGCTCGCAATGACGACATGATTGTCTCGGCAGGCTATAACATTGCCGGCCCTGAAGTTGAAGCAGCACTGCTGGCTCACCCCGCCGTTAAAGAGTGTGCGGTGATTGGCGCGCCCAGTGAAGAGCGTGGGCAAATTGTCGAGGCTTTTGTTGTTCTAAACGATGGTTTTCAGCAAGATGAAGAGTGTCAGCAAATGTTGCAGGACTTCGTCAAACAGACGATCGCGCCCTATAAGTACCCTCGCTCCATACGTTTTATCGAGGCGCTACCAAAAACAACCACGGGTAAAGTTCAGCGTTTTAGGCTGAGCCAGGAGCATTATCCCAGCGCTGGCTCTGCTTGCTCTGGTGCCACATCAAAAAACGTACAACCCTCTTAGCAATAAAACGATTAAATAATGAGGAACTTGCTATGAAACAGATTACTCGCTTAGGCCTTGGTTTACTGCTCTCTTCAAGCGTGCTGACGGCACATGCTGAAGAGGTCAAAATTGGCATGATCACTACGCTGTCAGGGGGTGGTTCGCACCTCGGTGTGGACGTTCGCGATGGCTTTATGCTCGCCCTTGAGCAGTCGGGCCGCGACGATGTGGAGGTGCTGATTCAAGACGATGCCAACCGCCCGGATCTGGCCCGCAGCCTGGCCAATGAGTTTATGCAGCGCGATGAGGTGGACATCCTGACCGGCATCATCTGGTCTAACCTGGCCATGGCAGTGGTGCCCTCCGTTACGCGCCAGGGCACCTTCTATCTCTCACCCAATGCAGGCCCTTCCGATTTGGCCGGGCGCATGTGCCATGAAAACTACTTCAACGTGGCGTATCAAAACGACAATCTGCACGGCGCCATGGGCGCGTACATGCGTGAACAGGGCTACGAGCGGCCGATTATCATGGCGCCCAACTACCCCGCAGGCACCGATGCATTAGCGGGTTTCAAGCACCTTTATGAAGGTGAGGTCGTTGGCGAACTTTATACCCAAATGGGCCAAACCGACTACGCCGCTGAAATTGCCCAGATTCGTGATAGCGATGCCGACAGTCTTTTCTTCTTCCTGCCCGGTGGGATGGGTATCTCGTTTATGAAGCAGTGGGAGAGCTCCGGCGTTGATATGCCGATCTTTGGCGCCGCCTTCTCGTTTGATGAAATTCTTATCAAGGCCGTTGGCAGTGCCGCCATTGGTGCACGCAATACCTCGCTGTGGGCTTATGATCTCGAAAACGAAGCGAATGACCGCTTTGTCGAGGGCTTCCAAGCCGCCTATGACCGCATGCCCACCCTTTACGCGGCGCAGGGCTACGACACCGCCAACCTGATTCTTAGTGCCCTCGACGTTGCCCACCCCGATGATCAAGACGCCTTCCGCGAAGCGCTGCGTGCAGCCGACTTTGACAGCGTGCGCGGTGAATTCCGCTTTGGCCCTAACCACCACCCTATTCAGGACATCTACGTACGTGAAGTCGTGGAGGGTGACGATGGCGAGCCCACCAATCGCCTGCTTGGTATCGCGGTGGAAGATATCCAGGACATCTATTTTGAGCAGTGCCAGATGTAATATCGCCGTGGCTGGGTGTCATCACCCAGCCTTTGCTTTCTTCCTTTGTTAAGGATGCCTAACGTGTCCGTTACTCTGCTAATAGAGCAACTTCTCAACGGCGTGCAGCTCGGCACCATGCTGTTTTTGATGGCCAGCGGCCTTACCCTGGTATTCGGGGTAATGGGTTTAATCAACCTGGCCCACGGCTCTTTTTATATGGTCGGGGCCTACGCCACCGCCGCTGTGACGGCCTCAACAGGCTCTTTTTTAATCGGCCTTGGAGCTGGCATGGCGGCCGCCGCGATGGTTGGCGCCTTGGTGGAGCTACTGGTGATTCGCCGGCTTTATCACCGCCCCCACCTTGATCAGGTGTTGGCGACCTTTGCGCTTATTTTGATTTTTTCTGAAGGCACGCGTTGGATCTTTGGCTCGTCGCCCATGCGGCTTAGCCCGCCTTCCTGGTTAACCGGGTTTGTTACGCTGCCCGGCGATACCCGCTACCCCATCTACCGGTTAATGCTGATTGGCGTGGGGATCGTTATTTCTATCGCACTTTACTTTTTGATCTCCAAAACTCGCTTGGGCATGCGTATTCGTGCGGGTGAGAGCGACCGCGAAATGATTGGCGCGCTGGGGGTGAATATTTCCAAGCTTTATACCGTCGTGTTCGCCTTGGGCGCGGGTCTGGCAGGCTTGGCCGGTGCGTTGGTGGGGGCGCTGCAATCGGTTCAGGTGGGAATGGGCGAGCCGGTGCTGATTTTGGCCTTCGTAGTAATCGTCATTGGCGGAATTGGCTCCATTAAAGGCGCGCTACTGGGTGCCTTGTTGGTGGGCGTGGTCGATACATTGGGGCGGGTTTATTTGCCTATTTTCTTCCGCGCCTTTATGCCGCCCTCAGAGGCGACCGGGGTCGGCGCGGCGCTGGCCGCAATGCTGATCTATATCCTCATGGCCGTTATTCTCGCCTTCAAGCCTAAGGGACTGTTCTCTGCCCATGACTAATAACACTTCCCTGACTAATGGTGCCTCACAAGCCAGCACCGCCGATACTGCACTTGCGCCCAAAACTGGCAGCCACTTTGACCGCAAAGGCCTGGTGCAGATGGCACTGCTCGGCCTGCTGCTATTGGTGCCGGTAGCGGCTTACCTCCTGGGCCATATCTACTACGTCAATCTGGCCTCACGGATGACGATCATTGCCATGGCCGCTGTGGGCCTTAATCTGGCGATAGGCTATGGGGGCATGGTGAGTTTTGGCCATGCCGCCTATTTCGGCTTGGGTGGCTACGTTGCGGGCATCAGCGCCTACCATGCGTTTGATTACTCGCCGTTTATGACCTGGCCTTTCAGCGTTCCGGGTAGCGATAGCCTGCTGGTGGTGTGGCTGGTGGCTGCCCTGCTGTGTGCGCTTTTGGCGCTGGTGATCGGCGCTATATCGCTGCGTACCACGGGGGTGTACTTCATTATGATCACCCTCGCCTTTGCCCAGATGATTTACTACTTTGCCAACTCCTGGCCAACCTATGGCGGCGAGGATGGCCTACCCATTTATATACGTAACACCCTTCCCCTGTTCGATAGCAGCAATGCATTAACCTATTTCCTGATCTGCTTCACCGGGCTGGTATTGGCGATGGCGATCACCTCACGGCTGATGAAATCCCGCTTTGGCGCCGCCCTCACCATGGCGCGGCTTAACGATGTGCGTTTGGCCACCGCGGGTATAAGCCCCTACCCCATTCGCCTGGTGGCGTTTGTGATTTCTGCAGCGATCACCGGCCTTGCCGGGGCGCTCTATGCGGATCTAAATGGTTTTGTTAGCCCCAACATGCTCAGTTGGCACTTCTCCGGTGAACTGATGGTGATTGTGATTCTAGGCGGCGTAGGCCGCCTTTATGGCCCCCTGGCCGGTGCGGTGCTGTTTATAATGATGGAGACTTTTCTCGGAGGCGTTACCCAGTATTGGCAGCTGTTCCTGGGGTTAGTGCTACTTGGGGTCGTGCTGTTTGCCAAACACGGCGTGATGGGTTGGTTGGCCGGGAGGGAGCGAAATGAGTAATGCCGTTCTTTCGCTACAAAACCTGAATAAACACTTTGGCGCGCTGCAGGCGACCAGCGATGTTTCACTGGATCTTAAGCCAGGGGAAATTCACGCCCTGATTGGCCCCAATGGGGCGGGCAAATCGACCTTGATCGGCCAAATTGCCGGCAATATACGCCCTGATGAGGGCCGCGTTTTTCTAGCGGACACCGAAATCACCGGCATGAGCATTGCCCAGCGCGCCCGCATGGGGCTGGGGCGTAGTTTTCAGGTCTCCTCGCTGGCTGAACCATTATCGGTGATGCGCAATGTGATGATGGGCGTTCAAGCGCTGCAGAGTCATAGTTTTCGCTTCTGGAAACCCGTCGACCGGGATCGGCAGTTGCTTGAACCTGCTTATGAGGCGCTGGAGCGGATGCAGCTTAGCCACCGCGCCTGGACGCCGGTATTTGAGCTTTCCCATGGTGAACGCCGTCAAGTAGAAGTGGCCTGCGCCCTGGCACTCAAGCCCCGCGCGCTGTTACTTGATGAACCCATGGCAGGTCTGGGCCCGGAAGGCTCAGCGAAACTGACCGAGCTGCTTGAAGCGCTAAAGTTGGAAGTGCCCATTCTGCTGATCGAGCACGATATGGAAGCGGTATTTCGGCTTGCTGATCGTATCTCGGTGCTGGTCTCTGGCAGCGTTATCGCCCACGGCGATAGCCAAGCCATTAGGCAGGATCCGCGCGTCCGTGAAGCCTACCTGGGGGATTCTGATGCTTAAGGTTGCTGACATTGAAACGTTTTATGGCCCCTCCCAGGCGCTATTTGGCGTCAATCTTGAAGTGAACGCTGGGGAAATGGTGGCGTTGATGGGCCGCAATGGTATGGGTAAAACCACCACCATTCGCTCGATATTTGGTCTGACTCAAGCTCGCCGCGGCACTATTGAATTTGAATCTCAAGACATACGCCGCTTGCCCGCTTACCGCATCGCCAAGGCGGGCTTGGGCTTAGTGCCTGAGGGTCGCCGCTGCTTTCCCAATTTATCCGTACGCGAAAACCTGCTGGTCACCGCTCGCCCCGGCGAGTGGACACTGGAGAAAGTAGAAACGCTGTTTCCGCGTTTGGAGGAGCGTCGGGTGCAAATGGCCAAGACTCTCTCCGGCGGTGAGCAGCAGATGCTGGCCATTGGCCGTGCGTTGATGACCAACCCACGCTTGCTGGTGCTCGATGAAGCCACCGAAGGGTTAGCGCCGGTGATTCGTCAGGAGATTTGGCGGGCGATTCGGCTGCTTAAGGAGCAAGGCCAGGCGACGCTGTTGGTGGATAAGTCGTTAAGCGAAATCCTGCCCATCGCTGACCGCTGCACCATTTTAGAGAAAGGCAGCACGGTGTGGGACGGCAAGCCTGCCGCACTGGACAGTTCGGTGCGTGATCGTTATTTGGGTGTGTAGTTGAGAATAAACAGGGGGAAATAATAATGGCGTTTACCACGCAGCGGAAGGTGCGTTTTCAGCACTGTGATCCGGCAGGTATTGTGTTTTATCCCCGCTATTTCGAGATGATTAACTCCGTGGTGGAGGATTGGTTTGAGGAGGTTGTGCACCACGACTTTAACCAACTACATGTGGAAACCGGTACAGGCGTGCCCACGGCCGCCATCGACACCCAGTTTCACGCGCCTAGCCGGTTGGGCGAACGGCTGACCTTTGAATTAAGGGTTCAGTCTATGGGGCGTAGCAGTTTAACGCTGCAGATTATCGCTTATTGCGGAGAGCAAAAGCGCTTAACCAGCGATTCAACCCTGGTATTTGTGGATTTAAGTAGCGGTAAGCCGATGCCATGGACAGAGGCAATACGCCAGCATATTACCGTTGATAACCTATAAGGATAGCCATAATGAGTGACGCCACCTTTCATCAGCTTCTTCACCCTTCCCATTGGAAACCGGCCATCGGCTACGCTAACGGCGTGCTTGCTTCCGGCCAGACGGTTTTTGTCGGCGGTCAGATTGGCTGGAATGCCGATCAGGTATTTGAAAGCGATGATTTCGTCGTTCAAGTGAACCAAGCGCTACAAAACATCGTGGCGATTTTAAAAGAGGCGGACGCAGGCCCGGAACATATCGTTCGGTTAACCTGGTATGTGACGGACAAGCGGGAGTATCTGGCCCGGCTTAAAGAAGTGGGCGGCGCTTATCGCGAGGTGCTGGGCAAGCATTTCCCGGCGATGACCATGGTGCAGGTGGCGGGACTTGTGGAAGATCAGGCCAAGGTGGAAATCGAAGCAACGGCGGTTATTCCTGCGGTATAAAATTGCTTGCTGAGAGATAACACTAAGCACAAGAACGGAATAGCCTGTAGCGGGGGTCTTTCGCCATGGATGGCGAAAGTAGCGCCCAGGGATGATGAGATGGTCTCCTCCCCCCCATTGTCGGCGTCAAAATGCGCCAGAATGAAAGTGTCACTTCATTCAAGACGGGAGAAGACCATGAACAAGTATAGGGTGATTGGCGTGGATCTCGCAAAA
>NZ_JAUAMB010000015.1 GCF_031010175.1 Halomonas sp. SpR1
GAAGAAAGACCGAAGAAGAGCCTTGGAGGGCTGACACCGTCAGCCTATGCCGAGCAACTGGTGGTAAAACACGATAAAGTTACTTCTGACTCTAAACCCAGGTGCTACTGAAGATGGGGTGACGTCGGAACGTTACAGATAACACTCGCATTTTAACGGATACACTAGTCAGATTATGTAAGCATATTCTTAAAAAAATGTAAGACATCTCTTACAAAAACACTTTTGATCTACATTCAGGCTCAATTGTAGGTGGCAGATGAACGCCATAAAGCTTGGATTCATAGAATAACTGCAGCACTTTGGAACACCCGTCAAAATCAAGAGGAACGTCGTCTGCACCATATCTGCCTTATCTACCCAAGTGACGCACAGCACGGGTACCGACAACTGGCAAAGACACAACGATACCGATTTTTGGCTATCGTATGGCCCGCATAAGATAGCCAAGGCAATTGGTTACTACACGCATAACGGCGTTATCAGCGATAGTTGGCGAAGCAGACGGGGTTAGGCAAGATTCCGCATGGTTGGACATCAAGCAGTACCATGCCGAGAGGGGGGAAAACGGCACTATACCTTCACTGGGAAGGCAACACGGTGATCAAGGGTCACAAAGAATCCGGGCTGAAGATGGTGATCGAAAGGCGTAGTGGCTACCTATTGGCAGTGAGGATACTAGCAATCACCGTCACTAGAACGGATAGAGCAATGACCCGGTTATTGACACCACCACGCCAAGGGAATAGTTCACACCATCACCCCAAGGTGGCTAAGGCCGCCTCGACCAAGACCTACTTTTGCAACACGTACCGCTCAGGCCAGCATGGTACTAATGAAAACACCAATGATCTGATGCACCAATATTTCCTGAAAGGACAGAGTTCCAAAACGGCTTCGTGAAAAAACTGGCATTATCATCTATTGAAACAAGTACTTAAGATATTTTTCATACAGGCACTACTGACACGCACGTTACAGGCCAATCGCGCGGCGCGTTAAGCGCGCCGCAGCTAACCACATCAGGTCTTAACAAACAGCAGGCCTCAATAACAACAGCCGCTTAGGAGACAACCTTCGGCGGTTCGACTTCCAGCTTCTGGGCAGCAATCACTGCCTGGGTGCGGGAGTGAACGCCCAGCTTGCGTAGAATCGCTGTCACGTGAGCCTTGATGGTCGCTTCAGAGACGCTCAGTTCGTAAGCAATCTGTTTATTCAGCAGGCCTTCGGTGAGCATATTCAAGACGCGGAACTGCTGGGGCGTTAGCGAGGCAATCGCCTCAGCAAAGCGCGACTCCTCCTCGCTGGTCTCTTCCAAGACGTTGGCCAACGCCTCGGGCAGCCACACTTCGCCCTGCAGGATTTCGCCAACCGCTTCAGCAATAAGCTGCAGTGAAGACGATTTAGGGATAAAACCCGACGCGCCGTAGTCAATAGCACGACGCACCACGTAGGGCTCATCACTGCCTGATACCACCGCCACGGGAATATCGGGCATCTGGCCGCGTAGTTGAATCAAGCCTGAGAAGCCGTGGGCTCCCGGCATATGCAGATCGAGCAGAATCAAGTCGGCATCAGGATGGCGATTCACCACATCGGTGGTGGCTTCCATGGTGTCCGCTTCGACAATTTCCGCCTGGGGGGCCAACTGGCGTAACGCTTGGGTCAGCGCTGCACGAAACAGCGGGTGATCGTCAGCGACGATAAACTTATGAGCTACTGCCATGGATATTCCTCCGGTTCCTCGAGCAGCGGGGTTGTCTGCCGCCGCGACGCTAGGCTCTTACGGTTGTGAAGCATGGTACCCCATGGGCTTCATCATGCCCAAGCATCACATGCACAATTTATAATAGATCGTTCACACAAGTGAAACACGCATCTATAAACGCGTATCTATAAACACAGCCGTGCCGACCTACTCGGGTCGGCACGGCTTTTTCAAGGGGCTGTTGCGGCTAAACAGCCTAATTCGTTGTCGCCATTATTGGTTGGCACGATGCTCAATTAGCTCATCGACCACCGAGGGGTCAGCCAGCGTACTGGTATCCCCCAAACCATCACACTCATTGGCGGCAATCTTGCGCAGAATACGGCGCATGATTTTACCCGAGCGGGTTTTCGGCAAACCTGGCGCCCATTGGATGACATCCGGCGACGCAATCGGGCCAATATCTTTGCGCACCCACTGGGTCAGCTCTTTTTTGAGTTCGTCTGTCGGCTCGATACCGTCATTCAGGGTGACATAAATATAGATGCCTTGTCCCTTAATATCGTGCGGAAAACCAACAACGGCTGCTTCCGCAACGGCGCTGTGGGCCACCAGAGAAGACTCAATCTCGGCGGTGCCCATGCGGTGACCCGAAACGTTCAGAACGTCGTCCACACGACCAGTGATCCAGTAGTAACCATCCTCATCGCGGCGACAGCCGTCACCTGTAAAGTACATACCATCGTAGGTCGAGAAGTAAGTCTGAACATAGCGCTCGTGGTCACCCCAAATAGAGCGCGCCTGGCCCGGCCAAGCGTCAAGGATCACCAAGTTGCCTTCAGCGGCGCCTTCCAGTTTATTCCCTTCGTTATCGACCAGCGCGGGCTTCACACCGAAAAACGGTACGGTCGCAGAGCCAGGTTTAAGCGACGTAGCGCCCGGCAGCGGCGCAATCATGATGCCGCCGGTCTCAGTCTGCCACCAGGTATCCACAATCGGGCATTTTTCATTGCCGATCACGCGATAGAACCACTCCCATGCCTCGGGATTGATCGGCTCGCCCACAGAGCCCAGCAGACGCAGGCTGTCGCGCTTGCTAGAGTCCATAACGTTTTCGCCATGGGCCATCAGAGCACGCACCGCAGTGGGCGCAGTATAGAGAATATTGACGTTGTGTTTATCAACGATATCACCCATACGGCCATGGGTGGGATAGCTGGGAACGCCCTCAAACATCAGGGTCGTCGCACCGTTGGCCAAGGGGCCATAAACGATATAGCTATGCCCGGTGACCCAGCCAACGTCCGCGGTGCACCAGTAGATTTCACCCTCTTGATAATCAAACACGTACTGATGAGTCATGGCGGCATAGGTCAGGTAGCCACCGGTGGTGTGCTTCAGACCTTTAGGCGCACCGGTAGAGCCTGAGGTATAGAGAATAAACAGCGGGTCTTCGGCGCCCATGGCTTCGGCTTCACACTCGCTGGACTGCTTATCGACCAGCTCGTCAAACCAGACATCGCGGCCCTCTTTCCAGTCAATCTCACCGCCGGTGCGTTTCACCACCAAAACGTTTTTGCATACATCAGTGCCGTCACGGGTCAGCGCAGCATCCACGTTCTCCTTCAGCGGCACGTGCTTGCCACCGCGCACTGACTCATCGGCGGTAATCACCAGTTTGGAGTCGGCGCCGATAACACGCTGGGCAACGGCATCGGGAGAGAAGCCGCCAAATACTACAGAGTGAACGGCCCCGATACGCGAGCAGGCCAGCATCGCCATGGCTGCTTCGGGAATCATCGGCATATACAGCGTGACGGTATCACCTTTACCGATGCCCAGCTCTTTCAGCGCGTTGGCTAGCTGATTCGTGCGTGCATAGAGTTCGCGATAAGTAATATGTTTGGATTCATTGGGATTGTCGCCTTCCCAAATGATTGCCGTCTGATCACCACGCTTTTCAAGATGGCGGTCAAGACAGTTGGCGCTGACGTTCAGCAGGCCATCTTCAAACCAACGGATATCGACATTATCACGCGCAAAGGAGGTATTTTTGATTTTAGTGGGCGCTTTAATCCAGTCCAGACGCTTGGCCTGCTCGGCCCAGAAGCCTTCCGGGTCGTCCATCGACTGCTGATACATGGCCTCATATTTGGCTTTATCGGCCCAGGCATTGGCGGCGAAATCGTCGCGCACCGGATAGACGTTCTGTTGATCGCTCATAAAATTGCCTCTGTCCGTGAAAATGCACTCTCTAAGAAACTGTAGTCGATACGACTAGTTATGGGGCTTAATTGGCCATTATCGTAAGTATCGACTGCCATAAATGTTCTCCTAGCATAAACCTCCTCGCGCGGGCTTCCCTTTAGACATTGGTATTATCGTTTTTTATTTAAAAAACAAAGATTTATAAACAAATCACAAGACAACTTCCGGCCTGTAGACCAAGGTCTTAGCACAGTGTCGACAGCGGTAACGACGCCCATTTACCACTAAAGCATGACGCCTCGGGGTAAATTGATGAAAGCGGCAATCGCACTGGTAACGATAAGGTGCGGACTGCGCCTGCTTAATATCAAACCGGTGGGTCACACTGGGCACTAAGCCGAAGAGATCGCGCATCACCGTTTTCCACTCGTGACCGTGGGGTTTCAGGCGCGGGCCATTATCCAAATGAAACACCAGCCAGTGAGCCATTTCGTGGGGAATCACCTCATCAAAAAACGCTGTGCGGTTTTCATTCAGCAGTACCGGATTAAAACGTAAACCACCGTGGCCAAGATGTGCCTGCCCGGCTGCCGCGCCGCGCAGGTTAAACCACACTTTTGGCGCTGGCAGCGACGGGCACACTTCACAGCAGCGCTGCCACGCCTGTTCAACGCGTACCCGCGCGGCCTGGTGCAGCGCTGTCTCCGACATGGCTGCCAATTCAGCGGCAGGCCAGGGGGGCAGTGGTAATGTCTTCATTAGTGATAAACTAGCCGTTAAAGATAACCATTGATGAACGATTGTATAGATGAGGCTTTACTCATGGCAGAGCGCAGCGATACGCCTGAAACGAACACGCCCCCGCAGCCACTGCTCGAGGATGAGCAACTGGACAGACTGGATGACTTCCTCGACTCTGATCAAGTGGATGAAGACGCCCTGGATCTCATCTCCGCCCATGGTTTTTTAGTGGCCCTTGCGGTAGCCCCTAGCGAAGTGCCCACTACCCAGTGGCTGGCTGAGCTGTTTCAGGGCGAGCCTCGCTACGCCAGCGATGCTGAGCGTGATGAGATTACCACCCTGCTCACGCTGCTGCGTGACAATGCAGTGGCAGTACTCGAACAAGGCGGCCTGCCGGAACTACCGTTTGAGCTGACGCTGGGCGGTGAGCCTGCCGAGGAAACGCCTATCGGTGACTGGTGTGCAGGCTTTATGGAGGGCGTCTTCAGCGACGAAAGCGCCTGGTTCCAGGACGATGAAGAGGCCGCCGCCACCCTGCTGCTACCATTTATGCTGCTCTCCGGACTGTTCGACGATGAGCCGGACATGGCCGAACTGGCTAAGGATCAAGCGCGCCAGGAGTCGCTGGTGGTACAGTTGCCGGAGCTGGTGTTGGATCTTTATCTGCATTACCGCGTGCCGCAGGAAACGCCCAAACCCAAACCGCGCAAAAAAACGCCTGCAAAAGGCAAAAAGCGCTAGGTACTTAGATAAGCATAAGCACGCAGGCAAAAGACGCTATTTAAGCCGCATTATCAGCGCGTCAAGCACACCATAGAGCCACTCCCGGACGCGCTGCCCCCAGGGCCGGGCCGCCCAAGCCTCGGCATCTACCTCCTGGCTGGCGGCAAAGTTACGCTCAAACAGCTCGCGTACATCGGCCGCGAGCTTCGGATCCTTCGCCTCTTGGTTGGCTTCCAGATTCCAGTGCAAATTCCAATGGTCAAAGTTACACGAACCAATGCTCACCCACTCATCGGCGAGCACAAATTTGGCATGGATAAAGGTCGGTTGAAACTCAAAAATGCGCACTCCGGCCTTGAGCATGGCGTGATAAAAGCGCTGCCCGGCAAAACGCACGCCGGGATGATCATGCTTTGCCCCCGGCAACAATAAACGCACGTCAACCCCGCGGCGAGCCGCCCGAACCAAGCGCCGACGCAGGGCAAAAGTGGGCACGAAATAGGGCGTACACAGCCAGAGCCGTTCATTTACCTGGCTGACACGATGATGCAGCGAGTGGCGAATCGCTTGATAGCGGTAGCCACGGGCTGACATTGCCCGCCCAGGCACGCCATTAGGGAGCACCTGTGGCTTACGGCGCTCAGGGAGAGTCGCCGGGCGATTATCGCCCTTCTCCGCGCGGGTCAGGCGCGAATGCCACAGCCGGCGAAACAGCAGCTCCCAATCGGCCACCACTGGCCCTTCAATACGTAGCGCAATTTCGTACCAGGCATTGAGAAACTCATCCACCGCGCCAAAACCGCCGGTAAACGCCAGTTCGCCATCGATAACCACTATTTTGCGGTGATCGCGGCTTAAGTTCCGTGCTAAAGAGTGAAAGCCAATAGGGTTAAAAAAGCGCAGCTGAACACCGCCCTGCTTGAGGTGTTGGCGATCACTATTGGAGAGGCCCATGGAGCCATAACCATCCAACATCAGACAGACGCAGACCCCGCGTTTGGCAGCTTTTATAAGCGCATCGCTGACCTGATCGGCAAGCTCCCCCGACTCCATCAAGTAGAGCTCTACCAGCACATAGTGCCGTGCGGTATGCACCGCTTCAAACATGGCCGGCAGAAAGCGCGCAGCCTCGGGCAGCAGCGTAAAGCGATTACCTTCTCGCCACTCGTTCCGCATAGGTGCTCCTGGGTTGATAGGGTGCCAACGATCTAGCGTGCCAATGAGCGATGCACATACAGATCGTAGCGGCTGGTTTTACCCTCAAGGGTATGCTGGGGCGCTGGGCCCGCAATAGGCGGCGCTTTACGGGGGCGTTTAACCACCACCCGGTGAGTGGCCACATCCAGTGCTGCTTCAAGTAATCGCGGGGCATCGTTATCGTCGCCAGCCAACTCGCGAAACAGCCGCATCTCTTTTTTCACCAGCGCCGATTTCTCACGATGGGGAAACATCGGATCCAGGTGTATCACCTGGGGTGAAAAGCGTGCGTTTGCGACGAGTTCAGCCAAGGATTGAGCCGCATCGCCGTGACGCAGCACCATTCGGGCAGCAATATCCGCCGTCTCGCTATGTCTGGAGGCGCGCTTCAGACCATCCTCTAACAGCGCCGCAATCGCTGCGACTCGCTCAATTAACAAAACCTGAGCGCCTAAACTCGCCAACACAAAGGCATCACGCCCCAGCCCGGCGGTGGCATCGACAATACTCGGTGTCACACCCTTGGAGAGCCCACACGCCTTGGCGACTAGCTGGCCTCGCCCACCGCCAAAGCGGCGCCGGTGAGCGGCTTTACCCGCCGCAAAATCAACACTCAGTGGGTTGCCGTAGCGCTTCTCATCACCCACCAGCACCAGCCCTTCCTCACGTTGCTCTAAACGCAGGCCGTCAGGTAGAACAACTCCTTCATGATCGATCTCAACGTCGCCCTCAACATGGCTCTCTACAAAGCTCATGCGGGCTTTTTCCAGGCCACGTCGTTGCGCAGATAAACAGGCTGAACCAAGTGGGCGGCCTGCCCCAAACCAGCGGCAAAATCACGCGCCGCCAGCCACGCCATCTCTTCGGCACGGGGCTCTAAATCATCCAAATGCTGGGGCATGCTGAGCTGCACATCGACAGTAAATTGCTCCCATAGTGCAAAGCCGCTGCCCACGCCCACCCAGTCGGTTTCGTCGCCCGGCAGCCTCAGCCTCTCCGGGGCTAGCACCGCCTCGGCACTCATCGGCGTGATGGTATCGTTAAGACAGTGCCAGGTTGCGGCGTACACCTCACCCATGCGGGCATCCAGGGCGGTCACCACGTGGCGCAGGTGGTAGCGACGGTGGGCCTGAAGGGCCAGCGCCTCCAAGGTAGACACACCCAGTAGCGGGCAGTCGAGGCCAAACGCCAGACCTTGGGCTGCCCCCGCGGCTATTCGCAGCCCGGTGAACGAACCTGGCCCGCGACCAAAAGCCACGGCATCAAGCTGGGAAGGCGGTACCTGCGCTTCGGCAAGCACTTCATCCACCATCGGCAGCAGCCGACGGGTATGGGCACGGGGCGTCATCTCAAAGCGCGCCAGACACTCGGTGCCCGAATCGCCTTGGCGCAGTAGCGCTGCAGAGCAGGCGCTTGAAGAGGCATCAAGGGCAAGCAGATGTAACGGCATAACAAGTGGCCACTCGAAAGAAAAGTTGCAGCATTATACCTTTGCCATGCCAATACGACGATGGCCCGCATTAAGCGGGCCATCGAAACAGGTAAAACGCTCTTTATTAGCTAAGGGCTCTTATCAGCTAAGGGCTTCTTTTACCTGGTGGGTAATATCGGTCACGCTGCCCACGCCTTCAATGCGGTGATACTGGGGGGCATTTTGAGGATCCTGCTTGGCCCACTGCTGGTAGTAATCGACCAGCGGCGCCGTTTGATCATGGTAAACCGATAACCGGTTGCGCACCGTGGCTTCCTGATCATCTTCACGCTGGATCAGTGTTTCACCGGTCACATCATCTTTGCCCGGCTCTTTGGGCGGATTGTGCTCAACGTGATAAACCCGGCCCGAAGCCTGGTGAACACGGCGGCCAGCCAAACGGCTAACAATCTCTTCGTCGGGCACGGCAATTTCCACCACGTGATCCAGCTTAACGCCGCCCTCTTTCATGGCGTCGGCCTGAGGGATTGTGCGTGGGAAACCATCGAACAGAAAGCCGTTTTCGCAGTCGGGCTGGCTGATGCGCTCTTTGACCAGGTCGATGATGATGTCGTCAGACACCAGGCCGCCGCTGTTCATGATCTCTTTTACTTTCAGGCCCAGCTCAGTGCCATCTTTAATGGCCGTGCGTAGCATATCCCCGGTGGAAATCTGAGGAATCTTAAATTGCTCGCAAATAAACTGAGCTTGAGTCCCCTTCCCCGCACCGGGGGCACCCAACAGGATTAAACGCATGGCACTGCTCCTTGAAGTTCTTAGTATGAAAAAAGAGTCTGAAAATGAGAATGTAAATTCTGTTAACTGACAATAACCGCGCCTCTCAAGCGACACAACTCCCCAAAAGCCTGAGAGACCCGCTTTTATGTCATTTTTTTGTCGTTAAAACAGTCAGGTGTCCCAAATCTACCACTTTGGTCGCCCTGCTATAGGCTTAGCAAGCACAAGCGGCGCCCCGAAGGGCGCCGCTTGTAAAATGTTCATCGCTACTCTTTACAGCAGTAAGCGACGAATATCGGTCAGCACATCCGCCAGGAAGGCAGTAAAGCGTGCCGCATCAGCGCCGTTGATCGCGCGGTGATCGTAGGAGAGCGATAGCGGCATCATCAGGCGCGGCTGGAAGGCGCTGCCATCCCAAACTGGCTTCATCTGCGCTTTGGAGACGCCCAGAATGGCCACTTCCGGCGCGTTAACGATCGGGGTAAACGCCGTACCACCAATCGAGCCGAGGCTCGAAATGGTGAAGCAGCCACCGGTCATCTCGTCGCGCTTGAGCTTTTTGGTCTGAGCCTTCTTGCCTAGCTCTGCCATCTCCTTGGCAATCTCGATCAAGGATTTTTTATCGGCATTGCGTACCACCGGCACCATCAGGCCGTCAGGCGTATCGACAGCAATACCGATATGGACGTAGTTCTTCCATACCAGGGTTTCGCCGTCACCCTTCAGGCTGACGTTGAACTGCGGGAATTTACGCAGCGCAAAGGCGCAGGCCTTAACCATAAACGGCAGCGGCGTCAGTTTGGCACCCTGAGCTTCCGCTTCGGCCTTCATCGCTTTACGGAAAGCTTCCAGCTCGGTGATGTCCGCCTCGTCGAACTGGGTGACGTGGGGCACATTGAGCCAGCTGCGATGCAGGTTGGTCGCGCCCATCTTGAGCAGACGCCCCATGGGCTTTTCTTCCACTTCACCAAACTGGCTGAAGTCGACTTCCGGTATTGGCGGAATACCCGCACCGCCAGTGGCCGCGGCTGCCGCGCCAGGCTGGGCTTTACCCTGATTGGCAATCGCCTGCTTCACATAGGACTGTACGTCCTCCTTGAGCACACGATCTTTCGGGCCGCTGGGTTTCACCAGCCCCAAGTCGACCCCCAGCTCACGGGCCAGCATGCGCACCGCAGGGCCAGCGTGAACCAGCTTGCCATCGCGGGGCTTATGGGCTGCCATCTGGGCTTCCGGGCTAGGCGTGCCCACCGGAGACTCAGTGGCCTTGGTCTCTTTTTTAGGCTCGGATTTTTCGGGTGCGGCTTTTTTCGGTGCGGCTTGCTGACTCTTAGAATCCGCTTTAGCACCAGCCACTTCGATATAGCCGATCACATCGCCTTCAGAGACGGTATCACCCTCTTTAACGGTCAGCTCAAGGAGCTTGCCTTTATAGGGACTAGGCACGTCCATAGAGGCTTTGTCGGACTCCAGGGTGATCAACGGGTCTTCTTCGTTGACCTCGTCACCCGCGGCTACGCCGATCTCGATAATCGGCACGTCAGAAGAGCCTGAAAGATCCGGTACGCGAATCTCTTTGCGCTCCGGCTCGCCGCTAGTCGTCTCTTCCTGATCGTCTTCAGAAGACGCTTCCGGCTCGCTGCTGGATTGGTTAGAAGAGAACTCTGCAGAAGCGCTCTCTTCCGGCGCCTCTTCACTGTCGTCGCCTTCGCCAGCGATCTCCATCTGGCCGATCACATCGCCTTCAGAAACCGTGTCGCCCTCTTTCACGGTAAAGCTGACAATCTTACCGCTATGGGGGCTGGGCACGTCCATGGAGGCTTTGTCAGACTCCAGGGTGATCAGGGTGTCTTCGGCCTCGACCTCATCGCCTTCGCTGACGGCAACTTCGATAATTTCGACGCTCTCAGAGCCACCGAGATCCGGCACTTTGATATCCACCGTTTGCTTACCGCCGGCGGACTTTTTAGCCGCGGGCTTCTGCTCTTGCGGTTTGTCTTCTTTAGGTGTTTCTTTTTTCGCTGGGGCCTCTTCAGACTGGCTATCAGACGAGCTCTCTTGTTTCTCGTCGTCGCCACCTTCGACTTCCAGCTCAACGATATCGTCACCTTCCGAGACGCTATCGCCTTCTTTGACCAGCACTTTGAGTACCTTGCCGCCTTTCGGCGCCGGTACGTCCATGCTGGCTTTGTCGGATTCCAGCGTGATTAGGGTGTCTTCCGCTTCGATGACGTCGCCTTCTGACACCGCAATCTCGATGATTTCGACATCGGTATCGCCGCCGATATCGGGAACTTTGATGATTTCGCTACTCAAGGTCGCGCTCCTTCCAAATCGGATCGAGCCGGTGGGCAACCGCCCACCGGTCAGCGGTTTAGCTAGTCAGCGGGTTAGGCTTATTGGCATCAATGCCGTACTTCTTAAGCGCTTCACCAACCTGCTTGCGATCAATCTCGCCGCGTTCAGCCAGCGCACGCAGCGCCGCCACGGCAACGAAGTAGCGGTCTACTTCAAAGAAGTAGCGCAGCTTCTCACGGGTGTCTGAACGGCCAAAGCCATCAGTACCCAGTACAGTGTAGTCACCCGGCACCCAGGCGCGCACTTGATCGGCATACAGCTTCATGTAGTCAGTAGAGGCAATAACCGGGCCATCGCGCCCTTCCAGGCACTTGGTGACGTGGGGCTTATGCGCCTCGGCGTCTGGGTTCAGGAAGGCTACACGGTCTAGCAGCAGCGCTTCACGACGCAGCTCGTTAAAGCTGGTAACGCTCCAGATGTCGGCGCCAATACCCCAATCGTTCTCAAGCAGTTCAGCGGCAGCTTCTACTTCGCGCAGAATGGTGCCAGAGCCCAGCAGTTGAACGCGGCCTTTGTCACCCTTGGTTTCGCGCAGCAGGTACATACCTTTGACGATATCGTCGGCGGGTACGTTTTCCAGCGCAGGGTGCTCGTAGTTCTCGTTCATCACCGTCAGGTAGTAGAAGCAGTTCTCTTTGTCAGTGAACATGCGCTTCAGGCCATCCTGAACAATGACCGCCACTTCATGGGCATAGGTCGGGTCGTAGCTGCGGCAGTTGGGAATGGTCGAGGCCTGAATCAGGCTGTGGCCATCCTGGTGCTGCAAACCTTCGCCGTTAAGCGTGGTACGCCCTGCGGTGCCGCCAACCATAAAGCCGCGTGCCTGCAGGTCGCCCGCCGCCCAGGCCAAGTCGCCAATGCGCTGGAAGCCGAACATCGAGTAGTAGATGTAGAACGGCAGTAGCGTGACGTTGTTGTTGCTGTAGGAGGTCGCGGCGGCAATCCAGGCCGACATGGCGCCCGCTTCGGTAATGCCCTCTTCGAGAATCTGACCTTTTTGATCCTCGCGGTAGAACATGATCTGGCCTTTATCCACCGGCTCGTACTTCTGGCCTTCCGAGGTGTAGATACCCAGCTGGCGGAACATGCCCTCCATACCGAAGGTACGCGCTTCGTCGGGGATAATCGGCACGACTTTCTTGCCTAGCTTTTTATCTTTCACCAGGCCATTGAGTACGCGCACAAACGCCATGGTGGTGGAGACTTCACGACCTTTCGAGCCGCCCATTTGCGAGGCAAAGGTTTTGTCTTCGAGGCTGGGAATCTCCAACGCTTCAAAGTCGCTCTGGCGGCTGGGCAAATACCCCCCCAGACGCTCACGCTGCAGGTGCATGTACTTGAGCTCGGGAGAGTCCTCTTCCGGCTTGTAGTAAGGCACTTCTTTGAGCTGTTCGTCGGTGAGCGGAATACCGAAGCGATCACGGAAGGTCTTGAGCGCTTCGTACTCCATGCTCTTGACCTGGTGCGCTTCGTTGGCCGCTTCGCCATCGCCGCTGCCCATGCCGTAGCCTTTAACGGTGTGCGCCAGGATAACCGTGGGCTTGCCGTTAGAGGTGTTAACCGCTTCGTTGTACGCCGCGTAAACCTTGAACGGATCGTGACCGCCGCGGTTGAGCTTCCAGATATCTTCGTCAGAGAGGTCGTTGACCATCGCCTCGGTTTCTGGGTACTTACCGAAGAAGTGCTCGCGGGTGTACGCACCGCCGTTGGCCTTGTAGTTCTGATACTCGCCGTCGACCGCTTCGTCCATACGCTTCTGAAGGACGCCTTTCTTATCCTTCTCGAACAGCGGATCCCAGTGGCGGCCCCAAACGACCTTGATCACGTTCCAGCCAGCGCCACGGAAGACGCCTTCGAACTCGTCCATAACGCGGGAATTGCCGCGCACAGGACCATCAAGGCGCTGCAGGTTACAGTTGATGACGAAGACCAGGTTGTCGAGGTTTTCGCGACCGGCCAGAGAAATCGCACCCAGAGATTCCGGCTCGTCACACTCGCCGTCACCCATAAAGCACCAGATCTTGCGGTCGTACATATCCTTCAGCTCACGGTGATGCAGGTACTTCATCACGTGCGCTTGATAAATCGCTTGAATGGGGCCAAGGCCCATGGATACCGTGGGAAACTGCCAGTAGTCAGGCATCAACCACGGGTGCGGGTAGGACGAGAGGCCATCGCCATCGACTTCCTGGCGGAATTTGTCCATCTGCTCTTCAGACAGACGGCCTTCCAAATAGGAACGCGCGTAGATACCCGGCGCCACGTGCCCTTGGATATAGATCAGGTCACCGGCAAAGTCGCCCTGGGGGGCGCGGAAGAAGTGGTTAAAGCCCACGTCATACAGGGTTGCCGAAGACATAAAGCTGGCAATGTGGCCACCCAGGCCCGGCTTGGCGCGGTTGTTGCGAATCACCTGCGCAATGGCGTTATAACGGATCAAAGAGCGAATACGACGCTCCATGAACAGGTCGCCAGGCATCGGTGCTTCACGGTGAACCGGGATCGTATTTCGGTGCGGGGTTGTCACCGAGAAGGGCACCCTCATGCCGTCCCGACGCAGGCGATCCGCCAGGCGGGTCATCAGGTAGCGGGCACGATCTTCGCCCTCACGATCCAATACCGATTCCAGGGAATCAATCCATTCCGTGGTTTCGATCGGATCGAGATCTTCTCTTGTCTCCAGACTCATAGAGGTCTCTCCGAATGACGATAAATGACAAAAATCCCCGCTACCCTGAAGGGCCTGGGGCGGCGGTGTGGAAATCCACCACTCGCCAACATTCAGCCGGTGATTAAACGCCGGATAGGGGTTTTAGCTCTACATTCAACAAGCTACGTACTTATTTAGGTACTTATTGATGTAGTAAAGCTACATGATGCTGTTAAGCGTTAGCCTTTTGTATAGGGGAAGATACCTCAAAGTCGCCACGCTGCCAATTCCATCGCGGTGGAAAAGCCTATCGAAAACAAACTATTGCAGTGCAACATAAGTGATATATAGAGTATTGAAGGCTGCCATCAGCAGGCGACAAAATGTAATTAAACTACCGTTTTATTACGTTTGGGGTGAAGCACTTAGCTATTGAAACGCTCACTCGCCCCCTAGCGCAACGCGCGACTCAGCTGCTGGTAAAAATACGCCCAATCAAATGCCGGGCCCGGGTCTGTTTTACGCAGCGGCGCGACGTGGGCATGACTGGTAATACGCTCGCTATTGATCTGGGGGTAACGCGCCATTAACCACACTGTCGCCTCTACCAGCGCGTTATACTGGGCTTTGCGGTAAGGGGTAACGTCATCTCCTTCAAGTTCGATACCCACCGAGAAATCGTTGAGCGCTGTTCGCCACCCTGCTTGGTGAGCGTCCCACCAGCATGAGCGACCGGCATGCCACGCACGATGATCTGTATCAACAAACTGCACACATTCGCCATCACGACGAATGAGCAGATGAGCGGAGACTCTTAAGTGAGCTATTTCCGTAAAAAATGGGTGCTCACCAGCCGACAACCGATTGGTAAATAGCGCCTCAATAGCGTCGCCGCTAAACTGACCGGGAGGCAGACTAATAGCGTGAATGAGTAGTAGCGAGACCTCCTCACTGAGCCGGGCGTCGCAGTTGGGTGAAACGACTTGCCGGGCGCTACTCCACCAACCGCTAAGGGGTTGTTTGTCTTCCATGCGCATGGTCTCCTCTACAGTAACGCGTTCTTCCACGGCTCTCTTTCATTATAATGGCCACCCATAATCGACGACGTTCAGAGAATCACTGCCATGCATTATCAATCCGCTCTTGCTGAAGAAATCCGCGCCAGCGCCGCTCGCCTGTTGGCTGAGGACGTTGGCCCGGGTGATATTACCGCGCAACTGATCCCTGAGCATCAGTGGGCCAGCGCCGACGTGATTAGCCGTGAAGCCGCCATACTGTGCGGAGCGCCCTGGGTGGATGAACTGTTTCGCCGCCTGGATAGTCGGGTAAGCCTGACATGGCACGCCGCCGATGGCGATAAACTTGAAGCTGGTCAGTGTTTCCTAACCCTGGAAGGCCCTGCCCGTATCCTGCTTACCGGCGAGCGGGCAGCGCTTAACGTGCTACAAACGTTGTCGGCCACTGCCACGGCCACCCGCACCTATGTCGACCTGATCGAAGGCACTGGCGTCCGTCTGCTGGATACCCGCAAAACGTTACCTGGCATGCGCTTGGCGCAAAAGTATGCGGTCACCTGTGGGGGCGGGCACAACCACCGCATTGGCCTATGGGACGCGTTTTTGATCAAAGAGAACCACATTGCTGCCTGTGGGGGGATCCAAGCGGCGGTGGCTCAGGCGCGCAAGCTCGCCAGCGACTTGCCTGTGGAAGTCGAGGTAGAAACATTTGAAGAGCTGGATCAGGCGTTGGCAGCGGGGGCTGATATTGTCATGCTCGACAACTTTGCCATCGAAGACCTTCACGTTGCCGTTGAAATTAACGGCGGCCGCGCCACCCTGGAAGCCTCGGGCAACGTGGATGCCACAACTCTGCGGGCAATCGCCGATACCGGCGTTGACTGTATCTCCAGCGGGGCACTGACCAAAGATATCGCCTCGATCGATCTTTCCATGCGGATTACCCGCAGCTATAGCGTCTAAGTTTCAACAGCGTTAAGCCGCTTGGTGAGCTTATAACGCAACAGTCGCTCCCCGCTTCGCTCGACCCACTGCTCGCCGTGGTTCTCCCAGCCACGGCGCAGTAAGCGCTCATAAAGCACTAAGCTAGCCTCTATCTCGACTTCCCCCTTGCCCTCCTCGATAAGCAGTCGCTCGGCATGTACCAGTAGCGTGGTGCCGATACCGCGGCCAGCCAGTGAGGGCCATACGTAGAGGGTTTCAACTCGCCCGGCGACTAAATCCAGCTCAAGAAACCCCACGCAGCGACCATCGCAGGTTGCCACCAAGGTGGTGTAGAGCGCTTGCCTAACTCCCCACGCGCTGCCCTCTCGGGGCAGTGCGTGGGCCCAGGCCTTCCGCTCCGATAGCGTGTAATGTGTGGCCGCACCTTGCATAACAGCGTGGTAAAACACTTCCGCCTGGTCGGCGGCATCCCGGGCCAGCGCTGCGCGATACATTACCCGCGTACCGGCTGGCGCTTGTGGCTCCTCGGTATTCGTCATGCATCACCTCTGAGCTGTTCAACTTTCATTTGATCAAGACACATTCGATCACGCCCCATTTGGTCACGCTTAAGGCATTGGCCTGCTTTATACTACTTGGATCAATTATACGCGAATCAACCCTAGCAAAAGGCAGTGTGATGGACGACGCCCCTAACAGCGAGCACTTTACGCTGACGCCCATTGGTTATGTGGTTAGCGACTACCCCGATAAATTCGGTATCCCGCGTCAGCCGGGGCTCGCCCCGGCTGCCAATGCCCGGCTTGTACTCACTGCGCCTTACAACGACCCGCTCGCCGTGCGCGGTTTGGAAGACTTCAGCCACCTGTGGCTAAGCTTTATTTTTCATCACAGCCCCGAACGTTGGTCACCGCTAGTGAGGCCTCCGCGCCTGGGGGGCAATAAAAAGGTCGGCGTTTTTGCCAGTCGCAGTACCCACCGCCCCAACCGCTTGGGGCTCTCGCTTGCGAGATTAATCGGTATCGACACCCAACACGGCGTAACTCTGCTCCTCCAGGGCTGCGATCTGGTCAGTGGCACCCCGGTAGTCGATATCAAGCCTTATCTGCCTTGGGCCGAATCTCATCCCAACGCACAGGCCGGTTTTGCCCCCGATACACCGTCGCTCATGGATGTCACCTTTCACCCCTCGGCGCTGGACATGCTCGCTCAGCGCCAGGACAGTGCCACACTGCGGGCATTAATTGAACAGGTGCTAAGCCAAGACCCTAGACCCGCCTATAAGCAAAAGGATCGGGGGTCTGAGCGACTTTACGGTGTTCGACTGCGCGACGTGGACGTTAAGTTTTGCTCCCGCCAAAACGGCGAAGCCACCACCTTAGAGGTGATGGCTATCGAACCTTACGCCACGTCATAACTTAAGCGTGGCGGTTTACGCGGGAAAGGTAATACCCAAACGACGGCCAACTTCCTCGTAGGCCTCGATAACGCCACCCAACCCCTGGCGGAAGCGATCTTTATCCAGCTTCTCGCGGGTGTTGGCATCCCACAGGCGGCAACCGTCCGGGGAGAATTCATCCCCCAGCACGACTTCACCTTTGAATACGCCAAACTCCAGCTTGTAATCCACCAGCAGCATATCGCCTTCAGCAAACAGCGCCTTGAGGATATGGTTAACCTTGAAGGTTAATACCTTCATCTTGGCTAACTGCTCGGGCGTGGCCCAGCCAAAGGTCTCCGCCAGCGACTCGTTAATCATCGGGTCGCCCTTCTCGTCGTTCTTCAGGAACAGTTCAAAGGTCGGTGGCGTAAGCGCGATACCCTCTTCGACACCCAGCCGTTTTACCAAACCACCCGCGGCGATATTGCGCACTACGCACTCCACCGGGATCATCTGCATTTTTTTGACCAGACTCTCGGTATTGGAGAGCTGCTTTACAAAGTGAGTAGGAATACCTGCTTCCTGCAGCCGCTCCATAATGAAGGCGTTAAAGATGTTATTGACCATCCCCTTGCGGGCCAGCGACTCCACCTTTTTACCATCGAAGGCGCTGGTGTCGTCACGAAAATTGAGCACCAACAAATCCGGATCGTCGGTGGTATACACAGATTTCGCCTTACCGGCGTAAAGTTCTTGGCGCTTTTCCATGGGGGCTCCGTAAGGGATCAAAGGTCAACAAATTAACGTAAATAGCCGGAGACACGCTCAAGCAGCTCGCGCTGATCATCGGCGCTGAATGCCCGCTCGCTGGCGTTAATGGCACGCAGAATCGTCTGATCGCCGTCAGGCTGCAAGGCAAGACGTATCTGTTGAGACATCTTGCGCACGTCCGCGCTGAAGACAATTTGCAGCGGATTACGGTTACGCTCGGTTTCGGTCATATAGTCAACCAGGAACTCGTGGTCACTGGGGTCGGCGGCCAGCAAATCACGCTGCCCTTCTTGGGCAAAGTCCAGCTCAAGGTAGTGGTTCAGTTCGGCCCAGACACGGTCAACTGGCTGGGGAATAATCACTTCCCACTCGTCGCCTTGCTGGCGAATTTGCAGCGTTTGCTCATCGGTAAGACGCTGCGCCGTCCATGAAGAGGAGACGCTGGCTGACGCGCTGCGCGAACTTAGGTGGCTCTCCAGCGCATCCAGGCAGCTCGCCATGGTTTGTCCGCCACTGACGCAGCGAACTTCGCTGCTGCCTGCGCGTAGCGCGCTCTGTAGCCGTATTTCCGCCTGTGAGGTAACGATAACCCCCTGGGAAGCGCTACTCTGTAGCATGTCCAACTGACGGCTGCGTACAAACTCTTCCAACTGCGGCCAAACTGTACCGGTATCGGCAGCCACCACTAGCCAGGTTTGATCGCCGACTTCACGGCGCTCAACGTACTCAGGCTCCAAGCCGCTACCGATTGCCAGTGACTGCGGAGGGCGAATTTCTGCCGCTTCGTCAAGCCGTGCCCCCTGGGTGGCGGCCTGAGGAACCGGTAGCGCATCGCGGTAGCGTTGGGTATTGCGGGTCTCTGGCAGCACCAGAGGCGGCGCCGGAGCGGCCTCAGTGTAATCCAGGTTACGGTCGTGGTAAAAACCATCCCGCGCACAACCAGAGAGCGCGACAGCCGCTGCAAGTGCCAGCGGAACCCATTTAAGCGCACGTATTTCAAGCACAGAGCTCATCAAGCCACCTTAAGTCAACAAATCAGGTACCCAGCTCAGCGGAAAGTGAGCTGGATAGCAAAGGGTATTGTGTCGGGTTACTCCTCTACGACGCCCGCCAGCTGCAGTGCTTCGCTCACGGTGGCGTGGTACTTTTCCGACAGCCAAGTTAGCGGTAAGCGAATACCTGCGTCCGCGTAACCCATACGATTCAGCGCCCACTTCACGGGGATAGGGTTCGACTCTATACCCAGATTGGTGTGCAGCGGCATCAAACGCGTATTAATCTGATGCGCCTTATCGGCGTCACCGGCTACGGCTGCCGCGCAAAGCTCATGCATCGCTCTGGGGGCAACATTGGCGGTGACTGAGATATCGCCATGGCCACCCATCAACATAAAGTCACAGGCGGTCGCATCGTCGCCAGAGTAGAGCATAAAGCCACTGCCCTTTAGGCGGGTGATTAGATCTTCCGCACGCTCCAGGTTCCCTGTAGCGTCTTTTAAACCGATAATATTATCGACTTCAGCCAGACGTAAGACGGTCTCATTGTAGATATCAGAGCAGGTACGGCCCGGCACATTGTAAAGAATGACCGGCAGGTCGCTTGCCTCGGCGGTGGCCTTAAAGTGCTGAAATAGCCCTTCCTGTGTAGGCTTGTTGTAGTAAGGCGCAACCGTTAGACAATAATCGGCACCGACCTCTTTCGCATAGCGGGTCAGCTCTACTGCTTCGGTAGTGTTGTTCGAGCCGGTACCGGCAATGACGGGGATACGGCCATTGACCTCTTCTACCACGCTGCGAATGACGTCAAAGTGCTCTGCGAAGGACATGGTAGTCGGCTCGCCCGTGGTGCCAGCTGCCACAATGGCATCGGTGCCATTTTCGAGATGGAAGTTCACCAGACGGCGAAGCGCCTCCCAGTCGATGTCGCCATTGACCTTCATAGGCGTCGCCAGGGCGACGATGCTGCCTGTGATCATCCGTTTATTCCTCACCAGCCAAATTGTGATATCAACTATCTAGGTTTTTAAGTGCTAACTGTTTTAGATGCTTGTCGAAACCGAGCGCGATCACGCTATTTCGCCTCACGCGACAATTCGCACAGAGGCCAAATGGTACTCAGGCGATTCGAGCCTGTACAGCGTAAAGCGATGTGAGTTTGTCGTCACGATGTTTTGCGCTTTGACAATGCCCTCTGGCTTGCGTGTAATCACCCTTAACATCCACCGTAAATAAGGATCTCATCATGCCTGTTGAAATCGGCCAGCCCGTCGCGGATTTTTCCGCTACTGCCACCGGTGATACCCAAGTGACGCTGTCGGAACTGCGCGGCAAACAAGTGGTTATTTACTTCTACCCTAAAGCCAGCACGCCCGGCTGCACCACCGAAGGAGGAGATTTCCGTGACCGTAAACCCGCCTTTGATGCCGCCAATACGGTGATTCTCGGCGTCTCTCGTGACGGCCTGCGCGCCCAGGAGAACTTTAAGGCCAAGCAGGATTTTAATTTCGACCTGATCTCCGACAAAGATGAAAACGTCTGCACGCTATTTGACGTTATCAAACTCAAGAAGATGTACGGCAAGGAGCACCTGGGCATCGAACGCAGCACCTTCCTGATTGACAAAGAGGGCAAGCTAGCCCAGGAGTGGCGAGGTGTTAAAGTGCCTGGCCACGCTGACGAAGTGCTTGCTGCGGCTGAAAAACTTAACGCTGCTAGCTAACCCATCATGCCCGCGACCAGCGCGGGCAGTGTTCAGCGCTACTCGAACTCTTTTGCCGGCGCTTGGGCTTGCAACCCCCGCTGCTCATCACGCCCTTGCATGCTGCGCGGCCAAGCGTAAATTAGCGCTTTCAGCAGCGTTGCCAAGGGAATGGCAAAGAAAATGCCCCAGAACCCCCAAATTCCACCAAAGAACAGCACCGCCACAATGATAGAAACCGGGTGAATATTATTGGTTTCAGAGAATAATATCGGTGCCAATACGTTGCCATCCAATGCTTGAATCACGCCGTAAGCCACCAGCACATATGCAAACTGTTCACTAAGGCCAAAGTGAAACCCAGCCACCGCAGCGACCGGCAGCGTGGCCACCGCTGCACCGATGTAGGGCACCAGCACTGAAAACCCCACCAGCACCGCCAATAGCGCCGTATACGGCAAACCAAAAAAAGCAAAGGTAAAGAACGCCACCGTCCCCACGATGATGATTTCAATAAATTTGCCGCGGATATAGTTGGCTATCTGATCGTCCATCTCACGCCAAATACGCGATAGCAGCGTGCGCTTTTGGGGCAGCAGCGAAAGTATGAAACCGACCAGCACGTCGCGATCCTTGAGCATAAAGAAGACCAGAATCGGCACCAGCACCAAGTAAATAATCAGCGCCATAATGTTGCCTAGCGAGGCTAACGAGAGCGTTAAAGCGCGCTGGCCTAACTGGCTAATTTCGCGGCTTGCAACACCTATCCAGCTCTGCATCTGATCAGGCGTAATAATGTTCGGGTAGCGCGCCTGCAGCTCATCCAACCATCCCTGACCACTGGCAAACATCCGCGGCGTCTCTTGCACCAGCCCCACTAGCTGATTCCAGATCAACGGCATCAGAATAAACGCCAGGGTAAGCAGCACACTGATAAAGGCCAGAAAAACCAGTATAACCGCCAGCAGATGTGGCACTCCCCGCCGGGTAAACGCGCTCACAACGCCTTGCAAAAGAAACGCAATCACCAGTGCGGTAAAAAAGGGGGCGAGCATCCGTCCGAACCAGATAATCGCTGCAAAGCCCGCCACCAGTACTACCAACAGAATGAGCGCCTCCTCATCCGAGAAGTAACGCTCAACCCAGCTTTTCAGAATCGTGCGCAGGGTCATGAGTGCGCATCTCCCGCTTTTCTAATCCAGTACACGTAGACGTCATCTCGCTGCTCACGACCCTCCAGCGTATGCGCACTCTGGTCGGTAAACGACGCCATATCCCGCCACGAACCGGCATCCGTTGAGCGTACTTCCAATAATTGTCCTGCCGCCAAGCTTGCCAAAGCCTGCTTCGCTTTTAGCAATGGCAATGGGCAATGCAGCCCACAAGCGTCAAGCACCGTGTCGGGTTGAAAGCCCCCGGTTTGCTCAGACATACACTCTCCCTCAAAATAACTTGCCTATTGACGGCGTAGATTGATCAATGCTGTTGCATAAATATTGTTTAATAAACGCTGCGGCATACACTGTCGTTTAGCGATTGATTTCGCTAGGTAGTCGATTTAACGGCACTTCCCAGCCTTTATCAATGTCACACTATGACTGACGTGCTTAACCATCACTTAAGAGGATGCCATGCCGACCTATCGTACCGCTTACCCTGGCTGGATATGTGCGTTCGCTTGTGCCTGTGGCAGCTTACTGTTTAGTCCGCCAAGCGTCGCTAATAACGATTACGGCTTACCCAGTTTAGGGGCGGCATCTACCTCTGTCAGCAATGAAGAGTATCGCTTGGGCCGCGCTTGGTTGCGTCAGTTTCGTGCCCAGGCCCCTCAGTGGCAAGACCCCATTACCAATGATTATTTGCAAAGTCTGATTGCCCGGCTGGCCCCACACAGCCAGATTAACGGCCTGCGTACCATCACCGTGATGGTCGATAACGGCTCCCTGAACGCCTTTGCCGTACCTGGCGGCGTAGTGGGCATCAATTCGGGGCTTTTCGCGTTTGCCGAAGATGAAGGTGCCTTTGTCTCGGTGCTAGCTCACGAACTGGGCCACCTCTCTCAACGCCACTATGCCCGGGGCAGTGCCCGTGCAGCACAGACCCAACTGCCCGCCATGGCGGCCATGCTGGCAGGTATGCTGATTGCCGCCAGTGGCGGCGGCGACGTTGGCATGGCGACCGCCATGGGCTCCCAGGCGGCACTGATTCAGGATCAGCTCAGCTACTCGCGGCTGTTCGAACAGGAAGCCGATAACATCGGCCTGCAGGCTATGGCCGACGCCGGCTATGACCCTCAGGCAATGGTACGCATGTTTTCAGCCATGCAGCGCATGGCCCGACTGCAGGGCGATACGCCGCCGGAGTTCCTACTCACCCACCCGGTTTCCGATAGTCGCCTTAGCGCCGCACAAGCCCGCGCAGCCCAACTCAATGTCGCCGATGCGTACACCAGCGACACCCTATACGACATGATGCGCGCCCGTGCCCTGCTAAGCATTTACAGCAACACTCCCCAGCAAGCCACGTCTCGCCTTTCTCGGGAAGGCGCCGACCAAGCCGCCCAGGATTACCTAGCGGCACTGATCGATGCGCGCAACGGCCAAACCGACAGTGCTCTGGAGCAGTTGGATAGGCTTGCCAACCAGCATCCCGACTACGCCATGCTGCCCGCCTCTGCAGCCAGCGTGGCGCTGGAAGCGGGGCGCTATGACCAGGCCATTCAGCGCAGCCAGCGATTACTGCGCTTTATGCCCAACTACCTGCCTGCCCAGCTGATCCTGGCTGAATCACAGCTGCAGCGCGATCCTCCTGCGGCCTATCAGTTGCTGAACGATATTACCGCGCAAAATCCGGAAAACCCGCAGGGCTTTAACCTGCTAGCTGAAGCAGCCGGGCGCAGCGGACATGACAGCTGGGGGCATTTAGCGCGCGCAGAGTATCTGCAACTGACTGGCCGGGTTGATCGCGGCATTCGCCAGCTTTCCATCGCCCGGGATGCCGCCGAGAGGGAAAATGACCAGCAGGCGTTGGCAAGAATTGAGCAGCGCCGAGAAGACTTTATTGCGTATCGCGAAACGCTGGAGGAGTTTAATTAAGACCTTGAAGCACCCTACGGCGCCCATGAGTTAAACAGCATGGGCGCCGTATATGTTTAACAGGCTTGGCCTTCAGCTATGCATTGAAGCTATGCATTAAAGTTAAGCATCCGCTCAAGGGGCTTTAAAGCCTGCAGGCGCAGCGCTTCAGCTACCTGAATTTCACCGCTCCCTTCGCGCAACGCGCCCGCCAGATTATCCAGCGCGTTCATCGCCATCCAGGGGCAGTGCGCGCAACTGCGGCAGGTGGCGCCATTGCCTGCCGTCGGCGCTTCAAACAGGGTTTTATCGGGCACCGCTTGCTGCATTTTGAAAAAGATACCCCGATCCGTCGCCACAATCAGCTTATCATTGGGTAGTTCTTTTGCCGCCTTGATCAGTTGCGAGGTCGAACCTGCCACGTCGGCCAGTTTAACCACCGGCTCCGGCGACTCTGGGTGCACCAGCACCGCGGCATCCGGATAGAGGCGCTTCAGGTCTTCAACGCCTTTGGCCTTGAACTCTTCATGGACGATACAGGCACCGTCCCACATCAACATATCAGCGCCGGTTTTATTCTGGATATAGCCACCCAAATGCTTATCGGGTGCCCAGAGAATTTTCTCGCCTTTGGCTTGCAGGTGTTCAATCACCTCGACCGCAATCGACGACGTCACCACCCAATCCGCCCGCGCCTTAACGGCTGCGGAGGTGTTGGCATACACCACCACGGTGCGGTCAGGGTGGGCATCACAGAAAGCGCTGAACTCATCGGCAGGACAGCCAATATCCAGCGAACAGGTGGCTTCCAGGGTAGGCATCAGCACGCGTTTTTCAGGCGAGAGGATCTTGGCGGTTTCGCCCATAAAGCGGACACCGGCGACGACCAGCGTGGTGGCGTCATGGCGAGCACCAAAGCGCGCCATCTCCAGCGAGTCAGCAACACAGCCGCCGGTCTCTTCCGCCAGTTGTTGGATAGCATCATCGGTGTAGTAGTGGGCAACCAAAACGGCGTTGTGGGCTTTCAACAGCCGTTTGATCTCTTCAACCCGAGCCTGATCTTCCGCGGGAATACGGGTCGGGCAGTAGGCCGTAGGTAGCGGAGCGCTTAGCTCAGCTTGAGTAGTCATAATAGTCATTGTGTCTACCACTGTGACGAACAGGGAATCCCCCTGTTAAACACTGGGTCACGGCCCATGCACGCCTTGTACATGCGCCGCTCGTATGAGCGATGGGCCGCTGCGTCTCTCGCGATGGCCAATCACTTAAAATCTATTCTGGACAGATTTATTCTAAACCATTTTGGCGGGAAATAGCGTTTGACTGCAAACAGATTGTCACACCCAGAGCGCTTTCCAAACCCATATCCAGATACATAGCAAAACGCCCCTGGCAGTAAACTGCCAAGGGCGTTGAATTTGGTGGGTCGTGCAGGATTCGAACCTGCGACCAATTGATTAAAAGTCAACTGCTCTACCAACTGAGCTAACGACCCAAACTTGCTGCGCTACTGATTTCCTAGCGCTTCCACACACTATCTACATTAAACGTTCATCACTTAATTCAAACTGACTTGATTTAAACTGATCAGTTGTTTGAATGGTGGGTCGTGCAGGATTCGAACCTGCGACCAATTGATTAAAAGTCAACTGCTCTACCAACTGAGCTAACGACCCGCCTGAACGGATGCATATCCTACGCTTACACCTCATTGATAGCAAGCGTTTTTTAGCTTTAGACACTACAAACAGGCTATTTTCGTGCCTGACATATCACGCTATGCTATCAGGCACGTTAACTACTTTCGTTCAAGAACGCGCTTAGCGGGCTTTGCTTTTCGGTTTGCGTAGCGCCTGCACCGGCTTACGCTTGTGCTTATCGCGGTTCCAGCGATTCTTCTCATCCGGCGTTAGCGCGGGCACCTTACGGGTCTCTAGGTTAGCCAGCGTGGCTAAGTCATCCACCTCATCCTGGGTAAGCTCAACCCATTCGCCGGCTTTTGCCCGCTTATCGAGGAAGATATTGCCGTAGCGCACACGCTTAAGGCGACTCACCGTCAGCGCCTGAGACTCCCAAAGGCGCCGTACTTCACGGTTGCGGCCTTCCAGGATCACTACATGGAACCAGGTGTTGATGCCTTCGCCACCAAACTCCTGCACGTCGGTAAAGCGCGCCGGACCATCTTCCAGCATTACGCCATCGACCATCGCCAAGATATGCTCGCGCTTTACCTCTCCCATCACACGAACCGCGTACTCCCGTTCCACCTGGGTAGAGGGGTGCATCAAGCGGTTGGCTAATTCGCCATCGGTAGTGAATAGCAGTAAACCGCTGGTGTTGATATCCAAACGGCCAATTGCAATCCAGCGCTCGCCTTTCAGGCGCGGCAAGCGGTCAAACACCGTGCGACGACCTTCAGGATCTTTGCGGGTGCACAACTCGCCTTCCGGCTTGTTGTACATAATGACCCGGCGCGGCACTTCCTCTTCCGGGCGCAGTGCCACTGGGCGGTCATCAAAACTGACTTTGTCCCGCGCTTCAACGCGGTCGCCCAGCTTGGCCACCTGGCTATTCACTTTAACCCGGCCGGCGGAAATCGCCGTTTCCATCTCACGCCGCGAGCCAAGGCCTGCACGGGCCAAAACTTTTTGCAGCTTTTCGCTGGTAGGGGGCGTGGTGTTATTACTCTGATTCATGGTCGTCTGACCTCACATCGGTAGTCTGCGTGCTTTCGCGCTCATCTTGTTGGCGCTTGGCACGTGCCGCGAGCCGTGCCTGTAGGTCGGCAAAACTCAACGGCTGGGTTAACGCCGTCTCGGCGTGGGTCTCGGCTGGCTCAGCCGAGCTTAACTCATCGTTCTGGGGAGGCGCATCCTGCACGGTTTTGCTCGTTTCGTCCAGTGCTTCATGGTCTGAGCCGAAGCCATTCTCTTCATGAGTGTCAGCACCCTTCGCCATTCCCGGCTCTTCAGGTATTTCGTTCTCGTCCCAGCTCGCCAGGGTGTGCATGGGCGGCAGCGCATCGAGAGTTTTTAAGCCAAAATCGTCCAAAAAGCTGCGCGTGGTGGCGTAGACCGCCGGCCGACCGGGCACATCACGATGACCGACCACGCGAATCCAGCCACGTTCTGCGAGGGTGCGCATGATTGAGCTACTCACGCTGACCCCACGCACCTCCTCAATATCCCCCCGCGTTACCGGCTGCCGGTAGGCGATTAATGCCAGGGTTTCCAGCAGCGCCCGGGAGTAACGCTGAGGACGCTCGTCCCATAACCGCGACACCCACTGGGAAAGCCGCGGACGAATGCGCAGCTGGTAGCCCGAAACGGTCTCTAACAGCTCCAGCGCGCCCCCCGAATGGCGCTGCTGCAAGCGCTCAAGAATGTCACGCAACTCCTTGCGCGTGGGACATTCGTCCTCCAGAAAAAGCGTCTCCAAGCGCTCAAGGGGCAGCGGTTCGCCAGCGGCCAGCAGTGCCGCTTCAATAATGTCGTCTAACGCGGTGACGGCGTCACTCATGACGTCTCCTCGCCAGGTTCAAAAGCGGACTCACCATAGGCATCATCTTCTATCTCGCCCTCATCAAAAGCGCTCTCCTCGTCGTCAGCAAGGGCAGCACGCCGCGCACGCACGTGAATAGGCGACAGCGGGGCATTCTGGACAATTTCAATCATGGATTCTTTAGCTAGCTCTAAAATAGCCATAAACGTGACCACCACGCCTGCACGCCCCTCTTCCAGCGTAAACAACGCCTCAAAGGGGGTATAGCGCTGATGGGCGTCGTCGAGACTTAGCTGTTCCATAATTTTGAGCATGCGCTCGCGGGTAGACAACACCTCACGACTGATCTGGTGAGCCTGCACCAGTTCGGCACGCTTGAGCACATCGGAGAGCGCGCTGAGCAGCTCATCCAACTCCACCTCGGGGTGAATCACCCGGGATTCCAGCGGTGGTAAGCCCGCCTGTACACTGAACCAGTCACGCCCCATGCGCGGCAGCGTATCCAGTGTCTCTGCGGCTTCTTTAAGGCGCTCATACTCTTGTAGCCGACGGATAAGCTCGGCGCGGGGATCTTCTTCATCCTCGCCCTCTGCTTTAGGTGGGCGGGGCAGCAGCGTGCGCGACTTGATTTCCGCCAACATGGCGGCCATTAGCAGGTACTCCCCCGCCAGTTCGATCTCCATGGCCTTCATCAGCTCCACATACTCGATGTACTGGTGGGTGATGGTGGCCACATTGATAGTGAGGATATCCAGGTTCTGACGGCGAATCAGGTAGAGCAGCAGATCCAGCGGGCCTTCAAAGGTCTCCAGAAAGACCCGCAGCGCTTCCGGGGGAATATACAGATCCTCCGGCATTTGCGTAATCGGCTCATCAAACAGACGCCCAAACGAAGCCGCCGCAGGCTCAGTGACCGCAGCATCAGGGTTTTCTAATTCGACAGTATCGCTTGGCGTCTCGCTCACGCGGGTCGGCTCTCTTGAGGTGGTTGAAATCAGGCAACAGCCTGACGGTGACGCGTTAAATCGCCTTGCCCGGCCAGAATCCCATCAATAGACACATCTTCATCCAGCGCATCCCAGTGAATTCCGCGGGCACTCAATTCATAGCAAGCCAATTGTTGGGGTGATGCTTTAAGAAGCCGCGGGTACCAAGCCAGTGGCACGCCGACCGTCCGCCCATCGCTTAACTCAACCCAAAAATTATCTTCATCAAACGTAACTCGCTTAGGAGAAGTAGTCATGCTTGTTACCTTCTTAATTCGTCGAGGTACTGAATAATAGATGCTTTATTGCCACAAGGCACATGCTACCCCGCCTCAGCTGCTTTGCGGTAGCGGCCAACATAGTCAAACAGCTTGTCACGGATTTGGAAGTGGCGCCCGACTTTGCGCCCCACGACAAAATCAGGGTGGCGCAGACGGCGCTGTTCGGCGACGACTTCGTCGGCGCTTAGCGGCTGCCATTTACCGCCTGGGGCGCGCAGGTGGTAGCGCAGAAAGGCGGCGTAGAAGGCGCGCCGTTGGGCGGGGGTTTCCAACGCAAACCACTCGGACAAGTGGCTGCCGTCTTCGTCGTGGTAGGTGACTTTTAAACGCGGCAAGCCGCGCCCATTAGTCGTCGCTTCCAACTGCATGCCGCTTACCCGCAATACCTTGGCGTCTTTTAGTTTCAGGGCATCCTTGAGTTTGTCATCCGCGTCCACCAACAGTTTGTCGCAGCCGTGGCAGCGACGGGCGGCGATGTCATTTTCAGCCCCACACTCATCGCAGACTTTAAAACGAAAGCGAAACTCACACTGCTTTTTATAGGCGCCCGAAGCCGCGCCGCGTGAGCCATTTCCTGGCCTTTCTGGCTTATCTGGGTCATCAATCAGCCCCTGGCACCGACGCCCAAAGTGCTCAATGACGACATCGCCATCGCGCTTGCCCCAATAGAGATTGGCGTGGCCACAGGCGGGGCACTCCACCTGCACCGGCTCGCTGTCGCTATCCGGCTTCGGCTCGCCCACTTCGGGGGCATAGATATCCCAGGGGTTACCAGCGTAGTCCAGAATTAGACAGTCGCTTTTCCCCGGTGATAGGCGCAGTCCTCTGCCCACCATCTGTTGATAGAGGCTCACCGATTCGGTGGGCCGTAAAATAGCGATCAAATCCACGTGGGGCGCATCGAAACCGGTGGTCAGCACCGCCACGTTGACCAGATATTTCAGTTGCCGCGCTTTAAAGGCATCGATCAGCGCCGTGCGCTCCTGGGAAGGCGTTGCACCGGTAATCAGCGCCGCTTCTGCCCTGGGCAAATAGCTCATAATTTCTTCGGCGTGAGCCACGGTGGCGGCAAAAATCATCACGCCCTGACGCTCAACCGCGCGCTCGATAATTTGATCAATGATGCCCGGCGTTGCGCGACTACCCGCTACCACGCGATTAAGCGCTTCCTCCGGAAACAGACCGCTTGAAGAGGGCTTGAGCGCAGAGAAGTCGTAGCCTTCAATGGCCATATCCAAGCGCTTGGGCTCGGCGAGATAGCCCTGCTTGACCATCAGGCGCAGCGGCTGCTCAAACACGCAGTCGCGGAAAAAGCTCTCTTCACTGCCTCGCACCATGCCGTGGTGGTGGCGATAGTAGATAAACCCCTGCCCCAAGCGGTAAGGGGTCGCCGTTAAGCCAAGTATCTTGAGTTGCGGGTTGTGCTGGCGCAAATGCCCGATCACCTGGCGGTAGCTGGCGTCTTCGTTGAGCGATACACGGTGGCTCTCATCGATCACCAACAGGGTAAAGTTAGCGTCGTTAAAGCTATCCAAGTTGCGCACCACCGACTGCACCGAGCCAAATACCACTTGGCGGTTGGCCTCTTTACGCTTTAAGCCGGCGCTAAAAATATCCGCCTCAAGCCCATAGGCCTGGTACTTGGCGTGGTTCTGCTCTACCAGTTCCCGCACATGGGCGAGCACCAGCACACGCCCTCTCGCCAAGCGAGCCAGCTCCGCAATGACTAGGGATTTGCCGCTACCGGTAGGCAATACCACCAAAGCAGGATCGCTGGAGGCGCGAAAATGCACCACCACGCGCTTTACCGCTTCCTGCTGATAGGGGCGAAGCTGGGGCGTTAAAGAGGACGCTTGCAAGGAGTTAAGTGTCGGCAAATTAATTAGCCCGCTATTGAACTATTACGACTTTAGTCGCGTCGTAGTAATGATGGTTTAAATAATCCCTGAACTCGCAACGTCTATCAGCGAGAAGATAATAGTGAGGTGAGCCATGACAACCAATCATTTCAGCCCTGAATGCCCCGAGTGCGGTAGCCGCTTAAAACGCTTGCCCGCCACACGGCGTGATCAAGCCCATGTATTTTGTATGGATTGCGGACATGATTTTGGACGCTTTGAATACCTCGTTGAGCGCTACCGGCTAGAGCTTGAAACCCTCGAGGCAAAGCTCGGGCTGCCGCTAACAGGCGCAGAGGAAACACCGGCGAGCGCTCCCCAACCGCACTCTTAACAATTGGCCTAATAGATAACGGCGGCAAAAAGCCGCCGTTTACTCCTACCATGCTGCTTCGAACGTTACTGAAATCAGTTGAGCCACACCCGAGCGTTGCGGAATAGCCGCAGCCAGGCACCATCTTCCGTCCACTCCGCCGGGCGCCATGAGTTGGTGACCGCCCGAGCAACACGCTCGGGGTGGGGCATCATAATAGTCACCCGGCCATCCGGCGTGGTCAGGCCGGTAATGCCCGCAGGCGAGCCGTTGGGGTTGGCCGGATAACGTGTGGTGGCCTGGCCATAGTTATCGATGTAGCGCAGAGCGATTTGGCTGCTCGACTGCATACTGCGCAGGTGAGCGCTATCGCGGAACTCCGCCCGCCCTTCGCCATGGGCCACGGCGATGGGTAACTGAGAACCTTCCATACCCGCCAGCAGAATCGATGGGCTCTTCTCGACCCTGACCATGGAGACCCGCGCCTCAAACTGCTCGGATTCATTGCGCACAAAGGTCGGCCAGTTTTCAGCGCCGGGAATCAGCGATTTCAACTGCGACAGCATCTGGCAGCCGTTACATACCCCCAACGAGAAGCTGTCCTCACGGGCAAAGAACGCCGCAAACTGCTCCCGAGCACGCTCATTAAACAGCACCGACTTGGCCCAGCCACCGCCGGCGCCCAGCACGTCGCCATAGGAGAAGCCGCCGCAGGCCACAAGCCCTTTAAACTCTTCCAGTGAAACGCGTCCCTCCAGGATGTCGCTCATATGCACATCCACGGCGTCAAACCCAGCCTTATCAAAGGCCCAGGCCATTTCCACCTGGCCATTGACGCCCTGCTCACGCAGCACGGCCATGGCGGGCTTGGCTGTATTAACGAACGGCGCGCTGATATCTTCACTAATATCAAAAGTGGGGGATGCGGAGAGCCCTGGGTCGCGGCTATCGAGCAGATTGTCGTATTCGTTTTTGGCGCATTCGGGATTATCGCGCAGCGCCTGCATGCGGTAGCTGGTTTCTGCCCAGGTACGCTGGGTAAGCTGGCGAGTGGTTTCCAGCAGCGGCTCTTCAAATAGCGTGACGCGCACCTGGTCGTCGTAACGCGGGCGAGCAATGACGCCGCAGGTTTCGATACCGGCCACGGCAAACTGCGCCAGCACTTCTTCGGTGTGCTCACGATTAACCTGAATCACCGCCCCCAGCTCTTCCGAGAACAGCGCGTTCAACGCCTCCACTGGCTCATCGATCATCCAGTCGAGCTTGATCTCAAGCCCGGCGTGGGCCGCGAAGGCCATCTCCAGCAGCGTGACCAGCAGGCCGCCGTCGCTACGGTCATGGTAGGCCAATAACTTACCGTCGCGGTTAAGGCCCTGAATGACTTCGAAGAACGCCTTGATATCTTCCGGATCGTCCACATCGGGGCAGTCGTTACCTACTTGACCGTACACCTGTGCCAATGCCGAGCCGCCCAAGCGATTTTGACCATTCCCCAAGTCGATCAAAATCAGATCCGATTCATCCTGATCCAGATTGATCTGCGGTGTTAGCGTCGCCAACGCATCAGTCACCGGGGCAAAGCCGGTCACCACCAACGAAAGCGGCGAAGTGACGCTTTTGTCTTCATGCTCACCCTGCTCAGTTTTATCCTGCCAAGCAGTGCGCATCGACATGGAGTCTTTGCCCACCGGGATGGCAATGCCCAGTGCCGGGCACATTTCCATGCCCACCGCATAAACGGCGTCATACAAGGCCTGGTTTTCACCCGGATGATCGGCGGCGCTCATCCAGTTAGCGGAGAGCTTGATATCGCTTAGCTTGGCGATTGGCGCTGCGGCCAGGTTGGTAATCGCTTCGGCGACCGCTAAACGGGCGCTGGCTGCAGGGTTGATCAACGCCACCGGCGGACGTTCGCCCATGGCCATGGCTTCACCGGCGTGGGTATCAAAACTTGCCGTGGTGACCGCTACATCGGCCACCGGCACCTGCCAGGGGCCGACCATCTGGTCGCGGGCCACCTGGCCGGTAATTGAGCGGTCGCCGATGGTAATCAAGAAGCTTTTAGAGGCTACGGTAGGCAAGCGCAGCACCCGATCCAGCGCTTCGCGCAGGTCGAGGTTATCGAGCATTACCCCAGAAAGCTCCGGGTCGTGACGCTCGAATTCGCGCTGCATCTTAGGCGCTTTGCCGAATAGCACGCTCATCGGTAAGTCAACCGGCTTACTATCAAAGTGGCCGTCGCGCACTTCAAGGTGATGCGCGTCCAACGCTTCGCCAACCACCGCATAGGGGCAGCGCTCGCGCTGACATAGCGCGTCAAAGGTATCTAAATCCTCCGGCGCAACGGCAAGCACGTAGCGCTCCTGGGCTTCGTTACACCAGATCTCCAGCGGGCTCATACCCGGCTCGGCATTGGGTACCGCGCGCAGCTCAAAGCGGCCGCCGCGGTTGCCGTCTTTGACCAGCTCCGGCAACGCGTTGGAGAGCCCTCCAGCACCCACGTCGTGGATAAAGCGGATCGGGTTGTGATCGCCCAGCGCCCAGCAGCGGTCAATCACTTCCTGGGCACGGCGTTCGATCTCGGGGTTTTCACGCTGCACCGAGGCGAAATCCAGATCGGCGCTGGAGGTGCCGGATGCCATGCTGGAGGCTGCTCCGCCGCCCAGGCCAATCAACATCGCCGGGCCGCCCATTACAATCAGCTTGCCACCAACGGGGATATCGCCCTTCTGAACATGGTGGGCACGAATATTGCCGTAACCGCCGGCAAGCATAATCGGCTTGTGAAAGCCACGCCGCTCGATGCCGCCGTCGTTAAGCGACTCCTGCTCGTAGGTGCGAAAATAGCCGGTTAAGTTGGGGCGGCCAAACTCGTTATTGAATGCAGCGCCGCCAATGGGGCCGTCGAGCATAATATTAAGCGCCGACTGCATGCGCTCGGGCTTACCATAATCAAAAGCCTCCCAGGGCTGCACAAACTCAGGAATGCGTAGGTTGGACACGGTATAGCCGGAAAGACCCGCTTTGGGTTTGCCGCCGATACCGGTAGCACCTTCGTCACGTATCTCCCCCCCGGAGCCGGTCGCCGCTCCCGGGAAAGGGGCAATCGCGGTGGGGTGATTATGGGTCTCCACCTTCATCAGAATATGGATGGGCTCCTGATGAGTGGTGTAGAGCGCGCGCTCGTCGTCAGCGCCAGTCAGCGGCGTGGCAAAGAAGCGCCCGGCCTGGCTGCCCTTGATCACGGCGGCGTTGTCGCTGTAAGCCGAGAGCACGTTATCTGGCGATGACGCAAAGGTATTCTTGATCATTTTGAACAGCGAGTGGCTCTGCGGCTCGCCGTCGATCACCCAGTCGGCGTTAAAGATTTTGTGACGGCAGTGCTCGGAATTGGCCTGGGCAAACATCATCAGCTCAACGTCGCTGGGGTTACGCCCCAGTTCATTGAAAGCATCGACAAGGTAGTCGATTTCATCTTCTGCCAGTGCCAGCCCCAGCGCCTGGTTGGCCGTTGCCAGCGCATCACGGCCACCCTCTAGAATATCCACACTGCCCAGCGGGGCCGGGTCGTGTTGGGCAAACAGCTTAGCGGCGTCTGAAGCATCGGCCAGCACCGTTTCAGTCATACGGTCGTGCAGCAGTGCCGCCAGCGCGTTCAACCCCTCTTCATCCGGCATAGTGGTAAAGCCGACCCGATAATCGATGCCGCGCTCGATGCGGCCAACTTGGCGCAAGCCACAGTTGTGAGCAATATCAGTGGCTTTTGACGACCAGGGTGATTGGGTACCCAGTCGCGGCACCACTAAAAAGCGCTGGGCACGCTCGGGAACCTCTACGCTCGAGTGAGTACCATAATCCAGTAATTGCACCAAACGTTCGCGGGCAGCATCATCTAACTCATCGCGGCGGTCATGGGAGCGAATATCGATAAAATGAACATAGTGGGCAGACAGCGCTTCCACCTCGGGAACACGTTCACGCAGCACCGTTAACAGCCGAGCATGACGGAAGGCAGAAAGGGCGGGCGCGCCTCGCAGTTCGAGCATATCCTGAAGCCTCTAGAGCAGGGAAATTCGAGCAGGGAAATCACCGGGCCGCTATGCGGCCATGCTTTTATGGTGCCGAAAATAGCCTATGATACTGGAAACCACCCGCCACACGAAATCAACAAGGTGACAGCCTGCCTCTGGCTGGGTATCGTGGCAGCTTGTTTCATGCCGACAAGACGCCATGCTGACGTTGATTTGCCGACATTTTGTAGCCCGAGCCAGCGCTTATTATGCGCTGATAGCTATTACGCTTTTGACTCTGGTGCCGACTCTCTCCCTGATTCCCCCCGGCGAGCATCTGACGCAGATCACTGCAAAAGATTTTATTACCGTTCACTCCCGTAATACACCCACCACTTATTACGAGGGTCGCCAAGGCCCTACCGGCTTTGAGTATGAGCTGATGCACCGTTTTGCCGACTACCTTGGGGTGAGTCTTAATCTTAACGCCCGCCACCACCCTGAAAGTGTGCTGCCAGCGGTACGTGAGAGCGGCGACCTGGGCGCGGCAGCGTTACCGCTGCTACCCAACCCTTCCGGCATTTACTACACCCGACCGATTATTCAAATGCAGCCGCTGGTAGTCTACCGGCGCGGCCTTAATGGCATCAGTGAGCCGAGCGACCTGGTCGGCTTGGAGCTTGGTACACTTAGCAAAGCGGGTACCAGTGAAGCACTGCGCGACCTTCAGCATCGCCACCCCACCCTGAGCTGGAAAGAGTCCCACGAACTGGAAGTCGCCGAACTACTGGCGCGGGTTGAGAATGGCACCCTGGACGCAGCGGTTATTTTTGAGCATCAATTCCGTTTAAACCGGCTGTTTTTTCCTAACGTTGAACGCGGCTTTATCCTCGGCGACCCGCTCTCCATGGCGTGGGCGGTGCCCAGCGGTCGCGGCTTGGGTCTCCTTGAGGCCGCTAATCGTTTCCTCCAAGACCTGCAGGAAAGCGGCACGCTGGATCGGCTGGTAAGCCGCTACTTTGGCCATGACGACTACTTAGAGTATGTCGGCACCCGTACCTTTCTTGATCACCTGGACGCGCGCTTGCCCCGCTACACAGACCTCTTCCAGCAGTCTGCTCGGGAAACGGGGTTTGATTGGAAGTTGCTCGCGGCCGTGGGCTACCAGGAGTCTCACTGGGATCCGGACGCGGTTTCACCAACGGGGGTGCGCGGTTTGATGATGCTGACCAACCCCACCGCCAGCGAGATGGGCGTCAGCGACCGTACCGATCCGGCTCAGAGCATTGATGGCGGTGCCCGCTATTTACGCAGCATTAAGGATCGCTTACCGGAAAGTATCACCGGTGATGATCGCCTGTTTATGGCTATGGCTGCTTACAACGTGGGCCTGGGACATTTATACGACGCTCGCAAGATCGCCGAAATGCGTGGAGGTGACCCCGACAGCTGGGTGGATGTTCGCGCCGCGCTCCCTCTGTTACAACAGCGTGAATGGCATAGCCAAACGCGTCACGGCTACGCCCGGGGCGGGGAGCCGGTAATATACGTACGCAATATTCGTCGCTACTACGAAATGATTGAGTATGTTGAGCGTAGCCGCCAGCAGTTTTTCCAACTAGAACAAACGCCTGTCAACGACGATCCACTGCTGTTGTTCGAGCTGGTGCCGCCGCTTAATTAACACTGCTTAACTATTTCTGGTTCAGTTGATCACGTCGCGCGGTGAAAAAACGCTTCAGCAATTTTTGCGAGGGTGCCGCTAATACACCGCCCGTCACCGCGACCTGATGGTTGAACCACGGCTGCGCCAGTAGATTAGCCTTCGATTCAACCATGCCAGCCCGCGGCTCCGCAGCCCCGTAAACCAGACGGGCCAAACGTGCATGTATCATCGCGCCTGCACACATCATGCACGGCTCCAAGGTGACAAACAGGGTGCAGCCCTCAAGGCGGTAATTACGCTGATGCTTGCCCGCCTCGCGCAGGGCGCGAACTTCCGCGTGACCGCTAGGATCGCAACTGGCCACCGGCGCATTGCAGCCGACACCAATGATCTCCCCCTGAGCATCGACCACCACCGCCCCCACGGGCACCTCGCCCGCCGCAGCAGCGAGATGGGCTTGGTCAAGCGCCCGGTACATGTAAAATTCATCGCTGCGCATAAACGTAAACTCCGCTAAGGTAGCTAAACGATCGTATGAAAGGGTTGCCCCTGCCGTGGCAACTCACTTCCACCGACAGCCTCTTATAGAGACAGCCGCAAGGATACCGAGAATGACAGACGCGCTGAACAAACTGGTAGCGTTACTAGAGCTAGAGACCCTGGAAGAGACGCTATATCGTGGCCAGAGTCAGGATCTAGGCTTTCCTCAACTCTATGGCGGCCAGGTGCTCGGTCAGGCGCTGGCAGCCGCCACACGTACCGTGCCCAGTGAACGCCGTCCCCACTCTCAGCACGGCTACTTTCTACGCCCCGGTGACCCCCACCGTCCCGTTGTCTATCAGGTGGATACCATTCGCGATGGCGGCAGCTTCACCACCCGACGCGTTACTGCCATTCAAAAAGGCCGGCCCATCTTCTTCTGCAGCGCCTCCTTTCAAAGCGAAGAGGCGAGCTTTAGCCATCAGCGCGCCATGCCAAATGTGCCGACACCCGAAGCGCTAATCAAAAACGGCGAGGCCAAGCACGAGCGCTTTCCCGGCCACCCAATTGAGTTTGTGCATCTCCCCGGCAACCCCGACAACGGCACGCCAGCAGGCCAATGCTTATGGTTTCGCCTTGCCGGTACGCTGCCAGACGACCCGGCACTGCACCGCCACCTGCTCTCTTACGCCTCAGACTTCAACCTGCTGACCACCAGTCTGGTTCCCCACGGCATTGCGTACCGCGACCCCAAGCTGCGCATAGCAAGCCTTGACCATGCCCTATGGCTGCATCAGGACAGCCGCCTGGACGACTGGCTGCTCTATGTTATCGACTCCCCTTGGGCAGGCGGTGCTCGCGGGCTGGCGCGGGGGCATATCTACAGCCGCGATGGCCGCTTGGTGGCCTCTACCGCTCAGGAAGGACTGACACGCTATACGAAAGACTAAATAGGCAGTCTCTCAAAACACTTACGCCCGCAAGAAGCGGGCGTAAGTCATCGAACAAGTCATCCAACAAGCTACGGGCTTAGCCGCCGTAGACGTCCTTAATTGACTGCAGCGGGTAGTGCGCCGGGAATGGCTTGCGCGCTACGCCAGAATCAACCGCGGCCTGGGCTACCGCCGAGGTGACCCGCGCCAGCAGGCGAATATCGACAGGCGTGGGAATAATGTACTCGCGGCCAAAGCTCATCTCGGTGCGCTCGTAGGCGTCCAGCACTTCCTGGGGAACCGGCTCACGGGCCAGGTCTTTCAGGGCATGCACCGCGGCCAGCTTCATCTCTTCGTTGATGCGCGTGGCGCGAACATCCAAAGCGCCGCGGAAAATAAACGGGAAACCCAATACGTTGTTGACCTGATTGGGGAAGTCAGAGCGGCCGGTCGCCATAATGACATCCGGACGTACTTCACGGGCAACGTCAGGGTGAATTTCCGGATCCGGGTTAGTGCAGGCAAAAATGACCGGATCTGGCGCCATTTTCTTCACCTGATTGGCGGAGAGTAGCCCTGGGCCAGACAGGCCAATAAAGACATCAGCGTTGTCGATAGCATCGTCCAGGGTGCGCATCTCGGTATCACGGGCGAACTCGGCTTTATATTCGTTAATGCCTTCGCGGTCGGTGTGTATAACGCCACGCCGATCCAACATCACCAGGTTCTCTTTACTGGCACCACAGGAGATCAGCAGCCGCATGCAGGCAATCGCCGCCGCCCCTGCGCCCATACAAACGATCTTAACATTTTCGATTTTTTTGCCAGCGATATCCAAGGCATTAAGCATGCCGGCCGCCGTCACAATGGCTGTACCGTGCTGGTCATCATGGAAGACCGGGATGCTACAGCGCTCAATCAGCGCTTTCTCAATTTCAAAGCACTCCGGCGCCTTAATGTCTTCAAGGTTGATGCCGCCCCATGTATCGGCAATCCGCGCGACGGTATCGATAAACGCCTGGGGGCTCTCCGCATCCACTTCGATATCCACCGAATTGATACCGGCAAAGCACTTGAATAACACGCCCTTGCCTTCCATCACCGGCTTGCTCGCCAGCGGCCCCAGATTACCCAACCCCAGAATAGCGCTGCCATCGGTAATCACGGCGACCAGATTACCCTTGCCGGTATAGCGGTAGGCATTTTCCACATCCCGGGCGATTTCAAGCACTGGCTCAGCCACGCCTGGGCTATACGCCAGTGCCAAATCCCGTGCCGTCGCGGTGGGTTTGGTCAACTCCACCGAAAGCTTACCGGGAATCGGTTTCGCGTGATAATCCAAAGCAGCCTGCTTATTTGCATCCGTCATGGTCAGAGTCCAGTTAACATAAAGTAGAATAAGTTGTTTCAGAATATAGAAAAAACCATAACGCCTCAAGCGCGCCGTCAACTTACTACAAAACGCTCGTTTAACTGAATTTTACCTTCATATTCGTAACTTTTAACCACTATTTGCTGAAACTTATGCAAACAGGGTTCACTCATAATGGTTTGCTTATTGATGCAACACAGCATTTATGGAAAATCTTTCCATATAAATATTGCGCAACGAGTCTACCCGAGAAACAAAAAACCCACGCCGAGGCGTGGGTTTTGCGCGAGCTTCGCCTGTTCTGAACAGGCATGCTGGCGATATGGCTATCCGACTGGGATTAGCCGCGCTTAACAGCTGCGCCGAAACGCTTGTTGAAGCGCTCTACGCGGCCACCAGTGGTCGCTTGCTTCTGCTTACCAGTGTAGAACGGGTGGCAGTTGGAGCACACATCCAAAGAGAAGTCCTGACCAGAGGTCGTACCTACCTGGAAAGTGGCGCCGCAAGAACAGTTGGCGGTGACCGTGTTGTAATTCGGGTGAATACCTTGTCTCATTTCGAGCCTCACGAAGCTATATGCCGCCACCTGATCTCTTGCCAGGTACCGCATACGGGTTTGGAAAAAACGACTAACCGGTTAGCCGCTCTGTCGTTACGATGGATCTTTGCAATAGTTCTTTGCGATAGATCTTTGCAATAGACCTTTACAATAGATCGACAAAGATCGTTAAGATTCAGAGCGGTCGCATATTCTAGCAAAACTAACGCCGGAGGCCAATTGGCTGACTCTTTTTCTTCACAGGCCCCTTTTCAAGGATCTGCTCAAGCACTCGAACTAGTGCTGAAAGTAGCGCTGCCCTCGCCGCTGCGCCGCTTGTTCGATTATCTGCCCTCTCGGGAAACGCCACCCTGCGGTTGGCAGCCGGGCCTGCGAGTGCGGGTGCCGTTTGGGCGGCGCGAAGTGGTTGGCGTGGTCGTCGAACTGGCCGGCAGCAGCGACCTGCCGCGCAGCCAGCTCCGTGCGGTTAGTGAGACACTTGATGATGGCCCGCTGCCGGAAGATTGGCTATGGCTATGCCGCTTTGCCGCCCGTTACTACCAGCACAGCCTGGGCGACACTCTGCACCACGCCATGCCAGCACGGCTACGCCAGGGCCACCCTATGGCGGGACGCACCCAAACCCTTTGGCTCCCCCAAGGCGAAGGCGCAGAAGAGATACTTAGCCGAGCACCCAAACAAGCGGAGTTATATTCGCTGCTACGCCAACACCCCCATGGTCTGCCCAGTCGCGCGGTTAGCGCCCACGGCTTTGCCCGCGATCAGCTATTGGCGCTGGAGAAGAAAGGCCTCGCCACGAGCCAGGAACACATCCTCACCGCCCCAGCGCCTCCTAGCGGCAACTTATTGGCAACACCGGCGCTCCCCCTTAACCGCGAGCAGGCGACGGCGCTGGCAGCGCTGCACGAAAAGCTCGACGGCTACCACCCCTGCTTGCTCGAAGGCGTCACCGGGAGCGGTAAAACGGAAGTCTATCTTCAACTGATTGAAGCCATCGCCGCCAAGGGCAAACAGTCGCTGGTACTGGTGCCGGAAATTGGCCTCACACCACAGACGCTTGCGCGCTTTAGAAGCCGCTTTCGCGTTCCCGTGGTGGCGCTGCATTCCGGCCTCACCGACCCCGAACGTTTAGATGTGTGGGAAGCCGCCGCCAGCGGCCGTGCGCTGATTATTATCGGCACCCGTTCGGCGATTTTTACCCCGCTGGCCAATCCCGGCGCGATTATTGTCGACGAGGAGCACGACGGCTCCTACAAACAGCACGATGGCTTGCGCTACCACGCCCGTGATTTAGCCGTAGCACGCGCCCACTACCATAAGATTCCGCTGCTAATGGGCAGCGCCACCCCTTCTCTGGAGAGTCTGCATCAGGCGCTTGCTGGCGCCTACCGCCATCTTCGCCTGACTCAGCGCCCCAGTCAGCACCCGCCGGCCAAGCTAGAGCTGATCGATCTACGCCATCAGCGCCGCCAGGGCGGTTTGCTACCCGGCGCCATTAAGGCGATTAAAAGCACCCTCGCTGCTGGCAAGCAGGTGCTGATTTTTATCAATCGCCGCGGTTTTGCTCCGACACTTGCCTGCCACGCCTGCGGCTGGATGGCCGATTGCAACCAATGTGACGCGCGCATGACGCTGCACCGCCAGCCACCGCTGCTGGCCTGTCACCACTGCGATAGCCGCCGTGCCCTACCGGACGCCTGCCCCGAGTGTGGCAGCGGCGACCTGCGCGCCCTGGGTAGCGGCACAGAACGCACCGAAGAGACACTACAGACGCTGTTTCCGAAGGCCACCATCCACCGCATCGACCGCGACAGCACCCGACGCAAGGATAGCTTTGAGCAAGTGTTAAAAGAGATTCAACGCGGTGAGCCCTGCGTGTTGGTCGGCACTCAAATGCTTGCCAAAGGTCACCACCTCCCCCATGTCACGCTGGTCGTGGTAGTCAATGCCGACGGCGGCCTTTACGCCGCTGATTTCCGTGCTCTCGAACATAGCGCCCAGTTGCTTGAACAAGTGGCGGGCCGTGCCGGTCGCGCCGCCCACCCAGGCCGCGTGCTGGTGCAAACCCTGCACCCCGACGACCCTCACCTGGGCCAGTTGGCCGAACATGGCTATGGAGCGCTGGCGCGCAATATGCTCGAAGAGCGACGTATCGCCCAACTGCCGCCGTTCTGCTTTATGGCGCTGCTACGCATCGAAAGCCCCAAAGAGGAGGCTGCTTTGGCGATGGCGCAACAGGCCGCCCAGGCCCTGCGCCAGTGGCTCAAAGAGTCCCGCGTAGCCACCCGCTGCCTGGGGCCAGTACCCGCGCCGATGGAAAGACGCCAGAACCGCTACCATTTACACGTTATGCTAGCGGCCGATAAACGCAGCCAATTACACCCCGCCGTTAGCTGGCTGGTGCAGTGGCTGGAAGCCAATCGCGAAGCACGCAAGGTACGCTGGTCGATTGATATCGACCCACAGACACTCGCCTAGCGCTTTTTTGATAGCAGTGAATACATTGATTTACATAACCGGAGCCAGGGCAGGTTGTAGTGAGGGTCTTTTTCCAGGGCCGGAAAGTGCTCCCGACAATTCCGGCATTTCCGCCATCCATGGCGGTCAGATGGAAAAAGTAGCGCCCAAGGAGGGGTTAACAGCGCCCTCGCGAAAACCTGCCCTGGCTCCAATACGTGTTCAGAACCGCTTGTTTAGTAACACGCCTTTGAAACTGCGGCCCAATTGCCGATAATAGCCGCTTTAATCGACGCACCCTTATAGTTGCGCGTTAGCACACGCCGCCACCGACGACACCGGATACCTCAATGAAAGATACGATAGTTTCACTGCTCGAAGGCGCGGTCACCGCGCTCAAGCACCAAGGCGTGCTGCCCAACGACCTTCAGCCCACCATCAAAGTGGATCCAACCAAAGACAAGGCCCACGGTGATTACGCCACTAACTTGGCACTGATGCTGGCCAAACCGGCAGGCAAAAATCCGCGTGAATTAGCCAGCGCGCTGGTTGAAGCGCTGCCCGAAAGCGACGCCATCCAAAAAACCGAGATTGCGGGCCCCGGCTTTATCAACTTCTTCGCCGCCGCCGACGCCGCGGCGCAAATCGTTGCCCAGGTGCTCGACTGCGGCGACACCTTTGGCCGCAGCATGGCGGGTAAAGGGGCAAAAGTTCAGGTCGAGTTCGTTTCCGCCAACCCCACTGGCCCACTCCATGTCGGTCACGGTCGCGGCGCGGCGATTGGCGACTGTCTCTGCCGCCTGCTCGAGGCCACCGGCTACGACGTTACCCGCGAGTTTTACTACAACGACGCGGGCGCCCAGATCGCCAATCTGGCCCGCTCGGTGCAGGCGCGGGTAAAAGGCCTGGGCCCTGACGATGAAAGCTGGCCCGAAGATGGCTATCGAGGCGAATATATCGTCGATGTGGCCAACGACTACCTGGCAGGTAAAACGGTCAGCGCCGATGACCGCGAAGTCACTGCCAAAAAAGATCCTGACGATTTAGACGCCATTCAAGAGTTTGCCGTGGCGTGGCTGCGTCGCGAGCAGGATCTGGATCTCAAAGCCTTCGGCGTCGAGTTTGACGTCTATTTCCTGGAGTCATCACTCTACGAAGATGGCAAGGTAGACGCCACCGTTGAGAAGCTGGTGAGCGCGGGCCACACCTATGAAGATGACGGCGCCATGTGGCTACGCACCACCGACTTCGGTGATGACAAAGACCGCGTGATGCGCAAACGCGACGGCGGCTACACCTACTTCCTGCCCGATGTGGCCTACCACCTGGACAAGTGGCAGCGCGGCTTCAAAACCGTGATCAACGAACAGGGCGCCGACCACCACTCCACCGTCACCCGCGTGCGCGCCGGTTTACAGGCGCTGGAGGTGGGCATCCCCAAAGGCTGGCCCGACTATGTGCTCCACCAGATGGTCATGGTCACCCGCTCTGGCGTCGAGGTTAAACTCTCCAAGCGCGCCGGTAGCTACGTGACCGTACGTGACTTGATCGACGAAGTGGGCCGCGACGCCACGCGCTTCTTCCTCGCCGCGCGCCGCGCCGACTCCCAGCTCACCTTTGATATCGACCTGGCCCGCTCGCAGTCGAATGACAACCCGGTGTATTACATCCAGTACGCCCACGCCCGGGTATGCAGCATGCTGCGCAAGGCCCAGGATGCCGACCAGCCGTTTGATCACGCCCTGGCACTGGCCAACCTAGCGCTACTCGATAGCGACCAGGAGAAAGCCGTGTTGAACCGCTTGGCGCGCTTCCCTGAAGTAGTGGAAGCCGCCGCCAGAAACCGCGAGCCCCAGCAGGTTGCCCAGTATCTGCTCGATCTTGCCGGCGATTTTCACACCTGCTACAACGCCGTCAAAGTGATGGTCGAGGACGACACCCTGCGCAATACCCGCTTGGCGCTGGGCCTCGCCACCCGTCAAGTGCTGCGCAACGGGCTTGATTTAATGGGGGTTAGCGCCCCAGAGGAGATGTAAGCAATGGCTAGCCCGCGCAAAAAGCCCGCCCCTCGCCGCGGAGCCACATCGCAGCGCAAGTCCAATCGCAGTTCAGGCGGGGGGTTCCGCCTACCCGGCTGGCTGTGGGGTCTTGCCGGTGTGGCGGCAGGCTTCTTTTTGGCTCAGCACCAGCACGGCACCGCCCCCTGGCAAGAGCAGAGCGAAACGCCCCAGGCCACGGTTCTGCCTAAACCTTCGGGTAGCGAAGAGCGCGCCGCCGCAAGGGAAACCGAGGAGGCCGCCGAGCCGTCGATGCCGACGTTTGAGTTTTACACCCTGCTGCCGGAAACCGAGGTCATTGCCCCAGGCGTTTCGCTGCCGTCAAGCGTTGTGCGCCCAGAGGCTCCCGAACAAACAGCCGATAGCGGCGCAGCCTCTGGCGCCGCAGGCGACGACCCCATCGCCCAGGTCATTGCTGCCAATACCCGGCCTGAAGATCAGGTCTCGGCAGCCCAAGAGAATGAAGCGGCCACCAACACCCCAGGGCGCTATATGCTTCAGGCGGCCTCGTTTCGTGAAGCAAGCGACGCCGAACAGCTGCGCGGCCGACTGCGCAATTTAAGTCTGTTGGCGGAAATCAGCGAAGTAAAGGCCGATGGCAATACCTGGCACCGGGTACAAGTCGGGCCTTACGAGGACACCCGTGAGCTGAACCGGGCTCAGGATTTAATGAATACCCAAGGTATCGAGCCCCTGCTTATCCAACTGCAAAACTGAGAATTCCCTCTTGATCACCTGCGGGCGGTTGATTTTTTATCAGCCGCCCGCATTTTGTTGTGAATGCTTACACAACGGTCGCTTCCAGGAACAGTTTGCTAAAGAGTAAGTGATCAGCCAGTCATCGGGAGCGCGTCTCCCCCCAAGGAGTTATCTCCATGACCACTATTGTCTCCGTTCGCCGTGGAAATCAGGTCGCCCTCGCCGGCGATGGCCAAGTATCACTGGGCAATACCGTAATGAAGGGTAACGCCAGCAAAGTGCGCCGCCTCTACCGCGGCAAGGTACTGGCCGGATTTGCGGGTGGTACCGCGGACGCCTTCACACTGTTTGAGCGCTTTGAAGCGCAGCTTGAAAAGTACCAGGGCCATTTGACCAAGGCAGCGGTTGAGCTTGCCAAAGATTGGCGCACCGACCGGGCGCTGCGCCGCCTGGAAGCGCTTCTCGCCGTCGCGGATCATAGCGCCTCGCTGATCATTACCGGCAACGGCGACGTGGTCGAGCCTGAGCGCGGCATTATTGCCATTGGCTCGGGCGGCAACTTCGCCCAGGCCAGTGCCCGAGCGCTACTGGAAAACACCGAGTTGTCGGCGCGTGAAATTACCGAGAAGTCACTTTCGATCGCTGGTGATATCTGTGTATTCACCAACCACCACGTGACCCTCGAAGAGCTGTCGATTGACGATCGCTAATCAACTCACGCGATCCCCAAACGCCGCTCACTGCACACTAAGGTTACTTATATGACTCAGATGACACCCCGCGAAATTGTTCACGCTCTAGACCAGTACATCATTGGCCAGCAGGATGCCAAGCGAGCCGTCGCTATCGCCCTGCGTAACCGCTGGCGCCGCATGCAGCTCGATGACGATCTGCGCCCGGAAGTCACGCCCAAAAATATTTTGATGATTGGCCCCACCGGCGTGGGTAAAACCGAAATTGCCCGCCGTTTAGCCAAGTTGGCCAAAGCACCGTTTATCAAAGTTGAAGCGACCAAGTTTACCGAAGTTGGCTATGTGGGCCGCGACGTTGAGTCGATTATTCGCGACTTAATGGAAGCCGCGATCAAAATGGTGCGCGAACAGGCCAAGGAAGAAGTCAGCCACCGCGCCGAAGATGCGGCTGAAGACCGCGTATTGGATGCCCTGCTGCCGCCGCCGCGGGGTCAGGAAGATAAGCCGCGCGAAGACAGCGGCACCCGCCAAACCTTCCGCAAGAAGTTGCGCGAGGGCCAATTGGACGATAAAGAGATCGATATCGAGATCTCCTCCCAGGGCCCAGGCATCGATATCATGACCCCGCCGGGCATGGAGGAGATGACCAGCCAACTGCAGAGCATGTTCTCCAACATGGGCCAGCAGAAGCGTGAACACCGCCGCGTTACGGTGAAAGAGGCGCTGGTACTGCTGCGCGATGAAGAAGCCGGCAAGCTGGTCAACGAAGAAGAGATCAAGGCCCGTGCGGTCTACTCGGTGGAACAACACGGCATCGTGTTCCTGGACGAGATCGATAAAGTCGCCAAGGGCAGCGGTCAGTCCAGCGGTGGCGAAGTCTCCCGCGAGGGTGTTCAGCGCGACCTGCTGCCGTTGATTGAAGGTTCTACCGTTTCAACCAAGTACGGCATGGTCAAGACCGATCACATCCTGTTTATCGCCTCTGGCGCGTTCCATCTGTCGCGCCCGTCGGATCTGATCCCTGAACTTCAGGGGCGGTTGCCGATTCGCGTTGAGCTCGACGCGCTAACGCCCAACGATTTCAAACGCATCCTTACCGAGCCTTCCGCGTCGCTGACCAAACAGTATCAGGCGCTGCTGGCCACCGAAGGGCTCGACATTGAGTTTACTGCCGATGGTATCGAGCGTATCGCCCAGATCTCCTGGCAGGTCAACGAAGGCACCGAGAATATCGGCGCCCGCCGCCTGCACACGGTAATGGAGCGGCTGTTGGAAGAAGCCTCTTTCAGGGGCGGCGATATGGATAGCCCGCTGGTCATTGATGGCGACTACGTCAATGCGCAGCTTGGCGAATTGGCGGTCGACGAAGATCTATCGCGCTATATTTTATAAATTGAGCTAGCCGGTCACAGCAGCTTGCCGCCCTTGGCGGGCAAGCTGCTGTGGCAATCAGCATTGAGGTCTCTTTATGAACGCCCCTACCCCCACCCGGGTTCACTACCATAAGCAGGCCCGCGAACTGGAACTTGGCTACGCCAATGGTGAGAACTTCCGCCTTCCGGTAGAGTTCTTACGCGTCTATTCACCTTCTGCCGAAGTACGTGGCCACGGCGGCGACTCCGCGGTGCTGCAAGTGGGCAAAAAAGATGTCGGCCTGCAGAATATTACCCAGGCGGGTAACTATGCATTGAAGCTGCACTTTGACGATGGTCACGACAGCGGGCTGTTTAGCTGGAACTATCTGTATGACCTCGCTACCCACCAGGAAGCTTACTGGAACAACTACTTACAGCGGTTAAAAGAGGCCGGGGCCTCGCGAGAGCCCGCCAGCATTCAATTCAAGCAACTGTGACCACCTGACTCAGGCTCCTTACAAGGAGCCGGGCAGACAAGTCAGGGTGGAGAAGGCTACAATGGCGTTAACTTTTAATCGCGTCGGCCCAGGTTCAAAGACTTAGGGTTGATTTGCCACCGCCTCGAATTCGGGAGCTACTGCCCAATGAGCCCCACAGAAAAACGCACCACTGACTTTGGTTTTCAGGAAGTACCTGTTGAAGAAAAAGCCTCCCGAGTGGCCGATGTTTTCCACTCTGTGGCTGCCCGCTACGATGTCATGAACGACCTGATGTCCATGGGCATCCACCGGATATGGAAGCGCATGACCATCGAGCGCGCAGGGGTGCGCCCCGGCCACCACGTGCTGGATATCGCTGGCGGCACCGGGGATTTAACCCTTAAGTTTTCCCGCCTGGTAGGCCCCAGAGGCAAAGTCGTACTCGCCGATATCAACGCTTCGATGCTCAAAGTTGGCCGCGACAAACTGATGGATAACGGCGTAGGCGGCAACGTTGAGTATGTGCAAGCCAACGCCGAAAGCCTGCCTTTTCCCGATAACAGCTTCGACTGCATCACCATTGCCTTTGGCCTACGTAACGTCACCGACAAAGACGCCGCACTGCGCTCCATGGCACGGGTACTCAAACCCGGTGGTCGCCTGCTGGTGTTGGAGTTCTCCAAGCCCAACAACCCGCTGCTCACCAAGGCCTACGATGAGTACTCTTTCCGCCTGCTACCCAAGATGGGCGAACTAGTGGCGGGTGACGGTGACAGCTACCGCTACCTGGCGGAGTCGATTCGCATGCACCCGGATCAGGAAACGCTCAAAGCCATGATGGAAGAGGCCGGGCTTGAGCGGGTCGAGTACACCAACCTGACCGGCGGTATCGTGGCACTGCACCGCGGCATTAAGCTATGATTTTTTATGCTCTGATTTTTTATGCTCTGACGTTTTGTGCCCTGACATTGCCTGCCAAGAGGTCAGCATGCTGGTAACCCCAACCCTGCTGCTGGCCGGTTGTGAACGCACGCTCAATGCCCTACTCGCCCGTGACCCGGCGGCGCCTGCACGGCTGGCCCAATTGGCAGGCAGTCGTTTACTGGTGCGCCTGGAGCAACCCCATTTAGCGTTGGTCATTCACTATCACCACGCCGGGCTCGACCTGATGCGCGGCGACGACGTTGATGAAACCGACGTAGACGCCGTGGTCGAGCTCACCCCGGAAACATTTTCAGAGTGGCTCAGCGGGGCATCGGTTGAGCGTCTTATGTTTGACGGCAAGCTGGCCGTACGCGGGCGTATCCATCTGCTTGAAGCCACCCGCGACCTGCTCTTCGACCTGGATATCGACTGGGAGAACGAGCTGGCCCGCTGGCTGGGCGATATGCCCGCCCACTCCCTGGCCGAAGGGCTGCGTCGTGCTGCCCGCTGGGGGCTGCGCGCCAAAGACGAGCTGATGCAGGATGTGTCTGAATATGTCTTTGAAGAGGCCCGCCTGCTACCCGGGCGACAGCAGCGTAATCTACTCCGCGAACACCTGACCGAGTTAGAGGTAGCGACCGATCGTCTGGAAGCGCGCCTAAACCGCTTACAGCGGCGCCTGGAACCGCTTCAGCCCACGCCACAGGAGTCGCACCCATGAGCCTGCGCCTGCTGCGGATAAGCTGGGTGATCAGCCGTCACCGACTGGACACGCTGCTGCCCTTAGAGCGGCTGCCCTGGTGGCTTCGAGCGCTGCTATGGTTCTCTCCGCTCCGCTTGGTGCCTGTTGGCAAACGCTCACGGGGCGAGCGCCTGCGCTTGTCGCTGGAAGCTCTGGGGCCGATTTTTATTAAATTCGGCCAAATGCTCTCGACCCGTCGCGACCTGCTGCCTGCGGATATCGCCGATGAGCTGAAACGCCTGCAGGATCAGGTGCCGCCTTTTCCTGGCGAGCAAGCCGCCGCTCGGGTCGAGAAAGCGCTGGAGATGTCGTTGGAAGTGGCCTTTGCTGAGTTCGACCGAGTGCCATTAGCCTCGGCATCGATTGCCCAGGTGCACGCAGCAAGGCTGCACGGCGGTGAAGACGTGGTGGTGAAAATTATTCGCCCCGGCATTGACCGCGTGATGCGCCAGGATATGGCGCTGATGTACCAGGTCGCCAAGCTCTTCTCCAAAATCCCCGAGGCGCGTCGTTTACGCCCGGTGGAAGTGATTCGCGACTACGAAGCCACCCTATTTGACGAGCTGGATCTTTACAAAGAGGCCGCCAACACCTCCCAGCTCAAGCGTAACTTCAAAGACTCGCCGCTGCTGTTTGTTCCCACCATCTATTGGCCCTTCACCCGCCGCCACGTGATGGTGCAGGAACGTATTCGCGGCATCCCGGTCGCCGATTTAGACACCCTGATTGCCCGGGGCACCAACCTGAAAAAACTCGCCGAACGCGGCGTTGAGCTGTTCTTTACCCAGGTATTCCGTGACAACTTCTTCCACGCGGATATGCACCCAGGCAATATCTTCGTCAACTGTGACAACCCCGAAGACCCTCAATACATTGCCATCGACTGCGGTATTGTGGGTAGCCTGACCCGGGAAGATCAGGACTATCTGGCGCGTAACCTGCTGGCATTTTTCCACCAGGACTATTACGAAGTCGCTGCGCTGCACATTGAGTCCGGCTGGGTAGGTGAAAACACCCGTGCCAATGAGTTTGCGGCGGCGATTCGCACCGTTTGCGAACCTATTTTAGAGAAACCGTTGAAAGATATATCCTTTGGGCAGGTGCTATTAGGACTATTCCAAACCGCACGACGCTTTAATATGGAAGTGCAGCCGCAGCTGGTACTGTTGCAGAAAACGCTGCTCAATATCGAAGGGTTAGGGCGCCAGCTCTATCCCGATCTGGATCTTTGGAGCACCGCCAAGCCCTACTTAGAGCAGTGGATGAAAGAGCGTGCAGGGGTCAGCGGATTATGGGAGTCGTTAAAGCGTCAGGCGCCGGAGCTTTCGCACCAGCTGCCCGAACTGCCCGTACTGGCTCACCAGGCGCTCAGCCGAATGGAGCACGAACATCGCCAGCGCCACCAGCAGGTCGACTCGATCAACGCCATGCGGGTGCAGATGGCGCGTCAGGGCAAACGCCTTTACCGCCTGCGGCTTGGCTTGATTCTACTGGCGTTGGCACTGGCGTGGCAGCCGTTAAGCGGTTGGATTGCGCTTCAGGAGTGGCCGATACTAGCGGCCGCCGCCATCGGGCTACTGCTGTTGGTATGGCAATAGAGTGACGCATTAAACGTTTACAAGGATTCCCATGGACAGCAACGCATTATCGCCTGACAATTCGACTAGCCGTACCGATGTGCTGGATACGCTCAATGAGGTATTAAAACAGCGGCGCCATGCAGCGGCGGAAGATTCTTATGTTGCCTCCTTGCATCATAAGGGCTTGAACAAGATACTCGAAAAAGTCGGTGAAGAAGCAACCGAAACGGTGCTAGCAGCAAAAGATGCCGAGCACGGTGGCGAGGCTGAACGCCAAGCGTTAATTTCTGAAACCGCCGACCTATGGTTTCATAGCTTGGTGATGTTGTCGCACCTGGGAATGGATCATCAAGCTGTTTTAGACGAACTGGCCCGGCGCTTTGGCATTTCCGGGCACGCGGAAAAAGCCTCCCGCCAGCCATAGCTCTTGCATCGTTGTAATAGTAATGGTGGTAAAAGAGACCGTGGTAAAAAAGATAGTGGTAAAAAGGACAGTGCTAAAAGCGAGAGCGGTAAAAGCGCTAGTATAAAAGAGACAGTTAACCATCCGTGAGGAAACGCATATGTTAGGTGGTATTAGTATTTGGCAGTTGCTGATTGTGCTGGGCATTATTATCCTGATTTTCGGCACCAAAAAACTGCGCAACGTGGGCACCGACCTGGGCGGGGCGGTCAAGGGCTTCAAGAAAGCCATGCACGACGAGGAGAAAAACAAAGAGGCAGATAAAGAAGACGCTGACCAACCCCATGCCAAAGTGAGCCATGAAGAGCCCGGCAACACTTATGACGTTCAAGCCGAAGAGAAACAGGCCGCAAGCGACCGCAACGAAGAGCGCAAATAAACCATGCTGGATATCGGCTTTCTTGAACTGATGCTGATTGGCATCGTCGGGCTGCTGGTGCTTGGCCCGGAGCGGCTGCCCCGCGCTGCCCGTACGACGGGCATGTGGATTGGCAAAATTAAGCGCACGGTATCCGGTATGCAGCGTGAAATCAGCGCCCAGCTGGAAGCAGAGGAGCTGCGTCAAAAGCTCAACGAACAGCAGAAGAAGCTCGATGACAGTTTGAAGAAAGCAAAACTGGACGTAGAGAGTATTGCCGACTCCCCTGCCAGCTCTGATGCTGTGCCGCCAAAAACACCGTCCACCCAGGCGGCGCAGAGCGACACGGAGCAGCGCGTTGCCAAGGCCAGCGCTCGATTGGATGACGCCCTGCAAACGGTGCGTGAAGAAACGCCTCCGTCATCTTCCGCGCCTGACGCCTCAGCAGCGCCCCCCCGCCAGGCCGAACCGGACACGGCTAAACCTGAATCGGCGGCACCTAATAAGGCTGAATCTGAAAAGGATCGTAATCACCAATGAGTATGTCTGGCGATTCAAAGGAGCCGCAGGAAGAACAGAGCCAAGCCCCCCTGATTGAGCACCTGATAGAGTTACGCTCACGGCTAATGCGCGCCGTGATAGTGATTTTGGTGGTCTTTTTGGGCCTCTACTCCTTTGCCAATGATATCTATACCTTTGTTGCCGAGCCGTTGATGGCGCTGCTGCCTGAAGGCTCGCAAATGATCGCCACGGAAGTCGCTTCGCCATTCTTGGCGCCGTTCAAGCTTACCCTGGTGGTCGCGGTGTTTATCGCTATTCCCTTCGTACTGCATCAGGCCTGGGCGTTTATTGCCCCGGGGCTTTACGATAATGAGAAAGCGCTGGCGATTCCCATTCTGGTCTCGAGCGTTGCGCTTTTCTATGGCGGCGCGGCGTTTGCCTACTACGTGGTTTTTCCACTGCTCTTTGAGTTTTTCACCCAAACCGGGCCGGAAAACGTCGCCGTAATGACCGACATTAACCAGTATCTGAACTTCGTTCTTAAGCTGTTTTTTGCCTTTGGCGTAGCGTTTGAAATTCCCATTGCGACCTTCTTGCTTATCCTCTCTGGCGCTACCACCGTAGAGAGCCTGTCTAAAAAGCGCCCCTATATTATCTTAGGCTGTTTCGTGTTCGGTATGCTGCTAACGCCTCCAGATGTGATTTCTCAGAGCCTGCTGGCAATTCCGATGTACCTGCTTTACGAAGTCGGGCTGCTGTTCGGCCGCCTGGTGCGCAAACGCAAACGGGAGCAAGAGGCGGCTGAAGATCAAGAAGCCGACGTATAGCGCTGGCAATTGACCGCATAAGTAATTAAAAAAGCCGCCGCCATCAATGATGGCGGCGGCTTTTAAATGGCTCACAGTTATTTAAGCCGTGGTTAAATCCATCATTTCATTGATGCGGTCTACCAGCTTAAAGATACCGGTCGCGGCTTCACTGATACGCGTTGCCAGCATATAGGCAGGCGTAGTGACCACACGGTGCTCAAGGTCAACCACAATATCTTCTACGCCGCAGCTGCGGTGCAGGCCGCCCATGGCGCTAATGGCACCGGAAGCCGCCGGGTCGTTACCCACTGTCACCGCAATGCCTTCATCCAATAGGCGGGGCACGAGGACGGGGGAGATACACATCAAACCAATCGGCTTGGCCTCCTCGCGAAACCCCACCAAAGCCACTTTTAATGCATCTAGCACCTGCATACTGTCACCGGCGCTGGCGAAGTCCGACAGGTTCTTGGCGACGCCAAAACCGCCCGGCACGATCACAGCGTCAAACTTGTCAGCATCTAACTCCTCCAGCGGGCTGATCTCGCCCCGCGCCAGGCGGGCAGATTCCAGCAGCACATTGCGCTGCTCGCCCTCTACCACCTCTTGAGTGAGGTGGTTAACTACATGGTGCTGCTCTATATCTGGGGCAAAACAGCGGTAACCGATACCCAACTGATCCAAGCGCAGCAGCGTTAGCGTGGTTTCATATATTTCCGAACCATCGTAAACGCCGCAGCCGGCTAAAATCACTGCCACCTGTTTGGTCATGCCTATCTCCTTATCCCAGGGTCTGCCGAACGCAATACAGCAAAGCAATCGCTCACTTTAGTCAGTCTGTCGTATTGTCACAAGGCGGCTTTCGCCGCAAGGCATGGCTGATATACTCCCTCCAAGCCTTCGGGCATGTTTATTTACGATCCTTAATGTTCACGTTACCTGATTTTTACGACGTCTAATGGAGAGCCTCCTTGAGTACACCCACTGCCCGTCATTTTCCCGCCACGCGCATGCGCCGCATGCGCCGCGATGATTTTTCACGCCGGTTGATGCAGGAGAACAGCCTAACCCCATCCGACCTGATTCTGCCGGTGTTTGTGTTAGAGGGAGAAAATCAGCGCGAAGCCATCGCCTCCATGCCCGGCGTTGAGCGGCTCTCGATCGACCTGTTGATCGAGCAAGCCCGCGAGGCGTATGCACTGGGCATCCCGGCGCTGGCACTGTTTCCTGTGGTCGGGCCTGAGCACAAGAGTGAGCTTGCCGAAGAGGCCTATAGCGCCAGCGGCTTAGTTCAACGCAGCGTGCGCGCCCTTAAAGAAGCCCTGCCCGAGTTAGGTATTATCACGGATGTGGCCCTTGACCCTTATACCAGCCACGGCCAGGACGGTATCCTTGATGAGCACGGCTACGTGCAGAATGACCGCACGGTGGACACGTTGCTTAAACAAGCGCTTTCCCATGCCGAAGCCGGTGCCGACGTGGTCGCCCCTTCCGATATGATGGATGGCCGGATTGGCGCGATTCGCCAAGTATTAGAGCAAGAACACCTGCACAACGTACGTATTATGGCCTACAGCGCCAAGTACGCGTCGCACTACTACGGCCCTTTCCGGGATGCGGTCGGCTCGGCTGCCAACTTGGGCAAAGCGGACAAGCGTACCTATCAAATGGATCCCGCTAACAGCGATGAAGCGCTGCACGAAGTGGCCATGGATATCGCCGAGGGCGCCGATATGGTGATGGTCAAACCCGGCATGCCCTACTTGGATATCGTCCGTCGGGTTAAGAGCGAACTGCAGGTACCCACCTTCGCTTACCAGGTCAGCGGCGAGTACGCCATGCACCGCGCCGCCTTCGACAACGGCTGGTTGGCAGCGGAGCCGGTGATACTTGAGTCGTTGATGTGTTTCAAACGGGCAGGCGCGGATGGCATCCTGACCTACTTTGCCCTCGACGCCGCGCGGTTACTCCAGCAACGCTAACCAGTAACGCTAAGATGACAACCAGGTGACACTTATTTGTCATCTTCTCCCCGCATACTGCACTGATATACCAGTATCAGGCTATGATACCTTCGAGCTATCAACGCGGGGAGATCCACCATGGACGAGCAAGCTTCAGAATCCTTACCACTATCGTCTACTGATCACACCAGCAGCGACGGCGATATGCCACTACGGATCAATCGCACCCCGACTGGGGTTCAGGCACGCGAAGTGCTGCCTGAAACTGATCTTGATGATACCCAGCTCTACTTTAATCGCGAGCTGTCACACCTCCAGTTCAATATCCGCGTGTTGGAACAGGCGTTAGACGACGTCCACCCGCTGCTCAACCGGTTAATGTTCCTGCTGATTTTCTCGTCAAATATGGATGAGTTCTTCGAGATTCGCGTGGCGGGCTTAAAGCATCAAATTGCCCTGGGCGACGACACCACCGCCGCCGATGGTCGGCTGCCTAAAGCAGTGTTGGCGGAGATCTCGCAGCTTGCTCACGCCCAAATTGACCGCCAGTATCAGATACTCAACGACAACTTATTGCCCGCGCTTGAAAGCCATGGGCTACGTTTTCGGCGCCGAGATCAGTGGACTTCCAAGCAGAAAGCCTGGGTGAAGGCGTTTTTCGATAACGAAATTATGCCGGTCATCAGCCCGATTGGGCTCGACCCCTCGCACCCCTTCCCGCGTCTAGTGAATAAAAGCCTCAACTTTATCGTTGAGCTGGAGGGCAAAGATGCCTTTGGCCGCGCCGGGGGTATGGCGATTCTTCCTGCGCCGCGCTCGCTGCCACGCCTGATGGCACTACCTAAAGAACTCTGCGAAGAGGGGTTTTCCGAGTATGTTTTCCTCTCGTCGATGATCCATGCCCACGCCGAAGAGCTGTTTCCCGGTATGAGCGTACGCGGCTGCTACCAGTTCCGGCTGACCCGCAACGCGGATATGAGCGTTGATCCTGAGGAGGTCTCGGATCTCGCCTCGGCGCTGCGCGGTGAACTGCTGGCACGCCGCTACGGCAGCGGCGTACGCCTGGAAGTCGCCGACAGCTGCCCCGATGACTTGAACAACTTTTTGCTGCGTCAATTTGAACTCGAGAGCGGCGACTTATACCGTGTAAAAGGGCCTGTCAATTTAACCCGTATGATGTCGGTACTGGGTGATGTGGATCGCCCCGAACTGCTCTATCGGCCGTTCACCCCCAGCATTCCCAAAGCGCTCAAAGCGGGGAGTCTGTTTGATGCTATTGCCAAGAACGACATACTGCTCCATCACCCCTTCCAGTCGTTTACGCCGATTGAAGACCTGCTGCGCGAAGCCGCTCGTGACCCCCATGTACTAGCGATAAAGCAGACCCTTTACCGCACAGGAGCAGATTCGGCCATTGTTAACGCCCTGGTGGAAGCGGCCAGCCAGGGGAAAGAAGTCACCGTGGTCATTGAGCTGCGCGCGCGCTTTGATGAAGCCGATAACCTGCAGCTGGCTTCACGCCTTCAGGAGGCGGGCGCAATCGTTGTCTACGGCATTATGGCGTACAAAACCCACGCCAAAATGCTCCACATTGTGCGCCGCGAAAAGGGTGAACTGTGCTACTACGCCCACCTGGGCACCGGTAATTATCACTCCAAAACCGCCAAACTATATACCGACTACAGCCTGCTGACCGCCAACAAAGCATTGTGTGCCGATGTGCATAAAGTATTTCAGCAGCTGTCGGGGATGGGCCGCGCACGCAAAATCGACACGCTGCTGCACGCGCCTTTCACGCTGCATGAGCGGTTGATAGAGATGATTGATCGAGAAGCGCAGATAGCACGCAAGGGTAAGCGCGGGCATATCATCATTAAGTGCAACTCGTTAACTGAACCAAAGCTTATCAAGGCGCTCTACCGGGCCTCCCAGGCGGGGGTTGAGTGCGATTTGATTATCCGCGGCATGTGCTGTTTGAAGCCAGGAGTGCCAGGGGTTTCCGACAACATTCGCGTACGCTCGATTATTGGCCGTTTGCTGGAGCACACCCGGGTATTCCATTTCCACAATGACGGCAAGCCGGAAACCTGGTGCTCAAGCGCTGATTTTATGGCACGCAATATGTTTCACCGCGTAGAGACCTGCTTTCCGCTATTGGATAAGAAGCTCGCCACCCGGGTACGCAAGGATCTCGAAACCTACCTGGTGGATAACTGCCAGAGCTGGCTGCTGCAGACCGACGGCAGTTATCAGCTACAAGACCCCGGTGATGCCGACGCGATCAGCGCCCAGGAAACCCTGCTCTACGCTTATGCATCGAAAAGCTAGGTATCTAAACACCAGAAACCCCGCTGCTTAGCGGGGTTGATTTTGACCTCTAACCATTATGCATAACGTTGGCGAAGTAACTTGGCCGCTTCCACCATATTGGCCAGCGCTGGCTCTACTTCCGCCCAGTTGCGGGTTTTTAGACCGCAGTCCGGGTTGATCCACAGCCGTTCGGCGGGGATCTTCTCCAGGGCTTTCTCCATCAAATCGACCATCCAGCTCACCTCGGGAATATTGGGGGTGTGGATATCGTAAACCCCAGGGCCGATTTCGTTGGGATAGGCGAAATCCTGAAAGGCATCCAACAGGTGCATATCGGAGCGCGACGTTTCGATGGTGATCACATCGGCATCAAGGGCTGCAATCGCCCCAATGATGTCGTTGAACTCCGAGTAACACATATGGGTATGAATCTGGGTGGCATTGGCCACGCCCGCGGCGCTTAGCTGGAAGCTCTCCACCGCCCAATCAAGGTACCCCTGCCACTCATGCTGGCGAAGCGGCAGCCCTTCACGCAGCGCCGGTTCGTCAATTTGAATAATCTTGATCCCCGCTTTTTCCAGATCCAGCACCTCATCGCGCAGCGCCAAGGCAATCTGGCGGCAGGTGGTTTCCCGTGGCTGGTCATCGCGTACAAACGACCACTGCAGAATCGTCACCGGCCCGGTCAGCATGCCCTTCATGGGTTTGTCGGTCAGGCTCTGGGCGTACTCGCTCCAGCGTACCGTCATCGGCCTAGGCCGGGAGACATCACCAAAAATCACCGGCGGCTTAACGCAGCGTGAACCGTAGCTCTGCACCCAGCCAAAACGGGTAAAGGCAAACCCGTCTAGCTGCTCGCCAAAGTACTCCACCATATCGTTGCGCTCGGCTTCGCCGTGTACCGGCACATCGATAGCCAAGGCTTGCTGGCGCGCGACGGCGTAGGCAATTTCGGCCTGCATACGAGCCTCGTAGTCGGCTAGCGACAGCTCACCGGCCTTAAAGGCGCGTCGGGCGGCACGAATGTCGTCGGTTTGTGGGAAAGAGCCTATCGTCGTGGTGGGAAATAGCGGCAGCTTGAGCGCACGGCGCTGTGCCTCGGCACGCACGGTGTAGGGCGCCTGGCGCTGACTATCGGCGGGGTTAATCGCTGCCAAACGCTGGCTAACCACAGCCTGGTGAATGCGAGTTGACTCGCGCCGGGCATCCAGCGCCCGAGTGGCCTGATCCAGGCGCTCCTCATCGGCAGGGGTAACGCGGTTATCGATCAAGCGGGCCAGGGTCACCACCTCGTCTAGCTTCTGCCGCGCAAAGGCCAGCCAACTGATGAGCTCGTCATCAAGCTCGCTTTCCTGCGCCAAATCCACCGGTACGTGGAGTAGCGAGCAGCTCGGCGCCAGCCAAAGCCGCTTTCCCAAACGTACTTTTAACGGCAGCAGGCGTTCGCGCAAGGCAGCCAAATCGGCCCGCCAGATATTGCGGCCATCAACATAACCCACCGATAGCACCTGATGGGGGCCGAGACGATCAATCACACTATCGACTTGCTGTGGTGCCCGTACGGCATCAATGTGCAAACCCGCTACGGGTAGGCGGGTAGCCAGGGAAAGATTATCGCCCAAGCCGCCGAAGTAAGTGGCTAGCAATAGCTTTAGTGGCGCAGACTGAAGGCGATGATAGGCACGCTCATAGGCCTGCTGCCACGCCAGCGGCAGATCCTGCACCAAAGCAGGTTCATCCAGTTGAACCCACTCAATGCCTTGGGTGGCGAGCCGCGCTAATATTTCGCCATACACATTAAGTACGCTATCGAGTAGCGTCAGGCGGTCAAAATCACTGCCCTTGGTTTTGCCCAACCACAACCAGGTCAGCGGGCCCGTCAACGTTACCTTGGGGGTAAAACCCGCGCGTAACGCTTCATCCACTTCATCAAACAGACGATTAGAAGCCAGGGTAAAGGTTTGCCCTGCGTGCAGTTCGGGCACGAGGTAGTGGTAATTGGTATCGAAGTACTTGGTCATTTCACAGGCCGCGGCGGGCTCACCGCTGGGCGCCCGTCCGCGGGCCATGCGAAAGGTGGTATCAAGGTCGACCTCCCCGCCAGCCACCTCAGCTGTGGCGCTAAAGCGGCCTGGCACCGCCCCCAGTGCCACTGAGACGTTAAGCACCTGATCATAAAAGGCGAAATCACCCACGCTAACGAAATCCAAACCTGCGTCTTGCTGCGCCTGCCAGTGGCGCAAACGCAGCTCGCGACCGGTGCTTTCAAGCTCGTTACGCGTGCACTCACCTTTCCAGTACGCTTCCGTGGCTTTTTTGAGCTCGCGCTGGGCGCCAATGCGGGGATAGCCGAGAATATGAGAAACTGTCATGATAAAGCCTACCAACGTGAATGATTTCACATAGTCTGAGCACCACGCCTTAGTGAATCAAACTAAAGTTTCTAATAGTAAAAATGAAAAATACTCACGATGATTGAGCAATTACATGATTGAGCTACGACACCTACGCACCCTGCTGGCACTGCGCGAAACCGGCTCTCTGGTCGATGCTGCCGATCGCGTGCATTTAACCCAATCGGCGCTATCGCACCAGCTTAAAGATCTAGAGAGCCGCGTGGACAGCGCGCTGTTTGTGCGCAAAACCCGCCCAGTGGAGTTCACCCGCGCGGGGCTACGCCTGCTCGCCCTGGCCGACCAGGTACTGCCCGAAGTGCGCAAGGCGGAGCGTGATCTAGCGCGCCTGGCAGGCACCGAGCAGGGGCGTTTGCATATGGCCATTGAGTGCCACAGCTGCTTCCAGTGGTTGATGCCTACAGTGGATTACTTTCGTGATCACTGGCCGGAGGTGGAAATCGACATTCCCAGTGGCCATCACTTCGACCCGCTCCCAGCGCTTGCCCGGGAGCAGCTGGATCTGGTGATTACCGCCGACCCCCAGCCCCTTGAAGGTATTCACTACGCTCCGCTGTTTCGCTATGAAGGGCTATTGGCCGTGGCCCGACAACACCCTTTTGCAGGTCGGGGCTTCATTGAGCCCCAGGCGCTGGCCGAAGAGACGTTGATTACCTACCCCGTCGAGCAGTCGCGGCTGGATATTTTCACCCAGTTCTTGGAACCAGCGAATGTGCGCCCCAAGGAGATCCGCACTGCCGAATTAACCATAATGATGATGCAGCTGGTGGCCAGCGGGCGCGGCGTCTGCGCGCTGCCCAACTGGGCGCTAACCGAGTATTTAGAGCGCGATTACGTGAGCGCGGTAAAACTAGGTGAGCATGGGGTATGGAGCACGCTATATGCCGCGATTCGCGAAGAGACCCATGAAGCGCCGTGGATGCAGGATTTCTTACGCACTGCGCGGGAAACCTCCTTTGCAGTGCTAACGGGGGTTAAGCCGGCGGATCGCGACGGGGAACCAGCAGCGTAAAGCGCGCGCCGCCCAAGGTGGGGCTGGTATCGATGGTCACGCTACCGCCGTGCCCGGCCATGATTTTCTGCACAATCGAAAGCCCTAACCCGTAGCCGCCGGAGCTGCGGGCACGGCTGTCGTCCAATCGGGCAAAAGGCTTGAAGATATCCGCCCGCGCCTCAGGGGGAATGCCGGGGCCGTCGTCTTCAACATCGATACGCACCAGATTGGGCTCATCCCAGAGTTGAATCACCACCTGGGACTTGGCGTGACGGCAGGCATTACCGACTAAATTCTGCACCGCGCGCTGAAGATAGCGCGGCTCCGCCAGCAGTTCGATTTCAGGCCCTGGGGCAAGCGCCAGCGCCAGGCCTTTATGCAACGGTGACAGCGTATCAATCACCCTTTCTGCCATAGCCCGGCACTCTACCAGCGCCGTTTCAAGCTCGGCGCCGTTCACTGTTTCCCCGCCCAGGCGCGCATAGGTGAGGATTTCATCGACCAGTTCATCGAGCTCGGCAATATCCGCATCGATACCCTGAAGCTGGCGGCGGATGGCGGGCTGGTCGGTCATATCCTCGACCATCTGCACGGCAAAACGAATGCGCGCAACTGGCGTGCGCAACTCGTGGGAAACCGCCCGAATCATCTCTTGCTGGCCACGCAGCAGGCTCTGCACCTGATTGGCCATGCCGTTAAACGCCATGCCCAAACGACCTAAAAAGTCGCCGCTCTCTACCTTTACCCGGGTTTCCAGGCGCCCGCTGGCGATCCTTGTGGCGGCCAGTTCCAGCCGTGCCATGCGGGCTTCAATGCTACGCATAATCAAATAGATGATCAGGCTGAGAACAATCATCAACCCCACCAGGAGAGGTAGATGTAAATTTAGAGGAAGGGTGTCGCCGCGGGAAATAGGCCCTGCTTTCAGCCATTCTGACTCGCCGGGCAGTTGATAGAGCAGCGTAATTGACAGCTTATCGGAAACGAGTTGAGTGATAACGTTGCCGCTGGCCAGCTGAGCCTGTTGCGCCTCCGTTAGCCCTGCAGGCAACGAAGACAACCGCTGCAACGGCCAACTCCCTGAACGCAACTGGGCAATGCGGTCATCACGCTCTTCCGCTGGCACTGCCGCGAGCCACTCGCCAAGCAGCTCCATGCTGCCATGCCACTGATGCTCGCTCCAGTCATTAAGGCGTGCTTGCAGCAGCCAGGTATCTCCAGGCAAACGCTGCTGCAACAGCCAGGGTTTTTCGACGACCAGAATTCTGCCTTGCTCCAACCGTGAGCGCTCAAAATAGCCCAAATCCGCCTCGCTGATGGGCTGCAGAGTCAATTGCAAATCAAGCTGTTCTGAAAAGTGTTCAAGCAAAGCATTTCGCTGCTCTACCGACGCATCGGCTAGCCGATGCGTCATCAGTGACATGGGGAGCGCGGCGAGTTGCTCACGATAGTCTTCGCGGCGCACCTGTTCGATAAAGGAGCGCCCCACCAAGGCGATCACAAACACCACCAGTAGCGCGATGCCCAGCAACAAATAGAAGCGTAAAAACGAGCCGTGACTAAGCACCCGCCGCATGATGCTGTCCCTCTGAATGATCAACTGTCTTTAACGAAGAGATAACCTTTACTGCGCACGGTCTTGATCCGGTGAGGCTGGTTAGGATCATCACCAATTTTGGGTCGAATGCGCGATACGCGGACATCAATAGAGCGGTCTTGGCCGTCGTACTTAATGCCCCGTAGGTCGCTGAATATCTCTTCACGGGTGAGCACACGGCCTGCGTTACGACCCAATAGCCAAAGCAGGTCGAATTCGGCACTGGTTAAGTCGATACGCTCACCCGAGAGCCAGGCTTCGCGAGTCGCGTTATCGATCTCCAGATTTTCAAAACGCAGCCGCATTTCGCCGTCTGGAGCAGGCCCATCGGCGCGGCGCAGCAGCGCGCGCATGCGCGCCAGCAGCACCCGCGGCTGAACTGGCTTCGGCACATAGTCGTCGGCACCCATTTCCAGCCCCAAGACCTGATCAAGGTCGTCAGTGCGCGCGGTCAGCATCATAATCGGGCCGGCAAAATTAGGTCTAACGCGGCGGCAAATCGCTAGACCGTCCTCCCCAGGCAGCATTAAGTCTAAAATCACCAGATCGGGCTGCAGGGTTAAAATGCGGTCGACCCCTTTAGCGCCGTCTGCTTCCAGCGTTACTTGGAAACCGTTAGCTTCCAGGTAATCACGGGTAAGCTCGGCCAGACGCTGGTCATCCTCAATGATCAAAACATGATCTTGATCGGGATAGTCAGGCGTTACAGACTCTCGCGACTCAAGCGCCTGAAATTGCTGTTCCAAATGATCTACCATCCTCTTTATGCACTCCGCTTAGGCTGTTTATTTTCTCACCCGCTCATCCAATACCAACGCAGGCGCCCCATGATTGGCACTCAGGATAACTCAAATCCACCAAAACACCCGCTTCTGTCGCTACAATGGCGCGTATTGATGAGTGGGTGTAGCCAGACACTTGATTCTTCCTCAAGCGAGGACTAATGTGTAAACGCTAACTGTCGACAATTTGACAGGGGGAGCCTGCCATGGGAAGTAGCAAAACGAAAAGTGTTATAAAACGTGTTTACGTTCCAGCCCAAGTGCGCGACCTGCCCAATGGGGAGAAGTTAAAAATCCCAGGGCATTATAAGGCGCCGCCCGGGGAAGGAAACGACACCATTGAGTAATGTTTGATAAGTATATCTATTGCTAAAGCATATTAAAAAGGCAGACCATCAGTGGCCTGCCTTTTTTTTTCCGCTACTTTTTGCACCTACTTTTCTTACACTACACGTTTTGCGCAATTGCAAGAAGCGTGCTTTTCAGCGGCTACCCTTTGGGCCCAAACAGAAACCATGCAATTAAACCAACTAACGGGAAAAACAGCAGCACGAGTATCCATACCAGCTTAGCAAGACCGCCTGCCCCGCTTTTGGCCACTTTAACAATGGCCCAAATCACAATAATGAGCCAAATTAGTCCTAATAATCCACCTACTTCAATGCCCATAGCAACTCCTTAGCGTGTTGGCACTCGTGTTAACTTAGACAATCATATCAATGGCACATTCACAAGCTGAACTCACTGCTCGGGAAGGCTCAACACCATCTCACCCGCCTGTATTTCTATCGACAATAAATTCAGAAAGCTCATGCCGAGTAGAACGGTGTCGCGCTCCATGCCAGGGCTGATTGACCCCTGTACATTCTGCACTTTTAGTCCGCCCAGGGAAACCTCATCAAGCTCCGTTAAAGCACCTTCCACTCGGCCGTTGGCGGTATTGAACCAAGCGCTACGCCCGGGCTCAAGGCCTAACTCGCTTGCCAAATCGGCCGGTATGGCGACATAGGTGGCGCCAGTGTCTAGCAAAAAGGTCACCGGTGTGCCATTGATGCTCCCTGGGGCCTCGAAATGCCCGGCACGGTTACGCTTCAAGGTTACTGGCTCACCCGCAGGCAGAGTCTGCACAATATTGGCGTTGGGGCGCATCATCTTTTCCAGGCCACCGTGAATCCACCAAGTGCCCACTGCCATTAACAGTACCCAAAACAGCAGCATCATAACGATGCCGCCACGCTGAGCCGATTGACTAGCCTTATGCGTTCCCATAAGCCACCTCACTGAGGTAAGGATGCCTCATTAGTGTTATTATTGTTGATATGACGGTTGGTTGCCCAGGCGAGCGCCGCCTCACGACCACGACGCTCGTTGACCCTGGCGCAAATCAGCATCGCGATAACGAACAGGGCAACACATAATAGAATAGACGCTTGCAAGCCAACCAGCGTTTGCAACACCCCTAGCATAACGATGCCCAACACCCCCGCCAACTTATTCGCCAATCCCCAGAAACCGAAAAACTCTGCTGATTTAGCCAAGGGTGAAAACAGCCCCACCAACGCCCTGCTGGCGGATTGACTAGACCCCAGGCTAAGTCCCGCCAGGCAGCCGACCACCAGAAATAAGTGCTGGGCCTGCCACTGCAGCTCAAAATGGCTATTTATCCACTGGGTCACCTCCGGCGTTGCCCAAATGGCAATAATCGCCAGTACCCACAGCGCCAATGTCATTTGGTACGTTCGCTTAGCCCCCAGCTGATCCTGAATCCAGCCGAACCCCAAGGCGCCCGCCGCTGCAGTGATCTGGACAATAATAAACATGATATTGCGTACGCTCTCATCCCAACCGATCACTTGAGCGCCATAAATAAAGGCGAACGCGATAATGATGTAGACACCGGCCATCGAGAACAGCAGTGAAACCAAAAACACTGTCAGATCTTTAAAATAGCGTAACTCGTGAAAAGTACCTGTGACACGATTCAGAGCAATATGCCGATAAGAGACGCCGTGGGGCTGGGGCTTGCCGCGCTCTTTCAACCATAAAAAGGTAGGAATGGCAGTAATCAGGAAAAAGCCTGCCGCAAAGGGCCCCACCCAGCGGATACGCTCAAAGTTGTCCGCGCTGGCTTCGCCGAGCACGACCAAGGTGAAACCCGCCGCAAACAGCCCGCCGATGTAGCCTAACGCCCAGCCAAAACCGGAAATTTTGCCCAGCGACTGCGGCGGCCCAAGTTCGGGTAAAAAAGAGGCTATAAATGATTCGCCCATTGAGTAAGCGTAATTCGATAGCACTATCAGTAACAGTCCGATGATAACGTAGCCCGGTTCAACGAAGTAAAGCATCGCCGTGGTGACGACGGTGGCCAGGTAACTAATCAACAGAAAGCGCTTTTTCTCCGCCCGGTAATCCATCACGGCGCCGCATAGTGGTGCCGTGATCACCACCATCAGATAGCTAACCGCCAAGGCCAAGCTCCATAAGAAGTTGGCAAGCCTAAAGTTATCGCCGCGATCCCCCACAATGACGGTGGTAAACAGCTCACCAAATACCACAGTGATAATCAGTAGCGTGTAGGCTTGGTTGGCAAAATCAAACATTGCCCAGCCGAATATTTCGCGACGCGATGCGTAGCCATCCGTCGCCTTAGCAGAGTTAGCAGACAGCATTGATTTTCTCTCACAGGGGAAGCCGTAAGCCTAGCAGGTGGAACCCGTAAGACGCCACGGCTTGCGTTGGTAGATTAAAGGTGACAGCCGAGCAGCGTTGCTCTAAGTTTGATTGATTGGTAAGTAATATGGACAGACTGCGATGGAGTTAGCCCAGACATCTCCACGGCGATTATATCGACAACTGTTAAACAGGCTGTTGGCCGTGCTATGCCTCTGGCTGGCAAGCATTGCATACGTGCAGGCTGATGCGTCCAATACGTTGGCACCATTAACCTTTATTACTGAAGAGTACCCACCCTACAACTATCTCGACAATCAGCAATTAACCGGGGTATCAATTGATTTACTGGAGGCTATTTTTGCGGCCACCGACACCCCTCTTAGCCGCCATGACGTTCGTTACTACCCTTGGGTTCGCGGCTATGAGCTAGCGCTAAGCCAACCTAACACGGTGCTATTTTCCACTACCCGCACGCCTGCAAGGGAAAACAGTTTTCACTGGGTGGGGCCGATTGCTCAAGACAGGGTCGCGCTGCTTGCCCACCAGGACGCTCCTATTGTGATCGATGCTTTGTCACAGGCAATTGATCGCGACCTGACCGTAGCGGTCATTCGGGAAGATATTGGCGCCCAGGCGCTATTGGAAGCGGGCTACCCTGAACGACTACTGGTACCGGCCATTGATAACCGCAGCGCGCTCAACATGCTTACCCGCGGGCGAGTTGACTTGTGGGCTTACAGTGCAGATGTGGCTACCTGGATAGCTGAATCCGAAGGTTATCCTAGAGATAGCTTAATCCCGATACACACACTCAGCGAATCTTCGCTATACTTTGCCGTTAACCAAGCCACTGATCGACGCTTGGTAACACTGATGCAGCAGGCATTAGACAGGGTGCTAGCGGAACGGCCCCAGAGGTAGTTGACGATGGCTAATCAGGTAACCCACCGATGGCAGTACCGTATGGCCATTGTGCTACTCACCGCTATCGGCAGTTGTTCCCTGGCCCTGCACGCGATGCCACTAGCGGCCATGACAAATGAAGCCCGGCCGCTAACGATCAATACTGAAGAGTACCCGCCGTTCAACTATGCGGACGGGCAGGGGCAAATTATCGGTAGCGCAACGCTGTTGCTACGCAGTGCGCTACGCCAAGCAGACATTGAGGCACACTTTCGGTTACTGCCGTGGGCACGCGCTTACACCGAAGCCCGCTTACGCGAGCATCACTGCGTCTACTCCACGACGCGCACCCCAGAGCGTGAAGCGCTGTTTCACTGGGTAGGGCCGCTGGTGGTTAATGAGTGGGCTGCGTTTAGCTTAGTCGAGCGCGGGCTCAACATTGCTTCACTTTCAGGGCTACACGGTTGGCGAGTGGGTAGTTTTCGCGAAGATGCCGTAGGCGATTATGTTGCCTCTCGTGGCATTAATGTTCTACGTGCTCTCTCGGAGCGAGAAAATATCCTGCGCTTAGAGGCGGGGCTGCTAGATGTGATTGTGACAGGCAAAGCAACCGGTGAATTTATGGCACAGGAACAACACATCGCGCTAGCGCACTTGTTTACCTTTCACCGCGCACCGCTTTATCTCGCCTGCCATCCCAGTGTGCCAGAAGCACTACTGGCGCGGCTGCAAACGCAGCTGGATGCCCTGCACCGCGAAATGCAGGAGGAGAGCCAGTGATCAGCCCTCGCCCGCGTTCTTTGCTCTCGGCCCCAGCCCCTAAAAAAGGCAGCCTGACCACTAAGCAAGCGCTACTCACCCTGTTGGTCGCTATGCTGATTAGTGGTGTAGCGGGCAGCATTGAACTTTTCAGCCACGCCACCAACATCCGCCAGGAAACCGAGCAGCGCATTACCCATCAACTGGCCATTGTCAACGGTGCAGCAGCAGAAGCCGCTTTCCAGCTTAACCCTGACCTCGCCCACCAAATCGCCTATGGGTTATTTAATGATGATGAGGTCGCATGGGTATCGATTCGTGACGATTTTGGGCGCGCTCTGGCTGAATTTGAGAGACCCAAACAGGCTGATTCGACTTGGCTCAGCCGATATTTATTTGGCGATATATTGCACCACCAAACCTCGCTCGCCTACTACATGGGCCGCGATATGCCGGAAGCGGTCGTCGGCGAAATTGAACTGATGCTGTCAGAAAGCTACTTAACCCAGCAGTTCCTGGCACGTATTTATAGGGTGGTCGGGGTAAGTATTTTAGAAGCGTTTATTTTAAGCATCGTGGTGATCGCTTTTTTTCATCTATTTATTACACGTCCCCTGCTCAAGGTACATGCTGCAATTGCCCAAACCGATCCCAGCTGCCCCGGCCAGTGGCCCAAGCCAATGCTGCGGGGCCATCAGGATGATGAACTAGGGCATTTGGTGGATAGCTTGGATCATTTATTAAATGCTTTCCAGCAAGGTTTGGAGCAGCGCGATCAACTCCATCACCTCTCCAATATGGATGGCTTAACGGGTGTGGCAAACCGCCGTCAATTTGATGAGTTTTATCAGCGTCACTGGCACTTGGCACAGCAAACACAGCAGCCACTATCGGTGATTTTTATTGATATCGATAACTTCAAAGAGTTTAACGATCACTATGGTCATGCCATGGGTGACGATACTCTGCGCGCCGTTGCTAAAGCGCTCAACCAGTGTATTGACCCCGCCAGAGATTTACTCGCCCGCTACGGTGGTGAAGAGTTTGTTTGTGTACTGCCAGGTCAGGATCATGACGATGCTGTGGGCGTTGCCAACTGCTTGCGCAAAGCGGTGCTGTCGTTGGCCATTCCCCACGCTTTTTCCAGCACCCACTCAGATCTCACCGTTAGCATGGGCGTTGCCAGCATGTCGCCCGGCTATTTAATAAGCGCTGAAGCGCTGATTGAACGCGCCGACCAGCACCTGTACAACGCCAAACGGCTTGGCCGCAACCGCGTAGAGACACGCAAACGCCCGGCATGAAAGCCAGGCGTTAAGCACTTCTATTGCCCAGAGCAGGTACGTTAGAGCAACCAGTGAGCGGCCACAGCAGCGAGACCAATGATCATCGCCGTAAGCACAGCCACTGTCACCACCCGATCAAGCCAGCGATCAAAACCAATCCCTTTAGCCTGTCTTCGTGTCGCCCCATGGCGCCCTTGCCGCGCCATTAGCATCTTCGCTTCATTCGTCGCTGCTCCCGAATTACCTTGCCCGGCAATAGAAGGCCTGGTTACTTTTTATGAGTGCTGATGAGTGATGCTAACTATTAATGCGCCGATTGACCACACTCGGCGCACGGCGCAGACGCTCTTCCTCACCTAATAGCTCGGCTTCAAAAGCGTCCGCCCCCACCGGCGTTTCGCCATGGCGACGATAAAGCTGCGTTAGCATGGCTTTGCGATCTGCGCGTAGCTCCTGGAGTAATACAAACACCATCATATAGAGGATAAAGGTGAACGGCAGAGCCGACAGCACCGCGGCCGACTGAAGACCGGTTAAACCACCCGAGGCAATCAGCGTTAGGCAGATAGCAGCGATCAGCACCCCCCAAATGACGCGCTTGTAGAGCGGCGGGTTGATCGAACCATTATCGGTCATTTGCGCCACGATATACGAGGCAGAGTCAGCGGAGGTAACCAGGAAAATAAAGATCAGCATCATTGCCACGACTGACAGCACGCCGGTAAAGGGCATCAACTCAAACATCTCAAACAGCGCAACCGTTATATTATCCTGGGTCGCGGCCGCAAGGCCCACATCGGTACCATTCAACTCCATATGCAGCGCCGCGCCACCGAATACACCTATCCACAAACAGGCCAGCAGCGGTGGCACAAACAGCACCCCAAACACATACTCTTTGATGGTACGGCCACGGGAAACCCGGGCAATGAAGGTACCCACAAAGGGCGACCAGGCAATTACCCAGGCCCAGTAGAAAATCGTCCAACTGCTCGCCCACTCGTTATCGCTGTAAGGGGAAATTCGCAGGCTCATACCGATAAAGTTCTGCAGATAGTCGCCAATACCCACCGTGATCGTTTCTAATATCGCCACAGTTGGGCCAGTGAATAGCACATACAGCATCAGCCCGATACATAGAATCATATTGAGGTTAGAGAGCCGTTTAATGCCTTTATCCAGGCCCGACCAAGTGGATGCCATGTAAGCGCAGAACATCACGAAAAGAATCACAAACTGCCAAAAACCGCTCTCCGGCAGACCAAACACAGCGTTTAAACCGCCGTTCATCTGCAGCACGCCCAGCCCAAGCGAGGTAGCGACGCCCATGACAGTGGCGACCACGGCAAACACATCCAACCAGGAAGCATAGGGACGAATTTTAGGATTCTTAGCCGTTATCGATGACAGTACGGATGAGACCAACCCCGCCTGCCCCTTGCGAAACTGAAAGTAGGCGATGATCAAACCTACGATCGAAAAAGCCGCCCACTGGTGTATCCCCCAGTTAAAGTAGCTGTATTGAATCGCGTAGCGAGCCGCCGCTTCAGTTTCAGCGGTTCTGTCACCATAAGGCGGCTCGATGAAGTGAAACATGGGCTCCGCCATGCCGTAGAACACCAGCCCGACACCAAAGCCTGCAGCCAGCAGCATGCTGATCCACGAGAAAAAAGTGTAGTTGGGCCGGCTGTCCTGGGGGCCTAAGCGCACTTTTCCATACTTGCTCAGCGCTAGACCAAACAGAAAAATCACAAAACCGAAAACTGAAAATAGATAAAACCACCCAAATAGCCCGGTAATGGTGGATAGCGCTCCCTCTGCCGCGTCGGCAAATCCTTCTGGAAATGACGCTCCAACAATTACCAAGCCAAAGATAATCACCACCGATGCGATGAATACCGACTTGCCTCCATGATTAGCCATATAACCTTCCTGTTAGATGAGCTCTATTTAGGTAAGCGCAGCGTATTAAGCGCATGCTTGTACAACAAAACTTGCCTTGTACAGCTTAATGGTAACAGTTGAAAAACCTCATCGCACTGCACGTCGAGACGGTTCGTAGAAACTGGCACCTAAAGAGTGACTACTCTAGCCCGTTACTGCCAGGCAGTGAACTTGCTAGAGCAACTGTGTTCCAATGGGGGCGAATAACCGATGGAGGCTCTTATGCCACAGATGAATCGCGACCAACGCAATGCTGCATGGCAAGCGGCTAACCAATGGCGCGCCCGTGCTGCACAAACCCAACCCTCTGGCTTGGCGGGTAGCTTAAAGCTGCTATTCACATGGCTGGCGTTTGGCGCGTTAATGATAGTCGGTGTTGTACTCGGCCTGTTTTTCTTATTGATTGGCTGGGCAATGATGCCGTTTGTACGGCATAAAATGAAGAAACGTATGGAGCAGATGCGTGCTCAACAGGCGCAAGATATCGGTGGCGGCTACGCAAACGGGTCTACATCGGCACATAAGCGTCCAGGTCATCGGGACGTGCTGGAAGGTAGTTACGAAGTTAAAGATGAGCTTAATTGAGCAGTTAGTTACTTTTTTGCGCCGCCGATAAAAGTTAAAGGGGCGCATACACCCAGGTAAATGCCGCCGCCAAGGTGAGCGGCATAACGACCAGACTCCCCAGGTTACCAATCAGCACCAACGAAGCCACTTTCTGTGGCGCAAGCTTATACTGCTCAGCGACCAAGTAGTTCAACACCGCAGGCGGCAGTGCCGCAAACACCAGCAGCACCGCTGCCTGCAGCGCGTTTAGTGGCAGTAGCCACATCAACGGCAAGGCAATCACTAGCCCGGACAGCGGGCAGAGTAGCGCCCCCAGTAGCCCTGTACGCCAATCGCTAAAGTCGATCTCCAGCAGCCGCACCCCCAATGCAAACAGCATTAACGGAATACATACCCCGCCCAGCATATGCATCGCCTCCAGCAGCCAGCCAGGCAGTGGCATCCCACTGATATTCACCGCTAAACCCGCCAGGCTCGCTAGCACAATCGGCATGCGCAGCATTCGCCATAGCGAGGTGCGCGGGTTAAGCATGTAAAGCCCCACCGAAAAGTGCAGCAGCATTTCAACGATAAACACCACTACCGCTGCAGGCAGCGCTTCGGCACCAAATGCCAGCACCAGCAGCGGCACGCCCATATTGCCCGCGTTGTTGAACATCATCGGCGGAAGGAAAATTTTGCTATCCAGCTTTAGCCACTCGGCCAACGGCCACAGCACGATCCCCGACCCCAACACCACCGCTATCGCTGCCGTGGCCAGCCAAGCATATTCGGCCAACGGCGCTTGACGGTCGGCCAGCACGGCAAACACCAATAGGGGAACGAACAGCTCCATATTGAGCGTATTGAGGCTGCGAATATCCGGTGTACGGAAGCGTCCATAAGCAGCGCCACAGCCGGCAATTAAAAATACCGGCAATAGCGTGGCCAGAATGTGTCCAATCATACGGGCCGCCCAGCCCTACTCCTTGTTATCACTGTTTCTTCCTGGTTAGTCTGCAAAAACCGTCTATCTAGCTATTATCGGCGCTGGAAGGCTCAAGAAAGCGCTGCCATAACGCGGTGACGATATCGCGATGGGCACGGAACTCCTCCCCATCGCTGAGCGCTTTTTGACCGGTAAGCGCCGCACGGTGCGTAGCGCTACGATAAGCCAAATAAGCCTCGCGAAGGCGCTCTGCTTCTTCAGCGGGTAAGTGCCCACTCTCCGTCAGGCTCTCCAAAATACGGATATTATCGCTGTAGGTAAGTAACTCAGGCGTTTGGTGAGCAAGTGCTAACACCGCGTATTGGCAGAGAAACTCGATATCCACCATCCCGCCGGCATCATGTTTGACATTAAACGTGTTACTGGCGGCTTTACTGCCCAGATGGTCGCGCATTTTGTGGCGCATTTTGACCACCTCTTCCCGCAGCACAGTTTCATCTCGCTCAGCGCCTAAGATATCGCCTCGCAACTGGCTGAACTTCTCAGCCAGCGCGTCGCTACCCGCCACCACCCGCGCACGCACCAAGGCCTGATGCTCCCAGGTCCAGGCATTCTGACGCTGATATTCGGCAAAGGCTTTAAGCGATGTCACCAACAGCCCTGAATTCCCCGAAGGCCGCAGCCGCATATCTACTTCATAAAGTGAACCGGTGGGCGTTACCGCGGTAAGCAGGTGAATAATGCGTTGCCCCAGGCGGGTAAAAAACACAGGTGTATCAATGGGCCGTGGGCCATCGGTCGAACCTTGACCATCGCTATCGTGTAGGAAAACCAGGTCTAAATCAGAGCTATAACCCAGCTCAATCCCCCCCAGCTTGCCGTAACCCACGATTAGAAACGCCGCCTCCCCTGGGTTCAGCCCCTCAGGAACGCCGTGCTTGCGGGTGATATGTTTCCAGGCCATGGCCAACACGGCATCGAGAACTACTTCGGCTATAAAGGTTAAGTAATCGCTTACTTTCATGAGATGTCGCGTACCAGCGATATCAGACGCTGCTACGTGTAGCGTTTGCGCGTGTTTAAAAACGCGCAACGCCTCTAGCTGGGCCTCTTCATCGTCCTCGGGCAGGCGATTCAACGTTTGGCGCAACTCATCGGCCAAACGCGCTTTATCGGCAGGGGTATACAGCGTTTCCGGGGTCAGCAGCTCGTCGAGCAGAATGGGATAACGCGACAGCTGTTCGGCAATCCAGGGGCTGTCGGCGCATAGGCGCATCAAATGTTCAAGCGCCTGGGGGTTTTCGCGCAGCAGCGCGAGGTAAGCCGTACGCCGCAGCACGGCCTCAATCAGCGGCTGCACCCGTTCAAGGGCGGTATCCGGTGCCTCATTGTCCGCCACGGCATCCAGCAGCAATGGCATTAACGCATCCAGGCGTTCAAAGCCAATCCGCTGCATACTTTGCACTTGCCGGGAGTGATAAAGACTCTGCAGCCGTTTCAAGGCTTTTTCAGGCGCTTTAAAGCCCGCTTCAGCAAGGTGCGCGGTTGCCTCCTCTGTTTCTAACTCACCGCGCCAAATAAGCCGCCACTGGGCCAAGCCAAGCTGGCTATCATCATTGGCCTCGTCGATGTCCTCTTCAGGGTCGGCAATCACTGCGTCAAAGTGCTGGCGCACCCGCTCGCGTACTTCGTCAAGCTGGGCGACCAGTCCCGGCCAGTCTTCATGGTCCATGGCAAAGGCTACCCGTTCACGATCGCTATCATCACTGGGCAGGGTTTGTGTCTGGCGGTCTTCCAACGCTTGGAGGGCATGCTCGACATCGCGCAGAAAGGCGTAATCGGGCAGCAGCTCATCGACCACTTCCTGGGGCAACAGGCCTAGCTCGGGCAAGCGATTAAGCGCCGTTTTCAGCGATGTCACCTGCAGTTCCGTATCGCGGCCGCCGCGGATCAGTTGGAACGCCTGTACCACGAACTCAACCTCACGAATGCCGCCGGGGCCAAGCTTAATATTGTTCTGCATGCCTTTGCGCTTCACTTCGCGATTGATCATCGCTTTCAGCTCACGCAGTGACTCAATGGCGCCAAAATCGAGGTATTTGCGATATACAAAGGGGCGCAGCCCGGCCAGCAGTTCATCTCCCGCGTCTTTATCCCCTGCGACCGGCCGGGCTTTGAGCATGGCGTAACGCTCCCACTCGCGGCCTTGATCCTGGTAGTAGCTGGAGAGCATGGAAAAGCTGCCCACCAACGGGCCGCCGTCGCCCAAAGGGCGCAAACGCATATCAACGCGGAAGGCAAAGCCGTCAGCGGTCATGGCGTCCAGTGCGGCAATCAGCTTTTGGCCCAACTTGGTAAAGTACTCCTGATGCTCTAATGACTTACGACCGCCTTGGGTTTCGCCTTTTTCGGCAAAGGCAAAGATCAAATCGATATCAGAGGAGAGATTCAACTCCCCCGCGCCCAGCTTGCCCATGCCCAGGATCACCAGACGCTGGGGGGTGCCGTCTTTGCGGGGTGCAGGAGATCCCCAACGCGGTGCGTAAAACTGCTCGAGCCAAGTTAACGCAGCTTCCAGACATATTTCAGCTAGCTCAGAGACCGCCGTGGCGGTATCCCACATGCTATAGCCGGGGGCACGGTTAAGGTCTCGCCAAATAATTCCCAGCATGCGCTTGCGGCGAAAACGGCGAATCACCCGCTGCATCGCTTCTTCGTCTTCAGTACTCTCAAGCGACTCATTCAGCCAACTGGCCAGCTCGTCCCGCCCTGGGTTGGCGTCCAACTCGCCGACAATATCCAACTCGGCCAACCACTGGGGATAGCGGGCCAGGGTATCCAGTGCAAAGGTCGAAATGGCCAAGACTCTAGCAAGCGCCTCGCGACGCTGCTCAGAAAGCCCCTGCCAGTTACTGGAAGGTAGCTCCTGCTTGGTCATCTCGGCGACATTATCGGCTTGAGCAAGCGCCTCGGTTAGCCGCTTCCAGGCGGACTGGGTGGCGGTATGTAACGACGCTGGCAGCGTCGACAACGGTAAAAAATCGTCGTTCCTAAGTCCTTTAAATGCTTGCATAACGACCTCGCTGACAGCGTGTTAAAAAAGGTGCAGCTTTTAAATCAGCTTAGCCAAAGAATTTTTCCCAGCCCAATAGCCCCCAGGTAAGCCCAGCCATAATCAGCGAGAGCATTACCGCCGCCGAACCAATATCCTTGGCCCGCCCGGAAAGTTCATGGTGCTCCGTGCCGATCCGGTCAACCACGTTTTCAATCGCACTATTAAGCAGCTCCACTATCAGCACGAAAAACAGGCTACTCACCAGCAGCAGCCAACTGATAGGGCCTTCGCCAATCCACCAGGCGAAGGGAAGCAGCACTACCGTAATAGCTACCTCTTGGCGGAAAGCCGCTTCGTTTCTAAACGCCGCTTTCAAGCCTTTCCACGAATAGCGCGTGGAGTGAACTAAATGTGTTAAACCGGTATGCCCAGGTTTCATGCAGGTCGCCTCACCTTGCGAGCGTGGAGTTTGTTCAATTCGCCAATATCATTGCTTCTAGATCCAGTGACAACGGATCCAGCACCTCAGACCAACTTAAATAGGGTGTGCTGCTGTTCCCATTAACCATGATGCTAAACACCCCCCAGCGCCCTTGGGCGGTGCGAAAATAGCCCGCCGCAGCACGCACTGCAAAGGGTTGGTTAAGGGTGCCCGTTTTGATCATGACATTGTTTTGAAACGTGGATGAACCTCGCCGAATAAAGCGCATTACCCCGTTCGCAGGCGACTGAAAGGCCGCCACAAAGCTTGGAAACAGGCTACTTTGTCGAAACATATCCTCCAGCATCACGTTGACGCCCTGAGCCGACGTGCGGTTTTCAGTGGTCAGCCCGCTACCACTATACAGGGTTAACGGCCCGTGCCCGGGTAGGCTCTGAGCGTAATTTTCAATGGTTTGCCCTGCCTGGCGTAGCTGCGCCTGGGGCGTTTCGACGAGATCCAGCGCCAGTACATCGGCCATGTAGTTATTGGAGTAGTTCATGATGCGCAGCAATAGCTCTTGCAGTGGCTGGCTATCCACTGCTGCCAGCCGCCGGGCACTGCTGGGCGGCTGTGACGAGCTGACGCGCCACGGCTCACGCACCTGAATGCCCGCCTGATTCAACATGCCCATCAACACTTGTGCGGTGGTTTCGGCGGCATCGCCCACGCCACGGTAGACATCGCGCGCAGCAGCGTTGGTGGAAATCTGGCCGGTCAGGCGCATTACGTCGCCACGCTCATCGGTGATGCGCTCAGCGCTAATCTCAGTACCACTATTGGCGGGACGGGTGATCACCTGGTTATCAATGGTGATCAGCGACGTCTGGCTATCGCACAGCCCCACCTTGGCAGGCTCACCCGGGCTAGAAGCTGGCGCCACGTTAACGCACCAGCTACCAAAGTTAACCCCAGCAGAGGAGAGCGGCGCGCTATACGCATTGGCTACCCGCGTCAGGGCATCACAGCGGTCAGTAGTAATGCACTCCACCGGCCCAAAGCGCCACTGACTGACCACCAATGCACCCTCTACCTCCCGCACTCCGGCTAATTGCAAGCGCTGCACCAAACGCCATAGATTTTCAGTGGTAAGACCTGGATCCCCACCACCCTCAAACACCAAATCGCCACGCAGCACACCATTATCGATACTAGCGGAACTGACCAACTGGCTGGTAAAGCGGTGCTGGGGGCCGAAACGGTTGAGCGCCGCCGCGGATAGGTAGGCTTTAGTGACCGAGGCTGGCGATAGCTGGCGATCCGGAGAGATACTGCCTAACAGCGCATTGGGGCCCGAGTCGGCATCCAAAAGGCGTGCCTCGGCACTAATTGAAAAGCCTTTATTCTGCAGTTGGCCCAGACGGTTGAAATCAGCCAACGCGCTAGCACTGACACACAGCGCCAGCGTCGCAACACTTGCCACCAACGACCAGCGCTGGAGACGCTTACTAGCAAAAAAACACCCCATTACAGTCCCTCAATGCACATTCATTTTAGAAAACACTTGCAGCATGACGACGCCCGCCACTATCAAGCTAATACCTACCACCGCCGGCAAATCGGGCTTTTCACCGAATGCCACTATGCCGACCAAGGTAACCAACACAATGCCCAGGCCCGCCCAAATCGCATAGGCGACCCCCACCGGCAGCGTTCGCAGCACTAGGCTGAGCAAATAAAAAGCCACCCCGTAGCCCACTACCACCACCACGCTGGGTAGCGGGCGGGTAAACCCCACAGAGGCTTTTAGGGCGCTAGTGGCGATCACTTCGGCCACAATCGCCAGCACCAAATAGACAAACGTCATGTTCGCTCCAAATCAACACATAACCGCCACAATGCCTGACCACTTCGAGCATACTTAGCCTCGAACGGCGTTAAATAGTCGTCTTTAGGCGCAATTTCAGTCACCGCTGCCTGTTTACCGGTTACCTGCGCTACCGCCAAGGCAAACTCTTCAACGTAGAGTGACCAGTTTGAGCGCAGCTCAAGGCGCCCCCCAAGGGCCAACAGTGTGGGTAAAACCGCATGGCCATGCCAGCGCATTTTTAGATGTCCCGCCTTGGGGTAAGGATTTGGATAAAGCAGAAAGTGATGCTCTGGCGCCCAGCCAGCCTGGTAGGCCAAACGCCAAAAATCGACAAGGTCGGCTCTTACCAGCAGCGCATTGCCAGGCAACTTACCGTGGTCACGCCCCAAACGATCCTCGCTGCGATCCACGCCGATTACCGCATGGGCAGGGAACTGCGCCGCCAGTTGGCGTGTCGATATACCCACCCCACAGCCTGAGTCGAGTATTAACGGTGCCTGACGTCCCGCGAGCCACTCCGCCGCCAGAGTAAAATTATACTGCGTATGCGCGGCGATCGGTTTCCGCAGGGGATGCGCCAGCGCTCGGCTAACCCGGCGTGCCAAATCCTGATGCGGGCCTGGCTGATTTGAAATTACGGGTCGAGAATTATGCTGCATGCCATTACTCGGCTGAAAAGCGTGATTCTATCAGTCTCGAACGCTTGCGGCATGACGCCGTTGCACAGCCGGTGCTATGATCACACCTGACATACTTATTAGTGTACTTATTAAGCGCATGGTACTGGGCGAAATTTGCTCTTTAGACATGCCAATAATTGTTATTACCACCACTGCACCACGAGGAACCCGGCTTGTCACACTTACCGGTGATTGTCGGCATGGGCGGCATCAATCCCGCTGGCAGAACCTCTGGCCATCAGGCCTTCCGCCGCACTGTGCTTGATGCCCTGCATGCTGACCAGCAACGCCAGACACTGGAAGGCTTGGCGGCGCTTATGCGCCTAGTAGAGCACTCTGAAAAGGGGTGGCAGGACAGCCAAGGCCAGCCCATAGACGACCCGGCGCAGTCGCTGCGTGATCAGGTGCTCAACCATACCCTGATTCGGCGCAATGAAGACCCGCGCTTTCTCGACCCAGGCATGCCAGCTAACCGGCAAGCCAGCATGCAACTCGCCGAGCCGCTGCGCTTTACTTTACGCCGCCGCCAATTGCCCGAACACTTGCCAGAGGATTGGCAGGTGCGCGACATAGATGCCCGCGAGGTTGAGATCAGTGTGCCTGCGGGGGCGCTGGAGGTACTGCTACCCGACGCCCATTTGCCCAAAGTACGCGCGGCGGCTCAGTTACCCAGCGGTTTTGACCCTGCGAGCCTCTACCGCAGCGTGCACCACCCCCGCGGCCTCTCGCTGGCGGTATTTGGCGCTAGCGACTGCCTGGGCGCCAGCGGACTCTCCTGGGAGACGCTGCGTCAGCAGCTGAACCCGGATCATATTGCCGTATACGCCGGTAACTCCATTGGTCAACTCGATGATCAGGGCTGGGGCGGCTTACTGAAAAGCCTGGTGAGCGGCCAGCGCGCCACCTCCAAGCAAATGCCCCTGGGCTACGGCCAGATGCCCGCCGACTTTTTAAATGCCTATGTATTGGGCAGTGTGGGCGGCACTGGCGCGGCACTAGGTGCCTGCGCCAGCTTTCTGTATAACCTGCGCCTGGGCATTGATGACATTCGCGCCGGACGCCGCCGTGTAGTAATGGTCGGTACCGCAGACGCCCCCATTACGCCGGAGATTATTGAGGGCTTCAGGGCCATGGGCGCTCTGGCCGACGACGCAGGTCTGAAAGCCCTGGATGCGCTTGAACTGCTCACCGACAGCGACTATCAGCGCGCCTGCCGTCCGTTTGCGCGCAACTGCGGCTTTACCATGGCGGAAGCCAGCCAGTTCGTGCTGCTGATGGACGATGCCCTGGCGCTGGAAGTCGGTGCGGATATTCTCGGCGCGGTGCCTGATGTGTTCGTCAATGCCGATGGGTACAAGCGCTCGATCTCAGCGCCGGGCATCGGTAATTACATCACCCTGGGCAAAGCAACTGCGCTGGTGCGCGATATGCTGGGTGAAAAATCTCTCAAAGAGCGCAGTTTTTTGCACGCCCACGGCACCAGCACTCCCAAAAACCGTATCACCGAATCCCACGTATTCGACGAAATCGCCCGCGCCAACGGCATTAACAACTGGCCGGTGGTGGCCGTCAAAGCCTTTATCGGCCACTCCCAGGGCTCCGCAGCGGGTGACCAGTTGGCAAGTGCCTTGGGCAGCTTTGCCCACGATCTGCTGCCGGGGATTCCCACCCTGGATGCCGTCGCCGACGATGTCTACGCCGAGCGGCTACGCTTCTCGCAAACCGCGCAAGTATTCCGTGCGGACGCTGCCTTTATTAACGCCAAGGGCTTCGGCGGTAACAATGCCACCGGCGTGGTGTTGTCACCTGCGGTAACCGAGCGCCTGCTGACCCAACGCCACGGCGCAGCCGCAGTGAGCGCCTGGAAGACCCGCCGCGAAACTACCCGCGAAGCGGCAGCGGCCTACCTTGCCCAGGCAGACCATGGCCACTACGCGCCACGCTATCAGTTTGGTGAAGCGGTACTCGAAGGCCCAGAACTGGACATTTATGCTGACCGGATTCATATCCCCGGCTACGATCATGCCGTCTCATTAACCAGCGAAAATCCGTTTGGCCGCCTGGACGAGGAGAGCGAGCAATGAACACCCGCAAGCTAAATATCGCCGTCTACCCCGGCACCTTCGACCCCATCACCAACGGCCATTTTGACCTGATTGAGCGCGGTGCGCGGATGTTCGACAAAGTGGTCATCGCGGTCGCGGCAAGTCCCGGCAAGAGCCCCCACCTCGACCTGGAAACACGCATGACGCTGGCGAAAACGGTCTGTGCGCCGCTGCCCAACGTTGAGGTGATCGGCTTCGCCAACCTGCTGACGACCATGATGCACGAGCAGGGGGCGACGATCATTCTGCGCGGCCTTCGCGCGGTCTCCGACTTTGAGTACGAGCTGCAGCTAGCCAATATGAACCGGGCGCAAAACCCGGAGCTGGAGAGCGTGTTTTTAACCCCTGCGGTGGAAAACTCGTATATCTCATCAACCATCGTGCGTGAAATTGCCAAGCTGGGTGGCGATATTTCTCCTCTGGTGCATCCTCAGGTCGCCGAAGCGCTGCGTAACCACTACACTAGCTAACCAACACCATTGTTGAGTAAAACACTCAGGTATTTGATAGCCTGGGTGCGAACGCCATCTGCGAGGTATGCCCATGGCCCTGATGATTACCGACGAGTGCATTAACTGCGACGTCTGCGAGCCCGAATGCCCCAACGATGCTATCTCCCCCGGTGAGGAGATCTACGTCATCGACCCTAATCTATGCACCGAGTGTGTCGGTCACTATGACGAACCCCAGTGCCAGCAGGTCTGCCCGGTAGACTGCATTCCGCTTGATCCAGAGCGCCACGAAAGTCATGAGCAGTTGATGAAGAAGTACCGAATCATCACTGCCGCCTAAGCCTAATGCGGATTTGGGCCCTCGCCTGGCCAATCATTCTTTCCAATATCACCGTCCCGCTACTTGGTTTGGTGGACACCGCTGTGGTCGGGCACCTGCCCGACTCCCGCTACCTCGCGGGGGTTACCCTGGGTGCTACGCTGTTTAGCTTTCTTTACTGGGGGTTTGGCTTCTTGCGCATGGGCACCACGGGGCTGGTCGCCCAGGCCATGGGACGCGAGAGCGGCACTGATGTGCGCAACCTACTGGGGCAGTCACTGATCATCGCGCTGGTGATCGGCAGCCTGTTGATTGTGTTTGCCTCGCCACTGATTACGCTGGGTTTGTGGCTATTGGATGGCAGCGAGGTGGCCACCCACTTAGCCCGGGAGTACGCCCATATCCGCCTCTGGTCTGCACCAGCGGTGCTCGCCAACTATGCCATTTTGGGCTGGTTTTTGGGCCAACAGAACTCCCGCGTCACACTGATGATTTTGCTGCTTACCAACAGCGTCAATATCGTGCTGGATTTATGGTTTGTGGTCGGACTAGGCATGACCAGCAACGGCGTGGCCTGGGCCAGCGTGATCGCTGACTACAGCGCGCTGGCGTTCGGCAGCTACTTAGTGATGCGCCAGTTAGTGCGATTAGAGGGCCATTTTTTGCGCGAGCGTCTGTTGGCGATAACGGCCTACAAAGCGCTGTTTAACGTTAATGCCAACCTATTTGTGCGCACCCTCGGGCTGCTGTTTGCCATGGCGTTCTTTACCGCCCAAGGCGCTCGCCAGGGCGATACCGTACTTGCTGCCAACGCCGTACTATTGCAATTTATCATGCTCACCAGCTACGCCTTGGACGGCTTTGCCCACGCTGCCGAGTCACTGATTGGACGCGCTTTTGGCCGCAGTGATTGGCGAGACTTCGCCGCCACTGTGCGAGCCGCAGCACGTTTTTCATTCTGGACGGCAGGCGCTGCCGCCGTGTTGTTTGCGTTGGGCGGGAATGGCCTTATTGCACTACTCACCGGGCTTGAGGAGGTGCGCACAGTCGCAGCGCAGTACCTGCCCTGGATGGTGGTTATGCCGCTGATCGCCGTATGGAGCTATCTACTTGATGGGGTATTCATTGGCACCACCGCCGTGCGCGAAATGCGCAACAGTATTTTTATCGGCCTAGCCGCCTATCTGCCCGCCTGGTGGTTTAGCCAGGGACTGGGCAATCATGGGCTCTGGCTGGCATTTACGCTGTTTACCCTGGTTCGTTCGGCGGTACTGATTGTCTACTACTATTTTCTCTACCATCGCCGTTACCGCCTTACTCGCTAGCGTTAAAACCACCACGCTTAGTAATAATGGCACTACCGTAAAATTAAGCGGCTAGCTTCAACGTGTAAATTTCCGCTCTCACCCGTATATTAGCTATGTCGTTGCACTTCTTAGATATTTCCAAGACCTTGCTTAGCCACTTCCTAATAATGAATAAAGAGAGCACCCCATGCTTAAAATGATCTCAAAACCGGCGGTAAAGCTGGTGGAGCGCTATCTCCCAGACCCGTATATTTTCGTTCTGCTGCTGACGTTAATTGCCTCGGTCGCTGCGATTGCCATTGAGCGCCAAACACCGCTGGCGGTGTTGCGTTTCTGGGGCGATGGCTTCTGGGGCTTGCTGACCTTCTCGATGCAGATGCTGCTGGTACTGGTTACCGGTTTTATGCTGGCAAGCTCACCGCCGGTAAAACGCATTCTGCAGAAAATCGCCAGCACCGCTAAATCCCCCGGGGGCGCTATCATCCTAGTGACGCTTGTCTCATTAGCAGCCAGCTGGATTAACTGGGGGTTTGGCCTTGTGGTCGGCGCGCTATTTGCCAAAGAGCTGGCCCGCCTGATCCGCGTTGACTACCGTCTATTAGTGGCCAGTGCTTACTCCGGCTTTGTGGTATGGCACGGCGGCTTGGCAGGCTCGATCCCGCTCACCATCGCTACCGAAGGGCACTTTTCTGCCGACCAGATTGGTGTCATTGGCACCGGCTCTACGATTTTTGCCTTCTTTAACCTCGCCATTGTGGCCTGCCTGTTTATCGCCATCCCGCTGGTAAACCGTATGATGCTGCCGGATGAGAAGGATAGCGTCTACGTTGACCCCAACGTGCTGAATGATGAGCCAGAACCCGTTGGCCGCATTACGCGCCCGGCGGAGCGCCTGGAAAACAGTTTCACCCTCGCCCTACTGGTCGGTGTACCGGGGTTGCTGTTCTTGCTTGATCACTTTCTGCTAAGGGGTGGCGGCTTAAACCTTAACGTCGTTAACTTTATGTTCCTATTCCTGGCCATTGTGCTGCACCGCACGCCGCGTAATCTGCTCAATAGCCTGCAAGAAGCGATTAAAGGCGGCGCGGGGATTGTCATCCAATTCCCCTTTTACGCTGGCATCATGGCGATCATGGTTCAGTCTGGGCTAGCAGAGAGCATGTCCGAGTGGCTGGTCTCCTTTGCCACCGCCTCGACACTGCCCTTCTGGTCGTTTATCAGCGCCGGGATTGTTAATCTGTTCGTTCCCTCCGGCGGTGGCCAGTGGGCGGTTCAGGCACCGGTAATGCTGCCAGCCGCAGAGGCGCTAGGCGCTGACATTTCGCGGGTAGCCATGGCGGTAGCCTGGGGCGATGCATGGACGAACCTGCTGCAGCCCTTCTGGGCGCTCCCGGTGCTCGCCATCGCAGGCCTAAAGGCGAAAGATATTATGGGCTTCTGCCTGATTCAGCTGTTTATCACCGGTATTATTATCTCCGTGGGCCTATTGTGGTTTTAATAACCGCGTAGTGCTAAATCAATAGCCAACGGCTGCCCTGCGGGAGGGGAGCCGTTAACCGGTTGCAAATAATCGCAGGAGCACCGTATGACAGACGCCGAAATCAGCGCCAACGCTGCCCTGCCTGGGCAGCACGAACTCTCCATGACCGTACTGATGACGCCCGATATGGCGAATTTCAGCGGTAAAGTGCATGGTGGAGCGATTCTTAAAAAGCTCGATGAGGTCGCTTTTGCCTGCGCCAGCCGTTATTCAGGCCACTATGTGGTGACCCTGTCGGTAGATCAGGTACTGTTTAAACAGCCGATTCATGTCGGCGAGCTAGTCACCTTTTTAGCCAGCGTCAATCATGTTGGCCGCTCGTCAATGGAAGTGGGCATCAAGGTCGTGGCTGAAGATATTCGCAATAAGCTGATTCGCCATACCAACAGTTGTTACCTGACCATGGTAGCGGTAGATACTGACGGCAAACCCGCCAGTGTACCGCCGCTCAATCTGGCAACACCGCTGCAAAAACTGCGTTTTGAAAAGGCGGCACTGCGCAAAAAGTTACGCAAACAAGCAGAGAAAGAGGAGCTGCTAACCCAACAGCATCACCAGTCCCAGACCCATTAAAAGCCCCCACCATAAGGAGTTCGTATGCCCGCCAGGGAACGCTACCCGCACCTGCCGAGAGCGGTTGAATACGCCCATATTGGTTGGGATTTTTTCATTCTGACGCTGGTGGTGATAAACCTCACGCTGCTGCTGTTTGACTCACTGTTTCTGCTCGGCCCTATTAACCAGGGCATCGCCAACCTGGCGCCCGGTTTTCACACTTTCTACGCTGAGGTGGTTCATAGCCGTTTCATCACTATTGACTTGGTATTCGTCAGCTTTTTTATCGCCGATGTAATACTGGGCTGGACAATCGCCATTGCCGAACGGCGTTACCACCGCTGGTTTTTCTACCCCTTCATACACTGGTATGACGTGCTGGGCTGCATTCCTCTATCAGGCTTCCGCCTGCTGCGTATTTTACGCGTCGTATCGCTGCTCAACCGTCTCCATCGCCTGGGTCTTATTGATGTTACCCACTGGTACATCTACCAATTTGCAGCCAAGTATTACGACATTCTGCTTGAGGAACTTTCTGACCGTATCGCGCTTCGGCTACTGGGCAATGTGCAGCAGCAGATACGCGCCAGCGATTCGCTGACCGAGCGCGTGATTGAACGTGTGATCATGCCGCGCAAAGCACAGCTGATTAATGAGATCGCTCAGCGGCTGGAGAGCACTATTGGCAAAGCCTACCAGCACAACCGCCAATCGATTATGGCAGCGATCAGTGAGTTAGTTAGTCGTACGCTACGGGAAAGCCCCGAGATTCAGCGCCTTAACCGCCTGCCCATGGGGCAGCAGGCCACCAGTGCGATGAAAGCATCACTCAGCGGTGTTGCCCAGCGACTAGTCGATGAACTACTGCTAGGCATTCATTCAGATGAGTTTAGGCAACTGGTGGAGCGCACTGCCGACAGCGGTTTCGACACCTGGCTGAAGGTGGACGAAGGCAGCAACCGGGTCACCGAACAGGTGCTCTATGACGTTCTCGAAATGCTTAAAGATCAAGTGCGCCACCAGGACTGGAAAGACCGCTATAAGTAATTCACAAAGTGGCAGGGGCTAAAGGCCGCTCGGTTAGGCAGGCGGCAACGATACTCAATGCTTGAACGAGCTCGCTGCGATCCGCTGCGGCCCCAATACAGAGGCGAATGGCTTGGGGCGCCGGCGTGCTGCCCACACAGAAGGGCTCTGCACTGCTTACCTTAACGCCCCGCTGCAGTAGCCGCTCACACAGCTCTCCGGCCCGGCAATCCTCTGGTAGCGTCAACCAGACATTACTGCTGTGGGAACGCCCACTCAAGGTAAACCCTCGCAGCCATTCGGCAGCCAACTTCTGACGCTCCACCAGCTCCTGGGTCTGCCAGGTGAGTAGCTTTTCAGCCGCAGCCTGGTTAACCCAGTGGCAGACCACATCGACCATTAACGGCGGCACCATCCAACTCTGGGCGCGTAGGCCTGTCGCCAGCCGCTCGTGTAAGCTTTTAGGCGCGCGCAGCACGCCTATCCGCAGCCCGCCCGCGAGTACTTTAGCGGTACTAAACACAAACAGCGTGCGTTCCGGCGCAAGTTTATAAAGAGGCGTACCACGCTGCTCAGCGGGCAGATATTGCACGCCATCTTCAATCAGCCAAATATCGTAGCGCCTCGCCAGCGCCACCAACCGTTCGCGCCGCGATTCGCTTAAACATGCACCGGTGGGGTTGTTCTGCTCGGGGGTCAGGTATATAGCCCGAGGCGGCTGCCGGGCACACTGCGCCTCAAGCAGATCCATACGCATCCCCTCGCTGTCTTGGCCAATGCCTACCAACTTGAGATGGCCCTGCTGCGCTGCGCTGATGGCACCAGGATAGGTTAAGGCATCGGCAACCAGCAGCTCGCCTGGCCGCAGCAGGGTGCTAAGCGCCAGGCTAATGCCGTGCTGGCCTCCCTGGGTGATGAGCACTTCATCAGCCATCAGAGGCATGCCTAAGGTATTTAACCAGCTAGCCAGCACCTCGCGATGCTCACGACGGCCCTGGGCCCCTTGGTAGGTGACACCGCGCGCTAATGCTGCCCCGGATTGGCTTAAGGCGTGCAGCGCTTCGCTCAATAGCGTCTGCCGCAGCGGATGAGGCGGCGGCAGGCTAAGACTCAAATCAATTACCCCATCGGTGTCGTCGGCGGGAAACGTCAGGCTAACAGCGTTGTCTTGGCCTTGGCTCTTCACATAGGTACCACTACCCACCCGTGCCGACACCCAGCCATTGCGCTCCGCCTCAGCGTAACCTCGGGTTACCGTGCCAATGGTCACACCCAATGCATCCGCCAAGCGGCGCTGGGGTGGCAATCGCTCCCCAGGGAGTAGTTCTCCTGCCTGGATGGCAGCTTCAATGGCACTGGCAATAGCGCGGTAGCGTGAACCAGAAAACTCGGCTAGCGAAGGCACCCACATTGTCATGGTGACAATAAAACCTTTGACGTCAATTTAATCCCCATTATGCTAACAACAATCGCCTTAAAGCAATCCTCAAACCAAAATTGTATGGATACAATAAAATGAATAGCGAATGGGTAATTCTCGGTCCGGCCGCGCTCTATATGATGTCGATGACGCTTACCCCTGGCCCCAATAACGTTATGCTCACCGCCTCTGGTGCCAACTTCGGCTTTAAGCGCACGCTGCCGCATATGTGGGGGATTTTGGGTGGCTGCTTTTTGCTGTTTGCGGGCATAGCACTGGGGCTGGGGGTGCTGTTCGAACGCTACCCGGCGATTCAAACCGCACTGCGCTGGGTCGGCAGCGCTTATTTACTCTACTTGGCATGGAAAATCGCCAGCGCCCCGCCACCCAATCTTAAGGCGCAGGCCCATAGCGTACCCTTTACGTTCTGGCAGGCAGCGGCGTTTCAGTTCGCCAATCCGAAAGCGTGGGTAATGGGGCTAGCGTTAATGGCGGGCTTCCTGCCCGAAAGCGGCCAACCGATAGTCAACGCGCTGGTGCTTGCAGGCTTTGCGGAGCTGGTGGGGCTACCGTGCATCGCTTTGTGGGCCGCTTTTGGCAGTGCGATTGGGCAATGGATCAAAAGCGACGGCGCATGGCGGGCGTTCAATATTACGATGGGGATATTGACCGCCGCCTGCGTCGTTCTGATTTTAGGATGACAAAACGTTAGCCGCAGCGCAGGTCTTCAATCATATCCTGATCATCAAGATGCACATTCAAACGATCCGGGCGATGATCCATAGTGGCCATATCGCCAGGGCGCAGTACGCGCACTTGTCGCGCACCGCTATCGTTTTGTAACTGCGCGACGTTAGCCTCATCGAAGGGCTCGCCGATAGCTAATTGGATAGCGTCTAGATCACAGCTGGCAGCGAGCTCATTACTGGAGCCGTTCGCCCCTACCGTTGGCGGCGGTGGCGCTGCGTCTACGTCGTCGTTGGCAGGAGAAATCGGCATTTGCGAGTTAACACAGGCCGTTAACAGCAACGCACAGGCGCTAACAGCGGCAAACTTAACCAAAGACGTACAGGGCTCCATCCTTGAATCTCCAAAAGGTAGGTTATGAGAGTAGTCTTTAAAACCCCACGGGCCAGGCGTTAGCCTAGCCCGTGGGATATTTCTTACAGTAAAACGCTGTCTTGCCTATTTATTCAGCTGCATCTTGAACGGCTTTACCACCCTCTTGCACATCTTGGCCAGCGCCAGAGATGGTATTACAACCCGTTAGAACACCCGCCGTCATCAGCAGCATAAAACTCATGGCCAATAATTTTTTCATTTTCCGTTCTCCTTAACGAATCATTCAACATCGGGAAACTCCACTGGCAACGTAATTTGCCACTCGGGAGTTTTTTTAGGGTAACAGCGTTTTGGCAATTACGCTCACTTTCCCTACTTCACTTCGCGGCGACTATACTAGCAATTACTGAAACCACTGTCTGGAGCCTAACATTTGATCAATTTCGAGCTGGATGAACGTCTTGCCGCCGACACCTTACCCATCGCAGACTTGCCGCTAAGCCGCGTGCTGTTAATGAATGACGCGCGCTATCCGTGGGTGATTCTAGTACCGCGCCACGCTTCTATTAGCGAAGTATTCGAGCTTTCTGCCGACGACCAGCAGCAGCTTTGGCGTGAAGCCACTCAGCTAGGCGATGCAATGAAAACAGCCCTGGGGGGAGACAAAGTCAATATTGCGTCGCTAGGCAATGTAGTTAGCCAACTGCATGTGCACGTGGTGCTTAGGCGCCACAGCGATGCCACCTGGCCTGCCCCCGTATGGGGCAATGGCTCACCCGAACCCTACGATTTGGATGGCCAAGCGCAGTTACGGGATCAGCTGCTGGCACTTATCCATGGCCTGGATGTTTAGCCTACCGCTACCCCGTTAATGGGTGACCTTGCCGAGCAGGCGGCTCGTTGAGCAGGGGCCCACTCGCAGGCTGGGTAACCCCCGCAATGCTAAGGGAGATGCCTAACACCACGATCAACGCACCGCCGGCTAAGGCTACCCAGCCGGTGGCTTTTTGCACGCTACGCTGGCTGTGCTGCTGCTTGGATAAGCGCCGCTGCGCCCAACCACGGGCAAAAATGCTCGCCAGCGCGAGCGCTGACACCGTTATCCCAGTGCCGATCGACATGGCCACTACCGATGCCACGCCCACCTCAAACTGCCCCAGCAAGCTGGCCGCTCCTACCATCAGCACGGCACCGCTGCAGGGACGCATACCAATAGCGCCGACCGTCATCACCGCTGTTCGCCAATCCAACACCTGCTGCGGCTCAATATGGTGAGCACCACCGCAACAGTGGCTGTGGTCATGAGCGTGGCTGTGTACGTGACCGTGGTCTTGATACTGTTTATCGCCTGGGCCGTGCGAATGGATAATTCGCTCTGGCTGGTAGGCTCGCCGCAGTTGCTTTACAGCTCGCCAACATAGCCACGCACCTAAGGCCGCCACCAGCAAAAAACTGGCCTGCTCCACCCAGGCAACGCTGCCCATGGCTTGCCGAGTCACCCAGCCCAAGCCATACACCAACACCACGACTAGCACTATGGCGGTCACCCCTTGCAGTAACGAGGCGGCAAACGACAGCCCCAGAGCACGCTTGACCGCACCGCCATGGGTGGCTAAGTAGGTCGCCAATACGGCTTTGCCGTGCCCCGGCCCGGCGGCATGAAAAATACCATAAGCGAAGCTAAGGCCCAGCAGGCTCACCCATGTCATCATGGTAGGGGTACGTGACAATTCGGTAATTGCCAGCGTCAGAGAACGGTGCAGATCCCGCTGCCAACCGAGTAGCTGATAACTCACGCTCTGAAATCCGCCTTGCCAAACAATGATCAGTACTACTGCGACGAACAGCAGACCCAGCATTAACCCCAAATGTCGTTTAAAGGGCCGTATTAGTGACATCTTACCGCTCCACCGCGAAATTGTTACAAAGTAACATAAAAACATTTATAGTCGATAGGTTGGGCATGACAAGCACGCTTTAAATAACGGCTAGCGGCAATCGACTTGGCCAGTTTCAGCAAAGTAGCGCCCCAGGCCTGGCTCCCCACTCTCATCCTTATCGAGTAGCGCCGCTTGCATCACCATTTCAGGGTCTGGATCAGCAGGCAGGATAGACAACTCACAGGCAGGCTCACCGTGGAGTATCAGCGCGTCATCCTGGGGTTGGCCGTCCTCTTCCTCGTGTACCACCTCGATATAGTAAGTGGGGTCAAACACTTGGTAGCTAAGCAGGGCGTCTTTCAACTGATGAGGCGTTTCCAGTGGCAGGATAAACATAAAGGTTAGCCGCCCATCGCGTTCCATAGCGGTATATTCGCTAACGTCCCCCAGCGCCTGGGGCTCGCCGTTGATTTTCACTTCGGTTAAATAGTGCTGTGCGGCGAGATTATCGCGAATCTCTCTGCCAAGCTGATCCAGGCCCTCCTCCAAACTGGCGTTTTCCACCTGTTGCAGCTCTTCAAAAACAACCAGGCTGTAGAAAGGATCCATCCGCCAGGTTTGATGCAGGCCACTCACCACGCCCTGATCATCAGTGATAACCCGTACACTCAAATCGATCCAGCCATGAGGATGGGCACGAGCAACGGGGCTGATCACAAAGCTGCTCATGGCCAAGCAAACAGCGACTGCGGTACCTGCCCACTTCATGGCGCAACACCCAGTTTATGCTGCAAGGCAACAAGCCAAGGGTCGAGCAACTGGGGCGGCAGTGGTTGGCTCCCCCTCAGCGCCGACACGCGCACGCGGCTGCCACTACCCTCTTCGCTCACCTGCAGTTGCAAACGGTACTCCGGCCAGCGAGCAAGCGATGCTTCCGCTCGTCCCAACGACAGATCCGCATGGCGTACCACATAACCCTGCTCCACCATCAGCTCGACCGCATCGCGAAACGTCTCTTCTGGAGGGGTGGCATAAACCAGTTCACGGGGTTCCAAGGGCTTTGTCGTTGCGCAGCCGACCAATCCTCCCAAGAGCCCGATTAATAACCAGTGGCGAATTTTCATAATGGCCTCCCGGTCGCAGGCAGGGTTTGTGCAAAGCGGGTTTGAAAACGCTGACAGAAATCGTCATTGCTAGCACTGTAGGATTCGCGCAGGTCACCCCAATGATCGAAGCGGCGAATATCGCGGGATATACGTATATGCGCATCGTCCACCAGTAGCGACACACGCTCCACCTCCACCGGCTGCTGGCCTACGCCTCCGCCAAAACCGCCAGCTATACCGAACCCTACCCCGGAACCCCGGCCTACGCCCAAACCACCAAACAGGCGCATCCCATGCCCATAGCCGAAGGCATCATCGTAAGGGTCATAATAGCCGTGTAGCGGGCGTTCGCGGCTGGCGCTAATCAACCCCAAGGGGGTATCGGTAGAGTTCAGGGTAAATCCCCACTCGGTGAGCACCTCGACGCTGGTTTCCAGCGCCTGCTCTTGGGCTGCGGGGAAGTAGCACGAAGCCGCAGGCGCGGGTTCTGCTTGGGGCAGGCGATCAGGGACTACTTGGCAGCCAGCAAGTGCTAGCAGACAGGTTAAGCTTATGGGTATCGACTTCATGTTAGATCCTCTAACGGACGAGGCCGCTGGTTTGGCGCAGGTTAGCGCGCTAAGCTCGCCAAAGGTGGTCATACTTAACTGACACTGTAATGAAGACACCGTATTGAAGACACTGTTTTGCGGAGATCGTGCTAATGAATGTGTTGCTTTGCCCCGACAGCTTCAAAGATGCACTGAGCGCCCAAGATGCCGCTGCCGCCATGGCGCGGGGCGTACAGCGCGCCATGCCTGAAGCGCAGGTTCTGGTTTGCCCGTTGGCTGACGGCGGCGAAGGCAGCTTGGAAGCGCTAATCGCCGCCACCGGCGCCGAGCGTCGCCAGCTAAAGGTTCAAGACGCCCTGGGGCGCCCTCGCCAGGCAGCCTGGGGCTGGCTGAGCGACCAGCGTACCGCGTTTATTGAGCTGGCAGAAGCCAGTGGTTTACAGCACCTTGAGGCCGCTGAGCGCACTGCGCTGCACACCTCTACCTTTGGGGTGGGCGAACTGCTGCTGGCGGCGCTGGATCAAGGCGCAGAGAAAGCGCTGCTACTGCTCGGCGGAAGTGCTACCAATGACGCCGGGGCAGGCATGCTACAGGCGCTGGGCGCGCGCTTGTTAGATCAAAACGGCAAACTGCTACCTCCCGGCGGTGCAGCGCTTAGCCAGTTGGCTAGCCTGGAGCTTGACGGGCTAGACCCGCGGTTAGCCAAGCTCACCCTGGAGGCCGCCGTTGATGTAGACAATCCGCTGTTGGGCGAGCGCGGCGCCAGCGCGGTATTTGGCCCTCAAAAAGGCGCATCCCCTGAGGAAGTGGAACAGCTGGATCGTGCGCTTGGCCACTTCGCCGATATCAGCGCCCATGCACTAGGCAATGATTACCGTACGCTGCCGGGCGCTGGCGCCGCAGGCGGCATGGGGTTTGCGGCCAAGGCGTTTTTAAATGCCACCTTAAAGCCCGGCATCGAGATGATTATGCAGCAAGCGGATATGGCCACGCTTTTGGCCCGCGCCGACCTGGTGATCACCGGCGAAGGGCGGCTGGATGGCCAAAGCTTGTCTGGCAAAACCCCGATTGGCGTCTCCCGCGCGGCGAAGCGCCTTAACAAACCCGTTATCGTGCTAGCAGGCAGCCTAGGCGACGGCTGGCAGGCCTGCTTTGACGAAGGTGTCACGGCAGCGTTTGCGCTGGCCGATGGCCCCATGACTTTATCTGATGCGCTACCGCGCACCGCTGAACTGCTGGAAGCGCGCTGTGAAAGCCTGCTGCGGCTGTGGGTGCATAGATCTTGAAAATGCCCTTGAAACACGACTTGAAACAAGCCCTTAAAACCAGACCTTGAAAAAAGCCCTCATCGCCAGCATCTAATAAAGTAGCCAAAGGGTGCTGGCAACGATGTAGTGTCGAAGCGCTAATATGGAAGCGCTGATGTCGCAGAGCCAATACCAAAGGGCCTATACCAAAGGTCTATGGTAGCGATGCAAAAAACTTGTTATGCAGCGTCGCTAAAACACCCTATTCTGGTCACACGCATTAACCGCCGCCCATTGCGACATCAATACTGTTGCATGAGTACTGTTGCATAAACACTGCGGCATAAAGAGGAAGCAGGATATGACGGATACCAATAGCATTGGCCTACACGAAGGTAGCGCTAGCCAGCTCGCCGAAAAACTTAACCACCTGCTGGCCAACTACCAAATTTTCTACATGAACGTGCGCGGCTACCACTGGAATGTTCGTGGCAGCGATTTTTTCGAGCTGCACGCCAAGTTTGAAGAGTTCTACACCGACCTGCTGACCAAAGTAGACGAGGTTGCCGAACGTATCCTGACGCTGGGTCACAAGCCGGTACACGCTTACAGCGACTACGTAAAACTCTCACGTATTCAGGAAGATAAAGACGTTCACGACGGCACCACCTGTGTCAAAGGCGTACTCAAAGGGTACCAAACGATTATTGAGCTGCAGCGTGAACTGCTGGCACTCGCCTCTGATGCCGACGATGAAGGCACCGCGGCACAAGCTGGCGACTATATCCGCGAGCAGGAAAAAACCATCTGGATGCTCAACGCCTACTTGAGTAAATAAGCGTTTAAAAGGTTTTGAGAAATCCTGACGTCAAACGGCACCCTTTCGGGTGCCGTTTTCGTTGCGCTTATCGATCGCAGACACGGATTTAACGTTGCGTCGCAAGATCCTCGATCAACGCCCGCAGCAGCGACCAGAACTCTTCCACCGAGGCTAACTCCACCCGCTCATCCGGCGAGTGGGCACCGCGAATCAGCGGCCCAAAAGAGATCATATCCAAATGCGGGTACTTGCTGCCAAGAATGCCGCACTCAAGCCCCGCGTGGATAACCTTGACCTCCGGCTCCCGGCCCAGCAGCGCCGCATGGCGAGCTTTAAAGGTCGCCAACAGTGCACCATCAGGCTTAGGCGCCCAGCCTGGGTAGCCGTTCTCCACTTTTACCCGTGCGCCAATCAAGCCAAACAGCGCTTGGAAGCGATCCGCCATGGCGACCACCGCACTATCGTGTAGCGAACGCACCAACGCGCAGAGGTGCAGCCGCCCATTCTCCAGGCTTAGCACGCCCAGGTTATTAGAGGTTTCTACCACGCCTGGCACATCGGCGCTCATCCGCTCTACCCCACAGGGGGCTGCGTGCAGTGCTGCCAGCAACATAACGCTGGCGTCCAAGGTTAGCGGCTCTGCTTGGGGGGCCTCGGTTAGGCGTTGAACGCTGATGCTAAGGCCACTATCACCACTGCCCAACTCTCTTAGCAGAATCGTTTCCAGCCCTGCAATAGCGACCATGGCGGCGTCAACTTCATCAGCAGGCAGCGCCACATGGGCAAAGGCTTCCCGAGGGATTGCATTGCGCAAAGTGCCGCCATGATAGCTAATCAAGCGCGCATCAAACGCCTCCAAGGAGCGCAGCACTCTAACCAATAACCGGTTGGCGTTCGCCAGCGGTTTATGGATATCCGCGCCGGAGTGGCCACCCTTTAGGCCGGTCAAGGCGATCTCAATAACCCGCTCGTGATCGCCAGCGGCGGCACTGGGCAGTTGGGCATCCACTTCAACGTCAGCCCCACCCGCGCAGCCAATATAGACCAGCCCTCGATCCTCGCTATCCAGGTTGAGCAGTAGCGAGCCTTCCAGCCAGTTCTCCGCCAGGTTAAGCGCGCCGCCCATGGAGGTCTCTTCTTCCAGGGTGAACAGCGCTTCCAGCGGGCCGTGGCGAAGGTCAGGGTCTTCCAACACGGCGAGAATTGCAGCCACGCCCAAACCGTTATCGGCGCCCAGGGTAGTGCCATCGGCGTGTAGCCAGCCGTCAGCCACATAAGTGCTGATTGGATCGCGGGTAAAATCGTGGGCATGACCGCTATTGGCCTGGGCGACCATATCCAGATGGCCCTGGAGCACCACTCCGGGCGCCTGTTCGCAGCCCGGGGATGCCGGTTTACGTAGGCGTAAATTACCGAAGGTATCGCGGTCGTGGGCAAGGCCTTGGGCATCGGCCCAGCTTTCGAGGGTAGCAACGAGTGCCGCCTCATGCCCAGACGGGCGCGGCGTATTACACAGCGTTCGAAAGTGGCGCCAAACCAATGAGGGCTCAAGCGCGTCAAGATGTGCGTTCATAAAGACTCTTCATTATCGGTAACCGATCTACTTTACCTCAATGAGGCTATCCACAGCGAGGCGTAGGCCTTTCAAGGCATCACTGTGGGCATCCGCCAGGGCACTATTTTGAAACGCCCAGGCAGCTAGCTGTTGATGTGCCTGCTGCTGTGGCTCGGTTAAACTGCGGTGACTGGCTTCCCTCGCCAAGGCTTGCAGCGCCGGGCGGGCAAGGGCGGGGTTGCGATGGGCGGTCGCCACATCCTCAACATCCTGCCACTCACGGTCACTCAGCGGAATGCTCGGCAGTTGGCCGAGCAGCAGTACCAGCACTGCAGCGGGCAACGTGTTGAGCTCAAAGGCCAGCAGGCCTGGCAGTGCCGCTTGAAAACGCTCACTAAGATCAGCCTGCACCGCCTCGCCCTCTGAGTTCAGCGCTTTGGCCACCATAACAGCAAACTCACCGGTGGAGGTCTCCCGGCTAATACCCAGGCGTACCGGCCTAAACCCCAGCGCCAGCCAAAAGCGTAGCAGCGATGCCTCTGCCCCGAAGGTCGCGCCATAAAGTGCAATCCCCTGCTGCCTGGCGGCGACCATATCCTCTTGCAGCAGCATTTGCCCCAAGCCTTGGCGACGCCGCTCGGGGTGCGTCGCGATACGCGCTACCCTTCTCCAGCGGGCGGTTAGCGCTTCTCGGCTTCCCGCATGGGTCGCCAGCGACTGCGCCAACAGATGCCCCTGTGGGCGGCGTTCACCACGGGCGACCTGCTCGGTAAGGGCGGCCTCAAAACCGCCCTCTTCGCGGGTAACCAATACCGCTTGAGGCTCGCCTGCATGCGCAATGAAGCGCAGTTGAGTACCTGGGCCGTCAAGCAGTTGGCGCAGGTCGTTGGGAGAGGTTCGGTAGTGGGACTGCACCAGCAGCCCAAACAGTTTCTCCAAGACGGCATCTTGTTGGGCAAGCCAGGCGCGATCAACCATCTGCGTTGCCACAGCGCTGCCATCCCGCTGCGCTTTGGGCAACGGTGCTTTTAACAACAGTAGTTGATTAACCAGTGCCTCCAACGGGTCGCCGCTGCGCCAGCGAATGGGCGCTTCAAGCTTAAGTGCTCTCCACTGGGGCGTTAACCGGTCAAGGGTCGCGCGAAAGCGCAAGGCGAACCCCCTTCCCGAGCCCTCATAGCCGTGCACCGTGGTGGCGAAAGCAACACGCGGAAAGGCGGTGAGCCACTGGCCCAGCAGCGCTGCGGGAATCGCCGCCGCCTCATCGACCATCAAATAGCTGCCATCACCGCCCTGCTGCTGAGTGTTAATCTGCTCGGTGAGCACATCCGGGGGTAAAAAAACCAGCTCGCTGCCCTGGGCCAGCACAAAGTGGCCTGGCGCGACGCGTCGGCCGTCCGGGCATAGCGCTACTACCCGCTCGAACACGCTCTCCACCGCACTTAGTCGTGGCGCGGTGAGCACTACTCGTTGGGCTTTACTGGTTAGCAGCCGAGCGCAGGCGATACCCAGCGCGGCACTTTTACCGCGCCCACGGTCTGCGGTGATTACCAGCGGGCGGCGGCGTTTTAAGCCAATCAGCTGTTTCACTGCGTAGGCCTGGTCGGAGGTTAGGCAGTCGCTATCAGCCGTTTCAGTGTCGTCTACTACGGGCGAAGGCAGAGGAGGAAGATGCAATGACTGATCAACGCCCCAGCGCACTACCTGAGGTGAGGCCTGCAACTGATGCGCCAAGCGCGCTAAGTAGTGACAGCTCAGATCTGGCCAGTGCCAGGGATGATCAGCAAAGCGCGCGTAGTCCAGATCCGGCGCTGCTCCCCAGGGCTGTGGGGTGAGTAATACCAGTAAGCCACCGGCGGTGAGCGTTCCTGACAAGGCCCCCAACGCCTCGGGATCAAATCCCGTGCCGTGGGTATCGAGCACTACCAACTGATGCTCTGCGCCCAATCGCGTGCGCGCCTTGCGAGGCGAGAGATGCCCATCCCCCACCCACAGCGGCGCCTGCCAGGGGTGGGCTTGCCATAAAGCCTGTGCAAGGGTTTGGCACTGCTGAGCATCGCCGCTTAGCCACACTAACTGGCGCCAGCGACGGCGAGCTAAACGCTGAGCATGATGAACTAGCGCCGCCACCCTCCGTGTTTGCTGCTTATTCTCTGATACCTGGTTATTTAACAAATGCGTTCCTTCTCCAGCACGACTGCTTCCCATTACGTTACCTTTTTAAGTGTGCCAGTGTGCCGCTGAGCGCCTTATTGAGGGCCTTATCCTTACAACTTTGGTTGAACGATTTAACTCCTTTCAACGTTTTCGAGTTACTTAGCCACTCCTTTTGGCGCTCAAAAAAATATGTAACCACATGTTTTAATTAATTTTTCAAAGCACGTGCATAAAACCCACCAGGCGACATCTCTTACATTACTGATATTGCACCGCAGCGGGGTTGATGTGCTAATTTAGCCCTGAAGCGCTAAAACCCTTGTTTACGTAAACGTAACCTAGTGGCGCTGCACTTTCCTGACTCCAGGTAACCAACACTAATAACGCCACACGCCAAACCAGGAAATACATCATGAAAAAAATGACCAAATTCGCTCTCACCGGCCTCACTGCCGGTATTGCCTTCGCTGCTTTATCGACCACCGCCCAAGCACAAGAACAGTGGACAATGACCACCACCTGGCCGGAAAACCTTGATCTGATCAAGATTGACCAACACTGGGTAGAACTGGTCAATAAACTCGCCGACGAAGAGCTACAAATCAATTTCCGCGCAGGTGGCACGCTAATGCCCGGCACCGAAGTGTTTGACGCCACTGAAACGGGCAGCATTGAAGCCGCAGGCGACTGGCCGGGCTACTGGGCAGGCTTGAATCCCGCCTTCTCGCCACTGGCGACCACCACCAGCCTGTTTAATGGCGTTGACTACCTCAACTGGATCCAGCAGTGGGGTGGCCGCGAGCTGTACGAAGAGATTTATGGCCAGTTCAACATGGTTTATCTCCCCTACGGCATTACCAACAATGAGTCGGGCTTTATGGGCCGCACTCCGATTGAGAGCATTGCCGATTTAGACGGCAAGCGTCTACGTCTGTCGGGTCGCGACCAGGGCCGCGTACTCGAAGAACTGGGCGGCTCGCAAGTCACCCTGGCAGGTGGTGAAGTCTACCAAGCCATTGAGCGCGGCGTTATCGATGCCGGTGAGTTCTCCACCCCGGGTGTTGATTTTAACGCCGGTTTTGCCGAAGTGGCCGACTACTGGGCAACGCCCGGCTGGCACCAGTCGGCCAGCGTATTTGGCGTAATGATCAATAAAGACGCCTGGGATGCGCTCTCCGAAGAGACCCAGGAAAAACTGCGCATTGCGGCGGATGCCACTATGGCTTGGTCATTGGCCTGGTCAGAGCGCCAGTCTACCGAAGCCACCCAGAAGTTTATTGACGCGGGGGTAACGATTAACCAGTTCTCAGAAGAGGACTTGGCACGCATCCAGGAAGTCACCAACGAGGTTATTCTGCGCGGCGCTTGCGAAGACCCTGACCACGCCAAGGTCTATCAATCGATGATTGCCTACCTTGAGCACTACGCAACCTGGCGCGATGTTACCGCTCCCTTCAATATGAGCCGCGTGATGGACAATCTACCCTCACTGGAAGAGATCGAAGCCTGCCTGTAAGGCGCTTCTCTGCCGCCTCGGTTTCCGGGGCGGTTTTTTGTGCTGACCGCGGAGATCTTCCATGAATGCGATTGCCAAGGCGATCGATGCCATCAATGAAGCCTTCGGGCGCATCATCGCTCCATTGATTGCCATCATTACCCTAATTGTTCTTTTCGACATTGCGTCACGGTTTCTGTTTGGGCGCCCCAGCGACTGGGCCTTTGACGTCACCAAAATGCTGTTTGGCGCCCACTTCATGCTGATGGCCGCCTATGGGCTAAAACATCACGCCCACGTGGAAGTCGACGTACTGAAGCGCCTGTTATCGCGCAGGAAGCAAGCCGTGCTCGACGTACTCGGCTATCTCATTTTCTTTGTTCCCTTTATCTGGATGCTGATCACTCTGGGCTGGAGCTTCTTCGAACGCGCGTGGAGCCGCGGTGAAACCACCTATGGCATGGTCTCGATCCCGGTCTACCCGATTAAAGGGGTGATTGTGGTCGCTGCTATTCTGATCTTGCTGCAGGCCATTGCCATTGTGCTGCGTGCCATCATGCAGCTTCGCGAGGAGACATCAGCATGAACCTTAGTCCTGAATTACTCACGCTGGTGATGTTTGGTGGCCTGATGATCGGGCTGTTTATGGGCCACCCGCTGGCGTTTGTGCTCGGCGGTGTAGCGGTTATCGGTGCCTTTCTTGGCCCCGGCGAGCGCATTCTCGGCACCCTGATCAACAATATTTTCGGTAACGCCATGGACAACTATGTATTGGTGGCGATACCGCTGTTTATCCTTATGGCGCGATTCTTGAACGACTCCGGCGTGACCGAGAAGATGTTTGACGCCATGCGCTTGCTACTGGCGAACCTGCGCGGTGGCCTGGCGCTTACCGTGGTGATCGTTTCGGTGCTGCTAGCGGCCACCACCGGCATCGTTGGCGCCTCGATTGCGGTGATGGGCATGATTGCCCTGGTACCGATGCTCAAGTATGGCTACAACAAAGAGCTTAGCGCCGGGGTCATTATGGCCAGCGGCTGTTTGGGGATTTTGATTCCGCCCAGCATTATGCTGATCCTTATGGCCAGCTACTCACCGGTTTCCGTAGGCGCACTGTTCGCAGGCGCGCTGATTCCCGGCCTACTGCTAGGGGTCATGTATGCGCTTTATGTGTTGATCATCTGCTATATCAAACCCAGCTACGGCCCCAAAGTACCGCCAGAAGAGCGTGCAGAAGTCAGTACGAAACAGCTGCTGATTATGCTGGCGAAGTATGTGCTCCCGCCTATGGCGTTGATTCTGGGCGTGCTGGGCGCGCTATTTACCGGTGTGGCCACGGCCACCGAGGCGTCGGCCATCGGCGTGTTTATCGCCTTCATTCTGTTTTTGATTTTCGGCGACCGTAAAGCCTCCACCTGCTTCTGGACAATGATCGAAGCGGGTAAAACCACCACCATGGTAATGCTCGTGCTAGTGGGCGCCACGGCCTTTACCGGCGTATTCTCCCGCGGTGGCGGTATGACCGTGATCAGCGAGTTGGTACTGGCCATGCCTGGTGGCACCATTGGGGCACTGATCCTGATGCTGTTCCTGGTGTTTATCCTGGGTATGTTCCTGGATTGGACCGGCATTGTACTGCTGAGCTTCCCGATCATGCTGCCCATCGTCGAAACCATGGGCGTGGATATGCTGTGGTTCGTGGTGATGGTGGCGGTGGTACTGCAAACATCGTTCCTGACCCCACCCTTTGGCTACGCGCTGTTCTACTTAAAAGGCGTCGCACCGCCTGGGGTCGAAATTGTCCACCTCTACAAAGCGGTCGTGCCCTTCGTCGCGCTGATTCTACTGGCGTGTACGCTGATGGCCTTCTTCCCGTGGCTGATTACCGGCCTACCTAGCATGCTGTTAGGTGGTTACTAGGTCGCCACACCTCACAGGCTTAACGACCAACCATTATGGCCCGCCTCGGCGGGCTTTTTTTGCACTGTTGTCGGGTCTGCAAAGCTGCACCAGTGCAGCGCCAATGCTACTATTCACGCCCGTCACTATTTCGCATTCAGTGTGCTGCGCTACTTTCCGGCTTTCCACGACTGCTTTCCGTCAATGCAAGGAGTGTTCGCTTGTTCAGATCCGGCTATCGCGGGCTTTTCGCTTTCCCCTCTTCGCTTAGCCGTCGCGCTACCCCCTGGTCGATTGCCCTGATCGCGGTAGCGTTCGTGGTTGCGCTGCCCGTACTGGTGGTATTTGCCCATATTGCGATGCCCACCGATGGCGTTTGGCAACACCTGACCAGCACCGTACTTGGCCGCTATTTGAACAACACCTTCTGGCTCGTTGTGACTGTCGGACTTGGCACGCTGATCATCGGTACCGGTACTGCCTGGCTGGTGGTGATGTGCCGCTTTCCCGGTAAACGGCTCTTCGAGTGGGCGCTACTGCTGCCATTGGCGGTGCCCACTTACGTGATCGCCTACGCCTATACTGACTTTTTGCAGTTCGCCGGGCCGTTACAAAGCCTGCTGCGCGAGACATTTGGCTGGGGCTATGGCGACTACTACTTTCCCAATATTCGCTCCCTCGGCGGCGCCGCAACGGTGATTACCCTGGTGCTCTACCCCTATGTTTACCTGCTGGCCCGCGCCTCGTTTCTTGAGCAATCGGTATGCGTGCTGGATGTAGGCCGTACGCTAGGGCGCGGCCCCTGGAAACTGTTTGCCAGCGTCGCCGTGCCGCTGGCGCGCCCGGCACTGGTAGGTGGTGTATCGCTGGTATTAATGGAGACACTCAACGAGTTCGGCGCCGTGCAGTTCTTTGGCGTGGATACCTTTACCACCGGTATCTACCGCACCTGGTTTGGCATGGGCGAGCAGGTAGCGGCGGCGCAGCTGGCGGCGTGCCTGCTCACCTTCGTGATTGTATTAGTGCTACTGGAGCGCTGGTCGCGGGGTAAGCGCCGCTACTTCCATACCACCAATCGCTATCAGCAACTGCCCGAATACGCGCTGCACGGCTGGCGCGCTGCAGCAGCAACGCTGGCCTGTCTGGTGCCGGTGCTGGTGGGTTTTTTACTGCCCAGCGGCATTCTGCTCAATTTAGCGCTGCAGGGAGGCGATTCGCTGTGGGGCTCGCGCTTTATCGGCTACGCCTGGAACAGCCTGGGGCTGGCAACCGTGGCCGCGCTGATCGCCGTAGGCTTGGCGGTGGTGCTGAGCTACGGCGTACGCATGCACGATACGACCTTTGCGCGGGTGGCTTCCCGGGTCGCCTCCATGGGCTACGCGATTCCGGGCTCGGTAGTCGCAGTGGGGATTCTGATTCCGTTTGCCTGGCTGGATAACGCCCTTAACACGTGGCTCAACAATCACTATGGCTACATTATCGGTCTAGTCTTCAGCGGGTCGGCGTTTATCTTGCTATACGCCTACGTGGTGCGCTTTTTAGCCGTTTCGTTCAATGCCGTTGAGGCCAGTCTGGGCAAAGTCACCCCCAGCATGGATGCCGCGTCGCGCACCCTGGGGCAAACCGCGGGGGGCACGCTGCGCCATATTCATACGCCAATGATGCGCAGTAGCCTGCTGGCGGCAGGGATTTTAGTCTTCGTTGACGTTATGAAGGAGCTGCCCGCAACGATTATTCTGCGCCCCTTCAACTTCGATACCCTGGCGGTGCGGGCGCATAACCTGGCCTCTGACGAGCGTCTGGCCGAAGCCTCCACCTCATCGCTAGCGATTGTAGTGGTGGGTATCCTGCCGGTTATTCTGCTTAGCATGGCCATGCGCCGTTCACGCCCCGGCGCTCAGTCCTGATGAAGCGTTAAGCCGTGAGCGGGAAAACAAACACTTGGGAAAGGTCGAGGTGAATATCCACCGGCTGGCCTTCTGCGGGTAAGAATACCCCCGGTACGCGGGCATGCAGGTGGGCCTCAAGGCCGTTTTCGCCATGGGCACACAGGTGTAGCAGGCTGGTGCGCCCCAGCAGCTTCGCCATTACCACATGGCTATGGCGATGGGCATCAGCAGGCAAGTCGCGCTCAACAATGCGCAGCGCCTCTGGGCGGATCATAATTTGCGCGTCGCTGCCCTCGGCTAACCCGGGGGCAGGCACCCGCCCCACTGGCGTATTCACAGCGCCATTATGTACTTTGCCCTGTAGCTCATTGACGTCGCCAAAAAAAGTCACTACGAAAGGGTCTTGAGGCGCGCAGTAAAGCCCGCGGGGTGTCCCGGTCTGCACGATCCGCCCGTCGCGCATCAGCGCGATGCGATCGGCCATAAACATGGCTTCTTCAGGGTCGTGGGTCACCAGTAGCGTCGCCGCGCCGACCTTTTTCAGCACGTGGAGAGTATCGTCGCGAATGCGGTCGCGCAGGCGCGCATCCAGGCTTGAGAACGGTTCATCCAACAGCATTAAGCGCGGCGATGGCGCCAGCGCCCGCGCCAGTGCCACCCGCTGCTGCTGGCCCCCGGACAGCATATGCGGGTAAACATCGGCATAGGCGGCCATACCCAACTGCTCAAGCAGCTGTGACGCCCGCTCGCGACGCTCGCGAGAGGCTAAATGTTTAAGCCCAAAGGTGACATTTTCCAACACGGTTAGGTGGGGGAAAAGCGCCGAGTCCTGGAACGCCAGCCCAACATTGCGCTTCTCCGGCGGCACATGGCGCTGGCCTGGGCCGGCAATATAAATATCTTCCAAGGCAACGCTGCCCTCTTGCAGCACTTCAAGGCCTGCAGCGATTCGCAGCAGCGTTGTCTTTCCACATCCCGACGGGCCCAGCAGGCAAACTACTTCACCTGGGGCAACGCTTAAGTCCACGCCTTTCACTACCGTATCGCCATCATAGGCATGACGTACATTATGCAGGGTTAACGCCGATGAGCCAGGCACCGCCGAGGCGACCTTCAGGGTTGCTGTCATAAATCCCCACTTTGCAGCTGGGCAAACCGCCCGACAAACGACTAAACGCGGATTGGGTACATTTGAAAGTTATTTGCATTGTATTTTTTATTGCAATGAGATGCACGTCCAGTACCTTTCGTTGAATGCGGTTGGTTAGCATTTACCTTGACCTCAACGGGGATAAAAGCTTGAATACTCACCGCTGATAATGCAACTTATTATCAAAACTGAAGGGAGATATTCATGATGACAAAAGCACGCCTAACGCTATCGGTCGCCGCTATTCTAGCGGGCTCCGCCGTTGCTAGCAGCGCTCTAGCAAACGAACTTAACCTCTATTCTGCTCGCCACTACGACTCTGACGAGCACCTCTACGATGCTTTCACCGAAGAGACAGGCATCGAAGTCAACATCCTTGAAGGCGACTCCGACCAGCTGATCGAGCGTATTCAGCGCGAAGGCGTGGCCAGCCCGGCGGATGTCATGATGACCGTCGATGCAGGCCGTCTCTGGCGCGCGGAAGATGAAGGTATCTTCCAAAGCGTTGAGTCGGACGTTCTCAACGAACGCCTGCCCGAAGCGATGCGCCACCCTGACGGCCTGTGGTTTGGCTTTAGTCAGCGCGCCCGGGCGATTTACTATAACCGTGAAAACTTCGACCCAAGCCAGATCGAAAGCTACGAAGATCTGGCCGACCCGCAGTTTGAAGGCAAAGTGTGCATTCGCTCTTCCAACAACATTTACAACCAGTCACTGCTGGCCTCAATGATTGAGCATCACGGCGAAGAGGGTGCCGAAGAGTGGGCCCAGGGCGTGGTTAACAACATGGCGCGGGATCCGGAAGGTGGTGACACCGACCAGATTCTGGGCGTTGCCAGCGGCGAGTGCGACATCGCAGTGGCCAACCACTACTACTATGTGCGGCTGCTGAAATCTGACGATGATGCCGAGCGTGAAGCAGCTCGCAAAGTGGGCATTATTTTCCCCAACCAAAATGACCGCGGCACCCACGTCAACGTTGGCGGCGCCGGTGTGGTAGAAGGTGCGCCTAATCGCGACAACGCCATCCGCTTCCTGGAGTACCTGGCTTCAGACACCGCCCAGGAAATCTTTGCCTCCGGCAACAACGAGTTCCCGGTGGTCGAAGGCATCAAGAAAGATCCGGTGCTGGAATCCTGGGGCAACTTCAAAACGGATGACGTGAATATCAGCGTATTGGGTGAAAACAACCCTGAAGCGATCCGCATTTTTGATCGCGTCGGCTGGCGTTAAGCCTCTGCCCAAATCATCGCAACGCAGCATCGCGATGCACCATCGCGGTTAGCCCACCCCCGCAGCCATTGGCTGCGGGGGTTTCGTTTGTAACAATGATTAGGCTAGGGAGTTAGTGCGCTTCATCCCAGTTGGCGCCGCTCTCCGCCTCGACGATTAGCGGTACTTTTAGCTCTGCCGCGCCCTGCATGCGTTGCTGCACCTGTTCGATAAACGCCTCGACCTGTTTCTCGGCGACTTCAAACACCAGTTCATCGTGTACCTGCATGACCATTAGCGCGTCGAACTTGCCTTCCGCCAGCCACGCATCCACGTCGATCATCGCCTGCTTGATGATATCCGCCGCGGTACCCTGCATCGGCGCATTGATTGCAGTGCGCTCGGCGCCTTGACGGCGGTTACGGTTTTGCGACTGAATCTCCGGCAGGTAGAGCCGCCGACCCAGCACGGTTTCGACAAAGCCATCTTCCGCCGCCTGGGAACGGATGCGCTCCATATAGCGGGCAACGCCAGGGTAGCGGTCAAAGTAGCGGTCAATGTAGGTTTGTGCTTGGTTGCGCTCAATATGTAGCTGACGCGACAGCCCCCAGGCGCTCATGCCGTAGATCAAGCCGAAGTTAATCGCTTTGGCGCTGCGCCGCTGATCGCCAGAGACCTTCTCAAGGGAGGTGCCGAAGACTTCCGCTGCGGTGGCAGTGTGGATATCGCGCCCTTCGGCAAAGGCTTCCAGCAAGCCTTTATCTTCGGAAAGGTGCGCCATAATGCGCAGTTCGATCTGCGAGTAGTCGGCGGCGACAATGCGATAGCCAGGGCGGGCAATAAACGCCTGGCGAATCTTGCGCCCCTCTTCGGTACGAATGGGGATGTTCTGTAAGTTGGGGTCTGATGACGACAGCCGCCCGGTGGCGGTGACTGCCTGGTGGTAGCTGGTATGCACTCGGCCGGTAGCTTTATTGAGCAGCCGCGGCAACTTGTCGGTGTAGGTGGACTTCAGCTTGGCCAACCCCCGGTGCTGCATAATCACTTTCGGTAGCGGGTAATCCAGCGCCAGCTCTTCCAGCACGCCTTCCGCGGTAGAGGGGGCGCCTTTAGGGGTTTTCTTGAGCACTGGAATTTTCTGCTCTTCAAACAGAATTTGCCCCAACTGCTTGGGAGAGCCCAGGTTAAATTCCCGTCCGGCGAGTTCAAACGCCTCGCGCTCTAACTCGCCAATACGCTTTTCTAACTGCTGGCTCTGCTTGTGCAGTAGATCCGCATCCACCGCCACCCCGTTGCGCTCAATGCGCGATAGCACTTTAATCAGCGGCAGTTCGATATTATCCAGCACCTCCGCCAGGCGCCCTTCGTTCTCAACCTGGGGGCGTAGCGTTTGCTGCAGCCGCAGGGTGATATCGACATCTTCACAGGCGTAAGGCGCCGCCTGCTCCAGGGCAATTTGGTTAAAGGTCAGCTGCTTGGCGCCTTTACCGGCAATCTCTTCAAAGGAGATGGTTTTTTCGCCCAGATATTTTAGCGCCAGGGAATCCATATCGTGGCGCGTAGCGGTGGAGTTGAGCACATAGGAAGCAAGCATGGTGTCGGCAAACGGCCCCGCCACAGAAATCGCATAGTTGGCCAGTACCGAAATATCGTACTTAAGGTTCTGGCCAATTTTGGTTTTTTTAGGATCTTCCAGCAGCGGTTTTAGCGCGGCGAGTACGGTTTTACGGTCAAGCTGTTGGGGGGCATCCAGATAGTCGTGGGCCACGGGTATATAGGCCGCCTCACCCGCCTCCAGCGCCAGACCAACGCCGACGATTTCTGCGTCCATATAGTCGAGGCTGGTGGTTTCCAGATCAAAACAGAAGCGCTCGGCGTTTTGTAGCCGCGCAAGCCAAGCCTCAAGGTCTGCCTGTTCGAGAATAACGTGATCTTCACGCACAGACGTTTTTGCAGAAGCGCTCGAATCCTCGGACTTGGTCTCTACATCATCAGCGCTCGCGGGTGCAGGCTCGCCACCCTTAACGTCATCCACGCCTTCGTCTTTGCCTTCCAGTAGCTCGCCGAGCCACTGGCGGAACTCCATCTTTTTATACAGCGTGACCAGGGCCTCGCGATCCGGGTGGGCGATATCCAGATCATCCAGACCCACCGGCAAATCACAGTCGACCTTGATGGTGGCTAACTGATAGGAGAGAAACGCCTGTTCACGATGCTCTTCCAGCTTCTTGGGCAGCGTTTTGGCGCCCCGGAAGGTGAGTGTTTTGACCCGCTCTAAATCGCCATAAATGGTCTCCAAACCGCCGCCCATGCCTTGCAGCAAGCCAATCGCGGTCTTTTCCCCCACGCCGGGTACGCCGGGGATGTTATCGACCTTGTCCCCCATCAGGGCGAGAAAATCGATGATCAGCGCGGGCGGCAGGCCAAACTTCTCTTCCACGCCCCCCTCATCCAGAGTTTCATCCTTCATGGTGTTAACCAGGGTGATATGGGCATTGACCAACTGCGCCATATCCTTATCGCCGGTGGAGATCACCGCGTCGCGGCCCGCCTGGGTGGCGCGGTGGGCCAGAGTGCCAATTACATCGTCGGCTTCCACCCCTTCAATACACAGCAGCGGCAGACCCAACGCTTTTACGCAGGCGTGCAGCGGCGCAATCTGGCTGCGCAGATCGTCGGGCATGGGCGGGCGGTGCGCTTTGTAGTCACTGTACATATCATCGCGGAAGGTTTTGCCCGGCGCGTCGAATACCACCGCCATGGGGCTGTCGGGGTAATCCTTAATCAGCCGTTTGAGCATGTTCAACACACCTTTCACGGCACCCGTCGGCTGACCATTGGAGGTCGTTAGCGGCGGCAGCGCGTGGAAGGCACGGTAAAGGTAGGAGGAGCCATCTACGAGGACGATCGGAGCGCGAGCCATAACCAAGTTCCATTATTGAAAAATTGCTAAAATGAGTTGCTACCATGATACCCGCTGCGCAGGCTGCCTGCAGAGTCAAACTCTCCTCTCTTTAACACAACAACGCTGCCAACTAAGCGGCCAAGCCGCTACAATAATGGGCTTAGCAACCTGGGCGAGACTCTCATGGCTGTATTTACCCCGCTTAGCGACGCACAGGTCGCCGCGTTTTTAGAAAAATTTGATGTTGGCAGTTTCGTTTCCCTACAGGGCGTCGCGAACGGCACCGAGAATTCAACATTTTTTGTGACCACCGACCGCCGTGAACTTGTTCTGACCCTTTTTGAGCAGGGCGAGCACGAGGAGCTGCCGTTCTTTGTTGAGCTGCTGGACTACTTGGATGAGCACCGCTTACCCGTGCCTGGCACAGTGCATGACCGTGAAGGTGTTGCATTGCATAGCTTGGAAGGTAAGCCAGCTTTGCTGTTCCCACGCTTGCCTGGGCGGCACCCCGAAGCACCCAATTTAGCTCAATGCCGTACTTTGGGGGATACCCTGGGCCGCCTGCACGTGGTGTCGAAACGCTTCCCCGGCCATCGCCCGAACCCACGGGATCTGAACTGGCTACAGGTGATGCACCATAAGGTGTTGAGCTACCTGAGCCCCGCAGATCAAACGCTGATGAAGGATGAAGTCGACGATTTCGAAAGTGCCTTTACGCAGCACGATGAGCTTCCCCAAGGTGCCCTGCACGGTGATCTGTTTCGCGACAACACCCTGTTTGAGGGTGACCAGCTTGGCGGTATTATCGACTTTTACAATGGCTGCACCGGCGACCTGCTGTTTGATTTGGCCATTGTGATCAACGACTGGGCCTCTAACGACGATGGCACGCTCAATCCTGAGCGTTACAACACGCTGTTGAGTGCCTACCAAGCGCGCCGCCCATTAACCGCGACTGAGCGGGAACTGTGGCCCACCATGCTACGCATGACGGCGCTGCGCTACTGGCTGTCACGCCTGCTGGTGGTCTATGTTGATCCACCTGCCCACGACTTGACGCCCCACGACCCGGAGCGTTTCCGTACCATTTTAACCGCGCGCATCGCCCACGGTGCACTGCCGCTACCTGAGGTTTCTGCATGAGTGTGATGGCAACGACTAGCCCTGCCCTTCGCGCACGGCGCACCTGGAATATCGACCAATGGGGCAGCGGCTACTTCGATGTGGATGACCACGGCCAGGCCCTGGTTCGGCCGTTGGGTAGTGATGCGGAAGGTCCGGTGCTACCGCTAAGCGGCCTGGTTCGCCAACTGCAAGCAGCCGGGCTGCGCCTACCGGTGCTGGTGCGCTTTAGCGATATTCTTCATGACCGGGTGGAGCAGTTGTGCGGTGCTTTTGATGCCGCCATGAGCGACTGCGACTACCAGGGCGGCTACACTGCGGTTTACCCGATTAAAGTCAACCAGCAGCGACGAGTAGTCGAAGAAATTCTGGCCACCGCCGAGCGCGGCAACGGCCGCGTGGGGCTGGAAGCGGGCAGCAAGCCGGAACTACTGGCGGTACTGGCGCTCTCCGACGGCGGCTCCTCGCTAATTGTGTGTAACGGCTACAAAGACCGCGAATACGTGCGTCTGGCCCTGCTGGGTGAAAAACTCGGCCACAAGGTCTACTTGGTGGTCGAAAAACTCTCCGAGCTGCAGTTGATCTTGGAAGAGGCTCGCGAACTGGAAGTCACGCCCCGCATTGGCCTGCGCGCCCGCCTGGCCTCGGTGGGTAAAGGCAAGTGGCAGAATACCGGCGGCGAAAAATCCAAGTTTGGGCTCACCGCCAGCCAGATACTTGAAGTCGTCGATACGCTGCGTCGCGAGGATGCGCTGGAAAGTCTGCAGCTGGTGCACTTCCACTTGGGCTCCCAGATCGCCAATATTCGCGATATTCAGCGCGGCCTGCGCGAATGCGCACGCTTCTACCAGAACCTGATGCAGTTGGGTGCGCCCATCGACACCGTCGACGTGGGCGGCGGCCTGGGCATCGACTATGAAGGCACCCGCTCACGCAGCTTTTGCTCGGCCAACTACTCCATGCGTGAATACGCCCGTAATGTAGTGAGCGCCTTTGCCCAGCTCTGCCAAGAAGCGAACCTGCCGCAGCCCCATCTCATCAGCGAGTCGGGGCGTGCACTCACCGCTCACCATGCGGTACTGATCACCAATGTGATTGGCGAGGAGCGTATCGACGACACCCCACCTGAGCAGCACTCTCAAGAAGACACTCAAGTTGAGTTACTGTGGCGGGTATTTGAGCAGTTAGCGACAGCCCAAGAGCCGCGCATGCTGGTTGAGGCGTGGCACGACCTGCTGCAAGCAGTAAGCGAGCTGCAGGAGCGTTTTGTAATGGGGTTAAGCGACATTACCGCCCGGGCCGAAGGCGAGCGGGTGTATATGGCTGCCTGCGCCCGGCTGCGTACCCAGCTTGATACCCGCAACCGAGCCCATCGTGAAATCATGGATGAGCTAGCGGAGAAGCTTGCCGATAAACTGTTCGTCAACTTCTCACTGTTCCAGTCAGTGCCTGACGTTTGGGGTATCGAGCAGATATTCCCGGTGCTGCCGTTGAGCGGGCTCGATCAGGCCCCCACCCGACGGGCGGTGATTCAGGATATCACCTGCGATTCCGACGGCCGCATCGACAGCTACGTCGACGGCCAGGGGGTAGAGAGCACCCTGCCACTGCCCGAATGGCCATCAGACGACGAGCGCTGGTTAGGCTTCTTCCTGGTGGGCGCCTATCAAGAAATTCTTGGCGATTTGCATAACCTGTTCGGCGATACTGATTCCGTGGACGCCGCACTCAATGCCGACGGCGAGTGGACGCTCTCCAACCCACTGGCCGGGGACTCGGTGGCCCAGGTGCTGGCCTACGTCAACTTCAATGCCAACGTGCTCAAGCAGAAGCTCACCGACCAGCTAGCCGCAAGCGGCTTCTCTGCCGACGAGCAGGCCCGCTTTGCGGCCAGCTTAAGCGAAGGGCTGGAAGGCTATACCTATCTTGAGTGAGCTGTTTTGAATGGTCTATCTTGAACAGCTTGGCTTAAATGGCCTGCCTAGATAGGTTGGCTTAAGCGGCCCAAAAAAAGAAACGCCACCTGTGGTTAACGGGTGGCGTTTCTATTGATAACGATAGCGAATGCTTGTGGCAGGCTATCTGCTTCACTGTTTGTGGGTCAACTATTTAGTTTAATTACTCGACGACGCTGGTTTCGACTTCCAAACCACCGGTCAAGGTTAAGCGCAGCGATGAACCACGAACCAGCTCCCCAACGCCAGAAGGCGTGCCGGTTAAGATTACATCGCCCGGCTCCAGGGTGAAGTGGCGGCTCATTTCAGCCACCAGCGTGGGGACAGCAAAGATCATATCGGAACCTTCGCCGTGCTGGCGCTCTTCCCCATCAATCTCAAGGGTAAAAGCGAGCGCGTTCCAGTTGGGCACTCGGCTTAGCGGCAGAAACGACGAAAGCGGGCAAGCGCCATCAAAGGCTTTGGCGATTTCCCAAGGGTGCCCCTTCTCTTTTAGCTTGGTCTGTACATCACGCAGGGTTAAATCCATCGCCAACCCAATACCGACAATCGCGCGCTCGGCTTCATCCAGGGTGGCATGGGTTAAGGTTTCACCCACTAACAGCGCAAGCTCAACTTCATAATGCACGTCGCCGCGCGAAAACGGTGGATCCAACGGCTTGGTCAGATCCACAACGCTGGTCGACGGCTTAATGAACAGCAACGGCTCAGTGGGAACCGGATTATCCAGCTCTTTCGCATGGTCGGCATAATTACGGCCGATGCAGACAACCTTGCCCAGCGGGTGGGGAAACTCCTGGCCATCGGTAAACTGTGGAACAAAACGCATGGCGGGTATTCTCCTTCTCATTATGCGTGCCGCATTCGCAACGACAGGCGCAACAGTTTACCCCACCTATACTAAGGTTCCACAACCTTCGGCCATGAATTTGTTTCCCCACTGCTGGCTAGCGATATTGCTGAGCCGGTTGATCAGGGTTATGAGCCAGGAAGTCTGGCCGTGGTTTAGCCGCCGCATAGGGCTCCCGGCACTGATTATCCTGGCGATTAAACACAAAGAACACGTTGCTACGCGGGTCGGGCGAAAGATTGGCGTTCGAAGCATGCAGGGTATTGCAATCGAACAGCAGCAAGCCGCCGGCCTTGCCTTTCGGCGCTTCAATACCGTGTTCAGCCACTAGCTCGGTCAGCGCTTCTGGGCTGGGTACACCCACTTCCTGCGCCTTCAGCGAACTTTTATGGTTATCCTCCGGCGTTTCACCCAGGCAGGGCACAAACTTTTTGTGCGAGCCGGGGATCAACATTAACGGGCCGTTGAACTCGTGGTTATCGGTTAAGATCAGCGATGCGCTAACTGCGTGCATTGCGGGCATGCCATCTTCGGCGTGCCACGTTTCAAAATCGGAGTGCCAGTTAAAGCCCTTACCGGCAAACCCAGGCTTGTAGTTAATCCGCGATTGATGCACATAAGGATCACCGCCAATAATTTGACGAGCAGCGCCCGCGACACGCTCATCGCTGGCCAGCTTGCCCAAGCGCTCGGAGAGAAAGTGCACTGCAAATAGCGAGCGGATTTCCTGACTCTCTGGCTCAGTGACGCTGAAATCTTGGTTGAGATACTCCTCGTTACTCATCAGCGCCTTCATTTCCTGACGCAGCTCATCAAGCTCTTCGCCTGCAATGAGGTTGGGAATAAACAGAAACCCCTTACGCTCAAATTCATCAAGCTGCGCCTGGCTTAACGGGCCGGAAAGCTCGCGCCCTTTGACCACCGCATCTTGGCGCGGGAGCCAAGTTTGTGCAGGGGGTGTGGCTAAGCGCGACGGGTAGACATCCTGTACCTGTGCACGCGTAGCCTGTGTGTCGTGAACATTCGGCGTATCGGCCATTTCGCTATACTGCTTATGGGCGGTGACTGTATGTAGTGGTGTACTTTTAACTGTCATCTAATCCACTCCTTGTATGATTAGGTTTCAGATCGAACGATGTTACAGGAAATATCTTAGACAAAACAAAACAGCATGCAAGGATCATCAACCGTTTTCATAACTTGTGTTACGTAAAAAATTAAAGCTTTTTCACACTAATAAAACCCAGGGTAGTCTTTTTTCTCTAGCTTTAATGCCTTCATAAGCTTTTTCCGCTCGTAAGTGATTGACCAAGAGGCAGTATTCCAACTTAAGGGGGTTATAAAATCGCCATTTAAAGGTTGAAAAAACCTGTAGCGCCTAGAAGCCCCTATCAATCTCTTATCCCCGCCATGAAAAAACACAACAAATATATTAACGATATCGTCCCGTTCAACGCTAATGGGATGCTGAGGTGCCTCCTTTCCCCTATTGAAATAACATGAGTTAAATAACCGGCCTATATTTAATTCAGCACAGCCACCTGAAAGAACTGTGCCTTGATACTCCCATTTATTTTCTTCTTCTCCATACGTCTCTTTTTTAACAGTCTCTTTCTCGTGAAAATCATCAAGATTATAAACTTCCCGATAATGCTCTCGCTCAACAGTGATAAATATATTTCTTACATAAACAGGATCAGCCGACATGTTAGTCCATACCAGCTTCACACTACAAAGGTCATAGCCCTCCAAATGAATAATAAAGCGAGGCTTTCGTTGGCGCTTTATTTGAAAAAACAGCTGAGCAAAAAAAACCCATATCAAAAAGGTGCCTATTTCAAAAAAAAATCCATTATTATTTCATAATAGACATCAGCCATGATTCCACATAAGCCTTAAAAAGCAATAAAATCAATACTTCAGAAAAGCTAAGCCAAGCTAACATGGCTATAGATTAAATCAAGGTCAAAACCTGTAATTTCTGCTAACAACTCTGGCTCAAGCAAATTAACAGTATTGCGGCTTTTTCTTATCAATTTTTTCTGTTCAAGTGCTGTCATACAACGACTAACGTGCACATTAGTGATACCCAACAACTCTCCAACAATTTCTTGGGTAACTGGAAAAGAGAACACTGTAGAATCAATCATTTTATTGAATCTATATCTTGCATAAACTTCTAGCAAAAAATGCGCCACCCGCGCCTCTGCTTTATGATGAGTGCAACTTCTTAATCTTTCAATTGTTATATTATCATTAACCATGATATAAGAAACAACAGCTTTTTTAATATCAGCACATTCGGTGAATAGAGTATGTATCTCCTCAGCCGTTATTTTATCAAGTTCGCAGTTCTGCAAAGCCAATATGGAAATTTCATGATTATCAAAAAAGCTTTCTCGAATACCGACAATATCACCAGGCATATACACATTACATATATCTTGACCTCGAGCTTTAATAGAGTGACACAAGCTAACCCAACCTTTTCTTACTACAAATATCTCGGCTTTCTCCGCACATGAAGAATATATTTTTTGATTTCTACTCAGCGCTAAACTTTTTATTTTAACGCTAGACAATCTATTCAAAGACTCAGGAATAATATCTCCGTAGCGGCTTAAAATATCCCCAAGAGTTATTTGCCTGGGTGAAACCTTCATGTCCGATACTTCAACATCATTATTTTTTTCTTTAACAGCTTTACTATGTACATCAATCGCAGTAACAGTCATCGCCACACTCCATTGCAGTTAGACAAAAAGCATACAGAACAAAAAGACTGTACAGCTAGCGCACATCTTAAAATCCGAATAAGCGGAGAAACTATAGGCAATTCTTTTGTTTTTAACAAGATTAAAATTACGAGAAAACACAAAACAATTAACAATTGTTAAAAAACAATCGAACCTTTTCTTAAGTTAACAAAAGCATAGAAAGATAATTTTTTACCTTCAATTAAACCAATGATCCACCTCTTAAAAATATAACATATGTTATTTACGGGCGGCGATCACAAAATAAAAATGAATAGAATAACTTTGCTTTAACGACAGAAAATTATTTTAAAAAAATCAATCAATTACCGCTAGATTTTAAATTTTCAAGAAAAGCACCATGGAAGGAATATCCTCAAGGTAGCACTGAAAAAAAGCAGTTCTCCTTTTACGATATTTAAGCAACTGCTAGAGACTCATTCGCCAGTTTTCCAGACACTAACGACGCAATTATTGCTCAATGGGACTATCCTACTAATGTTTTAATACCCATACTATGTAAAGAGCATGATATACCCTCACCTTCAGTGACTAGTGTTTTAAAGTGTGAACACAAGCTATGGAGCAGATTAGAATAGCAAGAAGTGATTCCGGATGGCATGTCCAATCATGAAGTCGCTGTTTATATTGCGTTTGGCCGACGCCCTTCTCTAGCTAATCGTCAAGTAGTAGCCACTGCTGCCCCTAACCCGAATTTCTCACGGGGCATAAAAGGAAGCGGCTGAAAGTGTTAACGTTTCAGGGCCTTACACCAAAAACCAACACCAACAACCGCTTCCAAAATGGTACCTGAAAAACTGTCCTTCTCGCCACTC
>NZ_JAUAMB010000016.1 GCF_031010175.1 Halomonas sp. SpR1
GTCGTTGCCAAGTTGAACAACCGCCCCAGAAAACGCTTGGGGTATCGGACACCGGCACAAGTGTTCCTGGGAGAGTATTCAGGGGCGCTGAAAACCGCAGGTGCTGCGCTTAATGTTTGAATTCAGGTTTTTACAATTGAAAAAAAGATAGGATATGAATCTATGGAACTTGCGAGCGTAGATAATGAAAATATCGATGATCTTTTTGACTTAAATGCCAAGCTTGCCGAATCCGAAAATCAAAGGTATCTGTTTACTGCTGATAGACAAAGTTACGCTGACGTTTTTTTGGCCACTACGCCTGCTTGTTTTGGATTCTTGGTTTATCAAGACAATCAACCCATTGGTTTCTATATATATAATTTTAAGTTTGCGAGTTATATCGCTTCACGTGTTCTTTATATTGAAGATCTGTACTTGATCGATGGCTTTGCTACTGAAGAAAATAAAAAATTACTTCTGCAACATGCTGTGAGCATATCACAATCTGAAAATTGCTGTAGAGTCGAGATGCGCGTTCTTAAAGAGATTAATTTTGGGTATGGTCTTATAAAAAGCTTTGGCTTCAGTGAGATCAAAAAATGGGATGTGTATCGTCTAGATCTTTAACCCTCAATAGCATAGATGTGGAGCCTGTAATGAAATCAACCGTAGAAGAGCGTATCCGCTCATTGGGCTTGGAACTGCCCGTCGTTACCGTGCCAAGGGGCAACTTTCGTTCCTATGTCATTTCGAACAATATGCTCTATCTGTCAGGTAAAGGCGCTCCGTTGCGAGAAGAGGGAGTGGCTGTCCCAAAAGTGGGGCAGGAAGTGACTGTTGAGCAGGCTCGGGCCTACGCTCAAGAGGTTGGTCTGTATCTACTCGCGCTCATCAAAGAAGCTCTGGGAGACTTTAATCGGGTTCAACGTGTTGTGAAGATATTTGGTATGGTCAATGCTGATCCCAACTTTACTTCCCACACTGAAGTCATCAACGGTTGTTCCGATCTGTTTGTTACGGTGCTTGGTGAGCGCGGTGAGCATGCACGCTCTGCCATTGGCGTTGGATCACTGCCGAAGGGGTTTGCTGTGGAAATTGAGGCCATCGTTGAGTTTTCTTTGCCACACGATCGCCATGCTTAACCTCTTCATTGAATTGCACTCACGTTTGGTAGCTGCTTTTATAAAGCGTTGAGGCCGATCAGGATCCAGCGAGGATCGGCAAAGGAGAAAAGGTTTGTGATCAGGCAAGTAGGCAGGGTGAAAATTCAACCTAAGCACAGGGCGACGTGTCACTGCGGCATAGTAGAGCTCGAACTTGATTTACCTGAAGGGCTTGTCGACCCGAAACGGTGTAACTGCTCTATTTGCAGGCGCAAAGGCGCTGTCATGGCCTATGTGCCATTGAACGGTCTTCGTATTCTCCGCGGCGCTGAGCATTTAAAGCTATACCAGTTCAATTCAGGCGTCGCTAAGCACTACTTCTGTTCAAACTGCGGCATCTACACTCACCACCAAACGCGCTCGAACCCTGATGTGTATGGGTTTAATGTCGGGTGTTTGGAAGGTATTAATCCCTTCGACATGGATGATTTGCCGGTTAGTGATGGTATCAACCATGAATCTGATCAATAACAGGGGATAAGGAAGGCTTAGCATTTTGTTTGATCGGTTTTTCGTGGCTTCGTAGCTATAAATAAGCGCATGAGTTAGGTATTTAGATGGATCATGAAGCGGTGATAAAACATTGGGTGACGAATGATCCGGCGCGGATGGAGGCGCTTACTATAGCGGCTGCTCTGAAACTGCCGGATTGGTGCCTCGCCGCTGGATTCGTTAGAAATTTGGTGTGGGACAAGCTACATGACTTCTCATCGAGTACGCCGCTAAACGACATTGATTTAATTTACTTCGATCAGCAAGATATGAGCGAGTCTCGTGATTGGGAAATTGAAGGCGAGTTAAGGGGCGCTTCGAAGCTCCCGTGGTCGGTAAAGAACCAGGCAAGAATGCACGAGCGGAATATGGACTGTCCGTATACCTCAACTGAAGATGCCATGAGTTTCTGGGTTGAAGTAGAGACTGCCGTAGGTGCTTCTTTGGCTGATGATGGAGAAGTCATTATTGTGGCTCCCTTTGGTGTTAAGCCACTGTTTGACTATACCATCACATTAAATCCCAAAAGGCCAAAGCGAGCAGATTTTGAGGCACGTATATATAGCAAACGGTGGCTGCAAACCTGGCCAAAATTGGTCGTAAATACGGTAATTCCCACGACAATCAATTGTGTTCGGGGCTAGCGCTTGCCAAGAGCATCATCAACAAGGAGGAAATGGTGCAAACTTGCGAAACGGAAAGACTATTGATACGGACGTTATCCCTAGATGATGTTCCCGAGCTGACCACCATCCTCAGCGATCCTGAGGTGATGAAATACTCGATCCGTGGCGTTTGCGATGAAGCAGCGACCCAGCGGTTTATTGAATGGTGTTTGAAGAGCTATGCCACTCACAATATCGGGCCGTTGGCATTAGTAGAAAAGGTTTCCGGTAAGCTTATCGGCTTTTGCGGTGTCGGTACCGAAGAGGTAAATGGCGTTGAGGAGGTCGGTTTAGGGTATCGGCTAGCCAAACAGTACTGGAGTAAAGGTCTGGCGTCTGAAGCAGTGCAAGCGGTGCTCAATGATGCATTTAGTCAAAAGCAACTATCGTCGGTGGTGGCGATTATTGAGCCTGAGAATATTGCGTCACTTAAGGTTGCAGCAAAAGCAGGATTTTCTACGTTCGACATCCATGATTTCCATGACCGCCCAGTGAGGTTGTATCGGTTAACTCAGCATCAGTGGGACGCACTTCAAACTAATGGCATGGACGCGACAATTGCGCGATGAGTAGCCCCAAGAGTTGGAGACCGTCAGCTGACTCGATTATGCCAGTACCCTGGCTTTCTCGAATGATGGGCGAAAGCAACAATGGTAATTGTTTGGTTATTGACCACAGTCACAAGGGAAAAAGGAAATTGTTGAAGGATCAAACCCTTTGCGCCAAGTTTTCTTGCTTGGCCTATCCCCTCAAAATTAGTTCCTTATCAGAGCTCGGGCACGTTCAAGGGCTTCGCTTACTTCTAACGATTCGGTTTTGCCAGATTGCAGATTATTGATTCTGCGACATATCTCCTCGTCCCAGGCTTCCAATACACTGATTTCAGCCATACCGTCCAAGCTTGCAACCAAATCATGAGCGAGTTTAGCCCGTTCCTTCTCCGATAGGGTCATTGCTTCGCTCGTGATAGTTCCAGTTGCGCTGTATTCATTTTTCACTCAGCCTTGTGAAACGGCAATTTCAAAATCATGCAGTAAATTAAACCTGATGACAAGGCCATTAAGCCCGTCTATAGACTGGTGTTGGAGCCACATTATCGGCCCTGGTAGCGGATTATGCGTCGAGGAAAATTCAATGCCAAAGGTCATACTGAAAGGATTTATTATCGTCCCCGAACAGGATCTGGATGCCGTTAAAGCAGAGCTCATCAACCATAAGCGGTTAACCCTGGCTGAGCCAGGCTGCCTCGTTTTTGAGGTTGTTCAATGCACTACAAATCCCTATCGATTCGATGTGTATGAGGAATTTGTAAACCGAGAATCTTTTGCGTTTCATCAGATTAGAGTGAAAGCTTCCGCGTGGGGGAAGGTCTCGGCCAATGTTGAAAGGCATTACAGCCAGTAAGCCGCTAGGTAGCTAAACCCCAGCGGCTATATCAACGTGCAATGTTGAATTAATTATGCACACTTACCACCAGTACTTTTCATGCTGATTACGTAAATAATAAACATGATCAGCGACCCCATTACAAAACACCAGACGCCTACGGTTGCATAAATCGCAAAAGCGGGAAGAAATAAAAGGCTGCCAAAGAAGAAAAATAAGCTTGATAAGAGACCGAGCAGGTTGGGTAGCTGTTGACGCTGGGTTGTCTCACTGTTCATTTTATTTCCTTATCTGCAATTTTACTTTCAAGTGCTTCACTGGGTTTAAATACTGATGTCGGGGGCAAACTGAAAGCCCACCGATATCCGATTCCAGCTGTTGATTTGAACAATGATGGCGGTGAGGTCAATCAGCCCTTGCTCGCCAAACGCATCTAGTGCGTTTTGATAGTCGCTGTCACTCACAGTTTGCTGGCTGACAAGTGTGAGCGCTTCTGCCCAGGCGAGTGCGGCGCGCTCTTGTGTGCTGAAGCAAGGGGCTTCACGCCACGCAGGCAATACGTCCAGGCGAACCTGGTGCTCGCCATCCTCTCTGGCCTCTTGCGAATGCATGTGCTGACAAAAGCAGCAGTGATTAATTTGCGAAACACGCAAGTTGACTAAGTGAATGATCGAGCGATTAACCGTTGAGTCTGAAGCAACATCGCCTAATGCGGTCAGGTGCTTAGCTAGGCGCGGGGCAAGGCGATACACTGACTGTTGAGAAATACGAGTAGACATGTGGGTGACCTCGATGAGTAAGTTGAGAGCTCAGCTTAACGTCGAGGTTTTTTTACGCCTTGTAAATTTGCGACAGTTTGCGTTTGCGATAGGCGGCGGGCGTTTCATAGGCAAGTGATTGGAAGGCGTGGGTGAAGTGAGCCTGGTCATAGTAGCCGCATTGCAGCGCTATTTCCGCTAGGGGCAGTGTGGTTGCAAGCAGCCCGTGGCGGGCGCGGTTGAGTCGGGCATAGGCGACTAATTGGCCTGGGGAAACGCCCACCTCGCGTTTTAATTTGCGTTCCAGGGTGCGTCGCGTAAACCCTAGCGTGGCGCCTAACTGTTGGGGTGGAAGCTGTAGCTCTCCAATGGCTTGAGCAAGCGAAGTGATACGGCTATTGGCAGGTGGCTGGCTCTGTAGACGATCTAACAGCCATGTTTCCAGCAGTCGTAAGCCTTGCTGTGAGTCCAACTGGTAGAGGCGCTCTACCACGGGCATTAATCCTTGCAACCTTAATTTTTGCAAACTCAGTGCTTCAAGCTCGTTATCCAAGCGATGGTATGTATCTGTGAATGCTTCGGGTAGTAAGCCCAGCAAGCTGTGGGCACCTGCAGCTCTAAAACGAATGCCCAAACAGGGGGTGGTCGTATCGAGCGTCTCTATCAACGTGCGCCTGTTGAAACAGAGCGTGATGACAGGGTGGGAATTGGAGAGCTTGATGCTAAGACTAGCCCCGGCATCGGGGTAGAATTTTTCGGTTCTGGGCTCGGTGAGGTGACCAGGGCCTCCCATTGACCAAAAGCATTGAACCCAGGGGGTTAATCGCTTATCAGGCAGGCGATACCGAAAGTTTAGATAGTTAGCGTTGCCTGGCAGAATAAGGTTGGTCATGGTGTCAATCAGCGAGAAGTTTTATTAATGATAGCCTCTTATTGACTCAATCAGGCCGTTTTTGGGAGCTGGCCTGCCGCCATACGCTAGGCGGTGCTTTTTCCTGGCGTGCCCATACGCGCCTTAGCTGGCGCTCATCACCGAATCCGGAAGCTTCGGCGATGCGCGCTAGCGCCCAAGTCGTTTCGGTCATTAACGCTTTGGCACGCTGCAAGCGTAATCCCATGATGTAGTCGCCCACCAGCATGCCGGTGAGACTTTTGAATTGGCGCCGAAAATGCCGCTCGCTCATGGCTGCCTGAGCCGCCAATGTTTCGATACGCCAGGTCTGCGAGGGCGCGGCGCATATGGCATCTTGAACGCGATGCAGCCGCTCATCCACATGATTGCGACCCTCAAGCCAGGCGCCCAGTTGAGGTTCCTGACCACTGCGACGCAGATACAGCACCATCTCCCTTGCAACCGCCAGGGCCAGCGAGTGTCCACACGCGCGGGTAAGCCAGTAGAGCATGGTATCAATACCGGTTGAGATCCCCGCGCTGGTTAAGTAGCGCCCATCCTCGATAAAGATACAGTCGCTCTGTACTTTTGCCCTGGGGGCTTTAAGGCGTAACTGTTCGATGAGAGCGTGGTGGGTGGTGCAGCGTCGCCCCTCTAATAGACCCGCATCCGCAAGTAATAGCGTGCCGGAGCAAACGGTCATTAGCGTATCCGCATAGAGGGCGTTTGCCTTGAGCCAACCGACACACTCTTGTTGCGCCAATGGCTCAAGGCTATTGCGGTATTGGCCTGGAATCAGCAGTAAATCTTGAGGAGGAAGCTGTTCGGGTAAGGGGTCAATGCCGCTAAGGGTTAGCGGCCCTAGCCACTGCATGGCCGTTTTGGGGCCGATATAGCGTACCTGGACGTCTATCGAAAGCCGGTCAGCACACTGCAATACTTGAAGTGGGCCAATCAAATCGAGCGGCACCTGGCCAGGCATCATCAGCACCGCAATCCGCAAGGTTTTAGCCCTTGCAGATTGCAGCTGGCTAGTTTGTTGCTCTTCACTCACGCGTATTTTGCCATTCGTTGATCATGTCATGTGTACTGATAATACGTGCAAAACGGCCTTCAAGTACCAGCTCGGTGCGCGCCTTAATATCATCCGCTGACCAGGTGACACCCTGGCGCGTCATGGGGAAGGTTAGGGTGGCATCGCTGATAAAGTCGACGCTAAAGCCTAAATCCGACGCTACTCGGGCGGTGGTTTCGCAGCATTGCTCGGTACGAATACCGCTTATCGCCAGCCGTTCAATGCCGCGCTCCCGTAACCAGCCTTCAAGCGAGGTGTCGGTAAAGGCGTTATGGACACGTTTATGATAGGTCACCGCTACTTCATCATTAAAGCCATCAAGCGGACGAATCAGGCCATTTTCAGGGTCAAAGGCTCCTTGACTGCCAGGCTCTTCATGCAGAATGCGGATAACGGGAATACTGTTTGCCTGTGCGGCGTTCAGCACTGTGCGCTGCTTGGGACGCCATGCTTGAGCCAGCGATTCTACCCAGTAGTCGCGGGCGGGAAAGGAGGCTTGAACGTCAATTAATAGCAGCGCCGTTTTAGACTGGATCATGGCTAATCTCATCGTGTGGAAGTGAGATTACAGATTAGCTGTTATACATTCTGCCAACGATGCGTTGTCCGGTCACAAAGGGGACAGATTCGGCCATACTTAAGCTTTGTCTTCTAGCTAGCACCACGGCAAAGGGTTTCTCTCAGGAACAAGTCAGGTTTATTTCTTCACACAGACAAAAATAGCGTTTCCAGAGGTCGTATCCCAGGGCTTGATGGTCTCGTAGTTGTGCTCAAACACGTGCACTTCAAAGTAAGGCGCTAGCAGGGCAATTAACTCCGCAAAATTGACCGCCACCATGGGGTGTTCGTCGTTCCATACTTGCGACGCATCGGCATTGGCTTTCTCAATGCTCAGTCTAAGTGACTGTTTTTCGCCTTGACCGCTGTAGTGCCATCCAGAGCGGAAGGTGAATAAATCGCTTGCTTGTTTAGCGGTGTGCTTAACAAATAAGTCGTTGTTGATTTTGTCTTTATCGACCGCGTTAAAACAGAAAATACCGCCAGATGCTAGCGCACGATGCACACTGGATATGCATGCCGCGAGCTTTTCAATCCCATCGTTGTAGTGGATGGAGTACAAAAAGCAGGTGATTAAGTCGCTGGGCTCACCAACCTCAAAATGACTCATGTCTTGGCGCGTGAACTGAGCTTCTGGGCAACGCGCGGCGGCGATATCCAGCATGGGTTGATTAATATCCAGCCCGTTGCTTTGGTATCCAGCGTCGATGAAATGGCGCACGTGTGGGCCGGTGCCACAAGCTAAGTCAAGGTGCGTGGTTCCGCCGTTACCGAACATCTGATGCAGTCTGCGAATGGCATTGCTTTGTGCTCGGTAGTCGATATCCACGCACATCAAATCGTAGTAGCCAGAAAGGCCGGTATAGAGGGCGTTGGCGGACATAGTGACCTAATAGTGGCAACTGAAAAATGGTGGGTGGCGCATAGTAAACGAGCGGGTAGGGTTTTAGAAGCGGGCATAGCTGGCAAACGTGGTGTTAATCAAATACCTTCTGTGGCCCTAGGGCCCTAAAGAAATCCTGACGTTTACCGATATATAACTAAGGCCATGAAGACTTCTCTGGTCGTTGCTAAATGCCAAGAGACCCTGCTATGCCTAAAACGCTGATCCTTATCTTTGCCACCTTGTTTCTCACGCTATCCTCCTCTGCCTATGCAAACACCAGTGATGCAGAGGCGGCGGCGTTGGCGTGGCTAGAGGCCATCGATAGTGGCCAGTATGAGCAGGCATGGGAAGCTTCATCTCCACTCCTGAAAAAGCCGCTTTCGCCGCATATGTTGGAGCGCACAATTGGTGCGGCGCGTCGCGACTTTGGGGCCGTTCAATCGCGTCGGCGAGTGGGCGTTGTCCGTGAAACTTCCATGCCAGGGGCTCCAAGAGGCGACTATGCGGTATTGACCTTCCAGACTCGCTTCGAGAACAAACCTCAGATCACTGAGACCATCACTCCTCACTTGGAAGAGGGTATCTGGAAAGTCAGCGGTTATTACGTGAACTAACTCACCCTTCAAAAAAGCGTCGAAACGAGCCCTGGCTTTTATGCCACTCTTCGGGTTGCGCTCAAATCCTGTCATCACTCCGCTCATGACGAAGCTCAATGTGAGTGCTACGTTGAGTAGATAACCTTGTGTATGTCGCTGCTTAAGATTCAGGCGGGGACGTCAAAGGCGCTGAATACGAGGAGCGGATATGCATTCCCTTTCTCACAGATCTTACTGGCTTTGGCTATTGGTGGTTGGTTTGCTGATGGCTGTGCTTTCCTTCACATGGCAAGCCAGGGCACAAACCTCTTCGCCCAACGCTTTGGTGCTTAACATTGAAGGCGCTATCGGCCCCGCGACCAAGGATTATTTCCAACGTGGGTTACGTCATGCCCGTGAGCAAGGCAGTGAGGTGGTGGTTGTCGAACTGGATACACCGGGCGGTCTGGTCGATACGACCCGCGATATCATCCGCGAAACGCTCAATTCCGACCTCCCTGTAGTGATGTATGTCTCTCCCAGCGGTGCACGCGCAGCAAGCGCAGGCACCTATTTGCTTTATGGTAGCCATGTGGCTGCCATGGCGCCTTCCACCCATTTGGGCTCCGCAACGCCGGTACAGCTGGGTGGCGGTGGGCTGATGGGCGGTACTGATGATGGTGAAGGCACCGAGGGGGACTCGGGAGGTGAGGGTAGTGCCATGGAGCGCAAGGTGCTGGAAGACGCGGTGAGTTTTATCCGCAGCCTGGCTGAACGCCATGGCCGCAACGCGGATTGGGCAGAAGAGGCAGTGCGCGAGGCGGTTAATCTCACTGCAAATCAGGCATTAGAGCAAAATGTCATCAACGTGATCGCGCGGGATATCGATGACCTTCTGGCACAGATTGACGGCATGACCGTGGTGATGGAGCGAGGAGAGCATACGCTGGCGACGGCCGATCTTGCCATTGAACGCTACGACCCGGATTGGCGTACCCAGCTACTGACACTGATCACCAACCCCAATATTGCCTATTTCCTGATGATCATTGGTTTTTATGGTCTGATTTTTGAGCTTTCCAGCCCTGGCAGTCTTTTTCCCGGCACCATCGGTGTCATTTGCCTTTTGTTGGCACTATTCGCCTTTCAGGTACTACCCATTAACTACGCGGGCCTGGCCCTGATGGTCGTTGGTATGGCGCTGATGATCGGTGAGGCCTTTATGCCCAGTTTCGGCGTGTTAGGCGCGGGCGGCATCGTAGCTTTTGTGCTGGGGTCAGTGATGTTGATGGATGCGGAGCATCTTGCCATTTCGTTACCGCTAATCGGCGGGGTGGCATTGGTGTCCGGGGGCTTGATGCTATGGACGTTAACCCGCTTTGCAACGCTGCGGAAGAGCCCGGTTCATAGCGGGGCGGAGGAGTTAATTGGGGCAACCGCGATTGCCCTGGAGGATTTTACCAGCCACGGCCATGTACGGCTGCATGGCGAACGCTGGAACGCGTCGAGCGATGCGCCAGTTAAACAGGGGGACAAGCTTGTGGTAATGCGTCTTGAAGGCTTGACGGTATGTGTGAAGCGCCAGTAATGCTCACCGCTAGACTTGCTATCTGACATAACCGACCAACTGCCAAACGAGGTGTCCAATGATAATTTCGTACTTAGTGCCTGTCGTGCTGGTGGTGATGTTAATCGCTGCCTCCATCCGCATACTGCCGGAGTACAAGCGTGGCGTAGTGTTCTTTCTGGGCCGTTACCAAACAGTCAAAGGGCCTGGGCTTGTCATTGTGATCCCCGCTATTCAGAAGATGGAGGTGGTGGATCTGCGCGTGATCACCATGGATGTGCCGGAGCAGGACGTGATCTCCCAGGATAACGTCACCGTCAAAGTGAATGCGGTGCTTTATTTCCGCGTTGTCGATCCCGAAAAGGCGATTATTCAAGTGGAGAATTTCACTCAGGCGACCAGCCAGTTGGCACAGACCACTTTACGTTCCGTGCTGGGTAAGCATGACCTGGATGAGATGCTTTCCGAGCGCGATAAGCTCAACGACGATATTCAGGAAATCATCGATACCCAAACCGAAGCATGGGGCATTAAGGTTGCCAATGTTGAAATCAAACATGTGGATTTGGATGAGAGCATGATCCGTGCCATTGCGCGCCAAGCCGAGGCTGAACGTGAACGCCGCGCCAAGGTGATTCACGCAGAAGGGGAGCTTCAGGCTTCCAAAAAGCTGGTTGAGGCCGCTAACGTAATGCAGGAAAACTCGGCTGCACTACAGCTCCGCTATCTGCAAACCATGAGTGATATGAGTAACAAGAACGCTTCAACAATTGTTTTCCCATTACCGATGGATATCATGGAGGCCTTTAGAGATATGAAGGCTAAGCATGTCTCGCCGGTACAAAACGACGATAAACCTGAACAGTGACACCAGCGTAAGCTTTTAACCAACGTGGACATCCAATGCCGCTGATTGCTGATACCCCCGAACCCCCTTACTACGCGGTTATTTTTACCTCACTCCGCACAGAGGTCGAAGATGGCTATGATGAGATGGCGGCAAAAATGGTTGAGCTTGCAGCCCAGCAGCCGGGATTTCTGGGGGTGGAATCCGCCAGAAATGAAGTGGGTGTGACCGTTTCCTACTGGGCTGATATAGCATCTATTAAAGCGTGGAAAGCCCATGCTGAGCATCAAGAAGCCCAGCGGTTGGGGCATCAACAGTGGTATCAGCACTTTAAAACCCGTATCGCCAAGGTAGAGCGGGATTACGGCATTTAAGAGATGAGCCACAGGTTCAGTTGCCTACACAACCATCCCTGCCAGCGCCTGCATCCCTAGCGCTATCACCAGTACAATGACCCCTGCTACCAAACTGGTTACCAAGGCATGGCGTTTCCATAACACCAGAACGTCATGACCAAAGCGGTGAACCAGCCAAGCCAGGCCGAAATAGCGTAAGCCGCGGGCGATGAGCGCCGCCAGGGCAAAAAGCAGAATGGGATAGCCAGACAGCCCGGCGGTAATCATCGCGATCTGAAAAGGAATTGGCAAAATGCCAATGGCTAGAATCGCAGCAAAACCGTACTGGTCGAAGAAGCTTTGGAACGCCTGATAGCTCTGCTCCATCTCCATGAATTCGATAAACCAGGTACCAACGGATTGGAATAGCACCATGCCCACGCCATAGCCGATGAGCGACGCCACTAAGCAGCCCAGCGTGGTGGCCGTGGCAATTGCCCAGATACGCTGTCGGTTCGCCGCCATCAGCGGTATCAATACCAGCTCGATGGGAATGGGCAGAATAATCGTCTCCAGAAAGGAGAGAGTTCCCAGTAACCACAGCATGTTCTTTGAGCCATTAATGCGCTCGAACCACTGTTTAGTTCGCTTTGAGGTTATGGCCATGGTGGTGACTACATCTCGGGATTAATGCGGCGGTAAATAGCCGCTAGCACACTATAAAGACCGAATGCGAATAGCCCTAAAGCGACAAACGCAAGCAACCACTGGCCATAGGGTTGGCTTCGCAGCGTACTAAACACTTCGCCCATCCCGCCTGCTTCATTGGGGTCGATTTGATAAGCGGCGATGATAAAAAAGCTACCCACAATTACAAACACAAGTCCACGAATCACTAAGCCAAAGCGGCAGATGGGATAGGCCCATTGTTGAGTTTGTGGTGGCATGGCGAAGTGTTTATCGAATTTGGCCTTGTAGCCTTTAAACGCGTGGGACATGCCTACGCCGATCATGATGAGGCCAACCCCGCCTACCAGCCAACGCCCGAAAGGTTGCTCCATCAGCCAGCCGGCCACCCCCTGCGAGCCGCCACCTGAATCACCCGAAGAACCCGCATATTGGAAGATGAGCGTTGCGGCAAAAAACGCTAACAGCGTATGGGTAATGGCGCTGGCTAATAAACCCGCACGAATCGCTAACCCTTTGGCGCCATCGCCGTGGTGGTCGGTGTCTTTAACCGCTTGGATAGTCCGCCACATAGCGTAGCCAACCAAGCCAACGGCAATGAGGCCTAGCAACACGTTACCAAAGGGGGCGGTGAGCACCCGCTCTAAGGCGCCCCGACTGCCCTCGGTTTGACCGCCTTGGCCAAGGGGTGCCAGCGCTGCAAGGCCGCCTACTAATACATACACAATACCGCGAGAGGCGTAGCCCATGCGGGCGAAAAGGGTAATCGCATCACGATGGTCGGGGTTCTTTATACTGTCGGCCATGGTGTCCTCCTGACGTGTTTGGCGTTGCATATCCTATGCAATCTAGTTCATATAGTGCTTATCAGCGGCCCATACTGTGCTTGTGCTGTGCTATTGTCCAGCTTAGGTCAAGTAACAGAGCTAATCGCTGTTTTCACTATTTTTTAATATTGTGAGCAGAGCATGAGTAGAGTTTCGTCACCTATCTCAGCAACTATCTCAGCACCTATCTTCTGGCGCGATGCGCGTATGCCCTATGTGGAGCTGCGTAAAATCAGCGATGCTCGACAGGTCTGCTATGCGCCGCACAGCCACACGCATTGGTCGCTGGGGGCTGTGACTGCAGGTAAAAGCACCTTTTGCTATCGTGACGCGAAGTATCAGATTAGCGCGGGCGATATCGTGATGATGAACCCCCACTGGGTGCATGCCTGTAACCCCATCGAGAATCAGCCCTGGGCTTACTTGATGCTCTATGTCGATACCGCGTGGCTGAGTGAGTTGCGCTATCAATTGGGCCTGCTGGATGCACCTAACTGGCAGGACATTGCCACCGCCGTTATTACCCAGCCAGCGCTTTATGCTGGGTACTGCGATATGGCCGCTTGTTTGCTGGATGAACAACGGGAAATTGATGATAAGCAAGCGGCGCTAATCGAGTATTTATCCAATGTAATGCAAGTGCTTGTCCAAGAGTCCCCCGCGGCATTGCCCCAAGCGCCCAGTGCGTTAGAACAGGTTGCGGCCTATTTGCGTGCCAATTGTGCCGCTGATGTCTCGCTTGAACGCTTATGTCAGCAGTCGGGCTATAGTGCTGGGCACCTGATTCGTGCCTTTAAACAGCACTTCGGGCTGACGCCTCATGCCTACCTGATTAACCAGCGCATCCAACTGGGGCAAAAAGCGCTCAAGCAAGGGCAGCCGATTGTTGAGGCCGCTTTGAACGCTGGCTTTAATGATCAGCCCCACTTTCAAAGAACGTTTAAGCGGCTGGTGGCCGCCACACCCAACCAGTACCGCTATCCGCTCCTCAAATAACAAACGTACTCAAAACAACAAGCGCACTCAAAACAACAGAAATAGTGCACTGGCGGCCAGGCAGATAGCCAATACGCGGTTAATCGTCAGCAGAATGATAGGGCGGTGCACATAGCGTTTGAGAAAAGCCCCTGCAACGACCCAACTGGCCAGCGATAGCCAGCAAATAGGCAAATAAAGCGCAGCGAATAGCCATAGCAGGTAGGGCTCGTTTCCACTGGTATAAGCGCTGATGCCAGCGGCAGACGCCAGCCATGCTTTAGGGTTAAGCCATTGCATCATAGCGCCAGCCCAAAACCCTGGTGCGTTGTTGGCGCCTCGTTCCTGTACTCGTCCATCGTGCTGAAACAGTTGATAGCTAAGGTAGAGTAAAAAACCAATACCTGCCCAACGTAAAAGCGCTTCCAACAGCGGCGCCACACTCAGCAGTGAGTAAAGCCCCGCGCCGATGGCTAAAAACAGCGCAACAAACCCCAGCGTGGCGCCGGTTACAAAAATAAGCCCTTTGACAATGGGGTAGTGCGTGCCGCTACTCAAGCAAACAATGTTGACCGGCCCCGGCGAAATAGACGCGGCGAGAGCAAATGCAGACATGGGTAGTAGCGTTGGCAGCAGTAGGGTAGCGCTCATTGTTATCCTCCTTGGTAGTGCAAGGAGTTTGCAGGGGTGCCCACTGGGGGTATTGAACAAAATTGAGGTGGCTACTTAAGCGACTGCCTTTCACGCTTAGCTTTTAATAATGCCCAAACACCGACCAGCCGGTACGCTGCACAAACATTTCAAGAGCCTGGGTGCCCAGTAAACTATTACCATAGGCGTCTAACCCCGGCGACCAGACGGCAATAGAACCGTGTCCCGGTGCAATCGCCAGAATGCCGCCGCCGACGCCACTTTTGCCGGGTAGGCCGACGCGGAAGGCGAATTCTCCCGAGGCGTCGTAGTGCCCGCACATCATCATCAATGAGTTGATCCGGCGGGCCCGCTGGGGCGCTACCACGCGTTTGCCACTGGGTTTGTTGATACCATCCGAGGCCAAAAACAATCCTGCATGGGCAAGCTGCTCGCAGCTCATAGCGATGGCGCACTGGTGGAAGTAAGTACCCAGCACTTTATCGACATCGTGGCGTAGATGCCCAAAGGCTTTCATAAAGTGCGCCAGTGACGCGTTGCGGTCACGGTGGGCCATCTCTGAGGCGGCCACGGCGTGGTCGAAATAAATGCTGTCGTCATCGGCGATATAGCGCACAAAGCTGAGAATCTCGCCCAGTGTCTCTTTGGGTTCATGGCCCATCATGATCGCATCGACCACCGCAATGGCCCCGGCATTGATAAACGGATTACGCGGCTTGCCGCTTTCATGCTCTAGTTGAACGATGGAGTTAAATGGATCGCCTGAGGGCTCCCGGCCGACTTTCGACCACAGCGAATCACCCACTTGCCCCAGCGCTATAGTCAGCGTAAATACCTTGGAGATACTCTGAATGGAGAAGGGGGTTGTGGCACATCCCGCCGAGTACACGTTGCCATCTACGGTCGCCAGCGAAATGGCAAACTGCTGTGGGTCAACGTGGCCAAGCTCGGGGATATAGTCGGCGACCTTGCCACGCTGTTCGGCATTCGCCATGGTGGCCGCAATGTCATTGATCAAGTCTTGCATGGGCGTATCGTGTACCGTCAGTGGAGGCGGGGGCATTACCCTAGCGGAAAAGTTGGGAGCTGTCTGCTAACGCCATTAGCAAGATTCGGGTCGGCAACTCGCTTGTGAACGCTTAGGCTGATGAAGATAGGCAGTCCCAATGCACAGAGATAACACAATGAACGACTATGCGCGTATCGAAAAAGCCATGGCTTATATGGTGGCCCACGCAGCGGAGCAACCCAACCTGGAAACAGTGGCCGCGCAGGTGCATTTAAGCGCCTTTCATTTCCAGCGGCTATTTTGTCGTTATGCGGGTATCAGCCCCAAACGCTTTTTGCAGGCGCTGACGTTAGAGCGCAGTAAGCAACTGATTCAAGCATCGACATCCCTGCTGGATATTGCCCATACGCTGGGGCTAAGCGGCGGCTCCCGGCTCTACGATCACTTTGTGCAGTTAGAAGCGGTCACCCCGGGAGAGTATAAGCGCCAGGGTGAAGGCGTGGAGATCGCCTACGGGGTTCATGAAACGCCCTTAGGTAGCATGTTTGTAGCGGTAACCCCCCGGGGTATCTGCCGTATGGGTTTTGTCGATGCGACTAATTCGGAGGAGTTACTGGCTCGGCTTGCCAAAGAGTGGCCGCGCAGCACGCTGTGCCATAGCCCCGATGCTACCCGTTTTGCGGTGGAAAAGCTTTTTAATCAACCCGAAGAGGGAACTGCTGCTTTGTCGCTGCACGTGACCGGCACTAACTTTCAAATAGCGGTTTGGCGGGCGCTGCTGACGATTCCCGAAGGTCAGTTGGCCAGCTATTCGCATATCGCCCAGGCATTGGGCACGCCTAAATCGTCCCGCGCAGTGGGCAATGCGGTGGGCGCTAACCCCATCGCGGTATGGATACCCTGCCACCGAGTGATTCAACAAAGTGGCGCACTGGGTGGCTATCGCTGGGGGTTAGACAAAAAGCAGATGGTGCAAGCCTGGGAGTTGGCAAAGGTTGACAACGAATCGCTTTCTCCCATGGCCGCATCTTAATCAATTAGCCCATTCGCATCATAAAACGGGAAAGGGCCGGGGTAAGGGTCGATAAACCCTTGGTGAGTCACCATGCCGCTAGCCGCCGACCAGTGGTGCAACAGGTAACCGGGAGGCTCTAGTTGAAAGTGGGCGGGGCCGTCTGGGGTGAGATCCAGGCTAACCTGATGGGAAACGCCGGGGCAGCTCATCGCCAGGGTGTTGGCAAAGTGGGCTTGGATCGAACGGTGCAGATGCCCGCAGAGCACGCGCTCGACCTGGGCATGCTGGCCAATGACGTCGGCTAGCGCCTCTGGTCGTTTGAGCGGTTGGCGATCCATATGGTCGATGCCACTCACGAACGGGTGGTGGTGCACCATGACCAGCGTCGGTTTATCGGGCTGCGCTGCCAGCGTTTTATCCAGCCACTGCAGGCTCTCATCGCTTAGCTCCCCGTGGGGTTTGTCCGGCACCGATGAGTCGAGCCCCACTAAGCGCACCGGGTAATCATCCACCACCCACTGCAAGTAGTCGTTATGCTGAAACAGGTAGCGGTGTTCCGGGAATGCATTTCGCAGATGTTGGCGGTCGTCGTGATTGCCAGGGATCAAGTACACCGGCAGCGCCAGGTCAGCCAGGATTTGCTTAAAAGTGGCGTACTCGTCGGGATGACCAAAATCAACCAAGTCACCGCTAATCAGCACCAGGTCGGGCCGCGGCGCTAGCTGATTGAGCTTGCTGATCGCTTGGCGCAGCGCATTGGCGGTATCCACCTGACGGTAAGAAAGTTTTCCGCCCGCCTTGATATGCGGGTCGCTAATCTGGGCGATAAGGCATTGCCGGGTTGGATCAGGCGTTGAGGTTTTAAGACAGTGATCAGCCATTGGCCATCTCCTTGGTATTAACAGAGGGTGTGGGCTTGGCTGGGTGAAAAAGCACCTGGGAGGGGAGTGCCAGGCCAATCGCGGTACCGTTAGGCCAGCGCTGGCGGGAAGGCGCCTCAATCTGGAGGAGTGAGGCATCGCCAGTATCGACCATCAGGCGTTGGCTCTGACCCAGGAAAATGCTTTGCACTACCGTGCCTCTTACGTCGGCTTGGTCAAGCGGCACTACCTGAACATCTTCTGGCCGGCAGTAGACCGTGGGTACGTCCTGCAAGTGAGAGGCAGAGAGTTCACCGCCATGCACGATTAACCCGCCATCTGCTCGGCTGCCGATCACGTCCAGGCAGTTAACCGCGCCAATAAAATCGGCCACAAAGGCATTGGCTGGCTGATGGTAAATCTCTTGGGGCGTGCCTAACTGGGCAATGCGTCCGGCTTGCATTACCGCGATGCGGTCACCCAGGGCCATCGCCTCGTCTTGATCGTGGGTGACGTACACGGCGGTGGTGCCCAATTCACGCAGTAGTTGGCCAATTTCAATGCGTAAACGGTCGCGCAGTTTAGCGTCGAGGGCTGCCAACGGTTCGTCGAACAGCAGTACCTTGGGGCGCACGGCAATTGCGCGGGCGAGGGCGACGCGCTGCTTTTGCCCGCCGGAGAGAGCGTCAATACGCCGGTCACCAAAGCCTTGTAAGTCGACCATGCGCATGACTTCGTCAAGTCTTTGGGCAATCTCGGCCCGCGGTAAACGCTGTATTTTAAGACCGTAGGCAATGTTGTCGGCAACGCTCATGTTGGGAAATAGCGCATAGTTTTGGAACACCATTCCCACGTCGCGCTTCTCAATCGGCAGGGCAGTGACATCGCGCTTGCCAAACAGCACTTGCCCACCTTTGTCGGGGCTTTCCAGGCCGCTGATAATACGCAGAGTCGTGGTTTTTCCGCAGCCTGAAGGGCCTAGGAGCACCAAGGTCTCGCCTGGGTGAACCTGCAGATCCAGCGGCTGTAGCGCCGTGTTGCCGCCAGCAAAGGTGCGGCTGCATTGGTTTAGCGTGATGCTGACAGATGAACTCATAATGGATTCTCAACTAAAACAGTTAGGTGTCTTTCAATAGGCATTTAGCGACGCTGCTCGGTGAGACGACCTGCCCACTGAATCGCCACCAGCAAGGGCACCACCATCACTAGAAATATCAGCGTGTAAGCCGAGCCGATTTCCAGTCGCATCGAGGCGTAGCTGTCGGCTAGCCCAACCGGTAGCGTTTTGGTCAAGGGGGTATGCAGCATCCAGGTGATGTTGAATTCACCGATGGATAAGGTGATTACCATCAGCGCACCCGCCAGAATGCCGCTCATACAGTTGGGGATGATCACCCCGAAAAAGCGTTGCCGGAAGCTGGCACCCAGGCTGGCGGCGGCTTCTTCTAGTTGCGGAAGCTTGGCGGTTTGCATCACGGAGAGCACCGCGCGCACCATAAAGGGCAGCGTAAACAGCACATGGCCGACAAGAATAAACAGCCAACTGCCGCGAAATTCCCGATAGCTACCGTAGGCGAGCAGTAGAGCTAGAGCGGTGGCGAGACCGGGGACGGCTACTGGTAGCAACAGCAGCTCTTCAATGGCATTGGCCCAGCGGCGTCGGCTGCGCAGTAGACCGTAGGCGGCGGGGACGCCGATCAGGATAGTGATCAGTAAACAGGCGAGCGCCAGTTTAATGGAGAGCCAGATGGTATCGGCGTAGAGCTGCCAAACCTCATTGACCCAGCGCAGGGTTAGCCCACTCTCAAGGCCGACAAAGTAGTTCTCGGTCAGCCCCGCCATCACCGACATGGCCACGGGCACGATCATAAATAAGCACACCAGCAGGGTGAAACCTAATTGCATCATGAAGCGTAGTTGAAGCGTGAAGCGTAGTCGCGATTTCATACGGAGGCTCCCAGATTACCGCCTGCCAACCGGCGGGCAAGGCTTAACGCCATCCAGGTGATCACGCCCAGCACCACCGAAAGCGCAGCCGCCATGGCGAAGTTGGCGTAGTTGGTGAATTCGCCGTAGATATTGAGTGGCAGGATGCTTAGCCGCGTGCCCAGGGTAAACGCCGTTCCAAAGGCGCCCATACTGGTAGCAAAGCAGATGGCGCCAGTTGACAGCAGTGCGGGCGCAATGCCGGGCACGATAACGTCTTTAGTGACTTGCCAGGTATTTGCCCCTAACGAGCGGGCCGCCTCTTCAAGGCTTTGATCCAGGTTGTCGCAGGCGGCCATTACCGTGGTGATAACGCGAGGAATAGAAAAATATAGGTAGCCAATAAATAGCCCGGCTAGTGAATAGGCGAATATCCAGCGCTCGCCAAATAGCCACAGACTGGTTTGCGCCAGGGCACCCTGGCGGCCACCCAGCATAATGACCAGAAAGCCCACCACTACGCCAGGAAAGGCCAGCGGAAAGGTGAGGATAGCCACTAGTATGGACTTGCCAAAAAAACGCTGCCGGGCGAGAAAAAAACCGGCAACCCCGGCAATGGCTACCGCTACCAGAGACACTACCAGCGAGAGACCAACGGTGGTCGCTAGACTAATCAAGTACTGCCGATGGGTGAGAATAGTCAGATAAGCACTGATGCCGCTACTTGGGTCTGGCTCGGCACCCATCATGATCAGACGTGAAAAAGGCAGTAACCAAAAGGCGCAGAAGATCACCAGTGCAGGCAGTAAGGCGACCATAGCGATAAAGCTTTTCTGTCGCGCGGGGCCCACCATGATTAGAGGACTATTGACGTAAGAAGCAGCCCCGGAGGGCTGCTTGGATGCTGCTGTCATGATTAGCGCACCTCCGACAGATACCGCTCGGAGAAGCTTCGCTGGGCAGCCGCCATCGCGGTGTAGTCGAGTGCTTCGGCGCGGGCGTAATCGCTATCGGGGAGGAATACTTCGCGTGCCTCTGCGGAGATAGCGCTTGCGCGCACGGGGCGCAGGTAAGCGTCTGCCCATACCGCTTGGCCTTGGTCAGACAGCACAAAATCAAGTACCTGCTGGCCGTTCTCGGGGTTAGGGCCATCTTTTACCAGGCTCATAACATAAGGCACTACCACGGTACCCTCCTCGGGAATCACGAACTCCACGTTGGCACCATCGCTGTGGCGAGCCCGGTAAGCGTTGAAGTCGTAATCAAGCAAAATCGGGATCTCGCCGGAAAGCACCCGTGCATAACTGGTCTGCTTGGGCACAATCGGATCGTTGTCGGCAAGCTGATTGAAGTAGTCGATTGCTGGGGTAAAGTCGTTAAGATCGCCCCCCATGGCTTGGTTGACTGCCACGGCACCGACGTAGCCGACAAAGGCGCTGGCCGGGTCAAGGTAGCCCACCATGCCGCGATACTCGGGCTTGAGCAGGTCTTCCCATGAGGTCGGTACTGGCGCGCCATCCAGGGCATCGACGTTAACCATAAAACCGAGCGTGCCGGAATGAATGGCAAACCAGTTGCCTTCGGGATCTTTCAGTCCTTCGGGGATCTCCTCCCAGTGGGCAGGCTGGTAGGGCGTTACCACATCCTCTTCCATGGCCTGAATGCCAAAGGTCACCCCGTAGTAGACGACATCCGCCACCGGGCTCGCTGCTTCAGCCACCAGCTGGGCTAATGACTGACCGGAGTTTTTGTTGTCTTGGGGCACGCGAATGCCGGTCTCCTGCTCAATCAAACGCAGCTGCGTGCCCCAGTCTGCCCATTCTGGCGGGCAGTTGTAGCAGATCGTGTTGTCGCTTGATTGGGCAGCAACGCCCCATGATGCACCGATAACCGCCGTGGTCAATAACGCTTGATAAAGACGCTTAAGATTCATGCGTTTAAGACTCATACCAAGTTCCTCTATAAAGTGCTTAACGTGGACTTACGGGATGTCGGGGTTCCGACACTTTCGCCCTTACGCAGCGCGTGGGGCAGGGGAGCGGGAGTGCGCTTTTCTCCCCGAATCATGGCTAACAGGTTGTGAACCGCGCTGCGCCCGATCTCGGCGCGAGGCTGTTCAATGGTGCATAGCGACGGGTAGAGGTGCTTGCCCAGGGCAATACCATCAAAGCCCATGACGGAAAGGTCATCAGGCACGCTAAATCCGGCGCGCTGAAGTTCACCCATCAGGCTGATGGCGAGCAGGTCATTGGTACAAATCACCGCGCTGAGAGCGTCTGGCCCATGCAACTCAGGCGTCAGGCTGGCTAGGTCAGCTTGGGTATGACGGGCCATTTCAACCAGTGGGTGTGGAGTCAGACCCGCCTCGCCCATCGCGTGGCAGTAACCGTCAAAACGCTGCTGGGCACGGTCTGATTGCAGCAGTGGGCCAGCGACCATGCCAATTCGCTTATGGCCCAGGGCGATCAAGTGGCGGGTGGCATCAACGCTGGCGGCACGGTTATCGACACCGACCGAGGGGAAACCGCTGCTGCCAGGCGGGTTGTAGACCAACAAGCAGGGGGTGGTTTCCAAGCGCAGCTTGTCCAACACAGCGCTGTTATTCGCCTCGGCTACGGTAAGCACCAAGCCGTCGACGCGCTGGCGCAGCATCTCCTCGACAATGTCAGCCTCGCGGCTGGGCGAGTATTCGCTGGTGGTAACGATCAGGGAGTAACCCGCTGCGCGGGCAGCCACTTCCATGGCTTGTAGCTGCTCGGCAAATACAGGGTTGTCGAGGCTGGGCACCATCACGCCAATCATCTGCGTGGCCTGCGAGCGTAGCTGCTGAGCGACTTTATTGGGCCTGAACGCCAGTTGCCGGGCTGCGGTAAAAACGCGTTCTCGGGTGGCTGGGCGTACCAAATCGGGGCTTGAAAAAGCCCGCGCTGCGGTTGCCCGAGAGACGCCAGCGAGTTTGGCCACACTGAGTAAATCTGCCATGCGAATACCTATTTTCAATGCAATGAGATCGATCTCATTTATTAGGTATCAGCCTAGAGTGGGGATGTGACGGCTAAGTGGCGGGAATATGTATTTTTAAAGTGATTATGATGACAAGGCGGTTAACCATCATGAAAACGAGTGCTATGAAAAGGGGCCTGTTTTACTTGTCCACATTGCGCTGATTTCTAGTGGCCGCTAAAGTCTCGCTTTTGTTCACCTGGACGAGACCTCCTTATGGCCACACTGATGATTCAGGGCACCACCTCGGATGCGGGTAAAAGTACCGTGGTGGCCGCGCTCTGCCGTGCGTTGGCAAGGCGTGGCATATCAGTGGCGCCATTTAAACCCCAGAATATGGCCTTGAATAGTGCCGTGACCGAGGATGGCGGTGAAATTGGCCGCTCTACGGCCTTGCAGGCGCAGGCCTGCTATTTAGCCCCCCACAGCGATATGAATCCGGTACTGCTAAAGCCGGAAACGGATCGCGGCGCCCAGGTGATTTTGCGCGGTAAGGTGCATGGACATATGGATGCGCTGGATTACCACGCCTATAAACGCACCGCGAAAGAGAGCGTGATGGCGGCTTGGCAAGCGTTGGAAAGCCGTTTTGAGGTGATTATTGCCGAAGGCGCGGGCAGCCCCGCTGAAATCAATCTACGCAAAGGCGATATTGCCAATATGGGCTTTGCCGAAGCGACGGACTGCCCGGTATTACTCGTCGGTGATATTGATCGCGGTGGGGTATTCGCTCAGCTCGTGGGGACGCTGGCGCTATTGAGCGAGAGTGAGCAGGCGCGCACCAAGGGCTTTATTATCAACCGCTTTCGGGGCGATATGGCGCTGCTCAAGCCTGGGCTTGAGTGGCTGGAGGAACGCACTGGAAAACCGGTGCTGGGCACGCTGCCTTATCTCCAAGGGCTGGTGCTTGATGCCGAAGACAGCATTGGCCTCACGCAGGCGGAAAAGGCTGGTCAGACGCTCAACGTGATTGTGCCAGCGTTGCCGCGTATCAGTAATCACACCGATTTTGACCCGCTGCGTCTGCACCCGCAGGTATCGCTGACCTTTGTGGGGCCTGACCAACCGATACCCGCTGCCGATGTGATCATTCTGCCGGGTAGTAAAAGTACCGCCAGTGACCTGGAGTGGTTAAAGCGACAGGGCTGGGATAACGCCATTCAGCGCCACCTCCGTTATGGCGGCAAGGTGTTGGGTATTTGCGGTGGATTTCAAATGTTGGGCGAGTGGGTGGATGATCCTGAAGGTTTGGAGGGTAAACCTGGCAAAGTAGCCGGATTGGGTTTATTGAATCTCACCACGCGCATGGTCGCTGGCAAGCATTTGCGCAACGTTCGCGGCGTGACAATAGCCGAAGGGGCAGCCGTTACCGGGTATGAAATTCATAACGGCGTAAGCGAAGGGCAGGCCCTTGAATCCCCGCTGTTTGAAGTCGACGGGCGCAATGAAGGTGCCGTTAGCGACGACGGGCAAATAATGGGGACTTATCTGCATGGTTTATTTGATCATACGCAAGCGTGCCGAGCCCTGCTTAGCCGTCTCGGGCTTCAGAATGCAGTGCATCTCGATTATCAAGCTCACCGGGAGCGTGAGCTTGATCGTCTAGCCGATATGCTGGAAGCGAATGTTGATATTGAAGCGGTTATTGCTCTGATTGAAGCTGCCGTGATGAAAGCCGTTAAATAGATTCTTTGACCCAGTGCTCAAGCAATAAATCAATAAATAACTGTGCGGTACTGGAGAGGCTGTGTGTATTGCTGCGCACAAGACCAATGGAACGCTGAATGCGTGGCTCAGGCAGATCTCTAGAGCACAGTGTGTCGTGATCTGGCCCAGGCATGGTCATACGCGGCAAAATAGCCACCCCTAAGCCTGACTCCACTAAACCCAAAGAGGTCGACAAGTGCTGAACCTCGTAAAAACTGTTTAAGTGAATACCCTCAGCAGAAAGCGCATTATCTAACAAAGTGCGATTTCCACTATCGCGGCTCACGGTGATGAGTCGTACATCTTCTAGATCGCTCCACTCAATCTGCTTTTTGCTGGCGAGCGGATGATCCGAGCGTAGTGCCAATACAAAGGGGTCTCGCAGCAGCGGGGTAAAGCGCACCTCAGAACTTTGCGCGCTGATCATGTTGATACCGAAGTCTGCCTCGCCATTAATAACTTTTTCCAGCCCCTCGTTAGCACTGACATCCAGAATTCGGATACGAATACCCGGCCAAGCCTCGCTAAACACGCGAATGACACTAGGCAAAAAGTAGAATGCCGCTGTTGGCAAGCAGGCAATCGTCACGGTGCCTTTTTGATGCGTGACTAACTCCCGAATTCCCAAAATCGAGGACTCATACTCCTCTAACATGCGTCTAGCACGGGGCAGAAAATCGGCCCCAATAGGCGTCAATCGGGTGCGCCTTGTAGTTCTCTCAAGTAGTTCAACTTCAAGGAGTTCTTCCAGCTTTTGGATACGGCGAGTGAGGGCCGGTTGCGACAAATGCAAGCGCTGAGCCGCCTCATGAAAGGTGCCTAACTCAGCAACTAAAATGAACGCATGAAGGTCAAGAAATTCGAGTCTATGCAGCATGGGATTGTTGCGCAAAAAAAGTGGATTAATAACCAAAACACATTAATGCAAAAAATGGATTTATAGCAATCTATATTTGCATTTGAGACATTAAAGATTGGCTGACATTCTCCGTGCATACAGTCATCGCGAACTATGGCGGAACGATATGAACAGCATTCCTTGTGTCATTATGCGAGGCGGCACCTCTCGAGGCCCCTTTATTCGAATGAAAGATCTGCCCAGTGACCAAGCGCAGCAGGCCGACATCCTGCTTAGCTTGATGGGCTCAGGGCATGCACTACAGATCGATGGTATCGGGGGCGGCGACCCGCTCACCAGTAAAGTGGCTATTGTAGAGCGCTCATCGCACCCTGACGCCGATGTTGACTATCTGTTTGCTCAAGTGGATGTAGTGAATAAGCGTGTCGACTTTAACCCTAACTGCGGCAATATGCTCTCTGCCGTAGGGCCATATGCCATAGAGACGGGGCTGGTAGAACCGCGAGACGGTACTACCGTGGTGAAAGTCCATAACTTAAACACCCAGCGGCTTATCGAATGCCATGTTCCTACACCGGGGAAGCAGGTGCAGTACGAAGGTAGTGTCACCATTAGCGGCGTTCCGGGAAGTGCTGCGGGTATCCAGCTTAGCTTTTTAGACATCATGGGCAGTAAAACGGGCCAGCTGTTACCCACGGGAAACGCATGTGATGAGATAGCAGGATTTGAGGTGAGCTGTATTGATGCGGCTACCCCGATTATGCTGCTGCACGCTGAGTCGGTCGGATTAACCGGCTATGAATCGCCTGCTGAGCTGGATAATAACGCGGCCTTGTTAACCCGCTTAGAAACCCTGCGACGTGAAGCGGGGCTGCGGATGGGAATGGGCGATGTTAGTGAGAGCGTTCTGCCCAAGGTCGTGCTGATTTCAGCGGCTGAAGCGGCATCGCACACGCTGAATGTTCGCTATTTTGTGCCTCATCGCTGCCATAAAGCGATCGCCGTAACAGGGGCGATGGCGGTGGCGGCGGCGATTAACGTGCCCGGCTCGGTGGCCAATCAAATGGCCATGAGCACTCAGAAGCTTTCTGCTGGGCAGCTGCTATCACAGATTGTGTTAGAGCATCCTTCTGGTTCTATTGAGCTAACGGCCGAGTATCGCCAACAAAATGCGTTTGACCTGGCGCGCGTATCACTTATCCGAACGGCTCGCAAAATTATGAGCGGACAAATTTTCTACGCGAGCCCTTCAAAGGAAGTGGGGCATCACGCCATCGAAACCGTTGATTGAATCACGCTACGACTATTACAACTGACAATAATCAATAACAGGAGTATCGCCATGACTACCTCGAAGCACACACCGCTTAACACATTCAAGAAAGCGCTACTTGTCGTTGCTTGTTCCACGCTGGGCGCTATCAGCGTGAATTCCCAAGCTAACGATGTGAACGTGCCCGACACTATCCACTGGACTATTCCATTTGGTGTAGGCGGTGGAACCGATGTGTGGGCACGCTTCTTCTCTACCTGGATGAGTGACCATATTCAAAGTAACCCAACGCTAGTGATCGATAACGTGCCCGGCGGTGGCTCCATTAATGGCAGTAACCTGTTCGCTATGCGGGCTGCCTCGGATGGCAGCCAATGGATAGGCACCTCTGCTTCCACCCAGTACCCCGCCATGCTGCAAGACCGGCGTGTACGTTATAGCTACGACGATTGGACACCGATTTTAGCGACCCCCACCGGCGGCGTGGTGTATGCCCAGCCTAGCCTAGGCGATAGCGCAGAGGAGGCGCTGAACGCGGTGACCAACCAGCGCGTTAAATTTGCCGTGCAAAGCCATACAGGTCTGGAACTGCCGGTGTTGATTGCGCTTGATTTGTTGGGTGCTGATGTGCAGGCCGTTTCAGGCATGCGAAGCCGTGGAGAAGGGCGGTTAGCCTTTGAGCGCGGCGAGGCCGATATCGATTTCCAAACCACCTCTGCCTATTTCAGCAGCGTGGAACCCCTGGTAGAGAGCGGCCGAGCGGTGCCGCTGTTTTCTCTTGGTGTGCTCAATGACAGCGGCGAAGTCGTTCGTGATCCCGCCTTCCCTGACTTGCCAACGTTCAGTGAAGTTTACGAAACCCTGCATGGCGAAGCGCCCAGCGGCCCCGCCGCCGAGGCGTATCGCAAATTCTTTGCCTCAGGGTTCACGTTGCAAAAATTGATCTTATTGCCTAGCGATGCCCCAGAAGCGCTGATTCAGGAGTATCGCGATGCGGCGCGTCGTTTTGTGGATAAGGAAGACTTCAAAACCGCGGCCATGGCGCAGCTTGGCCCCTACACGCCAGTGGTGGGAGAAGTCGTTGAACAGCATCTGCAGGATGCCATGTCGCTTGATGATGACACGCGTCAGTGGCTGGTCGAGTGGCTGCTAGAACAGCACGGTGCCCGTATTTAACACGCCAGTGAACACTAAAAAAGCACTGTTGAAACAGTGCTTTTGGGCTCCCTTACATTAAACAACATAAGAGCCATGATAATGTTAGATGTCTTATTCTCCAGTTTGGGGCAGTTGTTTACTGTTCCCCATATGCTGTACATGGTTATCGGTGTCCTTATTGGGCTGATTGTGGGCATCATTCCTGGGCTTGGCGGTATCGCCGGTATGTCGCTTCTGTTGCCTTTCCTCTATGGCATGGAGCCTTCTGTCGCCCTGGGTATGCTGATGGGGTTAGTGGCGGTGATCCCCACTGGCGATACGTTTGCCTCTGTACTGCTTGGGATCCCTGGCTCTAGTGCTTCCCAGGCCACTGTGGTGGATGGCTTTGCGCTGGCTAAGAAAGGGCAGGCTGCGCGAGCGCTTTCTAGTGCATTTCTGTCGTCAATGATTGGCGGCCTGATCGGTGCGGTGGTGCTCACGGCCTTTATTCTCATCGCCCGGCCAGTTGTTCTGTCATTTTCTTCGTCAGAGCTGTTTATGTTAACGCTGCTAGGGCTGTCCATGGTGGCGGTGCTTTCTGGAAAGGATGTTTTTAAAGGAATTGCTGCTTGCGGTGTTGGGCTCCTAGTAGGCACCATCGGCATGGCTCCGGCCACTGGAGAGTTCCGGCTGCCGTTTGACATTGACTACCTCTATGACGGGTTGCCGTTAGTAGTGGTCGGTTTAGGTATTTTCGCACTGCCTGAAATTATTGATTTATTGGTAAAGCGGGGTGCGATTGCAGAGCAGCCCTGCCAACTAGGTAAAGGTTGGAAAGAGGGTGTAAAGGATGTTGCCAAGCGGCCTGGGTTAGTGGCCCGCTGCGCGGGGATTGGCAGCTTAATGGGCACGATTCCTGGCTTGGCGGGCTCGGTGGTGGATTGGCTCACCTACGGCCACGCGGTGCAGAGCGCCAAAGATAAATCGCAGTTTGGTAAAGGCGATATTCGCGGCGTTATTGCGCCAGAGTCTGCTAACAACGCCTGTGCCTGTGGGGCGATGGTGCCCACTTTACTGTTTGGTATTCCCGGTTCGGGCACGGCGGCGGTGTTCTTAGGTGGTTTGCTTCTGCTTGGCCTTCAGCCCGGTGTCAGTATGTTAGAGACGAACCTCGATCTGACGTACACCATTATTTGGTCATTAGCGCTGGCTAATATTTTAGGCGCTGCTCTTTGTTTGGGATTAGCTAGGCCCGTGGCCAGCTTAACTCGGGTGCCATTCGTCATTTTAGCGCCGCTGATCACCATCTTGATCCTCTTCGCCGCCTATCAAGCTACACGTTCGCTGGGTGATCTATTTGCACTCGGCATTATTGGCGCGATTGGCGTGCTGTTTAAGCAGGCAAACTGGTCTCGCCCCGCCTTTTTGATTGGCTTTGTGTTAGCGCCCGGTGCAGAAGCATACTTCTATCAAGCAGCTCAGTTTCAAGGTGCAGAAGCCTTTATGCGGCCTGGGGTACTGATCATTGGTGCACTGATTGCGGCATCACTGGTGCTTCCCCCTCTACGCAGCTACCTGCAAAAACGTCGACAAACTGAGGGGCTCGCTAATCATGCGCTTCAGGAAGAAGTGGCTCCGCTGTCGCTAGGTATGATCGATGTGGCATTGCTGGGCAGCCTGTTAGCTGTGGCTGGATATATGTGGTGGGCGTTTGCTGACCTTTCCATGCTAGGGGGCATCATGCCGAGGCTTGCGATTGTCATTATCGTGGCGGCGTGCGTACTGGAAATTATCAGAACGGTCATCAAGCCGATGAAGTGGCAAATTCAGACATTAAACCAGCAGTTGCTCTGGGTAGTCGGTTTCTTCGCCTTGATCGCAAGCGTTATGGTGCTCGGTTTCCTATTTGCCGCCGCGGTATTTTGCCTTGGATTTTTACTAGTGGTGGCGCGTATGAAGCCCGTGGTTGCCGTGGGTTTAGCGGCTGGAGTGACACTCTTCTTAATGGGGATGGCGAATCTGTTAACGCTTACCTATCCCACAGGAATGTTGGCTGGGTTATAAGATTGATTGCTTCTAAACAAACACAAAAAGCCATTAAATTGGCTTTTTGTGTTTAAAGAAATTAATGATTTGGACGCTTAGCCATCACAGTGATTTCAATACTGCTGCCGCCGCAGATATGGGGAGATTCGGTGCAGGTGCGGGCAGGGTAGTGGCCAGGCTCAAAGTACTCGGCGTAAACACTATCCATGTCTTGAATAGCGTTTAGATCAGTGAGGTGGATGTCCACTCGCACGATATCTGCGAGGCTGCCACCCTCCATTTCAAGCATGCGCGATAGCACGCGCATTATGAGGCGCGTCTCTTCTTTAACGTCACCCCGTGCGGCGTGGCCGTTAGAAAGGTCAGAAACGGTCAGCCCCGAAATAAACACATAATGGTCGTCCAATACCATGTGACTGCCGGGGAAGCTCGGTGTGGGCATGGTAGGGTCATTCATAAAAGTGGGCATGTTAGCTCCTTCTAAATCACGGTTCACGTTTACAGCTACTTAAGACAGGCTAATAGTTAAGACAGGTTACTAGCCGTAGTGTTCAGTATCAGCAAAAATGAATGGACGTGGTGCTGGGTATAATCCGCTGTCAAAACGGCGATGATTGCTCTAGGCTTGCGGCTTTTTAGTTGGTAAGGATGATGCAAATGAAGGTCGTACACGTTAACGCAGAGGCCCAGCGCAACGCCTGTCTGGCGCGATTATGCGCGGAGGTTTACGGACAACAGGCGGGCCTAACGCCGCTGGTCGTGTTTACCGGCACCTGTAGCGTGTTATTCCCTCAAGAAGCAGCGCGTCTGTTTGCTGCCGTTGACGGCCAGGGTAAACCTCAAGCACTGGCGCTGCTAGTGCTGGACGAAGAGGGCGAGGGCATGACGGTGACTCACGCCTGCGCGCTTGACCAAGCAAATGCCCAGCAGCGTTTGATCAGCGAGCTTACCTTGAAGGCGCCGCTGCGCGTTGACGTTGATACTGCCGAACAAGAGGCGTTCTATCAGCAAAGCGGTATCAAGCGTTGGTTTGGCGGAGCAGATGGAAAGCGCATCGGCTTAGGCGCACGCCACCCTGCCAAAAGCGTCAGTGAACTGGCGCCTACTTTGGGCTTAGACGAAGCGTTGATCCTGCGTCGTTTCAAACACGACCCGAAAGCATTTGAAGAGGCTAAACAGGCCTTTTTGCAAGGCTTAAACGATTTTCCGCAGACGCTTTAAACGGCTGCTTTTATCATGCCTACTTCTTCGCTAGCTCGCGCATGGCGGTTTCCAGTCCTTCCATGGTCATGGGGTACATGCGGTCTTCAATGATCTCGCGGATTAGCGTTGTCGAGTAGGTGTACTCCCATGCTCGTGGCGGCATGGGGTTTAGCCATGCCAAGCGCGGAAACGTTTCGCATAAACGCTTAAGCCAAAGGCCTCCGGGTTCGTCGTTAAAGTGCTCTACGCTGCCGCCGGGGTGGGTGACTTCGTAAGGGGACATCGCTGCGTCGCCAACAATCACTACTTGGTAATCCGCGCCGTAGGTATGCAAAACATCCATGGTCGGGATACGCTCACTGCCGCGGCGCATATTGTTACGCCAAACGCCTTCGTACAGGCAGTTGTGAAAGTAGTAGTGCTCCAGGTGCTTGAACTCGGAGCGGGCCGCCGAAAACAGTTCTTCACAGATGCGAATATGGTCATCCATTGAGCCGCCCACATCCAAAAATAGCAGCACCTTCACCGCGTTATGACGCTCTGGGCGCATCTGAACGTTGAGAAGCCCGGCGTCCTTGGCGGTTTCGCGAATGGTGCTATCCACGTCGAACTCATCGAGTGCCCCCTGGCGGGCAAACTTGCGCAGGCGGCGCAGCGCCATTTTGATATTACGCGTGCCCAGCTCCAGCGAGTCGTCGTAGTCCCGAAAACGCCGCTCGTCCCACACCTTGGTGGCGCGACGGTGGCGCGAACCGTCCTGATCGATGCGAATACCTTCCGGGTTGTAGCCGTAGGCACCGAAGGGGCTGGTGCCGCCGGTACCAATCCATTTATTGCCGCCCGCGTGGCGCTCTTTCTGCTCTTCCAGGCGTTTTTTGAACGTCTCGATCAGTTCTTCAAGGCCGCCAAGGGATTCGATTTTGGCTTTCTCTTCCTCCGTTAGCTGCTTCTCGAACTCACGGCGTAGCCAGTCGTCAGGGATGAGCGCCTCAATGGCGGCGTCCATGTCCTCAAGGCCTTTAAACCAGGCGGCGAAGGCACGGTCAAAGCGGTCGAAGTGGCGCTCATCTTTGACCATCACCGTGCGGGCCACTTGATAGAAAGCTTCCATATCGGCGAACACCACGCCGCGCTCCACCACCGCATGAAGATCCAGCAGCTCCCGCAGCGAGACCGGCACGCCCGCGCGTTTTAATGTCTCAAACAGGCCGATAAACATGACTTAGCGGCCTGTGCCTTTCTGGCGGCGGATCATAAACGCCAGGCGTTCCAGCAGTTGGGTATCCTGCTCGTTTTTAACCAGTGCACCCGCCATCGGTGGCAATGCTTTGGCCGGGTCGCGGTTGTAGAGGGCTTCTTGAGCAATATCGTCAGCCATCAGTAGCTTGAGCCAATCGACCAGTTCAGACGTTGATGGTTTTTTCTTAAGGCCCGGCGCTTTACGCAGCTCGAAAAATACCTCTAAGGCTTCGCTGACAAGCCGGGGAGCGATATCTGGAAAGTGCACATCGACAATCGCCTGCATGGTCTCCCGGTCGGGGAATTCGATGTAGTGGAAAAAGCAGCGGCGCAAAAATGCATCCGGCAGCTCTTTTTCGTTGTTCGAGGTGATGATGATAATCGGGCGCTGCTCGGCGCGGATGGTTTCACCGGTCTCGTAAACGTGAAACTCCATCCGATCCAGCTCCTGGAGCAGGTCGTTGGGAAATTCGATATCGGCTTTGTCGATCTCATCAATCAGCAGTACCACCCGCTCATTAGCGGTGAAAGCTTCCCACAGCTTGCCAGGCTTGATGTAGTTGGCGACGTTCTCCACGCCTTCCACACCCAGCTGCGAGTCACGCAGGCGGCTGACCGCATCGTACTCGTATAAACCCTGGGCCGCCTTGGTGCTGGATTTGATATGCCAAGTAATTAACTGAGTATCGAGAGATTCAGCCAACTCTTCGGCCAATAGGGTCTTGCCGGTGCCCGGCTCGCCTTTGATCAATAGCGGCCGCTCAAGCACCACGGCGGCGTTCACCGCCTGCTTAAGCGCGTCAGTTGCGATATAGGAAGAAGTGGAATCAAACGCCATGAGAGAGCCTCGGCTTGTCGAAAGCGGGGTTATAAAAGGATAAACGGATTCAAACAAGTGTACGTGAGGGGCGCCGCCAAGGCCAACAGCCTTCTCTATGGTCATCCCTGCCAATTTGGCGGCACGATGCCTTGGCGCTGCATTTGCCGGTAGACCGTGGGCCGCGAAACCCCCAACGCACGAGCCACGGCGCTTATGTTCCAGTAGTGCTCCTTAAGCATTTCCAGCAGTGTGTGATCGGTGTCGCTACCAGTGCCTGCAGGCAGGGAAGGCGCCTGCCGGGTAATGCGTTGGCTTAGGCACTGTTCGGGTAGATCATGAACGGTGATTTCGTCGCTTTCCGAGGTGGCCAGGGCAAAGGCCAACGCATTTTTTAGCTGCCGGATATTGCCGGGCCAGGCGTAGGCGAGCAGGGCGCTAATGGCATCAGCGCGCAGGCGAGGGGAATGACTACCGCCGCGTTCGTTGACCACGTCGTTAAACACCTGACGAATCACGTAGAGCTTATCGGCGCGTTCGCGCAGCGCGGGCAGGCGGAGTTGGGCTCCGTTAAGGCGGTAGTAGAGATCTTCGCGAAACTCGCCCTGCTCGATCATCGCATCGATATTGCGGTGGGTGGCGGTAATCACCCGTATATCGACTTTCACGGGCGTATTGGCACCCAGCGGCATGACTTCCCGCTCTGCCAGCACGCGCAGCAAGCGGGTTTGTAGGGCCAAGGGCATATCGCCGATTTCATCTAAGAACAGTGTACCGCCATGGGCCTGAGGGATGAGCCCCCGCATACCTTTGGAACGACCACCGGTAAAAGCACCTGGTTCGTAACCAAAAAGCTCGCTCTCAATCAGCGCTTCGGGGATGGCGGCGCAGTTCACCGCGATAAAGGGGCCCTTGGAGCGGTTACCGCTGTCATGCAGAGCTCGGGCGACAACCTCTTTGCCGGTGCCGGTTTCACCGCTGATCAGTACATTAACGCTGGCTTCGTTGCGCAGCCGTTCGGCCAGCTTCTGGACTTTGCGCATGGCGGGGTCGTCAGCGCCCAATCGTGCCAGTGCCCCCGGCAGGCTGGAGGGCAGCGATTGTGCTTGCTGAGCAGGCCGGGGGCGGCGCGGTTCCAGCAGGCTTATAAAGTAAATGGTGTTGTCGACTCTGGCACGAAAAGCGCGCAGTTGTTCGTCAGTGGCGCTGTTGATGCTAAGGACATCGGCGATCTCGCACTCGAATAGCTCCCCTAACATAGGGGTGTGATGGGGTGACCAGGGTGGCCAGCGGCGCTGGTGCTCGGCAATCAAGTCACGGCCGACGGCGTTGGCGGCAATCACCTGCCCGTTTTCTTCAATGGCGATTAAACCACGCCCGTTCACATGTACAAACTCACGTGAAGTGTCCAGGCGCACCATCAGGCAGTCGCGGTAGCGCTGCAGAAAGTAGGCATCCTCAATCATGCGGGCGTAGAGCGTTACCAGCGAGAGGCTGAAGTTTTGGCTCTCATGTTGAGTAGGTGATTGCAGTGCAGAGATATCCAGCACGGCCATCACATTGCCCTGGGGATCGGCGATGGGTGCGGCGGTGCAGGTGAGCGAAATATGCGAGGCGTCGAAGTGCTCCTGACGGTGGCAGATAATCGCTTGGCGATCATGCAGGCAGGTGCCCACCGCACAGGTGCCCGCAAAGCGTTCGTCCCAATCGGCACCCAGATAGAGGCCCGCTTTGCGTAGCTGCTGGTCTTGGTTGGGGTCGCCGCGAAACTCAACGGTTATACCGCGATGGTCGGTGAGTAGCAGCACATAGCCTAGCTGAGCGATTTGTTGATAGAGCTGGTCAACCCCAGCGCGTGCCACGTGCAAAAGTTCATCGACAGATTCCCGGTGCTCAATCAGGGTCTGCTGGGGGACGACGCGGGTAGGGCGAGGTCGGGTGGGGTCTAGCTGATATTCGTTTAGGCAGCGCAGCCAGGAGCGCCGGATGGTCGCTTGAGCCGGTAGCTGCGGTACGTCCAAGCCTTCGCCGAGCTGGAAAACATGCTCGATATGCTGGCGCTGCACAGATTGCAGCCGTGCAGGTAAAGGCGGCTGAGTGGGCATGGCGTTGTTCACCCTGGGGCTTGTTATTGTCCTTCCAGCCTATGCGCTCTGGCGTGGCTGTCAACGACGCGCCATTACGCCGTTAGTCGTGGGTTACACCTGTAACGGCTGAGTGTAAACGGTGTGACAGGTGTACGCTCTGTGCAACGCCCAATTGCTAACGGCTTTTTTGGATTTTATTTATATTTTTCAAAATGTTGTGATTTATTTGAAGTGATTGGCATAGCGGGTGCTTAGGGTTGTGTGTCTAACAAGCAGTTCAACAATAACAACCGCTCATGGAGTACCCGCTATGTCAGAGACACATACTCAAGCACAAACCCAGCAAACCGCCACGGCCACTGTTCAAGGCTGGTTGAGTAATTTTGATCAGGCGCTGCAAGCCCAGGACATTCAGGGTGTGCTCGCGCTGTTTAATGAAGAGTGCTACTGGCGCGACTTCCTTACCTTCACTTGGAATTTAAAGACCTGCGAGGGCAAGGATGCTATTCAAGCCATGCTTAATGCCACTTTGGAGAACGCGCGCCCTTCAAACTGGCAGCTAGAAGGCGAAGCGACCCAAAATGGCGATGTTATTGAGTCGTGGTTTACCTTTGAGACAGCGGTCGCCAGTGGCAAAGGCTATCTGCGTCTAAAAGACGGCAAATGCTGGACGCTGCTAACCACGATGCAGTCCCTACACGACTTCCCTGAACCGCGTAATCACCACCGCCCCAAAGGCGCTGAGCACGGTGCCAATAAGCTGCGTGAAACCTGGCTTGAAGCGCGAGAGCGTGAAGAGGCAGAGCTTGGTTACACGCAGCAGCCCTACTGCGTAGTGATTGGTGGCGGCCAGGGCGGTATTGGTTTGGGCGCGCGGCTAAAGCAGATGGGCGTGCCGACCATTATTATCGAGCGCAACGAGCGTGCGGGGGATTCCTGGCGCAAGCGTTATAAGTCGCTCTGTCTGCACGATCCGGTCTGGTACGACCACCTACCCTATATTCCTTTCCCCGAACACTGGCCGGTGTTTGCGCCCAAAGACAAGCTGGGTGATTGGCTGGAAATGTACACAAAGGTGATGGAGCTCAATTATTGGAGTTCCACTGAGTGTCAGAATGCACACTTCGACGAAGCCGCAGGCGAGTGGGTGGTGAACGTGAAGCGCAACGGCGAAGAGATCACCTTGCGACCCAAGCAGCTAGTCATGGCGACTGGAATGTCGGGGATGCCCAATGTACCGACATTTGCCGGTGCAGAAAGCTTTGCAGGGGAGCAGCAGCACTCCAGCCAGCACCCAGGGCCAGATGCCTATAAAGGCAAAAAATGCGTCATTGTGGGCTCCAATAATTCCGCCCACGATATTGCCGCCGCGCTATGGGAGCACGATGCCGATGTGACCATGCTGCAGCGTTCATCCACCCATATCGTTAAGTCGGATTCGTTGATGGAGGAAGTGCTCGGGCCGCTATATTCGGAAGAAGCCGTTGCCGGTGGGGTGACCACCGAAAAAGCTGACCTGATTTTTGCCTCGATACCTTACAAGGTGTTGCCAGACTTTCAACGCCCGGCCTTTGAGGCGATCAAGCAGCGCGACGCCGAGTTCTATCAAAAACTCGAAGACGCGGGCTTTCTGCTCGATTTTGGTGACGATGATTCTGGACTGTTTTTGAAGTATCTGCGCCGGGGCTCGGGTTACTACATCGATGTGGGCGCCTGCGATCTGGTCGCCAATGGCGATATCAAACTGCGCAGCGGCGTAGGCATTGAGCGGATCAATCCCCACTCCATCACACTCACCGATGGCAGCGAGCTAGAAGCAGACTTAATCGTTTATGCCACCGGCTATGGCTCCATGAACGGCTGGGCGGCGCGGCTTATCTCCCAAGAGGTGGCGGATAAAGTGGGCAAATGCTGGGGCTTAGGCTCCGACACCACCAAAGACCCCGGCCCATGGGAGGGCGAGCTGCGCAATATGTGGAAACCCACCCAGCAGGAGGCGCTGTGGTTCCACGGCGGTAACCTGCACCAGTCGCGGCACTACTCGCACTATTTGGCGCTGCAGTTGAAAGCACGGATGGAGGGGCTGGAAACACCTGTCTATGGTCTGCAGCCGGTTCACCACACGTCTTAACAGGAAGGGTAACCCATGAGTCAGTCCACCAGTCAGCAAACGATGCAGGCCGCGGTGTGGTACTCGGCAAAAGATCTTCGCGTCGAGCAAATGCCGGTGCCCATTATCAACGACCCCCATGAGGTGAAGGTAAAAGTCGCCGCCTGTGGCATCTGCGGTAGTGATCTGCACGAGTACGCCGCCGGGCCAATTTTTATTCCGGTCGGTAAGCCCCACCCGATCAGCGGCGAGCAGGCGCCGATCATTATGGGCCACGAATTTGCCGGGGAAGTGGTCGAGGTCGGCGATAAGGTAACGCGAGTAAAAGTGGGTGACCGCGTCGCCATTGAACCGATTCTCTCGCCCAATAAAGACGGCGCCTACCAAATGGAGTGCTATAACCTGACGCCCATGCTTGGCTTTCACGGCCTGTCGGGCGGTGGCGGCGGCTTCTCGGAGTTCACCGTGATGGGTGAACATATGGTGCATAAGCTGCCTGATGAGCTTAGCTACGAGCAAGGGGCTCTGGTAGAGCCCGCGGCGGTAGCGCTGCATGCGGTGCGCCAAAGCTGCCTGAAAGCCGGGGATAGTGCGGCGGTATTCGGCGCAGGGCCCATCGGCTTGATGACCATTGAAGCCCTTAAAGCGGCCGGGGCAGCGCAAATTTATGCCATTGAGGTGGCGCCGTCACGAAAAGCTAAAGCCGAAGCGTTAGGCGCCATTGCGGTTGACCCGCAGCAGGAGGATGCGGTGGCAAAAATTCAATCATTGAGCGGTGGCGGCGTAGACGTGGCGTTTGAAGTGACCGGCATTCCCGTGGTGCTGAATCAGGCGCTGCATAGCACCCACGAAGGTGGTGAAGTGGTGGTGGTCAGTATTTGGGAAGGGGAGGCCAGCTTTCAGCCTAACGACCTGGTCATCAAAGAGCGCACCATGAAGGGCATTATCGCCTATCGCCATGTGTATCCAGCGGTAATGGCGCTAATGCAACGGGGCTATTTCCGCGCCGAAGACATGGTCACCCAGCGCATTCCATTGGCAGACATTGTGGAGGAGGGCTTTGAGGCGCTGTTAAACGATAAGGCCCAAGTGAAGATCATCGTGACACCCTAGTGACTTTGATGATTTCTAGGCGCTAGGAACCCACATGATGCTTTGTGATGCAAAAAGGCGGCAAATTGCGCGATGCTGGTGCAGTTTATTTGCTGCAGTGCGGGAGAGGTCAATAAAAATCAAACTGTATTTTATTAAATATTTGTTTTATATATATTTTTATAAAAGTGGCACGCGGATCGCAATATATATGGCAAAGGGTGAGTGAATAGAGAAACAACGGCTTAGATAGCTTGCTTCTCTCCCTTCTTCACCTACATCGCTACCACCTGGTAGCGGTAAACCGAGTGAGCTGGCGTGCTCCACCTGGGTCCCCTTCGGGGGACTTTTTTTATGCCCGAATTTCATGTACGCATTTTATAAAATAGAAAAACTATCAGGGCGCACTTTCTTATAACAATATTTCACAAGACATTTGGAAACAGTGTTCGTATACTACACTCTGTACAGGAAAGTAGGATAGCAAGTACCGCAATCCCAAGCGCATGGAACTGCGCACTGCATAGAGGATGACCCTGATGAGTAATATGAAACTGATTTCTGCCGCTGTTATCACCGCTAGCTTTGCTCTGGCAAGCCAGGCAGCATTGGCTTATAACGCTGGTGACGTATTTGTTCGTGGCGGCGTTGCCCAAACGGATACGGGTTCAGGTAATGGTAATCTGAATGGTGATTCACTGAACGTGCAGAGCGCTCGCGGCTTTACCTTCGGTGCTGGTTACCTGTTTACCGATAAGGTCGGCGTTGAGCTCAACAGCTCTGAGAAGTTCGAGCACGATCTGAATACATCTGCTTTAGGCGATGTGGGTAGCGTAGATCGTCTGCCTGTTAACCTATTAGTTAACTACTACCCAATGGGTGGTTTGGATTCCAAAGTTCAGCCTTACGTGGGTGCTGGCCTTAATTACACACGCTTCTCTGGCGAGCCTAGCGGTGTAAACGTTGATGAGAGCTATGGTGCCATCGGCCAAGTGGGTGTAGATCTAGCCGTGACTGACAATGTTATGCTCAACGGCTACGCAAGCTACGCTGACGTGAACGCTGATATCAACGTGGGTGGCAAGGTTGATATCGAGCCGGTCACTGTGGGCGGTGGTATCACTTACCGCTTCTAAATTTTGTTTGTCAGCTAGTTTTAAATCAACGCCCAGCCATGTGCTGGGCGTTGTTTATTCTAGCGCTTGGAAAGAGGGCTTTTAGATAGAGACCCTAGGGCGTTAGGTTCGTAAAACCACTTTCTGTCACTGCCACATTATCTTCAATACGAATACCGCCACATGGCGCAAGCTGATCGACGAGCTGCCAGTTAATGGGTAGGTCAGTATTGCGCAGCGGGGCGAGCAGCATGTTGATAAAGTACAGCCCGGGTTCAATGGTCACTACCATACCTGGGCGCAGCGTGCGCGTAAGCCGCAGCGCTGGGTGCTGTTCTGGCGCCGGGGCGGGAGTGCCATCCGGATGGCGTAACCCGGCCACATCATGCACTTGAAGGCCCAGCGAGTGACCCAGCCCATGAGGGCAGAACGCCCGCGTAACGCCTTCCGCAACCGCTTGTTCGGCGGTACCTTTAAATAGATCGTTAGCCACCAATATTTCGCCTAGCTGCTGATGCATCTGCTCGTGCAGTGTTACAAAGCTAACCCCAGGCGCAACGCTGCTAACCAGTTCTTTCTTTAAAGCCTGCATAGCGGTGACCAGCTCGCCAAACGCTACAGGGGCATCGGGGCCTGCATAAGTGCGGGTAATATCAGCGCAGTAGCCGCGAAAGCGGCGGCCCGCATCGACTAGCAGGCTGTAGCGCTGTTTAGGCGGCTGAAGGTCGTAGTGTTGATAATGCAGAACGCCTGCATGCTCATTTAGACCGATGATATTCTGATAGGGCACGTTTGACTCGCGCTGACGACTGGCAGCTAAGTAGGCCAGCTGAATATCCAGCTCACCGGCGGCGCCAATAAAGGCTGCCTGGGAGGCCTGATGACCCGCTATTGCTAAGCGGTTGGCTTCACGGAGACAGGCAACCTCATAGGGCGTCTTAAACAGCCGTAATTCGTCAAGGGCATGTACTAGCCGCTCAGGGTGTCGCTCGGCTTTTAGTGGCTGAAGTGTGCAGGTGGGAAGACGCTCGATATCGCCAATAACGGCGGCATTCCCCGAAAGCGGCAGGGAGATTTTGTCACTGCCGGTTTCGTTACTATCGATTGTGTTACTAGAAAGGTGAACATCGAACGCCTCTACCCAGGGCTCATCGGGTAGCTGAGTGGGCAAGTGCCAAAAGTCGGCGGGCGCATACAGATAGAGCTGTGGGCGCTCTCCCGGCTGAATAATCAACCAGCTATGCTGCACATCGGCTAAACCCACCCAGTGCATAAAGTGCCCGTAAGCCTGAAAAGGGGGCGTGTGGTCATCCGCAAAGTGCTCACTGGCATGACCGCTGTAAATTGCCAGGCTATCGAACCCGTGGTCAGTCAAAATGTCTGAATAAGCACGCTGTAGGTGCGCTATATGATCATGCTGTAGGTTAAATAGGGTGGTTGACATACAAAGCTGTGGCCTCTCTTAAGTAAGCTTTCGCAAATACGCATTCATATACGTGGCGGCGCAAGTTCGCTCCACAGGCTATCCAGCTCCGCGTGGCGATGATTTTGATGACGGTATAGCCGTAGCTCCATAGGCACATCCCAGCGACTATCGCCTGCTCTTACCAGTGAGCCTTGAGTAAGCTCAGCAGCGACATTACGTTCAGGCAGCCAACTCATCCCGTAGCCAAGCACTACCAGTTCCTTAATGCCCGCCGCGTAGAGGTTTTCACTTTGTGCGGTTAAATACGTTGTTTGAGGAAGCCTGGCTAAATGTGCTTTAACCGCAGACCCCAACAAACCGCGTTTTGGATAGGCCAGCCAGGGCAGTGGCTGGTGGCGCGACCCAGGCAGCAACGCACGGGGTTCCCCCTCTGGGGTTAACCCCGTCACTGGAATGAGTCGCTCATGACCAATCACTCGATAGTTGCAGGCACTGGTGTCGATATCCAGGTCGCAGCGCCCAATCGGCCAGTAACAGATAGCCAGGTCACACTCGGCCCGGGCTAAGGCTTGAAAGTAGTCATTGGCCACCCAGCCGGTCGCCCGCAAATAGGGCTGCACGCGATCTTGCCAACCTGTTGCCGTCAACCATTCTGGTAAAAAGTGTGGCAACAGGCTCTGGGGTGCTGCCACCATGATACGGCGCTGCTGGCCAGCATTAATTTCGCGTACACGGTCGCGGGTCAGACGCACGCGCTCGGTGACCTGCTCACACAGGGTCAAAAACTCCTCCCCGGCCGGGGTGAGCGAAAGCGGCAGCGTTTGACGATTAATTAGCGTCACGCCCATCTCCTCCTCGAGCAGTTTAATCCGCCGGGAGAAGGTGGGTTGCGTAACGTTTTGATCATCTGCGGCGCGTGAGAAGTGCCGCGTTCTGGCCAGGGCGATAAAATCTTCTAGCCAGCGAATTTCCATGCTCTTCCTCTCAGCGCCTGGTTTCGCTGTATCAAATATGACGCCCGTTTCATAGGCGCCCCTCCTCAACAGCGTGGCACGCCACTCGGGTTCCGTCATCCTGGGTTTGCAGCATGGGGATCTCTTGCTTACAGCGCGCATTGGCATGGGGGCAGCGTCCATGGAAAACGCATCCGCTGGGTAGATTAACCGGGGTCGGCACTTCGCCTGTAAGACGAATATGCTGAGGGCGGTCATCCTTCAAACGCGGAATCGCCGAGAGCAGCGCCTGGGTATAGGGGTGGCGCGGTTTTTCAAACAGCGTGGCCGTGGTGGCAATTTCGCACACCGTGCCTAAGTACATCACCGCCACCCGGGTGCCAAAATGTTCCACCACTGCCAAGTCGTGGGTAATGAACAGATAGGTCAGGTTACGCTCTTGCTGGGCTTCCATCAGCAGGTTGAGCACCTGGGCTTGAATCGAGACGTCCAGCGCTGAAATAGGCTCATCGGCAACGATAAATTCCGGGTCGACGGCCAAAGCGCGGGCAATGGCGATACGCTGACGCTGACCGCCGGAAAATTCGTGGCCAAAGCGCTTACCCCAGTCCGGGTCGATACCCACTGAGCGCATCACCTCTTCAACCTTGTCAAGAACCTGCGCGCGTTTCCAATCAGGGTGGTGCAGGCGCAGTGGCTCTTCCAGGGTTTGTTGAATGGTCATGCGTGGGTTGAGCGACGCATAAGGATTCTGGAAAATCATCTGCATGCGCTTGCGATAGGGCAGCAATTGGCGCGAGCTTAAATTGTCGATGCGCTTGCCGTCGTAGCGGATCTCTCCTTCTGATGGGGTAAGCAGCCCCATGACGGTGCGCGCCACGGTGGACTTGCCGCACCCCGATTCGCCAACGACACATAGCGCTTCGCCGCGTTTGATATCCAGGTTGACGCCGTTAATAGCGTGAACGTGCTCCTGGTGACGCACCAGCTTGCCGCCCTTGAAGCGCAGCTGATCAAGGAAATCCCCGGAGAGCGAGAAGCGCTTTTTCAAGTCGCGAATCTGCAGCAGCGAATCAGCGCTCTCTTCGTTTTGACGGGGAGTAGGATTAGGGCTGTCCGTTATGGCCTCAGCGTGCGCACTCATGAGGTTTCCTCCTTCAAACGGCGGTCTTCGAGCATTTCAGCCACCATATGACACGCCACACGGCAATTGCCGGATTCGACAAATTCTGGCACCTGCTGGGTGCAGGCGGGGCGGGGCTGACCATCGGCACGATTGATAAAATCGCAGCGAGGATGAAACGCGCAGCCGCTCGGCAGGTTAGAGAGAGACGGCATGCTGCCACGAATCTGATTGAGCTTCTCGCCGGGCGTTGCCATCTGTGGCAGGGCGTTGATTAACCCCTGGGTGTAAGGGTGCTGCGGGTCGTTAATAATCTCCCGGGTTGGCCCTTGCTCGATCACCCGACCAGCGTACATGACCAGCATCCGTTGGGTGACCTGGCTGACCACGCCTAGATCGTGGGTGATCAAAATCAGTCCCACGTTATGCTGCTCGCAAAGATCTAGTAGCAGCGCCATGATTTCGGCCTGGATCGTTACGTCGAGTGCCGTGGTAGGCTCGTCGGCGATAATTATGTCCGGGTCGAGCAGCAGCGCAATGGCGATAATGATCCGTTGGCGCATACCACCGGAAAGCTCGTGGGGGTACTGATCCAAGCGTGTTTCCGGCGAGGGGATTTGCACCTGCTGGAGTTTGTCCAGGGCAATGGCGCGAGCCTCTTTGGAAGAGATGCGTCGGTGCGCTTTTAAGCACTCGACCATCTGTTCGCCAATGGAGAGCACTGGGTTGAGCGTCATCATCGGGTCTTGGAAAATCATTGAAACGCGATTGCCGCGCACTTTTCGCAGACCGCGTTCAGACATGCGGTTAAGCACCTGACCGTCAAAGGTCACCGTGCCGCCGGCGATAAAGCCCGGTTTGGCAATCAGGTTGAGTAGCGAGAACGCAGCGACGGATTTGCCCGCGCCGGACTCACCGACAATCCCCAGGCGCTCACCACGCTCAAGGCTAAAGCAAATATCACGTAGGGCGTGAACTTCGCCCTGGCGCAGCGCAAAACGGACATCGAGGTTGTTGACTTCAAGTAGTGCCATGGTGTCCTCAGCCTTTGTAGAGTCGTGGGTTCATGACATCACGTAGCCAATCGCCGAGTAGATTGATCGACAGCACCAGCACCACCAACACGGCACCTGGGATCAAGGTGATCCACCAGGAGCCCGACTGAATATAGTCAAAGCCTGATTTGATCAGTGAGCCCAGCGACGGGTGCGTCTCTGGCATACCCAGTCCCAAAAACGATAGCGCCGCTTCTGAGATAATCGCGTTGGCAATCTGCACGGTGGAGATAACAAAGATCGGCGACATGGTGTTAGGCAGCACGTGGCGGAACATGATCCGTTTGCTGCGTAGCCCCATCACCCGGGCGGCATCTACGTACTCTTTGTTTTTCTCTGCCAGCACCGAGGCGCGAACGGTACGCGCATACTGTGGCCATTCCGCAAGGCCGATAATCAGGATCAGCATCATCACCGCGTACTGGCTGTAGAAGGCGCTACCCATGGTCGCTTTGACCAGGGCGCCCACTACGATGGCGACCATTAGCGTCGAAAATGACAGCTGAATATCCGCCAGGCGCATCAAGATAGAGTCAACGCGTCCGCCCAGGTAGCCTGCCATGAGGCCGAAGGTAACCCCTAACAACGCCTGCAAAATGACTGCGCCGAAACCGATTAGCAGCGAAACACGGGTGCCATACAGCACGATTGACCACAGATCACGCCCTTGGGCGTCGGTGCCCAGGGTGTAACGCTCATCGGCGCCGTCGATCCAGAAGGGCGGCAGCTCAGATGACATAATGTCGATCTGCGCGAGGTCGTAAGGGTTCGTAGGAGCCAAAAACGGTGAGGCAAAAGCGGCGATGACCATGCAAATAAACACGGCCAAGCAGAGCTGGGCTGTGCGGTCACGTTTAAAGCTATACCACATATAAGAGTCGCGTAGGCGTGCCCAGCGGCTGGGTGGAGCGCTCGCTGGGGAGGAATTAGGTGTCATACTCATGCGGGCTTCCCAGTCAGTTTAACGGTGGGGTTAACCATGCCGTAGATGAGATCCACGATGGTGTTGGTGACAACAAAAATCACGCCGACAATCATCAGGTAGGTCACAATCAGTGGAATATCGGCGCGGTTGATCGCGTCCAGGAACATCAGCCCCATGCCGGGCCATTGGAAAACGGTTTCGGTCAAGATGGTGTAAGCCACCATGGTGCCGATCTGTACGCCCCCTACGGTAATCACCGGCAGCATGGTGTTCTTAAGGGCATGGACGAAATAGACCCGGCGCATGGAGATCCCTTTGGCGCGGGCGTACTTCACGTACTCCGACTGCAGGACTTCCATCATTTCGGCACGAATCAGGCGGATAAACAGCGGTAGCATAATGGACGCCAGAGAGACCGCCGGTAGCACCAAGTGCTGTAAACCGTTCCAGGTGGCCAGGTTGGTGTCCCAGTTGCCCACCACGTTGACGAGGTCGTAGCCCCGGCCGAAGGAGGGCATATTGCCTTCCGTCGAGAAGAAGTCATTTAGCCAAGCGCCCCAGCCAGTGCTCTCGGGGAACAGTGTGACGGTAACGCCAATGGCGAAAATCTGAATAAGCACAATGGCGGTCAAAAACACCGGGATCGAAATGCCGATGATCGACACGCCCATAAACAAGCGTGAAATTGGCGAGCGCGGTTTAATGGCGCTATACACCCCTATGGGGACTGAAAACAGCACAATAATCAGCGTTGCCGCAAATACCAGCTCCAGAGTGGCGGGTAAGTGGCGAGCAATCACTTCTAACGCTGGTTCGCGGTAGAAGTACGAGTAGCCAAAATCACCTTGAACGGCGTTTTTAGCAAAACGGGCGTACTGCACCAGGAAGGGGTCATTGAGGCCTAAACGCTCGCGAATTTCTGCGCGCTCACTTTCCGGCACTGACTGGCCGACCATCTGCTGTACGGGGTCACCCAGGTTGTCCTGAATGGCGAAGGCCAGCACGCTGATGACAAACATCACCAAAATCGCGTGCATCAGCCGCTTGATTAAAAAGGCAATCATGGCGTACGCCACCTATGTGAAGGGTTCATCAAAAAGAGTAGGGGCATGCTATACGGAGTGTTCACTACCGCTAACCGTCACAAAAAAGGCTTCGCCCCCTAACATTCAGGGAGCGAAGTATCCTTGCGGTTAACTCACTTGCCGTTAACTATTAGGCAGTTAAGGCTGCAGTGACTCGTTTGGTTTAATGCTTAGTCGTCACTACGGTTGATCACCAGGTCACCCAGGTAGGGGAAATCCAGGGCATTCACCACTGGCTCAATCTCAACGCCGTCGGCGGCAGCGTAGGCAAGATTCTGCCAGTGCAGCGTGATGTAGCCGACGTCTTCGTAAAGCATGGCTTCGGCTTCACGCAGCATTTCGTTGCGTTTTTCCAAATCGGTTTCGCTATCGGCTTCGGTGACCAGCGCGTCGATCTCTTCGTTGCAATAGCTGCCGTAGTTGTACTGGCCAGCGCCGGTCTCTTCATCGATGCAGAAGGAGAGGTACTGGAAGAAGTTAGCGGTGTCTTCGGTATCCGCGTGCCAGCCGATCATCGCCATATCGGATTGGCGGGTATCGTACTCAGGCCAGTACTGCGCTAGTGGCATGGTGCGCAGGTCAACGTCAATGTTGATTTGTGCCAGCATGTTGGCGACCGCTTGGGCAATCTGGGCATCGTTCACGTAACGGTTATTGGGGGCGATCATTTCAACGCTGAAGCCCTCTTCGTAGCCCGCTTCGGCCATCAGCTCCTTGGCGCGCTCGATATCGTAGCGCGGTGTTAAATCCGGGTTGTGACCGGAGTAGCCCTTGGGTGAGAACTGCCCCGCCGGTATGGCGAAACCACGCATCAAGCGATCGGCGATGCCTTCCTGGTTAATAGCCAAATCAACCGCCTGGCGAACACGGGCATCCTGGAAGGCTTCAACGCGCTCTTCGTTCATTTGGAAGCCAATAATGCGTGTACCGTCTACTTCTACCAGATTAACGCCATCGGCCTCGCGTACGCGATCCAGATCATTGGGTGGTACGGCATCAATAAAGTCGACACCGCCGGAGAGCAGGGCGGCAACCCGTGAGGCGTTCTCAGCGATCGGGGTCATAACAATGCTGGTCACATTGCCTTTGCTTTCGGTATCCCAGTAATCTTCAAAGCGTTCAAAATCTACCCGTACACCCTGGCGGCGGTCAGTGACCATGAAGGGGCCAGTGCCAGAAACATTACGCGAAGCAAAGGAGTTGCCTGCTTTAACGATCTCAGCTTTGTCGTTGCCGCCGTCGGTTTCACCACTATAGAACTCGCTATCCATCGGGAAGATGTAGGTAGCCAGGTTAAGTAGCAGCGGGTAAGGTTCGGTGGTGACAATCTCAACGGTGTAGTCGTCAACGGCTTCAGCGCTGGCAACCGGCTCAAAAATAGCGCGGTAGTCAGGGCTCTCTTTTAGACGCTCAATGGTCCATACCACGTCTTTGGCGGTAAATTCGTTACCTGAGTGGAAGGTAACGCCTTCGCGCAAGGTCATGCGCATGGTGGTTTCGTCAACCTGCTCCCACTCGGTGGCTAAGCGCGGCTCAAACTCAAAGTCCTTTGTCCAGCGTACCAGCGGGTCAAATGCCATATGAGAAAAACGCAGTACGCCGCCAGAAAGCTGCTCGTGAAGATCAAGTGTTTCGGGGTCAGCAGAGTAGCCAATGCGCAGGGTTTCAGCGCTTGCAGTCATCGGCAGCAATGTCGTACCCGCTACCACTGCACCAATTACGGAAGCCAGTAAGGTTTTCTTGAGCGTCATTATCGTTCCCTTAGGTCATTGTTTATTGTTCGTCTTGCCGCCATTTCCGAGGCTGGAAGCACTCCTTCAGCCAGAAAGCACCGGCAAAACAGACACGGTCAGTTCGTATACCTGTTTACAACACAGGCGTACAGCCTAGGCTTACAACATAGAGAGTGCCTATTGCGTCATACAATCGAAATAATGACAGGCATCATTCGTCTACTGAATGATGGGGCTAATAGCGGTGTGCTGATGGCTTGATTTAAGACGAAAGTAGTAAGTGAAAAGCGACACATTACAGGACGGAAAAACCATATGTGGAAAAAAATCGGGATAGTGTTGATCGCTTCATGGCTACCTATGAATGGTTTTGCCACTGAGACTGTGGAGCAACGTACCTCTGATCAAGGGGAAGCTGGGCGCGCAGTACCAGAAATAGCAGGAGTGCTAGATGATGAATTACACGAGTGGTTCGTTTTAAGCCATGGCAGTGACTCAAATGCCTCCTTCGTGGAATTAGGCGACGATATCAACATTGATATCACTGGCTCTGTTGACAGTGAGGCATGGGAAAGTGATGAGGCGATCTCGATTAGCCTGACCGTAGCTGAAGAGCAACTGACCAATGCAGTGGTTATCTACTCCATTGGAAGCTCTATTTCCCCACCACTATTCACCTCGGAAGGAGGCGATGTGGCAGTCACACTGACTCACTATGAACGTACCAGCCAAGCGGTTCACGTGGCTGGAAAAATAGAGGGGGTAATGGCGCTGCAAGTCGCGTTGGGTGAACCACCAAGCCTTGAAGAGGGCATTGAGATTGACGTGGCATTCGAGGTGGAGGCACAAAAAATAGAGTTTTAACCCGCCAGGTCGACTTACGCCGACCTAGTGAAGAGGCCTCGGTTGGCACCCATTTCAAATAGAGGGGGTTTAGCCAAAGCGCTGATGTAACCAAGCGTTAATAGTGTCAGATTCGTACATCCACTCTTCACGCCCATCGTCGTGGTTGATTCTCAAGCAGGGCACTTTGACCTTGCCGCCCCCTTCCAGTAGCGCCTGCTTATGGGCCGGATCAAGTTGCGCATCACGTACTTCAATATTTAAACCCAGGCGTGCTATCTCTTTGCGCACCTTGATGCAAAAAGGGCAGGTGCGGAATTGGTACAGTGCGAGGTTCTGGCACGCTTGATCCACTTTAGCTTGCTCTTCAGGGGTGCGCTCCACTGACTTAGGTGTAGATAGTTTCTCGGAAATCAGCATGACCGGGGCAAGCACCAAGCGAAGGCCACGGAAAAAATAGCGAATTAAAATGCGCATTGAAAGACTCCTTTGCTGATGCTGGCTCACATCAGTGTGACGAGTGGTAAGAAAGTGATGGTCATCATTAGTAAACAGTGGCCGCATCCTGCAACAACTAGAGGGATTTGTCACTTGAGAGGTGCATTGCCGCCGTTTTAGCGATGAGGAGATGAGCAAATAGTGTCAACATGCTAGGCTAGCTAGCTATTTTTACGCCATTTTTTTGGCTTTTATTGAATTAGTTTACTGGCGATTAACGGGGCGAGAGCCATGCATCTGCATATTATGGGTATCTGTGGCACCTTTATGGGGAGCCTGGCGCTGCTGGCGCGTGAAATGGGGCACCAGGTGAGTGGCTCCGATCAGAACGTATACCCACCGATGAGCACCCAATTGGCTGATGCGGGCATCACCTTAATGCAGGGCTATCACGCAGAGCACCTGTCGCCATCGCCGGATCTTGTCGTGGTGGGCAATGCTCTGTCACGTGGCAATGACGAGGTTGAAGCGCTACTTAACAGCGGCTTGCCGTATACCTCGGGTGCGCAGTGGTTGGCGGAGCACGTGTTGCCCGGTCGGCGAGTCATCGCTGTAGCAGGTACCCACGGAAAAACCACCACCGCGAGTGTATTGGCTTGGCTGTTGGAGAGCGCTGGCTTAACGCCGGGGTTTTTAATTGGCGGGGTGCCGCGTAATTTTGGCGTCTCGGCACGTTTGGGTGATCCTAAAGCGCCGTTTGTAGTGGAGGCTGATGAGTACGACACCGCCTTCTTCGATAAACGCTCCAAGTTCGTTCACTACCGTCCGCATATCGCCATCCTCAACAATCTTGAGTTTGACCACGCCGACATCTTTCCCGATCTGGCCGCTATCGAGCGGCAGTTCCACCACCTGGTGCGTACTGTGCCAAGCCAGGGCCACCTATTGGTTGCCGATGAGCAGCCTGCCCTTGAGCGTGTGCTGAACCAGGGCGCTTGGTCACCGGTTACCCATTTTGGCGATCAGGTTGCGAGTGAATGGCAACTGGTTCTAGAGCGCGCCGATGCTAGCCGCTTCCAGGTGATTTATAGCGGGGACAAACATAGCCAGTCGGGAGGTGGCCAAGAGCAAGACGGGGTTGTTGAGTGGCAGCTCACCGGCGAGCATAACGCCCGCAATGCATTGGCAGCACTAGCAGCGGCGCATTTATGTGGGGTTGATTTAGCCCGCGGCTGTGCAGCATTGGCGCGCTTTGAAACACCCAGAAGGCGCCAAGAGGTGCGCGGTGAAATCAATGGCATTCAGGTTATCGATGATTTCGCCCATCATCCCACGGCGATTGTCGCCACGCTCAAAGGGCTACGTGCGGCAACTACAAAAGGGCGCCTGCTGGCGGTGGTTGAGCCGCGTTCTAACACGATGCGTTTAGGTGCGCTGCGCGAGCGGTTAATTGAAAGCGTGGCTGACGCTGATGGCGTGTTTTGGTTTCAGCCCGCGGGGCTTGACTGGTCGATGGACGAGCTGGTCGCCACTCAAGGCGCGCGTGGCCAGCTGTTTAGCGATATTGATACGCTGGTGGCAGCTGTGGTCACTCAAGCGTCACCTTTGGATCGCATTGTGGTGATGTCCAACGGCGGCTTTGAGGGGGTGCATGAACGCCTGCTCGCCGCATTGGAAGCAGCCAAGGAGGGGAAGCGTGATAGCTAGAGCTGACACCGCATTAAAAAAGCCGATTACCGTGGCTCTCACCGGCGCGTCAGGGGCTCAATACGGTTTGCGCTTGATCGATGTATTAGTCGCCGCAGGTCATGAAGTGTGGGTAATGATTTCCAAAGCCGCGCACATGGTCATCGCCACGGAAACAGATATTGAGCTACCCGCGCAGCCTCAGCGTTTAGTCGAGGCGCTGAGCAAGCGCAGTGGGGCGCGGCCAGGTCAGATTCGCTGCTTCGGCCGCGAGGACTGGATGGCGCCGGTGGCGTCAGGCTCTGGTGCGCCCTCTGCCATGGTGGTGTGTCCGTGTTCCACCGGTACGCTTTCTGCCGTGGCAACGGGGGCCAGCAATAACCTGATTGAGCGGGCAGCGGATGTGGCGATTAAAGAGCGTCGCACGTTGGTGCTGGTACCGCGGGAAAGCCCGTTTTCGCCGATCCATTTAGAGCACATGCTGGCGTTGAGTCGTTTGGGTGTGGTCATCTTGCCGGCAGCCCCAGGATTTTATCACCGCCCACAAAGTATTGATGATCTGATTGATTTTATTGTCGCGCGTGTTCTCAACCAGCTAGGCATCGAGCACTCGCTGGTTCCTCGCTGGGGTGAGGTCGTAAATAAGGATGACTGATCTATGATGTCGTGGGCCACGCTTTCGGTTTTTGTGCCAACGTTTCTGTTCGTTTCGCTAACCCCCGGCATGTGCATGACCCTCGCCATGGTGCTGGGCATGACCCAAGGCGTTAAACGTACGCTGTGGATGATGATTGGTGAGTTACTGGGCGTAGGCTTAGTGGCCGCCGCCGCTGGCGCAGGGGTGGCTGCGTTAATGCTGCGACAGCCAGAGCTGTTCGTGCTGTTCAAGTGGGTGGGCGGCGCCTACCTGGGTTATTTGGGCATCATGATGTGGCGCTCACGTGGGCGCATGGCGATTCCCAGTGAGCTGGATGCGGGGCCTCCCGCAAGCCCCCTGCAGTTAGCCATGCAAGGGTTTGTCACCGCGGTCGCAAACCCCAAAGGGTGGGCGTTTTTTATGGTGCTGCTGCCGCCTTTTTTGGATAGCAGCCGCCCGCTGCCAGGCCAGCTTAGCCTGCTGATCGCGGTCATTTTGAGCATTGAGTTTGCCAGCATGCTGGTCTATGCCACTGGCGGTAAAACGTTGCGCAATGTGTTGGGTAAAAGCGGCAATGTGCGTTTGCTTAACCGCATCGCCGGAACGCTGATGATTGGCGTTGGTTTATGGTTGGCACTGGGGTAGGTAGATAGCCTTTAAACGGGTGGCAACAGCCCTACTCGAGCGCTGATAAGCACCAGCGATGCCGCGCTGAGCAGTAGCCAAGGGCAGGGCCGCATAGACGGGCGTGGCTGCTGTTGCCAATGCAGCAGTGTGAGCGCGCAGACGACCAAACCGAGTAGGGCGCCGCCCACCAGGTCACTGAACCAGTGTACGCCTACTGCCAGTCTTGATAGCGCCATGGGCAGCGCCAGGGCGAGTGCTATCCAATATACCCAAAAGCGTTTTTGACGAGGCATCTCGGCCGCCACGAAGGCTGCTGCAAGGCCAACGAGCACCACGGCAGTTGACGTGTGGGCACTCGGATAGGAGTAAGAGCCCATCAAGTAGTCCGGGGTCTCTGGACGAGCACGTCCAAATAGCCCTTTGCCCACTGTGTTCAGCAGGGCGACACCGGCAAAAGCGCCACACCAGTGCAGCAGAGCCTCCCATCTCTTACTCACCAGCATCCACGCCATCCAAGGCAGCATCAAAGCGATAATGCCCAGGGTGTCGCCAATTCGGGCAAATATATTCCCTGCTAGGTAAGAAAAATCACTCTGCAACATGGTAAACAATTGCTGAACCATCAGATCCATTTCCAGCGGGCCACGGTGGGCAATGATCAGTAATGTCCAGCCAGACAGGCTACCCAACGCTATTACCAGTAGTAGTAGCGAGGCCAAGGGCACATCACCGGTTTGGCTCATCGCCAGCCATGGTCGACGCAGCAGCGGTAAACGGCGAATGCTTCCGGCAATCGCCCGGTAAAGCCGCCCATGTCTTGTCGCTTGATGTCGGCCCCATGAGAAAATCACGGCAAGCGCGACAACTATCGCAGCGAATATGAGCAGTGCCGTCTCTAAGCCTGGTGGTAGATTTAGATGGTGCTGCCAGGTGCGCCCCAGCAAGTACCCGGGCAGTACATAGGCTGGCGCCCACAGCGCCGCAGAGGTTAGGTTGGCCCAAACAAACGTCCTTGGTGACATCTGCATCATGCCTGCCACCAGTGGAATAATTGGCCTCACCGGGCCGACAAAACGGCCAATAAACACCGACCATATGCCATAGCGCTCAAAGAAGCGCGCCCCGCGACCTAACCATTCGGGATGCTGAGACAGTGGCCATCTCTGTGTGACCTGTTCTCGATGCTTGAAACCTAACGAAAAACTGATTCCATCGCCTAAAACAGCGCCAATAAAGGCGGCACCGATTAACCAGGCAAGGCCGATATCCTGGTGGCCCGCCAGGGAAGCTGCGGTGGTGATCAACACCACTCCTGGCACCAGCAGCCCCACTAGGGCAAGTGACTCGACTAATGAAATGACCAACACCAGGCAGATGATAATCGGCGGTGATGGCGTTAATGATTGGAGCATATCAGCTAGCGGCACAGAGCACTCCAGCGTCAGAAAATTGAATTGAAAAAACCAGGCTAGACGTTGGCTAGGGCGGCGCCGCGTGCTTCCAGGCGCTTTACATAGTGCTCGAAGTATTCTGTACGGCTAGGTAGACAGGCCGCAATGCGTGCTTCCAATTGGCCGGTTTCTACTAATACGCACTGTGAAAGTGCTCTTTGCAAGCGTTCGCGGACTAGCAGCGCACCGCTTTCGCTCGTGTCAGGTAGCACGAGCCAAAAAGTGGCACTGTCGGCGCGCCCAAGCACGTCATGGTCGCGGCAACGGCTATTCACTTCGCCGCACAGCGCCCCCAGCAGTGCCGATTTTGCCCGGTGGCCGAACTGCTCTTCTGCCATATCCAACTGCGGTAAATGCAGCACCAGTACCGCGAGTTGCTGATTGAGCATTGCCGCGCGTTGGAACTCGCTGTGTAAGCGCTCTTTTAGCGTGTCAATATGGTAGGCACTGCAGTCGCTGTCATTGGGGTCTGTTGCCCGCAGGAGAGCCCGGCGACGAGCATGCTCCCAGCGAGGGAGGGCGAGAAGCAGCGTCAAGGCCGCATAGCCAACGATAATGGCCGGTGGCGCCGAGGAGACCGAGGGGAACAGCCACCACAATGGCCCAGCCCCGATATTGATCAGTAACGCGGCCCATAGTGGTAACAGTAAAAAAGCAGCAGTAATCGGCAGGCCTAGCCAAATAGGCGATACCTGAGGCTGATAATAGAAAGCACCCAACACTACCGAATTGATTGCGCAAAGTAGGATAATGCGCGGTAGGTAGCTTTTTACCCCATGCCCGATATGCATTAACAGGGCCGACATAAGCAGCAAGGTCATAAAGGTGGGGATCAACAGGTCGCGGTAATCTCCCATGGCATACAGCCAGAGTGCGTATCCGGCCATAAGTGGGATACTGGCGGTGTAGGCGAGCGTCATTAATCGCTTGGGAATGTGAATGTAGTGCTCGGTCATATTGTCTCTCGCACCCGTTCAGCCGGTAGCTTACTGATCTCATGCACCGAAAGCGTTGCCGGTTCGATATCAATTAACTCAAGGTGTTCGCTGGCGATATTGTCGGGTAAGTCGGCGAGTAGTAGGCGGCGACGTTGCGAGGCTTCTTTAGGTGAGCTGGCGAGAATCAATGTTGCCAGTGTTGTGCTGCTTAAGCGGTAAACGTTTTCAAAATCGTAGGTTAGCTCGCACAGTTTTTGCGCCGTTGGCCATAGCTGGTGGCGTTTTACATGTAAAATAAACAGTTCTGCATGGACACCTTCCCGCTCACAGCGCATTTGTTCCCGGCTAATATCGCGCAGCAACTGCTCACCAGCCCATAGGTTAAGGCCGGGAATCAATCGCAGGCGTTGACGAATCGAGCCATTCATATCGATAAGCTGCTGTGCCCTGGAAAGAGCAAGCAGGCCCAGTACCAGCAGAGAACAAATCAGCAGAATAAAGGCAGGCCCATCCAGCAGCGGTGCTACCATTACAGAACTAATCAGCCCAGCGCTGAGATTGAAAGCAGCTACCCAATTATTTTGTGGCAGCATCAGCATTGCAGCCCACGCCCAGATTAAAATGCCGTGCCGCTCTGGGGCAGCAGCAATTAAACCCAGTAGCAGGGCGCCAGGCACAATTTGCCACGGTAATCCCCGCGAGCGGCGGTGGCTAAAATCAAGCATTAGCGCGGTGATGAATAACCATCCGACGGATAGCCACAGCACTAGGGCCGCAGCGGGGGGCGTTGCAGGTGTCCATAATGCCAGGGCTACGGCCGCGGCTAGAAGATTGGCACGTAACAGGCGGATTTTGTACTTGCTTTGCATGGTGACTTACTATTCGTCCTGAATAACCAGATGTATCTCATCAAGTAAAGTAATTGTAGGATAATAAAGGTGCCCGACACACATTAGCGCCTTAATCGTCCTCAGTATAACGGCGAAATGACGTAACATAAGCAAAACGTATAAAACAGCTGCATTCGGCTAATTAAAAAATTACAGCACCCTTCCGCACGGAGACACTATGAGCGCTTCAACACCGTTCCAAGACGAGGCCCTTCAGCATTTATCTGCCGGAAATGTGCCCGCCTATATGCAGGCCTTGGGGCAGGCGGCGCGGCGTGCCGCTAGCGAACTGCGCAGGGCGGATACAGGGGTAAAAAACCGTGCTCTGTTGGCCATGGCGAAACGCTTGACTGAAGCGCGAGGCCAAATACTGGATGCCAACGCTGAGGATTTACAGCGCGGCCGCCTGAGTGGTTTGGAGAGCGCGCTGTTAGATCGTTTAGCCCTGAACGACGCACGTATTGATGCCATGGTTGAAGGCTTGCATCAGGTAGCGGGTTTACCCGACCCGGTGGGCGAAATTGGCGATATGCGCTATCGGCCTAGCGGCATCCAAGTGGGGAAAATGCGCGTGCCCCTAGGCGTTATTGGAATTATTTACGAGTCGCGCCCGAATGTGACCCTGGAAGCTGCAAGTCTGTGTTTGAAATCAGGCAACGCCTGTATTTTGCGCGGCGGCTCGGAAGCCAGTCAGTCAAATGCTGCCATTAGCGCCTGTATCCAGTTGGGTTTGGCTGATGTGGGGCTGCCCGCCGGTAGCGTACAGGTCGTTGCTACCACTGATCGCGCGGCGGTGGGGGAGATGATCAGCATGCCGAAATACGTTGATGTGATTATTCCTCGCGGTGGCAAGTCGTTGATTGAGCGTATCAGTCGCGATGCCCGCGTGCCGGTCATTAAGCATCTCGACGGCGTATGCCATGTGTACATCGATACTACCGCTGACCCTGCCAAAGCGTTAGCCATTGCTATCAATGCGAAAACCCATCGCTACGGCACCTGCAATACCATGGAAACGCTGCTGGTGGATGCCCCGATTGCGGATCTGCTACTGCCTGAGTTAGCCCGCGCTTATGCCGAACATGATGTAGAGCTGCGTGGCTGCGAGCGAACCCAGGCACTGTTGCCCCAGGCTGCAGCAGCCGAAGAGAGCGATTGGTATGCCGAATATTTGGCCCCCGTACTGGCCATAAAAGTGGTCGATGGTATCGATGAAGCGATTGCTCACATTGAGCAGTACGGCTCTCACCATACGGATGCGATTGTTACTCAGGATTACTCGCTGGCTCGTCGCTTTATGGCGGAAGTCGATTCCAGCTCGGTGATTGTTAATGCTTCGACCCGCTTTGCCGATGGTTTTGAGTATGGGCTAGGCGCCGAGATTGGCATTTCTACCGACAAACTTCACGCCCGAGGGCCTGTGGGGTTAGAGGGTCTAACCACGCAGAAATACGTGGTATTCGGTGACGGTCAGGTGCGTGAATAGGGTGTTGTTGTGAACAGGGTGCTGTTGGTATGAATGGTTTAGCTGTGGATAGGGATCTTGCATGAGTCAAACGGCGCTACGCATCGGCATGTTAGGCGGCACCTTTGACCCTATTCATCTGGGGCATTTGCGCAGTGCCGTAGAGCTATATGAGGCGCTGTCGCTTGATCGGCTGCACATGATACCCGCTCAACAGCCGCCGCTTCGCGGCCGCCCCCAGGTCTCTGCGAAACAGAGGTTGGCACTACTCAATGCGGGCATTGGCGATACCCCCGGGCTGGTTGCCGATGACCGCGAGCTGCGGCGTGAAGGGCCCTCTTATAGTGCCGATACCCTGGCCGAGCTGCGTGCCGAAGTTGGTGATCAGGCACGATTGGTGATGGCGATTGGTTTCGATGCCTTCTTACGACTCGCCCAGTGGCACCAGCCGGAGCGCTTGTTCGAGCTTGCCCACCTGGTAGTGATTGCCAGGCCGGGCTATAGCGATCCGCTACCGGCATTATTAAGGGAACTGGTCGAGCATCGCAGAGTCGATAGCGTAGAGGCATTGATGCAGCAGCCCTATGGCAGTTATTTGCCGCTGGAATTGCCATCGCTCATGGCGATCTCAGCGACCTACATTCGTGAGTGTTTAGAAGCGGGGAGAAGCGTGCGCTATTTGCTACCAGACCCCGTTGAACGGGCCATTGAGCAAGGCGGTCTTTATCGTCAGCGCGAATAGCGCTGGCAGTCACCAAAGAAGCCGTTACAATGGCCGGCTTTATTGACCGATTAACCCCTTAAGGTTGTCTTTAGGAGTCATGCACATCGATACATTGAAAACTCTAGCGGTTGACGCGCTGGAAGAACTAAAAGCACGTGACATTACGCAGTTGGATGTTGCCAAATTAACCGAGGTTACCGACCTCATGCTGATTGCCAGTGGAACCTCCACACGCCATGTGGCTGCGCTGGCGCAAAATGTCGTGGAAAAAGCCAAGGCCGCAGGGCTTGGGCCGCTGGGCGTTGAGGGTGGTGATGACGCAGACTGGGTGCTGGTCGACCTGGGGGATGTGGTTGTCCATGTGATGATGCCCGAAGCACGCACCCTGTATGATCTGGAGCGGCTGTGGGCCGATCTGCCGAGCGACTCGGGTGCGATTGGTGAGTCCCTTGAGCGCTTTCATGAGCGAGCCGGCATGTCATGAGGATCCGGCTGTTAGCGGTGGGAAGCAAAATGCCCGGGTGGGTAGAAGAGGGCGTCGACACTTACCGCAAACGGCTGCCGAGAGATTTTAATCTCGAGATAGAAGAAATTGCCCTCGGCCAGCGTGGCAAAAACGCAGATATCGCGAAAGCGCGCGCCCAAGAGGCGCAGCGTATTCGCGATAAGCTGCGTGGCGACGAATACGTGGTAGCCCTGGAAGTCAAAGGTAAGCCATGGACCACCGAACAGCTGGCACAAGAAGCCGACGCCTGGCGCATGGCCGGGCGCGATATTGTGCTGCTTGTGGGTGGGCCCGATGGTCTTGAGCCCTCGCTATCGGCGATGGCTGATAAAAAGTGGTCGATCTCCCCGCTGACGCTGCCCCATCCGCTGGTGAGGATAATGCTGGCCGAGCAGCTCTACCGCGCCTGGACATTATTGATAGGTCACCCTTATCACCGCTAACGGCTGACTGACATGGCGGGCGATCACTGTTATGGCCTGCTACGCCTTTTGTTTGATTTGATTGTTTGATTTGAGAGTCATCGTTGCCATGCTCAAGCGCCCCAACACGCTAAAAAACTCCGAGCAAGAACTGCGTATTTTTCGTGTTAGAGCGCTACTCGCGGTGCTAGTGGTTTTTACACTTGCCGGCTTGCTAACGAGTCGCTTGGTTTATTTACAGATCGTCCAGCATGATATGTACAGCACGCGCTCCGAAAATAACCGGGTGCGGGTCGAACCGCTGCCGCCGAACCGCGGTTTGATCTATGACCGAAATGGCGTGCTTCTGGCTGAAAACCGTCCTACCTACAACCTCACACTGGTACGCGAGCGTGTCGATAACCTGGACGAAACCCTGGCGCTGCTGGTGGATCTGCTCGAGCTGCCAGAGGAGGAGATTGAGGCATTCAATGTGCGTTCACGCCAACGCCAGCGTCCCTTTCAGCCTGCACTACTTACCAGTGACCTAAGCGAAGAGCAAATCGCGCGTCTGGCGGTTAACCGACACCGCCTTCCTGGCGTTGAGATAGAGGCCCAGCCGCTACGTTACTATCCCGATGCAGAAATAATGGCGCACGCTTTAGGCTATGTTGGCCGTATTAACGCGGAAGAGATGGAAACGCTGGATGCGGGCCGCTACGCGGGCACCCACTTTATTGGTAAAACCGGTATTGAGCGTTTTTACGAAGACGAGCTGCACGGTCAGGCAGGCCTACGTAAAGTTGAAACGAACGCCCGTGGACGGGTGTTGCGCGAACTTGGCCGCACCGATCCGGTGCCGGGGGCGAATCTAACGCTAACCTTGGACAAGTCGATGCAGATGCTGGCCTATGAGCTGCTGGATGGCCGTCGCGGCTCTATTGTGGCTATCGTGCCGGCAACCGGCGAGATCCTGGCGATGGTATCGACCCCAGGGTTTGATAGTAACCAGTTTGTCACCGGAATTGACGTTGCCTCTTATCGAGGTTTGCAGGAAGACCTTGACCTGCCGCTGTTTAATCGCGCTATACGTGGCCACTATCCGCCAGGCTCCACGATCAAACCTTTTCTAGCCCTGGCGGGCTTGGTCGAAGGGGTCATCACCCCAGACAGCACTATCAATGACCCTGGTTACTACCAATTACCTAACGATTCCCGTCGCTACCGCAACTGGCTGCGTTGGGGGCATGGTCGTGTCGACCTGGAGCGCTCCCTTGCCGTATCCAATAATACCTATTACTACACGCTGGCCCATGACCTGGGCATCGATAATTTGCATGAACAAATGAGTAATTTTGGCTTTGGCCAGCGCGTGGCTCATGACGTACAAGGAGAAAGCACCGCTTTGATGCCCTCGCGAGACTGGAAGCGTGGCCGCTTCAACCAGCCCTGGTACCCCGGCGAAACCCTTTCGGTGGGGATTGGTCAAGGCTATTGGCAGGTGACGCCTCTTCAGCTTGCCAGCGCCACGGCAACGCTGGCCAATCGTGGCCACTGGGTGAAGCCGAGGCTGGCGCGTCAGATTGGTGACACTCCCGTCCCCCGAGATCTGCCAGATACCCTGGATGATATACAGCTGTCCAATGACAACTGGTGGGACAGGGTATTCAGTGGCATGGAAAAAGTGATGAGTGGCCGTGAAGGTACTGCTCGCAGAACCGGTGTCGGCCTTGAATACCGTATGGGCGGTAAATCAGGTACGGCGCAAGTTTTTTCACTCGGTCAGGATCAGCGTTACAACGCCGACCAGCTGGCCGAGCGGCTACGTGACCACGCGCTGTTTATGGCCTTTGCCCCGCTGGATGATCCTCAGATTGCCGTCTCTGTCATTGTCGAGAATGCAGGCGGCGGTAGTACCCATGCGGCCCACTTGGCGCGCGCCATGACGGATGCATGGTTGCTCAAAGATGACGCCCCCGGCGTTGAGGAAGTGCGCGAAGTGCTGGAAGAAGATGATGCCAATGTGGAGGGCAACTAAACCATGCCTTGGCATTACATAACGCGATCAATGCGAGGTCATCCTGTACGTCCACCCGAAAGTGGTATCGCCCGGCGCAAAAGTATTTGGGAGCGGATCCATCTTGACCCATGGCTGTTAGGCTTGCTGCTGGTGTTAATGGGGAGCGGTCTAATCGTTCTTTATAGTGCTTCCGGTCAATCCCTCGATGCGGTTATCGGCCAGGGCATGCGCTTTGGTATCGCGTTGGTAGGGATGGTGATTATTGCCCAATTTTCACCGTCGACTTTTTTACGCTGGGCGCCGCTGGCGTATGGCGTCGGTGTTGCCATGCTGGTTGCTGTTGACGTGGTAGGCGATGTGGGTATGGGGGCCAAACGCTGGCTAGAGATACCCGGGGTGATACGTTTTCAACCATCGGAAATGATGAAGCTGGCAGCTCCGTTAATGGTCGCTGCCTATCTAAATCGTTGCGAACTACCGCCGCGCCTGCGCGATATTGTGGTGTGCGGGGTCATTATTGGCGTTCCAGTGGTGTTAACCGCAATCCAGCCAGATTTAGGCACCTCGCTGCTGGTATCCAGCGCTGCTCTGATCGTGGTTTTGCTGGCGGGTTTGTCGTGGCGTTTGATCGGATTCATTACCGCGCTGGGGGCTGCGGCTGTGCCGCTGCTCTGGATGAATATGCATAACTACCAGCGCCAGCGGGTATTGACGTTTCTAAACCCTGAAAGCGATCCCCTAGGGTCAGGCTGGAATATTATTCAGTCGACCACAGCCATCGGCAGTGGGGGGTTATGGGGCAAGGGGTGGCTCCAGGGTACCCAGTCCCAGCTAGAGTTTTTGCCTGAACGCCATACCGATTTCATTATTGCTGTCTTGGGTGAAGAGTTTGGTTTGGTCGGTATGCTGGTGTTGTTGTTCCTTTATCTATTGATTGTGAGCCGTGGTTTGTGGATGGCAAGCTCAGCGCAGGATACCTTTGGTCGCTTGGTGGCCGGCAGCATCATTTTAACATTTTTCATCTACGTATTTGTCAATATGGGCATGGTGAGCGGCATTTTGCCCGTAGTAGGGGTGCCGCTGCCGCTGGTTAGTTATGGCGGCACCTCAAGCGTGACCTTGCTAGCGGGTTTCGGTATTCTCATGTCGATACATGCTCATCGTCGGCTGCTGTCACGTTAGCAACGTTGCCACGCTCAAGCGCTTGTTGCTCGTCAATGGAAAACTCAGGCATGGATGTTTCTGGAATGAATAGCCCAACAGTGGAGAACCAATGAACAAGGTTCAAAGGAAGACGAGCAGCTATGTGTTGGCCGCGCTGGTGTGCTGGGCGACGACCACGTTTGCTGATCAGCCTTCACAAGGATCTCAATTCGCTGCTTCACAGCATTTTGCACCCCAGCAGAATGCTGATAGCCAAGCGCTGATGGGAGAGCTGGTCGAGCAAGGGTTGCCGCAGACTTGGCTGGAAGAGGTACTAGGGCAGGCAAAATACACGCAGAGTGTATTAGATGCGATGGAAGGGGCCGCAGAGCGCCGCCTAAAGTGGTATGAGTATCGCGCCATTTTCCTGACCCAGCAGCGTATTGAAGAGGGGGCGGAATTTATTGACGCGCATGCCGATGCTCTCGCCCGAGCCGAAAACACTTACGGTGTACCTGCAGAGGTTATTACTGCCATTATTGGAGTTGAAACCTACTATGGTCGGCATAAAGGCCAGCACCGGGTGCTGGACTCGCTTGCCACGCTGGCGTTTCACCACCCGACAAGGGGGGCTTTTTTTCGCGGTGAGCTAGCGGCTTTTTTACGAATCGCCTACGAACAGAAGGTTGACCCTACCGAGCTGCGCGGCTCCTACGCGGGAGCCATGGGCTATCCACAGTTTATTCCCACCAGTTACCAAGCGTATGCCGTTGATTTCGATGGCGACGGGCGGCGGGATCTGTGGGAAAACCCGGTCGATGCGATTGGCAGTGTTGCCAATTACTTTGCTGAGCATAACTGGCAGCCAGGGGGCGATATTTATCACCAGGCCAGTGGGTTTGAGGTACTGCCCATAGAGCTACTGCAGGAGCTCTCATTTAACCAAACGTCGCCTCCCGCGATGAGTGTTGCGCAATTGGCTGCCCATGGTGTTGAGGCTGAAGAGCCTCTCGATGATAATTTGTTGGTCATGCCCCTGGCGCTTGAGTTCGCCGGTGGGGAAACCCGCTACCGGTTAGGTGAGTATAATTTTTACGTCATTACCCGCTACAACCACAGTCACCTCTACGCCATGGCCGTCACCGAGTTGGCGGAAGCGATTGCTGAGCTGCATGAGGATGAGGCATGAAGAGTAAACTGACGATAACCCGGCGGGCAGGGAGCATGATCGCTTTGTTAGCCCTAGTCACCGGCTGTGCCAGTAATGAAACCCAACGAGTAGATGCCCCTGGCTCCAGTAAGCCAGCGGCAGCTTCGACGTCATCGGCGGCCAGCAATAGCGGCGGCCGCTATGCCATGAGTGGTGATGCCTATCCCCTTGAGCCACCGGATGTTACCAAGGTGCCTGATGCAGAGCCGCGCATTGAGCAGCCTTCTCGTGCAGGTAACCGTCCTAACTATGAAGTCTGGGGTAAAACCTACCATGTGCTGCCAGATGCAACGGGTTACGAGAAGCGCGGAACGGCCTCATGGTATGGTGAAAAATTTCATGGTTACGCGACGTCAAATGGTGAAATCTACGACATGTATAAAATGTCGGCGGCGCACCGTTCGTTGCCTTTACCCACCTTTGCTCGGGTCACCAGCCTGGATAACGGGCGGTCGGTGATTGTTCGGGTGAACGATCGTGGCCCCTTCCATAGTGACCGGGAGATCGATCTCTCCTATGCTGCTGCCGCCCGCCTAGGCTTCCTCGATAATGGTACCGGTTCCGTAAAAGTGGAAGCGATCAACCCAGAACAGTGGCTAGCCGAGCACGGCAGGGGCAGCAGCGCATCGCCTCAGTCACGCGTATCTGAGGCGCCGCGGGTGGCTTCAAACGCCTCTTCTGTGTCGGTTCAGCCAGCAGCACCGGCTCCTTCACCACAGGTGCAAGCAACGCGGGCGCCCAGTGAAAGTGGAGCAGACGGCGCGGTGTATTTGCAGATCGCGGCGCTGGGTAATCCTGAAGGTGCTCAGCAGTTACAGCAGCGTTTGCAAGGTGAGCAGCCCCATGCAGTGCGTATAATGAGTGATGCCGACGTCTATCGTGTCCAGGTCGGGCCCATTGACCCAGGGCAGGAGCTTCAGGCGCGAGAAACACTACGTCAAGCAGGGTTCCCCCAGGTCTTTGTTGTGCGATAATTCACCCCCTCTAATTTATTTCTTGTGGCGCGTTTTACGCGCCGCCGTATTTTACAAATAAGCTTTGCAATCAAGCTTTCAAGTAAGTGAGACTGACGTTATGAACGTGTTTACATCCATTGGTCGCTCTGCCCGCCTGTGCCTCTTTGCTGTTGTGGTAACAGTTGCGGTGCCTGCCGGTGCCCAGTCAACTCCGCAGCCGGTCATTCCACAACCGCAAACCATTATCCCTGCCGCTCCCCAGTTAGCGGCAAGCTCGTGGATACTCATGGATGCTAACAGTGGCCGCATATTGGCGGAGCATAACTCCGATGAGCGTCTGCCACCGGCGAGTTTGACCAAGTTGATGACCGCCTATTTGGTGGAGCGTGAGCTGGATCGCGGCACCATTAACCTCACTGATATGGTTAATATTAGCGAGAATGCATGGCGCACCGGTGGCTCGAAAATGTTTATCGAGGTGGGCGATCAAGTATCGGTAGATAACCTGCTCCACGGTATTATTATCGTTTCGGGTAACGATGCCAGCGTGGCAATGGCGGAGCATTTAGCCGGTGGTGAAACACCGTTTGCCGATCTGATGAATCAGCATGCCACTCGTTTGGGCATGGATAATACCAACTTCCAGAACGCTACCGGTTTGCCGGGTGATAATCACTACTCAACTGCCCATGATATGGCGCGGTTATCGCGGCACATCATTAATGATTACCCAGATCACTACGCCATCTACTCTCAGCGTACCTTCTCTTATGGTGGTATTGATCAACCCAACCGTAACCGTCTGCTATGGCGTGACCCGTCTGTAGATGGCCTGAAAACCGGCTGGACGACAGAAGCGGGGTTCTGCCTCGTGTCATCGGCCAAGCGTGACGATATGCGCTTGATTTCAGTGGTAATGGGCACCAATTCTGACGAAGCGCGCGCCCAGGAAACCCAAAAGCTGCTCAGCTACGGTTTCCGCTTTTTCGAAACCATGAAGCTTTATGAGCGTGGTGCCGTGCTGGCAACGCCACGGGTTTGGGGTGGTGATATCAACGAGCTGCGCGTCGGTGTTGATGAAGAAGTGTTTATGACCTTGCCGCGCAACCGCAACGAAGAGTTACGTGCGCGCCTCAACCTCAACCCAGACTTACAGGCACCGATCGCCGTTGGCGACGAGGTGGGTACACTGGAAGTGCACTTGGGTGACGAAGTGGTCGGCGAGCGTCGCCTAGTAGCACTGGAAAACATCGAAGAGGGTGGCCTGTTCAAGCGCCTGTTCGATCAAGTGCAGCGCTTCTTTAGTAATTTGATTAGTAGTTTTACCGATTAATCAGCTCAACGAGCTGTACGTTGAATGGTTTTATCGTGTATCCGTAATGAACGGTGTCTTTACGAAATAGGCTGGTTATGAAAAAAGATGCTCCCCAGGGGCTGCGTGATTTGCGCCAACCGGCGGCTCAGGAGCCGCCGAAAATCACTTTTCCCTGTGATTACTCATTAAAAGTTGTCGGTGATGCCGCCGAGGATTTCCCCGCCTGCGTGTGCCAAGTGATTGTGCGCCACGACCCCGACTTCGATGCAACTGCGATGCAGGTAGTCGACAGTCGCAATGGCCGCTTTCAATCGGTGCGAGTGGTGATTAGGGCAACCGGAGAGCAGCATATTAAAGAGCTGTTTGAGGATCTTAAGGCCACCGGCCGTGTGCATATGGTGGTGTGACTGTGGATAGCGCCGCACCGATTGAGTTGCACGACTTGGGACACCAAGCTTACCTGCCGGTGTGGGAAGCCATGCGCGCATTGACTGATACGCGGAATGCGCAAACGCCGGATCAGTTCTGGCTGGTTGAGCATGACCCGGTGTTTACCCAGGGCCAAGCTGGTAAACCCGAACATTTGCTACTGCCCGGCGATATTCCGGTAGTGCACGTTGATCGGGGGGGGCAGGTCACCTATCACGGCCCAGGTCAGGTCGTACTGTATCCACTGCTGGATGTGCGGCGCGGTAAAATTGGCGTGCGGGATCTAGTCACTGCATTGGAAAATGCCGTGATTGATGTTTTAAGCGACTATGGTGTGAGCGCCCGCGCAAGGCCGGATGCCCCCGGGGTGTATGTGATGACCGAGGCGGGGGAGGCGAAGATTGCTTCACTTGGTTTGCGTATTCGGCGCGGAGCCAGCTTTCATGGCGTGGCGTTAAATGTAGACGGTGACTTAACGCCTTTTTTACGCATTAATCCCTGTGGGTATGCAGGGATGCCCATGGTGAAGCTGGCTGATCTGGTCGCTTTGCCAGGTGAGCACCGGGTGGGTGAGCAGTTGGCTGAAGCGCTGGCCAGAAGATTAGACCGCGAAGTGGTCAGTGTTGAGCGTTCGCCGCTTTAAAAGTGCGTCACCTTCTCCCTCCAAGGTGGTTAGGCTGGTAGCCTGAGCGGGAGGGATACTTGGCAATGGGTGACGAAGCGCCATCTTGGGAATTTCCTGATGGCGCTAGGTTTAGGCCTACCCTACGTTGAGTGCAGGAATTATGTTGGGGTTTGTTTCCTGCTCCTGGCCGGGAATCGCGGCAGGTGAGGCGAGCCCCAGGTTATTTTTCTCAAACACCCGGTCGGCGCGGTAGCTCGAGCGTACCAGCGGGCCAGAAGGCACTTCCATAAAGCCTTTTTCCAAGCCAATCACGCGGTAGCGATCAAACTCTTCAGGCGTTACCCAGCGCTCCACCGATAGGTGGTTTTTGGTTGGGCGAAGGTACTGACCGAGGGTGACGATGTCTACGCCGATCTCGCGAAGATCGTCAAAGGTTTGCAAAATCTCTTCGTCCGTTTCACCCAAGCCCAGCATCAGGCTGGTTTTGGTAATGATGTCAGGACGATAGCGCTTGGCATGGGCAAGTACATCGAGGGTTTTACGGTAACCTGCCCGACGGTCACGCACGCGTCCTGTCAGCCGTTCTACGGTTTCCACATTCTGGGCAAATACTTGCAGGCCAGAATCGACGACGCGTTCGATAGCTGTCAGTTCGCCATCGAAGTCGGGCGTTAAGGCTTCCACTACCACATCTGGCGTGCGCGCTTTTATCGCACGAATGCAGTTGGCGTAGTGGGTTGCACCACCATCGTCGAGGTCGTCACGGTCTACTGAGGTCAGTACGATATAACGCAGCCCCATTAGCTCTACGGATTTAGCCGTATTTTCTGGCTCTTCGTGATCCAGCCAACCCTGGGGGTTGCCGGTGTCCACCGCGCAGAACCGGCAGGCGCGGGTGCATACCGAGCCCATTAGCATGATCGTGGCTGTGCCGTTGCTCCAGCACTCGCCCATATTGGGGCAGTGGGATTCGGCACAAACGGTGCTTAACCGATGGGTGGCGACGTTTTTCTTGACCGCTTCAAAACGCTCGCCCCCTGGGATTTGTGCCCGCAACCACTTGGGTTTGCGCTCAAGCTCAACAGAAGAAGGCTCTGCCTGCGCTTTGCGCTGCTTCATGCCATCCTTGATCACCGACATGCCACGTTCGTTACGGTATTTTTCACCGCTGGACACGCGCTGCGAGGGGTTATTGCTCATAGGGACAGAGCCTCTCTTCTGTGCGGTAGGCCGAAGGCATGAAAGGGCGTCGACCCTTCCAAAACCTGCCAATTGTTACCTAATTAATACGAAGTACGCTCGATATTTAATCGCGCTAGTTACTACTAATGTAACATATCTCGGTGTCTACAAGACACCGTAAGCCGTTACTTGCTTTCAAGATGAAAGTATCGGCAAACAGGCTACACCATGGCTGGGCAAGGGGGTGGAGGGCGCCTGGAAGTGGCGGCGGTAATCGGGTAAGTGCTCTCGGACAAAACTTAAAAACAGCTCAGCGACCGGTGTGGGTAAGCGCTCCCGAGTATAGACCGTGCACCAAGAGCGGTGGATGGGGAAGTCGGGCAGTCCCAGCTCAAAAAGTAACCCTTGCTCAAGCTCCAGCTGAACCGCCAAACGTGGCAGTACGGCAACTCCCAAGTGGGCCATGACACCGCCTTTAATTGCCTCGTTGGTGCCCAGCTCGATGCAGTGGGGAAGGGCAACCTGCTGATTGGCTGCCATCTGCTCAAAGGCGTTGCGTACACCAGAGCCGGGTTCACGCATCAGTACATAGTGGCGAGCAAAGTCTGCTAATGAGGGTTGTGGCATCGAAAGCAGCGGATGCTCGGGCCAGACAACGGCGATCAGTTCGTTATCAATAATCGGCATCACCACCAAGCGATCGTCTTCAGGAACCATCGCCATAATGACGAGATCATCCTGTTGTTCCGTGAGTCGCTCGAGTGCCTGACGGCGGTTGCACACCTTTAAGCGAACGTGCACCTCAGGATAGTGAGCACGGAAACGGGCAAGTAAATAAGGCACTACATATTGGGCTGAAGAGACCGCTGCGATATTAAGTTCTCCGCTAATTTTGCCGTTAATATCTGATAGGTTCATTTCCAGCCGCGAAAGTTGACCAAAAATTTCTCGTGCTGAGTGGGCGAGGGTGTCAGCGGCAGGAAGCGTGTGGAGCGTTTTGCCCGCGTAGTTAAACAGTGGCTGACCCAGTGCCAGCTCAAGCTGGCGTATTTGCGCGCTCACCGCGGGCTGGGTCAGCCCCAATTGCTCAGCTGCACGGGAGTATGAGCGCTGCCGGTGCACCGCCTGGAAGACCTGGAGTTGACGAAATGTAAGACGATTGAGCAGATTGGGGGATGACATAGCTACCTCGTAGTGAGCACCCTTGAACGGCTAAGGATTAATATCAACACCAGGCTCAATCGCCAGGGCAAGGCATGCTAACACTGAATCTTTGACGCTGCCTAAACAGTGCTTCATTAGTCTTGTAAGTCGTAATTATCAAGGCTAAAGATCGACGTCGCGCACGTAGTGGACTAGACTATATTGCATTGCAGCATTATTGCTTTCGGGTCTGGTGCTTGTGCACCAACCCAACGGGAGACCCTATGAACTTTCTTGCCAATCCTCTGACCACCTCTTTGTTCCCAGTTAGCGCTTTTACAAGCGCGTGGTCGAAACAGCATAATGACGCCACCACGGTGCCCGGTAGCGAGGCGATCTCAGCTTTTTTCGACCCGTTCGGCTTTGGCCGTGCTGCCTTCGGGTACTGGCGCGATAGCATGGAGCGCAGTGTTCTCTATCTGGATGTAATGCGCGAACGCGGTAATCAGTACCTAGAGCATATGGAGCAAACCAAGCCGAATGTGTTGGGGTTCGATACTGAAGTACTGATGGATGGTCGTACGCTACCCCGGCCAACCAACTACGAGCTGTTGCGCGTGCTGCCCCACGAAGGGACGGAGATTGATCTTCAAAAACGCCCCTTTGTGGTGGTAGACCCCCGTGCAGGCCACGGGCCAGGGATTGGTGGGTTTAAGCCGGACAGTGAGTTGGGCGTGGCGCTTAAAGCGGGGCATCCCTGCTATTTTATTGGCTTTTTGCCATTTCCAGAACCGGGACAAACCGTTGAGGACGTGGTCGAGTCGGAAGTCGCTTTTCTGCGTCATGTGATTGAGCTGCACCCTGAAACCACTGAAAAACCGATGGTGGTGGGCAATTGTCAGGCGGGCTGGCAAATCATGATGGCGGCCGCCTTGGAGCCGGATGTATTCGGCCCTATTCTGATTGCCGGTGCACCGCTCTCTTACTGGGCTGGCGAACATGGCAAAGCCCCGATGCGCTATACCGGTGGTATGGCGGGAGGCAGCTGGATTACGGCGCTCACCAGCGACATCGGCGATGGCTTGTTTGACGGCGCTTGGTTAGTGCAGAACTTTGAGCGCCTCAATCCAGCTAACACCTACTGGAAAAAGCAGTATCACCTTTACGACAACATCGATACCGAAGCTGGCCGTTACCTCGATTTTGAACGCTGGTGGGGTGGTCACGTCGTATTGGGCGGTGAAGAGATTCAGTATATTGTCGATAACCTGTTTATCGGCAATCGACTCTCTACCGCGCAGTTGGTGACCCGTGATGGGCGTCGAATCGATTTGCGTAATGTGCGCTCACCAGTGGTCGTGTTCTGTTCGCGTGGCGACGATATTACCCCGCCCCCTCAAGCCCTGGGTTGGATTCGTGACTTGTATGAAAACGAAGATGACATCATTGCGAACGAGCAAACCATCGTCTATTGCCAGCACGATACCACCGGCCACTTGGGTATTTTTGTTTCGGGCAGTGTGTCGCGTAAAGAGCATACCGAATTCACTGCCAATATGGATTACATTGACGTACTGCCGCCAGGCTTGTACGAAACGTCCATATCACCGGCCGAAAAGGGCGAAGATGCCGAGCTGTTCGAGCGTGACTATTTGCTCGAATTTATGCCGCGCAACTTTGCCGAGCTGGATCGTGCGGTCATGCACAAGCCAGAGGATGATCGGCGTTTTGCCACCGTGGCGCGAATATCCGAGATCAATTTGGGGTTGTATCGGCTCTTTATGCAGCCCTGGCTAAAAGCCATTATGACGCCGGAAGCAGCCCGCTTTATTCGTCGTATGCACCCGATCCGTTTAGGCTACAAGCTGCTCTCCGACCGCAACCCGCTTTCAGTACCGCTGCCGGTGATGGCGGAAGCCGTGCGCAAAAATCGTCACCCTGTGCCGCAAGACAACCTGTTTAAAGCGCTTGAAACCATGGGGTCTGACCAACTGGTCGCCGGTCTCAACGCCATGCGCGATTTACGCGATAGCAACACCGAAAAACTGTTTATGGACATCTACGGTCAACCGCTGCTGCAGGCTGCCGTTGGCCTGTATGGCGATGCCCATGTGCATCGCCGCCGCCCTGGGGCTGAGCCCGAGCATCGTCGCTTCATTGAACAGCGTCAGGAAGCGCTACGCGAGAAAATTGCCCAGGGAAGTGCCCATGAAGCGGTTATGCGCTCGCTTATCTACGTACTCGGTGGTGCCCCAGCCACGGATGAGCGTAACTTTAAGCGGCTGCGTGCCTCTCGTGCAGAGCTGGAACCGGGTATCGAACTGAGCGATTTTAAAAACCTGGTGCGCGAGCAGTTCTTTATCTTGAAGCTGGATAGGGAGCAAGCGTTAAATTCGCTGCCTACTCTGCTGGCGGGTAGCAGCAACGCCGATATCGATGGCTATATTAGCCACCTTGAGCATGTGTTTGCCGCCAGCGGCGAGCTTTCTGAGCATGCCGCTGATCGGTTTGCTCAGATTAAAGCGCTGTTTGATAAGGCAAGACCCCTCAAGTCGGTAGAGAGTAAGCCGGACGAGAGCAAGCCAGCAGCGAGCAAGACGGCAGAGAGCAAGCCAGCAGAGAGCAAGTCGGCTGCGACAGCCAAGCCTGCTGCCGCTCAGAAGCCAACGAGTGCTGATAAGCCAAAAGCCACTACGGCTAAGCCTTCCTCCGCCCAGTCAGCTAAGCCTGCACCAGCGGTTGAGGAGCAGTCCGTAGTTAAGGAGCCGACGTCTAAGGAGCCAACGTCTACAAAGGAGTCAGCGGCTGCGGATAGCGAGTCGGCCAGTGAGACGAAGGCTAAACCTGCTGGGCGTAAAAAGACGCCGCCTAAGCGCTAAAACAGTGCCTTAGATCATCGCGCCCCTGCCTATTTGGTGGGGGCGCTTTGTTTGTTTCAGTACCTTTTGGGTTGCTGGAATGCCGGTGGCAGTCTAGTGTCTAGCTACTCTTTGTCTAAAACCGTTTTGAGATACTAAGTCGAGAAGCTAAGTCGAGATACTACTTCGAGATACTACTTCGAGATACTACGTCGACAAACTGTGTTGAAAAACTATGTTGACAAACTACGTCTAAAAACTCCGGATGCTCGCTGCGACTTGGTTGTTACTGGCGCTTCGCTAAGGGCTGGGGTAGGGTAGGCGCATTTTTTCATCCGTATCTTGTTTAATGGGCGGTTTCGTCCCGGCGATACGGCACCGAATTCAGAGCACGCGCTAGACAGCCCGTGCATTAAGAAAGTGGAGCACTATGGGCAAGTCACTGGTCATCGTCGAGTCGCCAGCGAAAGCGAAGACGATTAACAAATATCTCGGCAACGATTTCATCGTGAAGTCGAGCGTGGGTCACATTCGTGACCTGCCGACCAGCGGCTCAGGTAAGGCAGCCTCCGACCCCAAGGAGCGCGCACGCCAGGCCGCAGCGACACGCAAGATGTCGGCGGAAGAGAAAGAAGCGTATAAAAAACGTAAAAACCAGGATCAATTGATTCGGCGGATGGGGATCGACCCTAATAACGGCTGGGAAGCCCGCTATGAGGTGCTGCCTGGAAAAGAGAAAGTCGTTGCCGAGCTAAAAAAGCTGGCTGAGAAAGCTGACGCTGTCTATCTCGCAACGGATTTGGATCGCGAAGGGGAAGCCATCGCCTGGCACCTGCGCGAGACCATTGGTGGAGACGACAGCCGCTATAAGCGAGTGGTGTTTAACGAAATCACCAAAAATGCTATTCAGGATGCCTTCAAGGCACCTGGGGCGCTCAATATCCCCCGGGTGGAAGCCCAGCAAGCCAGGCGTTTCCTGGATCGTGTGGTGGGCTTTATGCTCTCACCTCTGTTGTGGGCGAAAGTGGCGCGCGGGTTGTCGGCTGGTCGCGTGCAGTCAGTCGCGGTACGCCTGATTGTCGAACGCGAGCGGGAAATTCGCGCCTTTATCCCTGAAGAGTTTTGGGATGTCCACGCGGATTTGGCCTCACCCGAGGGCGAGTTGGTGCGTTTTGCTCTGGTTCGTCAGGATGGCAAAGCCTTTAAGCCCACCTCCGAAAAAGACACCCTGGCACGTATCGAACAGCTTAGAAAAGCCAAGCTGGCGATTACCTCCCGTGAAGACAAGCCCACTAGCTCAAAACCCACGGCGCCCTTTATTACCTCAACGCTGCAGCAAGCGGCGAGCGGCCGGTTAGGCTTTTCAGTCAAAAAAACCATGACCATGGCCCAGCGTCTCTACGAGGCCGGCTACATTACCTATATGCGTACCGACTCCACCAACTTGTCGAAAGATGCTGTGGAGGGTGTACGCAGTTATATCGGCGAAGAGTTTGGCGAGCGCTACCTGCCAGAAGCGCCTAATCGCTATAGCAGCAAAGAGAGCGCCCAAGAGGCCCACGAAGCGATTCGCCCCTCCAGCGTTGAGCGAAAGGCATCCGACCTGGCCGGTATGGAGCGCGATGCGGAGCGTCTTTATGAACTGATCTGGCGTCAGTTTGTGGCTTGCCAAATGACCCCCGCAGAGTACTTGTCCAGCACACTAAGTGTGGAAGTCGATGGCTATGAGCTGCGTGCTAAAGGTCGCGTGCTGAAGTTTGATGGTTATACCCGGGTGATGAAGCCCAGTGGGAAAAATGAAGACCAGAGCCTGCCCGACTTGCCTAAGGGCACGCCCATGGCGTTGGAAGCACTCGACCCTCAGCAGCACTTTACCAAACCCGCGCCGCGCTACACCGAAGCAAGCCTGGTCAAAGAGCTTGAGAAGCAGGGCATTGGTCGGCCTTCTACTTACGCCTCGATCATCTCGACGATCCAGGATCGCGGCTATGTGAAACTCGAGAACCGCCGCTTCTACGCTGAAAAACTGGGCGATATCGTCACCGAGCGGTTGAAAGAGTCCTTCCCAGATTTGATGGACTTCTCGTTCACCGCCCGCATGGAGGATAGCCTGGATGAAGTTGCCGAAGGCGAACGTAACTGGCAGGCGCTGCTAGATGCCTTCTATAGTGAGTTTCGTGAAGAGCTGGTGAAGGCGGAGAGCGAAGATGGCATGCGCCCTAATCAGCCGGTGCCCACGGATATCGACTGTCCGAGCTGCGGTCGTCATATGCAGATTCGTACGGCGTCTACCGGGGTTTTCCTGGGCTGCAGTGGCTATAATTTACCGCCGAAAGAGCGCTGCAAAACCACCATTGACCTGATTCCAGGTGAAGATGCGGTGGCTGAAGATGCAGGTGAAGAGGCCGAAACCGATGCGCTGCGTGCCAAGCGTCGCTGCCCTAAATGCGGCACGGCGATGGACAATTACCTGCTCGACGAAACGCGTAAGTTGCACATCTGCGGTAACAGCCCCGATTGCGACGGCTATGAAGTGGAGAGCGGTAAATTCAAGATCAAGGGTTACGACGGCCCGATTATCGAATGCGACAAATGTGGCTCTGAAATGCAGCTGAAATCTGGCCGCTTCGGCAAGTATTTTGGCTGCACCAATAGCGAATGTAAAAACACTCGCAAACTGTTGAAGAGCGGTGAAGTGGCACCGCCGAAAATGGATCCGATCCCGATGCCGGAACTGGCCTGTCAAAAAGTTGACGACCACTACGTGCTGCGTGACGGCGCGAGCGGACTGTTTTTAGCCGCCAGCAAGTTTCCCAAAAATCGCGAAACGCGACCGCCGCTAGTGAAAGAGCTGAAGGCCCATGCCGATGAGCTGCCTGAGAAGTATCACTTTATTCTCAAAGCGCCCAGCGAAGACCCAGATGGCCGCCCAGCGCAAATTCGTTACTCGCGAAAGAGTAAAGAGCAGTACGTGATGACCGATGAAGAGGGCAAGGCCACTGGTTGGAAGGCCATGTTTGAGGGCGGTAAGTGGCATGTGGAGGACAAACGCAAGTGAATGCACGGGCACGCACCAATCAGCTACTCTACCAAGCGGAGCTGCTGGCAACTTCGCCTGCCGGGGAGGATGAGCACGCCCCCGCGCGGCAGATGGCGTTGGAAGAGAGTGCTTTAGCGCTGTTTGAGCTGGCGTTAGAGTCGCTGCTGCGTGAAGTTACCGAACATGCCCGCTTGCCAGAGCACCGTTGGACAGTGTTACTGGCCCAGGATGGCCCTGCGTTAGCCGAGCTGCAGCGTCTGCGCGATTTAGCCGCTCAGCCGGAGAGCTGGTTGAACTGGCTGATGGTTCAGCTTGAGCGCCTGCATAGCGATGATGGTGCGGCGCGGCGCATGGTTCATAACCCCGCTATGATTGCGGTGGGTAATCCGACGGGTTTACGTCAGCAAGTGCTAGATAAACTCCAGGCCGCCAAGGCTGAAATAGGCGCGCTGCGCGAGACCAGCCTGGAGTGGTAAGATGTTTATCTAGGCGTCGCTCAATTAGTCAAGAAAGGAGATCATGATGCGCTATAACCAAGTGAAAGATTTAATCGAATGGGCGGCGGGTTTTCATGCGCGGATGGCGGAACAGTACAGCCAAGCTGCTGATAAAGCTGATCATGAGCGCCTGCAAATGGCGTTTAATTACTTGGCCAGTCGCGAATTGAAAATGAAAACGGGCCTTGAAGATCTCTTTCATGATGGCTCTGATCATTCAGAGGTATTGGAGTTATGGTTCGATGATTCGAGCGATTTCCCCCATCCACCTGAATTGGAGCGTATGGCAGAGCAAACGGTGGCTGGCTCAATAGACGACGCAATGAAAACAGCAACATCGGCTCACCAACGTCTTCAAGCACTTTACGAACATCGCGCTTCGCGGGCAAAAATTGAGCCTGAAGAGGAGTTTTTCAACGCTCTGGCTCAAGGGCATAATTCTGAAATACGCCATATAATGGCCAGTATGGAAGAGTTGCAGGGCGTTTGATGAGTTTTTATCAGTGGATTATGGGTCATGGCTTTTGGGATGCGTTAGCGGCGTATATGACGAAATTACTAACGGCAGATGTGGGAATAAGGTATAACAGCCACCAGATGTGCCTAGTCGGTCAACCACAGGCTAACTTGTTTCGAGAGCTGCCATGTTTTTAGTTAATCGCCGTCGATTTTTAGCCATGGCGCTGAGCTTTCCAGCCGTTGCCAGCGCTGCTGTCACTGCGCCAATTGTTACCGAGCCCACCCCCACTGACCTAGTGGAAACAATGCTTCGCCGCGCTCATGTGCCGCGCCATAGTAATGAGGTGTGGGTGCTGGTGGACGATAAGGAGGCCTCTCTCAGCGTGTATCGTGGAAATGCGCTGGTGGAGCGTTTTGCCCCTGTATCACTTGGTCGTGCTGGGGCTAAAACTCAGCGGGTTCGTGGCGATAACGTGACCCCCATGGGCGAGTTTCATATCAACCGTTTTAATTACGAAAGCCAATGGCGTACGTTTATTGGTATTGATTACCCAACGCCGGTGCACGCTAGAATGGCACTGGAGAAAGGGATTTATTCCCAAACAGACTATGATGATTACTTCGACTACTATCGACGTTATGGTCACCCGCCGCAAAACACCGCGCTGGGTGGGGCGATTGGGATCCACGGCTTGGGTAGCGCAGACCCCGACATTCATGGCCGCTACCACTGGACCCAAGGGTGTGTCGCCGTTACCAACGAGCAAATTGATCGCTTGGTAGCGCTAGTGGGTGTTGGCACTCGTGTAGTGATCCGTTAAGCTAACGCCGTTGATGGAAGTTCGAGGTTTTAAACAAGTGGCTATAGACAACCGCTGTGGTCTATTATAAAACAGCGTTTGACTTGCGTGCTTTGCAGCACAAGTCACTGAAAAGAACCTGCACCGCAGGTAGACAAATTTAAGCTAAGAACTTATTCTAATGTAAGTGACTAGCCTTACGTTTGTCATACCCTTAACGTAGTACCCAAGGACGACTCAAGGAGAACATTATGACTCTGAAAACTACTCTGAAGATGACTGCTGCTGCCGCTTCACTGGCAATTCTTGCTGGTTGTGCTTCTACCAGCGCGCTGGAAGAAGTTCGCATGACTGCAGAATCTGCACAGGCTGACGCTGCAGAAGCTCGCAGCATGGCTTCACAAGCTATGAACACTGCAAACCAAGCCCAGCGCGATGCGCAGGCTGCTCTGCAGATGTCTGAGCAGAACCGTGAAGAAATGAACCGTATGTTCCAGCGCTCCATGCAGAAGTAATTCTGCTTGGGCTGCTGAGGGAGTCACCAGACTCTCTCAGCAGCTGCTGGAAGAAAGTGTAGAAAATGTAGTTAGCTAAGATATCGAAAGCAGGGCGTTGTAAGTTAAAGCGTCTAACCATTAGATTATTTTACTAGCTGCGCAAAAAACCCCGCCTCGGCGGGGTTTTTTGTTACTACGGACTTCTTACTTGCTTCTGCCGTTAAGCGTCTTTATCGCCGTCAGTGGCGGCTCTGAGCTTAAGTTCGTCAATCAGCTCCACGGGTTCTGGTTCTGGCTCGGGGGCCTGTGGGCCAAAGAGGGCGATAAATTGGCCGTCGGGGGCTTCTACGGCACGCTGAATCCGCTCAGCATCTATTTCAACGTCACTGTCAGTCAGCTCGGTGACGCGCTCCAGGGCATTAAGTAGTGGCTCAAAGCCCTCTACATTCTCTTCCAGCTGCGGGAACGACTGCACAAACAGCGTGCCGTCGGCTGCATAGCCCGCTTTGAACGGCGCGTCCATCAGGTTGACCTGGGTGCCGCTGGGTAAGCGCTCGTAAAGCGACTTAATGTCTTCCGGGTACATACGAATACAGCCGCGGCTGACGCGCATGCCCACGCCATCGGGGCGGTTAGTGCCATGAATCAGATAGCTCGGCATGGCCAGCAGAATGGCGTGCTCGCCAAGAGGGTTATTGGGGCCGGGCGGAACTACTGAGGGGGCTGGCTCGCCACGCTCTGCTGCTTCGCGACGCATGGAGGCCGGTGGTGCCCAGGCTGGATCTTTAACCTTGACCGTTGTGCGAGTGATGCCCACAGGGGTGGCGAACTCTTCACGCCCCACGCTGACCGGGTAGGTTTCGACAATGCCGGGTTTATCGGCGGGGTAGTAGTAGAGGCGCAGTTCAGAAAGATTAACCACAACACCTTCCCGCGGTGCAGGCGGCAAGATGTACTGGGCGGGGATCACTACCTCGGTGCCTGCCCCCGGTACCCATAGGCTGACGCCCGGATTAGCCATGCGGATCTCTTCATAGCCAATGTTGTGACGGCGGGCGATATCAATCAGCGTCTGCTTGGGATCTTCAACAACGACGGTATAGCGCTCCCCAATCACATCACCTGTTTCAGGTAGGCGGAAGTGGCCACGGGGCAGCTCGTCCTGATCAGCAACCTGGGCGGCGCTGTCTACGGCGTCGATGCTGATTTCCTGTGCCTGCTCTTGTGACGCCTCGGCTGATTGTTCCTGTGTCTGCTGTTCTTGCACCTGCTCTTGAGGCTGGCTGTCGGCTTGCTCGTCAGCCGGTTGCGCATAAGCGGGGCTTAACAGGCTGGCAGTGAGTAGCACGGCCAGACTGGTGGGGCCCCAGAGGGAAAAGGTATCGCGAATGTTCATGGTCGTTCCTAATGTGTTAATTCACCGCTGCTGCGCGTTGTGTGGCCACGGTTGCTGGTTTACGGCTGCCAACCAACGGTTATTTACCAACCGGGCATGGCTACTGGCAAGTTTGCCCCAAGCGTCACGCCGCCGCTACTTTTTGATTAAGGGTGCTAAGCAGGTTTTCGAGCTGCTGGAAGCGCTTGTCGACACTTTCCATTGGTAATTCAAACCGTAAGGTGTCAGATCCATCCAAACGGTAGTGCTTTGGAGACGTCTGAATCAGGTTCACCAGGGTTAACGGATCCACCTGGGTACTGCTATTAAACAGGACTCTACCGCGGTTTTCCCCAGCCTCGATCTTGCTGATGCCAAGCTGCTCAGCACGATGGCGAAGCTTGGTCTGGCGAATCAGGTTTTTCAACGGGTTGGGCAGCAAGCCAAAGCGGTCAATAAGCTCAACCTGTAACTCTTTAAGCTCGCTATCGCTCTGAGTGTTGGCTATCCGCTTGTACATCACCAGACGTTGCTGCACATCGTGAATATAATCACTCGGGATCAGCGCAGGCAGATTGAGGCTAATTTCCACGCCGGTATTGAAGGGAGCGTCGATATTGGGTGTTTTACCCGCCCGAATAGCCTTCACGGCTCGATCCAGCATCTCCATATAGAGGGTATAGCCGATGGTTTCCATCTGGCCGCTCTGCTCATCCCCCAGCAGTTCACCTGCGCCACGGATCTCCATATCGTGGCTGGCCAGGGTAAAGCCTGCACCTAGATCATCCGACGCGCTGATCGCTTCCAGTCGCTTGATGGCATCACGGGTCATCGCTTTGGGCGGTGGCGTTAACAGGTAAGCGTAAGCCTGGTGGTGGCTGCGCCCAACCCGGCCCCGCAGTTGGTGCAGTTGAGCCAGGCCAAACTTGTCCGCGCGTTCGATAATGATGGTATTGGCGCTGGGCACATCAATGCCGGTTTCAATAATGGTCGAACATACCAACACGTTAAAGCGCCGGTGGTAGAAGTCCGACATGATCCGCTCCAAGCTGCGCTCGGGGAGCTGGCCGTGGGCGACGGCTACCCGTGCTTCGGGGATTAGCTCGCGGATCTTTTCGGCGCTGTTTTCAATGGTTTTGACTTCGTTGTGTAGCACATACACCTGCCCACCGCGCAGTATCTCACGCAGCAGGGCTTCTTTAATGATGCTGGTGTCGTGCTGCTGGACAAAGGTTTTAACTGACAGGCGTCGAGCGGGCGGTGTGGCGATAATCGACAGATCGCGAATACCGCTCATGGCCATATTGAGTGTGCGCGGTATCGGGGTGGCGGTCAGCGTTAAAATATCGACTTCAGCGCGTAGCGTTTTGAGCTTCTCTTTTTGCGCTACACCAAAGCGGTGCTCCTCATCGATGATCAGTAGGCCCATTTTGGGCAGCTCAACGCTTTTTGAGAGCAGCTTATGGGTGCCAATGACGATATCGGTTTGGCCGCTCTTGATGCTCTCCAGCGTCTGAGTGACCTCTTTGCCGCTGGTAAAGCGGGAGATCAGGCCAATATTGACGGCGGTGTCGGCAAAACGGTCGCGGAAGTTCTCGAAGTGTTGGCGCGCCAGCAGGGTGGTGGGTACCAGCACCACCACTTGGCGGCCAGACTGCACGGCCAGAAACGCCGCGCGCATGGCGACTTCGGTTTTACCAAAGCCGACGTCACCACACACCACGCGATCCATGGGCTGCGGAGAGGTCATGTCACTGATGACCGCTTCAATCGCCGCGTGCTGGTCGGCGGTCTCCTCAAACGGGAAGTTGCTTGCAAAGCGAACATACTCTTCGCCAGGGGCCTCGTAGACCACTCCCTGCTGGGCTTCCCGGCGAGCGTAAACGTCCAGCAGCTCTGCGGCGGTATCGCGGATTTTTTCGGCCGCTTTACGGCGGGCTTTTTCCCACTGATCCGAGCCGAGTTTATGCAGCGGGGCTAATTCGTCACCGGCACCGCTGTAGCGGGAGATCATATGCAGGCTGTCGACGGGTACATAAAGCTTGGCGCCATCCGCATAGGAAAGCGCCAGGAATTCATTCGCCTGGCCGCCGGCCTCCAGCGTTTCCAATCCCAAATAGCGGCCAACACCGTGGGCCTGGTGGACCACTGGAGCGCCTTCGCGAAGCTCCGACAGGTGGCGTACCGCTAATTCATTATCATCAGTGGCTTTCTCGCGACGACGGCTTTGGCGCACCACGTCACCAAACAGCTCGGTTTCACTAATGACCGCAATGCTGGGATTGTTTAGCCATAAGCCACTGTCGACCAAGCCTTCGGTAATCGCATAGGTGTGATCGCTAACGAGAAAATCGTGGAAACTGTCAGTATGCGGGAGGGGGAGCTTGAGGGGCGAAAGGATCTCTTCCAGCGCTTCTCGACGACCCCGCGACTCCGCCACAAACAACACTCGGGTTTGGGCGTGGGAGCTTAAAAAGGCCGATATTTCCGCCAATGGCTGCTTGGCTCGCGCATTGATAGAGAGCGTAGGCAGCGGCGCAGCTTCAGGCTGCTGTGCGTGGCGCTGCTCGCTATCCTCGGTGAGTTCAATGCGCGGGCGGGCTTTAATCGCCGAGAACACATCGTTGACCGGAAAAAACGCCCGGTGCGGAGGCAGCAGCGGGCGGGTTGGGTCAACGCCCAAATTGACATAGCGTGCGTCGATCGACTGCCAGTGCTGCTCAGCCGCCTCAAAAACCCCAGGCAGTAACGCTACCCGGGTGTCGTCGGTTAGGTGGTCAAATAGCGAAGCGGTCTGCTCGAAAAACAGCGGCAGGTAATGCTCAAGCCCCGGTGACGGAATGCCTTTTAGCGCGTCGTTGTAAAGCGGGCATTGGCGCGGGTCGACGTCAAACAGGGTCTCAAACTGCTCGCGAAAGCAGGCGATAGCGCTGCGGCTTAACGAGTATTCGTGAGCGGGGAGCAGTTCTAGCGATTCCAGTTTGTCAGTCGAGCGCTGGCTGCCAGGGTCGAAGTGGCGCAGGGTATCGATTTCATCATCAAACAGGTCGATGCGGATCGGTTCGTCCATGCCCATGGCAAACAGGTCAATTAGCGCGCCGCGCATGGCGTATTCGCCGGGTTCGTAAACCGTTTCAACGGCGCGATAGCCCGCCCGGGAGAGCGACTCACGAAACGCTTCGCGATTTAAACGTTCACCGGTTTTGAGCGTCATTACCCTCCCGGCAATGTACTCAACCGGAGGCAGGCGCTGCATCAGTGTGTTGATCGGCACCAGCACAATGCCGCGTACACCGTCTTGCAGTTGGCGCAGGGTGCGTAGCCGGGCTGAGACAATATCCTGATGGGGCGAAAAGCTATCGTAGGGCAGCGTTTCCCAGTCGGGGAAGGGCAGTACCGGTACGTCACTATAAAAATAGAGATCTTGTTCAAGACGCTGCGCGCTGGCGGTATTGGGAGTGATCACCAATAGTGGGGCGTGAACAGCAACGCGTGAGAGTGCCAGCGCAGTCGCGCTACCCGTCGGCGATGTCCAATAGAGCGTATCGCGAGTCCCTTGGGGCTGGGGCGGTTCGAGCAGAGAGAATGTCGGCATAAGCAAGATATCGTTTTGCGCTGAAACGGAAGAGAGATCATACACGATCACCGGTTTCAGTCAGAGTGCCGCGACTTAAGGTAGCGGGTTAATCTGTGCCGGAAGGCGTTTTGTAGTGAAATGGACATTTCTGTAATACCCCTACATGTTGTGCGACTATCCATTCATTGCGACCACTGCGCTTGCCCCGGATAATGCACTCTCCGTTCCCACTACCTGATGAGGCCGCACGTGAGTCAGCAAGCGCTCGAAAACGTTTTTCAAGAATGGCAAGGCAACGAAGCCTTGGCGGAGCAGATGATCCCATTAGTAGGGCAGCTCTATCGTCAGAATAACGTCGTTGCCACCATGTTCGGACGTTCGCTTATTAAACGGTCGGTCATTCGCATTCTGAAAGACCACCGCTTCGTGCGCAAAATAGAAGGGACTGAGCTCTCCGTTGAGGATACCTACCCTATCGTCAAGGGAATGGTCGCTTTGAACCTTGGCCCCGCCCATGTGGATGTGGGTAAGCTGGCGGTAATGTTCAAGAATCAGGGCGGTGGTGATGTCGACGCCTTCCTGCGTAAAGAGCTGCACGAAATTATTGATGGCTATCAGCCGGGTGCCAGTACTGGGGAGCCGCAAGATGTGGTGCTCTACGGTTTTGGCCGCATTGGCCGTTTGCTGGCCCGAGTGATGGTGGAGAAAGCGGGGGGCGGCAACCTGCTGCGCTTGCGCGCTATTGTGGTTCGCGGCCGCGGCGATGTGGCCAAAGACCTGGAAAAGCGTGCCAGCCTGCTGCGTCGTGATTCCGTACACGGGCCCTTCGATGGCACCATTATGGTTGATGCAGAGGCCCGCACGCTCACGGTCAACGGCAACGTTATTCAGGTGATTTACGCCGATTCGCCCAGCGAAATTGATTACACCGAGTACGCTATCGATAACGCAGTGATTGTTGATAACACTGGTATCTGGCGTGATGAAGAGGGCCTGGGTCAGCACCTGAAGTGTAAAGGTGCTGCCAAAGCGCTGCTGACGGCGCCGGGCAAAGGCGATATCAAGAATATCGTTTATGGTATCAATCACGAGTCTATCGGTGACAATGATCTTATTGTGTCCGCCGCCTCGTGTACCACCAACGCGATCGTGCCGGTGCTGAAAGTGCTTAACGATGAGTACGGGGTGGTCAATGGTCACGTAGAAACCGTGCATGCTTATACCAATGACCAGAACCTGATCGATAACTACCATAAGGGCGATCGTCGTGGTCGCAGCGCGGCGCTGAATATGGTCTTGACCGAGACGGGCGCAGCCAAGGCAGTATCAAAAGCGCTGCCTGAGCTTGAAGGTAAGCTGACTGGTAACGCTATTCGCGTGCCGATCCCCAACGTCTCCATGGCCATTCTCAACCTGACCCTGGATAAAACGACTGATACCGTAGCGCTAAATGATTACCTGCGCCGGATGTCGATTGATTCTGCCTATCAGAAGCAAATTGATTTTGTAGACTCTGCAGAAGTGGTGTCGTCGGATTTCGTGGGTAACCGCCATGCGGGTATTGTTGATGCCAAAGCTACTATTGCCAACGGTCATCATGCGGTCATTTATGTGTGGTATGACAACGAGTTTGGTTATAGCTGCCAGGTCGTACGTATTCTGCAGCAGATGTCCAACGTGCGGTTCTTAAAGCTGCCACGCTAATTCTCGCTAGTTAATAGCGTATTGAAAGCCCCGCCTACAAGCCTTTAGCAGCAAGCAAACGTTCAGCGCCACCTCCGGGTGGCGTTTTCTTTTCCGTTTTCAAGCCTTTTATTAATGTCTATAGCACTTTTGATGGTCATCAGGGATGTGGTCATTGGACGCGCTTATCTTTATAATGCGAGGGATTTTTCGGGGTGGTTCAAGTGCAGCTTGGGCCGGACTGGTAACAATCTGAGCAGAACATAACAATTCGCTGAGCAGAAAATAAGCATTCGAACCCCATACCTTCGTATATCCGATCCAACAACTGGGCGAGACTATGATCGAAGTCAAAAAAGGCCTGGATCTCCCCATCACGGGAGCGCCCGAGCAGCGTATTGAAGATGCGCGGTCTGTGCGCCACGTGGCAATCCTGGGTACCGACTATGTTGGCATGAAGCCAACCATGGAAGTTCAGGAAGGGGATAAGGTCAAACTGGGCCAATTGCTCTTCACCGATAAGAAAATTGATGGTGTGCGCTATACAGCGCCCGCTGCCGGTGAAGTGCTTGCAATAAACCGTGGCGAAAAACGTCGTTTACTATCTGTCGTAATCAAAGTCGATGAAACTGAGGAAGCGGTCGAATTCGCTGCTCACGATCGTAATGCCTTAGCGCAGCTTGAACGTCAGGTCGTGGTCGACCAACTGGTAGAGTCAGGACTCTGGACTGCTTTACGCACCCGTCCTTTCTCGCGCACACCGGCCATTGACAGCACTCCGGCCGATATTTTTGTAACCGCCGTGGATACTCATCCACTTAGCCCTGACCCTGCACTGATCATTAATGAACAGGCGCAGGCATTCGAGGATGGCCTCAAGGTGTTAGCGCGCCTAACCGAGGGCAACGTCTTCTTATGTACAGGCGAAAAGGCCTCAATTCCGGGTGGCGATGTGGACGGCGTAAAAGCCGAAAGCTTTGCAGGCCCTCATCCAGCCGGACTTGTCGGTACTCATATTCACTACCTTTCACCGGTCGCACTGCATAAAAAAGTGTGGCATATCGGCTACCAGGACGTTATCGCGTTCGGTAAGTTGTTTGTAGAAGGGAAGCTGGATATGAGCCGGGTGGTTGCTATTGGCGGCCCGCGTGCTGAAAATCCGCGCCTGGTGCGTACACGCATCGGCGCCAGCACGGATGAACTCCTGGCAGGTGAAGTCATCAAACCCGATGACACCCGTGTTATCTCTGGTTCCGTATTTTCTGGTTTTGCCGCTGAAGGTACGTTGACTTACCTTGGGCGCTTCAGCAATCAACTAAGTTTGCTGGAAGAAGGCAATAAGCGCACGTTTATGGGTTGGCTCTCTCCGGGGGCTAATCGCCACTCAGTCTTGGGTATCTACATCTCCAAGATCAAAGGCCTGAGCAACTATGCGCCGACTACCTCAACCAATGGCTCCGAGCGTGCTATGGTGCCGGTAGGCGCATATGAAACGGTGATGCCGCTGGATATCATGCCGACTCAGCTATTGCGTTCGCTGATCGTGGGCGACATTGAGGTTGCCATGCAGCTTGGGTGTTTGGAGCTGGACGAAGAGGATCTGGCGCTGTGTACGTACGTTTGCCCCGGCAAATACGAATATGGCCCCATCCTGCGTGACAATCTCACCATGATCGAGAAAGAGGCCTGATGATGGGTATTCAACAAACACTCCAAAATATCGAGCCGCATTTCCACAAAGGCGGAAAGTACGAAAAGTTCTATCCGCTGTTTGAAGCGGTGGATACGATTTTTTATACACCGCCGAGCGTGGCCAAGACCACTGCTCACGTGCGTGACGGTATCGATCTGAAACGCATCATGATTACCGTTTGGCTATGTACCTTCCCAGCCATGTTGTTCGGTATGTGGAATGCAGGCTGGCAGGCAAACACCGCCATTGACGCAGGCTACGCTTCTATGGCTGGCTGGCGCGAAGCAATTATGATGACGTTGGCAGGTGGGCATGACCCAAGCAGTTTTTGGGCTAACTTTGTCCTCGGCGCTACTTACTTCCTGCCCATCTATCTGGTCACCTTTGTTATCGGTGGCTTCTGGGAAGTTCTGTTTGCAATCAAGCGTGGCCACGAAGTCAACGAAGGTTTCTTCGTTACCTCGGTGCTGTTTGCGCTGATTCTTCCGGCCACTATTCCGCTTTGGCAAGTGGCGCTGGGTATCACCTTCGGTGTGGTGATCGGTAAAGAGATATTTGGTGGCACGGGTAAGAACTTCTTGAACCCCGCGCTGACTGGCCGTGCATTTCTTTACTTCGCTTATCCGGCGCAAATTTCCGGTGATTCAGTATGGGTTGCTGCCGATGGTTACACCGGTGCCACGCCTCTCTCTATGGCGTTCCAGGACGGTATGTCTGCACTGACCGACGCCTTCAGCTGGTGGGATGCCTTCCTGGGCTTTATGCCAGGCTCTGTGGGCGAGGTCTCGACGCTGGCGATCTTTATCGGCGCTGCAGTGCTGCTGTGGACGGGAATTGCCTCCTGGCGAATCATGCTGGGGGTGTTCCTGGGCATGGTGGTGACCAGTACGCTGTTTAACCTGATCGGCTCTGATTCAAATCCCATGTTTGCCATGCCGTGGTACTGGCACTTGGTAATCGGTGGTTTCGCTTTTGGTATGGTATTCATGGCGACTGACCCTGTGTCAGCCTCAATGACCAACCAGGGCCGACTGCTGTTTGGGGCGTTAATCGGTGTGATGACCGTCTTGATTCGCGTTGTGAACCCGGCTTTCCCGGAAGGCATCATGCTGGCGATTCTGTTCGCTAACCTGTTTGCACCGCTGATTGACCATTTCTTCGTTCAGGCCAATATCAAGCGTCGCGTGAAGCGCACCGGCGTACCGGCCGAGGAGACTGCCTAATGGCACAAGGTAACAACTCCATCAAGAAAATCCTGATAGTGGCGTTCTCACTCTGTATTGTGTGCTCCGTCATTGTCTCGACAGCAGCGGTCGCTTTGCGACCCATGCAGCAGCTTAACCAGGAGCTCGATCGTAAAACTAATATCTTGAACGTTGCCAAGCTTTACGAACCAGGCATGGACGTTGAAAAGGTATTTAGCGAAGAGATCACCGCTCGGGTCGTTGACCTGGATACGGGTGAATACTCTGACGAGTTTGATCCTGATACTTACGATAGTTTTGAGGCCGCTCGTGACCCCGCCTCGGGTCGCACGCTTTCAGGCGATCAGGACATTGCAGGTCTCTCGCGGGTTGAAAACTACGCCACAGTTTACCTGATTGGCGATGAAGACGACCCGGAACAGATCGTGCTACCGATTCGTGGTCAAGGACTTTGGGGCCTGATGCGTGGCTTCCTGGCTGTAGAAGGTGACGGCAATACGATCGTTAGTATCACCTACTACGAGCACAGCGAAACACCTGGTCTAGGCGCTGAAGTTAACAACCCGCGCTGGCAAGCTCAGTGGGAAGGTAAGAAAATTTACGATGAAGAGGGCGACCTCTCACCGGAAATTCACCTGACCAAAGGTGGCGCCAGTAACGAATACGAAGTAGATGCGCTATCTGGCGCGACGCTAACCAGTAACGGCGTGACGAATATGCTGCAGTTCTGGCTAAGCGAAGAAGCATTCGGTCCCTATTTGGCTAAATTCCGTAGCGGTACTGAGCCGGAAGACGCCGAAGAGACCGATACCAACTTCGAAGACGTTGAGGGGGCCTGATCATGGCGGACGTAAATGCAAAAGGCGTTTTAACGGCGCCGATTTTCCAAAATAACCCCATTGCGCTACAAATTCTGGGGATCTGTTCGGCACTGGCGGTAACCACCAGTATGAGCGTATCGCTCGTTATGGCGCTGGCGGTTATCTTTGTTAGTTCGTTATCGAATCTGTTCGTATCTTTGATCAGGAATCATATTCCTTCTTCGATCCGTATCATTGTGCAGATGACGATTATTGCCTCGCTGGTTATCGTGGTCGATCAGATCCTCAAAGCGTATGCCTATGAGATGTCCAAGCAGCTCTCGGTATTCGTTGGCCTGATCATTACCAACTGTATCGTCATGGGGCGTGCGGAAGGCTTTGCGATGTCCAATACGCCGGGCATTTCGTTTTTAGATGGTATCGGCAACGGTCTGGGCTACGGTTTTGTACTGATGGTAGTGGGCTTTGTGCGCGAGCTGCTGGGCTCGGGCAGCGTATTTGGGATTACCATCTTCCAGACTATCCAAAACGGTGGTTGGTACGTTCCCAATGGCCTGCTGTTACTGCCACCTTCGGCGTTCTTCATTATTGGTCTGCTGATCTGGGTGCTGCGTTCCGTAAACCCTGAGCAGGTAGAAGATAATGAGTTCAAAATGAAGGAAAACACCAAGCCCAAGGAGGCCGTGTAACATGGAACATTATCTGAGTCTTTTTGTTGCCTCGGTGTTTGTTGAAAACATGGCGCTGGCCTTCTTCCTGGGGATGTGTACTTTCTTGGCGGTGTCCAAAAAAGTCTCCTCAGCGATTGGCCTGGGTATTGCGGTTATTGTGGTACTGACTGTCACCGTGCCGGTTAACAACCTTGTCTATACCTTCTTGCTACAGGAAGGCGCATTGACCTGGACCGGTATCAGCGGTGCTGAGAATATTGACCTCTCATTCCTTGGGTTGCTCTCTTATATCGGTGTTATTGCTGCGCTGGTACAGATCATGGAGATGTTCCTTGATAAGTACGTGCCGACGCTCTACAACGCGCTAGGGGTGTTCCTGCCGTTGATTACCGTTAACTGCGCCATCCTTGGTGGCGTACTGTTTATGGTTGAGCGTAGCTATAACTTTGGCGAAGCCGTGGTCTATGGCTTTGGCGCGGGCACCGGTTGGGCGCTGGCCATTGCAGCTCTGGCAGGTATTCGTGAAAAGCTGAAGTACAGCGATGTGCCGGGTGGCCTACAAGGCCTGGGCATTACTTTCATCACCGTGGGGCTGATGTCGTTGGGCTTTATGTCCTTCTCGGGCATTCAGCTTTAAGCGCAGCCGGTTTTTCCCAGCGGTGCCAAACACCGCTGGGAAATAGAAAACCTCCAGCAATAGGAAACCGACATGGTTGATACAACAGTCATCTTGCTCGGTGTTGTCATGTTCACGGTCATCGTTATTAGCTTAACGGCGATCATCCTGGCAGCGCGTAGTAAGCTTGTGAGTAGCGGGGACGTGACCATCGAGGTCAACGGCGACCCTGAGCATACCTTAAGCACGCAGGCCGGTGGTAAGCTGCTCAATACCCTTGCTGCTAACGGTATTTTTCTCTCTTCCGCCTGTGGTGGCGGTGGCTCTTGTGCCCAGTGTAAGTGCCGGGTAGAAGAGGGCGGTGGTTCTATTCTGCCCACTGAAGAGTCGCACTTCACCATGCGTGAGAAGAAAGAGGGCTGGCGCCTCTCTTGTCAGGTACCTGTCAAGCAGGACATGAAAATAGAAGTGCCTGAAGAAGTCTTTGGGGTGAAGAAGTGGGAATGCGAAGTTATTGCTAACCCCAATGTTGCCACCTTTATCAAAGAGCTGAATCTCAAGCTGCCAGAGGGTGAGGAAGTGGCCTTCCGCGCCGGTGGCTACGTCCAGCTTGTCGCGCCGCCTTACGATGTCAAGTTCTCTGATTTTGATATTGATGAGGAGTACCGGGGTGATTGGGAAAAATTTGATATGTTCAAAATTTCCCACAAAAATAACGAGGAAGTGATTCGCGCTTACTCCATGGCGAACTACCCGGATGAGAAGGGTATCCTCAAGTTCAATATCCGTATTGCGACACCGCCTCCCGGCACTGACCACCCCCCGGGCTTGATGTCGACTTACGTCTTTAGCCTGAAAGAAGGCGATAAGGTCACCGTGATGGGGCCGTTCGGTGAATTTTTTGCTAAAGATACTGACGCCGAGATGATCTTCATCGGCGGTGGTGCGGGTATGGCGCCGATGCGTAGTCATATCTTCGATCAGCTGAAGCGCTTGAAGTCTGATCGCAAGATTACCTTCTGGTACGGTGCACGCTCCTGGCGTGAAACTTTCTACAACGAAGAGTACGACCAGCTAGCCGAAGAGTTCCCCAACTTTGAGTGGCACCTGGCGCTGTCTGATCCCCAGCCGGAAGATAACTGGGAAGGGCCGACAGGCTTTATCCATAACGTGCTGTACGAAAACTATCTGAAGGATCACCCCGCGCCTGAAGATTGCGAGTACTACATGTGTGGGCCGCCGATGATGAACGCTTCTGTTATCAAGCTACTGCTGGATATGGGCGTTGAGCCGGAAAATATCCTGTTGGATGATTTCGGTGGCTAATTACTCGATGTAACTCGAGCGCAGCGTTAAGCGGGGCTGGCCTTTTGGCTGGCCCCGTTTTTTGTAAGCCTGTGCGAAGAAGTGGGCGCGATGATAGGCAGTGTTAATGACCCATCACAGCGCTGATAAGTAAGGCTCGGCTAAGGTATAATGGTGGTAATGAGGAGAGACCGTGAGGCACTTATCACGACAGCTGTTGTCGTCAGGTAAGGCTAATAATTTAAAGCGAAGCGATGTAAAGCTGGGAGGTTGATATGACTATTTGGCTACTGGTATTCGGTTTCATGGCGCTGATTATGGGTGCGATGGCCGTGGGCGTCATTATGGGTCGCAAACCGATTGCCGGTTCATGCGGTGGTTTGAATCAAATCGGCATGAAAGATGGCTGCGATATTTGCGGCGGCAAAGATGAGGTTTGTGAAGAAGAGAACCGGAAGCGTGGTGGCGTGCGCCGCCGTAGCGATGAGAGCCGCGGTGCCGATTTGGGCTACGATGCTACACGCCGGTAAATATGGCGTAGCTATAAAGGCATGTAGGTGTAGGTAGCCGCCCATTCGCAGCAAATTTATGCGTAAATCATGCGTGTGGAAGGGTGTGTATTTAACAGGGAACAGGGAACAGGGGACGCAGTGAGTATGGCGGTTCACAATTACGATGTGGTGGTGATCGGTACGGGGCCTGCGGGGGAAAGCGCTGCTATCAATGCTGCCAAGCATGGCAAGCGCGTCGCGATCATAGAGAAGCAGGCGCAGGTCGGTGGCAACTGTACCCACTGGGGTACCATTCCTTCCAAAGCGTTGCGCCATCAGGTCAAACAGATCATGGCCTTCAATACCAACCGTATGTTCCGCGATATTGGTGAGCCACGCTGGTTCTCTTTTCCCAAAGTAATGGAGCGCTCACGCGGCACCATCGATAAGCAGGTCGAAATGCGCACCACCTTCTATGCGCGTAACCGTATCGACCTGTTCCACGGCGTCGCCCGATTTAAGGATGAGCACACCTTAGTAGTGCGTGACAGTCAGGAAGGTATGGAAGAACTAGTGGCTAAAAAAGTTGTGATAGCCACCGGTTCGCGCCCTTATCGTCCCGCGGATATAAACTTCCGCCATCCGCGTATTTACTGCTCTGACACCATATTGAGCCTGTTGCACACCCCGCGTACTCTAGTGATTTTCGGTGCTGGGGTGATTGGCTGTGAATACGCCTCGATCTTTTCGGGCTTGGGTGTCAAAGTTGATCTAATTAATAACCGTGACAGCCTGCTGTCGTTTCTAGACGATGAGATTAGCGATGCGCTCTCTTACCATTTGCGCAAGCACGGTGTGTTAGTGCGTCATAATGAAGAATATGAGAGCGTGGAGGGTGATGACTCAGGCGTTGTTGTGCGCCTTCAGTCAGGCAAGAAAATTCGCGCAGATGCTTTTTTGTGGGCCAATGGGCGCACTGGCAATACCGACAGTTTAGGCCTTGAGAACATAGGTTTAACCGCCAATGGGCGCGGGCAGTTAAGCGTCGATGAGCATTATCGTACCGAAGTTCCACACATCTACGCAGCGGGCGATGTGATCGGCTGGCCGAGTCTGGCGAGCGCTGCTTACGATCAAGGCCTGAATTCGTGCAATGAACTGCTCGATAAAGAGTATCGCTTTGTCAGTGATGTGCCCACCGGGATTTATACCATCCCCGAGATTAGCTCGTTTGGCCCCAATGAGAGAGAGCTCACGGAAGCAAAAGTGCCTTACGAGGTAGGTAAAGCCTTCTTTAAAGATACCGCCAGGGCGCAGATTACCGGTGATACCGTGGGTATGCTGAAAATTCTTTTCCATCAGGACACCCTGGAAATATTAGGGATTCACTGCTTTGGTGACCAGGCCTCAGAAATTTTGCATATCGGGCAAGCAATCATGCAGCAAGAAGGCGAGGCCAATACGCTCAAGTACTTTGTGAATACCACCTTTAACTACCCCACCATGGCAGAAGCATATCGAGTGGCTGCGCAGAACGGTTTAAACCGGGTTTTCTAATCGGGGCTTCCTTGTTCCGCCGAAGTTTAAGAGTCGCTGGACTCGTGAATAAGCGTCTGGGCGTAAGTTTGTGGGTCGTTATAAGGTGAGGGGTCATTAGGGGGCAATAGGCTTTCAACACGGTTGCGCCCCAGTGCCTTGGCTTGGTAGAGCGCTTTGTCAGCAAACGAATAAAGCTGTTCAAACGTCAGCGAGCCGCTTTGGCACGTCGTCACGCCGATGCTAATGGTTGGGTTGGCGTGAAGGTCTATACCACTCATGGTCTTAACTTCAATTTCTCGGCGCAGCCGTTCTGCTGCCTGTAGCGCATCATGGGTAGCCGTGTTAGGCATCAATAAACAAAACTCCTCGCCACCAATTCTTGCTAATGTGTCCGATGGACGGCACAGCAAGCGAAGCTGTTGACTAATCTGGCGCAAAACCTCATCGCCGGTAGGGTGCCCATAAGTGTCGTTGACTTGTTTGAAGTGGTCGATATCCAACAGCATTAAGCTGAGCGGTGCCTGATCACGCCGTGCCTGGGTGATCGTGGCTAAAGCGACATTGACCAAATGGCGTCGGTTATATAGCCCGGTCAGCTCATCGGTCAGAAGTTGCTGATGCATGACTGTGCGCTGACGGCGCAGGTAAATAACCGCCAAACAAAGTGTGGTCGCCGCACTCACCATCAGCACCAGTAGCACACTCACAGCGATCGACAGGCGCTGCATGATCAAACGCTGTTGATTGGCAATGGTGTGAACGTCTTCCAAAAGTTGATTATACAACCATACTTGAGAGGCACCGATCTCCATGGCCGTGCGCTGGAGCGCTTCGATCAGCTCTGGACGCCGCTGGGCCTGGCGTGTTTGTTGGGTTAACTCAACAAGGTGGTTATTAAGCTTATTGAAATAGCTATTGAGATACTCGACATCCTCAATGAGATAACGATGGCGTTCAATACTGCCCTGGATGTTATCTAAATGTTGTTTGGAAAGGGCAATAAAATAATCGATATATTCGATATGCTCGCTATCAGGCCGGCGGCTGCCTTCCTCTAGCGCGGCCCGTAATTGAGGTGTCGCTTGCTGAGCCAGCACAATGTCGCTGATCAACGTGGTGTAGTCGGCACTGGCTTTTTGACACGCACTGTAAACGTAGCTACCCAATACCACGGACATTGCGCAGAGTATGACAGCAAAAATGGATGCAAAGCGCCCGCCAGGCTGACGAAAAAAGAGAGGCATCATCCTGAGATAATCAACGAGCTGGCAGTAACGATGCCCCTCTTTGCATACTGCCGAGTAGGCGCAAGTTCGTTGGTAAAGAAAGTGTGGTCATCAAAAGAGTGCTTCCGTAGCAAAGGCCAGTTCTGCATGGCACCTCTCCCGTTAATGGTTAGGTAATCCAATGAACAGCTTCAAGACATCATCCTTATGCAACTTAAGCACTCGGTTGCCATATATGCCATCCCACAACTTTACTAATTGCAGGATCATACTTGTGCTCGTTATTATTAATAATATTGTTAGTATTTGATATTTAATCGTTATTTAGAGAGTCTAAGGCTAAGCGTGCTTTTTCCTGCCAGTTACCCTCAAGGGAGGCGGCCTGCGTTAACGCTTCGCGAGCCGCATCTGGGGACTCGTTTTGCAGCAGTAAAAGACCCAGATTTAGCCATGCGGCACCCATTTCTTCATCAAGTTCGGTTGCTCGCTTAAAAGCTTGTCGGGCGTTGTCGGGCTGCTGGTCAGCATAAAGTGCGTTGCCCAACGCAAACTGCCCAATTGCGTTAGCAGGATGACGCGCCACAAACGCTTGCCAGCTTGAAAGCGTTGCACGTGGCCCGTGGGTCTCTTCATAGGCGCTAATCGCTTCTAGGGCATTACGGGCGGTAATGCCCTCAGGCAGCGTACCTGGTTCAGCCACTACAAACCCCCAGCGCTCGGTGCGGGCCCAGGTGGCATCGAAGCGGCTAAACGACAGCGTATGCCGCTCAATTTCTCCGCTGCGCAGAATAAGCGTTTCATTGGGTAAGTCGTAGCCAATGGCAACGGCGTAGTGCCACATTGGGTAAATTGGCAATGACAAATTCTGCATGACCACCACCGGGTCGCCCGCCGCCAAATGGTTTAACAAGGCATCCATGGTGCCGCGTATAGGATACGCGAGCTGCTTATGCCGCCGCACCGTAGCGAGCATTTCTGGCTGTACGCTGCCATCGCGCCCGGGCAGAAATACCTGAGGAATTAGCTCGTCAACGCCAGTGTCGACACCCTGATGGTTGAGCACCATCGCCAGCGTGGCAGGGCCGCACTGATATTCCGTTTGGGCATAAAACGGCACGCTGGCGATTTCTGTATGGGGCGGTAGCGCTTGATAGGTGCTTTGCAGTAATACCGGGTTTCGGGCACAGCCACTAAGGAGTAGCAGCATAATAAAAACGCCCGCAAAGCGGGCGTTAGTAAGCAGGTAGGTCATGTGCTGCCTATTGATTAACGAGTAAACGGGTAGACGTCGGTTAGGCCGAGGATATCGGTGACCAGCAAAATAATGAAAACGGCGAATAGAGCGCCTACAACGCCAGCACCGGCCGGCAGTTGTTCAAGCTGTTCCGCCATCTGCTGCGCTTCAGCATCGCTTAGGGCGGCAACACGAGCTTCGACTTCATCCAGATCAACACCCTGCTTCAGCAACTGATCTTGCACATCGGCGCGGGCCAGAATCTCGTTGATACGCTCGCGATCTGAGCCAGCACGGTCAGCTTCCAAAACAGATTGGGTGGAGACCAAATCCATGGCTTGAGGCGCAGCGGGGGCAGCAGCAACGGGTAAACTGGTAATAACGAGCGCCGCAATCAGCAGGGTAGAGAGGTAAGCACGCAATGTTTTCATCGTCTTCTTCCTTATAGACTAGTCGGGATGGGTCAAGCTTTTTTTATGGCTTGAATCAGCAGTATAGAAACTATTGAAGTGATTTTTAAGCCTAACGATGCAAAGTACACATTATTTGCACTTAACCCTGTTGGCTAGCCATGGGCATTAACGCGGTAAGTCCAGGCGGTTTCGGATAACAATCCGCGTCCACCGGCCATGGTCATCGCCAAATCGTGCAGGCCAGGCCACAGCGGCACTGCTGCTGCGCCTTTAACGGCTAAATCGAGGCGTTGCGCCATTAACAGCAATTTATGCAGCCGTTTCATGGGCAGGCGGCCAATCGCTTTCTGGTAAGCCGGGCGGCGTTTATCGAAGATCATCGGTTTTTGGGTTTTGCAGGCGTGCTCAAAACTTTGCCCCTGATCCAGGTGCTGGTGTAATGAGAGCAGAGTGCGTAGCTCCCGGCTAAGCGCCCACAGCACAATAGGCGCCTCAACGCCTTCACTGCGCAGACCATTGACAATGCGCGAGGCGCGGTTGGGTTCGCCTTTCAAGCAGGCATCGGCTAAATTGAAGACATCAAAGCGGGTGCTGTCTTCCACGCCCTGGGCGATGCTCTCGACGTTCAGGCGTGTGCCCTGGGGGTGAATCAGCGCCAGTTTTTGCAGCTCCTGGTCTGCGGCCAGCAGATTGCCTTCGGTGCGCTCACCCAATAGGCGTGCTGCTTCCAGATCAATTTGTAGCCCGTGGAGTGAAGCGCGATCCCGCAACCAATAGCCTAAGCGAGAGGCATCCACTGGCCATACCGGTACAAACAGGCCGTGCTTATCCAGGGTTTTAAACCAGGCGCTTTTCTGCTGCTTGGCGTCTAGCTTGCCCATGCCAATAAGTAGAACGTCATCGCTGTTATCCAGGGTTTCAGCGTATTGCGCTAACGCTTTGCTGCCTTCCTGGCCTAACTTGTGATTGCCTAGGCGCAACTCCAGCAGCTTGCTGGTCGCAAACAGCGAGAGATTGCTCGACATCTCCATCAAGCGGCCCCAGGCGAAATTGGGCTCCACATCGAGCACTTCACGCTCTTCAACGCCCGCCTGACGTGCGGCAGCCCTTACAGCATCGCAGGCGTCGCGATGCTGTAAGGGCTCATCTCCCGCTACGATGACAACCCGGGGCAGCTTCTTTGCCAACGCAGCGGGCAACTGATCAGCAAATACCTTCACTGCATGCCCTCAACGTAAGTCAGGCGCTCAATGATTTGCAGTGATAGCTGGCGGGCAAGTGTTTGTTCTGCTTCCATCATCAGCGTTTCGCGGTTAAGAAGGTCGTCATCGCTGACGCGAATACGGGTATCAGTCGACAGCGTCTCGCTATTGATGTGATAAGCGTTGGACGCCCGCTCTTGAACAGAAAGCCTGGCACTAAGCGTCAGCTCGTGTTCGCGGCTTGCCCTGCCATCGCCGCCTAATCGGCGCTCGGCTAAGACAGGCGTGCCCAAGGTGACCCGCCAGGGCGCATCAGAGGCTACCCGGGTTCCTAACTGCTGAAGGCGCGAAGCCACCTGCTGGGCGACGGCACTGTTGGTGTCGCCTTCTAAGGCTATGGGGGGCAGCGTAGGCAGCGACTCAGTGCCACGAAGCCGAAACCCACAGCCGCTGAGCAGCACCGCCGCCGAAACGGCGATGCCTGCACTTAAGCTAGTGGTTAGAAAGCTGCGTCGGTTCATCCGCTCACCACGATGTTGACCAGTTTGCCGGGCACCACGATCACTTTACGTACGGTGTTCCCCTCAAGGAAACGCTGGACATTTTCATGCGCCATCGCCAGTTCCTCAATGGACGCTTTATCAGCGCTAGCGGGTACTTCAAGGCGCGCGCGCAGCTTGCCGTTGACCTGTACCACCAGCTCAATAGTGTCGCGGGTAAGGGCGGATTCATCCACCTTCGGCCAGGTCGCTTCGATAGCGGGGTCGGAGTGCCCCAGCGCTTCCCAGAGACTATGGCACAGGTGCGGGGTGATCGGCGAGAGCAGCAGCACGCAGGCTTCCAGTGCTTCACGACTCACCGCCAGGCCAAGCTCGGAAGTGTCTTCGAACTTGCCAATGGCGTTGGATAGCTCCATCACCGCGGCAATGGCGGTATTGAAGGTGGTGCGGCGGCCAATGTCGTCGCTGGCTTTCTTGATCGTCTCGTGGGTTTTGCGACGCAGCGCTTTTTGGTCGTCGTTAAGTGCGCTGGTATCCAACGTGCCGGGAGTGCCCGCGGCCAAGTGCTCATTGACCTGACGCCATAGACGCTTGAGGAAGCGGTGGGCGCCTTCAACGCCGGAATCCGACCACTCCAGGGACTGCTCAGGCGGTGCGGCAAACATCATAAACAGGCGCACGGTATCAGCACCGAACTTGTCGATCATCGACTGCGGGTCAACGCCGTTGTTTTTCGACTTGGACATCTTCTCGATGCCGCCCATCTCCACCGGCTCGCCATCGCTCATCAGAACGGCGCTAAGGGGGCGGCCTTTCTCGTCGCGCTTCACTTCCACGTCAGCAGGGTTAAACCACTGCTTGCCGCCGTTATCGGTAGGGCGGTAGAAGGTTTCGGCGATCACCATGCCTTGGGTCAACAGCTGCTGGAACGGTTCGTCGGAATCCACCAAGCCAAAGTCACGCATTAGCTTGTGGAAGAAACGCGCATACAACAGGTGCAAAATGGCGTGTTCGATGCCACCAATGTAGAGATCCACCGGCAGCCAGTAGTTGGCGCGCTCATCCAGCATCGCCTCAGTGTTATCGGCACAGCAGAAGCGTGCGTAGTACCAGGAGGACTCCATAAAGGTGTCGAAGGTGTCGGTTTCCCGAGTCCAGCCATCGCCCAGATCAGAGAATGCCGGCATCTTTTTCAGCGGCGAGCCAGACGCATCCACAGTCACTTCCATGGGCAGCGATACCGGCAGCTCGTCGTCGGTGAGTGGCACGGTTTGACCTTCCGGGCCGTATTTCACCGGAATCGGCGCGCCCCAGTAGCGCTGGCGGGCGACGCCCCAGTCGCGTAGGCGGAAGTTGGTTTTAACTTCGCCGCGGCCAAGTTCGGCCAGCTTCGCGGCAATGGCATCGAACGCTTGCTCAAAGCCGAGCCCGTCGAACTCACCGGAATTCACCACCGTGCCGTACTCGGCGTAAGCCGCTTCGGAAATATCCGCGGGCTGGCCGCTCTCGTCGGCAATTACCGCTTTAATGGGGATACCGTACTTGGTGGCAAACTCCCAATCGCGCTGGTCGTGGCCGGGCACCGCCATCACCGCACCGGTACCAAACTCCATTAACACGAAGTTAGCCACGTAAACGGGCACTTCATCGCCGGTCAGCGGGTGAACTGCCCTATGCCCGGTGAGCATGCCTTTCTTCTCTTTGGTGGCCATTTCGGCTTCAGTGGTACCACCTTTGGCACACTCATCGCAGAAGGCTGCCAGCTCGCTATTCTGCTCGGCTGCCTGCTTGGCCAATGGGTGGCCAGCGGCAACGGCTACATAGGTCACGCCTAACAGCGTATCCGGGCGGGTGGTATAGACCGCTAGCGGCTCATTGGCTTGGCCATCAGCGTCTTTAACATCAAAGGTCATCTCGACGCCGCGGGATTTACCAATCCAGTTGCGCTGCATGGTTTTGACCTGCTCGGGCCACTCGACTTTATCCAGGTCGGCCAGCAGCTCATCGGCATAGTCGGTAATCTTCAAGAACCACAGCGGGATCTCTTTACGCTCAACCAAGGCGCCGGAACGCCAGCCACGGCCCTCGATAACCTGCTCATTGGCGAGTACCGTCTGATCGACCGGATCCCAATTGACCGTCGACATCTTCTTATACACCAAGCCTTTTTCCACTAGCTTGGTGAAGAACCACTGCTCCCAGCGGTAGTAGCTGGTATCGCAGGTGGCGAACTCACGGTTCCAGTCGTAGGCAAAGCCCAGCGCCTTCAACTGATTGCGCATGTAGTCGATGTTTTGGTAGGTCCACTTGGCGGGCGGCACCTGGTTCTGGATGGCGGCGTTTTCTGCGGGCATACCAAACGCATCCCAGCCCATGGGCTGCATGACATTTTTACCCTGCATGCGCTGGAACCGGGACACAACGTCGCCGATAGTGTAGTTACGCACGTGGCCCATGTGCAGCTTGCCGCTGGGGTAGGGGAACATGGAGAGGCAGTAGAACTTCTCCTTGTTGGCATCCTCTACGGCTTTGAAGCACTGATGTTTGTCCCAGTATTGCTGGGCGTCGCGTTCGATTTCACGAGGGCTGTAGTGTGCGTCCATCGGTTTATTAATGCCTTGGCGTATTCGCCCAAAAGGGGCGCAAAGTGAATGTTAGATGACCACTGTCAGATAAGTGAGGTCGATTGTATCCTATGCAGGTGTATCCTTGAACGGTAAGCCGATGATAGGTAACTGCACGCGTCGACAAAAGGAGAGGCACCATGAGTGATCAACAGAATGACAATCGCCTACGCGAAGGCTACGAACGCTTGCTAGAGCGGATGCAGGGGGGCGCTAACGAGCTAACCTGGGAAAACTTGCAGAAGGATCTGGACGACGCGGTGGAGTTTGAAGCGGAGCTGGAAGAGTACACCAAGGACGAGCTGGCCTTGCTGCGCGCCTGGGTCGAGCGTGACCTGAAAGATATGCGCTACTACATGGCCGACACCGGCAAGCAGGTGGCCAGCTGGTTGGGCATCGATATCGACGGCCTTTCCCGCCGCGTGGCGGAGTCGCTGCTGTCGATTGCTGACCGCAGCGTAGTCGAGCGCGAACGCTTCGAGGAAGATCTAGAAGCCGCCCGTGCCGACTACTGCGAAGGCGAAATGGCCGCACCCGGCCTAATGGCCTGCACCCACTGCGATGCCCAGGTAATGCTGCCCACCGTTGCCAGGCTGGAACCCTGCCACCAGTGTGGCCACCGTTACTTCTACCGCTTCCCCAGTAAAATCATTGAGACCTGATCGATTAGGTAACCAGTAAGCTGACGCCTGCGATCGCCCCCAGCGAAAGCAGGCTCATCACCGCCGCGTAGAGCAGGTTATTTTTCATCATCCGGTAACCGCTCACCCCGTAGCGCCCCTGCAGTGAAAGATTAATCCCCGAAAGCGGGCCCACGCTGGTGCCCACCGCCCACGAGGTTAACGCCACAAACGCAAACACGGTCTGTTCGCCGCCCTGCAAATTGAGGATCGACGCCAGCACCGAGACGCCAATAATCGGGTGCAGGCCTGCCAGTGCACTAAGCGTGATCGCCGCAAAGCTAAGCATCGCCTGCGGCGCCCCAAAGCGTGTGAACAGCGTCCAGTCGCTGCCAGCCGCAGCCGTGACCAGCGTCGAAAGGCCAATGGTTAATAACCCCGCCGCCAAAAACAGCGAAATCTCCCCGGGCATGGCGGGTAGCCGCGTGGTGGTGTGCTGACGAATGCGCCGTAGAGTAAATTTGGGCCCATGGGGGAGGTTACTTAGCAGCGCAACGCTAGGCAGCAGAAAGGTAATAATACTGACAATGGTCAGGGTAGGGGTAAGCACAAAGTGAAACAGCATCACCAACGCCGCCATACCCACCGGCATAAACAGACTACGCGGTGCCAGTGAGTAGCCATCGACCTCGCTGAGATCAAACCGACGCCTAAGCTCCAGGGTGGTTAACAGCCCTGACAGCATCGCCATGGGAAAGCCCACCACGGCAATCTGCGCATACTCAACGTCGGGCACTAGCGCTATCACTACACCCATGGAGGCAAAAAACGGAGACCATAGCGCCGCGCTACTCAGCCCCCGGTTAAGAGCCAGCAACTGCGGAGTGGTGAGTGGCCCACGCCGGGCCAGCTTATCGCCGACCATAAACACGGTAGAGAGATTTAAAATCGTGCCCAGAAAGTGAACGCCCAGCCAGGTGCGCAAAATACCGCCCGCCCCAGTCACTCGGCTTCCGGTTGCGCCCTTATTGCCTTGCTTACCGATCAGCGAGATAAAGCTAACGCTCACCAGCATCGCCGCCACAAACGAATTGCCCTGCAACATGGCAGACCAATCGACATCCGCACCATACACAAACCGCGCCACCAGAAGCATGCCCGCCCCCAACGCAATCAGTACGGCCGCCTGAATGCGCGAACGACGAGGAATATCCCGCCACAGCAACACAACTGCCGCCCACAGCAAATAGCTCACCGCAGGGGCAGTGCTCAACCAGCCGGTAAAACCAATAATTTGCGCGATCAAACCAAGCAAAATCAGCACGCCTGCCAAGCGCTGCCGAAAAGTCGTCTCTTGCATGCCAAACCCTTAATAGTGAATTAGCAGGCTAATCGGATTTGCGAAGGAAGGCCAGCAGTAAGCAGAGAGTGAGGAGTAGCTGCTTTTCGTAGCGCGCGGTAACGAGCGAGGCAGTGCCTTTGGTTGGCGCTAATCCATGCATAGCCACATTTTGTAGCGCGTGGTAACGAATCTGCGAGGAACGAGCAAATGAGGCACCCGCGGGAGCATCGCGAAGCGATGCCAGATCCATGCAACTAACGAGCCGTTGCCCTCAGAGAGGAAACACTTTTTTTCATCGATACGTGACCTAATCAAAATTTATGAATAAGGTATGATTAATGCGTCAAACACGGTTGCAACTGGAACGTTCTAACGTAACCCAGGTGTGCCATGGCGGTAGCGTGGTTTCGTTTTAGCTCATTAGCCTAAAGGGCTGCGCACACCGGCAAATTCCTCCCTCAGGCCAGGGTGGCCATCAAATTCATAGGCCCACACACTCGATTTAACACGCGCACAACCTCTTCGTAAGACAGCACGACAGGCAATCGACGCGGGCGTTTAGCTCGCGAAAGGCGCCAATATCACCCAATGGCATATCAAGGATATGGCGATACAGAAATACTAAAGCATTTAGCGCCTGGTTTTGTGTAGCCGCAGCCACATATCGCTCTACGGCAAGGTGCTCCAGAAAAGCCTGGACTTCAGAAGGGCCCATACTGGCAGGGTGACGCAACCCATGATAACGAATGAAGTAACGTATCCAGTAATCGTATGTTTTTTCAGTACGTGGGCTATAGCGCTTTACCCGCATAACAGCTTTGACACGATTCATTAGTTTCGGAGGCCCGCTTTGCATATCCATTTGGTTTCTATCCCCTGATGGTGGATATGCATACAGTATTATTGAGCTTGGTAAAACGTGTGAGCATGCGAATTCTGCAAATCCAGCCTAATTAATATTAATTTAATTTAAAATCATGTGGTTATGCACAAAAAGGTAGGCTACATTTACTAAGTAAACATGCTGGCGCGTCCATCCAATCATAGGACGCGCCGTCTAATACCTGTTAAATTTACAGGAGTAGATTTTGACTAAAGATGAATTTGATGAACTATATCTATTTCTTCGTCAGGAGGTTTCTGCCGCCGGGCTAAGTCAAGTAGATCAAGTTATTGACATGGAATTTACCCGCAACCTAGACGGCAAAGAGTCTGTTGAAAGATATACTGAGTGCTTATTGAGGATGCTGAAAGAGCGAAATACTAAAATTGGTGACTCTATACTCGACCTCCTCAATTACTCTATCAATACCAAGTCGGGAAAACCAATCAAAGACATTGAAGTGTTATTTTCCCAAGAAGAATCTAAGCGTTACAGCAAACAGTCTGAAAACATTCGCAAAGGCAAAGACTATTCAGCCTTAATATCCAGAATAGAGAGCTTTAATTACAAACTCTCTCAAACTCCAGAAAACACACCAAGAGGGCCAAGCAATGGACCTAGCTTCCCTTAAAAATGAGATAGTTAACATGCTTCAAGAAAATGTTGGAGCATCTGAAGAATTGGATTATCAAGTCATAAAAGACGATGAGAAAGCTGGAAAGCTTTACGAAGCATATGTATTAGCGTCAGTTTGTAGCTCTTTGAAGAATAAGGAAGGTTTGCGACTAGAGTTAAGCGTTGGCGAGAAAATCTACCTGAAGCGTGGTACAGGGCCAATAAATAGGGCTTACCCCTGCATAGAGGCGTATCGCGATGATGAGTTGGTGGCTGAAATTTGGACTGACGTGTGCTTTATATCTCAGAGTTACTTAAGGACCTCGAAGTATTTTCGGTCAACAACACCTCAGTATGGTGACTATCATGAGCTGGATATCCTTATGGTCGAACCGAACTTAGATTCTTACCCACTACCAGAAAAAATCTGGCTAGGTGTTGAGTGTAAAAATACCGGAATGAGGAAGGGTATATTAAAAGAAATACTAGGCGTCAGAAGAGAATTGAGTTTTATCAGCGAATCAAGAAACACAAAGTTCAAAAAGTGGCCTCAAACCGAAGCGAGGTCTAATCCTCCTTGTTGTTTAATGCTCTACTCAAGTGATGAGGCAGTTGAAAAGTATAGAAATTCCGGTAATTTTTACGACATTAAGTTCATACATCAAGAAATAGAATGAAATTTAACAAACAAAGCCAGCGGATGCTTCGCACCGCTGCTTTGGGCGTTAAATTGCACTAGTCATGGAGAGGGCTGGAAATTTGTGGGATTTACTGAGTAAAAATAGCTTTCTTGGCGCATTAGTGTCTGGTTTGCTAATTCTTCTAGTAGGCTGGCTCATTAATTTAGCCGTTACTAATTATCGCTCCAACCGAGTCTACAATATTCTGCAAAGTGGACTGTCCGAAAAGAAAAAGAGCTATTTACCCACAGCTTACTTGTCATCAAAAACTGGTTACACGCAATCTCAAATTGAATCGCTTTGTAGTCATCACAAAAAAATAGTACGAAACGAAAAGGAGCTTGAGTCATGGCGCGTAAAATAATTTCCGTGCAATTTAACAAGTTGCTGTTGTCGCCGCTACGCGGCTGGGACAGCCTACACGCCGCTTCGCTCTGTTTCGGCTGCCCCAAAGCAAAGCGTTATGCCGATTCAGGCATGTTACAGATACTCTATTTTTATTATTAGTCATGAATATGTTGAAACCTAAATACCAACAGCTCTCAATCACTTCTATTGAACAATCTTTAGAAATTAAAGAATGGCTAGCTCAATTTAGTGATGGACAGAAAGTAATTGCTAAAACACTTTTGAGTCGATTGAATTTTGTTTCACGTGACGAGTATTCGCACTGGCTTCGTAGGTCTATAGAACAGCTGCCACCCAATAAAAAATATGCTCTATATTCAATTAGAAAATTAGATTCAGATGAAGAAAGCTATTGGGATTCTTCTGGCGCACCTACGTTAAGGCCTGCAACCTCTCAGGGCAGTGAGGATTTAGTTTATTCACTGATCTCGAATCTAGTTCGGTCTAACAAGAAATACCTTCTAGATCATCCAGCCATTTCGGATTTAAAATCAAACAAAATAAGAAACCTCGTTCTTATTGATGATTCTATAGGTAGTGGTGATCGAGTATCGAGTTTTATAAATGCGATACTAGAGAATCCAACATTTTTAAGTTGGTGGAGCTTTGGCTGGATTAAAATAACCATTATTTGCTTCGCTAGGCCGAACGCTTCAGAGAAACGAATTGTCGACTGCATTCGTGGTTCGGATCATGGAAAAAGAAAATTTCGAAAATCATCAAAAATCGAATTTATTAGTGAATTTGTCTACAACGAGAGATGGTTAGAAGAGCGCTGGGGAAAGAATTACAAACAGATAGTAGAACTTTGTAGGAATCAAACAAAAGTAGGTAAATGGGCTCGCTTAGGTTACGGTGAAGTTTTATCTAATTTGATTTTTTATCACAGTGTTCCTAATAACACTCCCGGCATTCTATGGTTTAGTAATAACAAATGGCAAGGATTGTTGACTGGCCGTGTCTTACCCAGTTGGCTGATAGATTTACTGAATGGTAATGCTGTAGAAAAATATACCACTTCAACAAGCGCGCCTATATCAAATGAATTGTTAAGCCTTCTATCTCTTGTGAAGAGAGGAGTGAGAAGAGTTTCGAGTATAGCAATCAGGCTTAATGTCGATCATCATTATGCTGATAAGCTTATTGAGCATGCAGGAAGATTAGGCTACTTAACACCTAACCTTCGATTAACAAAAGCGGGTATAGATATACTCAAACAAACGAATGAACCTCTAGATCTACCAAAATGGGACTATAGCCTGTATATTCCAAGCTCGTGGTGTGCTGGCCAAGCAAACATTCAGCCGTCGACTGGTAAGGTGCTCTCATCTTTATCATCGACAGATTCTGCAAAAGCTTTGGCTTTTGCGGATGGGGATGTCGGAGAGGCATCTCTGGAAAGATCTGACGCTAAGGCGGCTGCGCCGCCCTTCAGTGTCATGCCTCAATCACCTTCGGTGTCTCGGGAAAGCCATGACACTGATGGCCCCCTGGGCTCAAAGGAGAGGTGAATGGAAGCTTGGTCAGTACACCATCTATCTAAAGCAGCACAATCATCTCTCGATGAGCCATCTGTTACTCACTTGAAAGCTTATGCTCAGAGCCTTCAACGATCTGGTATTCCTGTAATTTTTACTCTTGGCCACCTATCAAAGATTGTAGGTGTAGATTATTCAGTCCTACGCATGACGGTGGAGCGCCGCAGAGAAAGTGCTAACTACCGCATGTTTGCTATTAAAAAGCGCTCAGGCGGGAGGCGTCACATACACTCAGTTACTGGAGAGTTGCTACGGACACAACAATTCATTAATTCTGAGATTTTACAGAAATTTGATCCTCACTCTGCGTCATTTGCCTTTCACCCTAAAGGAGGTGTTCGGAATTGTGCTTCAAAGCATTGTGGTGCCCGATGGATGTTTCAATACGACTTGGCTGACTTTTTTCATTCAATCGACGAATCAGATGTTTATAGTATATTTTCAGGTATGGGGTATCGACCTTTACTAGCTTTTGAGATGGCTAGGGTTTGTACCACCCTTCGACTTCCAAAGCACTTAATGCATTTGCTGAACATGCCCAACCGCTCAAGCTTTGGGAAAAATTACACCTTATATCAGAAGGTTGTAGATGTTCGAGGTTTTGGTGCACTTCCAAGCCCATCCCCTATGGGAGTGTTACCGCAGGGTGCACCTACGAGTCCAATGCTCAGCAACTTAGCAGCGTATAAACTTGATATAGAATTGACAGAATTTGCGGATAATCATGGCTTGATTTACACACGATATGCTGATGATTTGACATTTTCTTCTATTGAAAATTTTCCTAAAGAGTTATCTATTGGTGATATTCATCGCTCAGTAATTGGAATTATTCGAAAAAACAAGTTTATAGAAAATAGGAAAAAAACAAGAGTCGCCGGTCCTGGTTCGAAGAAAACAGTTCTTGGACTTCTGGTTGATGGTGATTTGCCAAGGTTATCGAAAGAAACATACAAACGCATAGATAGGCATTTATATGCAATTAAAAAGTATGGAATTACGGCTGTTTCTAATTATGAAAAGTTTGACACCCCTCTCGGGTTCTACAACCACCTAGCTGGTTTGGTAGCATTCGTTAAGGACGTTGACATTCAAAGGTGGAATGAATTCCATAGCCGGTTTTCAAGTATTAACTCACCGACAAAAATCAATGACTAAGAGCCTTGCCAAATATTTAGGCATAACAAGTGGCAGCACGGTGACCGCTTTTCCGCCGCGCTGCGGCTCCAAATCGGCACGTGTGCCAAGCGTTATACATCAGATTTAGTCTGGAGTAAGGAAGCCGGAATGACTAGACCAAAGCAACATCATTATTTGCCCGAATCTTATCAATATCAGTTTGTTGATTCTGATAATCGAATTCACTTTCTAGATAAAATTTCCGGTCGTGTACAAAAAACGATACCTAAATCTTTTGGTAAAGAGAAAGATTTATATACTCTAGAAAAACCACCTGAGGGAAAACAACCTACATACATTGAAAATCCCACTTTATCAGGTGTCGATGGGAATTATCCTGAATTAGTAAAAAAGCTAGAGGGAGAGGACTTCTCTGCATTGGATAAGCGTAACCTTGCACGTTACTTAGGTTACCTTAGGAACAGAACTCCTTCTTATTTCAAGCTTATTGAGCAGGTGTCGCAAGAAGTCTCGTTAAAGGATATCTATCAGGAAGTTGTCCTGGATGATGAGAAGCTAAAGCTTTATCAAAATGAAGCTCTATTTGATATGTCTAGCGAAGAAGCCTTTGTAGAGCAGGCTATTAATCATATAGGCACTGACAAGGATCATATTCTCAATACATTCTTAAGATCATCTCCTGAGTTTGCCGAATTAATAGATTGTTGCGATTGGGATGTCATGATTTCTCGGTCGATACCATTTATCTCATCGGATAAAGCATTTGCGAAAGCCGAAGATGAATTATTCTTCGTCGACCAAGGTAGAACGATATACAAGCGCTACTTTTTAATACCATTGTCTTCATCTATTTGCCTGCGATTAAGCGGTGATAACTCTAGGCTTTCTAAACGAATTGTAGCAGATGAGGAAATTTTAGACGTGAATGAGTGTATTTCATACTGCGCAGAAAGATGGATAATCGGAAGTTCTGAAGAGGTTTTATTAAATTCACATAATGCATCTAAAGCTTTGTTGGCTGAAGAAGCTGTAAATGATGTCATTTCGATGCTTACTCGTGATGAAGTATAACAATAAACTAAACGCGGATTCGGTTTGCGGTCACGCGTTTTGCAAAAACACGCAAAACAACATGCCAGCAAGCCTCACCGGTTAGTTAGGCGTTATGCCACAAAAAATAAGGGTTTTGGATGAATCGTTATATTAATATTGCGCTGAATAAGTTTGAATCCGTGCCGGTTTCGTTGCGTTTAGATCCAAACCAAGATATTGCAGCCGAGAAGTGCCTAGTTGATTTAGCCCGGCTTTACCATCACTACTACTTAGACTCTTATGGAAGAAGACCTCCATATCCTGATCCATCACAATTTGAGTATTTGCGGTTCCTAGCTGAAACAGGGGACTTTCGTATACTATGTGGCGGAATAGGTGATTCTACTGCAAAAAAAAGACATGCATCCACTGAGCTAGGCCAAGCTTTTTGCAGGTGGTTCCTTTGCGAACATCTAAACATCACGTACTTTGCACATATGGATAAAGTGCTTGATAAAGATCCAGTTGATGAGTTTGAAGGCTTCAAAGTACTACGAGTTGAAAATGGAGATGCACCTGATTACCTGTGTGCAGAAAATATGTACTCTGTATATCTTGCTGAAGCAAAGGGTCGCTACAAATCTATAAATTTTAAAAATAAAGATTTTGAAACGTGGCGTAAGCAATTTTCAAGAGTTGAAGTCAGAGATAAAGATAATATACTTCGCAGTGTTAAAGGTTATATTGTTGGAACAAGATTTGCAAAAGAAGAAAACTCCAGTTCAGTTAAGTCGGGTGTTTTTGCAGAAGACCCACAAAGCCCAGGCGATCTCAAACTTGATGATTTTACTGCGAGTCAAGTTTATAGAAAAATCCAAAAGATTCACTTTGCCGATATTTTTGAAAAGCTGAATCAGCCTCTGGTTGCTGCTGCGTTGATCATGAACTCTGTAATTTCTGATCAACTGAGAATTCAAGCAGTTACGTGGAGGCTAGCCTTGGATTCTGTTGGGCAGATGGAGTTTGTAGGTGGCTACTGGAAGACCTCTCCAGGAGATTTACCTTTCAGTTTAAAACAAGATGGTTCTATAAGTACTTATCCACCTGATCCATTTAGATTGGATCATGGTCGAGGTGTATTTATCGGATTAGAGCGAAAAGTATTTGAATCTGTGTGTCGCTCTGTTAGAACCAATGAAGCTGAGAAGAGATCAATCGCACAGCCTATCAAGGATATCCCGCCATTCTACAGCGCTATCAGCTTGCTTCGTGACGGTTCCATTCTTGGACCAGCGGGATTTTTTATACCGACGGGCTTTATAGAAGTATAAAGGATATGATCATAACAAATGAATGAAACCGACCAAATTTACGCTGCCGCTCCAAATTGGCAGCTTATTCAAGCGTTGAGCCTGTAGAAAAACCCCGCTGACGGCTAAGTTTTGGTAGGATCGAAAAAAACAGACGAGGAGTGGTCAGCATGCCCCGCTTCAAGACTTATAACTACGATCAGAACGCCATGGTGGTGATCAACTACCAGGATCAGCTCCAACCAGGTACCTTTGAACACGCCGTGCACTACCTGATCGAGCACAAGCTCGACTTATCCGTTTTCCATCCCAAGTACCGCAACGATGCGACCGGTCGGCTGTCCTATGATCCGTCCATCCTGCTTAAGATTATCCTGTTTGCTTACTCAAAAGGCATCACCTCCAGTCGCGAGATGCAGTGGAGCTGCGAGACCAATATCATTTTCAAAGCCCTTTCCTGCGATACCGTTCCCCACTTCACCACCCTGGCAAGCTTCGTCAGTCGCCATTCCGATGAGATTGAAGCACTATTCGAACAAGTGCTGCTGGTGTGCCACGAACAAGGCTTGTTGGGTAACGAGCTCTTTGCGATTGATGGCTGCAAGATGTCCTCCGACGCCTCCAAAGAGTGGTCTGGCACGTTCAAAGAATTGGGCGAGAAACGGGACAAGTTGAGAGGTCTGATTCGGCATCACCTACTGGAGCACTACGCGCGTGATGAAGCCGAAACGGAAGCCGATCTGGATCGAGATATCCGACGGGCCAAGACGATTCTCTCGCTAGATGCCGCCATGAACAAAGTGGATCGTTTCCTAAAGATGCACAGCCCAAGGATGGGCCGGGGGAAGCGAATCAAGGAAGTGAAGAGCAATCTGACCGATAGCGAAAGTGCCAAAATGACCACCAGCAAGGGCACGATCCAGGGCTATAACGGCGTAGCCACGGTGGATAAAAAACACCAAATCATCATTGCTGCGCAGGCCTTTGTCGAAGGCCAGGAACACCACACTTTGCAGCACGTACTGGAAACGGTCGAAGCCCGTTTTAAGAAGCTAGGAATTGCGGAAAACATCTACCAGAAAGGCACCGTCGTTACCGCGGATACCGGCTTCGCAAATGACAAATTTATCGGGAATAAATTTGAACAGCCGCAGGCTGGCCCGAAGAGCGAGTCTCATGGATGAGACGAGTAAACCCAATATGAAGTACCTGCACGAACAGCAGATCAATGGCTATATCCCTGATAATCAGTTCCGCAGCCGAGATCCGAAATTCGCCGAGCAGAAAAACAAATACGGCAAGCGTCACCAGAACTTACCAGATAAAGGCTGGCGAGAGACGACGCCCGCCAGCGCGTTCCAGTTTGATCCGGTAGAGCTAACGTGTATTTGCCCAACTGGCGAAAAAACTGTCCTATCGCGGGCAACGAGAAACTGACAATGGCAAGATCCGGGTACACTTTGAAGGGCGCTTGCTGCAATGTCGGCTCTGCCCAAAGAAATACCGATACATGCGGAACCTGAGCTCGGCCGATCATCGCAACGGCGCAGGGCGACAAGTGTCTTTTGTTATCGAGAACAAATGCTTACCCAATTACACCGATTAGATGAAACACCGAGTGGATAGCCCGAAGGGCAAGGGAATCTACAGCCATTGCATGTCAATCGTAGAGCCGGTATTCGGCAACATTGGTACGACGAAAAGACTGAACCGCTTCAGCCTTCGGGGTAAGCAAAAGGTGCAAGGTCAGTGGCAGCTCTACTGCTTGGTGCACAATATTGAGAAGTTAGCGAATTATGGTCATTTGGTCGCGTCATGAAGGGCTTAGAGCGGGATAAGTTGCTTTTTAAGAGCAACAGACCGTCTTCAACAAGCTTTGGCTGGGTGCTCAAGTGGCTAAATGCCGATATTAAGATTACTCACCCAGATGACTGGCTGTGCAAGCAAATTAGGACGAGAGGTGGTAGAGACGGCTCGAAATCGGGTTTTTCTACAGCCTCGCTAGAATTTAAGGAGGTTTTCGTGAGGTGTTTGGTTGTGGTATCACACCCTTTAGAGGATAGTTTGTGCCATTACTTAGCGGCCCAGACAGTTGAGCATTTAGCCTTAAATGGTTATCAAATTACTCTTCTTGATCTGTATAAAAAGAACTTTGAGCCTGCGCTAACTCAGCAGGAAAGGAAAAGTTATTATCGAGATAATTTTAATGACGATCTACTTGCAAATGAAATTGAGCAATTAAAGCAGGCCCAATCATTGGTGTTGGTGTTCCCTACATGGTGGTTTGGTTTTCCAGCAATTCTAAAAGGGTGGTTTGATCGAGTATGGGCGCCGGGGCATGCATATAATCATGCATCTGATTTAGGGGCTATTACTCCACTTTTAGATAACTTGAAAGAAGTAAAAGTTATTACCACTCTTGGTTCACCTTGGTGGGTTGACAAGTTAGTGCTTCGGCAGCCAGTAAAACGTGTGCTAAAAACCGCTCTGCTAGGTGCATGTACAAAACGCTGCAAGTTCGATATGTTGTCACTGTATAAGAGCGAAAGAGCATCAAAAAAACGTGTTGAATCTTTCGTAAGAAAAATAAAAGGTAAGTTTTAGTGGTGATAAAAATTCTAACAAGGAAAATGCACCTGGAAAGGCAAAGTCGCCGCTCATTGCTCGCTCTGCTTTTTCCTGCCGGTGATTCGCGGCGTTAGGATTGCTATGAAACTCAATAGGGGGTTCCAATGAAAAGCAAGTTCCATTATAAAGCTTGGGCCAACGCAGAGATGCTAGATACCGTAGCACAGATAGATGAGGAACAATATCCGGAGGAAAGGGAACATGCGGTTCGCTTGATGAATCATACCTACGTTGTAGATCGCATTTTTGCTGCCCACTTATGTGCTAAAGAACATCAATTTCAAGGTACGAACACGCCGGAGACACCAACTATTGATCAGCTTCGTAAAAATATCTTTGAGTCTGATAGTTGGTACCAGCAATATGTGTCAGAGCTAGGTGAGGAGAAGTTCAGAGAGTCGATTTCCTTCACGTTCACCGATGGAGATAGAGGCACCATGACGCGCGAAGAAATGCTGTTTCATATACTCGCTCATGGCGCATACCATCGCGGCAACGTGGGCATGATTCTGTCTTCTTGCGGAATCGAGCGCCCTAAAGATACTTTCACCCGCTTTTTGCACCTGACCGAGGAAAGTTGTCGTGAGCAGATCTAACCAGGCGCATCACTGGAAGCCAAAAGCAGCGCACTCCGTGCGCCATTTTCGGCTCCTGTGTGCTTGATGCTGAGGCTGTAGAATAACCTCACTGACTGCTAAGTTTGGTAGGTTCGAGAAAACATACTCGGAGTGATCAGCATGCCGCGCTTCAAACCCTATAACCACGATTAGAACGCTATGGTGGTGATCAGCTACCTAGATCAGTCCCAACCAGGCACCTTTGAACACGCTGTGCACTACCTGATCGAGAACAAACTCGACTTGTCTGTCCATTGCAAGGGAGCTGGCTGACAAGTGTCTTTTATTATCGAGAATAAACGCTTACCCAATTACACCGACTGGATAGCCCGAAGGCAAAGAAATCTACAGCCATTGCATGTCAATCGTAGAGCCGGTATTCGGCAATATTGGCACGACGAAAAGACTGAACCGCTTCAGCCTTCGGGGTAAGCAAAAGGTGCAAGGTCAGTGGCAACTCTACTGCTTGGTGCACAATATTGAGAAGTTAGCGAATTACGGTCACTTAGCCGCGACATGAAGGGCTTAGAGCGGGATAAGTTGCTTTTTAAGAGCAAAAGACCGTCTTCAACAAGCTTTGGTTGGGAGCTCAAGTGGCTGAATGCTGATATTAGTATTACCCAACCAGGTGACTGGCTGGGTAAATGAATTAGGACGACTGGCGGTGAAGTGAGCTCTAAACCGGGTTTTTCTACAGTCTCGTTATGGAAACGGAAACAACGATGTCATCAGTCCCACAATCAAAAGATGAGCTGCTTTCAGCTATAAACTCGATATTTCCTAAGCTGATGGCTGACTATCGAGTTGTTCCTGAATCACTGTCACGCAAATGTGAAGTTGCAGGAAACGTAAAAGGAACACAAATTAGCATCTGTGACACCGTCGCTTATCTTATTGGTTGGGGGAAATTAGTATTAAAGTGGTATGGTTTGAAATCCCGAGGCTCACCAGTGGACTTCCCTGAAACGGGTTATAAATGGAATCAACTTGGTCTGCTGGCTGTCAGTTTTCAAGAACAGTACAGCAACTGGAAATACAAAGACTTACTCAATGAACTGGACTCAACGATAAGTGAGCTAATCGCGTTAGTTTCAAGTTTAAGCAACGATGAATTGTATGAACGAACGTGGTACGAGAAATGGACGTTGGGACGTATGATCCAGTTCAATACATCTTCACCTATGAAAAATATACGAATTAAAATTAGACGGTTTAATAAAAATAACGGGCTGCAGTGAAAAATTTACATAACAAAGCATTGCAGCATAGCATTCCATGCTTGTCTTGCTGTTCCACATATAAATCATTTGCTAATGTCGTTTTTAGGGTCTTGCCTTGGGCGCCATTTCGATTTACCTCGAATCATCTCGCCTCATCGAACCGCGCATCATCACTGATCTTGCCTGCCTTTCGATTCATGAGGATCACTCCTGAATTTCCCATCGATTTTCAAAGTTCACACCACCAGTCTCTCGACCATCAAAACGATCGAGTGGATCTCCTGGATACGGTCGGCGTAGCCGAAGTGAGGAACCTGAACTTCCACGTCAGCGAGCCCCGCCAATTTCAATTCCATGGGGCTTCCTTTGGGCGAGCATGGCTGACGAGGATACCAAGCCTACATGCCGATGCTTTCGATGCTGAACCAGAACGTGACATGTGCCGGCTGGATAGCCAATCGTCACCTTGCTAGCCTAGTGTGAGCGAAGCATACTATCGAATTACCACGCGAGCCCACCTCCAGCATGAATGCACCGTGAATTTCGAGATGATTCTGATCATCGCCTGTGCCTATCTTGTGGCTGCCTTCGTCAAAGGGGCGACCGGTCTGGGCTTCTCAACATCCGCGCTACCCATCCTCGCGCTTGGGCTGGGCCTCAAATCCGCCATGCCGCTGGTCATCATTCCCTCGCTGGTGAGCAACGCCATCGTGATGATGCAGGCGACGTCACCCCATCTTCAGTAGCACCTGGGTTTAGAGTCAGAAGTAACTTTATCGTGTTTTACCACCAGTTGCTCGGCATAGGCTGACGGTGTCAGCCCTCCAAGGCTCTTCTTCGGTCTTTCTTC
>NZ_JAUAMB010000017.1 GCF_031010175.1 Halomonas sp. SpR1
CAGGGACTGATCTCGATACTGGACGCGGTAAGATGGCTCAAGCGTTCTTCATGAACCGCCGTGGTACGGAACCGTATGCCCGGTGGTGTGAGAGGACAGGGGAGGCGACTCCCCTTCCTACTCGATCGCTTGTTTTACTTTTTGCCTTTCTTCTTGTTTTTCTTACTGTGATTGCTTTGGTTACTTGTTTGGCTTTCGCTACTCTCGTCGTTGTTACCATCATCCTCACTGTCAGGCTTGTCGCTACCTTGGTGAGTAAGCGGGCTCGCCTGGTCTAAGCGCGGGTGGTTATCGAGGAATTCACGCTGCAGATCCGGCAGGCTGTCAAGGGCTTGCAAGGTGTGGGTGAGGGCGTGAATAGCTGCCAGCACATCCTGGGTATGGCCCGTTTCGGAGATGGTGTGCATATTGCGAATTGGGAAGCCAATCGAGGTAGCCGCGCTATCGATAGAGGCCAGTACGCCCGCCATACCATCGGTACCCGTATCCACACCAACAATATCGCGCTGCAGTGGAATGTCCTGCTCTTTAGCGGCAGTGGCGATAATCCGGTTGAGCTGTTCGCTGGCAATCGAGCCCACCGACATGGTGAAGCCTTTGCCCATCTCTAGCGGCTGCATACGCTTGTCGCCGATGCCGGGGGCGGCTACGTAGTCGTGATTTACATCGACGCCAATCAACGCATCCGGCTTCATCTCACCCGCCATCACGCGGCTGCCGAAGCGGCCAATCTCTTCGTAGCTGGCAATTGCAAACAGTACGCGCACGTTTTTGGTGCCGCCTGCTTCCGCAATCAGACGCGCCACCTCGGCGGCGACAAAACAGCCCAGGCCGTTATCCAGGTAGGCACCATAGAAGGTGTTGGGGCTAAAGCCAGGGCGGATAGGGCGGTCAAATATAATTGAATCGCCCGGGCGTACGCCCAGATTCAATACCTGCTGCTTCTTGTTCTCGCCGTGGATCTGTAGATCCAGGTAGATCTGCTCTTTCTTCAGGCCCTTGCTGCCATCGCGCATGGCAGGGTCAGAAAAATGAATGGCGCCCAGCGCTTCTACGGTGCCGCCTTCAATACAGCGATAGCTGCCAGGAGCGTCGGGGTCTTCGCTAAACAGCTTCACTTCATGGCCAATCAGTACGGTAGGCAGGAACGAATCGGTGTTGATCCAAATCTTGCCGTCTTCACCAATTGAGCGCACCTGCATACGGATTTTGTCCGCATGGCCGATGATCATGACCTTAAACATATCGTCGCGGTCTGGGTGGGTGTCCAATACGACGCCCGCATTGCCCTTGAATTGGTGCAAATGCCAGCTTTTGGGGGCAAAGCTTTCAAAATGTGGTTTCAGCACGCCATAGGTCATGGCAGCTTCCAGGCCCACGGGGCTGGGGGCAGCAAGAATATCGCGCATTAGTTTGAACTGCGCGTCGGGCATCGGCTGTGTCCAGGGTTTTGCACTATCGCTCATCGTTGTCGCTCGCTCATTTGAGGTGGATGTTAATCACCTCTAGTCTGCCAGATTCCTACCTCTTGTGTAGAGAAAACCCCTCAGGGGTGATCATGTATTAGTTGACGCAAAGCACTAGTCGCGGCGGAAGGAGGATGGCGACGACTTAATATAATACCTAGCTCACGGCGTATGGTTGGCTCGATCAGAGGGCGGTGTTCAATGCCTTCGGTAGCGATCTGACGAAAGCTGAGCGAGGGTAGTACGCTAATGCCTAACCCTGCCGCTACCATGCGGCCTACCGTGGCGATCTGGCGCGCATCGCATAAAATATCCAACCGCTCTCCTACGCTCTGCATAATACGGTCAATATCCTGCCGTGAGCTGGAAAGGCGATTAATGCCAATAAACGGATACTCAGCCAGTTGTCTCCAGGCCACTGTTGATTGTGCCAGCAGCGGATGCCCGCCGGGGCAAACGGCCACATAGCTATCTTCAAGAACGGGCTCAAACATCAGGTCATCTGCATCGCTTGGCGGCACTGAAAGCCCCAGGTCAGCTCGGCCTTCGCGCACCATCTGATTGATCTGTTCGGCCAACACATCGTGCAGGCTGAGGTTGATGCGCGGATAGGCCTCATGAAAACGCTTAATAACTCGAGGAAACAGACCCGCAGCGAGGGTGGGCAGGGCGGCGACCGTCACCTTGCCACGCTGTTTTGAAAACTGGTCGTTAAGATCCTCAAAAGCTTCATTCCAATCATTCAATAGCCGCACGGCGACCGGCAGAAAGGCTTCGCCTTCCGGGGTAAGGGCAAGCTGGCGGGTAGTGCGAGCAAACAGCGCGCCGCCCACACTCTCCTCTAGTTTGCGCAACGCGATGGAGATCGCCGGTTGGGAAAGGTGTATCCGTTCGCTGGCCTCTGCAAGGCTGCGGGAATGGGCGACGGCAACAAAAACACGCAACTGCTGGATGCTTGGATTCATTTAGAAAGTAAAACATAAATTAAAAACTATTCAATATACAAAATAGAACTGGCAGACCATGCTCTGTTTATCGCATGCAAACAGTGTCGCGATCACCGTTTTTAAGCAAGTCGATCTACAACAACAATTGCTCGCTGAGCGAGCTTCGGAGACACGATGAAAACGCTACTTACTGCCATGGTGGCCAGCGCCACGGTGCTGGCCGCGGCTACCCTTCACGCTGATGAGCGCCTGTTGATTGGTTCCACCTCAAGCTCCTCCAGCCACTACAGCTACTTTGTCGCGGTTAACCAGATTATTAACAACCAAGTCGATGGCGTGAGTTCCTCTGTTGCGGAGACTGGCGCCACGGTGGATAACCTGCGCCGTTTGGGCCGCAATCAAATTGATATGGGGCTGGTAACGACCAACACCGGCTATCACGCCTACGCCGGTGAAGAGGACTTTGAAGGCCGTCCGGTCGATAGCCGCCTGCTATGGGTCTACACCGTAGCACCGCAAAATGCCGTGTTGCGTCAGGATGCGGGCGTGGAAACATTCGCTGAGCTAAACGGCGTACGTTTCAATCCCGGTATTACTGGCTCTGCTACCGAGAAAACCACCGAGGCGGTGATGCGGGCATTAGGCATTGAACCTGACTACGTGCGTGGTTCCACCACCGATATGGTCGACGCCATGAAAGATGGACGGGTGATGGGATCAGTGAAGTCTGGCGTGGGTGAGCGTTTAGACGGCTCCTCCATGGATATTGCTACTTTCACGCCTATCAGCGTGCTATCGCTAAGCGCAGAAGAGGCGGAAACATTACGCACTGAAATGCCTGACGTGGCGATAGTGGATGTGCCGGAAGGGGCAGCAGAGGGTATTCCCGCTTATACCACTTGGGCCTTCGGTGTGGCCGTGCATGCCCACCCGGACATGGATGAAGAGACCGCCTATCAAATCGTCAAAGCCGTGATGGAGAACCCAGAGCCGCAGGTTAATGCGTTTGCGGCCATGCAGGATGCGGATATGGCGAAGATGACCCTGGAGGTAGGCACCGTACCGCTCCATGCCGGCGCTGCGCGCTATTTTGAAGAGCAGGGGCATGACATCCCCGATGCCTTGCAGCCAGTCCAGTAAGGTCAAGCGGAGAAGATGATCATGCGTGAGACACTCACCAAAGGCTTAGCGCTCATATTGGGCGGACTAATCCTTTATACCTCCGCCACTGGGCCATTCGAGAGCTTGATTCAGCGGAGTATCTTTCTCGCGCTGGTTATTCTGCTGGGGCTTGCCGTTTACCCATTAGGGCAAGGCAAGCGCTGGCGACCACTTGGCATCGCTATTGATACCGTGTTGGCGGTTGGCGTGGTAGCCGCCTGCAGCTATGTAGCGCTCAATCACGAACAAATTCTGGTTGAGCTTCCTTGGGCAACACCCCGCGATATGTTGCTGACCGGCGTGCTCCTAGTGGCTATTTTGGAGCTCTCTCGGCGTGCCATAGGGGCTATTTTTCCACTGTTGGTGCTGGTGGGCTTAGCCTATGCGTGGTTAGGAGCCGCTATACCGGGGCCGCTTGGTCATCGGGGCTTCGATCTTTACTACATGACCGAAACCATCTACCTCGGCGATTTAGGCGTGTGGGGCATGCTGGTAGGAGTGGCAGCAACGACGATTGCTGCTTTTGTGCTGTTCGGCTGTTTGCTGCTGCACACCGGGGGCGGCAATACCTTTATGGATTTGGCGCTGCGTATTAGCGGCCGTTCCCCGGGCGGTGCCGCCAAAGTCGCCACGGTGGCGTCCGGGCTATTCGGCATGGTCAGTGGTAGCGCGGTGGCCAATGTGGCGACAACGGGCAACTTCACCATTCCTATGATGAAGCGCTTAAACTATCCACGCCCATTCGCCGCCGGGGTTGAAGCCGTGGCGTCCACCGGTGGTCAAATCGCACCGCCAATTTTAGGTGCTGCGGCATTTATCATGGCGGAAATTCTCGGTGAAAGTTATCTGCGTATTGCCTTGGCGGCCTTGTTGCCAGCGATCCTTTTCTACCTTGGGGTGTTTGTCACCATTCATCTAGTCGCCAAGCGCCGTCAACTGCAGGTAGTGCCTGATGATGAGCTGCCGACTTGGTCTGAAGTGATGCGGCCAGAACGGATTATTCCCATCCTGGCCGCATTAGGCGGGCTGTTTTATGGCGTGCTCAGCGGCCGTTCGATTCAGATGTCAGCGTTTTACGGCATTTTAATGACGGTACTGACCTTTATACCTTTTGCTCTGCTGTCGAAAATGCCTCTGCGCGAGATTGTTGGCAAGCTGGTGGCGGGCTTGGTCGATGCAGGCAAAGGCATGGTGATTATCGGCGTGCTGCTTGCCGGGGCGCAGATTCTGGTCGCGATGATAGGAATGACCGGAATAGGTGTGACACTAGCAAGTTTGATCGTCACGGTAGGCGGAGAATCGCTGTTCCTGGTGGCCTTCATCGTGGGTGGTGTCTGCTTGATCCTGGGCATGGGGATTCCCACTACGGCGGCCTATGTGCTGGTGGCGTCGGTACTGGCCCCTGCGCTTACCGCCATAGGCGTGGAGCCACTGATTGCCCACCTGTTTGTTTTTTACTTCGCCACACTATCGGTGATTACACCGCCCGTTTGTATTGCGGTCTTTGTGGCTTCAGGTATTGCCGATACCAACTGGCTGCCTGCTGCCGTGGAATCGGTGCGCTTGGCGGCGGCTATCTACGTGATTCCTTTCTTGCTGTTGATCTATCCGGCTTTAGCAGGCTTTGGCACCGCTATCGATATTGCGTTGGCTAGCTGCCAAGGCGTGGTGTTCGTAATGGCGTTTGCCGCGCTGATGAGTCGCGTAGCGATGACCGGCAAACGCGTCATTGACGTGGTGGCGTTGGTGATCGTGGTTGCGCTTGCACTGACGCCCGGTTGGCTCTCCACGCTAGCCGCGCTGATGCTCATTATTGGGCTGTTTATTCGCCGTCGTGCGCTGTTGGATGACGAGCCTGCACCCTCTAGTGACCCCCAAACCCTTCAGGCCAAGGAGACGCAGCTATGAGCTTTTTATTAGGCAGTGGCGCAGGCTTCTCAGGTGACCGCACCGATGCGGCGGTGGCGGTGGTGGCCGAATTAATCAAGCGTCAGCAGCCCTCTGCCTTAGTGTTTGAAACCCTGGGGGAGCGTACGCTGGCGGCGGCCCATCGGGCCATGCGCGACGACCCCGAAAGTGGGTTCGAGCCGCTGCTAGAAGAACTGTTGGCGCCAGTACTTCGGGACTGTCTGGATCACAATATTAAAGTTCTAGGTAACTTTGGCGCGGCCAACCCAGCCGGTGCTTGTCAGGTTATCGCCGATTTGGCTACTCAGCTTGGGCGCGCGGACGTACGCATCGCCCAAGTGCACGGCGATGATATCCGCCAGCGGCTGCATAGCTTGGATTTACAGCGTTGGGAAGCTGAGCGGCTTGATATGCCGGATGATGATGCTTTGATTTCAGCTAACGTTTACTTAGGAGCAAAGGCGCTTTGTGAGGCGTTGGCCATGCAAGCTGAGGTGGTGGTCACTGGGCGAGTCGCTGATCCGGCACTGTTTTTAGCCCCGCTGATGCACCACTTTAATTGGCGCTGGGACGATTGGGATCGCCTAGCCTGCGGCATGATGGCCGGGCACCTGGCCGAGTGTGGTGCACAGGTGAGCGGTGGCTATTTTGCAGATCCTGGCTTTAAAGACGTGCCGGGGCTCGCTACCGTGGGCTACCCGATTATCGAAGTAGAGCAGGACGGCAGCCTGATCATCACCAAGCCTGCTAATACCGGCGGCTGTGTGACTGAACAAACGGTGAAAGAGCAGTTACTTTATGAAGTCCACGACCCTGCTAATTACCTGACCCCGGATGTCACAGTGGATCTCTCCCAGGCTGAAGTGCGCCAGCTCTCGCCCAATCGCGTAGCGGTAACGGGTATTCGCGGTAAGCCTGCCCCTGAACGGTTAAAAACCACAGTGTGCTACGAAGGTGGCTGGCAGGGCGAAGCGGAAATCTCCTACGCCGGGCCCAATGCGTTAGCTAGAGCACAGCTCGCTGCGCAGGTACTGCGCGAACGGCTCGTGTTTCGTGCCCCCGCCGAGCTACGTACCCGCTTGGATATTATTGGCCTGGCCAGCGTGTTTGATGGTGACAGCGGTGAACTGCAGTGCAGTGCACCGGCTACCATCAGTGGCGACTATAGACTGCGATTAGCGGCTGAGCACAGTGAACGGCGCTGGGTGGCACGCGCTACACAAGAGCTGTTAGCGCTTTACTGCGCCGGGCCAGCAGGTGGCGGTGGGGTACGTCGGCAGTTTCAGCGGCGTGTCTTTACCGCCTCTTATTTGGTGAAGCGTAGTGATATTCATGCCTATGCCAACCTGTTCGAACCGTTGGCGCTCGGGGAGCGTAGGAGTGAATGCGATGCAGCAAGTTGAACACACGCAAACGGCGGTGCGCCCGCATGCCTCAGCCACCCTTCATCAATTAGCCCACGCACGGGCGGGTGACAAGGGTGAGCGCCTGAATGTGGCACTGTTTGCCTATGACCCAGCCCACTACGCGACCTTGCTGGAGCAGGTCACCGAGGAGCGGGTGCTGGCGCTGTTTGCCCACCGTGGTGCCAGCCGGGTGAGGCGTTATCCATTGCCTAATTTGGCAGGCATGAACTTTGTGATTGATGATGTGCTGGAAGGCGGTGTTAATGGCGCGCTTAATTTGGATGGGCATGGCAAAACGCTGTCGTTTTTGTTGTTAAGCCTGGAGGTGAATATTTAGCCAGACCCACGACTTAGGTGGTCATGACGGGCTGCTCGAAACTCCTTACTATGCGGTTAATGCATAAAACAATAATTAACCGCCACGCTATATGTAAAGGTGTTTAAGGAGCAATTCCATGGCCCCACCCACGCTAGGTTCTCGGCGCTTTAAAGTGCTACTGGCGGGCGTTTTCAGTCAGATATTGTGCGTTGGCGTCGCCCGCTTTGCCTATACGCCGTTATTGCCGGTCATGCAGCAGCAAACCTGGATGGGTGACGCCGATGGCGGTTGGCTGGCGGCACTCAATTACGTGGGCTATATGCTGGGTGCTGTGCTGGCAGCCTGTATACGTAGTATCCATATCAAAGATACCCTGTACCGTATTTGCTTGGTCCTGGCCGTTCTCACGACGGCCGGCATGGCATTGACCGAACACTTTTGGCTCTGGGCGGGGCTGCGCTTGTTGGCGGGCTTTTCGAGCAGCGGCGCGATGCTGTTGGCCTCGGGGCTGATTCTTCACTGGTTGATTCAGCACCGCCTGCGCGGTGAGCTGGGGATTCATTTTGCCGGGCTCGGTCTTGGCATTGTCGTTGCGGCCGTCGCCGTTGAGTTGATGCTGGCGCTGTCGTTGAACTGGCAAGTGCAGTGGTGGGGATTTAGCCTGCTTGGCGCGGCGTTGCTCGTGCCCGCCTGGCGCTGGCTGCCCCGCCCGTCGACTGATAGGCCTGGTGCCGGCGGGCACAGTAATGTCGCGGTAAAACCACCCACGCGAACCTTTATGCGCTGGATGCTGGCCGCCTATTTCTGCGCGGGGTATGGCTATGTGATCAGCGCCACCTTCATCGTCGTGATTGTGGAGCGCGAGCCGCTGTTGGCAGGTGCCGGTAATTGGACCTTTGCGTTGGTGGGCTTGGCAGCGGCCCCTGCGGTCATACTGTGGGATCTTGTGGCACGGCGAATCGGTTATTTGGGCGCGCTGATACTGGCAATGAGCCTACAGGTTATCGGCATTATTCTGCCCGCCATAACGGCGAATCTAGCCGCGGTGCTGTTCAGCGCGGTACTTTACGGCGGCACTTTTCTTGGCTGCGTCAGCCTGGTCCTGACCATGGCGGGTAGGCTCTATCCTTCCAGTCCCGCGCGATTAATGGGGCAGATGACGCTGGCATACGGCGCCGCCCAAATAGTCGCCCCGGCGTTAACCGGCATGTTGGCGGAAGCTACTGGCCACTATGGCGTTGGGCTATGGCTTGCGGGTGGCTTTGTGACCCTCGGTGCAGTGCTGCTGGCCTGCCTGCGCAAGGTAGACCAAACTGCCCAACGCTTGGATGCCGCTGCCAAAACCACGGTTTACGCTTAGTGGGCATTGTCCGTGAAATCCTTTAGGATAAGTGCCTTTTTTCTAACAGGATAACGACACAAATGACCACTTCTGGGCAACCTCGCACTCAGTGGCTAGGCCGTTGGGGCTTTCTGTTGGCCGCCACCGGCTCGGCGGTGGGGCTCGGTAATATCTGGAAATTCCCCTACATGACCGGGGAGTTTGGCGGCGGCGCCTTCGTGCTGGTTTATTTGGCGTGCATTTTTGCCGTAGGCGTGCCAGTGATGATGGTCGAAATCGCCTTTGGGCGACGTGGGCGCGGTAGCCCGGTGGATGCCATACGGCGCGTGGTCAATGAATCTGGCCGCTCGTCGGCCTGGTCGTTGATTGGCTGGATGGCCATGCTGTGTGGCTTTATGATTTTGTCGTTTTACGTGGTGGTCGCGGGCTGGTCGTTTTCCTATTTATGGAAAATGCTCACCGGCGGTTTGGCGGGCAGCAGCGTCGATGAGATGGCCGCCGTGTTTGGTGCCAACAACGCTAATCCGCTGAATCTCGGCTTCTGGAGTACGCTCGTTACGCTGGCCACTATGCTGATTGTGGGCAAGGGGGTTCAGCAAGGGATTGAGAAAAGCGTCAGCTGGATGATGCCGGGTCTGGTCATTATGCTGGTAGTGCTGATCGGTTTTGGCATGTTCTCCGGTGGCTTTGGTGCGGCGGTGAGCTTCCTGTTCTCGTTCAAGGCGGGCAGCCTCTCGAGCGAAGGCACGTTGGCAGCGCTTGGCCATGCATTTTTTACCCTCTCGCTGGCCTCCGGGGCGATTCTTACCTATGGCAGTTATCTACCTAAAGGCGCCTCGATTGGCCGCACCACGGTCAGTGTGGCGGTGGCGGATACCGTTGTTGCATTGATGGCGGGGCTGGCGATCTTCCCGGTCATTTTTGCCAACGGCATGGATCCCAGCGAAGGTCCTGGGCTGATCTTTATGAGTCTGCCACTGGCCTTCCAGGCGATGCCGCTGGGCACGCTGTTTGGCATCCTGTTCTTCCTGATGCTCTCCATGGCCGCATTAACCTCCTCGATCTCTATGGTCGAAGCCACGGTTTCCTGGCTGTGTGATAACAGAGGCATCTCGCGTTCGGCTGCCTCCTGGGGCACCGGTATTGTGCTGTGGGTGATCAGTACTCTCGCGATGCTGTCGTTTAACCTGGGGGCGGAGTGGACATTGGCCGATAAGAATTTCTTTGACTGGCTGGATTACCTCACATCGCGTTGGATGATGCCGCTGGGCGGCCTGGGCATGGTGGTTCTGGCTGGGTTTGTAATAAAAAGTGATGCTTTCCGCGAGGAGCTCGGGCTGGACCCTGTGCCTTATGCGCTGTGGCTGGCCATGGTGCGTTACGTTAGCCCGCTCGGTATTGTGGTGATTTTTGTCGATGCTCTGGGGGTATATCAGGTTTCGTTTGCCACCCATTGGCCGTGGCTATTGGCGATTCTGGTCGCCATGGTGGCGCTTGGCGAAACCCTAACCCCACGGCTGCGCCACGCACTGAAGGGGGCGTAATACTACGGTACCTGCCCCGATAACAAACGCTGCTGCTGAGCTTTTACCTCATCGCTACGTAGCGGCGTTTGGCAGGTGGCAAACACCTCCTCTAAAAAACGCTTGCGCGAACCACGGTAAGTGCCGCTGAGAAGGGCGGCCTGGGTAAGTACATTGAGCAGCGTTTGGCGCTCAGGGTCACTGAGCTGCGCATACGCTTGCTGGGTGGTTGGCCAATCCACCTCAAGGTTTTGTGGCTGATCAGGCAGGCTGTTCAGTAGGCGGGCAAGTAGCAGCACCAGGTTCGGGTGAGGGTGCTGGTTGCGCATAATCAGTTCTCCTACGCCCTGGGCCACCAACCGGCGTAAATGCGCGTCACTCTCTTTCAGCGTTGCCATTAAATGTGTCACCAGGGCGGGCCCGCGAGCCTGCAAGTAAGCTTCTTGAATAATACGCGCGGCAATCCACGCGTTCCAAACGGCGTATAGCGGGCCGGTTAATAGGGGTAACAAGCCGCGCAGTGTGAGTCGCCCCAATAGCCGACGCAGCAGTACACGCAGTAGAAAACTGCTTAAGCTGATTTTTAAGCGATATAGCAGTGCTCTAAGTGTCAGCTTCCAGCCATGCAGGTAGGCGTGGGGGTCTACGCCATAAATAAGACTACCAGGGCTGGGGTACTCCAGCGCCGACCGGGAAACGCCGTGAACGGTCAACTGAATATCGGGTTCAAGCGTATCTGTTTGGCCGTAGCGTAGGCCCGCCAAACGGGTAATGCTCGCCACGCCGCGCAGCGCATTCCAGTATAAAAAGCCGATTTCCAGAGCGGTAACCAAGCCAGCGACGGCCAGATAGCCGCCCCAGTAGGGGAGTTGCTCCCTAAGGCTCATGGCTTCCCAGTGGCTGGTGGCAAACTCACGCATCCACCATTCGGCGCAGCCAATCAGCGTGCCGGAAATCAAACCAGCGAGCGCTGCCCAGGTGATGATCCATCGCCGTGCCCGTTTCAGGGCCTGCGGGTCGGGGGAGTCAAGTGCTGGATGGCGGCGTAAATAGCCCTGTACATAGTGGCTAGCCCAGCGCTGCGCTAGGTCGGGGGCTGGGGCGTACTCTTTATCTGGCCGAGTGAGGGACATAACAACAGCGGTTCCTGCGCATTGGGTCTTCCAGGGTAGCGGTTAGGGTCGTGAAGTACACCCATGAATAGCGCCGGGGTGAGTGCCTACTTTCATAAGTTCATCCCAACGCGTGGTATAGCGGTCTGAGCGATGGGCGCAGCGTAACTGCCAGGCGGCTGGCGCATTCGTCATGCCAAAGCTGATCGTGCCCTGCCCCAAGCGCTGGTTGATTTGATCAATGGTTGCCATCAGCAACGGGTGGCGGTCTCGGGCAGGTTGATGCAGTAACGACATTTGGTACTGTTCGGCGTCCACTAAATCCAGCAGCATCACACCGGCTTTCATAAATTGGTAACGGGGGCGATGAATCTGCTCAAGCCCTTGGCGAACGGCATCCAGGATCACCCGGGTGTCGTCACTGGGTGAGGGCAGCGGTATCAATGCATTGGGATTATATTGCAACTGATCGTGGCGATGGCGGTTAGTGTTGAGAAATACCATCACCGCACGGGCTAAACTGCGCTGCTCGCGCAGTTTTTCAGCGCTGCGCTGGGCGTGACGACGCAGCGCGTTATGCACCTCTGCAAACACACCGGTCGGTTGACCGAAGGAGCGGGAGGTCATAATGCGTTCCCGGGGCTTATCTAGCGCGTTCATCGCCAAACAGGGTACGCCGCGTAGCTCAAGCGCCGTACGTGCTAGCACCACCGAGAAGCGTTTGCGGAGCTGTTTTTCATTGCTTTCACGCAAGTCCCAGGCGGTGTTAACGCCGCCAATGGCCAAGCGCTCGGCAAGCCGGTGGCCGACGCCCCACACGCTGCCTACCGGTGTGCGTTTGAGCAACGCCTGCGTGGTGTGATCCTGTCCATTAAGCAAGCAAACGCCTTGGTAGAGAGGGTCTTGCTTGGCAAGGTGATTGGCCAGTTTGGCGAGCGTATGCGTGGGTGCCAGCCCAATACACACTGGCAAGCCCAAGTGGCGGCGTATACGCTGGCGCAGGTGGCGACCCAGCGCCTCACATTGCCTGCTGGTAAAGCCTTCTAAATAGACGAACATCTCATCTATTGAGTAGGGCGCCACCTCCGGGCAGGCATCACGTAGTAGTTGAGTCAGCCGCCCCGACATATCGCCGTAGAGCTCGTAATTGGAGGAGAGCAGGTGAATCTCGCCGCGCTGGCGTAGCCCTTCAAGCTTAAAGGCTGGCGTGCCCATGGGAATATCCAGCGCTTTCAACTCCGCGGAGCGGGCGATCACGCAGCCGTCGTTGTTTGACATCACCCCAACAGGCCTGCCTTCCAGCGCCGGCTGAAAAATCCGCTCGCAGCTTACATAGAAGTTGTTGGCATCGATTAGACCGATCATCGCCACTCCTCATCTCGAATAGGCGAGTTAGCGCAAAGAAGCATGTCAACGTACATACTCGTGCACGACAGCACGCACTACGCCCCATAGCTGGCAGTCGCTGCCTTCAAGAGGCAGCGGCGGATAGTCTGGGTGACCCGAACATAGATGCGGCGTGCCCCGGTAAAGCGCGTAGCGTTTAATCAACGCCTCGCCCTCCAGCATAGCGATCAAAATATGGCCCAGGCGTGGTTCTATACTGCGATCAACAATCAGCAGGTCGCCTTCAAAAATACCCCAGCCTTCCATGCTGTCGCCGGTGGCGGTGACATAGAACGTCGCGGTGGGGTTTTTAACCAGCCGTGTGTTGAGATCCAGCGTGCATGGCTCGTAATCCTGAGCAGGCGAAGGAAAGCCGCTAAAACCAGCGCGGCCCAGAAAAGTTAAATAAGGCAGCGGCTGAGAAGTTAACGGCAAGTCTGGCGGAAAGTGAGCTGACTGGCCCGGCATCGTTGGCATCCTGGCTGATATTGATATGTATAAATATACAGTATTTAGTTTTGAGAAAGAAAATGCAAGCGAGTCAGCCGGCGTTCACTAAAAGCCTCGCAAATCGCGGGTTGAAGCACCCTACCAAAAGGGCTGCAAGCCCCCCGCACTCTTGTCAAGCTGGCAGCCCGGACATTTGCGAGCTGAAGCTACCAACGTTTAATCACTCAAGATGAATATGGCTCATTAACAACCTGACGCGGATGCGATGAAAGTCGCGTCAGGCTGCGTTATGATAGCTCCCTCGCTTCTCCCATGATGATCCTTTCTCGTTACGAGGTTCCTGCCGATGTTCAGCCGTGATATGACAATTGCCGGATTCGATGATGTGCTGTTTGATGCCATGCAGAAAGAGGTGGCGCGCCAGGAAGCCCACATCGAACTGATCGCTTCCGAAAACTACGCCAGCCCCCGCGTACTTGAAGCTCAGGGCAGCCAGCTGACCAACAAATACGCCGAAGGCTATCCCGGCAAGCGCTACTACGGTGGCTGTGAATTCGTCGATATCGCTGAGAACCTGGCCATCGATTACGCCAAAGAGCTATTCGGCGCTACCTACGTGAACGTTCAACCCCACTCGGGTTCGCAAGCTAACAGCGCGGTGTTCCAAGCGCTCGTTAAGCCCGGCGATACGATTTTAGGCATGAGCCTGGATGCAGGTGGCCACCTAACTCACGGTGCCAAACCTAACTTCTCGGGTAAGCACTACAATGCCATTCAGTACGGCTTGAATGAGCAAGAGCTGATCGATTACGAGCAAGTGGCCCAGCTTGCCCGTGAGCACAAACCCAAAATGATCATCGCCGGCTTCTCAGCCTATTCACAAATCGTTGATTGGGCCAAATTCCGCGAAATAGCCGACGAAGTGGGTGCTTACTTACTAGTCGATATGGCCCACGTCTCAGGTCTGGTTGCCGCAGGCGTTTACCCCAGCCCCTTGCCCCATGCCCACGTGGTCACCTCCACTACGCATAAAACTCTGCGCGGTCCCCGCAGCGGCGTGATCCTCTCAGCGGAAAACGACGCTGATATTGAGAAAAAGCTGCAGTCAGCGGTTTTCCCCGGTGGTCAGGGCGGTCCCTTGATGCACGTCATTGCCGCTAAGGCGATCTGCTTTAAAGAAGCCATGGCGCCGGAGTTCAAAACCTACCAGCAGCAGGTAGTTAAAAACGCCAAAGCCATGGCGAAAGTGTTTATTAACCGCGGTTACGATATTGTCTCTGGTGGCACCGAAGACCACCTCTTCCTGCTTTCACTGATCAAGCAGGGCGTAACAGGTAAAGATGCCGATGCGGCTTTGGGTCGCGCCCATATCACCGTGAACAAGAATGCTGTGCCTAACGACCCGCAAAGCCCGTTTATTACCTCTGGCCTGCGTATTGGCACTCCGGCGGTGACCACCCGCGGCTTCGCTGAGCAGGAGTGTACCGAGCTAGCAGGCTGGATCTGTGACATTCTGGATGTACTGGCCAAAGGCGAAGATACCAGCACCATCGAAGCCCAGGTGCTGGATAAAGTAGCCGAAGTTTGTGCGCGGCTGCCGGTTTATAAGTAAGCAGCTGTAACACTACTCCTTGGCTAAGGATAGCCCAAAGAACGGGTGGCCCATTAGGGTCACCCGTTCTTTGTTGGGTATATGCGGCTAGTTCAGTTTGTTGAGCGCAGCCAAACTCAGTTTTACCAGTGCCGATGCCTCTGCTTGCGAAGCTGATTCACTATAGCAGCGCAGCTCCGGCGCATTGCCAGAGGGGCGAAGATGCACAATATCGCCATTTTCAAGCGTGGCTCTTAGTCCATCGATACTGTTCACCGATGAGATGCGAGACTGAAGCCCTAACGTTTGCTGCATTAGCTCAGGTGAAGCCTGCCATTCGGTCAGCATCGCATGGCTTTTCTCTGTGGCGAAACCCTTGAGCCGGTCACTCGCCGTATAGCGAGCAGGTAAGTCAGCGATTAATCGCGAAAGGCTAACCCCACGTTGGGCGGCCATCACCATCAAAGTAAGAGCGGGTAGTAGCGCATCGCGGGTGGGCAGCGCGGCTAACTGACGGCCTTCGCTCTCCAGTCTGCTTCCCAATAGAAAACCGCCGTTGGCTTCAAACCCAGCCACTCGAGCAAACCGTTCACTGAGCTTAGCCATACTGTCCAACACATAAGGCGAACCAATGCGCGTGCGCTCAACTCGCTGAAAGGCACCGCAAGCCTCAATCGCCGTATTGCAGCTGACCGGTACTGCCAGCGCTTCGATTCCCAATGCGCGAGCGCAGAGTAAACCAACGATATCGCCACGCTGCCATGTACCCGTTTCATCCCCCAGTAATGGGCGATCACCATCACCATCAGTAGAAAATAGGGCCTGTAACTGGTGCTGGTTTGCCCAGGCACGCCCTTGGGCCTGATCTTCGTCGCTAACGGCTTCGGTATCTACGGGAACAAAAGCCTCACTGCGGCCCAGTACCACGACATCCGCACCTAACTCGCTCAAAATATGCGCGCTTAAATCGCGGCCTGCAGCAGAGTGTTGGTATAAACCTACCCGCCAACCCTTTAATGGCTCACCTGGAAACCATGTAGTGAAGCGCTGGGAGTATGCCTTATTAGCCGCTTCAGAGACTTCGCTGCGCGTTGGCGGAGGTAGTGTAGGCATCGCTGCCTCGGCATTAAGAATGGCGGTTTCATCAGCTTTGGTGATCTCGCCGTCGGGGCGGTAAAACTTGATGCCGTTCCGGTTAAACGGAATATGGCTGCCGGTAATCATGATGCAGGGTACGCCATCTTCCATCGCCTTTAACGCCAGAGCGGGCGTTGGCAATATGCCGTAATCATCCACCTCCACTCCCATTGCATGGGCCGCGCTGGTGCAGGCAGCAGCCATCGCGGGGCTGCTGGGACGGCGATCCATTCCCAGCGCAATACGCGCCACCGGGGAGGAGGCTCTCAGGGCGGTAATAAACGCCACGGTGAAGGCCGCACATACCTCATCGGTAAACTGTTCTACCAGCCCTCGCGCGCCGCTGGTGCCAAAAGCAATGCCGCTGTCATTAATAATTGCGGTAGTGGAACGCACTGAGCTCAACATGTATCTCCTGAAAAAGGTGTCTGCAGTGAGTTTAACATTCTGCTAGGGAAGTACGATGGAACACTGCGTGGTCACTAGCGAAAACTAACGTCTGCTAGGCAAAACTTAGCGCCATTAAAAAAATGGCCTCTGCAAGCGGAGGCCATTCTCTCAAGTCAGTCCGTTTAATTAAGCGTCAGCAAGGCCCAAATTTAGGCCTACTAAGATAGGATCATGGTCTGAGCTGCGAAATGCATCATTGGCATATAGGTTGTCATCCTGACGGTCGTTGGTGAAGTCGGTGTTGTAGTCCAACGCCGGTGCCTCATCCGCATTGATGTGCCAGGTCGTGGTTCCGGTGACTTGGCCTGCCAGAGATTCACTGGCTAACGCATGATCCAAAGAGCCCCAGAAGCCATCAAAGACGTAGCTGTAATCATCGTCAAGCAAATCATAGCCAGCGTCCGTCAGTGTCGTAATGGGGTCTTCCATGGCATAAGCATTCAAGTCGCCAAGAATCAGCACATCGCTGTCATCGCTACCGGTGGGTTTGGTGCCTAGCCATTCAAGCAACTCCTCTGCGGCCTTAATACGGGTAGGATTATTATTCGCTTGGCCATCGCCAATGGCATCTTCGCCGTTAACCACACTGCCCTTGGACTTAAAGTGGTTCACGACGACAGAGAATTCCTCCCCATCGCCATCTACAAAGGTTTGCATCACTGGAGCACGGTTTGCAGTGACGAAAGCACCATCGGCTTTAGTCGCAGCGGCGCCAGCAGGTGTTACTGCCTGACTGTTGTAGATTACCCCAACCGCAATGGCATCATCCCCAGGGCTAATGGGATTACCATTCTTATCTTCGGGAACGCTGTAAGCCCAGGTGACCCCCTGAATGTTTTTAGCCTGCACATCTGCATTAAGCGCATCTACCAGCGCGGCAATAGCACTATCGTCTCCATAGCCGTTGTTCTCTATTTCCATGAGACCCACGACATCTGCACCGCTACTATTGATTGCCGCCACGATCTTGGCTTCCTGACGAGCAAACTCCTCGACATTGTTGGCTCCACGCGGATCATGCAGAGTGCCATTTAAGGTTTCTGTTTTATTGCCGTTCTCATTCAGAGTAGTGAAGTAGTTCAGAACGTTGAATGAGGCAACCGTAATATCGGCGTCACCCAGGACATCTGTGTCAGGTGTAGCGGGGCGTGCCGGGCCGGTAAAGCCCAGACCCTCGACGTTTTGGACTTTCCACTCTTCGAAGTTGTAATCAAGTACACCTTCGAGTACTTGCAGCTCATCACCACCGCGCAACGGATTAGTGGCAGAAAGCGCCTCACCGTTTCTGCCATAAATAATCGGGTCTGGATTTTGCGCTGAGTTCGCGTCATCGATCTTGATGGTGCGCGCTGCGGCGTCTTCAAGCCAGGCGCTATAGCCTGCTACGTCAGGCTCGTTGACTTCCGTGAACTGTTCTAAACGGCCACCCGATGAAAGCGTGACTTCGCCGTAGCGGCCTAGCTCATAAAGCTCGGTGACCACCAAAGGTTCGCCATCCAGCGCTTCGATAGCAACGCGCATACCTTCAAAGGCTTCCAGGCCCTGCTGGTCGGTAAACGGCATGATGACGCGCTGGCTTGCCGGCAAGGCCATATCATTAGCCAGTACCTCCAGGCTATCGCGCGCGGCGGTTAACTGGGTTTTCTTGAAATACTCTGAGACCTCGCCGCTAATGCGAATCTGATCACCGGCCGTAAGCTGTTCCAACCACTCACCACTGCCGTTACCTGCATATACAAAGATGCCTTCTGATGTCTCTGCATTATCGTCGTTATCGCTATCTTCCTCTTGAAGGAAGAAGCCATCCAGGCCGGGGGTTACCATGGTGACAATGGCTTCAAGCGTCACTTCTTCACCTGTCATGGGGCTGGCATCTTCCTCACCCTGCACAGAAGAAATAAGCGTAATATCCACATGTGGCTCATTAGCCAGACCGGGTGATGCCACGGCGGGGACATCGCCATTATCGCCGCCCAACGCATCAGAGCTGAACGCCCCGTTACTTTGAGTGGTGGTAAATGCCTGTAAATCTACATCCCATGAGGCAGCGTCAAACCCATCGGTATCTGGATAGGCTTCCAACGCCACTTGGTTGCCGTCAACACGCGGGTCGCCTTGCCATAGGGTTACGGCATCGCCACCACCGCCCAGGCCAGAAGCGTCCTCAGCATAACCAATTTTTAGGCTATCGATATTGTGTAAGTTGCTCCACGCTGAACGAAACTCTGCGACTGATTCGGCGTTGCCATCCACCATGACAATTGCCGATTCTCCCGGAGCAAGTGATGTTAATCCTTGAATTTCAACAGCATCCATAGGGTCGGCGCTGTCATCATCGTAATAAAGCGACTGAGTAGTGAAATCCAGCGTTTCGTTAGAGCGGTTGTTGATCTCGAACCAGTCTTCCGTAATATCGGTGCCGCTTTGACCTGACCAAATCTCAGTGATAGCTAGTCCAATATCGCGCTCATCGGGTACATAAGGCGCTTTCATTGTGCCCAGTTGGAACTTGGTCGTTGTATTAGCAGGTAATGCACCATACTCAAACGACCAGTTTTCCGGGGCGCCGATGGCGCTTAAGAGCTCATCCGCCGTACCGAAACCATCGCCGCTAAAGGCGGCGTTGCGGGCACTGCCAACGGCCACCGCCGTTACACCCTCTTCGAGGCCAGTAGGAAGTGCGGAGTTGTTGGAGGAGTTGGCGGTGTTCTGCCACTCATCGCTATTGGTTTGCACAGCGTAGATAAACGTAGGGTTGCTAGCCTTGCCAACGAATGCAAGCACCTGATCACCGCCGACCGAAAGATTGAAACCATTGTTGCCCACATCGCTACCGTTAGCTGTGGTGAATTGCTCAGAGTCCGCTGTGTAAGTGATCACGGTGCCGGCAGCGACACCGCCTTCTGGCGCTGTCCACTTCACGGCACCTTCACTAGCGCGAAAGGCATCGCCTACCCAGCCTGAATCGGTAAAGGTAATTTCCGCACCTTCGCTGATACCCTGTAACGTCACAAACTGAAAGGTTTTTTCACTACCACTGACCGACGTAACCGCGATATCACCGGCTTGAGGTACCCAATCAGGCAAATTAAACTCAATATCAGTGCTGATAAAGCGCTGCTGTTCAGCGGGCAGATCCTTAGACTCTTGGCCATCGTCCAACCAGTCCACCGTACCGCTATCAAACAGCACACTGGCGATAACACCCGCCTCTGTGACGGAAACATCAAAAAGTGATTCCGGCTTCGCCGTCAATGCGTCCGGTAGCGTATTGAGATCCGGCCCATTAATTTCACGAACGGCATGAGCGCCATCCCATAGGTAAAGCCCAAAGCCAATGTCCTCCGAGTCATCTACCGGGCCTGCCAATATCAGATAACCCTCATCGCCAGCAGGCTCAATAGAGCGCACCGCGCGGCCATCCAGGTCTAAACGCAGGGGGTCGCCAAAGGTTGCTTCACTAGTCTCACCGGCGACCAAGGCAATAGCGTTCTCTACCGGTATTAATTGTGCAAAGCCGTTATCCAGCGGCGCGCGTAGACCCAGATAAAGGGAGTCGCCGATAAACGTAGCGCCCTCAACATTGATACCTAGTGAAAGGCCAAGCGCATTTTCACCCAATCCATGACCATCATTGGCATCCCAGTCATTAAGCTGGCTGGCTAAATCAGTAAATTGTCCTGTTACCTGGATATCCAAATTATCAGCGTTATCGCCAGTGACTTCAGTGGCAAAAATCATTGAGCGCTGGCTGCTCTCATGAGAGCCAATCCAATACTGAGTACCCTGATAAGTGGCAACTGCTTCCAGGTCGGCTTCTTGAGTTTCATTAAGCCCCAGTGCATCGTTTAGATTGATTTCCGCTAGTGGGCCATCATCGCTGTCGCGCTCATAAAGGCGAAGTACTTGGTCTTCGTCATCTGCTACCAGCATTAACCCTTCACCCACGGCAATCGCCGCTGATGCGTCAGAGGTGCCTGAGTGGTAGCGCTCTCCCAGGTTAAAAACTGGGTTGCTTGGCTCAGGTTCGCCAGGATTGGTTGGTTCTGTTGGTTCTGTTGGTTCTGTTGGCTCGGCAGGAGCTGCTGGCTCCTCTAACTCACTCTCAAGCCGCTCAATATAGCGATTCAGTAGTGACTCAGCGTCGTCCGCGCTGGAGCCATCACCCATCAGCGGAGCTAATACCCGAGCAGGTTGATGTTCAATGCTTTCGTTGTTGTTAAAAAATGCTGCAGCAAGCTCCTCGCGCGGCAGCCCATTAGCAAGTAGTTCTGACCAGTATGCTAACCCTTCGGGGTCAGGCTCACGGTTAACAGCGTCAGCATAGAGCCGAGTTAGCCAAGTGGTATCATTTAAGTTGGAAACGCTGCTTTCAAACTCATTAGATGATTGGAAACTATTTGAAATATCTTCTAATGCTAAGCTGTTGCGATACTCGTTGATCCAGTACGCGAGGCCTGCGGGATCAGCCGTACGTAATAAGTGAACACCATAGAGCGTAATAATAGGCTGAATTTGCAGCTGAAATTCATTGCTTGCCACGATAGCGTTAACAATGGTTGTTACGTCGGTAGTTCCGCTCTCTAGGGCGGTAGCCCAATAATTAGCGCCAGCTTCATCCGGCTCACGCAACAAAATATCGCGATATAACGTAGAAACAAGCTCAAAATTGGTCATTTAACCAGCCCTCATAGAGTGAATAGAAAGGTCGAACTTATTACTAAGTCATAGCAATAAAATGACTTAAATGTTTTATTTTTATGATGCTTGGATGACAAGGCGATTTCTAGCAGCATTAAAATGCTTTTTCTTTAAAGCGTCATGTTTTTGCAATGGCTGGCTGCGTAATCTCACGTTTGCCTGTTTTTCCACTGATTAAAAAAGGAATCGCCATGAGTAACTTCCAACTTCAACTCCTACACGCAGCCGATATGGAAGGGGGAGGGGGAGACCTGCTTAATGCACCCAATTTCATCTCTATTGTGGATCACTTAGAAGACCAATACGCCAACTCGCTGTTTGTCAGCTCAGGAGATTTAGTTCTGCCTGGGCCATACTTGAATGCCGCAGCTGATTCAAGCCTGCAAGCGGCCTTCCAAACAGCGGTTGAAGAGATCTATGGGCTGGAAGCCGGATCCATGAGCGGTATCACGGCGGCCTCTGGGCGCGTTGAGACTCTATTGATGGATCTGGTAGACGCGGCGGCCGTGACATTGGGCAATCACGAATTTGATTTGGGCACTGGGCTTATCGAAGCAATGATTGCTTCGGTTGTGAACGGCGACTCCGCGGCTGACATTGAATGGCTAGGCTCACAGTTCCCTTACCTTTCAGCCAACCTGGATTTCTCAGGCGATTCTGCGTTAAGTGAGCTGGCGACTAACGAATTGTTAGACCAAGATGCTTTTCAAGCCACCTTGGAGGAACTGCTGGCGGGCGCAAACAAACCTAAGCTCGCTCCGGCAGTGATTGCTGAGCGTGGTGGGGAGAAAATCGGCATTATTGGCGTGACTACACAAATTCTGGAGAGCATCTCTTCACCTGGCGATGTAGACGTGCTGACCGGTGGCAGCAATGACATGCAAGCCCTGGCCGACCTTATTCAGCCTGTTATCGATGACCTTGAGGCGCAAGGTATCAATAAAATAATCCTCAGCTCGCACCTACAGCAAATTCAGTTTGAAGAAGAGTTAGCGACACTGCTGGACGGCGTGGATATCGTGATCGCGGGTGGTTCCAATAGCCTGCTGGCAGATCAAGAAGATCAAGACCGTGGCTTATTTCCGGGGGCCGGGGAGCCCTATGACACTTACCCCATCGTTACTCATGACGCTTCAGGTAACGATGTAGTAATCGTTAATACTGACGGAGGCTGGCGCTACGTTGCCGAGCTAGTTGTGGAGTTTGACGAACAGGGGCGGGTTCTTGTTGATTCAATTGACGAGAATACCTCTGGCGTTTACGCCTCCACTGATGAGCAAGTGGAGGCGCTATGGGGCGACTTGGAGAGCGCCTTTGCCGAAGGCACTAAAGGCAATATCGCTAATGATTTAGTCAGCGCGGTGGGTGAATTTGTTGCCGAGCAAGACGGCAATATCCTGGGGTTGACCGATGTTTACCTGGTAGGTGAGCGGGAAGCGGTGCGCACCGAAGAAACCAATCTGGGTAATCTAACGGCCGATGCCAACCTCTGGTATGCCAAGCAACTTGACGAAGACGTCGTGGTATCGTTCAAAAACGGTGGTGGTATTCGTGAACCGATTGGTAATGTTGTAGTGGAAGGAGGCGACAGCGAGCCAAGCTACCAAGCACCAGGTGCCAATCCCGCTATAGGCAAGCCTGAGGGCGGCGTATCCCAGCTGGATGCAGCATCATCACTCCGGTTCAATAATGACCTTACCATCATCACTGTTACGCGCAGCAAACTGCTGGAAATTCTGGAGCATGCGGTAGCCGCATCGGCACCGGGTGTCACCGCAGGTCAGTTCGCCCAGGTGGGTGGTATTCAGTACAGCTATGATGTCAGCCAACCCGCTGGCGAGCGCATCCAAAATGCGGTCATTGTTAACGAAGATGGCAGCGCCAACGATGTAATCGCCGCTAATGGTCGCCTAGTAGGCAGTGCTGAAGAGACTGTCAAAGTCGTTACACTAGGCTTTTTGGCCGACGGCGGCGACGGCTATCCGCTGGGTGAAGACAGCTACCAAGACCGGGTAGATCTTATGGATACATTCGAGGATGACGGGCTGTTTGGCTTCGCCGACAAAGGCACAGAGCAGGATGCCTTTGCTGAATACATGACCAGCATGTTTAGCGAAACGCCGTTTAGCCAAGAAGAAACCCCCGCCAGCGAAGACCTGCGAATCCAAAATCTTGGTGAGCGCTCTGACGCTATTTTCGATGCACCTGTTGACCCGCTGTTGCGCCTTTATGATGCCGCCTTTGACCGCGCAGCGGATGGGAAAGGTCTGGGTTACTGGGTGGAGGTGAAAGAGGCTATGGGACTAGGTGATATTGCCGATAGCTTTATTGCCTCAGCTGAGTTCAGTGGTCAAAACGGGAATTTAGAAGATGAGGCCTTTGTTGAACTGATGTATTCAAATGTACTCGAAAGAGAAGCTGATTCAGCAGGGAAAGAATACTGGCTGAATCAGTTAGATAATGGCGTCGATCGAGGCGCCGTAATGGTTGGTTTTACAGAGTCAGATGAGAGCATGATGCTGTTTGGTTAATGAGTTGTTTGCAGACCTTAGGTTGAGAGATAGATAAACTCGGCCCCGTCAGGCAATTTTTACTCTCATGACGCCCCTACCCTAGGCAGGGGCGTTTCTGTTATGCTGCCGCGATAATCTTCGCGTGACTTCTTTGATTCAACGGTGACCCTTCCATGGCAAAGCAACAGGAAGCAACGGATCTGCAGCGTGCATTAAGCGCCTGTAAAGGTTCGTTTGTATCGGTGGGCTTTTTCAGTATGTTTGTCAACTTGCTGATGCTAGTTCCCCCCATGTACATGCTCCAAGTGTATGACCGCGTGCTTACAACGCAAAGTCTCGATACGCTCATCATGTTGACGCTTGTCGTCGTCTTTCTTTTTATGGTGATGGGGGGACTGGAGCTAGTTCGGTCAAGAATGTTGGTTAGGATAGGGAACCGATTAGATACCACGATTAATCAGCGCCTCTATGGCGCCATGTTCCGCCGCAGTCTAATGGTACAGGGCTCACAAAGTGCTCAGCCGCTTAACGATCTGACCAGCCTACGGCAGTTTCTTACTGGAAATGGATTGTTTGCCTTTTTTGACGCTCCCTGGGTGCCTATATATCTGGGTATTTTGTTTATTTTTCACCCGTGGCTAGGCGTATTTGCTACCTGTGCAGGGGTTATTTTGTTCGCGCTTGCAGTTGCCAATGAAAAGTCCACGAAAAACCTGCTTGCTGAAGCCAATAGCGAGCAGATTCAAGCGCAAAATCTAGCTAACTCTAACTTAAGAAACTCAGAAGTACTGCATGCTATGGGTATGCTGCCTGGAATTATGGGACGCTGGTCAAAACGTCATCACGAATTTTTAGCTAAGCAATCGCAAGCCAGTGACCGTGCTGGCGCTTTGACGAATACCTCCAAAGTTATGCGGCTTTTGTTTCAGTCCATGATTCTGGGGCTGGGGGCGTTTTTAGTACTCGAAGGTGAAATGACACCAGGCATGATGATTGCGGGCTCTATCCTAATGGGGCGTGCATTGGCACCGATCGACCAAATGATCGGAGGTTGGAAGGGGTTTGTATCTGCTCGTGGTGCTTACAGCCGGTTAAACGAGTTGCTAACACAAATCCCTGATGAACAGCGCCACATGTCGTTGCCTTCACCCCAGGGCGTAGTGGATATTGAAAACGTGGCTGCCGCGCCGCCGGGTACTCGCATGGCCACCATTCGTGGCATTAACTTCAGCGTTGCGAAGGGTGAACACGTCGGAATTATTGGCCCCAGCGCCGCAGGTAAATCAACGCTGGCCCGTGTCCTGTTGGGGATATGGCCAACCCAGGTAGGTGATGTAAGGCTTGATGGTGGGGCAATTAATCAATACAACCGTGACGAGTTAGGCCCCTATATCGGTTATTTACCTCAAGATATCGAATTATTCGATGGCACCATCAGCGAGAACATCGCTCGATTCGGCAATATAGACCCCGAAAAAGTTGTTACAGCAGCCAAAAAAGCGGGTGTTCATGAAATGGTGCTAGAGCTTTCTAATGGTTATGACACCATTATTGGTTCTAGCAGTGGAGCCCTCTCTGGTGGACAGCGTCAACGCTTAGGCCTGGCTCGTGCCTTATACGGCAATCCCGTTCTGGTCGTTCTAGACGAGCCTAATGCCAATCTAGATGATGCTGGAGAGCGAGCTCTGAGCCAAGCAATCGCTCAGTTAAAAACTGAAGGCACAACGCTATTTGTAATAAGCCATCGAACCAGCGTGTTGAAAAATATGGATAAGCTACTGGTAATGAAAGAAGGCCAAGTGAGCATGTTTGGGCCTCGCGACCAAGTGCTTGCCCAGTTCGCTAAAAAGTCGCGCCCCCAGGTTAATCAGCAAAGCGCTGCTCGTCTCTCTGCCATAGCAGGTGGGCGTGGTACCGGTGGCAGCGAGGAGTCGTAATATGAGCAACCGCAAAGATCAGCTCCCAGTTAAAAGCGAAATAGATGTAACGCCACAAGGCCCTGCTACCATTGATGGCGAGGCGCAAGAAGCTCTCCCAACCAGTGATAAAGGTTACCGTAAGCTCGGTTACGCTATTTTGATCGTAGCACTGGGTGGGTTCGTATTATGGTCTGTAACGGCATCATTGGCGGTGGCTGTGGTAGCCCCTGGTAACGTGTCCATGGAGTCCTTTAAGCGCACGGTTCAGCATCTGGAAGGCGGTATTGTTAAAGAGTTATTAGTGCAAGATGGCGATAAAGTAGAAGCGGGTCAGCCGCTGGTTATATTGAGCGACACTCAGGTGCGATCTCAATTGGAAATTGCCCAATCTCAATACTATATAAATCGTGCCATGGAGGCGCGTCTACTGGCAGAGCAGGAAGGGGCAGAAACGCTTGAAATGCCTGAAGAGCTAATGTCTGTGGATAGCGATAGAATCCAGCAGGTGACAGCCGTGCAGCAGAGTTTGTTTCATGCGCGCCGTCAATCGCTGCTCAGTACCCTAGACTCGATGGATCAGCAGATCATTCAAATGCAAGAGCAGATTGATGGACTAGAATCACGAATCAGCGTCAATAACCAGCGTATTAGCTCATTGCGCTCTGAAGCAGAAGACTTCCGCTCCCTCTACCGTGAAGGCTTGGGTGATAATCAGCGCCTGCGCGAACTCGAACGTCAGATATTGCAGTACGAAGGTGAGAATGCCGAGTTCCAATCTAATATTGCTCAATTACGTTCGCAAATCAGCGAAAATCGTATGCAAAAAGAGATTACTCAGCAGGAGTTTCAAGCTGAAGTCGGTGAGCAATTGCGCAATGCTCAAGCACAGATAGCTGAAGCGGAGGAGCAGATTATCTCGTTGACAGACCAAGTGGATCGAACTGTTGTAAGCGCTCCTGTTTCAGGCACTGTCGTGGGGCGTCAAGTGCATACTGTCGGTGCCGTTATTAGGGGAGGCGACCCCATTATGGAAGTGGTTCCTTCTGATGATGGCTTTGTGGTAGAAGCTCGAGTTCCAACGCGCGATATCGATAATCTGTTTATCGGCCAGCTTGCTGAAATTCGGTTTTCCGCCTTCAATCAGCGATTAACTAATGTGATTGATGGTGAAATTATTCACATCAGCGCTGATAGCTTCGAGGATGAGGCCACCGGCCAGCGCTACTACAAAACGCGTATTCGAGTAACCGACGAAGGAAAAGAAGACATGACTGAGCAAATGCACTTGCTTTCGGGGATGCCTGCTGAAGTCATGATTCGTACCGGTGAACGTACTTTTGCTAGTTACATCGCCAAACCAGTTACAGATATGCTATCACGCGCTATTCGGGAGGATTAATGGCACGGACGACATCTTTTACCCTCAGCGTATTTGCGCTTTCGGTTTCACTACTAAGCCAGTCTGTGCTAGCACAAGGCGATGTGCCTGCAGACCAACAAGCCTTAAGCGAATTAGAGGCGCTCGCTAATAGCGAGTCGACGTCCCAAACGTTACCTTCTCTGCCCGAGCTATTTAGTCGAGCACTGCGCCACGATGCTGATCTCTCACGTCAGCGGTATGAGTTAGATGCCTCCCGTGAAGAAATCCCCATGGCGCGCTCGCAGCTATTGCCGCAAATTAGCGCTTCAGGGGGGTACTTATGGCAAGACTCTTCGAATTCTCAAACGGTTGATGAGTTAAATCTGACGGGTGATGCGCCGCGCCCCGCTGAAATTGATGAAACCTATTATGAAGTTCAGCTCCAGCAACCGCTGTTTAGCCTAGAGCGTTGGCGTAAAATGGATGTTGCTAACGCTCAGGTAAGTGCTGCCGAATTACAGCTTGCCGTTGTTGAGCAAGAACTGGCGCTACAGGTCAGCGAAGCCTATATAAAAGCCTATTTAGCCTCGCAGCGGTTAGGGCTCCTAGAGTCTCAGCAAGAGTCGCTTGATCTACAAGTCCGCCAAGCGAGCCGGTCGTTTGACTTAGGTGTTGGCAATCGGGTTGATTTGCTGGAAGCCCAGTCAAGATACGATCAAGCGGTATCCGACGCGGTTGAAGCTGAAAATGAGTTAGATAATGCGCTTAGCGAGCTAGAGCGTCTTACCGGAGTAACGCCTCGATTTGAAGGCACCGCACCCGGAGAGTTGACCACCGTCACCCTAAATGGTGATACAGGTAGTCCTGATGAGTGGATATCACGCACTGACCAAAATCTAAAAGTATTGCTGGCCCAAGAGGAGCAGCGAGTTGCGCAAGCAAACACCAGCGTTAGACGCTCTGGCTATTATCCTGAGGTAAACTTAACGCTTAGCTATTCGGATAGACAAAGTGAAGATTATCTTCGTGAAAGCGAAGATTACCGCGCCAATGTCGAGGTTAGTGTACCCATTTATCGTGGGGGCTATACTAATGCCAGCGTTCGTCAAGGCGAAAAGCGTATCGAAGCGGGCCAAGCTGCTGTGGATAACGAGCGCAACCTCGCCATCCAAGAGGTGCGTCAGCGGATCAGGGCGTTAAATGGAGGCGAGCGTCGCCTCGAAGCATTGAATCAAGCCATTTCCTCTAGCCAGTTATTTTTAGAAGCTGCAGAAAAAGGCGAACAATTAGGACTGCGAGACCTAGTGGATGTGCTTGATGCTCGGGCGAGCCTCTATGATCAACGTATTCAATATGTCGATACAGTCGGTAACTACGCACTGGATATGTTATCGCTCCGCACTGCAGTGGGTAGCTTAGAAAGCGAAGACTTAGACCGCATTATGGCGCTACTAGCCTCAATGTCTACATCGGTACAGGTGGCGCAGTAGTCAACAACTATGGCCGTTATAAAAACAAGTCAAGGTAGTGAATGGTTGCGGCGTGCTATGCGTTGTTTCGATGCAGGTATCGCCACACTAGTCGCATCAACGGCGTTATGGCTGATGCCTAACATTGACCTAGACGGCAATGACTACCTTTTCTTAATAATCATAGGCAGCCTACTTTTACCCGCAGTAGGCGAATTATTTGGTCTCTACCAGCCGTGGCGCGGGCGCAGCCTTTACACCATGCTCGGCATTTATCTCGCCACCTGGATTGCTACTATAGGCCTGCTCAGCCTATTGCTTGTCGCTATTCAAGGTACACAGAGTTTTTCCCGGTTGTGGATGGGCGTTTCTGCATTATCAGTTTTGGCCGTGGGCAGTGTCATGCGTACCTTGCTGTATGGGTATTTAAGACGCCTGCGTGCAAAAGGGCACAATCTAAAGCGCGTGCTGCTAATCGGTAAAAAAGATAATATCGCGCTATTAGAAAAAAAAATCATCGAAACGCCCCATGCTGGTTATATAGTAGTAGGGCATTACGTAGATGAAGACGACACAACTTTTTTTCACAGGATGGCTGTTTTCGCGAAAGAGAATATATTTCAACGTAGCTTTGACGAGATATGGTTAGGCTATCCTTTGATTCAAGGTAATCGCGTTCGCCACTTAATGCGTTTACTTGCTGGTATTCCATCTAGTATCCGCTTTTTCCCTGATCTACCTGATATACGTTTTCTGAATCATCGTATTGCGCAGGTGGCAGGTCTTTACTCATTAGAGCTCAATTATACACCTCTCAATGGCCCCATGCGTTTAATTAAAGCCTTGGAAGATCGTGTGCTAGGCCTAGTGCTCTTTATAATCTTTCTTCCTGTAATGTTAGTTGTTGCTATCGCGATCAAGTGGAGTATGGGTAGTCCAGTGCTTTTTAAACAAGAGCGTCATGGTCTGGATGGTAAGCGTTTCAGAATTTACAAGTTTAGAACAATGCTCTTACACGATGGTAGCCAAACAAAACAGGCATCACATGGTGATGAGCGGGTAACCCCGCTGGGGCGTTTCCTGCGGCGCACTAGCCTAGATGAATTGCCTCAGCTCTATAACGTTCTTCAGGGCCGCATGTCGTTGGTGGGCCCCAGGCCTCATGCAATGGATCATAACGATCACTACAAAGATCATATTGATATCTATATGCAAAGGCACCGGGTTAAACCGGGCATGACAGGTTGGGCGCAAGTCAATGGTCTACGAGGCATAACTGACGATGTAAAGCTTATGGAGAAGCGAGTAGAGTACGACCTATATTATATTGAGCGATGGTCTTTAGGATTTGACTTGAAAATATTAACGATGACCTTAACTAAAGGTTTTGTTAACGGCCAGCCTTAAAGTAGAAAAGTACGCTTATAGCTAAGAATTAGTGTTCTACTAAAAATTTTTGATGTGAATTAGTGTTTAACGGCGCGTACGTAAATGCTAAATGAAACTTTTTAAGTTTGGATACTTATAGCTACCAAGTGGCTTATCTCAAGGAGGATTTATGATTTTACCCGTAATTTTATCAGGTGGTTCAGGTTCGCGCCTATGGCCAGTATCTCGTGAGCATTACCCCAAGCAGTTTCTGAACCTGCATAACGATGATGTTAGTTTGCTGCAAGAAGCGGCCCTTCGTCTGAAAGATGTCGCCAATGCAGGCGACCCTATTATTGTATGTAACGAAGAACACCGCTTTTTAGTTGCTGAGCAAATGCAGCAGGTCGGCTTCAAAGGCAGCCAAATTATACTAGAGCCCTGCGGTCGGAACACAGCGCCCGCATTAGCAATTGCCGCGTTGGCCGCAATTGATGTAAACGTAGAAGCCGAATTATTGGTCATGCCTGCTGATCACGTCATCAAAGATGCAATAGCATTCTCTGATGCGGTAGAAAAAGGCCGCGTACTTAGTCAACAAGGCAAACTAGTGACGTTTGGTATCACGCCAGCTTCGCCGCACACAGGTTATGGCTACATAAAGCGTGGTTCAGCATTGAGTGAAGGATTTGCCGTTGAAGCGTTTGTCGAAAAACCGGATTTAGCCGCGGCTGAAAGCTACTTAAAAAGTGGGGACTACCTCTGGAATAGTGGAATATTCCTATTTAAAGCAAGCAGCTACTTAGAAGCACTAAAGCAGTATGCGCCTGATATTTTAACGTCTTGCCAAGCTGCCTACCAAGCACGCACAGAAGACATGGACTTTTTGCGCATTGAAGAGGCATCGTTTGCCCAATGCAGAAATGAGTCCATAGATTATGCGGTGATGGAGCACACCAAGCAGGCAGCCGTTGTGCCTATGTCACCTGGCTGGAGTGACATTGGCGCTTGGGACGCGCTCCACGAACTGCGCTCTAGCGAGGACAAACAGAGCGGTAACGTCGTCCATGGCGATGTGATGCTCCATGAAACCCAGAATAGCTTAGTTTATAGCGATTCACGCTTAGTGGCGGCTGTTGGCGTTAAAGACCTAATCATTGTCGAAACCGACGATGCTGTGCTAGTTGCTGATCGCCATCAGGCTCAGGATACAAAGTTAATCGTTAATGCCCTTAAAGCTGCGGGTCGTAAAGAGTTTCAGTCGCATCAACAGGTTTATCGACCCTGGGGGCATTACCGCACCATGGTATTAACGGATAGCTTTCAGGTGAAAGAAATAGTCGTTAATCCAGGCGGCAAGCTATCCTTGCAAATGCACCACCATCGTGCAGAGCACTGGGTGGTTGTGCAAGGCACGGCGCAGGTTACTCAGGGCGAAGGTCATGGGGATATATCGAAGTTGCGCAGCTTTTTGCTGTCTGAAGATGAGTCCACCTATATACCATTAGGCACAGTGCACCGTCTTGAAAATCCCGGTGTGATACCCCTCAAGCTAATTGAAGTGCAAACTGGCTCCTACCTGGGGGAAGACGATATCGTCCGTTATAACGACAAGTACGGTCGAGAATAATTACGGTCGATAACAAAAAGTGGTTACACATAGGAGCAAAATGTTGTAATGAAAGTCGCCATTGTCCACGACTGGCTGACCACCTGGGCTGGCGCAGAAAAAGCGCTGGCTGAGTTGCTCAACTGTTTCCCTCAAGCAGAAATATTTACCATCGTTAATTTTCTCGAAGAGGGAACAATTCCTGCGCTCAATCGCCATGTTATCCACACCAGTTTTATCCAGCGCATGCCTTGGGCACGAACGCGATATAGGCAGTATTTGCCACTAATGCCATTAGCAGTAGAGCAGTTCGATCTCAAGGGTTTTGACCTGATTCTGTCTAGTAGTCATGCAGTAGCAAAAGGGGTGATCTCTGATCCCAGTGCGGTACACATTTGCTATTGCTACAGCCCTATGCGGTATGCCTGGGACATGCAGCACCAGTACTTACGCCAGTCAGGAAAAGAGAAAGGCTTAATGAGCTGGCTGATGCGTTGGCAGCTATACCGGCTACGTCAGTGGGACTATATTAGTGCTCAGCGTGTTGACCACTTTATTGCAATTTCAAGCTATATAAAACGGCGTATTGAAACGTTCTACCGTCGCGAAGCCGATGTGATTTACCCGCCAGTGGATGTAGATAAATTTTGTTATGATCGCCCTAGAGAACATTTTTATCTAACCGCCTCACGCATGGTGCCCTATAAGCGCATCGATTTAGTGATTGAAGCATTCAATAAAATGCCGGACAAACAGCTAGTTGTTATTGGTGATGGCCCTGATTATGCCAAATTGGCAGCGTTGGCAGGTTCGAATGTGATAATGATGGGATACCAATCTGACAGCGTGTTGATTGATCACCTAGAGCGTAGCCAGGCATTTTTATTTATGGCAGAAGAAGACTTTGGTATTTTGCCAGTAGAGGCGCAGGCCGCAGGGGCCCCTGTCATTGGCTATGGTGTTGGGGGATTGGCTGAAACAACGCTGAATAACGTGTCCGGCTTATGGGTAAAAGAGCAGTCCAGTGATGCATTAGTGGCATGTATTGAGCACTTTGAAGCGAGTAAACGGCTAGATCCTTCACTATTTTCTCCGAAAGTATGTAGACAAAGTGCAGAGCGTTTCACTACTGCGAATTTTGTCCAAGCCATGCAGTCCTTGGTTAAGAAACATCTACTCCACTAGCTGGTTTCTGTTAAGGAGCGATAAAACTGCTCACACCGTTCCATCGGCTGACTACCCAGCCAACCGATTAACTGCTTGGTATAATTTAAGCGTGCCTCATCAACTAAGTGGAAATTAGTGTCAAAGAAATCGTTGGCATTACGCATAGCAGCTCTGGGCTTGCCCACCCAAAAGAGCCCCTCTGCTGTGGCTATGTGGGGTAATGTTTCATAAAAATGTGCTTCGGTAAGAGACTCCACATAGCTTCGCTGGAACAACATAGGAGGGGGCAAAAACACCGGGCATGCGCCTTTCGCAAGCAATTCATCGCGAAAGCGACGTAGCCGCTCCCAATCAAAGCTACCGTCTCGCAACGCCTTGCCATAGGTTTCAGCAGGTAAAGAGTTCAAAAAATTCCAGTGACGCTCTTCACGCTGTGCACGCTCGGTACCTATTTGATCGCCATGCTCATTCTGGTGCTGGACACCATAATCACCGCTGACGGTGAAGCCCTCTGGGAGTCCACGGTAACCTTCTAGAATCCGGGTGAAGGATGTTTTGGCGAACACCTCAAAAGCGCGCTTGAGAGGTAACTGCAACAGGGTAATAGGATAGCTGTTTGCCCAATGGATCAGCGAGCTTGAAACCGCCTCTTCACGATTATAAAGCGGATATTCAAGTGGCAAAAGTACCAAATCTCCTGACCGGATACTGTTTTCAGCGCTGCTTAAAATAACAGGCAGAGAGATGCCAGCATTGACACCGAGATTAACGGCAGGGCGATCGTAGGTTGCTTCCAAATAGGTACTGTTAACCCCAAACATAGCCCCAGAACCAGCCAGCACCATTATTTTTGGGGACGATAACGCATCAGCGATTTCCCGTTTGTAGTTGATCGACTCAATAATCCACTCGTTGTTAGGGTGAGGCCGTCCCAGCTGCCCAGCCCAAAAAATTACCCACAAAGTGAAAATGACTAAACTGCCAGTGGCCATCCCTGTTAAAAAACGTACCATTTAAAATTCCTTCAGGAGGGCGCAATACTAAAAGTTGAAATAAAGAAAAGCCTGGCTGGGCAGATCCAACATTGCTTTCATCACCATTAATAATACACCGCCAACGATTGCGCCTTGCCAAAAATAGCGGCTTGGTTGGTTCAACTGCTTCACCCACGCCATACTGTTTGGCATTACCAACACAATTAGCGTTGCCACTATGATTAGCAGCCCAGGCGAGCGTAGAGTCATGGCCCCTTGGCCTAGATTATTAACGAGCTCACCAAGCGCGCCCCACTGCCATACTGTCAGGCCTGAATAGAGAGACCAGGTGTGTTCAAGACTGGTTGCTCGAAAAGGCACCCAGGCCAGCATTACAGTACAAAAGGTCAAAAGCCAGCCAGCGGTTTTAGGCATACGAAATAGGCTAAACTGCCGCCATAAAACCATTACCGCTAACAAAGCCCCATGCATACCACCCCATAACAAAAACTGCCAGCCAGCACCATGCCAAAGTCCGCCTAACAGCATCGTTGTGAATAACGCAAATAAGTGGCGTGGTAAGCCGTGTTTGCTACCTCCAAGTGGGACATACAAGTAGTCGCGAAGAAAACGCGAAAGCGTTATATGCCAGCGTCGCCAAAATGCTTGAATGTCACTCGCTTGGTAGGGTGACGCAAAATTTTCGGGCAGCCTGATGCCAAGCAGTAAGGCTAGGCCAATGGCCATATCCGCATAGCCTGAAAAATCAAAATAGAGCTGTAAACCATATGACCAGCCTGCCATAAGTGTATCACCAGCGACGAAGGAATCTGTCGGCGCGCTATATATATGATCCACATAGGGCGCTAAATTATCAGCAATCATCAGCTTTTTAGCCAGCCCAAGTGCTAGCAACAGCAAACCACAACGCACCGCTGAGGAACTGGGCCGCTGTAAATACGCTAACTGAGGAGCTAAATCGCGGTAATGAACAATGGGGCCCGCAATAAGCTGCGGGAAAAAGCTAACAAATACACCGTAAAGTGATAGTGGCCCCCGTTGAATGACCTTCTGCCTCACATCCACCAAAAAAGCGATCTGTTGAAAGGTAAAAAAAGAGATCCCCAGTGGCAGCACCAATGGGCTAAATGGTTGGGGAGGGAGGTCGGCTAATGAAAGAAAAAAGATTGAATACTTAAACCAGCACAGCAGCGCTAGGTTAAAACCAACACCCAGCCATAACCAAGCCCGGCTAGGCCTGCATATGTGGCCAGCCAACCAATAGTTGACGACAATGCTGCCCACTAAAAGTGGCAGTAGCGTGATATCCCATACGCCGTAAAAGGCAAAGGACACCAGCCCCAGCCAGCCAAGTAATAAATGCTGCTTGGCATAAAGTGACAATAGCCAAAAAACCAGCCACACAGTGGGTAAAAAAATAAATAGAAACTCAGGCGTGCTAAAGACCATGCTAAAAGTGCCCACTCACTCACGGGTTAAAAACGCAGGAGCATACCACAGCTGATAAGCTTGGAGCGCAGCCGACAGAGAGGCGCTATGTGCATCATACGTTAACAATTGGTAATATACCTGCTAGCAAAAATCGCCGCCGCGTAACCATAGCGCTCGCTGCCAGCGTCGATTTTCAGCAGGCAAGACACCTTTTTACAGGTCTATTAAACCCACTGAGCTATCCCAGGCATGATTGGTTATTAACACTGCCGCAGTAAGTGCCCATATGCTGGCGAAGCATCAGTCCTTCGGTCGACCAAAAAAATTGGAGCAAAGTAAGCGCAATCCAGAGGAACTCACGCTGGGCAGCGCTGCCAGTAACGGTGGTTTCCCATAGACGCTTGGCTTACCATATTGGCCTTTGAATCTATCGTCCTTAAATCAAAAACGGCTCACGAGGCGTAAAAAGGTAACGGAATGCTGGAATCCCTAAAAGGGGCATGGCGCTATCGCCAGTTTATTGCCACATCGATTCGTCACGAGCTAGTGACACGTTTTGCTCGTAGCCGCATTGGCGGTGCCTGGATGATAATCCACCCGCTCTCAATGGTGCTGATTTACGCGCTAATTCTTTCCGCTGTACTGTCTGCCAAACTGCCTGGTATCGAGAGTCAATATGCCTACGCTATTTACCTAACGGCGGGGATGCTCGGCTGGAGCCTATTTAGCGAAATACTCAATCGCTGCTTAGGGGTGTTTATTGAAAATGCCAACCTAATGAAGAAGCTCGTGTTTCCCAAAATCGCGTTACCGGTGATCATTACGGGCTCATGCTTGATCAATAACCTTGCCTTATTTGTGGTGATTCTGGTTGTGTTTGCCGTGCTTGGGCACTTTACCCCCAGCACTCTGCTATGGGTGCCTGTACTTACCGGCATTACTGTGCTGCTGGCGCTAGGGTTGGGGTTAATGTTGGGCATTCTGAACGTCTTTATTCGCGATATTGGCCAGTTGATGCCTATTGTGCTGCAGTTTCTATTTTGGTTTACCCCAGTGGTATATCCTGCGGAAATTGTCCCTCCTTCACTTCAGGCAGTCTTGGCTTTTAACCCTCTCTTTCACTTGGTGGGTGCTTATCACAACGTATTGGCCTATGGTCAGGCACCTTCACTCATTGCCCTGGTGGGGCTAACGGTACTGGGCGCTGGGTTAGTGTTTGTCAGCGCACTGCTATTTCGAAAAGCCAGCCCGGAAATGGTGGATGCCCTATGAACCACACCACTAAGGTAACCCCAAAGCCGTTATTGGAAGTGCGTGAGCTAGGCAAAGCTTATCGCCGATACCGCAATGAGCTAATGCGTGTAGTTAGCTGGTTCAGCACGGTTCAGCCCCAGGAAGAGACTTGGATACTGCGCAATATCAATTTTGATGTTGCTCAAGGTGAAGCCGTTGGCATTGTGGGACAAAACGGCGCGGGGAAAAGTACGCTGCTTAAGATGATTACCGGTACGCTGCGTCCCTCAGAAGGGTATATACGTACTCATGGCCGCGTAGCCGCTATTTTAGAGCTGGGCATGGGCTTTAATGGCGAGCTAACCGGTAGGCAAAATGTACTGCACTCGGCTGGGTTGATGGGGTTCACTCACGCACAAGTTGATGCTGCCATGGACGATATAGAAGCCTTTGCGGAAATAGGCGAGTATTTCGACCAGTCTATGCGGGTCTACTCAAGTGGCATGCAAATGCGCGTTGCTTTTTCAGTCGCCACCGCCTTCCGCCCTGAAATACTGATCGTTGATGAAGCACTCTCGGTGGGCGATGCCTATTTCCAGCACAAAAGTTTTGACCGTATTCGCGAATTCCAGCGCCAAGGTACCTCGCTGTTAATTGTTTCCCATGACAAGGCGGCCATCCAGAGTCTCTGCGACCGCGCTATCTTGTTAGAGCAAGGCAGGGTGCTGCAGGATGGGATGCCCCAAGACATCATGGACTACTATAATGCCATTATTGCTAAAAAAGAGAACGACAAGGTAGAAATAACCCCACTTGACAGTGGGCAAATTCAAACCCGTTCAGGTTCAGGTGAAGCCAGTATTACGCAGGTAAGCCTGCACGCTACTAATGGCAATCCTCTGGATGTTGTCGATGTAGGCCAAGAAGTCGAACTGCGTATTACCGTCGCCGTTTGCGCTGACCTGCCAGAACTGGTGATAGGCTATAAGCTTAAAGACCGAGTCGGCCAGGATGTGTTTGGCACCAATACTTGGCACACTCATCAAGTCGAACAGCAGCTGAGCGCAGGCGAAACGCTTACCTATCGCATGCGCTTCAACGCTAATCTTGGCCCCGGTAGTTATTCGGTGTCGCTTTCCCTGCACAGTAGCGACACTCACTTAACCCATAACTATCAATGGGTAGATCACGCGCTGGTGTTCCAAATGGTCAACATGGAAAAAGACTTCTTTTTGGGCAGCAGTTGGATCATGCCCACCATCGAGTGTGAGCGGCAAGCCGCGATAAGTTCAGAATCTAACGAGTCAGTTTAATGGATTTTTATACCCGTTTTACCAACCACTTTCGCGGCGAAAAAGACGCCATTAAAGATCGCCTAACAGTGTACGTACCCCTGTTGGCTCCCATTATGGCCCGCTACCCCGAAGCACTGGTGGTTGACTTAGGCTCAGGCCGTGGCGAGTGGCTGGAGCTAATGCAGGAAAACGGCTGGCCCGCCAAAGGTATCGATACCAACGAAAGCATGGCCAAGGCGTGTAACGAAAGCGGTCTGCACGTGGAAGTGAACGACGCGTTAACGGCTTTACAGCAAACTAAAACCAACACCCTTGCGGCGGTTACCGGCTTTCACATTGCCGAGCATATCCCGTTCGATAGCTTGGTCACGCTGATTCAAGAAGTGCATCGAGCGTTGGTGCCAGGTGGGGTGCTCATTCTCGAGACTCCTAACCCCGAAAACCTAACCGTTGGGTTGTGGAGCTTCTACCTCGACCCTACCCATTTACACCCGCTACCGCCGCCGCTGCTGCACTTCGTGGCTACTGACAGCGGCTACGCTAAAGCCAATATTTTGCGTCTCAATGGCCCTAAACCACCAGAAGAGAATGCACCGCTGCGCTATTACCTGGATTGGGTGGTATCAGCCTATCCGGACTACGCGTTGATCGCGCACAAGCAAGCCGATGAAGCCAGCGCCCCCTGGTTCGACTACCTAGATAAGCTAACCGAATCTCAGCAAGGCACGTTAGAAACCTTGGCCGCCAAAATTGAAGAGCAAACCGGGCAGCTAGCTCAATGCGATCATCAACTTAAAGTAGCTTTGCAAGAACGTCAGCACTACCTGCAGCAAACTGAACAGTTGCAGCAAGAAGTCTCCAGTATTTATAACAGTCGCTCTTGGCGGGTGACAAAGCCTCTGCGCAGCCTTATGCATTATCAGCGCCAAACCGCCGGGTTTAGCGGCAAACTGCTTTGTCGTTTGGCGCAAATTCCCTGGCTCAAGCGGCTGGCGTTAAAAGTGCTCAACCGTTTCCCTGCCCTAAAAGTACGCATTTTAAAACGTATGGCTGCAAGGGATGGTTTGTTTAGCCGGGCAGGGCAGTTTCGCGAAGCAGACTTCCAAAATCTAGATGCCGATGTGACCGCTACCGTCCGCAATGAGGCGCTCACCCTGCGCGATGCGCCTCTAGCTGCGAGCGTTGTCGCGCCAAAAGGCATTCGCTTAGAAGGCCACATTAACGGTAGCTACAGTTTGGCTGCGGTTAACCGCCACCTGCTTACTCGCTTGATGGTCAGTGAACAGCCGCCCGTGCTATGGCTGGCACCCCACGAGGGCAGCCCAGAGCCCAGCGTACGCAACACTCCTGGAGGAGCAGCAGAAGTTGCTCAGCTAAATGCACTGACCGACTCCGCTGATTGGCAAGCCGTGGCCGCTCAGCAGCGCATAGCGCTTTATCATCATTACCCGCTAATTGAGCCCGAGCCAAGCCACGGTCTCCCCATTGCGCTGTTTTTTTGGGAAGAGTCCTGGGTACCTGAAGAGATGATAGCCACCCTAAACGAGCATTATGCGGGTGTCATCGTTACGGCTTGGTTTGTAAAAAAAGTCCTCATGGATAGCGGCTGTGCGATGCCTATTCACGTGATCGCGCTGCCACTGGTGGAAAATTCGTACGCGCAAGCGAACAGTGCCAACGACCTTTTGAGAGTCAGCCAGCAACAATCCGTAAATTTGCTCCATGTATCGTCAGCCTTTCCTCGCAAAGGCGTAGATGTGCTGCTGCAGGCCTTTGAGCAATTGGCTGCTGCCGACCCAGCGCTAACGCTTACCCTAAAAACATTTCCCAATCCCCATAACCAGGTAGAGGGCTGGGTTGAGCAGTATGTTAGTGCAAAATACCGCGAGCGCTTGCACATCATCATTGAAGATTATGATGCCGAACAAATGGCGACTCTCTATCAAATGGCAGATATCGTCGTACTGCCGACCCGTGGTGAAGGCCTAAACATGCCTGCCATTGAAGCCGGTGAATTCTCGCGAGCGTTGGTAGTAACCGGCTACGGCGCCCACACTGATTTCATCCCGGAACAGCATGCAGGGTGGGTTAACTACTGCTTCGACCACGCTCAATCACATTTTAGCGCTGGGCAGGCCGTATGGGTCGAGCCCAGTGTGGCAAGTCTTACCCAGCAAGTGCAGCAACAGGTGCTTCAATTACGCCAACGCGGGGAGGGCGCAACCGGTGCCGTCAGCAAACTACATGACGCTATTCAGAAACGCTTTTTTTCGCCCGCTGCGGTAGAGTCTGTGCTGGCGGCGCTAGCGCGCCTTCAGGCTTGGGGGCAGCCTAGCAGCCTGCCCCCTATGTCCTTAAGCCTTTATACTTCCTGGAGCGAGCCTTGCGGTATTGCCCAATACAGCGCTCACGTAGTAGATGCACTGCAAGCAATTGACGCTGCATTGAGTGTCTCAATTAATGCCCCGCAATTTAATAAGGGCCAGCAGCCGTCCTCAAGAGAACAGGAAGGCTCGCTAGCGGTAAGCCGTAACTGGCAGCGCGGCCACAGCCCCACGTTATCTGAAACGTCTGGTAACGTGGTGTGGCTGCAGCATCACTTCGCATTTTATGAGCTAGATCGTGCTCTGCAGCAACAAGTAGAGCAGTGTCGTCGCCAGGGTAAACGGGTCTATATCACCTTGCACACAACCCGCCCTGTAGTTGATTTCGACACCACTCGCCGGCATACGGCCACGGTAACACTTGCAGCTTTTGATCGAGTTTTTGTACATACATTGGACGACCTTAACTACCTAAAGCGCATCGGCCTAACCGACAATGTTACCCAACTGCCCCAAGGGGTTGATACTTGTCAATATGTGCCGACTCTTGTAGGCAACCAAGCGCCTATTATTGGCAGCTTCGGCTTCCTGCTGCCACATAAAGGCGTGAATACGTTAATTGAGGCGTTCGCTGCTCTGCGTAAACAGCAGGATCTACCTCAAGAGGCCACTTTGCGCTTGGTAACCTCGGTGCGTGATGAATCCAGCTCCCAGGAAGAGCTGGCTCGTTGTCAGCGCACTGCCCAGCGTCTCGGGGTAGAAAGCCAAATTGAGTGGATCACCGACTTCCTGCCGCTGGAAGAGGCTCAGCGCTATCTAGCAGAATGCAGCGTCGTAGTGCTGCCATATCAGTACACCCAAGAGTCAAGCAGTGCGGCCGTTCGCACAGCGGTGGCGGCGTGTCCCAATACGCTTACCACGCCTGCGCCTATTTTTGACGAAGTAAAAGACATCGTGTGGCAAGCGCAGGGGTTCGATAGTCACGACATAGCCGAAGGAATTGCCCGCGTGTTGAAGGCGCCGGAAAGTGAGCGTAACGACTATCACCAGGCCCGCCAAGATTGGCTGGATGCCCGCCAATGGGCGAGGTTAGGTGAACGCTACCATCGACTTATGCGGGCTGGGCTCATCGACCTAGAATTTTTCCATGCCAGCCAACGTACAGTACACAGAGAGGCGTCGTGAAACTTATTATTCAAATTCCCTGTTACAACGAAGCCGATACTCTCTCACTGGCACTACAGGCGCTACCCAGAACGGTGCCAGGCTTCGATTCAGTCGAGTGGCTGATTATTGACGACGGAAGTGCTGATAAGACGGTTAAGGTTGCTCAGGAAAATGGTGTTGATCACATTGTACAGCACGCCCACAACCAAGGGCTGGCGCGCGCTTTCACCACCGGAATCAATGCCTGCTTGCACCGTGGTGCGGACGTTATCGTCAATACTGATGCCGACAATCAATATGACGCCTCCTGCATACCAGCGCTTACCTTGGAAATTTTAGAAAACCGAGCGGATATGGTGGTGGGCGAACGCCCCATCACCACCATTGAACACTTCTCACCAATCAAAAAAATGCTCCAAAAGCTTGGCAGCTGGGTGGTGCGCATTGCCAGTGCCAGCAATGTACCCGATGCCCCCAGCGGTTTTCGCGCTATTTCACGTGCCGCTGCTCAACGTCTGGTGGTCTTTAGTGATTACACTTACACGTTGGAAACCATCATCCAAGCTGGACAAAAAGGCATGCGGATTGCTTCCATACCCGTTGGGGTCAACGAAGACCTGCGTCCCTCGCGTCTGGTCAAAAGTATTCCTGCGTACATACAGCGCTCTGTAATGACCATTGTCCGCATTTTTGTCATTTACCGGCCATTTAGGTTTTTCGGCACTATTGGGCTAGCTATCTTTGGAATGGGAGCGCTTTTGGGGCTGCGCTTTCTGTGGTTTTACTTCACAGGGAGTGGAGATGGTCACATTCAGTCGGTTATTCTCGCCGGAGTGCTTGTTGGTATGGGATTCCAAACCATTTTGGTAGCCTTCCTGGCCGACTTGCTCAGTGCCAACCGCAAGTTGTTGGAAGAGCTACGTGCCCGCAGTCTCCAACAAGAGCTCAATGAAACCTCGCAGCAAGGTGGTTACTCGGCGGCGGTGACGCTCAACCAGCATAATCGAGACCAGATCAAGACGTCCACGGTCGACCAAACCACTACCTCATGATGCGTTTCGGCTGGGCCAAGTCGGCCAGGTTCAAGCGAGCACTGCATCTGTTGGGGGGCGTAATCGCTGTAGCCAGCCTCTATTTTGTCGGCCAGCGGCTATATCAATATCGCCACGAGATTGACATTGACCTGCTAACACCAGGCTTTACCGTTAGCCTATTCACGCTGATCGGCGTTATCGGCGCCGCCAATGTCTTCCTGGCACTTGCTTGGCACACGCTACTGCGACGCCAACTGATCAACGTTAGCGTGCGTTGGTCGGTACTTACTTATGGGGTTTCACAGTTAGCCAAATATGTGCCCGGCAACATCGCCCATCTTGCCGGAAGACAGGTACTGGCTGTTGCCGCTGGGCTGCCTGGCTGGCAGCTAGCCAAAGTCATGGCGGTTGAGCTTGTTGTTCAGGCGGTTGCTGCCAGCGTATTCGCTGTTCTTATTATACCGGTGGTGTGGCCAGGACTAACTGTTTGGACGGCACTACTCTGCTGGGCAGCAGCAATAGGGGGAGTGGGGTGGGTTGCAGGCTGCCTCAGCCGAGCAATAACCCAGGCGCTTCTCTGGAACTGGCTGTTTCTGCTCAGCTCCGCCAGTGTATTTGTTGTCATATTGCAAAGTATACTATCAGAAACCTTATCATTCACGCTGATAGTAGCCACGGGTAGCAGCTTTATTGTCGCCTGGTTGATTGGTTTTATTACCCCTGGCGCTCCCGCAGGCGTGGGCGTAAGGGAGGTGGTTCTGTTAGCGCTCCTTGGTAGCTACCTGCCTGAACAGAACCTATTACTTGCCGTAGTGCTGGCAAGGCTTGTCACTCTAGGCGGAGATATCATCTATTTCAGCATTGCCGGTATTGCCGTTTTGCAACAACGCAAAAATGCAGCGCCATGAAGTTAACAACATTAAGTTATCAACATGAACTCAGCAGCATGAACTCAGCAACGCCTCAGCCGCTTCGGCCTGCCGCTCGTATCGCGCACTTACCACTCGCTATCATATTGCTGATGGGAATATTAACCCTGCATGGCGCACTACCAGGGGTGTCGGTGCCTACCCTTGGCCAAGCTAACTGGATGCTCGGCTTTGCGGCATCCATGGCCCAAAACGGCTTATGGTCAGTTTATGCCAGCCACTTTGGTGGGCCAGCACCCGCGCCAATTGCTTTTGGGCTTGCTGGGGCCTGGCCGACGGCGGTCATTCTACGGCTTGGAGTTACCCCGGAAGATGCCTTCAGCGTTATGTATGCTGCATGGCTCAGCGTCGCTTTTTATGGCGCTTACTGGGTGGCACGCTACTATCGCGTTAGTCCGAGCCTGGCTTTGTTGGCCGCAAGCGTTTGGCTGTCGCTGCCCATGGTATGGTGGCACTCACAGTACTCAACGTTGGCGTTGGGGTTCGCCTTGCTACCCGCATACCATGGCGTTGTGCTTTCCGTTATCAGCGCTCAGCATCAAACCCGAGCATCACGCTGGTGTTGCTATCTTCTTTACCTCATCACGGTCACGATCTCCGTGTTCATGGACGGCTACACTTTTATGATGTTCGCCTGTGGGGCATCGTTTCTTCTCCTTAGCCACCTATTCCATAGCCGTGCTGACTGGTGTTCTGAAGCCATACGCCTGTTACCGATCCACAGTGTAGTGTTTGTGCTGGCTTATCTGCTATTTAGTCGCTACATCGGTCAAAGTCATTTTGAAGCTGCACCGCTTGAGTTTTTTCGCGGTTGGGGAATGGATCTTACCTACTTACTGCGGCCTAGCGCCGGGGTTAATTGGCTGTGGGACGCCTTAAAGGTGAGCCAAGTTCGCACGCCAGAAGACCATTTCGGTGACGCATCGGTATGGGACACCACCTTTTTACTGCCGCTAATCATTGTTGCAGCCTTCGGTGCCTACGCTGCCCAACGGATGCAAACTCAATGGCTAGGCTGGTGTGCCATAGCGCTGTTTGGCTTTTACATGGCGCTCGGGCCCTCACTCAAGGTCAACGACACCCGGCCTGACGTTATGCAAGGGCAGCCCTCTGTTATGGCGGCAGTACACACCACAATGCCTACCGGGAGTGCGCTTATTTCCAGCCACTTGCCTGGTTTTAACAATATGCGCGCCGCCTACCGTTGGGCAGCTCTAGGGGCGTTAGGTGCGTGGGCACTGATGCTGCCGCTACTAGCGCGCCATCAAAAGCGCCGCTACTACTGGCTTGTCGGGCTCGCTGGGGTGTTGATTATTAGTCATTTGCCAAACGCCACCCGGTGGGAGCAGACACGCCAATACCGCGCTGCCATTGCCGATATTCGCCAAACACTGGTGCCGACTTTAGCGCGCGACCTAAGCCCAGGTGAGCAGGTGTTTTTTATTCCTTACCGGAATGATTTTCTTATTAACTTTATCGCGCCACAGCTCGGTATCTATGCCTACAATATTGGCGGTGATAAAAATCTTGCTTTAGCCAGGCGCCACTGGCCCCAGCCGCTGCGCGAACTGGCGATGTATGAGTGGCCAGAGGCGCCTGGTCGGGCGCTAACCGCCATGCTTCGCCACCCCCAAATTGATACGCTTGTCGTGCCCTATCACGACATGCTCTGGGCGGCCCACATTTGGCCTGCCGAGACTACGTTGAAGCCATACCTGAAGTCGCGTGTCACAGCGCTAAAAGAAGTCGAAGCCTTAAGCGTTATTGAGCGTAACGACTATGCTATTATTCGCCTAGCTTCAGCATCTTTGGCCACCAAAGCGGCCCAGTGAATAAACCCATTACCACTCTCTTGAGACTAAGGTCAACGCATGGAGAATACAGCTGCGATTGTTACCGGCATTACAGGCCAGGACGGCGCTTACCTTGCTGAGTTACTGCTTGAAAAAGGCTATACCGTGTACGGCACCTACCGCCGTACCAGCTCGGTCAATTTTTGGCGCATCGAAGAATTGGGCATAGAAAAACACCCCAAATTACATCTTGTGGAGTATGATCTTACCGATTTATCCGCAAGCATTCGCTTGGTACAGCAGTGCAAACCGCGGGAGATTTATAACCTTGCCGCCCAAAGTTTCGTAGGGGTCTCGTTTGACCAGCCTATTACGACGGCGGAAATAACGGGGTTAGGAGTGGTGAATCTGCTGGAAGCAATCCGTATTGTGGATAGCACTATTCGCTTCTACCAAGCATCGACCTCGGAAATGTTTGGCAAGGTACAACAGGTACCCCAAACCGAAGCCACCTCCTTTTATCCTCGTAGCCCCTATGGTGTAGCAAAACTCTATGCCCACTGGATGACTATCAATTATCGTGAGTCTTACGATATTTTTGCCACCAGCGGCATCCTGTTTAATCATGAATCTCCCCTACGCGGCCGAGAGTTTGTGACCCGTAAAATTACCGATGGCGTAGCGCGCATTAAGCTTGGTAAGCAAACGCACCTAGCGCTGGGTAATCTGGATGCCAAGCGCGACTGGGGTTACGCCAAAGAGTACGTAGAAGGGATGTGGCGCATGCTACAAGCTGACACCCCAGAAACCTATGTGCTTGCCACTAATCGAACTGAAACCGTGCGCGACTTTGTTACACTGGCCTTTAAAGCAGCAGATATTGATCTGCGCTGGGAAGGTAAAGCCGAACAAGAAACTGCCACTGATGCCGCGACTGGCAATGTTGTGGTGGTGATTGACCCACAGTTTTACCGACCGGCAGAAGTAGAACTGCTCATTGGCAATCCTGCCAAAGCTATCAGCGAGCTAGGCTGGCAGCCGAAAACCAGTCTAGAAAGGCTGTGCAAGATGATGGTAGAGGCGGATCTGGAGCGAGTAAAAAATGGCACTGGTGCATAAATTGCCTAAAATAACCAAAGCGTTCAGCGTTATGTCGGCTCACTAACACTGCCGAAGATAAAATTGCCAAGGAGTCACCATGTCAACCTGTCTGGTAACCGGCGGTAGCGGCTTTACTGGTCGCCACCTTATTGCTCACTTAAAGCATCAGGGTCACCGCGTAGTGGCCCTGGCCAGCCAGCCTTGTGGAGCTGATGAGACTCACTCAATTGATCTGAACGACCAAGAGTCTTTAACTGCACTGGTAAACAGCACAGCGCCGCAACAGGTTTATCACTTAGCGGCCCTTTCATTTGTGGGGCATCCCACACCGCTTGATTTTTACCGCGTGAATGTACTTGGAACTGAAGCGCTACTGCAAGCCTTAAGCAGTCTGGCAGAGCCGCCAAAGACACTGCTAGCCAGCAGCGCCAACGTATACGGGGCAAATGGCCAAGCAGTGATTAGTGAAAACGTACCCCCTGCGCCTGTTAACCACTATGCCAATTCCAAATTGGCAATGGAAAACATCGCCCGTACCTACGCTACACGCCTGCCAATTATTATTGCTAGACCGTTTAACTATACTGGGTCGGGGCAAGCGGTACATTTCTTAGTGCCTAAAATTGTGCAACATATTAGGCACCGAGCAAGCGTGATTGAGTTGGGCAATGTTCACGTAAGTCGTGATTTTAGCGACGTACGCGACATAGTCACTGTTTATCATCGGTTATTAAGCCAATGGCCAGCTTCGGCGGTAAGTGGCAGCATTGTTAATGTAGGTAGCGGAGAGGCTGTGTCGCTAAAAACGCTGATACGTAAGCTAGAAATGCTGGCGCAACATTCTTTAGAGGTGAAAGTAAATCCTACTTTTGTTCGAAGTAATGAAATACCCGAGCTAAAGGCCTGTACTCGGCGCTTAAATGCGTGGGTACCTGGTTTAAAACGCTTTTCTCTTGATCAAACGTTGGCCTCCATGTTGGAAGCAACGCCCAATTAAGAACGTTGAAGCGGATAGCGCAATATAGGAAACGCTGTTTTTTATTGGCAACAGCCATTATCTATGGCAAGCTTAAATGATGCTAAGTTAATAGAATGAGGTGAGCGAAAAGTAACCAACACATTATTAGGGTACACGTAAAGGCGATATGGGAAGCGCTGGCGAATATAGCCCAGAGCCTTGCCAGACCTTGCATTGCGCCCGATGATGTTTTTTTACTAAGCTCAATCTATTGACTTACCTTGGGAGCTACGGGTACAACGTAGCAGCGAAATGTTTGTTACGGTCTTAAGTGTTCGCTAATAATTACGCGAAGCCTAAACCGAAACGCAAGGGATGAGTGTCAGTGTTGATGGGTTTCATCAGCCTGACCTCTGGAGCGAGGCCTCGCTCACGGCCGCGCTTGCCACACACGGCCAGACGCGGCTAATGTCGATTCGACACTTAAACACGGAGTTACATCAATGGCTTTATCAGATACTCAAATTCAGCAGCTTTATACGGCCTACCTGGGTCGTCCTGCTGACCAAGCTGGTATTAATTACTGGAAGGAACAAGACGTTTCCGAAGCTCAGCTGCGCGATAGCCTGGCGAACGACGCTCAGCCGGAATACGTAGAGCTATACGGCGATCGCACCCGTGCGGAGCTGGTAGAAGCTGTTTACCAAAACATGTTCGGTCGTGAGGCTGACGCCGATGGCCTAGAGTACTGGGTTAACGGTGACGGCGCTTCCGTACCGGCCAGCCAACTGCAGCAGCTGTTCATTGCTGCGGCTTCAGACGAAGACCGTGCAGCATTTGACGCGCAAGTTGAAGAAGACCTGGGCAACGTTGACCCGCTTCCTCCTGAGCCGGGCACTGACGAAACTGTTCGCCTGACTCAACAAGCAGACAACCTACAAGGCGCTGACGGTTCAGACACCACTTTCGAAGCACCGGTTACGCAAAACGAAACTGGTTCTGGCGCACTGGCTAACACCTTTGAAACTGGTGACGTGCTTGACGGCGGTGCCGATAGCACCAACGTACTGCGCGCTGACCTGATCGCCTCTGGCGCTATTTCTGATAACTGGGCTCCAGCGATTTCTGCTGAAACCACTAATATTCAGGAAGTTTACCTGCGCGGTCAAACTACTCGCGTAGACAATGGCGCTTCCAACACTACCTTTGGCGCTTCCAACACTACCTTTGGCGCTACTGTAGACGCTGAGAAAATGGCTGGTGTTGAACAGTGGTGGACGGATAACAGCCGTGCCGATATCCGCATCGAAGATATCCGTACCGCTACTGACGAAACCACCTTCGGTATGCGTGAAACCGATCCGGAAGTTGGCTATGAAGCTTACTTCAACCCGCTGTTCCTGGAAGGTGATGTCAGCTCTGATTCCGAGCTGAGCATTGTTATTCAGGAAATCGATGGTGACCAAGTGCTGGCCGCCAACGAACTGCAAAACATCACCGTTCGTGAAGTTAACTTCACTGTTGGTGGTGAAGACGTCACTCTGGCAAATGACCAAATCTCTGCTGCTAATACCTGGGCTGAGCTTGAAGCTGCTATCGCTGCTGAAATCGAAGCACAGAGTCTTGAAGGTCTGAGCGTTTCTCACACTGGTAACGGCCAGTTCGTGATTGACGATGAGCAAGGTCGTCCGTTCGAAATCGTTGAAGGCGAAGCGCTGATTTTCGGTGCGACGGCTGACATCGACGTACGTAACCGCGTTGAAGTGGGTCGTTTAGAGCAGGAAGGCCCGACCCAAACCACGCTGGTACTTGACGGTGCGGGTAACGGTTCTCGCGGTGGCGACGTAAATATCGCCGCTATGTCCGGCGACCGTGGCATCGAAGTAATGGATGTTCTGGTTGATCGTGATAGCCACATCAAGAGCCTGCGTTCTGAAAACAACCCTAATTCAGTACAAGACTCTTTCTCTGCTGAACAGCAGCTGGAAGAAGTTAACCTGACCCACGTTGCAGAAGGCGCGCAGGGTACTTTCCAGGTTGGCGCACGTACTGTTGACGAGAAAGGTGTTTCCACTACTATCGATGATCGTCTGTCTGTGGACGTTGATGAAGATGGACAAGGCGACAGCGGTCTTCGTGACGTTCGTGTATTCAACGCCACTGGCTACAGCGCTGAAATCAAACTGGCTGCTGAACTGTCAATCGACGTATTTGACAAGTACCTAGCCGGTGCAGATGAGACTGTTCAGTTCAGCTACTTGCTGGGTGATGCAGGCAACAACCTGAGCCTGACCGTTGACAACGAAGTAGCCTCTGACCCTGATTTCGCACTAGAAATCGTTGGTGGTGATAGCAGTGATCGCGTCAACCTGACTGATCTTGCTGTTAAGAACTCTACTACCATTGATCTCGAAGGTGGTGAAGAGAACACCGTTGAAGTTAGTACTACCACTGGCGCGACTGCTGACGAAGACGGCAACTTCACAACTGCAGCTGGTCAAGTCGAGTATTCAACTGCACAGACGGCGTTTGGTGAGTTTGTCAACGTTGATCGCTTAGTAGTAGCTGATGACAACAATACTCGTCAGAACATTGTTAGCGGCAACATGACAGCTATCGATGGCAAGGAAATCGTTATTGCAACTGACGCGCAGCTTGACGCTAATGGCGATCTGGTTCCGGGTTCTGCTGCTGATACCGATATTGTTGAAGCGCGTATCGACACTGACCTGACCATCACTGGTAAAAATCAGACGTTGGGTTCGCTCAACAACAACAATGACCAGTTCATTGGCGTTGTAGACGTAATCAACACCCGTCCGGTTCCCAGCCAGAGCAACCTGGAAGTGCAGCTCGACAACACCGCCCGTTTGGATGGTGAGTTGACTGTTGCAGCACTTAACGTCAGCACCGAAGCCGGTGGTACCAGTGCAGTTCGTGAGCTGGATCTGACCTCTGGCGGTCGTCGTAACACTGAGAACTTGGTTCAAAGTGCGGCACTGGCTGGTGTTAACGCAGTTGACCTAGACGGTACCCAGAACCTTGACCTGCACATTGCAAGCATGGCGTCTGGCGCTTCTGTTGTTGACGGTTCTGACCTGGGCGGTGACCTGGATCTGGCTATCAACGGCGGTCTGCTGACTGGCGCAACTGACGTGCTGACCGGTACTGCTGCCGCTACTGACACCCTGGCTGTTTACGGTGGTGATGCACAGGCAACTGTCACTGGCTTTGAAACCATTCAGTTGGGTCTGGCTGCTAATAATCAGTTCAACGGCGCGTTTACTGGCTTCGCTGGTGAATTCAACGCTGCTGCGGTCTCCGGTGTTGAGCAGTACAGCATTGCAGCCCTAAGCGGTGCAGCTGAGCTGATCAACCTCTCTGGCTCTGAAGTTGTAAACGTTGCAGCGAATGGCGCTGATGCAAACCTGACGCTGATCGCTGGCGACCGTGATGGCAGCAACGAAATTACGGTTAACTTCGCAGGCGATTACACCAGCGAACTGTCTGTTCAAGACTACCGTACAGTTACACTGGGTCTCGCTGCAGATACTGATTACGACTTTGCTCTGGATCTGGAAACTGCAGATGGCACCAACGCAGGTACCACTTACGCTCGCACGCTGGAAATTGTTGGCGGCGGTGTAGATGCGAATGGTGATGTTACTACTACGCTGAACATTGGCGATCTTGACACTGCCTTGAGCACTGTTGACCTGTCAGGCTTCGAAGGTAACCTGCTTAACGCACAGTGGGCCGAAGTGACTGGAACCAACGGTACTGTTGTTGCTAACGAATACAACTTTAGCTTCAACGTTGGTGGTGACGGTACAACCTCTGAATTCATCTCTAGCTTCGACTTCAATGCCGACGCTGATGAAGCAGGTGTTGTTTGGCAGATCGACAACTTCCAAGTGTTTGGTCAGGGTGGCGTTGATTTGACTAACCAGTCAATCATCGACCTTCGTGATCTGGGTGTTGATAGCGCAGCAGACATCGTTGTTGCAGACGCTAACGATTTCTTCACCGCACTGGATGGCGATGCTCAGCAAGCTTACATCGACCAAGGTTATGCAGCCGCTGACTTTGCAGCTGGCGACACCGTTGTAACCTCTAATGAAGGTCTGGACTTCACCATTCTGTTGAACGGTGTTACCTCTACTGACCTCGTCAACGAAAACTTTGCAGGTATCGCGTAAGCTGCCATTGGCAACTTATTGACTGCACTGTAGTCGTACTAAGGCCACCCTCCGGGGTGGCCTTTTTATTTGGTGGCTGGTTTAATGCCGCCAATAGCAAATATTTCTCAAGGAGAGACCATGTTTCGCCAGTTAACCCCACTACAGCCCCGTGAACACCAGCAGTTGCGTTTTAATCCCCGCCAGCCTTATGATTTTGCTAGGGAGCAAATGCTGATACCCCTGGTTGCGGCGGAAACAGCGCGTATCGCCCGCGAAATGCCTATCGTCTTCCCACTGAATGGCGGTTTGCCCCAGGCGCTGGTAGGCGTCAACCAGGGGCAAAATATGCATGTAAAGGAGGGCACCGGCCATTGGATAGGTCGCTATATACCTGCCCACATACGCCGCTACCCCTTTATGCTGGCGGCTGTGCCAAGCACAGAGGCGGCGGGTAAAAAAGGCTTAGGTAGCGAGCAACAGTATATTATTCAGTTTGATGCCGAGGCGAGCCATCTGGAACGCCCCGATGGCTTGGCTCTGTTTGATGACCAAGGGCAGGCCACAGAAACGCTTCAGCAAATCCAGAAGGTGCTCACCAACCTGGAGCGGGAAAATCACCGGACATTAGGCTTGGTGGGTGAGTTAGAAGCGGCAGGTCTACTGGCTGAGCGGCAAATACATGTGGGCGAGGAAGATAAGGGCGGTAAGCGGCTAGCCGGAATTCGTTTAGTGGATGAAAAAGCCTTGGCCGAACTAGATGCAGATACGTTAGCTAAGTTGCGCACCAGCGGTGCACTGGCGTTGGTGTACGCGCACCTGCTGTCGCTCAACAACCTTCGCGATGGCCTGCTAGCGCAAATGATCCGCACACCAGATGTCGCGGATCAACCCATGTCGCTAGATGAGCTCTTTAACGAAGGTGATGACGACTTCACTTTCGATTTTGATAGTTGATGCATCCAGCACAAGGAATTAACCATGGCCGTTCAGTCACAAGTCCTGACCATCAACGGAACCCCTTGCAATACCAGCGAGCTTTCTGAGACTTCTCAGCAGAAGGGGGTCACCTTCCTTACCACGGATGATAAAAATCAGTGCCTACAGCAGGTGGCGCTATGACCCGCTTCATTGGTATTGATAGTAATACCTTTCCTTACTCGGCCGTGGCTTATATAGAAGCCACTTTCATGGATGGAACGAGAGTCTCTGGTTCGGGTGCGCTGGTCGGTCGCAACGATGTACTGACGGCCGCTCATGTGCTCTACGATCCCATATTGGGTGCGGCTACCGATGTGCAAGTCGAGTTTGGCCGCGATGGTGGATCGCTACCTTATGGAACTTTTGAGGCACCTGAGCTTAATTACTTTGAGTTAAATACTGAACGTCCCGGTTTTCTATTTCAGTCCGAAAGCGAGTATGACGTTGCCTTAGTATCATTAAGTGATGCTGTTGGGGATGATATTGGCTGGTTTTCATTGGGCGATTATAGCTCGGGAGAAAGCTATCACGTAACCGGTTATCCTGGCGTTTACCGTGACAACACTGGCCCAAGATTAATGGAAGACAGTGGTGTCACAACACGTATACCTGGTTATGACTTGTTAGACCTCAATAACTTTGAAATTAATCCAGGCAATAGCGGTGGGCCAGTATGGTATGCATCAAGTGACGGCCCAGTGGTAGTAGGAGCCGTTTCAACCGATGAATGGGCAGTTGACGTCAATGCTCACTTGGTAACCCTCAATCAGTGGATTCAGGGTAATGACGACTTGATTTCTCCTTTGCCAAGTCTGGATGCTGAGGATAGAGCAACGTATGTGGAGAAATTTGAAACATTGCTAGCCGCAGCGGGGTGGGAGTGGCCTGATACACTTGATAAAGCACTGCAAAGTCGAGATGAGTTACTCCGCTATCCAAGCTTAGAAAGCACTATTGATCCAGTACTGCGGCTGTATACGGGCATGCTAGGGCGAGAGCCGGATAAAGCGGGGGTTGAGTATTGGGTTTCACAATTTAACGCGGGGAGCAGCCTACGCACGTTGGCTGATAGCTTTATCGTGTCTGATGAGTTTACCCATTTGGCTGACCAGCTTGGCGGCGGCAACAATGGGCGTATTGAAGCGCTTTATAGCAGTGTTCTTGGCCGTAGCCCGGATACTGCGGGCCAGGCTTACTGGCTCAAGCAGTTTGAAGGTGGTCAGGTAGAGCTAGCAGATATGGCATTAGCGTTTACCAACTCGGAAGAATATGTGTCCAGTAGCTACTCGCTAGTTCAGGGGGCGAAACTATTGTTGTGGGGTGTTGATTTACAGGCGTTAGACACAGAAGCGCTTGGGTTTGAAATTCGACCTACACTAGCAGAGGAGGAAATCGCTGCTGCGTTAGTACGCTTATACACTGGTGTGCTGGGGAGAGAACCTGATGAGCAAGGCTTTGACTATTGGCTTGAAGCGCTAGCGGGTGGCAAATCCCTTGTCTCTACTGCTGCAGACTTTTTTACAAGCAATGAATTTTTGGATGATAAGGCAGAGCCAACATCAGAGGCGCTAATCGACTCCCTTTATGAACAGGTTTTAGCGCGTACCCCAGATGCTGAGGGAGCAGCTTATTGGCAGGCTCAACTACAACAAAAGGCATTGGGGGAGGGGGATTTGGTGCTGGCATTTACTAATTCTGATGAATACATCAAAACGACCCAATCGAATGTTGATTCATACGTACAGCAGCATTACGAGCAGGCACTTATTGGCGTGCCGGAAGATATCGAGACATACCTGCTGGGCTAGAAATACTGCGATTGAATGTATCCTATTGAGCGACGTCAAAGGTATAGAACGAATATTTTTACCGTGCTGGTTGAATTGAGTACAATGCCGCGTTGGTTTCAGGCGACGAGATTGGGAAGTGATGGCGAAATTACCGAAAAGCATCGTTATTGAAGGGCGTCGCTACCCCACGTGGGGATTAAGTGCGAAAGCGCGTAAACAGCTGGTTAATCTAAGCCTTGTAGATGCGCACATTGCAGAGCTTCACCAACGATTGGCACATCACTATGTTGCTCGTGAACATTATCAATTACTTCTGACGAGCGCCTTGCCTGATCCTCGTCGGCAGCCTAACGTAGCGGATACCAGCCGATACTTCTGGCAAAGTGTTTCAAAAGCATGGGCTCAAAATCACTGGCCCCTCAGCACGTCTAAATTAGCACTGAGTGCCTTTGAATCGACTAGCCATTATCGGCAAGGTGATCGAGTACTATGTTATGTGAAAGGTTATGGTGTGGTGGGTTGGGGGGTTGTTGAAATGGATACCCACTCAACCAAAAGGCATTTGGTCTGGCGTGCAAGCGTTTCGACGCTGGAAAAAGCTTTGCCTGCGAAAACGCTAAAAGAGTTTTCGCTACGCCACCCTAATCGTCCATCGCAGGTAGTGTCATCGACTGCAGATATTGAAGGGCTATTGTCTGCGCTTGCTAACAAAGCAGCATAGTGGAAAATTTTTTCGGGATGCATAGCGCTTTCGACATTTGCGCTCGCACCTGTAATAATTCACCGCTAATTTCATGATTACCCATAAAGGAGCCTTGTATGGCGAAGGATAATGAGCAAACAGTCACTATTGATGGTAGTGAATACAATGTGGCAGACCTGTCTGAGAATGCCCGCAATCAGGTACTCAACCTGCGTGTGACCGATCAGGAGATTCAGCGCTTGAACCAGCAGCTGGCGATAGCCCAAACGGCTCGTACTGCTTATGCGCGTGCTTTAAAAGCTGAGCTTCCGGAGCAACAGAAGACACACTAAGATTAATTAGTGGTCAGGCAGTGATATCTTGTCTAGAGCCAGTCAGCTAACGCTGACTGGCTTTTTTTACGCCATCGGTTGGTGAGCGAAAAGCATCTATCGAGGTATCAGTCAATTCATGTTCGGTGGGTAAATATTGACAAATAGGGTGCTTGTCTCTATTGGTTAAGAGGGTGTGAAAAAGATGGCTGCTGTTCTCGGCCTTCTGCGTGAAAATTATAAAGGTGCTTACTAAGGGCGCTATTAGCAGCGATGGCTGTCCGCTTTATGGCATTGTTAGTGACGCTCCACCGACGATACAGGGAACGATATGCAGTGATGCCTGGAGGCATTAATTATGACAACCCCCTCCATTGAAAAAAATCTACAAACACTTTACTTAGGTATCCTAGGCCGTGCGGCTGACCCAGAAGGGTTTAATTACTGGCTAGAACAGGTCGAAAGTGGCTCTGTGGATTTAGAAGGCGTTATGGCCCTCATGCTGCAGTCTGAAGAGTTCCAGGCAAGGCGCACTGAGCTGGCCGAGCTGGAAGATAACGGCTGGGTAAACGAAGTTTATCAAAGCCTGTTTGCTCGTGAGGCCGAGGCCGAAGGCATTGAATACTGGGTAGAGCAGGCTAGCTCTGGTCAATCCCAGCAAGCGTTGTTGCAGGGTTTTATTGCAGGTGCTAGCGCAACTGATGCAGAAGCGCTTGAGGCCTATGCCTCTATTGCTCACTTTTACTCGTCCAGTGTTGATGCTGATAGTTATGATGCAGAGCGCGCTCTTGTACAAGATAGCTTCCGGAGTAATGAACAACTTTATCAAGATCTTGAAGCGTTGGATGCTGCCTACGATACGTTGAGCTTAGAGCAGGCCGGGGAGTCTGTGGAGGGTAGGCCCCTATACAGCGCTACGGTAGGCGAAGGATCGCGCAAGTTAATGATTGTGACGCAACAGCATGGCGATGAGCCAACCGGAACAGAAGCGGCCATGCATTTGCTAGAGTGGCTGAGCGGTGACAGTGAGGCTGCTCAAGCGTTACGTGAGCAAGTGATGTTAACCGTGATGCCAAGGGTCAACCCCGATGGCTTCGAGCGCTGGGAGGGGCTCGTTGCCGGTGAATTAGATCCCGAAACGACCATTGACCCTCGTCGTAACTCTGAAGATATTGATCTTAACCGTACCTGGGATTCTAGTGAAGTTATTGATGCGTCATTAATCCCAGAAACTAACGCTGTTAGGCAGGTGATCGAAGCGACTCAACCTGAACTAATTCTTGATTACCATAACCAAAATAATTATATCAACGAGTCAGGCGAGCTCGAAACGATGTCAATCTTATGGCCAACCAATGATGATGTCGACCCCACCATTACCGCAACAGCACAGCAAGCGGCTGTAGCCATATCACAAGGGCTCGATGATTTTGATTATGGCTACTTGTCGCTGTTTCCCGGTGGCGACACGCCACAAATAGCACGCAATGGAATTGCTATTGATGGTGTGCCTACGCTCCTCATTGAGCAACGTGGCCTAGAAGAGCTGAGCTTAAAAGCGCTGGAAGGACTAGAGCTAGATTTTGATGCGGTTTCTAGCGCCATAGTGCTTGAGGGCGTACTGAGTATGCTAGGCGTCGTAGAAGCTATGGGGCAAAACAGTTTTGACAGCATTGATCCTGCTTTGGCAACACTGATACCTGAGCGCGGTGAACGAATTGAATTTGACGAGATTTATGCTGAAGAAATCGAATGGTCAGGCGAGAGCGAAGAGTCTCATCAAGAAGAGATAGTCGCAGGGCTGGATACGCTGATGGTAAGTACGCCCATAATTGGCACCTCTGAGCCACTTCATCAAGAAATGCTAGTGGCTTAAGGGTAGGCCTGTCGCCCGTTAAGATTGAGTATCAAAAGCTTTCCCATAAGCTCTGAGTTAGAGCAGGGGAAGCTTTTTTATTACCTTGCCAAGCCCTCTGGCTCTTTAACAAACTGAGGGTGTTGTTATTGAGTGACAAGAGGAAATCGGCACCGCCACTTAGCTGCGGTGCCGTTGGGTTGGTTTATGGCCCTAGCCGAACAGGTAGGACTCAAGGTCAGTTTCGACGCCTACCAGGTTTGCGGCATCAAGATAATTGTCTACCTCAGAACGACTGAGTTGCTGGTGTTCTTCGGATTCAGTAAACGCCAGCACCATGTCAATCAGATTGGCATCACCGTTTTGCAGCACCTGTTGCCAATACTGCTCACCTGCGGTGTCCGATGAACGATTTAGCACCCGTTCATAGAGCGTATCGATTAGTGCCTCAATATCTAGCGCCTCGCCGGAGGTTAACAGGCCTTCACTTTCTAGCAGGCTTTCCGCTAACGCGTCTGGCGATTGATTACTCTCCAGCCATTCACTAAACGCTGCTTCATCGGGGGCTTCGCCTACTAAGCCAGTGTAGAGTCGCACCAATGTCTCGGCCAGTTGGCCTTGATCCACCGATACACCGGTATTAAAGCCTAACGTACGCATTTCCATCTGCTCAAGGTTCACACCCCAGGCCAGCAGCTTGTTGCCGTTCACGAGTGGTGTGCTGGCGTTAAGGTACTCTTGTGACTGTACAAACCAACGTGCGACCTCACTACGTTCCCCGTTGTTGTCCAGCAAGACGTCTAACCAGTAATCGCGGCCGCTATCCTCCGCGCCGCGGCCTAATGTGGATTGATAAAGCGTCTCCACAAAGGTGGCATTATCGCTGCCCATGGCTTGCAACGCGGCGCTCGCTTCTTCCGCTAACATAAAGTCCTGAACAATGTTGTTGAAGTTACCTTCTGCGTTTTGCAGTGTCACCCAGTACTCCAAGCCTTCTCGCTCGGCAGCGCGATCAAGAATACCGTTGTATAGCCGAATGATGGGGTTGAGCACCGTATCGAACTCAGGGTAACGCACAAAGGTTGTCGTATTACGCAGCTGTTCCAACAGCTCAGGTGGCCATTCCCAACCCTCTTCAGCAAGTAGGTCAACAAAATTGACGAGCGCTGTTGGCATGGGTTCTGGCTGTGGCTCAGGCTCAGGCTCAGGCTCAGGCTCAGGCTCAGGCTGTGGCTCAGGCTCAGGCTGTGGCTCAGGCTGTGGCGCCGGGGAGGCTTGTACTGTGAAGGTTAAGGTGCCGGAGACGCTTTCCACGCCATCTTCACCGCCATCAGCCAGGGTGAAATCAAAGCTGGCATCGCCTGCACTACTGCCCGCCGTGAATGTCACCAAGCCGTTGTCGATGTCTTGTTGGGTAAAGGTCTCGCCTGCGGCCAAGGCGGTGCCGTTAAGAAATAGTGTGCCGGACGTTGGCAGGGTGTTCAGTGTGTAAGTAAGCTCTGCCCCCTCGTTATCCGGATCGCCTTCATTCAAATTGGCAGTCGTCAGTGTGACGCTACGCCCCGCTTGTACGCTGGGGCCTGTGTTGGTGGCGATGGTCGGCGCATTGTTAACCCCTGCCACTGTCACCGTCAGCGTTGAAGTGTTGGTATTACCCGCGGTGTCTTGAATGTCGACGGTGACGCTGGTGGTTTGTGTCTCACCGTGGGCAAGGGCTTCGAACTCTCCATTGGGGTCGAAGCTTGCAGTGCCATCGGCATTGACGATAAAGCGCCCGCCGTTGCTGCCTGCCACCGCGTTGCCCAGCGCATCGGAACGGTTATTCACCGCGGTAACAGGGGCTGTATTGTCTGCGCCCGTGTCGTTATCGGTTAGCTTGTCGCCTGCTCCGCTAACGTTGGTCAGCAGGGTCTGCCCCGCATCTTCGCGTACCGTGGCAGTCGTGTCGTTTTTGGCGGTTGGCGCGGTGGTATCCAGGATCAGCGCAAGATCCGCAGATGCGCTGCTGGTATTGCCTGCGCTATCGATAACAATCGTATCGATGGCATTGATGCCTTCGCTCAGGTCGCCTTCGGCCAAGGTGAAGGCCCAGGCGCCGTTGCCATTGGCGGTGGCGCTACCCACGCTGATGCCATCGACACGCACCGTCACGGTAGCCCCCGCTTCAGCCCCCGTGCCGGTGAGAGTAGGCGTTGTGTGGTTGGTAAGGTTGTCACTATCGCTCACGCCACTGTCGGAATCAGCCGCTAACGAGGGCGCTGAAGCAGCAGCGGGAGAATTGGCATCAATCGACAAATTAGTATTGTCGGCAAGGTTTTGACCGCTGGGTAACGCATCAAGGTTCGCCGATATGCGGTTATCGTGGGCGACCAGCGTGGCTGCCCCCGTCAGGCTTAGTGAGGCGACGTTAAGCCCAGCGGTGTCTGTCTCGCCTTCTTGCACCGTATAGCGGCCAATAAACTGCGTTTGGTTAGCGGCATCGCTACTGGTGAGGAGAATCGTTGCTCCGGTGTTGAGCGTGGCCGTCAGTGCACCGCCGTTGGCAGCAAAGTCGACCGCTTTATCGAAGGACACGGTGATATCTATGCTGCTGCCTACCGCAAAGGTGCCATCGGCGGTGGGCGAGGTAATCGCTTGAATACCTGGGGCCGTGCCGGTCACCACGCTGAAAAGGTCATTTTGGGTTACGGCGACAAGGGTATTGCCCGCCGCATCCTGAGCACCGCTGACTCGTACATCCACGTCATTGATCACTTCATTGGCGTCGGCGGTGTCGAAGGTAGCGATATAGGTTGTGGCATCCGTCCAACTGCCGGTGTTAAAGGTAATAGTGTTTGTGGGATCTTCCGTTGGGAAGGTGATCGTCGGTGCGACGCCCGTATCCATCGCTTCGTTGAAGCTCAATGTCAGGGTAAAGCGGCCACTGCCGATCTGGTCGTCAGTAATAGTGGTGAGCGACGGTACGATAGCGCCATCCAAAAGAGGTCGAGCAGTGTCGATGGCATCAGCACTCTGGCTGATAGCGGTGGTGTAAGTGTTGGAGCTATTGCCTGCCGCATCGGACAGCACAACGCTAACGGGAATGTCGTCGCCTGGAGCGCGGGAGGTATTCCCCTCCTGTACCGTGTAAGTGGCGGTATAGATGCCGCCGCCCTGGTCGGTGAAATCGGTGACCGCTACCCCGTTCACCGTACCGGCGTCCAGCGATAAGCCTGCCTCTCCCGCGCTAATGGTGACGGTCACAGTATCGCCGATTTTATGGCTGCTATTCGGTATAGAAACGCTGGTGATGAAGGGGGCTACGGCATCAACAACGATGTTCTTGTTGGCGCTCAGCGAGTTGGCGGTACCCGGTGTGGGCAGGGTAAGTTCGGTGTCGTTGCCTGCTGCATCGCGAATTGAGCCGCCATTGAGGATGATTCCGGTACCTGCCAGCGCCAGATCACTGGATTCGTCACCCGCCTGAACGGTATAAGCAAACGTCAGCGTGTCGGTACCTGAGCCAGCCACATAATCTATGGTGCGATCCGTTGCCCCGGTTTCCAGCGTCAACTGCGGTGTACCGTTCACAGTTACGGCTTCACTGAATGCTAAGGTGATGTTAACAGTGTCGCCCGCTTTATAAGTACCGTCAGCATTCGTTGAGGTGATGTTGGTCACACTCGGTTTCACCCGATCAACGCTGTGTGCCGAACCACTGGTATAGGCGGTCGCCATATTCCCCGCGGCATCCTGCACATTCGTATTACTGTCGAGGTCAAGGCGCAGAGTGCCGTCGCCAGTGAGTGTGTCTACGGTGACGGTGTAGCTACTGCCGGAGCCTGAGATGGCGGCGATGGTGCCCGACGCATTGCCGTTGAGGGTGGAGAGGGTAAAATCATCGATAGAGACACCGCTGACGTTTTCGCTAAATGTCACGGTGTAATCCACTGAGGAGGCATTGGCAGCAGGGGAACCGCTGAGCGCAATGCTGGAAACGCTGGGCACTACGGCATCGATTACAATATCTTTATTGCTACTCAGCGAGTTAGTATCGCCCGGCGCGGGCAGGGTAACCACCGTGTCGTTACCTGCCGCGTCCTTTATAGAACCGCCATTGAGGATGAGCTCGCTACCCGCCAATGATAGATCGCTGGTTTCATCCCCGGCCTGGACGGTATACCTAAACATCAGCGTATTAGTCCCAGATCCCGAGGTATAACTAACGGCCCGGTCGGTCGTGCCGGTTTCCAGCGTTAGCTGTGGCGTACCGGCACCCGTGTTCACCGTAACGGCTTCACTAAAGGTCAGCGTAATGTCAACGATGTCACCCGCTTTGTATGTGCCGTTGGCTCCCGGCGAGGTCACGTTGGTGACACTCGGTTTTACCAGGTCAACGTTATGGGTCGTGCCGCTGGTGTATCCTGCTGGGGCGTTGGTGGCCCCATCGTCGATATCGGTGCCAGTGTTAAGATCAAGACGCAGGTCGCCCGCACCACTAATACCAGTAACACTGACCGTATAGCTGTCACCGCTGCCAGCAACCGCAGTAATAGTGCCAGATGCCGTACCGGTGGCGGTGAGGGTGAAGTCGTCGACCGATACATTGCTGACGCTTTCGCTAAAGGTAACGGTGTAATCTACTGAGGCGGCATTGGCCGCAGGTGAACCGCTGGGGGCGATACTGGTAACGCTGGGCGCCACGTCATCAATGACATTAATGGTAATATTTTGCGTCGAGGGTGTCGTGCCATCGGTGGCTTGTACGCTGAGCGTATAGCTACCTGTAGCGCTGGCGTCGAGTTGGCTAGTATCGCTCAGGGTGATCTCGCCAGTGTTACTGTCGATAGCGAAGACGCTGCCGGTGTTGCCGGACGCGATAGAGTAGCTCACCGAGTTATCGTCGCCCGTGGTAGCGACAGTGCCTATAGAGATGCTATTGGCATCGCTCTCGTTAACGCTAAAGGATTGGCCGGTGGTGATGACCGGGGCGATATCGTTAACCGAAATGGTGATATTTTGAGTAGCGGTGTTGTTGGTGCTTTCGCCATCGTCGGCCTGCACCGTTAAGGTATAGCTAGCGGCCGTTTCATAGTCGAGCGCTGCTGCACCGGCGGCATTAAGGCGGATCTCACCATCGTCAGCATCGATATCAAAATAGCTTTGCCCCGTACCGCCCGTAATTGAATAGGTGATATTGGCATCCGCCAGACCACCATCACCGTCATCGGCCTGCACATCCAGTAACACCACATTGTCATTGATGGCGGTTTCGTTAATAGTGAAGGCGTTTACAGAGTTAAATTGTGGGGAGGTATTGGGAATGACCGCGTTATCAATCACAATATTGTTAATGGAGGAGTAGCCGCTGCCGTCGGCGTAATAGATGCGGACTTCATCAACGTAATCAAAACTGGAGTTATTGGATATATCTATGGAGAGACGGTTGTAATCGCTATTGGATATAAAACTACTGAAGGCTACTTGAACCGAGTTTTTAAAGCCAACAACATTAACTTGTTCGAGGGCTCGTGGTTCTGAACCCCAGTCATAAAAATCAAACGACTCCAGTTGAAATGCCGTGCCACTACTACTTTTTATGGCCATCCCTGCCCATTCATTGCCATAAGTATTCCAATCAACAGTCAAGCCGTTAAAGTCGTCGTCAGCAGCAAAATCGATGCTGTTAAACCAATTGATACTGTTAAGTCTAGTGCCATTTATATCGCTAATATTATAGAACTCGAGCACTGCCCCAGGGAAGTCAGCACTACCCCCTTCACCATCTTGGGCAATAGAGTCTGTGTCCCAGCTAGGGTCGTCAGCACTAAACGTAATGGTGGTGAGGGCTAATAGATGCTGATAGGTAGTTACAGCGAGGCTAGGGCCATGCGATGGAGCTGTGGTTGTATCAAGTAGCCAACTGCCGCCCAACAAGGTGCTGCCGATAGGCGAACTTGATGCGCTGATATCGACATCAAGTAGAGCATTTAATCGACTGAGTAAGAAAGCGCCCTCATTACCTTTAGCAGTAGAACAAGAATATAAAAAAAGTTCTCGTTGAACCAGTTGCCCAAGCTCCTCTAGCTGAGGTGCAAGTGCGGCAAAATTATCATTAGCAATACGTGTATTGCCAAGGTAAATGGTGCCTGGCTGCCCATGACATAAAAGATGCAGCGCCTCCACCGGTAAGAAATGAGAAGAGAGCTGCTCAATCAGGAAGCCAAGGCTATCCTGATCATGTGTAAGGTACAGCACCTTCATGCCTTGCGATGCTGCAGCGTTAGCAAGTACATCATAATCCGGTAGAGCTGAGTCGATAACGGCGACGGCGGTCATGGTAGCCTCTTTAACAGTGAACGAGCACAGCGTGCTTTCAATGTTAGCTAGTTAGTTAATTGTTGGTATTAAGGGCGGGATGGATAGATGCCGTTAAGCGCCACGCAGTAACGAATACCCTGCTGGGGTGGCAGGTTGTTAAAGGGCACTGCTTGTCCTGTCGATCCTACTTGAACCTGGCCACCTTCGATGCTAACAGGAAAGGGAGAGGTCAAAGTCTCAGACCAAATGGTCGCGCTGCCAGGGCCGCCACCTGAAGCGGCAAGGTACGGATTAGTACTGCTAGGTGTGGATGAATTATTACTGCTGTTACTCGAAACCGGCAGCTGCGAATTAGTAACAGTAGCCGCGTGAGTATGAGGGGCTAGATTGGCACTCGTTAACGTAGTGATTTCGGTGCCACGTGTTTCACCTGCAACAACTGGGGATAATCCTGGGCCGTTACCCAGTCCAACAGGCGTGCGTCCTTGTAAGTCGGGCAGTCTAAACGTTTGAGTACCATTACCGCCATAGGTAGTGCCGAGTAGTGAGAAAAGAGCGGAGTTTTGGGCAATAGAAAGCAACTGCCCCCGCGCTTCAGCGTATTGGTTCGGGCAATAGCTAGCGGCGGTCAAGCAAATGGAGCCTATGTAGGGTTCGCTACTGCAAGTGGCATTTGCAGTCGTTGTAATTCCAAGCATTCCTAATAAAGCAGTAGCCAGGGCTACAGGACGATAAAAACAGGTGAGTTGTTTCATGGTTATTTTCCCTTGAGTTTTTTAGTTTTTTATTGCTCTTGAAGCTTAGCCATTTCCTTATTTTCTGTCACTAATAATTACTTAGTCCTAGCAAAAATTGCTGGTGATATGTCAATTTTATGAAGTTTTGAAACGCTGGTTTCAATTGACTGTTTTTATCTTTGGTCTGAGTTTTGTCGTTACAGATGGCCCATATAAATTTTATTTATTGAAGAGACTCTCTTTATGAGGTTTAAGGGGGATTTGCTTTGTTAAAGACGCTATAAAAATTAGAGTTTACGAATATAGACAATGAACCATGGGGGGCGCCGAGTGCATAGTGGCAATTTAGAGAGTTAAAAGACCATGCAAGAGCGAAGAGCCGCCATTATCATAATGGCGGCTCTTCGCATCAATTCAGTTTCAATGTGAACTTAGCCAGAATACTCCAAGGCACACTGCAAAGTTATATTTTTTACTTACCAAACTTGACAGCGCAGCACGACCTGCAGGTAAGAGCTCACCAGCCTCCCTGGCCCTCTAACAAGCTGCGGGTGTTGTTATTGAGCGGCATGCGAAAATCGGCGCTGCCGAGTACCATGGCATCGCCTGCCCGCACTACCCTAGCACTCACATAGACGTAGTCCTGGCCCTGTGCATAGGTGCCCATTAAAATTGAGCGGGCGTTGTGCTGAGCGGTTAGGCGCTGAACTTGCCGTGAAAGAATTAATTCCCCCACGCTCTCTTCGATGAACATGCTGTCGCGCATTTTAACTTCGCGTACCTGCATACCCTGGCGGGCCAGGGCGGACGCCATAATTTCAGAGCTGATACGCCCCAGTGTCGACGACTGGCTTAGATTATCGATGCTCACAAAGGTGGCGGCGATCATGGGGCTATAGCGCGTTAACTCTGGATTGCTGGCAACCATCTGCTCGGCAGCTGCATGAACCAATTCAGAGAGATCGGGTTCCGGTTCAGCGGGTCTGTTGTTAGCATTGCCCAGCGTGCCGCAGCCAGCCAGTAGCAGTAGCGTTATTCCAATGGCCATTCCACGGGTAGCATGGCTGAGCGTGCGGGCGCGCTGAATATTGAAAAGTGTCATCAACATGAAATTACCACGTATCAGTAAGGGGAACGGAGGGTGTGGTAGGTGCCTGGGGCACGCGATGAGGGGCATATTGACGACGATCACCGGCATTGATGTAGTAAATGTTGGATGAAGAGTAGAGAATTCGTTCGCCATCGATGATTTGTGTGGTCACGATGATCTCTTCGTCACCGGTGTGCGTCCAGCTGCCGCTGGTAGTGTCGGCAAGCATGCCAGCGGGAATCAACCCCAAAGCAGGTTCGGCCCACTGGTTAAAGGGAATAGTGGCCACGGCGATACCCGCGGTGAGTGCGGTAAAAGCGCCGACGGGGGGGCGGATAAAACCACGATCCCGGTGTTCGACAACTTCGACATTAAAGGTAATGTTGGCACTGTTAGCAGTCGGGACGGTGGTGAGGTTAGCCCCCCGTGAGACCAGCTCGCTGGTCAGCAGCGCGCGAAAGCCGCGGCCAAATTCACCGCCACTGTAAGCGTGCAGTGCTTCACTGTCTGGCTCGCTAATGTGTAAATCGCGATTGCGAACGCGCTCGCGTTGCAAAATGCTGGTAGCTTCATGGCGGGCCAGCACATCCCAATGGTGGGCAGCCTGCATACGCTGCTGTTCGGTATAGGGATAGGTTGTGGCGATCGGCGCTTGAGATGTGTTGGCATAAAAGCAGCCGCTGAGCATTAAGCTTGCCAGCCCCAGGCTAACAGGACGTATGAAATAGGGTATTGGGAATAATCTGGGACGGGTGCGCACCTGCTGGTTCCTTTTTCGCTACAAAACGGCTTTTGATAGACTGTTCGCCATGCTTAGCTTGCCATGCCTAATTCGACGTACCTAGCTCTATGTGGCTAATTATAAGCATCTGATTTGACAAGCCTAGCTTGATGTACCTAGTTCGTCATATTTAGCTAGATCGGCCACGAGGTTAAAAACTTTAATGAGCGATAATACCAATGCTTGAAGATCATCGCGGCGGCCCGCGCCACGATTCGCTAATGTCGGCCTATCATGAAGGTGATAGTGGTAGTGGTTGGATGATCAGCTATCTCGATATCATGACCTTGTTGGTGGCTCTTTTCGTGGTCATTATTGCCGCGGCAGGGCCAGTAATACCCCAGTGGAACCAGGCAGACAGTGAGAGTGATTATACATCGTCGGCCCTGGAAGTCCCGCTGCCTGAGTCTTTGGCCCAGCTAAATCACGAGCGTGCGGACATTGCCCGGTGGAGCGGGGCGGGATTGAGCCCTATGGCCATTAGTGCGGCGCTCGGCGTCGCAGGGCTGCCCAAGTTGACCGATCTTCCTCGGCGAGTCAGCGTCGGTGTCCCACCGCTTTTGGCAGCACCACTGCCGCCCGCTGAGCCGGTTATTTCTTTACCCAAACTGTTGATGCCCGCGGGCAGCGATGATTTTACATCACCCTTAGCTGACTACATGGTGGTGTTGACTGACCGCCCCCCGGTGAATGTAGAAGCAGTGAGTGATGAGTCAGTCTCGGGGGCACTTGCGCTAAATCAGGCGCTTTCGGAACGTGTAGAAGAGTCTACCTATCTGCCCGACCTTGAGGGGGTTGAGGTCTCACGGGTGGCCGAGGGGATTAGTCTCCGCGTGCAGGATCAACTGCTGTTTCCCTCGGCAACGGCTGAGCTAACCAATGACGGATCGTCACTAGTGGGCAGTTTGCTGGAAACTATTCAGCGCTACGATGGCGAAGTATGGGTCGAGGGGCACTCGGATAGCCAGACCATCAATACCGATGAGTTCTCGTCTAATTGGGCATTATCTAGCGCCCGCGCGATTGCCATTGTGGAAGCGCTGGAAGCCGCGGGGGTAGATGCCGAGCGGCTACGCGCCGTAGGTTTGGCGGCCACAAAGCCATTGGAAAGCAACGCCACTGCTGAAGGGCGTGCGCGTAATCGTCGAGTTGAAGTGGTGATTCATGTCGAATAGTGGGTGAAAATAGTGAGTGAAGACGCACTCTCATACCTTTCAACCAGTATTGAGCCGCTAAACGAGCAGCTACTCGGTGCTAGGCGTTTCAGTGGCGGGGCGGGGGCAAAAAAAACCCGCCGGGAAGGCGGGTATCAAAGGGCTTGGCTCACTGCAGCCCACCGGCATCAGGTGAGGGGTGTACAGGATGCACGGTGGGTACAATTTCAGTATAGCTATTTATTGAACGTTGCCAAGTGCTGTGACGCTTTTTGTAGAACTATTTTTATTTTTGCAAATTATATTTTGTCTTCTGATAGAAAATAGCGCCAGAAGCGCACTGATCTGTTTCATGCACTCTTTTGGTGCGCTTGCGTTGCCTCTTTTTGGTGCTTGGCTGTTTTCCACCTTATCTATTCCGTAAGTTGCTATGTAACACCCTGTTGAACCAATGCTTCTCTGTTTTGGCTTATTAATTGCTATGCTTTCCATAGCCATTAGGTGTCCCCAGACATGACGCCTTAACGATGCGTTAAGGCCGAAGAGAGGTAGTGCCATGCCTGAATCCACTCGTCTTTCCACATCAACGCTTTCGGCAGCGTCAGTTGATCCCGCTCTACAGCCGCGGCTGGTAGTGACCGATTTAGATGGCTCACTGCTTGATCATCACAGTTATGACTTTAGCCCTGCTGCTCCCTGGCTTGCCCGCTTAAAGCAGATGGGGGTGCCGGTAATTCCGGTAACCAGTAAAACCCGTGCCGAACTGATTCCACTGCGCGAAGCGCTGGGCCTCACGGCAACGCCGTTTATTGCGGAAAACGGTGCAGTTATTGGTCTGCCGCCAGGCTGGTGCCATGCACGCTTAGACCGCCCAGGAAGTGGTCGCGATGGCGTCGTTATCAAACATCCAGGTGTGGATATTGGTTTTATTCGTGCCCGACTGAAGGTGTGGCGTGAGCGTCTAAATATTCGCTTTACCCGCATGGGGGAGCTGAGTGTGCCAGAGGTGATGGAGCTTACCGGGCTTGACGCGGTTCGCGCCCGGGATGCACGGCAGCGTGAAGGCAGTGAGCCATTGCTGTGGCATGACAGCGAGGTGGCACTCGAGTCGTTTCGCGCCGCGCTGGAAGGGGATGGGCTGCAGCTTACTCAAGGGGGGCGCTTTTGGCATGTAATGGGGCGCTCCGCGGATAAGGGCAATGCCGTCGAGTGGCTGGTTAAACGTTTTACGGCATTAAGAGGACGAACGCCTATTTCGCTAGGATTAGGCGATGGACCGAACGATATCACCATGCTTGAAGCAGTCGATCAAGCGGTCGTCATCCGTGGTTGCCACGAACTAGCCGTAGAGCCCAGCAATGCTTCACTCTATCGCACGGAGGCAACAGGGCCGACCGGCTGGGCCGAGGGGGTGGCCTACTGGTGGGGGCGAGATGGCCGCCGTTTAGCGACGGCGGAGAGAGGTGCTGCTGTATTCTCGGAATCCACTTCTTTGAGTACAGCTCTTTGAAGCCAGTTCTTAGGATCTAGTTCTTTGAATCCAGGGAGGTAAGCGCATGAGTGACTTTCATCAAAATGGAATTATTACCGACTTTCACAACCTTACCCGGCGCTCGGTGGAGGCGCTTGAGCAGGAGCTGTGCCAGTTTGCTCGACGGCGCCCCATGGGGCTGATTCTGCCGTCGCTGTTTTCGGAGCTGGAAGGGCCTGCGTTGTCGGGGATCGTTGATGAGTTGGTTAAAGTCCCCTATCTCAATGAAATTGTCATTGGCTTGGATCGCGCCGATCGTGAGCAATTCTTATATGCCCGGGAATTTTTCTCACGCCTACCACAGCATACGCGCATCTTATGGAACGATGGCCCGCGGCTGCGCGCCCTGGATGCGGAGCTGGAGGAGCACGGCCTAGGCGCGCTGGAACCTGGCAAAGGGCGCAATGTGTGGTACTGCGCAGGCTATATGCTGTCGTCTGGGCGTTCGACGGTGGTAGGGCTTCACGACTGCGATATTTTGACCTATGAGCGGGGGCTGCTGGCGCGCTTGATGTATCCGGTGGCCCACCCTAATTTTAACTACAGCTTCTGCAAAGGTTATTACCCGCGCATTGCCGAGGGTAAGCTGAACGGGCGAGTCTCTCGACTGTTAGTGACGCCGCTACTGCGAGCGCTTAAAACTGTCTGCGGGCCGATGCCGTACCTGGATTACCTGGATAGCTTTCGTTATCCATTATCGGGCGAGTTTGCGATGCGTAGCGAAGTGCTTGAGGGAATTCGTATGCCGGCGGACTGGGGACTGGAGATTGGCGTGTTATCGGAGTTACAGCGCAACTACTCACTGCGACAGCTGTGTCAGGTAGATATTGCCGATGCCTACGACCACAAGCACCAACCGGTTAGCGAAGATGATCCCAACGGCGGTTTAAACCGCATGAGCCTGGATATTTCAAAAGCCCTCTACCGCAAATTAGCTACCCAGGGGGTTACTTTTAGCAGCGAAGATTTCCGCACGCTCAAAGCTACCTACTATCGCTTCGCGCTGGATTTGATTGAAGCCTATGACCACGATGCGACGATGAATGGCCTAAGCCTTGACCGTCACAGTGAAGAGCAAGCCGTAGAGCTGTTTGCCAGTAACCTGCTTGAAGCCGGCAATCTGTTTATAGATAACCCACGAGAGCGGCCTTTCATTCCTAGCTGGAATCGCGTGCAGGCTGCGGTGCCGGATCTGCTCACGCGTATGCACGAGGCAGTCGAGCTGGATAATCAAGGTAAGGTTTAACGGCCTTGGTTGTTAATTAATCATTTCTTCCAAAACCGTTTTATCCATTAAAAAGGCCAGCTGCCCTAGGGTAGCTGGCCTTGTCTTAGCCCTTGATGTTTAGCACTTAGCTTTTGCTAGTGCTAAAAATCGTTGTGCTGGTGAGTGGCACGTGAGGCAGGAGAGGAGGCGGGCAATGCCTGCGTATGCTCCATGCTCTGATTAATGCGGAAGTGGGCTACCAGTTGGCGAAGCTGGGCGCTGAGCTGTGCGAGGGTTTGGGTGGCGTGATTGCTCTCTTGCACCAGGCTGGCATTTTGCTGGGTCATTTGATCCATTTGCGTTACCGCCTGGTTGACCTGCTCAATGCCGCTGCTCTGCTCAATGGTGGCCGCTGAAATTTCCTGAACCAGGGTGCTGAGCTGTTTAATGTCATCGACCATGCCATTGATCACATCGCCGGTGTCACGCACTTGGCGGCTGCCTTCCACCACTTTGCTATCCGACGCTTCGATCAAGGTTTTGATCTCCTGGGCGGCAGCGGCCGAACGACTGGCCAGTTGGCGAACCTCATTGGCGACAACGGCAAAACCGCGCCCTTGATCACCGGCACGTGCGGCTTCCACCGAGGCGTTAAGGGCCAAAATATTGGTTTGGAAGGCAATGCCATCAATAGTGTTAACGATACTGCTCATCTGGGTGGCGCTTTCGTTAATCGTGGCCATGGTCGTGATCACTGTCGACATAGAGTCACTGCCACGCTGAGCGCTGTCCGCCGCTCGGGTGGCAAGCGTGCGTGCGTGATCGGCGTGCTCGGCATTTTGCTTAACCGTGGCGGTGAGCTGCTCCATGCTCGAAGCGGTTTCGGCCAATGAAGCAGCCTGCTCTTCGGTGCGTGTGGAAAGCTCTTCATTAACACCCACAATCTGCTCTACGCCACTATTGACCTGACTCGCGCCGAGGTGGATGTCGCCAATCGTTTCAGCGAGTGCCTCACGCATACGATTGATATTAAACAGTAAGCTTTGTTGATCCTTGGGTGAAAGCCGCGTGACTTGGGTCAGGTCGCCATCAGCGATATGCCGCACTACGTTGGCGGCGTAGCGTGGGTCACCGCCTAAACGACGAGAAACATCACGAATAACCCAGCCCATCAGCAGCGTTACCGGTAGGCCAATGATCAGCAGTATTCCTATTGAGCGAATCAAACCAGCAATAAAGGCGGCGTTAATATCGTCCACATAAACGCCTGTCGCCAGTGACCACTGCCACTCAGGGAGATGCGCGACATAACTGGTTTTTGGCAACTGCTCGTCGCCACCCGCACGGGTTGAGTAGTAGTTAACGTGACCACCGCCCGCCTGGGCAACACGCAGCAACTCGGGGTATAACGCCATACCGCTGGCGTCTTCGTAGTTGGTCATGTCAGTGCCGGGGTCACGACTAGGGTGCGAAACGATAAGTAAGTCGTTGTTAAAAGAGAAGATATACTCCCCCGCCCCAAAGCTAACGCTCGACATATTGTCGATAGCACGCTGTTGTGCTTCTTCCAGGCTGAGTTCGCCGGCGGCGACCCGTTCTTGCAATGCTTCAATTTGGTTTTGCACGCTTTCCACGACGTGCTGAATGCTGTCGCGGCGTTCGCTCTCAATCGTCTGGCGATTCTCCCAGGCAAGCCAGCCAACCAAGAGCAGCATGGCGATCCAGATAATGCCCAGCGTTCCCCAGAGTTTTTGTGTGGTTGTTAAGTGAGTCATATTGTTCCTAGTTTTTGTAATTGAGTAACTCTTAAGCTATCGGCCTAAACAGGGCAGACCTTAGCAAAAATAGTCTCGGACTCTCTTTTGGGTTAATAGTGTTTTTATATTCTTAAATAATCTAAATATAGAACATAAAGTGCACTATGCTGTCTCTACAGGATGAGCATGAGATTTCCACTCTATGGGAGGCAGTTATGCAACGCCCAACCGTGACGCACTTTTTCGACGAACCCACCAACACCTTTAGCTACGTCGTTCAAGACCCCGACAGCAATGCCTGCGCCATTATCGATTCAGTACTCGATTTTGACTACGCTGCTGGGCGAACCGATGTACTCTCCGCTGACAACATCATCGCCTATATACGTGAACACCACCTGGAAGTTGCCTGGATTTTGGAAACCCATGTGCATGCCGACCACCTCTCGGCAGCGCCATACCTGCATGAGCAGTTAGGCGGCAAAACCGGCATTGGTGCCAATATCGTGGCGGTGCAGGAGATATTCGGTAAGGCGTTTAACGCGGGGACGGAGTTTGCCCGGGATGGCAGTCAGTTTGATGCGCTGTTTAAAGAGGGGGATACGTTCTCGATTGGTCAGTTGCAGGGCTGTGTACTGCATACCCCAGGGCATACGCCCGCCTGTTTAACCTACGTCGTCGGGGATGCTGCCTTTGTCGGCGATACGCTATTTATGCCGGATTATGGCACCGCGCGTTGCGACTTCCCGGGCGGCGATGCGCGCACCCTTTATCGCTCTATCCAAAAAGTGCTGGCGCTTCCCGAGCAGACGCGACTGTTCCTTTGCCACGACTACAAAGCCCCCGGCCGTGAGACCTTCCAGCATGAAACCAGCGTGGCTGAGCAGCTAAACGGTAATGTTCACGTGCATAAAGGTATTAGCGAAGACGAGTTTGTAAAAATGCGCACTGAGCGCGATGCCACCTTGGGCATGCCACGGCTCATCATTCCGTCGGTTCAGGTCAATATGCGCGCGGGGGCGATGCCGCCAGCGGAAGATAACGGTCAGGTTTATCTTAAAGTGCCGCTCAATTTTTTCTAACCATCACGACATGTTAAGACAGGAGAAGGGGGATGGATTGGATGGCAAGCCTGTATGGGCTGGTTGGAGGGGTATTGATCGGTCTTTCCGCTACCTGGCTGATGGCAGCGCTGGGGCGTATCGCGGGTATCAGTGGCATCGTGGGAAACTTGATTACCCAGCGACCCAAAGGCGATAGCGCTTGGCGAGTGGCTTTTTTGTTAGGGCTAATCAGCGGGCCGTTGGTGCTCATGGCGTTAGGGGGTGGTTTAGGCAATGTTGCCGGTAGCCCTGGTGAGGTAATTGGTGCACCAGCAGGCGGAGTAGGGCTAATGCTGGTGGCCGGTTTGTTGGTGGGGGTAGGCACAGGGCTGGGTAGTGGCTGTACCAGCGGCCATGGCGTATGTGGGCTGGCGCGCTTGGCACCGCGCTCTATGGCAGCCACCGGGATGTTTTTACTGACGGCGCTAGTGACCGTTTATATCTCGCGTCATTTGCTAGGCCTAGGCGGTGGAGCATGAATCAGTCCAGCAATCATGGTTGGATGAAAACAGCGGCTGGCTATGCGGCGGGGCTGCTTTTCGGCCTTGGTTTGGCCATTTCAGGCATGACTGACCCCGCGCGCGTGCTGGGGTTTTTAGACCTTGCGGGTGCCTGGGATCCAACGCTGATGTTTGTGTTGGGAGGGGCCGTCATTACCACCTTTATCGGCTATCGGCTGGTATTTAAGCGCTCGGCACCCCTGTTGGGTGGCGTCTTTCAGTTGCCAACCAAACGGGCGTTAGACGCGAAGTTGTTAGGCGGCGCTGCACTATTCGGCATCGGCTGGGGACTTTCTGGCTACTGCCCAGGGCCTGCAATTGCCTCTATTGGTGGTCTTTCGTTACCGCTATTGGCCATGCTGGTGACAATGGTGCTGGGGTGGTTCGCCGCTAGGCGGCTTTCAGCTTGAGTAGTCTTGGCGGTGGCCGCTTTAGCCACCGCCCATAGTTCTCTACGGCGCTTCACTGCCCATCATCTCAATCAGCCGCTCATCGCTGGGCATACCCTGAATGCGGTCGAGGCGCACATTTCCGTTCTCTGTTTCACGCTGAAAAACCGAGGTGGGCGTGGCATACAGTCCTAACTCCTCAAATAGCTGGTTATTGGTGTAGACCTGCTCTTCAATCTCTCGTGGCTGGGCGCTGGCCGCGACCTCTTCCTGGCCACTTTCATGGGCACGCAGCGTAGCCGCTGGATCGTCAGCGCCGAGAATGGCAGCTGCTTTGCCAGGACTGTCGGCGGCTAAAATACCAACCATGATGTGACGCAGTTGCACTTCACCCGCTTCTACCCAAGGGCGTGCCTCATGCCAAAACTGGCGGCAGTAGGGGCAGTTGGCATCTGTGAAGGTGTAAATCACCCGCGGGGCCTCCACATCGCCATCTTGAATCCAGTGGCTTTCGCTTAATAGCTGCCAGGTTTGTGCCTCTAGCGGTGCGCGCACATGCTTATCCAACTTTGCTTCGGTAAGGTCATTACCCTCGCTATCCATCAGCGTACCGACCAACGCATGCTCGCCATCAGGTGTCAGATAAATCGCCATGTCCTGACCCTGCACGCTGGCGCCGTAGCCGCGCAACCCGCCGGGGGCATCGAATTGGCCATGAATCTCCAAGCCCTGATCGGCCAGCGCTTGAATAGGGGCGGGAAGCTCATCTGCATGGCTGGCAGAGGTGACCGCCCAGCTTGCCAGTAGAAGAAAACCGCTTATGACAGAGTGATGTTTCAAGTGCATCGCAGCGCCTTGTTTGAAGAGGAGTGAAAGGCTAAAGGTTGGGTAACCGCCATCTTAACACTGGTGTAATGCTGTGCTGCATTATCCCACCACGACCTTATTCAGGGATTATGGGCGTCACTCGTGGGCGGTATGTCGCCACTTATCTAATGATCAGCCACCAACCAGCGAACTGCGTAAGGCGGCAGCGCACCTTCGTAAATCCAAGGGTTGCTGGGATCCAGCGCTTGCCAGGCGTGTTTTTCCAGTGCCTGGGTAACCGCTTCTCCCAAGTTTTCTAAGGGAAGTGGCAGATCGGTGACGTTATACAGCGCTAGTAAGCGTCGGCCATCATGTAGGGGGCCGCGCTCTACTGCCAGCAGTTCGGGTTCAGAAACCAGCACTCGTTGGGCGGCATTGGGGTGGAAGCAGGGCTCTTGACGGCGCTGGTCTAATAGCCGATTTAAGGCGTGGAAAACATCGTGGGTGGGCGTTGACGGGCTATCTAACAACAGGTCTAGCTCGCTACGCTGCCAGCGCCTGCGGTTGATCGAACGTAGCCGCCCACTGCGCTCAACGCCTTCCACGTCATTGAGTGTGCCAGTTAGGGTGTGAATATACAGCGCGGGGATACCTTGCAAACTCAGCATAATCGCTTGGCTGCAGAGAAAGCGTGCAACCTGCCACGGGTCAGGGCCACGGCGGGTGCCGCGCATGGCCTCAAACCAGGTAATATTGATCTCGTAAGGCGTGTCGCTGCCATCCGGGTTGCTGCGCATGCTGACAAAACCGCCGAATTTGTGCATCAGCTCCAGTAGCGCATCCCGCTCGTGGTCAGGCAGTAAGCCCTCCAGAGGGCGTACGCCAATGCCGTCGTGACTGGCAGTAAAATTGAGGTAGGTGCATTGATTCGGCAGAACGGGAAGGCTGGAAAGCCAGGTTTGTAAGGTGCTCGCTTCACCTCGGGTGAGGGTGTGCAGTAGCAGAGGGGGCAGGGCAAACTGATACACCATATGGGCTTCGTCGGGCGCCCCTTCGGGTAGCCGATTTAAACCAAAATAACTGATATTTTCCTGGTGGGGCACATTGGTTTCGGTAATCAACAGTGTGCCTGGAGCTACGTGATCCACAATGGCACGCAGTAGCCGCACCACCGTATGGGTTTCTGGCAAGTGAATACAGGAGGTGCCCAGTTTCTTCCATAGAAAGGCCACCGCATCCAAACGCACAATCCGCGTGCCTTGCTCCAGGTAGAACAGCAGAATGCCCACGAACTCCAGCAGCACATCCGGGTTTTCAAAGTTAAGGTCAAGCTGGTCTTCGGAGAAGGTCGCCCACAGATAGCGGGTGCCGCGCCGAGTGGAAATGGGTACCAGTAGCGGGCTGCTGCGCGGGCGCACCACCTGGGAAACGTCGGTATCCGGGTCGACCTCGATAAAGTAGTCGCGCCCCGGCAGACTGCCGCTCAGATAGTCGACAAACCACAGGGACTCCCTAGAGACGTGGTTGAGTACCAGGTCGGCCATCAGGTCGTAGTGACTGGCGAGTTCGCGGATATGCGACCAGTCGCCGAGATCGGGGTTGACTTCCCGGTAGTGAATCACCGAAAAGCCGTCGTCGCTGCTCCACGGAAAGAAGGGCAGAACGTGCACGCCGCTGATGCGATCGCCCAGCCGGGCTTGAAGAAAATCGCTAAGCACGGCCAGCGGTGGCTTATCCTCTTCGATAATCGAATCACCATAGCTGATCACCCACTGATCCTTTTCGCTCCAGGAAGGTGCGTTATTAGCGTTGGCTGCTACGGGGTTGGCTGCTACGGGCTTGGATGAAAAGGGGGCAAGCGACTGGAAATGCTCTAGACGCTGGTTTAAGCGGCGCTGCACTTCGTCTGCCCGGGGCCCGTAAAGGTGGCTGAGGTAGTCATGAACGGTATTTGAAAATGTGTCGTGAACGGTCTGCTCAAAGGGGGGCATGGGTGACTCCTGATAAACAATCTGCCACAAACGCTGCAGCTTGTGTGCCAAATCGTTACAATACGTGTTTGATATCGCGCTTAAACACTAAGATACATTAGCTTATGGCAGTTGCTACTGCGAAAAGCCATTAATAGCACACACATTGACAGGTTATAACACGCAAACTCGTGGGGCACGCCGACACGAGCTGACAACAGGTTGACCGCCATGCATTGCCCTTTTTGTGGTGCAAACGATACTCGAGTGACCGATTCGCGGCTGGTAGCCGACGGCGACCAGGTACGCCGTCGCCGCCAGTGTGCGAGCTGCCAAGAGCGCTTTACCACCTACGAGACCGCTGAGCTGGTAATGCCGCGGGTGGTGAAGTCCGATGGCTCCCGAGAGAGTTTTAATGAAGCCAAACTGCGGGCAGGCATGCTGCGCGCACTGGAAAAACGCCCGGTCAGTGCTGAAGCCACTGAAGCGGCGGTGGAGCGTATCCGTCAAACCCTGCGTGCTCGGGGCGATCGAGAGATCAACGCCCGGGATATCGGTGAGTCGGTCATGCAAGCGCTTAAAACCCTCGATCATGTGGCCTATATTCGCTTTGCCTCGGTGTATCGCAAATTCCAGGATCTGGATGAATTCCGCGCTGAGATTGATCGGCTTTCCCAAGAGCCCTCAAACAAGAGCGGGCCGTCAAAGTGAGCAGCGCTTTTAGCCAAGCCGACCACCGCTATATGGCGCGGGCGCTGCAACTGGCGCAAAAAGGCTTGTATACCACGGATCCCAACCCACGGGTCGGCTGCGTGATCGTGCGCGATGAGCAGATTGTCGGTGAAGGCTTTCACCTGCGTGCCGGTGAACCCCATGCCGAAATCCATGCTTTAAATGCGGCCGGTGAACGGGCCCAGGGGGCGACTGCCTACGTGACTCTGGAGCCCTGCTCCCACACCGGGCGCACCGGGCCCTGCGCGGTAGCATTGAAGGACGCTAGGGTGTCACGGGTAGTGATCGCGATGGAGGATCCCAACCCCCAGGTCAGTGGTCGCGGTATTCGAATGCTTGAAGAGGGAGGTATTGAGGTTGCCGTAGGATTGCTTGAGAGTGAAGCACGCGGGTTGAACCCCGGCTTTATAGCTCGCATGACCCAACAGCGGCCCTTTGTGCGCCTGAAAATGGCGATGAGCTTAGACGGCCGTACCGCCATGGGATCAGGGGAGTCCCAGTGGATTACCGGGCCCGAAGCGCGTACCCAGGTGCAGCGGCTGCGGGCGCGCTCCAGCGCCATATTGAGCGGCGTGGAGTCGCTTATTATGGACGACTCACGGCTGACGCTACGGGCAGAGCAGCTCAAACTCGATAACGCTGACGACGTGATTCGCCGCCAACCTTTGCGAGTGATTTTGGATACCCACTTGCGCTTACCCCTGGCGGCGGCCTGTTTGAGCGAGCCCGGGCGGACGCTAGTGGTCACTACGCCAGGCCACTCAGAAGAGAAGCGCGAAAGACTAATCCAAGCGGGTGCGGAAGTGCAGGTAGTGCCCGCTGGCAGCGATGGGCGTATCGACCTAGTGGCAATGCTGCAGTGGTTGGCGGAAAATGAGCAGGTTAACGAATTGCTGGTGGAAACCGGGGCAACGCTGGCAGGCGCTATGCTTGATGCAGCGCTGGTCGATGAACTGCAGCTGTTCGTTGCCCCCACGCTGTTAGGTGGGGAAGCACGGCCACTGTTTGCGCTGCCAGGGCTCTCACGTATGGCCGATCAGCGTCGGTTAACCATTCACGATATGCGTGCGGTGGGGCGTGATTGGCGCATTATCGCTTCCCCTCAGGCGACTAGTGCATCTGGCAGATTTAGCGATAGCAAGGTACCCTGACGCGCTAAATCGTGACTAACCTCGCGCGACACTTTTCCGCGATAATCTTTCGTGACAACCGTTCGTGACAACATTAATTGGAGATTCCATGGCGCACCCCACCTCTAGAGGCTTAGCCCCTATTGCCGAGCTGGTGGACGATATCCGCCAGGGCAAAATGGTGATTCTCATGGACGATGAGGATCGCGAAAATGAAGGTGATATTATTATGGCCGCCGAAAAAGTGCAGGCCGAGCATATCAACTTTATGGCCCGTTTCGCCCGTGGTTTGATCTGTATGCCGATGACCCGGGCCCGCTGCGAGCAGCTTAATCTGCCGTTGATGGTGCGCGATAACGGTTCCGGTTTTGGCACTAAATTTACCCTTTCCATTGAGGCAACTGAAGGCGTCACGACCGGTATCTCCGCAGCGGATCGCGCGCGCACAGTGCAGGCGGCGGCAGCACCCCATGCCAAGCCATCCGATATCGTGCAGCCAGGGCATATCTTTCCGCTGATGGCAGAGCCGGGCGGCGTGCTGCGCCGTGCCGGGCATACTGAAGCAGCGTGTGATTTGGCGGCACTGGCAGGCTGTGACCCCAGCGGTGTGATCTGCGAGATCATGAACGATGATGGCAGCATGGCGCGACGCCCGGAGCTTGAGGCGTTTGCCCAAGAGCACGGCATTAAAATTGGCACCATCGCAGACCTGATCCACTACCGCATCGTCAACGAGCAGACCATCGATCATCTGGAAACGTCGACGGTGATGACCTCCCATGGCGAGCTCACCCTGCACGTTTTCCGTGATCGCATTCAAGGCGCCCATCATTTGGCGTTGGTGAACGGTCAGCCAACACCCGAACAGCCCACCACTGTGCGCGTGCATCTTACCGATACGCTGCGCGACGTGATGGGCTTAATGAAAGACGAGCAGTGCCGCTGGGATGCTCACCGGGCGTTGGAAGAGATTGCCGGTGCCGCGCCAGGCGTGTTTGTGCTGATCGATGACGGTCGTCCGCATCAGGATTTAAAAGATCAGTTGGATATCTTTTTGGATCGCGTGCGTCAGCCGCGTACCAGTGATTCCGACGGTGCCGGTAACTATTTAACCATCGGCACCGGTTCACAGATTCTGCGCTATTTAGGCGTAGGTAAAATGCGCTTACTGAGTTCACCGTGGAAGTTCTCCGCGCTGTCCGGCTTTGACCTTGAAGTCGTCGAGCGCCTGGGGCCTAACGACACGGCGTATGAGCCAACTTTTCAGCAAGACTAATTTAGCAGGAATAAATTAATGCACTCCCTCACTCAAGTTGAAGGTACCTTTGTTGACGTCGATGGCCACTATGTCATCGTGGTCGGCCGTTTTAACCATCACGTGGTGGATAGTCTGGTGGAAGGCGCCGTCGACAGCTTGACCCGCCACGGCGTAGACGCCGAGCATATTCATATTGTTCACGTGCCGGGCGCCTGGGAACTGCCACTGGCGGTTAAGCGCGTGCTGAAGGTGATGAAACCCGATGCAGTGATTGCCCTGGGCGCGGTGATACGCGGTGGAACGCCTCACTTTGAGTACGTGGCGGGCGGCTGCAATACGGCGATCAATCACTTGCAGCTTGAGTTTGATACCCCGGTGGCTAACGGCGTGTTAACCGTTGAAAGCATCGAACAAGCGATTGAGCGTGCGGGCACCAAAGCCGGTAACAAAGGCACTGAAGCTGCCATGGCGGCCATGGAAATGGTCTCTTTGCTGCGCGCGCTGCCGTTAGGAGATAGCCAATGAGCGAGCGTAAACCCTCTGCCGCTCAGCAGGGCCGCCACGCCGCACGTGAATTAACCGTGCAGGGGCTCTATCAGTGGCAGATGACGGGTAAATCCATCACCACCATTGAGGCCGAGTTTCGTAGCCAGACTGCGGATGATGATCTGGAAGATCATGAAAACTGGGTCAAGGTGATGGAGATTGCCGACAAGGCGCTATTTCACGAGCTGCTGCATAATACCGTGCGTTTCAAAGCGGAACTGGATCGTGAAATCTCCCCTCTGCTAGATCGCCGCCTGGAAGATCTTGATGCGGTCGAGCTGGCCATTTTGCGGTTAGGCGCTTACGAGCTTTCCCGGCGTATGGAAGTACCCTATCGTGTAGTGATTAACGAAGGCGTTGAGCTGGCTAAGTCATTTGGCGCCACCGACGGCCATAAATACGTGAACGGCATTCTCGACAAGTTAGCGATTCGCTTGCGCAGTGCCGAGGTCAGCGCTCGTCGTCTCTGAACGCGAGCGGTATGACGATGCGTTTAAGGGGCCTTTGTGCTTGCTGAATTTGATTTGATCCGACGCTACTTTATGTCGTCGCAGGAGGCGTCGTCCGCGTCAAATGGCGTCACACTAGGATGTGGAGACGACGCCACACTGCTGCTACCGCAAGCCAGCCAACAGTTGGTCGTGAGCGTGGATACCTCGGTAGTGGATGTTCACTTTCCCCGCGAAGCCCCGCCATTTGCGGTGGGGCATCGTGCGTTGGCCGTCGCGCTGAGCGATTTGGCTGCCATGGGGGCGACGTCGCGCTGGTGCTTGATGGCGTTAACCCTCGATCAGCGCCAATTTGCTGATGACGAAGCTACCCATGCTTGGCTGGCTGACTACGCCCGTGGCTTTCATGCCCTTGGCCAGCAGCACGCTACAACGCTGGTGGGAGGCGATGTCACTTCTGGTGCGCTCTCCATAGGCGTTACCGTGATGGGAGAGGCGCCGGTGGGCGGAGCCCTAACCCGTGGCGGTGCCCAGGCAGGCGATGTTATCGCGGTAACCGGCGCACTCGGTGGCGGGGCCGGCGGGCTGGCGCTTTGGCAGCAGGGCGAGCGTGATCTGGCGCATCCGCTGCTAACTCGCTATCTCTTGCCGCAACCTCGCTTAGCGGCGGGCTTGGCACTGCGTGGTCTGGCCACCGCGGCACTGGATATTTCCGACGGGCTGCTGGCTGACCTGGCGCATCTTCGCGAGGCTTCGCAAGTGGGTGCCGTCATCGCGTTAGACGCGCTGCCACTAGCTGATGAACTGGAAAGCACGCTAGGCGGGGAGGCTGCTTTACAGGCGGCGCTTTCCGGCGGCGATGATTATGAGCTGCTCGTGACGTTAAGTGCTGACGACGTAGCCAAAGCGCAGCAGCGCCTTGCGCCATTAGGCTTGACGCTGACCGTCATTGGCCACTGTTGTGAAGCGCTCGGTGTGAGAGCCTCTGACCACAGGAACCTCAGTGGCTACGTCGGCTGGCAGCATTTTAGTGGGGAAGCGCCATGAATCGTGCACCAAAAAGTGTCTGGCGTCGCCCAACGCATTTTTTTGCCTTTGGTTTAGGCAGCGGTACGGTGCCTTGGGCACCGGGCACCTTTGGCACGCTAGCGGCAATTCCGTTTTACTGGATGATGGCGGAATTGCCCCTGGGGTGGTATCTGAGCATCTGTTTTGTCACTTTCGTGGTGGGTGTTTGGTTATGCGACAAAACGTCTCACGACTTAGGTGTCCATGACCACTCCGGCATCGTCTGGGATGAGTTTGTCGGTTATTGGCTGACCATGGCAGCGGTACCTTTTTCGTGGGAGGCTGCGTTGTGGGGCTTTATTGTATTCCGCATCTTCGATGTCTTTAAACCCTGGCCGATACGCTGGGCAGATCGCCGTGTAGCGGGCGGTTTTGGCATTATGATCGATGATGTGATGGCAGGGGTCTACGCCTGGAGTACTATGCACCTGTGGTTCTGGCTGCACTAAGCTGTTTAAGTGGTAAGTGGTAAGTGGTAAGTGGTAAATAGAGAGCAGGAGCGGTTGATAACTTTTTCGAGTGCATTGGCTGCAAGGCGTTAGCTTCAAGGAGGTAGCATGCGCAAGGAACGTCTGATTGTCCCCACGCTGGCGATCATCGCCGTAGTGTGGGTGGCAGCGCAGCTGCTCTCAAGCGTGCTTTTTGAGCGCAGCCTGCGCCAAGCGCTTGAAGACCTGGAAGCGCGGGGAGAGTGGCGCGTCAACCGTACTGAGAGCCACCAAGGCTGGCTAAGCTCCCAAGGTAGGCTGATACTTTCACCGTTGCTGGGTCGCCCCTGGCGCCTTGAACTCACCTATAACGCACGTCACGGTATTTTAAGTACCGATGTTGAAGGTACTGTGTTACCACGCCTGGATACCGTGTTACAGCAAGCGGTGGGGGAAGTCACCGCCCCCTCTGTGCCGCGCTGGCAAGGGCGTTATCACACCCTGAGTGGCCATAGTGAACTGCGCCTTGCTCTTGCCCCCTTCGTTATTCAACAGAATGGTCGCGAGTTAGCCGTCCGCGGTGGTCGGCTGCGCCTGGAAGGTGTCTTTGGTGATTGGCGACTACGTGCGCTGTTTGATCAACTTACCCTGATCGATGGCATGGCCCAGCTCGCACTAGGGCCTACAGAGCTGGAAAGCCGCTATACCTATACCGACGGTGCCTACCACTTTGCTCAACGCGATCACCTGCATATTGAAACGCTAACGCTCAGCTACCCCTCCTACGATATCCAACTGTCGCCGCTCGATCTAAATAGCCATATGGTGCTGGATGAGAGCGAGCTACGTATCAAAGGCGATATCGAGATAGGGAATGTGATGGTGCCTTCTGAGGCGCCAGAAATGCCGCTGCTCAATGGCCGCATAGAGATGGAGCTTTCCCGGCTGAATGCCGATGCGGTTCGCCATGTGATTCGTCGTTTGCGCCAGGAAGCCGCCTGGGGAGACGCTAGTCTACCCATGGCCGAAGGGTTGCTGGCACGCCTTGAGCCGGATCTGCGCAAAGTGCTTAGCGACTCTCCGCGTTTAGATGTTATGACCGTTGCCATTGATAGCCCGCTGCTAGGTATTCGCCTGGATGCGGATGGCGCGCTGTTTTTTGATGCCCGGCAGTTGGATGAGCTTAGCGTGATTCATCTCGACAAAGAGAAAGAGCAGGCGAAGTGGTTGGAGCGCATTGATGGCGACTTCACCTGGCACGATGCGCCCACCGTCGCTGCCCTATGGCTAGGACTGCCGCTCGGCACCCGGGAGCTGCAGTTTGATGTGGTACGCGGGGTGTGGCGAGTCAATGGGCGCCCAATGCCTGAGCTATGGCCACAATAGTGTTCAGAGAAAAGCTTACCTATGTTTGCAGGGATTAACTATGTTCGCAGTGATTACCTATGCTCGCAGGGAGCGTTGTTAAACCACTTGTTCTACTCCCCAAGGGTTGAAGTTTTGGCGCACTGCCCGCATTCCATGGTCAACGCTAGGCGGTTCTCTCCGCCGGTACCGGTTCATTGGAGGATGCATGAGCGACCAGGATTACGAACGTGATAATGAACACCTTGATTGGCAAACTGACGATGAACAGTCATCCTCAACCACGACTGATGAGAAGGGGAATCAGGACTTTCGTTCAGACGGCGAACGGGTAAACTCCCTGGTACCCGCCAGCGAAATGCTGCCCGAGCGTATCTACCTCCTGCCTATCCATAATCGACCTTTTTTCCCTGCCCAGGTGCAGCCGCTGGTGGTTAATCGCGAGCGCTGGGAAGAGACCATGCGTCGCGTGGGTAACACGCCGCACCACACGCTGGGTGTTGCCTTTGTGGGGGAGCAGGGCGTCACTTCGCTTGATCACGAAGGTTTTCCAGAGATCGGCACCGCGGTTAAAGTGCATAAACTCAAGGGCGAAGACGACCAGATCCAGTTTATCGCTCAAGGGTTGCAGCGCTTTAAAATTACCCGCTGGCTCTCCAAAGAGCCCCCCTACCTAGTCGAAGTCACCTATCCGAAAGAGCCGGTCGACGCGGAAAACGAAGAGACCCGCGCTTACGCCATGGCGATTATCAACGGCATTAAAGAGCTGCTGCCAATTAACCCGCTGTATGGCGAAGAGCTCAAGCACTACCTCAACCGCTTCAGTCCTCATCAGCCTGGCCCGTTGACCGATTTTGCCGCCGCGATTACTTCCGCCAAAGGCCCCGAACTCCAGGATGTGCTGGCCACCCTGTCAGTGGAAGAGCGGATGCAGAAAGTGCTGCCGCTGCTGCGTAAAGAGATCGATGTGGCACTGCTGCAGGGCGAGATCAGCGAGCAGGTAAACGCGCAAATGCAGGATCGCCAGCGCGAGTTCTTCCTGCGTGAGCAGCTCAAGGTCATCCAGCGAGAATTGGGTATCTCCAAAGATGATCGCGAAAACGACGTGGATACCTTTAGAGCGCGTTTGGAGTCGCTGGTGGTGCCTGAGCGTGTTCAGTCGCGCATTGACGATGAGCTCAATAAACTTAGCGTGCTGGAAACTGGCTCGCCGGAGTATGGCACCACGCGTAACTACCTGGATTGGCTGACATCGCTGCCCTGGGGAGTGACCAGCCAGGATCAGTTGGATCTACCCCATGCTCGTCAAGTGCTGGATCGTGACCACGACGGCCTGAAAGACGTGAAAGAGCGTATTATCGAATTTCTGGCCGAGGGCACTTTTAAAGGCGACGTAGGCGGCTCGATTGTGTTGCTGGTCGGCCCGCCAGGGGTGGGTAAAACCTCCATCGGACGCTCGATCGCCGAAGCCCTGGGGCGTCAGTTCTACCGCTTCTCGGTCGGTGGTATGCGCGATGAAGCGGAAATTAAGGGGCATCGGCGCACCTACGTGGGCGCTATGCCCGGCAAGCTGGTACAAGCCTTTAAAGAAGTCGAGGTTGAAAACCCCGTTATCATGCTGGATGAGATCGACAAGCTGGGGCAGTCCTTCCAGGGCGACCCTGCCTCGGCGCTGCTGGAAGTGCTCGATCCTGAGCAGAACGTCGATTTCCTCGATCACTATCTTGATGTACGTATGGATCTCTCCAAGGTGCTGTTTATCTGCACCGCCAATACCCTGGATTCGATCCCAGGGCCGCTGTTGGATCGTATGGAGCAAATCCGCCTCTCAGGCTATATCGCCGAAGAAAAGCTGGCGATTGCCAAGCATCACCTGTGGCCAAAGCTGCTCAAGCGCGACAACCTGACGAAAAAACGCATCAGTCTGTCTGATGCGGCCTTAAAGCAGGTGATAGAAGGCTACGCCCGGGAAGCCGGGGTACGTCAGTTGGAGAAACAGCTTCACCGTATTGTGCGTAAATCGGCCGTCAAGCTGCTCGAAGAGGAGGACGAAACGGTCAAAATTTCGGTTAAAAACCTGGAGGAGTTTCTGGGGGCGCCGATCTTCCGTAAAGAGAAAGTGCTTACCGGTGAAGGGGTGGTGACTGGCCTGGCGTGGACGTCCATGGGCGGGGCAACGCTGCCCATCGAAGCGGGCAAAGTGCACTCGCTGGATCGCGGCTTTAAGCTTACCGGTAAGCTCGGTGAGGTGATGCAGGAGTCTGCTAATATCGCCTACAGCTATACCCTGGGTCACCTACAGGAGTATGGCGCCGATGCGGACTTCTTCGACTCAGCCTTTGTCCACTTGCACGTACCCGAGGGCGCTACGCCCAAAGATGGTCCTTCGGCCGGTGTCACCATGACCACCGCGCTGCTGTCACTGGCCAAGCACCATGCGATTGACCGGCCTTTGGCGATGACCGGCGAGCTAACCTTAACCGGTCAAGTGCTGCCCGTTGGTGGCATTCGTGAAAAAGTCATTGCTGCCCGCCGCAGTGATATTTTTGAATTGATTCTGCCCGATGCCAACAAGCGCGACTACGAAGAGTTGCCGGACTATCTGAAAGAGGGCGTGACGGTGCACTTTGCCAAGCGCTACCGTGATGTGGCCAATGTGGTGTTTGGCCGCTAATCAGCGGTTTATATAACCTCTTTAAAACGTCATTCCCTCCACTAACAAGCGTCTTACGAAAGTAAGGCGCTTTTTTACGCTTGTTCACTGGCTTGTCGGCATGATCTATAGCGATAATGACTTCTGCTTTAATAAAAATTAAGAATATCTAATTCTTGGAGAACGAATGCGCAACAACCAGCCCGTCACTCAACGCGAGTATGTCCTAAGCGAAGAAGCGGTACTTATTTCCCGCTCGGATTTAAAAGGCAACGTGACCTATGCCAATCCCACCTTTGTTGAGGTCAGTGGCTACAGCCGTGAAGAGCTGATCGGCGCTCCCCATAATCTTCTTCGTCACCCTGATATGCCTGAAGCTGCTTACGCAGATTTCTGGAAAACCATTCAGGCCGGGGTCACCTGGCAAGGCGTGGTCAAAAACCGCCGTAAAAATGGTGACCACTACTGGGTGCATGCCACGGTCGCCCCACTGCGGGACGGTGAGCGAATCGTTGGCTATACCTCAGTGCGTCGTAAAGCCGCTGGAAAGGCGGTTGCCCGTGCCGAAAAAATCTACGCTGAAATTCGCGAAAAGGGCAAATCCCGCCACTATGCGCTAGCTCATGGCACGCTGCGACGTAAGGGCTTGACCGGTATGCTGTCGCGTTTTCAGTTCTCTAGCCTGAAAGCCAAGCTCACCAGTATGGTGGTGGTCTCGTTGCTGCTGCTCTGCTTTTCGGGCGGATTGGGGGTATACGCGGTGATGGTCTCCGGCGAACGGCTGGAAACACTTAATCGGTCAGGGTTGAGTGATGTTGCCTCGCTACAGCATATCGAGCGCTACATTGGTCAAACGGTTGAAACACTGGAGCCTGCGGTACGCAGCCCCCGCCGGGCTGACCTGGAGGCTGTCAACGCGAATATTGACCAATATATCAATGCCATGCAAACGCTGTGGGCGGATTATTATGTCGATGATGCCGTCAATGTTGAAGCCGCCCAGACCTTTGATAATGCGCTGACTACCTGGACAATCGGCGTGCAAACCAGCCTGGTGGCGATTGAGGAGGGGAATGGATTCGCGGCCTTTGAAGCCTTTAATGACGTGGTGGTGCCGACCACTGACTCCCTGCGCGAGATGAATCAAACCCTGGTCGATCAGGTGCGCGCCGATGCCGAAGAGCTAGTTAGTCAGGCGCAAGGCGGGCGTCAACAGCTGCTAATAGCGCAACTGGTGCTGTTGGCAGTGGGCTTTTTGGTCATGATCGGTCTAAGCGTGATGATTCTGAAATCGGTGTTTCGCAGTCTGTCCGGCGCGCGCTATATCACCTTTCAAATTGCCGCGGGTAACTTGGCCGCCCGAGAGCGACGCCAAACCAACGATGAGTTGGGTGAGTTACTTTATTCCCTGGACACCATGCGCTTTAGCCTTTCCAGCATCGTGGGCGATGTAGAGAGCCGTGTCTCGGTCGTCACTCCAGCGATTCAGCAGATAGCCGCTGAAAACGAAGAACTCTCTTCGCGTACTGAGCAGCAGGCATCGTCGCTTCAACAGACCGCTTCCAGTATGGAGGAGATGACCTCGACGGTTCAGCAGAACACCGATAATGCCCGCCAAGCCACCGACCTGGCGGTACAAAATGCGGCCAGTACCCGGGAAACGGGGAAGCAGATGCAGCAGTTGGTGGAACGCATGCAGCGTATCGCCAAGAGTGCCGAAAAGATGACCGAGATGATCAGCGTGATCGACGGCATTGCCTTTCAAACCAATATCCTGGCGTTGAACGCGTCGGTAGAAGCTGCCCGGGCGGGCGAACATGGTCGCGGCTTTGCGGTCGTCGCCAGTGAAGTACGCAATCTGGCTGGGCGTAGCGCGGATGCCGCCCAGGAAATCCGTAAGATGATTGATAGCACCACCCAGGAGGTCAGCGGTGGCCGCAGTGCGGTGGAGCAGGCAGAGCGGGCAATTGAAGAGGTGTCTCAGCAGGTCAGCCGGGTTAGTGAACTCATGGAGTCGATCAGCACAGCCTCCAGCGAGCAGAGTAGCGGGATTGGTCAAATCAACTCGGCGATTGCCGAAATGGATCTTGTCACCCAACAGAACGCCTCCAAAGTGCAGTCGATTGCGGCGTCAGCCGATAACCTCTCCCTTGAAGCCTTTGAACTTGCCAACGTGGTCGATGCGTTTCGTTTGGAAGGCGCCCAGGATGAGAGCATTAAAGAGGCTCGGGCGAAGTTACAGCGTGCTAACCATGCGCTCAGTAAGGCTGCCCAGCGTTTACCTGCGCCTGCCGAGCAGCGTGCTAAGTCACCCGCAACACAGCCACGCGCGGCTGACCAGTGGGAAGAGTTCTAGCCACTAGGCAACGCTTTATGTGCTTGATTTTTCTTTATCCGCTTTAATCGTATGCCACCCTCTGCGGTGGCATATTTCATGCATCACCTCTAATTGAAAAGGCTTAGCGTTAGGGAGCTACTAAGTCTAACGATGGCGCAAGCCTTCAATAAAAAGTAGGGGGTCTAAATGCATAATGCCGAACAAGCAGCATCCGCTGTTTATGAGTTAGCCGACGACGAAGTGTTGATCTCACGCTCGGATCTGCAAGGCAGAATTACCTATGCCAACCAGACATTCGTAGAGGTGAGTGGCTACTCCTTGGACGAGATCATGGGCGAACCCCATAGCCTGTTCCGCCACCCTAGCATGCCCAAAGCGGTTTTTAAGAACTTATGGGAAACCATTGAGGCGGGTAAAACCTGGCAAGGGCTGATCAAGAATCGCCGCCAAACTGGCGAAGCGTACTGGATGCATACCACTGTTGCGCCGCTGCTCGATGGTGAACGCGTGGTGGGCTATACCTCTATACGCCGCAAAGCCGAAGATCGAGCCATTATCCGTGCAGAGAGGGTATATGCTGCCATGCAACAGGGCAAAACCCGTGGCTTCAAGCTCCGTTATGGTGCAATACGCCACACTGGCCTGCGCGGGTGGGCCAAGCGGTTTAGTTTCAGTAGTATGCAGGCCAAGCTAATGGGCATGGTGCTGGCTGCTGTAGTTTTATTGGTCATTGCGGGGGCGGCGGGGGTGTATGGCCTAACCAGTTCCGCTGAACGCTTGCGTACGCTCAATCAAACCGGTCTTGAAGGCATTACCGACCTCCAGCAGATAGACCAGCGGGTGAGTCAAGCGATCCAGGCATTGGAGCCGGCGGTGCGTAACCCTCGCCGTGCGGATCTCGATGTGCTTGAAAGCCAGTTAACCACCATGAGCGACAGCATTGAGCAGTCGTGGCAAGGTTATACCGCTCATCGCGAAACCAGTGGTGTGCAGGAGGGGCTAACAGCACATCTCACCACGTTTATTGAAAGTGCCGAAACCACCCTGACGGCTATTCGAGACGGCAACGGCTTTGCCGCCTTTGAAGCCTTTAATGACAACGTGCAGCCCACCTCTGAACTTATTAGTGACACTATCAACGTATTAGTTGAACAGGAACGAACTGCCGCGCATACGCTGATGGAAACGGCTGAACAGCAGCAACAGGTGCTGCTTTACGGCCAATTGGGTGTTCTGCTGCTGGGGATCCTGATAATGGTAGGGCTGAGTATGGCGGTGCTCAAATCATTGATTAAGTCGCTCAACGAGGCGCGCCGGGTAACGTTCCAAATTGCCGCGGGTAACCTCGCCAACCGGGTGACCTTAAAGCGTAATGATGAGCTGGGTGAGCTGCTCAATTCGCTGGAAACAATGCGCGCTAGCTTATCGGGGCTGATCACCGAGGTGGGCAATAAAGTGGATGTGGTGACCCCCGCTTCTGAACATATCAAACAGCAGAATGAAGACCTGGCGTCGCGCACCGAGCAGCAGGCGTCCTCGCTGCAGCAAACCGCTTCTAGCATGGATCAAATGACCGCGACCGTGCAGCAAAACAGCGAAAACGCCCGCCAGGCCAATCAGTTGGCCATGCAAAATGCGACGACCAGCCGAGAAACCGGCGAGCGCATGCAGGCGCTGGTAGAGCGTATGGAACGTATTGCTGAAAGTGCCGATAAGATGACGGATATTATCAGCGTCATCGATGGGATCGCCTTTCAAACCAATATTCTGGCGCTGAATGCCTCGGTAGAAGCCGCAAGGGCAGGCGAGCAGGGACGTGGCTTTGCAGTAGTGGCTAACGAGGTGCGCAATTTGGCCGGGCGCAGCGCCGATGCCGCTGGCGACATCCGCCGCTTAATCGACGCCTCCTCTGAGGAGATCAACGGCGGCGCTCAGGCGGTAAGAGAGGCCGAAGCGGCGATTGAACAGGTCGTTACTCAGGTGATGAAAGTCAGCGATATTATGGAAGAGATCAGCACCGCGTCCGATGAACAGAGCAATGGCATCGCCCAGATTAATACTGCTGTCGCGGAAATGGATCATGTCACCCAGCAGAACGCCTCCAAGGTACAGTCGATTTCCAGCGCTGCTCAAGACCTCACACGCGAAGCGCTTAGCCTCGCCAACGTTATCGCTGCCTTTCGCTTGGAAGGTGCTGCCGAGGAGAGCAGCGAGACTGCCCGTGAGCGCTTGCTCAAACAGACAGGGATGGCGGCCATGCCATCATTATCAGCAGCTTCTCAAGCGTTAGCCTCGCCACAAGCCCACCCATCTCTGCCTACGACTCTTGCTCAGCCAGCCTAAACGCCTGGGCAACCATTGATGAATCCGCGCCATGGAGGGCGCTCCCCTCTCTAATTACATCTAGTCTCTTCAACTAACCCTGCATCTAGTCTCTACGCATCGCTCATGCCACAATCTAAGGCCGCTGGATTGACACTAGCCCACGCCTTTTATGCGGAGGGCTGATAAATAACAGAACGTGAAAAGTAGAGAGTAGAGGAAGCCATGCCAGAGTATCGCTCACGTACCACCACCGCTGGCCGCAACATGGCCGGTGCCCGCGCGCTATGGCGCGCAACGGGTATGCAGGACGGTGATTTCCAAAAGCCGATTATTGCAGTCGCCAACTCCTTTACCCAGTTTGTGCCGGGCCATGTGCACTTAAAGGATATGGGCCAACTGGTCGCACGTGAGATTGAGAAAGCCGGTGGCGTCGCCAAAGAGTTCAATACCATTGCGGTAGACGACGGTATCGCCATGGGCCACGACGGCATGCTCTACTCGCTGCCTAGCCGCGACCTCATCGCCGACAGCGTCGAGTATATGTGCAATGCCCACTGCGCCGATGCGCTGGTGTGTATTTCCAACTGCGACAAGATTACCCCCGGAATGCTGATGGCCGCTCTGCGCCTCAATATTCCGGTTATCTTCGTTTCTGGCGGCCCCATGGAAGCGGGCAAAACCAAGCTGCTCAACCACGGCCTGGATCTTGTCGATGCCATGGTCATGGCTGCCGACGACAGCGTAGACGATGAAACCCTGGCGGAAGTCGAGCGCAGCGCTTGCCCCACCTGCGGCAGCTGTTCGGGGATGTTTACCGCCAACTCGATGAACTGTTTAACCGAGGCGTTGGGTCTAGCCTTGCCCGGCAACGGCACCGTGCTGGCGACCCACTCGGATCGCCGCCGTCTATTTGAAACCGCTGGTCATCGCATTGTTGAGCTGGCCAAACGCTATTACGAAGGTGAAGAAGCGCACCTGCTGCCCCGCGCCATTGCCTCCAAGGCGGCGTTTAAAAACGCCATGACCCTGGATATCGCCATGGGTGGCTCTACCAACACGATTCTGCATTTCCTGGCGGCGGCCCAGGAAGCCGAGGTGGACTTCACCATGGCGGATATCGACCGCCTCTCCCGTGAAGTGCCTCAGCTGTGCAAAGTGGCGCCCAATACCCAGAAGTACCATATCGAAGACGTTCATCGGGCCGGCGGTATTATGGCCATTCTAGGCGAGCTAGATCGTGCCGGGGTGCTGGATACTTCGGTGCCCACCGTGTATGGCGATAGCCTCAAAGCCGCGCTGGATGAGTGGGATATCATGCGCTCGCCCAGTGCGGAAGTTGTTGAGTTTTTCAAAGCCGGGCCGGGGGGCGTTCCCACCCAAACAGCGTTCTCGCAAAGCGCCCGCTGGCCGAGTCTGGATGGCGATCGCGCTACCGGCTGTATTCGCGACCTTGAGCACGCCTTCTCCCAGCAGGGCGGCTTGGCCGTACTCTACGGCAATATCGCGCTGGACGGCTGCGTGGTCAAAACCGCCGGTGTCGACGACTCGATCCTGGTGTTTGAAGGCCCCGCCCATGTGGTGGAGTCCCAGGATCAGGCTGTCGCCGATGTGCTGGCGGACAAGGTCAAAGCGGGCGATGTAGTGGTAATTCGCTACGAAGGCCCCAAAGGCGGCCCCGGTATGCAGGAGATGCTCTATCCGACGTCTTATCTCAAATCCAAGGGGCTAGGCAAAGCCTGTGCGCTGCTGACCGATGGGCGCTTCTCGGGCGGCACCTCCGGGCTCTCCATTGGTCATGTCTCTCCGGAAGCTGCGGCAGGTGGCGCGATTGGATTGATCGAGCAGGGCGACCTGATTCGTATCGATATCCCCAACCGGACGATCAACGTCCAACTGACGGATGCTGAGCTGGCGGCTCGCCGCGAAGCAATGGAAGCCAAAGGTGTCACTGCCTGGAAACCCATCGAACAGCGCCCCCGCAAGATCACCCCAGCGCTTAAGGCTTATGCCCTGTTGGCGACCTCTGCTGATAAAGGGGCAGTTCGAGATCTAAGCAAGCTCGACTGATACACTCAACTGATGTACGCAGTTAAATCAGGAACAGGCCCAAGTAAGGAATCAAATGAAGGCGATTATTAACGTTGGATTAGTTGGCTACGGTTTCGCTAGCCAAACCTTCCACGCACCGCTGATCCAGGCCACGGAAGGCCTGGATTTGGTGGCCGTGTCGTCAAGCGATGCTGCCAAGGTAGAGGCGTCACTTCCCAATGTTGAGGTTGAGAGCCAAGCGTTGGCGCTATGCCAGCGTCCTGACATTGATCTGATTGTTATCCCAACCCCTAACGACACGCACTTTTCGCTCGCCAAGGCAGCCCTAACGGCGGGCAAGCACGTGGTGGTCGATAAACCCTTTACGGTCTCGCTGTCTGAAGCAAAGCTGCTCAAAAAGTTGGCGGATGACAAAGAGTGCCTATTGTCGGTGTTTCACAACCGCCGTTGGGATAGCGATTTTCTGACCATTAAAGAGCTGCTCGCGGCGGGGACATTAGGTCGGCTGGTCAATTTTGAATCCCATTTTGACCGCTTCCGCCCGGAAGTTCGCGACCGCTGGCGCGAGAAGGCCACCCCCGGTGGCGGCATCTGGTATGACCTAGGCCCACACCTGCTGGATCAAGCCTGCGAGCTGTTTGGTATGCCCCAGGCTATTCTGCTGGAACTCGGCGCATTGCGGGATGGCGCCAAGGCTGACGATGACTTCCTGGCGCTGCTCGACTACGAAAGCTTTCGCGTAACTTTGGCAGCAGGCACGCTGGTGGCGGAACCGACGCCGCGCTTTCGGATCAATGGCACCCAAGGCAGCTTCATAAAATACGGCTTAGACCCTCAAGAAGATCGTTTAAAAGCAGGCGAATTGCCGACATCCCAGTGGGGCGAAGATACTCAACACGGCACCCTGACGCTGCGCGAAGGCGAGGGGGAAAACGCCCCGCTAACGCGTCGGGAGCTGCCAACCCTGCCGGGCGATTATCTGGCGTATTATCAAGGTATCACCGCTGCTATCCGCGATAAGGCGCCGCTACCGGTCAGCGTCGACGACGCTTTGCGCTCAATGGCCCTGCTGGAAGCAGGCCTCGACAGCCACCGCCAACGGCGCTGGATCGCATTGAAAAATCATTGATGTGAGGCGTGAGGCGTGAGGGGTTGGAGTGCCTAGTTTAGTAGCGCGGCGTAAGCGTCAGCGCACCCGCGGGAGCAGCGCGAAGCGGTGCCGGGGTTGGTTCCATGCCATTGGGCGTCGTTCCGCCGCCTCCCGCGGGTGCCTCATTCGCTCGTGCCTCGCGAGATTCGTTACCACGCGCTACGGTACGTGCTCGAAGCTGAATCTTTGGGTTTCGTAGCGTGGCGTAAGCGTCAGCGCACCCGCAGCGGCGGCCCGGCGCGAAAGCAGCGCGCAGCGGTGCCTGGGTTAGAGATCACTACTACCATTAGGTTTGTTAAGCTAGTCCCAATCGCTGTTGCAGTGTTCGTTACGGGCTTTTTAGGGGGAAACATGCCGATAGAACCTGGTGAATACCCAATAATTGAGCCCAGTACAGCGTTAGGGCGTGCGCTCGTCGAGTTTTTTGATGTGCTTGGGCCTGTGTATGCAAGTGGCGAGAAAGGCATATTTCAAGTGATTGTATTTGGAGGCTGCGCGGTTCACATTCATTCTCAAGCGCGAGGAAGTGCGGATATAGACGCCGAGGTTGCATCACATGGTTTGGCCAAAAAAGCCGATATCGTGGCGCTTCTGGATGAAGACACCTATGTGTTCACCAATGAAGATGGTGTGGTGCAAATGCTAGAGCTAGATGCTAGCTTCAATACGACGTTGGCTCCTCTACACGAAGATTACGAGGATCGCGTCATTCGCTTGGTGGCACAAAGCAATGTCCCCAACGTAGAAGTCTACGTCGCAAGTGCGCTTGATGTGGCAATTACCAAACTTGGCCGTTTTGGTGACCGTGATCAAAATGATATCCAAACGTTGCTGCAGCTCCCTTATATAAACATCGAAGAATTTGAACGGTTAGCTCGAGAAGCAATAAGCTACTATGTGGGTGATGAAACTCGCATTCTGGGTAACCTTAAGGTGATGCTAGAAGACTATCATGGTAACTGGGGTTAATTATGGAAGCTTCTGTTAAGCGCAAACTGCTATACCGAGTGGGGGTTTGCTCGCTTGAAAAGGCGGTTGAGGACGTTAAGCGACTTGCAGAATCCATCTGGTATAAAGGGTATCGGCCAACGTGGGCTGAGCTCGAGGCACTCCGTCACATGATGCCTCGTGAGGCATTTCAGCGTTCACTTTGTGTGCTTGAATTGCTTAGCCAGTATCCTGTCTGCTGCCGAGATACTGCACGACATCTGCAGCAGTTGACCCGTCGATACCACCATCAGTTGCTGGGGGATGAAGATGTACGTCCCCAAGGCAGGTATTCTCCTAGCCAGCGATGGGGGCTAACCGATACTACAATTTCGCTTCGCAAGGCGCTGCTGCCACTGCAAACGCGCATCTATGCTGATGCGAAAGCAGATCGACATGGTTTAAGTGCATAGTGGGTATAGTACAAACTCCTCGACAGTGGAGTGGCCCAAAACAGCACTAACACCTTACCACTTACTCTTCACCACCCAATCAAAGCAAATCCGGCTCGTTATTACGTTTCTCTTCCCGCAACCTGTCCCGGGCGATATAGAGCGCGGCGATGGCGCGGGCTTCGTGGAAATCCTCGCGCAGTAGTAAGGCCGGGAGCTCCTCGATGGCATGGGTTTCCACAATTAACGGCTCGGGTTCATCTCCCGGCAGTCGCTTGGGGTAAAGGTCGGTGGCGAGGAGTACTTGCATGCGGTGGCGCATATAGTTGGGCGCCAACGAAAGCTCGACCAGCGGTTCAATACGGTGCGCGCCAACGCCACACTCTTCCATTAACTCGCGGTTGGCCGCGGTAATAATATCTTCACCGGGGTCGACCAACCCCTTTGGCAGAGTAAGCACATAATCTTCAAACCCCGCGGCATATTCGCGGATCAGCAGCACGTGGTCGGGGTCGGGCATCGCCACCATCATCACCGCACCGCGGTCAGCGCCGGTTAAACGCTCAAATTGGCGCTCTTCCCCATTAGAGAAACGCAAATCAAGTGACTCAATCTGGAATAAACGGCTTTGGGCCACGCTTTTGCGAGCCAAAATCTGCGGCTTTTGCTGATAATCGGAGCGCTTAACGCTGCCATCTTCTGAGTTATTGAAGATGGGACGCGTTGGGGGCAGAGTAGACATAAAAGTGGGCCTCCATGGCTGGTAAAAGGCGGTTAAGCTACAATAGCACGCTTACTCCTAACGTGACTGGAGCGGCAATGATTGATTGGCGCGAGATAGACACCGTCCTCTTGGATATGGACGGCACGCTGCTGGATTTACACTTCGACAGCCACTTTTGGCTGGAGCACCTGCCAAGACGCTACCGAGAACTGCACCAGTTGGATGAAGCCTCCCAGGAAGCGCTGCGCGCACGCATTATTGGCGAGCAGGGCACCCTGAACTGGTACAGTCTGGCGTACTGGAGCCGCGAATTAGGCGTGGATATTGTGGCGTTGAAGCGCGAAGTCCAGCACCTGATTGGCCTGCGCAGTGACGCGCTGGATTTCCTCAAATGGCTAAAACAGGCCCACCCGAGGGTAATACTCGCCACCAATGCCGATCGTGCAAGCCTTGCCTTGAAGCTACCGCTCACCGGCTTGGAGAGCTATCTGGACGCTATTGTCTCTTCCGAGGACGTGGGAGCAGCCAAAGAGGAGCAGGCGTTCTGGTTTGCTTTGCAGGAGATGGAAGCCTTTGATCCCGCGCGCACGCTGTTTATCGATGACAATGTCCGGGTGCTAGAGAGCGCTCGCGAATTTGGTATCAAGCATTTGCTGGGTATTAAACAGCCCGATAGCCAGCGGCCTGAGAAAGAGCTACAGGAATTTATAGCCCTCGACCGCTTTGCTCACCTGCTGCCTGAACAGTTGCCTGAGCCATTGTCTGAAATCCAAGGAGTGCCTAAATGAGCGAAAGCGTACGCTTGGACAAATGGCTCTGGGCCGCGCGTTTTTTTAAGACCCGCGCGCTGGCCAAAAAAGCCATCGAGGGTGGGAAAGTAAATTACAACGGCGGTCGCGCTAAAACCAGCAAGCAGGTGGAACTCGGTGCGCTGATTCGCGTGCCCCAGGGCTGGGAGATTTTGGAGGTAGAAGTATTATCCCTCTCTGATCAACGCCGCGGCGCGCCAGAAGCGCGCACGCTGTATGCGGAAACCGAAGAGAGCGTGCAGCGTCGTGCTAAAGAGGCCGAAGCAAGGCGCCTCACGAACGAGGCGATGCAGCATCCCCTTAAACGCCCCGACAAAAAGCAGCGCCGTGATATCCAGCGTTTTCAGCGAAACCAGGGCGAATAAGCCCGCTTTATCTAACCCTCCTTTATCTAGCCACCGTCAACGTCTTAATTAATATTAGGTTTTCCGACTATGTCCGATCAAATTCAACGCTTTATGTTCGATCACACCAATGTCCGCGGCGAGATCGTCACCCTGGCGGCCGCCTATCACGAAGTGTTGGATCGCCACGCTTACCCACCGGCCGTCAATGAACTGCTGGGCGAACTATTAGCCGCTGTGGCGCTGCTCACCGACACGGTCAAGTTGGATGGCACGCTGAGTATCGAAGTACGTGGACGCGGCGTTCTGTCACTCTTGATGGCCGAATCCAACCCCGGTGGTGAACTGCGAGCGATTGCCCGCATAGCGGAAGACGCCGCGCTGCCCAGCGAACATGCCAGCTTTCGCGAACTGGTCGGCGAAGGGCAGATCGTGATTACCCTCGACCCCCGCGAAGGTAATCGCTATCAAGGCATCGTGGCGCTGGATCAAGAGTCTCTGGGCGGCTGTTTGGAAGCCTATTTCAGCCAATCCGAGCAGCTACCAACCCGCCTTTGGTTGGCAGCTGATGAAAAACGAGCGGGTGGGTTACTGCTACAGCGGTTGCCAGAAGAGTCACAAAACCAGGATGTCGATGCCTGGGATCGCAGCGTACAACTAGCCGATACGATTAAAACAGAAGAGCTGCTGGGTCTTGAGCAGCGTGAGGTGCTATACCGCCTTTATCACGAAGAGACCGTGCGCGTTTTTGAACCCAAGGCGCTGCGCTTTGGCTGCACCTGCTCACGGGAACGCATGAGCTACGCATTACACTCGCTGGGTAAGGAAGAACTGCGCGATATTTTGCACGAACAGGGGGCTATTGATACCCAATGCCACTTTTGCCACACGAAATATCACTACACAGCAGCGGATATTGAAACTTTGTTGGACGACCCCGAAGCGCCGTCGCCCACTATTCATTAACTATGTAGTCGAAAGCGTGTGTCAGGGCGACTACCCGTCGTACTAGGAGCGCCATTGTATTCAATGATTTTGGCGATTCTTGCAAACGGCTGTTTGAATTTTTACTGCGTTGCAACACAAAATGTAGTGCCTTTGTAGTAGTTTAACTACAAGATATTTGATCTTCGCCCCCGTTTCCTGGGGGCTTTCTTTTTGCCATAATGCGCCGGACTTCAGCGCGCCCAGCCGGTTTTTCAGTGGCTGGGATGAACATTAAGGCGTCGGTGACGCCCGGTAAATCGAGAGAAGCCCAGGAATCGACATGACCACGACTCAAGCCGCTCCCCAATCCCACGTTAATCTCAGCAGCGCCGAACTGATCGAGCGCGCAGTGGCACGTGGCGAAGGCCGCCTCTCAGCCAACGGCGCCTTGGTAGTCAATACCGGCCTGCGTACCGGCCGTTCACCGAAAGACCGTTATATCGTCGACGAGCCCTCCACTAGCAGCCAAATCGATTGGGGTAACGTTAACCAGCCCTTCGACGCCGCCAAGTTCAACGCCCTGTGGGATCGGGTTAATGCCTACTTGGTCAGCCAGGAGCATTTTGTCTCTGAACTGCACGTGGGCAGTGATTCCACTCACTACCTGCCGGTGCGCGTCACCACCGAAACTGCGTGGCAAAATCTGTTTGGCCGTACCATGTTTGTTCGCCCCCAGGCTTACAACCCAGCGGTTAAAGACGAGTGGACAATTGTTAACGCCGCAGGCTTTGAGTGCGATCCTGCCCGCGACGGCACCAACTCTGATGGCTGCGTGATCATCAACTTCGCGGATAAAAAAGTGCTTATCGCGGGCATGCGCTATGCTGGCGAGATGAAGAAAGCCATGTTCTCGGTGCAGAACTTCCTGCTGCCAGCCGCCGATGTACTCCCCATGCACTGCTCGGCGAACGTGGGTGAAGATGGTGAAACCTGCCTCTTCTTCGGCCTCTCCGGTACCGGTAAGACCACGCTTTCTGCGGATCAGGCGCGCTTTTTGATCGGTGACGATGAGCATGCCTGGGGTGACGGCATTGTCTTCAATATGGAAGGCGGCTGCTACGCCAAATGTATCGATCTTTCCGAGAAGAACGAGCCGGTTATCTGGAACGCCATCAAGTTTGGCACCGTACTGGAAAACGTGGTGCTGGATGACCGCCGTGAGCCTGACTACGCCGACGACAGCCTGACCCAGAACTCCCGCGCCGCTTACCCGCTAGAGCACGTTGAGAAGCGCGTAGCGGAAAATCTGGCTGGCGAGCCGAATGCCATCGTATTCCTGACCTGCGATATGTCCGGCGTACTGCCCCCGGTGTCGGTTCTTTCCAAAGAAGCCGCGGCGTACCACTTCCTATCAGGCTACACCGCCAAAGTGGGCTCTACCGAAATGGGCTCTTCTGAAGGCCTGGCGGCAACGTTCTCTACCTGTTTCGGTGCCCCGTTCTTCCCTCGTCCTGCCCGTGAGTACGCAGACCTGCTGATCAAGCGTGTCGAGAAAAAAGACGCCCAGGTCTACCTGGTTAACACTGGCTGGACTGGTGGTGCTTTTGGTGAAGGTGGTGCACGCTTCTCTATCCCGACCACCCGCGCCATCATCAGTGCGATTCAGTCCGGCGTGCTGCGCGACATCGATACCAAGCATATCGACGGCCTTAATCTGCAAGTTCCCATCGCCGTGCCAGGCGTCGATTCCAGCCTCCTCGACCCGCGTGAAACCTGGCAAGACCGTGATGCCTACGACCGCCACCTCAAAGACTTAGCGACCAAATTCGTCGATAACTTCAAGAAATTCGAAGGCGTCAACGAAGCAATCATTAAGGCGGGCCCTCAGCTAGGCTAAGATTCAGTTGAGCTAAGCACTTATAATGGGGCAGCGCTACGGCACTGCCCCATTTTTTTGACAGCGTTTTTTGGCTATCGGCGGTGCGTGGTTGAAGGTGCGTGATTGAAAAAGCTAAGGAGCCTAACGTGAATTTCTGGACTCAAAAAAAACTTGCCAGTATTCATAATCTACACGATGTTGAGCGGCTGGCACGGCGCAAGCTGCCCAGGCCAATTTTTGGCTATATCGATCATGTCGCCGAGGATGGACGAACCCAGCGCACGAACCTGACCGCTTTTGATGAGTACCAATTCTTGCCTAAAGCGTTTGTTAACGTTGCGCAAATTGATCTGCACATAGAGCTTTATGGCAAACGCTACGCCGTGCCTTTCGGTATTGCCCCCATGGGGATTAGTGCGCTCTCGACTTACCAGGGGGACTTAGTGCTGGCGCGTGCAGCGGCGGCGCGTAACCTGCCAATGATTATGAGTGGATCTTCGCTGGTACCCATGGAAGAGGTGGCCAAAGTGGAGGGCGCCGACTGGTTTCAGGCGTATCTGCCGGGAACCCCCGAAGGTATCGAAGCGCTGCTTGCGCGTATCCACCGGGCAGGCTTTAAGAAGCTGGTGGTAACGCTCGATTACCCGGTTCCCCCCAACCCCGAGCATCTTCGCCGCTCCGGCTTTTCCTCGCCGCTGGAACCAAGCCTGCGTTTAGCGTTCGATGGGTTGGTGCGCCCAGGCTGGCTATGCAATACCTTTCTACGCACCTTGTGGAAGCACGGCATGCCGCACTTCGAAAACAATTACGCCGAGCGGGGCGCCCCAGTCATATCTCGCCAAGCCGCACGGGATTTTTCGGGGCGGCGCCATTTTGACTGGGGCTACCTCGATCTAGTGCGGCGACTATGGCCCGATGTCTTGATCGTTAAAGGCGTGCTTAACCCTGAGGATGCGGTACGTGCTCAGCAGGCGGGCGTCGACGGCATTATCCTTTCCAACCATGGTGCCCGCCAGTTGGATTGCACCATCTCCCCGCTCCAGGTACTGCCAGAAATTAAGCGTCGCGTTAGCGATATTCCGATTATGATCGACAGCGGCTTCCGGCGAGGCACCGATGTGATTAAAGCGCTGGCGCTAGGGGCTGATTTTGTCTTTGTCGGGCGCCCCTTCAACTACGCCGCCGCCTGCGCGGGGCAGGCCGGGGTAGAGCATATCGCCGACCTTTTACAGCGAGAGATTGAGCGCAATATGGCGCTGCTCGGCCTGACCAGCCTCTCACAGCTGGATCGCGCCTGCCTCTATCAACCAAAAAATGGTGAAGCATTGTCGCCAATGCCCAAAAACATCAGTTGATGATGCAACCGTGCAGATCCGCACAACGCTATTTTAGTGGATGCGAGATTTAGTAGCGCGTGGTAATCCTCCTGTGCACCCGCAGCGGCGGCCCGGCGCGGAAGCATCGCGAAGCGGTGCCAGGGTTGGCGTGGTGCCACCGGGCGTCGTTCCGACGCCTCCCGCGGGTGCCTCAAACGCTCGCTGAACTCGCGTTCTCGTTACCACGCGCTACAAGTGCAGGCAAGCAGCTGAATCGGTAGGTTTTCGTAGCGCGTGGTAAGCGGAGCGCACCCACAGCGGCGGCCCGGGGCGAAAGCATCGCGAAGCGGTGCCGGGGTTAGGCTGAAGTGTCATTGGGCGCCGTTCCGTCGCCTCTAGCCGATCAAAGCCTAAACCCTTCAACAATATGCTCGGCCAAGCTATCAATAATGGGTGATTGGGTGGAGGAGGTGCGCTGCAAAATGATGGATGCTTCCGGCAAATCGGGGAAACCTTCCTTGGTGCCCAATATCTGCATATCGGCAGTGACCAGGCTATGCATCCAGGCAGAAACGGCCAACCCCGCCCCTACAACTGCCTGCAATGTCGCCAGGCTGGGGCTGCTATAAGCAACTCGATAGGCCCGGCCTGCACGGTCAAGCGCATTGCAGGCGTGGCGACGACAGAAGCAGGGTGCCTCAAACATGGCAAGGGGTACCGGCGACTGCAAATGACTGCTATGGCTCTCAGCTGAGACCCATACCGTCGCTTCCCGCCTTAATATAGTGCCAATCTCGTCGCCTATCTCCCGCGTCATGATGATCAGATCCAGGCTGTCTTTGGGCTGCTGGGAGAGTACCGAAGAAGGCGCGCAATGCACATCTACATCCACCAGCGGCCAGGCTTGGGAAAAGGTTTTCAGAATGCCGGGCAGAAAACGCATTACATAGTCATCCGGTACACCCAGGCGCACACGACCCACCATATCGGGCTGGCGTAGCAGCGTCAGCGCCTCTCCCTGCAGCGATAGAATTTTGCGCGCATAGCCCAGCAGCGTATGGCCTTCGCTGGTCAATTGCAGCGGTTTGCTTTGGCGCACAAACAACGGACGCTGAATAACGTCCTCTTCCAGCCGCTTAATTTGCATGCTCACGGCGGATTGCGTGCGGTTCACTGTTTGGGCCGCACGGGTAAAGCCGCTTTGGTCAACGATGGCAACAAAGGTACGTAGCAGCTCGTGATCGATGGTGGGTAGCGTCGCCATAGAGATCAATCTTGTTGATGTTGTTCATAAGGAGTATTCGTTGGATTGATTGTAGTTGTTGCTCAATACTTCTTTCAACGCTTATTTGATAGGCCGTGTTAAGCGGCTAGAGGAGTTTGAAATGGAGTGCTCAGTCGCAACTCATCAAAACGCGCAGCATCGACAGGCGCAGCAGTGTGGTAGCAAAGTAACCTGGCGGGAAAGGCTTTATCGCTGGCGTCAACTGCGTCGCGAGCGCTATGCGCTGCGCCATCTAAGCGACGACATGCTGAAAGATATTGGCCTTAGCCGCGAAGCCGTTCAACGCGAATCGCATCGACCGTTTTGGGATGACCGCGGCTGGCGCCGCTAGCAAGCGATCTCAGGGCTATGTTTTCAGGGCCAGGTTTAAGGTCATGCCAGCCGTGGCGGGTTTGTGATACCTTGTTGGCACTAAAAAATGCTGCATGAGTTAGTTGCAATTTATGGATGTCAATCAGCGTATTATTTCCCGCTTGGCCACTGAGTTAGGTGTACGTCCTGAGCAGGTCTCAGCCACGGTGGAGCTACTGGACGGTGGCGCCACCGTGCCGTTTATTGCCCGCTATCGTAAAGAAGTCACCGGCGCGCTGGACGATATCCAGCTGCGCCAGTTAGATGAACGCCTGCGTTACCTGCGCGAGCTAGAAGAGCGCCGCGCCGCAGTACTCGCCGCCATAGACGAGCAGGGCAAGCTCGATGCCACGCTGAAAGCCAGTATTGACGCCGCCGAGACCAAGCAGCGCCTGGAAGATCTCTACCTGCCGTTCAAGAAAAAGCGCCGCACCAAAGCACAGATTGCCCGCGAAGCAGGGTTAGAGCCGCTAGCGGATGCGCTGCTTGCCGACCCAAGCCTTGACCCTGAAAGCGAAGCCGCCAACTATCTGCGCCCGGCAGATGGCGATATCCCCGCCATTGAAGATGCCAAGGCTGCCCTGGATGGCGCCAAGCAGATATTGATGGAGCGTTTCGCTGAAGACCCCGAACTGATTGGCCAACTGCGTGAGCGGCTATGGCAAGAGGGCGAGCTAAGTGCCCGGGTGCTGGATGGCAAACAGCAGGAGGGGGCCAAGTTCTCCGACTATTTCGAGCACGATGAAAAACTCGCCAAAGCACCGTCACACCGCGCCCTGGCCATGTTCCGGGCGCGCAACGAAGGCGTGCTAAGCCTGTCGATTCGGCTGCCCGGCGAAGAGGAAGCCCCCGTCCACCCCGCTCAAGTCGCGATTGCCAAACAGTTCGGCATCAGCGATCAAGGCCGCCCGGCGGATAAATGGTTAGCCGAAGTGGTGCGCTGGACGTGGCGTGTAAAGCTCTACACCGCTCTGGAAACCGAGCTGCTGGGGCGCCTACGCGAACAGGCTGAATTAACGGCGATTGAAGTGTTCGCGGCCAATCTTAAAGACCTGCTGCTGGCTGCCCCAGCGGGGCAAAAAGTCACCCTAGCCATCGACCCCGGCCAGCGCACCGGCTGTAAGGTCGCGGTGGTTGATGCCACCGGGCAGTTTGTCGACCACACGACTATCTATCCTCACGCGCCGCAAAACCAATGGGACGCCGCCTTGAACGTGCTGGCTAAGTTGGTGAAACAGCACGGCGTCGAGCTGATTGCCGTAGGCAACGGCACCGCCAGCCGGGAAACCGATAAGCTGGCGGGTGAACTGCTCAAGGCGCTGGCGCCCGCCCATCGGCTAAGTAAAGTGATGGTTTCTGAAGCAGGTGCCTCCGTGTATTCCGCTTCTGAATATGCCTCACGTGAAATGCCCGATCTCGATGTTACGGTGCGTGGTGCTGTCTCTATTGCCCGACGCTTGCAGGATCCGCTGGCCGAGCTTGTCAAAATCGAACCCAAGTCTATCGGTGTGGGTCAGTATCAGCACGATGTTTCCCAGGTGCAGTTGTCGCGTAGCCTTGAAGTAGTCATTGAAGACTGCGTTAACGCCGTGGGCGTCGATCTCAACACCGCTTCCAGCGCACTGCTCTCTCGGGTAGCCGGGCTGAGTACTGCCCTAGCCGAAAATATCGTTGCCCAGCGCAACGTTAAAGGCGCCTTTAAAAGCCGTAAAGAGCTGTTAGAAGTGAGTCGCCTGGGCGCCAAAACCTTTGAGCAGTGCGCCGGCTTCTTGCGTATCCATAATGCCGACAACCCCTTGGATGCCAGCGCGGTTCACCCGGAAGCCTACCCACTGGTAGAGCGTATTGCTAAGCAGAGCGGCCGTGAAGTACGCGGCTTGATTGGCGATAGCGCTGCGCTGAAAACGTTAAAGCCCGCCGATTTCGCCGATGAGCGTTTCGGCGTGCCCACGGTCAGCGACATTCTAAAAGAACTGGATAAGCCCGGCCGCGACCCGCGTCCTGAGTTCAAGGCCGCTGAGTTCCGCGAAGGGGTCGAAACCCTCAACGATCTCAAGCTCGGCATGGTGCTCGAAGGTACCGTGACCAACGTCACGCACTTCGGCGCTTTTGTGGATATTGGCGTCCATCAGGATGGCCTGGTGCATATCTCGGCGCTATCGGATCGCTTTATCGACGACCCGCGCAGTGTGGTCAAGGCGGGAGACATCGTCACCGTTAAAGTCATGAGCGTGGATATTCCCCGCAAGCGGGTAGGCCTGTCGATGCGTCTGGATGATCAGCCAGAGGCTGAAAACGCGGCTAATAAGAACGATGCTAATAAGAACAATGGCTCGCCTAAAGATCAGCGTAACACCAACCGCAAGCCGTCTCGGAACCAACGTAACAGCGCTAAGCCTGACGAGGCCCCCATGGGCGCCCTAGGCGCTGCGTTACTAAAAGCGCGTAGCGGCAAATAGCCACGCGCCTTGAAAGAAACGGTAGCTTGAAAAAAACGGTAGCTTGAAAAAAACGGTAGCTTGAAAAAACCATGGTTGCCGCCATATCCTGTTTTCAATTTTGAAATAACGATGATGGCGATGCCACCTGACTACACCAAAGCCCGCTCACGGCGGGCTTTACTGACAAGGAGTGTTCACCTTGCCTGAACCACTCACTGTGCCATCTGCGCTGACTGCGCAAGTCGAGCGCCTGATACCCAGTGCGCGCCTTGGTCGGTTGGGCCGCCTGCGTCGTGGGCTTGAAAAAGAGGGGCTGCGGGTCAATGCCGATGGGCACATTGCGCAAACGCCGCACCCGCACGCGCTGGGCTCCAAGTTAACTCATCCGCATATCACTACTGATTACTCAGAGTCACTGTTAGAGTACATCACGCCGGTTTACTCCCAGCCGGGTGAAGCGCTGTGTTTTCTGTCTGATCTGCACACTTTTACCTACCAGCACCTGGAAAACGAGTGGATCTGGCCCGGCAGCATGCCTTCTCGGCTTTCTGGCAATGACAGCGTGCCGATTGCCGACTACGGCAGCTCTAACGTCGGCACCATGAAGCATGTTTACCGTAAAGGGCTGGACATGCGCTATGGCCGTATCATGCAGGCGATTGCCGGTGTTCACTACAACGTATCGCTGCCGGATGATATGTGGCACGGCCTGCGTGAGCTTGAGAAAGCCACCAATATCCCGTTCAACGATTACCGCTCCACCCGCTATTTCGGCATGATTCGCCACTTCCGTCGCCATAGCTGGTTACTGCTTTATCTATTTGGTGCATCACCAGCCATTGATAAGAGCTTTTTGCCTGACGACAAAAAAGTGCCTGAAAAGCTGCACTCCCTAAGCGACGATACCTACTACGCGCCTTACGCGACGACGTTACGTATGTCGGATCTGGGCTACCAGAACAAGGTGCAGTCGCAGCTTAAAATCTGTTTTAACTCGCTCTCAAACTACGTTAACACCCTACGTCACGCCATCTCTTCACCGTGGCCCGACTATGAAAAAATGGGTGTAAATGAGGGTGGCGAGTGGCGCCAGCTGAACGCCAATATTCTCCAAATCGAAAACGAATACTACAGCGACATTCGCCCCAAGCGGGTCGCCAAGCATAATGAAACGCCCAGCCAGGCCCTTGAAGCCCGCGGCGTGGAATACATTGAAGTACGCTGCTTGGATCTCAATCCCTTCGACCCCCTTGGCGTGACTGAAGAGCAGATGCGCTTTGTAGATACCTTTTTGATGTGGTGTCTGCTTAGCGACAGCCCGTGGATCTCCGACGAAGAGTGCGATCGTCTGGATGACAACCGTCGCTGGGTGGTTGAGCGTGGTCGCGACCCGGAACTTCAGTTATTCAACCACGGTGAAACCACCTCGGTGCGTGAGTGGGGCGAGCAGATATTTGCCGAGATGGGCGAAGTCGCCCGCCTGCTGGATGCTGTCGAGGAGGGAACACCGCATGCCGATGCCTTGGCAAGCCTTGCGCCACGCCTGGCAGACCCTTCGCTTACGCCCTCTGCCCAAGTGCTAGAGCGTCTCAAAGCGAACGGCGGCTCGCTAAGTGATTTGATGCTTAGTCTGGCCAAAGAACAGGCGGAGCAGCTAAAAGCTGCCCCCATGCAGCGCTGTCGGGAAGCACTGTTAGCTCAGTTGATTGAGACCTCTCACCAGCAACAGCACGATATAGAAGCCGCTGACCAGGAGACCTTTGAAGAATTTTTACAGGTCTACTTCACCAAAGCGCGTGAGTCCCGCGCTCTTTCGGCGCTGCCAACTGAGGTTCGTCAATGATTCTGCACTCCTTTCGCTCGGTGGCTTTGGCCGGTTTAGCCTTCTGCGTGTTAATGATGGCGGTGGCCCTGGGCCTCGAACACATCGGCGGTTATGAACCCTGCCCTCTGTGCATCTTTCAGCGTGTGGCGGTGATCGCTGCGGGCATCGTATTTGCCATAGCCGCTATCCATAGCCCGGCAGGGCGGGTTGGTAAAGTTGTTTACGGGCTGCTGGCGTTGGTCGCGGTGGGAACGGGCGCCTTTATCGCCGGGCGGCATGTGTGGCTACAAGGCTTGCCCGCAGATGAAGTACCTTCCTGCGGCCCAGGGCTGGATTACATGATGGATATTCTGCCCATGCAGGACGTCGTTGCCATGGTGCTAACGGGGTCTGGCGAGTGCGCCAATATCGATTTTTCCTTGTTAGGCCTCTCACTACCTGCCTGGACGTTGATCGGTTTTGCCATTCTGGCAATCGCGCCGCTGCGTATGCTGTTGATGAAAAGCCGGGGTTAGTAGGGCGTCAGCGATAAGGAGTGCGACATGCTTTATCAACATTTTGCGACTCAAGAAGAGATCGATCGTGCCTACGACCCGATGATAGGTCGCGACCCGGCGGTGTTGGTAAAGGATTGGCGTGAGCGTAGCGAGACCTCGCGCACACGCCACCGGGTAAGTCTAGATGTCCCTTACGGGCATTCGCTTACTGAACGCATGGATATCTTTCATGCCGATGCATCTCATGTCGATAAGCCCCAAGCCCCTGTTCACGTATTTTTCCATGGGGGCTACTGGCGCTCGCTGAGTCATCGTGAATTTAGCTTTATCGTTGATGACTTGGTCAAAGCCGGTATCACGGTGGCAGTGGTCAACTATGCGCTCTGTCCGCAAGTACGCTTTAGCGAGATTGTACGTCAGGCTCAGGCTGCCGTGGCCTATGTTTACACCCATGCCGCTGAGCTAGGTGTTGATCCTGAACAGTTGAGTATTTCGGGGCATTCGGCAGGTGGGCATCTCTGCGCCATGCTGATGTCAACGGACTGGGAGGGCACCTTTGGCTTATCGAACCAACTGATTCGCGGCGCGCTATGTGTGAGCGGACTCTACGATCTGCGGCCTTTCCCCTGGTCGTGGCTGCAGCCCAAGCTTCAGCTAACCGGTCGCGATGTGCAGGAGTTCAGCCCGCTATGGCTGCCGTGCCGAGTGGGAGCTGCGGTGAAACTAGTAGCAGGGGGTCTGGAGTCAAAAGAGTTTGAGTGCCAGATGAGCGCCTACAGCGAGCATTTGAGCGAGCAAGGCCAAACAGTTACTCAGCAGCTAATCCCCGACGTCGATCACTTCTCGATTCTTGAGCACTATCTTAACGATGACTGTTTTGTTGAGTGGATCAAAAGTTTTCATGGGTTATAAGAACACGCCTTAGCTCTGAGTGGAACGCAATAGCCTTCCGCGGGGGCGCTGTGAACCCATATATGGTCTCCTCCCTGCTTGCAAGGCTTCGGTCATCGATGCAGGAACAGGTTGCTGCCATATATCCGGCCTGTGCATGAGGCGTCGTCTCCTGGCGCCTCTGGCCCCGA
>NZ_JAUAMB010000018.1 GCF_031010175.1 Halomonas sp. SpR1
AGGTGGCCTAACCAAAACGCTTGAGTGGGATTGAGTTCGCGGCTCATGATGATCTCCAAAATTAAAGAGACCATCAGTGTGATCAGCCAACGTTAAGGTGGGTAGATGGGTTTTATGGCGCGCTTACCAAACGCTAATATACGTCGCTTAATGTGGAGCAAGCACAGGGCAACAGCATGCGAGTGAATTACTTAGGGCCAGCAGTGGTGGGCGTGGAGCACCCAGCCGTGGCAGAAATGGACAGGCGAAAATTTCCGCCCAGTTGCTTTCTGGTAGAGATCAGCGAGGATGCACGCCCAGGTGGGCTTTGGATGGAAGGTGATGTGCTGGTAGTGGATGAGGCGCGCACGTTTGGCCATGCCGATCTGGTGGTGGCGGAGGTGGAAGGCGAGTACCGGTTATTCAAAGCCCACCGCGTGGGCAGCCGCTGCCGGTTGTTGCCCACCGCTGGTGGGCAGGGGTGTTTTATCACCGCTAAGCAGTATCGAGGGGTGGTGGTGAGGCAGGCTAGGTGTTGGGCGGTGTAGGTTATTTCTTACAAACAGATGGCAAAATGCTTACATGCATTGCTCAGTTAATTTGGCATAGTGGTGTGGTCGCCTAATAGCACGCGTGGCGGAAACGCTTCGCCAGAGGATTGCGGCAATAAAAACCCCCGGCCATGTGAGTGGCTGGGGGTAAACAGCTAAAATTAATGAATTAGCGCGGAAAACTCTTCTTGTGCTCTCATGCTGCTATTAGTTTTAGGAAGTTTTCCAGATAGGCTTACTAGCAACCTTTGGTTAGAAGGTGCTGGCTCAAGATTGACCTTGGCAATATGTGCTTTAACTTCATAGGGATTTTGTTCCATTTGCTTTAAGTCTTCTAGCAAATACCTTGGAGCATAACCAATCACAGCGAGATCATCTTTGGTTTGGATTTGAATTGCGCTACCTGTTGCTGGGTTATTCATTTCGATAGCAATTTTCAGCTCATCTCCAACTTGAAGTTCTTTTAATTTTGCATTGGAATAATCAGACATGAAGCGGCTTCCATGCACGAAAAACTTACATGTGAAGTAGCCGTCTTCACTAAGTTCTAGCTCAGGAAAAATTTCTAAGCAGTCAGTTTGTCGAGTGCCTCCTGAAATAGATAAAATTGAAACTGGATCTGCTGAGTTAGGTTCCAAGTCCATTCTCTCTACAATGCTAGAAAAATCTCTTCTTTTTCTATTTGGTACTCTATTTTTAAAAAATTCGAACAGCTCATCCGACTGATATTTTTTTTCAAAATCAGGGAAAGCGTCTAGCGCTGAAAAACCAGCAAGTTCTCTGGCTTTCTCTGCGCCTTTTAGATAAAAAAATCTATATAATGATTCGCTTTTATCATAATCTAGAGCTCCAATTGGAAACCATCGTGTTTCGTTTTGTGTGCAATTGTTAGTATTGTATTTTGAGCGCCATGCTAGATAGAGTGTGCTCATTTTAGATCTCCAATAACCTGACGTATGTTTTTCTAAGTAAAAGTTCTGCAAATTCCATAGCATAGCTATTAGTACATGCTATTGGTACTTCTTTTAATGTCCCACATATAATCTCAATGTCAGTCTCTGATAATTTTTTAAGCCATGGAGAAATTACGCTAGGCCATCTTTTGTTAGCGAGTGCAACTAATTCAATAGGGTTCATCCCTTTCCTAGCGTCGACTTTTTCAAAGACTCCTCCAGGGCCCTTGCGAATATACTTATCAATTTGGTTGCTGTAATTTTGGGGGCCTTGTTGCTTCCAAATCGAAATTTTTCGCGGCTCTAGTTCACGACCTAGTGAAGATGCATGATCGAATGAGGGTGCCATTTCATGGCTGATTTGCCCAGCTGTATATTTCCTGAACATTGACCAGTTTTCATGATGTCTATCACCGTTCATAATTAATGCATCTAAAAGTATATAACCACCAATTGCGTGATAAGCGTCTCTTCGGGCTTGCTCGCTATTAGTTACTGTTTTGATTGCTGTTAGTATGTTTTCAAGTGTATGTAAACTATGGCCATATTTCTTCTCTTGGTCGTAATTTTCAATTGCACCTGCTAGCAACTCATTTCCGTGGACTAATTCGCATGAGGAGTTTTGCAGATCTTCGAACTTTTGGCTGATTGCGCCATAAGAACCATCGAATTCCGCGATTTCGACTTTTGCGCAAGGTATACCTAATATTCCGCCAATCTCACTAGCTACCTTCTCAGACCAGTGCTCTCCAGCAATACTGACTGGCTGCATGGAAATCTTTCGGGAGAATTTAAAGAGCCATGGGGTGTCGTCATTGGGTAGCAGCACCCAGCATTTATCCTTCGTACCCATTGGCTCGTCTTCTAAGACCCAATCTGGTGCGATTGTTACAATTTGGTACATACTGTGTGCTTTTTTCGTAGGTGTGCCCTATTCCATAAAATAGCAATATTATATGTAAATAGATATTTTTTTGACCCTTTCTCCTCTAAGTTCAAATGACTTTTGGGATGGTTATATTCAATTCATTGTATTTAAAGATTTTTTTGTCTCGTGCAAGGCTAGCGCGGTAGCGTAGCTGCGATACTTCGGGTTGAGCGTTAACTAAGTAATCACTCCATCGCGTAGCGTCAGCCCTGGATTTTCAGCTAATACGCCAGCCGGGCGTTTTGGGAATATCTCTGGGTCGCTAATGGCCTGGTTGATTGAAAAGTAGACGGTGCCATTCGGCTTTCACCGCGTCTCCATCCTAATGCTGCAGGTATACCCCCGTTCCGTGAAATTGTGGGTGACTTCGTCAATGATCCAGGGGGTGGCGTCGATCTCTGGCTTGTAGCCTTCGGCAGTGACCGGGGTTTCGGGGTAGATGTCGGCGCGGCCTTCGGCTAGATCCAGCGTTAGTTCTGAATGCTTCCTTTGCAGGCGTTTGAGTTCAGCGCTTGCCTCTTCAATGGCGTGGGCCTCGGTAGCATAGGTGTGGCGTAGCCGCTTGGTGTTGTCGCTGCTGCCCACCAGTACCTCTTTGCGTTCCGCTTCGTCCAAGTCGCTCCAGTAGGCGAGTACGCCGGTGAACTCTTCACGGTCGGCAATGAGATAGCGGTGGGTGTCGCCTACGCCACGCTTGAGGGTGAGCATGGGGATGGGCGTGCCGCCTGCGGTCACGCCGCCGTTCATGGGCATAAACAGTAGGTTGCCGTTTTTGGCCATGCATAGGGCGTCATAGCGTTCAGCCAGGCGGTAGAGAAAATGTAAATCTGATTCGTCGGTTTGGTCGATGTGGTCGATAAAGATGCCTGCCAACGCTGGGGCGATGTTGGGCGCCAAGCCCAGGCGACCGGCGGCGGTGGCGACGATGTCTTGCAGGGTTTTCTCGTGGTAGCTTTCGCAGCGTTTGGCGGGGTTCTCTTTGCGTAAGTCGGCGCTGCGGGCGCGAATGGTGAGCACGTCCGGTGCGCCTGAGTGTTCAACTTCATCCACGGTAAAGCTGCCGCGATCCACCAGGGCTTCCCCTTCCCAGCCCAGGGCCACGGTCAGGATCTTGCCGCGCGGGGGAATAGCGAGGCGGCCGTCGTGATCTTCCAGGGTTAGGGTGAGTTCGTCGGTGGTGGTGCCGCGCCGGTCGGTGATGGTGAGGCTTTGCAGGCGGCCGGTGGCGGCCATGCCACCGATGGCGTAGGCGGGGCGTCGGGCGGGAATCATGCTTACACCAACCTTGGCACGGCGCGTAGGGCCATGCCTGCCAGCGGGCCGAGCATGGCCAGCAGGTTGCCGTTATCGTCTTCTACCCGATGCATCACCATATCAAAGTCAATCTGCTGGGCGGCGCCGTCGCGCATTAAGGCGACCTTGCGCTCCTTTAGGCTTTCCATGACAAAAAAGCCGTAGTTTTTGCCGGTGCCTTCGATCAATGGCCAAGCGTGGCCTTGGCTGGCCATGTCGCGCAATTGATCCAGGTGGGGCTGGCCACCGGTGAACTGGGGGTGAAGGGTGCCGGTGAGCGTGAAGGTGTCGTCCCCTGGGCCAAGAAACTGCCGGGCGGGCAGCAGGCCAACGCGGCCTTGGGCTTCCTGCCGCCAGTTGGTTTGGCGCTGTAGTTCTTGATAGGCGGCGGTGTCGAGTGAGAACACGAACATGCCGTAAATCATCATCATGGTGGTGCTCCTTACTGCTCTTTAATCAATGTCGTGGAAGGCGCTGCGATGGCGTGCCTGGGCGCGGCGTTCGGCATCGCGCAGGGCACGCTGCACTTCGGCGTTTACCAGCCGTGCCAGGGCTTGTTCATCCATACCCGGGGCGGCGTGAATCTCGATGTTGATGCCGCCGTGAATCACCAGCCCGCCTTCACTGGGTTGGCTGGCGTGGCTTTGCAGCGGTGGCCGGGCGTCAATCTGTACGCCGCTGGTATCGACCTGCAGGGGGTCGAATTGCGGTAGCTCTGGCCACTCGAACCCCAGCGCATCCAGTGTGGGCATTTCCGGCAACGTGGGGCGCTGGATCTCTAGCGCGCCTAGCTCGGGTAACGCGGGTAGCTCCGGCCGCTCGATGTGCAGCGCATCCAGCGTGGGTGTTTCGGGCTTGGGTACGTCGGGCGTGGCCACCTCGCTCACCAGCGTGGGTAGCGGCGGCAGGGTGGGCGTTTGAATATCTAACGCGAGCGCAGGCGAGGCGACCCCGGCGCCCAGCATTAGCCCGGCGGCGGCGCTTCGTAAGCGATCCGTCAGGCTGCGCACTTGCTTAACGGGGCCATCGGCGTCGGCTTCAATGCCGTTCGCCAGGCCTTGGGATACATAGCCACCAATGGTGGCAAATACGCGGCTGGGGGAGTGGATATCCAGCCAGCCACGCACGGTGCTGGTCACATCGTTGGCGAGGTTGGCGGCGCTTTCCGTTGCTCGGTTGGCGCCGTCACGAATGCCTTGGCCTAAACCCGCCGCGGTCTCTTTGCCCAGCTGAATAGCACGGTTGGCACCGTTGCTGAGTGAGTCCAGTGCGCTACCCATGGCGTCTTGCACCCAGCCTGCGATATTGCCCGCCATGCCCATTACCTGGTCACGAAGCGCGCCGATCATACTGCCGATGCCGTTGATCATGCCTTCAACGATATTGACGCCGAAGCCTTCAAACACACGGCTGGGGGAGTTGATACCCAGCACCCCTTTGAACCAATCGGCCACGCTGGTGGCGATGCTGGTAATGTGTTCGCGCAGGGCGGCGAGCTTTTCGGTTAGCCCGCCCAGCAGGCCGTCAATCACAAAGCCGCCCAGGCTGCGGAACCCTTCGGGCACTGAAATGCCCAGCAGATCCAGTGCGGATATAAACGCACTGTGCAGCAGCCCAAGCGGTGACCAATCAATCAGCAGCTTGTATACGCCACCGATGCCATCGCCAAAGGCGTCGTTGACCGTTGCCCACACGCTATTCGCTGATTGACGCACCCAGCCCATGGCGCTGCTCATGCCGCTGGATAAGCCGCCGATCATCTTGCTACCCAGCTCGCTAAGTGAGCCGGGCAGTTCAATGCCCAGCAGGCCTAACGCGGATGAGATGCCGCTATAGAGCAAGCCAAGCGGTGACCAGTTGACCAGCAGGCGGGTAACGCCACCGATGCCGTCGCCAAAGGCGTCTTTTACCTGCTGCCATAGGCCCAGGAAAAAACCTTTGATGGGTTCCCAGTATTTGTAAATCACCAGGGCGGTGGCGGCGATGGCCAGGATGGCCCAGCCGATGGGGTTGGTGGCCAGGAATACCGCCGTGGCTTTGAGTGCGCCCAACAGGCCCACCGTTAGCGCTTTGCCCACCGCGAACAGGGCGGCACTGGCGGTTTTTAATACCGGGCCGAGTACGCCCGCCTGAATGCCCAGGGTGGACATGGCGAAGCGGGCGAACAGCAGCGGGGAGAGGATGCTGGCAAAGGTCATGGTGACGGCACCGCCGATGGTGGCCAAGGCGATCATGGCCGCCGCCACCTTGGCGATGGTGCCTGCGAGTTCGGGGTTTTCTTTGATCCAGTCGCCGACCCCGCGGGTAATCTTGGTGATGGTTTGCACCAGGTCGCGCAGGGGGCCGTCGTTGGTGTCAGTGATACTGATGCCGACTTCTTCCCAGGCGCTGCGCAGGTTTTTTAAATCGCCGCCGATGTTGTCGGCCATCACTTCGGCCATACGGGCGTTTTCGCCCATGTTGTCGCCCAGGGCGTTGATGATCTCATCCAGCTGGCCACCGCCCATGGCGTCGACCAGCTCAGACATGCCGGAGCCCGCTTCCACGCCGAAGATATCCTGCATGATGGCTTTGCGTTCGACGTTGCCCAGGTCAGCCGTGGCTTGGCTGATATCGCGCAGGATATCGGGCATGGCGCGCATATTGCCGTTGGCGTCTGACACCTGCAGCCCGATGTTTTCAATGGCGGCCGCGCCCTTACCAACGGGGTTGGTGAGCCGGTTCATCATGGCGCGCATGGTGGTACCGGCCTGGCTGCCCTGAATACCGATGTTGCCGAGAATGCCCGACATCGCCGCGGCTTGTTCCATGGTCAGCTTGAGGTCTTCGGCGCCGCCCAGGTACTTCATGGTTTCGCCGAGCATTTCCAGGTTGACGTTGGCTCGGCTGGCGGTACCGGAGAGGATATCCCCGACCCGTGCCATGGCGCCCTCCGCCTCCATATCGACCTTGAATGCACCGGCAATGTTGGAGGCGATATCCGCCGCGCGGGCCAGCTCGGTATTGTTGGCCAGCGATAGCGCGAGCACGTCTTTCATTGAGGCTTGAATGGCCTCGCTGCTCATCCCGGCGCGCAATAGAAACTCTTGCCCCGCGCCGACTTCGGTAGCGCTGAAGGCGGTGGTTGACCCTAAGTCGCGGGATTGCTGGCGTAGCCCTTGGAAGCGTTCATCGTCTGCGTCGAAGCGGCCCACGGCCTGCAGAGTGCTCATCTGTTCCGCCCAGGCAACGCCAGGCGTTAACAGGCGGGCGGCGGCGTAACCTTGGGCCATGCCAGTGCCGAGCATACCCATACCCACGCCTTGGGCGCGGGCGACGTTGGCCATGCCATTTTGGTAACGGTCTCGGGCCTGGGTTAAGCGCCGCTGGCGTTCGGCAACTTCGGCAAGGTGGCGCTTTTGCTGCTGCAGGGTGGTGTTGAGCCGTTCCTCTTTGGAGCGCAGCTCCCTAGCACTGCGGCCCATGTTGTCGGTGCTAATGCCTGCTTCATCCAACCGCGTTTTTAAACCCCGGATACGCTCGGTTTGGGTGGCGTGGTTCTGGGTAAGCCGCTTTACTTCCTCACCTGCGTTGCGGGTTCGGTTGCGGTATTCCTTTAGCGCGCGGGCGGAGCGGTCGAACTCGGTTTGCTGGCCGTGGAGCCGCACGCGAGCGCGTTCCAGCGAGGCGGTAAGCTGGTCGCTGGGTTGCTTGGTGTTGAGTAGCTGGCGAGCTAAGCGGTCGTATTCCCGCCTTGCGACGGTAAGGCCGGATTTGATGCCGGTGTGCGCTTCGCGCTGGCGTTCCAGTGCCTGGGTGTATTCGCGGTTGCGCGTGCGGGCGTCGCGCATTGCGCGGGTATTGGTGCGAAGGGCAGCGTTGGCTTTGCGGTAGCTGGTGAGGTCGCTTTGCTGACGCTGCAGGTCTTTGAGCTGGTCGCGGGTTTCGCGCATGGCCTGGCCGGTTTGACCGGCACTTTGGCGCATCCGCTTTAGGGGGCCGGTGACGCGATCTACCGCGTTCAACATGACTTGTAGGCGTAGATTACGCGACATCGGCTGTTTTCCTATTTGGTGCGTTTACCGTTTGGCTTGCTGCCTTCGTGGCGTTTGCGGGCGCGTTCGCGCCATTGCATGAGTTCTTCCAGCTCCATGCCGTCCATCGCGCTGGGTTCCCAGTGGAACACCATGGCGAGATCCGCCATGGCGTCTTCAACGAACTCGGCTAGGGCTATTGGTTGAAGCCCTATGCCTCGATGTCCTTGAATTTCTTTGGGGTTAAAAAACCGTTCAGCGCCGTGCCGAGTTGCACCAGGTCAACGATGTCCATGGTTTTGAGTTCGGCTTCTGTCAGCGCGGGGGTGGTAATGCGGGGCATGACTTTGGTAAGGGCGGCTACATCGAGGTTCATGATGTCCACCAGAGAGACGCCGCGCATACCGCCGCTCATGGGCTTGCGGACGGTGATTTCTTTCACCAATGTTTTGCCACGCTGTAGCGGGGTTTCCAGCTCGACCACTTCGGTAGGTACGCCTGGGGCGGTGGCGGCTGGGGTTTCGATGGCTTGGGCTTCGGTACTTTGGTTTTCAGTCTTATCGGTCATGATGGGTTCCTAAGTGTTAGGTGTGGCCACCGGGGTGGCCGTGGGTGGGAAGTTGCCGGGCTGTTTACACCCCAAGGGCGGCGCGGCGCTCTGCCAAGCGATCCTTACCGCGTACCTTGAAGATGAAGCCGGGCACGTCGCGTTCGATGACCTCTTCGCCATCGACCATTAACTTGAAGTAGCTCAGGGTGGTGGTGACGCTGATTTGGTTGTTATCACCCTTCGATGCGTCACCCATGCTGATAGTCTTGTGACGGCCACGCATCACGATCTCGACGGGAATTACGCCGCCGTCTTCGTCGGATTCGTAAGAGCCGGTCATACGCAGCATGGCGGCGTCGTGGATGGGGCTGCCGTAGCTTTCGTAGATATCGACAATCATGCCGCCCGCGACCCATTCGAAGGTTTGCAGTTCGTTGCCTTGATCCACTTCAATCGGGCCTTCCATGCCGCCGCCTTCGTACTCGACCATGCGGCGGGCGAGTTCCGGCAGGGTGAGTTCGGGGATTTGGCCCTGCCAGTTGTTGCCGTCGCCGAACAAATTAAAGTCTTTGAGGATGTGGGGTAGCATTTTTGCTTGCTCCTGTTAGGCGTTGATGCGGTCGGCAAAATCGACAAGATATTGGTCGGTAATGCGCTGCTGCAGCATGAGGTTTTCCAGCGGCGGCACTGGGGTGTAGTTGTAGTCGATGTAGAGCTTGCCGCTTTTCAGGACTTCCTTGCTGTTTAGCTCGGGGTCGAACCAGGCCTCGCCGCCGAGCAGGTAGCCTTTGCGGGTGAGCTCGCGGAACTTGGCGTTGATGCCTTCGATAATGTCGCGAACCAAGCTGGGGTGCATCGGCTTATCCACTGCCCACAAATGCGCTTCCGCGATTGTGTCTGCCAGCACTTGGGCGGTGCGGGTGTAGGACTCAAACGCGAACAGCGGGTCGATGGTGCAGGTGCGCGAGCCCCAGAAGCGGAAGCCTGACTTGTTGATCAGCGTGGTGACTTCAGCGGCGTTGAGGTAACCGGCATCGGTGGCGGGATCTTGGAGATCCCAGAACACATCGTGGGTAATGCCGGTGACGCTGTTGACGGGCATATTCGAGATGGTTTTGTGCCAGCCGATGTCGTTATCCAGCCGTGCACGGTGGCCAAGGGCTTTGGCGACGGCGGAGAGCGGGCGGCTTTCCTGGGCGTTAACGTCGAAGTTTTGGAAGTTGGGCCAGATCACCATGGCTTCACGTTCGCCGAAGTTCTCCCGGTACATCACCGCTTCTTCTTTGGTTTCGCAGCCGTAAGCAGATACGTAGGCGAAGGCCCGCAGCTTTATGGCGATGCTGACCAGGGCACTGGCGACGTCTTCGTTATCCAGCTCCGGCACGCCGAGAATGCGCGGTTTCACGCCAAAGCGCTGTTCAGCGGCGAGCAGCGCCTGAATACCGGTTTTCTGGCCGGTGGCGGTCACGCTTCCGATGATGTTGGCAGTGGTTTCGGCTTCGTCCTCGCCTTCGGCCACGCGCACCACCACGCACAGGGCGCGGGTTTCTTCGACAATGGCGCGCAGCGAACGGGCCAGGGTGCCGGTGGTGCCCGCCGCGCCAATGGCGCTGTAAATGTCGGTGACCAATACCGGCGTATCGAGGGGGAAGCGTTCGGCATCCGCCTCCGGGCCAGTGGCCACCAAGCCGATAACGGCGGTGGCCACGGTGCGGATGGGGCGAGTGCCTTCGTTGATTTCGACGACGCGGACGCCGTGATGGTAATCCTGGGCCATGCTTGTCTCCTGCGCAGGTTCAAGCGGTATCAAATGTTTGAACGATAAGAGCTGCCATGGTGTGGCGACTTCGCGCGGGAGGGTAGCGGCGGGCGTTGTGCGGGGAGTGGGGGACAGAAAAGGGAGCGGGGAGGCAGTAAAAAGCCCGCCGGGTGGCGGGCTTGGGTGGCTATATCCAATGACAGACCTACAGCAGAGACAGTGCCAGGGCGGCCAGTACGCAGAGCGCTAGGGGCACAAGCACGTCGTACACTGAATCACTTGTCCAGGCTCGCCATACCCCTTCGTGCCATTTCACTGGCAGCGGCTCGCCCCACTTCCAGCCGCGCCGACTGGCCAGCCGGTATTCGTTCTGGGCAATCTCGCGACCTAGCAACAGTGTCACCGCGATGGCACCGGCGACCCACATACCCAGGTAAGGCCATAAGACCAACTGGATGAGCAGAGCGATTAGCGCATGCTCAAGCTGGGATTTGTTCATAGTGAGCTCTCTGGCGGACGAATGGCGTCGAGCGCTGCGACCGCTTCTTTGGCAGCCTGCTCAGCGGCTTCGATGGTTTCCGATCGACTAACCGCTGCCTTACCACCAAGACGAACGCTTCGAATAGCCCCGAGTGCCTGTTCCCATTGCTCGGCGGTGGCGACGATCTCCTGGGCGGCGGCTTCGGCGCTGACCCCAAACATCTCGATGTGATCCTGCACGCTGGATGGAATCGCCGTTTCATCTTTACCGCCTGCCAACCACTCGCTGGCTTCCTGCTTGGCCAGCAGGTACTCCTGGTCGATGTAGCTGCCGGGGCTGACGAAGGCGGCGCGAGCGTTGCCTGCGGCATTATCAATTTCGATACCAAGCTGGCCATGTGCGGCATTCATTACAACTTCTAACGGCACCCCCTTTTCCAAAAGATCGATAGATAGGAAGTCTGAATAAGTGACTTCGTTATGTTTGAGCTGCTTAATCTTCATGTTAGCGCCTTATTACAGTAGGTTAGAGGTGATATTGGCGTGATTGACGCGAACAGCATCCGCCCAAGACGAAAACCCGATAAGCTCGACGCTGGTGCCATATAACTCATAAGGCACCGCCTCTTCGCCGTTCTGATCAATAAGGTAACGTAGACCGGTATATGTGCTTCCTCCCACACTCCCTTTTTCGACGGTCACCGCGCGCATGCGTAGATCGCAGGTGCCAAAGGAGCCTCCATCGTGCTGATGCAGAAAGGGGCCGTGATTAACCTCAATAATCGAGTGCTGCAGCAAAACCATCCCGTGCGCGCTTTGACTTGAAACAAGGCTGCCCGAGTAAGCGCGCATGGCTGGTGAGGAGCTATCTTCAACGAAGAGCGTCTTGAACGTAACTCCCGCAGCAACCAAATATCCCCTTAACCCCATCAAAAACGATGTTGAAAAAGTGAAGGTCACGCCAGCGCTACTTTCTCCAAGATACGGCATGCCTCGGATAACGTAGCCCTCCTTGTCCGATGAACTGCCAATCAGGGTTATTACCTTGCCCGCGACACTGACATTCCGATCTAGGATGTGCTCACCTTTCGCAAGCCGAATCACACCTAAAAAAGAGTCAGGAACTTCAGTACACGCACCGCTGATCGTTCGCTTGGCTTTAGCCCAAGATGTACCGTCATTGCCATCATCACCATTGATTGGATCAACATAGAGTTGGCGAGACGTTGACGATTTAAGAAACTCATCAACGGCTGTCGTCGCTTTATCAACCTTGTTGTCAATCCCCTTCATCTTATTCGCGACTTCGCTGGTCAGCTTATTGGCGGCGCTCACCAGCGCGGTGATTTGGCTTTCTAGGCTCATGTGGCCTCCTGGTCTGTGGTGGTGCTGTTTTGGATGGTGGCGGCGCCTTGGGTGAAGGCGTCGGTTAGGGCGGTGAGGGCTTCGCCGAACTGGGTTTCGATGTCGCCCACCTGGGCCTTGGTGGCTTTCTTGGCCAGCTCTTCGGTAATGGTGGTGGCGAAGTTGGGGTTGTTGCCCAGCGCTTCGGCCAGCTCGGCGAGGGTGTCCAGGGTTTCCGGGGCGCTACCGGCCAGCGCACTGAAACGCTGGTCGATCTGCTCGATGGTGGGCACGTCTGCTTTGTTGGCCTTGTTGCGCAGCTTGCCGTCGATCACCCCCAGGGTGTGGGTGACGGCTTGGCGTAGCGCGATCAGGTTTTCATCAAAGCTCATGGGGTGGCGTCCTCTTGGGCGGCGATCATGCCGCCGTGGTGGCTAATGGCATCGGTAAGGGCATTCATCACATCGCCCAGCTGCTGGGTGGCGTGGCGGGCTTCCTCCACTTGGGCGAGGATCTCCGGCGAGAGTGTGCCGGGCGGGCCTTGGGTGCCGTGGCTGATGACCTGAAAACGCGGCGGCGCGGGCAGGTGAACCGTGACCGAGCGCGCGGGCATTTGGATGGTTAAGCGAGTGGCATTACTCATGAAGTACCCCCGGCGTTAGCTGGAAGTGGCCGCGCAGCAGGCTGAATACGTCGCCGTTTGGGAAGGTAACGCGCAGCTCGTAACGGGCACCTGACCACTCGAGTGAGACGGCACCCGCCGTTTGCGCGGGGCGGATATGCACGCTGATGCCGCCTTGCTCGGGGGCCAGCTCGATACCGTTGCCGGTTTCGCAGCTGAGCAGCGGCGCGCCCTGGGTGGTGGCCACCACGAAACTTGCCTCGCAACCGGTGAGATCCACCGGCGCGGCGTTGGGGGCGTCGCTTGCCCAGGTTGCGCTAAAGCGGTAGGTGGTACCGGCGACCAGGGAGAGCGTGGGGGCCTGGGTGCTCATGGGCGTTTCTCTAACTCATTAACGCGGAACAGCAGATCCACTTGGCGGGCCATGTTGTCGACGATGGCCGCCGCGTTGGCGGTGTACTGTTCGCCCCAGGCGGCCAGCGACAGGTTCGCGCCGGTGCCTTCCACGGTGACGGATTCAGCGGGCAGGGCGTCCAGGCGTAAATCGAATGCCAGCAGCAGCGGTACCGTGTTGGAGATGTAGGCCAGCGGCTGGGAATCAGACCAGACGGCGAGCAGGGTGCCGTCTTCCAGAAAGAACCCCACTTCATGCACCCAGAACTCGGGGCCATCGCCATCGACCACGCCGGTGAGGTGGATTTGGTGGGCGCTGACGCGTTGGCCATCGGCGATGCTGACGCGCCTGCGTTCGTTGACCAGCTTGAATTCGTTCTTGCTGGGGTTGCGGGCGTTGTCACCGATGGCGATATGGGTAATACGTGCGGCCAGGCCATCGCTCTCGGCATTGAATACGGCGGCGAGGCCCGCCGTGGTAATCACGGGTACCAGCGCTGTCATGTGGTGCTCTCCATGGTGTGATGAGTAACGGCAAATCCGCGACAGGCACCGGCGACGAGCAACGATGCTGCCGGGAGGTTGGCCTGGGCCACAGAATCTGGCAGGTCGGTGTCAGGGGCGTTGGCCATAAGTCGACGAGTAACGGCCAGCCCGCGATAGGCGCTGATAATGGCGAGCCATGCCGGTGAAAGCGTGGCGTCAGCTGTGACCTGTGCCGCGCGGCGTGTGTGTGCCCTGGCCTCATGCGTTGCCGTAACGGCCACTTCAGCGCCGATCTCGACCGGTGGTTGAACCGGATGCGTCGCCGCGCGCGAAAAGGACGCGGGCTGCAGGGTGCTTGCCATCCCCCAATCCGTCGCCATTTCGAGTGGCGGCTGGGCTGGGCGGGCATCGTTGCGGGCTAGGGCGGCGGCACTCTGTGCGCTGGCCACGCCAATCCGGTTGGGGCCGAACTGGGCGGACAGCGAAAAATCATAGTGGCTGCGCAGGTTCTTGGCGCTTTGAATGGCGTGGTGAATCTGCTGGTAAAAGCTGCCGCTGAGCTGGTCGGCAACCTCGCGGTTATCGTTCAGGTGCAGCCGGGCGCGGAAGGTGCCGGGCCGGGTGGTGGGCTGTTGCTCAAACCACTCGGTCAGCGTGACCTTGATGCCCATGGCGGCCAGGGCTTTTTCCACCGCTAAGCGGGTGCCTTTGATGCGGTGAACGGCAAAGCTTTCAGCGATCACGGCGCGCTTGGTGGCCTCGGGCCAATCGGCTTCCCAGACATCCACCGAAAACGCCCAGGCCAGAAACGGCAGCAGCTCCGCCGGGCAGGTGGCCGGGTTCCACAGCGTGCGCAGCGGTACCGGCAGGGCCAGCGGGTGCGAGGCGGCAACGCGGGCTTCCAGTGGGCTGCGGTTGGGCGGTAACAGGTGGATCATGGCAGCCGCTCCGTGGTGATGTGAATCCCGGTGCAGCGGGGTGCCTGGTGCGGTTGGCTGCGTAGATCCTGCCAGTTGCGCAAGGTGACGTTTTCCACCCCCTGCACGGTAAGCGCGGCGCTAATGCCGGAACGGGTCACCCAGGTGCCCAGCTTGTAGCGGGCATCGGTGTAGGTGTTTAGCTCGCGCCGGGCTTCTTCAATCACCAGCTCTGCATCGGGGCCGGGGCGCAGGGTTAGCGTGGCGTTGATGGTGTAGTCGACCCGGTCGGCGGGCTGCAGGGTGAGCCGGTCGGTGAGCGGCCGAAAAGGTTCCAGGTAGTCGCGCACGGTGGCGAGCAGTTCCGGCGTGGCGATGCCGTCGTTTTTGCGCGATAGCACGGTGAGCACCACATCCACTGGCTCGGGGCTTTCTACTGCGACATCGCGCACGTCGGGGTGGGCAGCCGCGGCGTGGAACTGGTAGGCGCCTACCGGCCCGGCAACGGATAGCCCTTCGAAGGCGAGCTGGATACGGGCGCGAAAGTCGCGGTCGTGCTCAAACGTGGGCGGTACCGGCGGCACGGCGTTGGGGTCGCCGGGGGCGAGCATTAGACGCGTGACCTGAAAATTAGCACCTAGCTGATCGAGGTCGCCACCGGCGGCGTAGGCGAGCATGACGGCGCGGGCGGCGTCGTTGATGCGTTCGCGCAACAGCAGTTCACGGTAGGCGTTTTCCTGCAGCAGCTTGGTGAGCGGTTCGCTTTCAAGGGCGAGGGTGTTGGCCAGTTCTTCCCGTTCGTCGCTGGGGGTGAGTTCAAGCAGGCGCGCTTTGCGCTCGCTCAGCAGCGCTTCAAAATCCAGTGGCTCGATCACATCCGGCGGGGTGATCTGGGAGAGGTCGATGGGCGTGCTCATGTAAACGGTACCTCGACATGGAAGCGCTGGCCATCGTGGGTTTGGGCGTCGATCTCCAGCCAGGCGCGGCCGTGCTGGCTGGCATCTAACTGGCGGTTAACGCGTAGCACGCGCACCCTTGGCTCCCAGCGGGTAATGGCCATCACGCTGGCGGCGTAGGCTTGCAGCAAGGTGGTGTCGTTAAGCGGCTGGTCGATCAGTTCCGGCAGTAGCGAGCCGTACTCACGGCGCATCACGCGGGTGCCGATGGGGGTGGTGAGAATGTCGCGGATGCTTTGCTGGATATGGGCCAGCCCGCTGACCAAGTGGCCGTTTGATGTGCGCATGCCTGCCATGGTTAGCCCCCTACAAACACATTGGGCGAGCCGGTGGCCACCAGCGAACCGCAAGCGACCGGGTCGCCGACGCGGCCCTTGGGGCGGCCGTTGACGAATACCGTTTTGGAGCCCGCTGCTAGTACGGATTCATGGGAGCAGTGACGCGCCCAGGCATCGGCCACGCGGTGGCTGGGGATGCGGTTCACAAACACATTGGGCGAGCCTGATACCGACGGCCGTGGTGAGCACGAGCCGTGGCCGGTACATATATCGCCTAAACGGGTAGCAGCGGGCATGGGGTTCTCCTATAGCGGCGTGGGGGCCGCCATTTCCTGGCGCACGTTATCGAGTTGGTCTGACTGTTTGAGCGCGTTAATCATGGCGGCGCGGCTGAGGCCGCCGTCGCCTTTCGTGATGGGGCGCGTGAAAATGCCCAGCTGCTCTTGGCTGGCCCGTTGGCGGATCTGCTCAAGAGCCAGGGCAATGGCGTTTTGGCTGGTGGCCAGTGAATTGCCGTCGGCCTGCTTACCGGCATAGAGCGCCTCACGAATCAGCGTTAGTTCGTCGCGGATCTGCTCGCCGACGGCGATCATTTGCGCAAAGTCGTCGGTGTAGTCGATAGCGTTTTCATCGCTGGTTTTAACGCCCATAGCGCGGCCCCCTCGTTTTTATCGGCTCAGTTTTCATAAATGTTGCGGCCTTTAAGGTGCATATCGCCGCTGGCGGTAATGCGGATCTCGCCGGTGGCGTTGATGGTGATATCGCCAGGAATGTCGACCTTCAAATGATGCTCAACGTGGTGGTAGTCGATCACCGCGCCGTCGGGCATCACCGCGTGGAAGTGGTCGCCGTTGTCGCTGGGGGCGGGGTGTAGGCCACGAAACAGGCCGGTAAGTACCACGCCTGCATTGAGATCCCCACCGGGTGAAATAACGATGGCCTGCTCATCGACCGTAGGCGGGCACCAGGTGCGTGTGGTACCCGCGCGGCTTTCGATCCAGTGCAGCCAGCCGGTGGTGATCTCGCCAATATCGACCCGCACGCGGGGCGGTATCGGCGGCACGGCATCGGGATTGCCATAATCCACCTCGGCGATGGTGCCGATGCGAATCAGGTTGGCGATAAGGCGTTTAAGTTCGGCGACGTTGTTCATGCCGCCAATGGTGGAAGCGTTACGCGCGGATGGGTAGCGGCGGGCGTTGTGCGGGATGGTTAGGACAAGTGATGCCCCCAGGCTTGGCTGGGGGCGGTGGGGTCAAGGTACTAGAGGTTGCAAGGTGGGCTGGTAGCGGCGGGCGATAGCAGCGCTATCCACTATGTGTCCGTGGAGTTGCTTGCCTGCCGGAGAACCTAGTTGTGTGAGTGCTTCATAAAGGTGGTAGTGCCGGTAGAGTTCACGGATTTGAATCACATGCTTGCATAGTGAGTGCAAGTTGAGTTGGTCGGCTTTGCCTAGCTTATCGGGAAGGGGGAGGTTAGCGTCTACTGAGGTGCACTGTGGGGTAGCCGGTAGCCACTCGCCTTCCAGCGCATAAGCGGCGATAAAGTTGCGGGCGGCATCCAACTGGTCGGCGGGAATGTCGGCACCGGAACGCACGCCAAAGGCGGCATGGGTTTGTGACCATATCTTGGAAGTAGCACAGCGCTGGGCACGGGGTGATAAGTGCGTGACCTTGCCCTTGATGAGTGCGCCCAACATATGAAACCCATCGGTACCGATGGTCTGGCCGATCAGGGTGTTCATTTTGCCTTCGACATCGTGATAGTGGCCGTGCTTTCTAATGGCGGGCAGGACTTCCGCAGTCACCCACTTACGAAAACGGTGCTGCGGAGTGCCGAGCTTTGTGGCATCCCGGCTACGTAGAATTAAGATGAACAATCCAGACTCATTGATGATATTGGCCTCACCCTGACGCCCTAACTTGAAGTTAGACCGTTCGTCATCATCTAACGCTTTCAGGGCTTTTGACGTATTGGTAAGGCTCAGCGCTCTACAGACATCGCTGGCAACAAACCAGGGATCGCCATCTATGACGGTAACCCGGATCGGCTGGGACTCGAAACGGAAAGGGATCACCTGACCTCTACCGGTTGAAGTGCTATTATTCATGGGCAGTTCCTTTTTTGAGATATGGATACTGTGTTTTCAAGCCCTTGGCGTTGCAGCGCCAAGGGCTCATTTATTTTACCTTTTCAGCTACCCCCATTTGTGACCGCTCAGGCAACAAATCTGAACTTTTTTGACTGTTCCTCCCCGATTGCTGGATTTCTCTTAGCGTCTTAATAAAGTGGACTAACTGAGCGTTCATGGAACGATCATTTTCAATGGCTACTCCTCTCAGCCAATTTGCTAGTTCAATAGGCATGCGTATCTGTGTTTTGTATTGGTTCATAAATCCTCTTTTATGGATCACCGTGGTTTCAACTGAAATGTAACCACGGTGGTTCTATTGTGTCAACACCACGGTGGTGCAAAAATAGCGTTATGAGTAGAACAGATCCGCAATTGAAAGTACGGCTGTCAGAAGAGCTGAAGGCGGCAGTGACTGAAGCAGCCAAAAGTAACCATCGATCCGTTAATGCGGAGATCGTTGCGCGTCTTGAGGAAAGCTTTGACGATTATCTAGTGGCGGGTCATCGACTAAGTGCCGAAATTTCCCCAGAAGAGGCTGCCGATTGGAAAGAGCGTGTACTGGCTGTTGAGGAGGCGATGAGAGCATTTATCGGTAGCCGTTCGCTCCCATCAGAGATTTCAGACTCGGATTCAGAGTCCAAGCCTGAATAGCAAAACGTGATGCCCCAAGCCCTGCCAATCGGCGGGGCTTTTTCATTTCTGCGTTAAGTGATCAATCAGGCTATCGCGAATGCGTTCGCTATCGGCCGGGGTAATGCCCACCAGCTCCCGGCGGGCGTATTGGTGTTGTGGGCCGCCTTTCTCGACGCGATCGCGCAGGCCGTAGTGGTGTACGCGGGCGATGCGGTTGATGCGGCCCATAAACCCCACGGCGGCTTCGTCGGCGTTGGTTTTGATCTTGAGGTATTTAGCGGTGCGCAGCTTGGTGAACATCGCTTTGCGGCGGATGGCTCCGCTGCGGCCGCGTAGTTGGGTGCGGGGTTCATAGGGCGTACCGTCGGGGTTGGTTTGGGCCTTGATGCGGTTGCGGTTGGCGATGCGTAGATCCCGCGCGACTTCCCTTGCCAGTACGCGGCGCTCTTTGGGGCTGAGCTTATTGATGAGCGGCGTTAGCCAGCTTTCCAGCTGTTGGAGGTCGTCGCTCATTCGCCGCCGCCTGGGCTTTGCCATTCGCTTTTGAGTACGTGTTCGGCATCGCTTGGGCCTTTGACGTACAACTGCCAGCTTTTCGCCGGGCAGGCGTCCACCGGGTATTCGGGCATGCGGTGTTCGGCGTTGATGCTGCCGGTTTGGCAATCCACCTTGGCGACGACGCGCTCGGTAAGTCGCACGGTCAAAGCGAGATCCCAGTGGGTGTTGTTGAGGATCTCGGCCTCAATCTGGACGGCTTCATCTTCGACTAAATCGGGCTGGTAGCTGTTAAGCCACTGCAGTAGGGGAATCATCACCGTGTCTAGGCTGCCGCTGTAGTCGGTGATGATGATTTGGGCGTCGACCGTATACTGGTGGCTAAGGTTGGTACCGCGCGCGAATTTGATCTTGCCGTCATTAACGAAGGTGTGAAGCTGTTCGGGGTTACGTGCTAATTCAGGGACACTAGCGATTAAATGCGCCCTTAGGTGCTGTAATTTGATCATTGTGCGCCTTCTTGGTGGCAAATAATGATGGCATCGACCTCCGCGGCGCACTGTGCCCAGGCGGCTTCGGTGCGTTCCAGCTGCAGGTGCAGTTCGCCGTTAGTGAGCGGGTTACTCGCGGGCAGGCTGCAGGGGCTGGGCGTCGCGCACTGATTGATCGTAATCACGGGCACCGGTGACGGCGGGGCGCTTGCGCAGCCGGATAACAGCGCTAGGCAGGCGAGTGTTGGCCCAATTGCGTAGCGTGGCGTTTTCACGGTGGAGTTCCTCAATGGTGGCCAGGCGGTTGGCGGCGGTATGGCTAAGCGCGGCCTGCTGTTCTGCCAGGGCGCGGCGTTGTGCTTCCAGGCGGCGGGCGTTCTCCCAAAGTGCGTCGATAATCACCAGGTTTTTCTGTTCCCGGTAGTGAGATTCTGCCAGCTGCTGTTCGGCCAATTCGGCGCGCGCCTCGGCGGCGTTTGAGTGCTGCCAAAGCGCCCAGGTGACCAGCACCACCAGTAGCAAAATGGCCAGGGCGGCGAGCAGGCGGTTCATGGGGTGGGCTCCTCTTTGATGCCTTCCAGGCACAGTTCACGTTCCGTGGCGCGGCGTTTGACCAGGCCGTTGAGCTGCCTGCCCCCGGCGTATACCCAGCGGCTTAGCTCGTGGCAGGCGCCGCGTAGGTCGCCAGCGTTGAGTTTGCGCAGCAGGGTGGAGCGGGCGAAGGCGCCTTCCCCCACGTTGTAAACAAACGAGGCCAGCGCGGCGCGGGTGGGTGGTGGCAATTCGACCTGGGCGCGGCGATCCACGGCGGCAAAGGCAGTGCCTAGATCCGCCTGTAGCAGTTGGGTGCATTGCGCCTGACTAAGCGTTTGCCCCATGCGCGCGGTGGCGGTGTGGCCATAGCAGATGGTGGCGATGCCGACCGGGTCGCGGTAGGCGTTGGGCTGGTAGCCTTCGTAATAGGAGACCACGGCGGTGGCGATGCTGAGCGCCCCGGCGGTGGCCCCAATGGCCATTCGGCGTTTAAGACTCACGGCGGCGCCTCCAGTAGGCCCGTAGGCGGGTTAGGTAGCGCGGCAGCAGCAGGCCGATTTGCAGCGCCAGGTAGAGCAGCGTTAACACCGTGACCCAGTCGGCGGGTGTCATGCCGCCCATGTGCAGCAGCGAGACGACCGCCGGCGGGGCGACTTTGACGCCCTCGGTGGTGATTTCATACGGGTGGCTCATGAGCTCCTCAGTTCCAAAGTTGGAGTGGCGGTTTGGTTGCGCGGGCGTCGGGCGGCGGTGGTAACGTGACCGGGGTGCCTTCGCGCAGGATTGGCCCCTGATTCACCAGGTGTGGGTTGAGCTGCAGCGCCTGCTCGGTGATATCGGCGGTTTTGCCGTACACGCGGTAGAGCAGGGCGTCGAGGGTTTCGCCCTGGTGGGCATGGGTCACGCGCTTCATATCAGCTCGACCGTGGTGTGTTGGCGGCCGACTAATTCAGCGATGGCCCAGCGGGCATCGGCGCGGTAGTCGTCGGCGGCTAAATCTTTTGCCTCGCCGCGTTCGTCGCCTTTGCCGGTGGCGGAGGCGTCGCGATAGCGCTCCAAAAGATCCGCCTGGGCTTGGGCATACACGGCGCGTGTGTAAAGCAACTGAATATCGCCGGGCGATTGCCAGGGTTCCGGCGGAATGGCATCGCAGGCCATGCGGCCCGCCTGTTGGTGGGCGTGCTGGTAGTTGGCCAACTGGCGATTAACATCGGCCACGGCGGCGCGCAGGGATTGGCGGATGCGCGGGGGCGTGACGTTATGCACGCGCTCCTCTTCGCGGAAGTCGTTGGGGTCAATATCCGGCCAGAAGCCGTTGTTGATGATGGTTTCCAGCATGGGGCTGGGGGAATTGGTGCCGTATCCGATCATGGTGGCTGCCGTATTTAAGAAGGGGGTGGACTGCTTTGCGCGAGGCTAAAATCCCTTGCTCAGCAGTGCCCCCTTGCCGTCGGGGTGCGACTCGGTTGGCGGTCAGGCGGTGGCCTGGTCGCCCTGTTTTTTGATCAAACGTTCCAACTGCTGGATGTCTTGCTTCACGCCAATGCGTTCATCCAGCGCTAACGCTTCTTTAAGCTGGGCCAGCGCGCTTTGAGGATCTTCGGCGGCGCGCAGGGCGTAGCCGTAGGCCTTGTGTAGCTTGGCTTTGATCTCATCGTGCATATCGTGGCCATCGACAATGGCGGCGGCGCGGGCCATGACGTTGGCCAGGGCGTCGGCATCGGCATCTTCCTTGGCCAGGGCGCTTTTGACGCCTTCGGCGATCTCTTCAGCGAGGATGCTGACGGTGTCCCGGGCGTAGCGGTCGGGGGTGTCGATGTTGTGTTTCACGGCATAGGCGCCAATCGCTAGGGCTTTTTCAAAATCCCCCACGTCGATGCACCACACCATCATGGTCATGAGCACATCGTCTTTGGCGCCGTTGCCTTCGCTTAATACGCCGTCGATGTAGGGCAGAAATTCCGGCAGCAGCTCGCGCTTTTTCTCGATTTTGGCCTGAATCGATTTGATGCTTTTTAGCGTGCGGGTGGCTTCATAGAGCGCGCGGGCGTGGAGCTCAAACTGCTCGCCTTGCTGCTGTTGGCCGGGGGTGGCAGCGCCCGCCGCTTTCGCGGCGGACACTTGCTCAAAATGCTTACGGGCTGGGCTTTTCATCGGTTCCCCTTATTCGGCTTCTGTCAGTTCGATGTTTTCAACCAGGCAGCCGAAGCCGTAATCCTCGACCACGTAGGCGTCGTTGCTGGATTCGTAGTTTTCAACTCGTTTACGCTCGGGCTTATCTTTGACGTAGCGACGGCGGCTGCCGAGCTGCCAGTAAAGCGATAGGTTGGCCAGTGAGGTAATCATCAGTGAGCCATCTGGCACGAAGGGGGCGCGCACCGCTTGCAGGCCGCCGACGCGCTTTTGGCTAACGATCATGTCGAGGGCGCGGGCTTCGCTGGGCGTTTCAGCGTGCTGCTGAATCATGGGAAAGTATTTATCGGCTAGCATCTTGCGGCCCATGATGGCCACCAGGGCGGTATCTTCCCGGTGCCAGGGGTCGATCATTTCGTTCACCGCATCAAATACCAGAGCATCAAGGTTTTTGTAGTCGCCAGTAGGGCCAACGGTGATTTTTCCTGCCGCAGCACCATCGGTGAGAACGCGGGCGGGGGCATCATCGCGGTAGTGTTGCAGCCAGCCTTTGTTGACATCCTCAAGCATAGGGTTGGCGTTGCGGTCGGTTTCCACTGCCACACTGGTACCGTTGAAGCCGATCATGATGCGATCAAGGGCTTGGCGCTGGATGATCAGGTTTCGAATACGAGCCTGAAAGTCGGGAAAGCGTGACCATGCGTCCAGTTTCGCCCAGGGAATATGGGTATCAAATTCGGTGCTGAAGCATTCGTAGTTATTGCTATCCAGCCCGGTCATGCTGCGGGTTTGGCGTTCTTTTACTTCTACGTTGGTGCGTCCTGCAATGGGGCCGGTGACGCCCAGGCCGATTTTCTGGCCTTTGATCTCATCCACGCCGATGACGTTGATTTGGCCCAGGAAGGCGCTGGATTCCTGCATCTTGCTTTCCAGCGTTTGCTGGACGCTGGGCTCGACGTTGAACTGCTCGCCGGTGTTGTCGACGCCGTTTAGCTGGGCTAAGCGGGTTTTGAAGGCATTAAAGGCTTTACGGGTATCGTTGCGCATTGGGGTTCCTTGAAGTGGTGGCGATGGCCCTGGTTTCTACTGGCTGGCCCGCGCTTAGCAGTCGGTTAGCTGGGCATCGCCGCCGGTGGCGGGGGCTCGGCGTGAGGTGTCCGGCGTGTTGTCGAGCTGGTTGTATAGCTCTTCAAAACGTTTTTTCAGATCGTCGTGGGCGGTTTGCAGCTGGCTGAATTGGTCGGCGGTGGGGCGGGCTTCCAGCTCATCGGCCAGGGCGTTGTAGTGTTCGGCGACTACTTCCAGCGTGCCTTCCAGTTCGGTGCGGAAGGTTTCAAACCCTTTGGTGGTTTTGGTGTCCTGGCGGCTGAACAGGGCGGCGATCTTGGCTTTTAATCCTTCGGCGGCGGGTGGCTTCTCTTCGTTGAAGTCGAGGTCAATCTCTACCGCTTCGCTGAACACGTTCTCGGCGTGTTGCTTGCGGCTGGCGAGCGGGGAGGCGCTGCCCGCTTCGCGGCTGAACTTGATCATCTCGGTACCCAGCGAGGCGGGAGAGTCGGTGACCGCCAGGCCTTCCAGGTAGGCTTGGCCGGTATCGCCGAACTTGGGGTTGACCTCAATGGAGCTGTAAACCTTTTGGCGCTTTTTGTTGATGGCTTTGAGTTCATCGGTGGGGTCGATTTCGGCGAACAGGGCCAGCTTGCCGTCTTCGACTTCGCGGGCTTCCACTGACAGCACATCGCCCAGGGCGTTAAACACGCTGTCGGCCGTCATGCCGCGAATGTGTTCCATCCAGACGCGGGCGCCGTATTTTTTGGGGTCGTAGTTGGCGGCCATCTGTTCGATCCATTCGCGTTGGATCTCGCGGCCGTCGGTGGTTGCGCCTTCAGTGGCGACGCGGAAACTTTTCGTTTTTCCAGACATATTGAGCTTCCTGAGCAGGGTGGCGGTTGATGTGGCTCAGGTTCCGCGTGTATGCGTTTTGGCTCAACGGTTGCGCGTTGTGCGGGCGGGCTAGCACAAGGCGTGGCAGGCGTGGGCATCGCGCGCGGCGGGTACGCTGGCGACATGACGACGACAGCCCCCATCGAACTGAAAGAATCGCCCCGTATGGCCGCCCGCCACCTGTATTGGCAGGGGTGGCGGGTTTCGCATATTTCCAAGCTGATTGGCGAGAAGCCCGCCACCATTCACAGCTGGAAAGCGCGCGACCGTTGGGATGACCTAACGCCCACCGAGCGGGTAGAGCACTCGCTGGAAGCGCGCATGGTGCAGCTCATCACCAAGCCGAAAAAGGAGCCGGTCGATTACAAGGAAATTGACTTACTGGGTAGGCAGATCGAGCGGCTGGCCAGGATTCGTCAGTACCAGGAAACCGGCCGCGAAGCGGATCTAAATCCCAACATTGAGCGGCGCAACGCGGGGCCGAAAAAGAAGCCCAGGCGTAACGCGCTGGAAGAAGAGCAGATCGAGGCGCTGGACGCGGCGTTTCTGGAATCGCTGTTTGAATACCAGGCGGTGTGGCTGGAAGCGGGCCAGAAGCACCGCATTCGCAATATTCTCAAAAGCCGCCAGATTGGGGCCACCTGGTACTTTGCCCGGGAGGCGATCGTCGATGCGTTCAAAACCGGGCGCAATAAGATCTTTCTTTCCGCCAGCCGCGCCCAGGCGCATATCTTCCGCAACTACATCGTGCAGTTCGTTAAAGAGGTGTGCGATGTGGAGCTTAAAGGCGATCCGATTGTTCTGGATAACGGCGCCGAACTGCACTTCCTAGGCACCAACTCCAAAACCGCCCAGGGCTATCACGGCGATGTGTATTTGGATGAGTATTTCTGGATTCATCGCTTTGCCGAGTTTCGCAAGGTCACCAGCGGCATGGCCATGCACAAGAAGTGGCGGCAGACGTATTTCTCAACGCCTTCCAGCGTTGGCCATGAGGGGTATCCGTTCTGGAACGGTGAGCTGTTTAACAAGCGGCGTAAAAAATCAGAGCGGGCTGAGTTTGATGTTTCTCACGAGGCGCTGAAGAACGGCAAGCTGTGCCCAGACGGCCATTGGCGGCAGATCGTGACGGTGCTGGATGCCATGGAGGGCGGCTGTGATCTGTTCGATCTTGATCAGCTGCGCATGGAGTACTCGCCGGAAGAGTTCGACAACCTGTTGATGTGTGGCTTTGTCGATGACAGCCAAAGCGCCTTCCCGCTGGCGGTGATGAAAGCCTGCATGGTCGATAGCTGGGAAGTGTGGGACGACTACCGGCCGTTTGCCCCGCGACCGGTGGGCGACCGGGATGTGTGGATCGGCTACGACCCCACCGGTACCGGCGAAGATGGCGATGGGGCGGGGCTGGTGGTGGTGCTGCCCGCGCGCTCCAGCGACGAAAAGCACCGCGTGCTGGAACGCCACCGCTTGAAGGGCCAGGACTACGAAGACCAGGCCGCCTTTATCGAATCCTTCCGCGAGAAGTACACCATCGGCCACATTGGCATCGATACCACCGGCATTGGCGGCGCGGTGGCCGAATACGTCGAGAAGTGGTTCCCCACGGTGGTGCGCTACCGCTACGACGTTTCGCTGAAAACAAGCATGGTGCTGCAGGCTCAGCAGATTATGCGCAAAGACCGGCTGGAGTTTGATGCGGGCTGGTCGGATCTCGCTGCCTCCTTCATGGCAATCAAAAAAGAGCTGACCGGCAGCGGCCGCCAGTTCACCTATGTTTCCGGCCGCAGTAAAGCGACCGGCCACGCTGACTTGGCTTGGGCCACCATGCACGCCCTACATTTTGAGCCTCTCGACGGCCCCGCCAGTGAAGGCGCTGGCCGTTCTATCATGGAGTTTTCTGACGATGACGATTAACACCGCAGCGGCCAAGCCGCGCATTCGCGTGCCTGCGTATCAGGTTCAACACGATACCGCCCCGGCGGTGGCCACCGGCAGCGGCCGCATGGAGGCGTTTACTTTTGGCGATCCGGAGCCGGTCACCAGCATGCGCGATGTTTGGTATGAAGGCGTTTGGCTAACGCCGGATGAGTGGTATGAGCCGCCGATCCCGCTAAGCGTGTTGGCCAAGAGCTACCGGGCCACCGCCCACCACGGCAGCGCCTTGCAGGTGAAGCGCAATATCCTGCTGAAAACCTTTATTCCCCACCCGTTGCTGAACCGTCGCACATTTAGCTCGCTGGCCCTCGACTACCTGGTGTTTGGCAATGGCTACCTGGAGGACGTGCGCGGGCGGCTAGGGCGGCGGCTGGGTCTACAGCATCGCGGCGCCAAATATATGCGCCGGGGCGAGGATGACCGCTATTGGTGGGTACCCAACTACATGGAACGGGTAGAGCTGCCCGCCGGGCGTACCGTTCATCTGCTTGAGCCGGATATCGATCAGACCATCTATGGGGTGCCGGACTATATCGGCAGCCTGCAAAGCGCCTGGCTCAACGAATCTGCCACCCTGTTCCGCCGCCGCTACTATCTCAACGGCAGCCACGCGGGCTTCATCATGTACGTCAACGACCCGGCCCACGATCAAAAAGACATCGACGATATGCGTAAGGCGCTGAAAAACAGCAAAGGGCCGGGCAACTTCCGCAACCTGTTCCTTTACTCACCCAGGGGCAAAAAGGACGGCGTGCAGATCATCCCGGTGTCTGAGGTCGCGGCCAAAGACGAGTTCTACAACATCAAAAACATCACCCGGGACGACCAACTGGCCGGGCACCGTATCCCACCGCAGCTAATGGGCGTGGTGCCCCAAAACGCCGCCGGATTTGGCGATGCGGAAAAAGCCGCCAAGGTTTACGTTGCCAACGAGCTAGAGCCGTTGCAGGCCACCTTTAAAGAGATTAACGAGCACGTGGGGGAAGAGGTGGTGAGGTTTGATCCGTATTTGTTGGATCTTGAGGCATAAAAAAAGCGCCTGGCATGCCAGGCGCTAATCGCTCTTTCATCCTTGAAAACAAAGGGAGCATCCGGCCCCGCAAGCGATAAAAAGACTATACCCTAAAACTGTATATATGAACAGGTAATCAAGGATGATGAATAAACCGATTTTGCCCTGGATGGGCGGCAAACGACGCTTGGCCAAACAGATATTACCGCTGTTTAAACCGCACACTGCCTACGTGGAACCCTTCTGCGGTGGGGCGGCGATCTTCTTTATGAAAGCTCCCAGTAAAGTGGAAGTGATCAACGACGCGCATGGGGAGTTGGTGAACCTCTACCGCATCGTGAAGCACCACCCTGATGAGTTGGTGAAGCAGTTCCGCTGGGGGCTAATTAGCCGCGAAGAGTACCTGACTCAAAGAGAGATCGCCCCCCGCCACCTAACCGATATCCAACGGGCGGCGCGTTTCTTCTACCTGCAAAAGCTCGCGTTTGGCGGCAAGGTCAGCGGCCAGACATTTGGCACCTCGGCGGTATCACCGCCCCGCATGAACCTGCTGCGTATCGAGGAAGATCTCAGCGATGCCCACCTACGCTTATCCAGGGCGGTGGTTGAGCACTTAGATTGGGCGGAGTGCATCAAACGCTATGACCGGGAAGGCACGCTGTTCTATCTCGACCCACCCTACTGGGGCACCGCCGGGTACGGCTGCGACTTCCCCCTGGAAGAGTACTACCGGATGGGCGAGCTGGCCCGAACAGGGCAGGGGCAATTCGTGATCAGTGTCAACGACACGCCGGAGATGCGCGATGCATTCAAAGGCCTAACGATCCGCACCACCCAAATTCGCTACACGGTTGGCCAGCAGGCAACCGAACCTCGTGGCGAGCTAATCATCTCTAACCGCTAAACCAGCTACCAACCATAAAGCCGCTCCGAAAGGGGCGGTTTGTTTGTACATGAAGCACACGATCTTTCTTCTAGGAATGTTATGCCAACCGGAGTTCAAAACGATTGCCACTGATATGGCTAAGAATAAATTTTGGTGGCTTCCCAGGTGGCCATTTCAATAGATCTTGGCTAGCGAGCCACTCTCTTACGATCGGCTCGCCTTTATCCCTAAACTCAGGGCAATCTTTCCAAAAGCCTTTGGTCAGCGAGAAAGCATGCTGCGAACCATCGATAGTGACAATAGCTTCCTTCCATTGAGGGTCGAAGTACTGCCTGCGATTAGGCTTGCCAACCCTTATACCGTAATGATCTTTTCCGTTTGACCAAGCACTTACTTTCATTCAATTGGCCTCAATGGTGAGTATTTTTATTGACCTGTCCAAATTTAAGCATAACTGATTCATGCCACCCATGGGGCCAGCGGAACCCCACGCCGCGCCATCGTCACCCCGCCCCGCCCGCGCGCTAAATCTAGTGGTTTTTATGCACCATTGCGGTAGTGCATCAAGCCGCGCCAGTGCTGGGCGGGAGGACGGTTCTAAGGGCAGTGTTTTTTATGCGTTTTCATGCAGATATTTGCAGTTTTTGCGGCGGTCAGTGAAAAGGCGTGAGGTAGTGAGCTGCAAGCATTTCTAAGATGGATTTTCGGTGGGCATCCCAGGTTCGATCATCGACCAGATGCGCCAGGGAATAAGGCATTTCAGCGTAGGTAATCCATAGCTCATCGGTTTCTGAAGGTAGTAAGCCTATCTTGGCGCGCCGGTTCTGTGAGCGGATTTCAAACCAGGCGTAATGGTCGCCGTTCTTATCCTGGCGTAGGCGGTAGGTGAAGCGGGTCAGCTTTTGTGATGACGTTGTCATTTATTGCTAGCCCTTTTGTGTTTCCGCTTGGAACCTATATGGAACCTAGAACCGCTACCAACAAAAAACGGCCACCTGCTATATTAGCTAAGTGGCCGTTTTTCATAGAATTTTTGGTCGGAATAGCAGGATTCGAACCTACGACCTCTGCCTCCCGAATCCACTTCTTTCTTTCCTGACCCTGAAAAATCAATATGTTAACGCACTCCGCCCCGCGTTTACGTGACCCCTCGTGACATGAACGGCCATGACGTGACCGACGTGCGTCACGTTTTGGTCACGTGTAACAGATTGCCCGAATCGTGAACAGAAGTTGAACGTAGCCGTCACGGCTAGCTTCACCGGGCAACACAATGGAGGAGAGCGCATGCCATTCTTCTGTGGTGATCTGGAGGGTTCGAGTAAGTTGCTGATCAATGGCAAGCTCGCGCAGTCCTGTGGGCGCCATATGATCGGCGACCAGTTGAGCCTGTTTGCTATTGGTTTCCTGGATATTGTACTCAGCGACATTATCGCCAAGGTCAATGCCCAGCAAATACTCGACCGTTACATCCAGCACCTTGGATGCCTGCAGCAGCTGATCACGCGTCAACCCACGATCTCCGCGTTCCACGCGAGAGACTCGGGCTTGATCGACGCCAATTTTTTCAGCCAATTCCATTTGATTCAGGCGCTTGGCTTTTCGTGCAGCACGTAGGCGAGAAGAAACGATTTCCATAGGTATCTACTGCAATAATGAGATCTACAAATTATGCCTGTTTAGCATTCTTATGTCTTTTTATATGTACTAACGACATTAGGCATGTAGCCATGAGGTGGTTTTTATGCAACTTCGACAAGCAAGAATCAAGGCCGGGTTAACCCAAAGCGCGCTGGCTGAAGCCATTGGCTGCAGTCAGAGCGATATCAGCCGCATTGAGAGTGGGCAGCGCGACATCACGCTAGAAAGACTCAAGGCTATCGCAGCTGTGCTGGGCGTACCAGTAGCTCACCTGCTCGCTGATGAGGTGGCTTGATGGCTGTCCCGGCTCATGCCTGGATGCCGCTATCCGCCTTCACCGATCGGCGTCTAGGCGCACGTGATATACGCGTTCTTGGAGCGTTATATGCACACGCTGACAACGAACGGACGTGCTGGCCTTCCGTGTTAACGCTGGCCGAACTGACCGGCATCGACCGTCGCGACGTCCAGCGCACCATCCGTCGCCTGGAGAGCTTCGGATGGCTGACGGTCGAGGCGGGAGGCGGGCGCGCTGCAACCTCTCGCTACCGGCTATGGCAAGCATCGCAAACAGCGGGTAATACGCCCGCCGAAACCGAGAGAAGGGCGGTTAAAACACCCGCTGTTGACGATGAAAAGGCGGGTATTTCCACCGCGGTTGATTCGCCACAAAGGGCGGGTGAAACGACCGCCTTACCGCTAGAAAGGGCGGGTGAATCGCCACAAAAGGGCGGGTGCTTTACCCCTGAAACAGCGGGTGATTTACCCGCCCGAACATACCAGGAACAAACCAAGAACATTAACTCCTCTTCTTGCGCAACGGACATGAGCGCAAGCGAGCCAAAGGCGAAATGCGGGAAAGCTGCTCAGGAGGCGTTCTTTGTGGACTTCTGGCGCGCTTACCCGAAACGCCGAGGCAAGGCGGACGCCCGCAAGGCGTGGATGAAGCTCGCTCCTGACGAGGCGTTGACCGAACGGATCCTGCAGGCAGTGGCACAAGCTCGCGCCTCGCCAGACTGGCGAAAGGAGGGTGGGCAGTTCATCCCGTACCCGGCGACCTGGTTGCGCAGGCGTGGCTGGGAGGACGAACTGGAACCCGACATCGAGCCGCTGGTGGGGGCTCGGGGGCCGCACCACAGCGAGACACAGCGCATTGGCGGCACCCTGGCCGCGCTGAATTCCCTGTTCAGAGGAGAGCAAGAACATGCACAACACGACGTTTCAGAAGGGCATGGCCTACCTGTCGGCCGCGTATGGCACTGAGCTGAGTCGGGAGCGGTTGGCCGTTTACTGGGATCAACTGGCCCACATGGACGACGACGCCTTCCTGGCAACCGTGAAGGCCCATGTCGCCGCCCGTACTCGCTTCCCCGTGGTCGCCGAGCTGCGAGAAGCCTACCGTCAGCGCTGCCAGCCGCAAGCCTGTGTGCATCGTTTGCCGCGTCCTAGATGTGTCGATGAAGACAATGCGCGGCGCGTACTGCAAAACCTGAAGACCCAAGTAAGGAGACCCTGCCCATGAGCGCGAGCGAACACCAAGAGCAGGTAGCCCTGTTTAAGTGGGCCGAGTATGGCGTAGGGCGCTGGCCAGCACTTGAGCTGCTCTACGCCATCCCAAACGGCGGCATGCGGCCATCAAAGGAGCGTACCAACAAGCGTGGCCGCACGGTGCGCTACTCGGTTGAGGCACAGAAGCTGCGCGCAGAGGGCGTGAAATCCGGCGTGCCGGATATCTGCCTGCCGGTACCGCGTGGCCCGTATCACGGCCTGTACATCGAACTGAAGACGCGCCGCGGGCGGCCCAGTGAGGCGCAGCGACAGTGGATCGCCGCGTTACGCCGCCATGGCTACCGTGCCGAGGTGTGCCGTGGCTGGGAGGCTGCCCGCGCCGTCATCGAAGACTATCTAGGTACGGAGGGTGGGGCCGTTCCGCTCGCCGCCCCCGACCGACCCATCACTTACCCCGCTCCGCGCCCCGAGCGCCTGGGTGAACGCCAAGCCAAGAGGATGCCGCTATGACCGCTACCGCACAGACTGAAACCCGCCGTCCCGATCCTGCGATGATCCACATTAGCCCGGATGGCCAGACGCTACCTGTCGAAGCTCGCGTTGACGAACTGACCACCAAGGTCAAGAAAATCACCACCACTGACGAAGGCAAACTGCAGATCGTCCTAGAGTCGGAGGGTATGGATCAGGAGGCTCTCGACCAGGTCAAGGAGCTGCTCACGCTTCAGCAGCAATCCTTAGTGCTGGTCAGCATGACGCCGGTACAGCGGGAGTTGTTCTCATGATCCGCAAAGCGGCATTGGCCGCCATTGTGACGTTTGCCGCCCCAACGTGGGTGGTAGCCGCACCGCTGGACGATGCCATCGCTCTGGTGCAGCGCGCCCATCCAGTGCTGGCGGCTGAGTACGCCGAGTACCGTGAGACGACGCGCCAGCGCGATTGGTCAAGCGACATCACTTTGGGCTGGACGCAGCGGGGCACCGTCGAGGGCGGTGCCGCTGGCGCCAACGCGGGTATAAGCGTCTCGATTCCGTTGTTCGACCGTAGCCATGAACTCCGCACCGCCGAGGCCCGTAGCGCCTGGACAGCTAGCCGTGACGGTGTGCTGACGGGCTTCTTAGCCAGCGTTTCGGAGCTTGAGGCGCTGGCGCTGGAACTGGCCGAAGCCGAGAGAATGCGGGATTTTCGCCGTGACCGGCTCGAATATCAGCGGCGTCAGGTGGAAGAAGGCATTGCCGAGCCGGATACCCTATGGCCGGTCGCCGAAGCAATGGAGAAGGCAGACCTGGCCTATGCCGAGCGGCAGGCCAAACAGCTGGCGCTGGGCGAACGCATCGCCCGCGAGTTTGGAGGTGAGCAGTGGACAACATTACAGGATTTGTTGGTCGAGCACGCGAAGCGGATGACGCCCTGTGCGCCATTCGGCGCGGCGCCAATGTGCTGATCAATGGACGTGCCGGTATCGGCAAGTCGGCCTTCCTACGCCATCTAAACGACCAGCTAAAGGGCGGCGAGCTTCCGGTCGTGTTCGTTCCCGCCGGTACCACTAAGTCGAGCCTGCTTGAACTGGCCCGCCAGATTCATGAGCGCTGCGGCCTCGCCGTGCCCGAGGCGATGCTGCCGCCGCGCACATTGGCGCGCGTCCGGCGAGAGGGGAGCCTGCCCTGGTCGGATCTTGTGCGACCACTGCGCCGCCTGCCGGTGGCCGATACCGTGGAGCTGTTGGAAGGGAGCCTACGCCGACAGCGCTTCCTAGTGCTTCTTGAGACGCTGGAGGTGCCGCCGAGCCAGGCCGAGCTATTCGCCGTCATCCTCGACTGCGCCCAGGTAGTGGCGTGCATGGATGACGCCAACCGCCGTACGCGTATCGAGCGGCTGCTGTGGCGCTTTCAGGCCACGGTAGAGCTCAAGCCTTTGCCGCTCGACGACAGCCGTGAACTGGCCGAGCGGTGGCTGAACGTGCGCCCCCTGCGTTTCTCCGACGAGCGCACCCGCGACCGATTTCTGCGTCATGTCGCCCAGGCCGGAGGCGGTATACCAGCAGCGATTCGCGGCATGCTTGAGGAGGCCGACAAAGAGGGCGAGATAACACCGGCAAAGGCGCGCTCACTCTATCACCAGGCCGGTATTCGCTATGTCGATATGACCCCGCTACTGGTGGTACTGCTGGTGATTGGCATGGCCAGCCGCTATATCAGTCGTGGCCTCGGCGACACCCAGATGCTGGTGCTCTCCGGCGTGGCCACGGCGATCTTTATGGGGCTGCGGTTTTTCTTCTTTCAGATGCGGAGTCGTCGCTGATGCTTGCCCCGACCCACATGGTGGCCGGGCAGGCAGCGTTTGTCGCTGCGAGCCTGGCAGTAGGCCACGCGCCAAGCTGGCCGGAGGCGTGTCTGGCCGCTGTATCCGGACTGCTGCCGGATCTCGACAAGCGTCATGGCGTCGTCGGAAGGCTGTTTCCATGGCTTTCGGAGCCGCTGGAGTACCGATTCGGCCATCGCACCCTGACCCACTCACTTCTTACCTGCGTAGTCCTCGCGTTGCTCCTGTGGCCATTGCTGCCGCGCGGAGTTTGGCTGGCCGTTATAGCTGGATACGCCTCGCATCCTGTGGCGGACATGATGACCCCGGCAGGGGTTGGCTGGTTTTGGCCCGCGAGGTGGCGATGTGTGCTGCCAGGCAACGAACGTTATCGCATGCAGGCTATGGGCTGGGGCGAGCTGACCTTCGCCGCGATACTTGCTGTGACCACGGTGCCGCTACTTGGTATGGCCCAGGCCAAGCCGGGTACCGGTAGCGTGATCGCCGCCGCCATCGGCGACATTGCCACCGCCCGCGCCCGTTACGATGCCGAGAAAGGCGAACACCGTTGGATGCTGCGCTTAGAAGGGCGCGACAACCTGACAATGGCCGACGTGGGTGGCGACTACCCGATCATTGGCTCCTGGAAAGCAGCTGGCTTTCTCATCTCAACCACGGACGGTCGGCAGACCGTGTGTCGCAGCGGCGAATGCGACTGGTATGCCGACAGCGCCGTAGCAGTGAAGGGAGAGGCTCAGACCACCACGGCACGGCAGCTAAGCGCCGAGCACACCTCTCCCGCCGCGTTAGCCGCCGCTCTGGAGCCGCTGGAAGCGGCAGGCGAGGTCTACCTGATCGGCAGCCTTACTGCGCGCGGAATCGCCGCTCACGCGCCCACTGTGGCGGTCAGCGGTGGAGAGGTAAGCCTCAACTATGCGGAACCAGGCGTAATCGACCGCTGGGGCGCACGTCCCCTGCGAGACCTGCTGCTGACCGTGCAGGTGCGTCATGCACTGGATATCACTGTCCCCAACGTGGAGCTTGGTGAAGAAAAAGCGGGTGTTATACCCGCCGAATTACGCCCTTGGCTGCATGAAAATGACAAAATTTCTCGTGACAGGTAGGTAACATGAATAAAATACATAATATGATCCGGCTCATTACACGGATGCTAATAAGAATTCGACACAATCGGATCTCACTGTTTTGGATAGTTACCGTCGTAGCCCTGTCCTTGCCATGGCTCATGGACGACATAAGCGGCCCGATATTGACGATTTCCGACACGCCTGGTGCTCTAGATAGCTGCAGCGTGGTGCGTGTCTATGACGGTGATACCATGACGGTAAACTGCGCGGGACAAGAAGAGAGAGTGCGTCTCTACTGCATCGACACCCCAGAGATGGGGCAGCAACCCTGGGGGCGCCAGAGCCGAGACTATCTGCGCAGAATCACGCCCAGCCAGGTGGAAATCGTCACCCACGACCGCGACCGCTATGGGCGGCTCGTCGGTGAAGTGTTGTCAGGAAACCGCAGCCTGAATCTGGCGATGGTCGAAGCCGGACAAGCTGCAGTCTACAATCGGTACTGCAGTGATGATCGCTATGCACCTGCTGAGCGCCAAGCAAAAGCGGCGCGGTTGGGTGTTTGGGCTGAGCCTGGATTGCACCAGCAGCCTTGGGAGTGGCGTAGCCTATAGATTTGACAAACTTTTGACTGATCTTGCCCGCTTAATAGTGAACACCCAGCTAATCGTGCATATTTCCTTAGACAAACCCTTGTTCGAGTCCAGAGCACTCGGCTAAATGCGATGAGCATTAGAAGAACATGGGCTGGGAGGCGAGACTCATTAGGTTCTTTCTATAGTCTGCCCCTCTGCCCCCCTCTGCCCCTCTGCCCCTCTGCCCCTCTGCCCCTCTGCCCCTCTGCCCCTTTGCCCCTTTGCCTCTGGTTGCCTGTGTTAGGCTCGGTTACAGTGTTAGTAAGGGGGACTCGGTGTGTCCCGCACTGATGGTGGGCGAGTGGATGGTTAGATAAGTCCTGAGTTCGAGAAGTTGCTGAAGTCAATTAAGAAGAAAGGAGTGAATACTGGCTAGCTAGGGAGGCCCCGGTAAGGTGGCACTAGCGAGGAAAAATCCAGAAAATAGTAGTTCGGCTTCGAGCATCGCAGGATAAATAAAGAGGCGGAATACAACCATATAGATCGAAAACTAAAATGCAGTTGAGTTGCGAATAAAATATCTATAATAGATAAAACGGATTTTAAGGAGTCAGTTTTGATTAGTTTTTCTGTGCATCCTGGAGTTTATCAGACAAGTGTAGAAACGGGGCTTAGGAATATTCTGGAAGATATGTGGATTCGCTCATTAAGACGAGGGGATGGCACTATATTCATTATCTCTGGCTTCGCAAATTATAATGGTGGAGCTAGGTTTTATAAAATATTAAAAGAGCATACTGAGAATGGAGGTAGGGTAGTTGCTATTCTCGGTGGGAGTGCTAGCCAGAGGCTGTCCAGTAAGCAAGTTGTTCATGCTTTGCTAGAGTGTGGGGCGGAGGTGTTTTTAATAAACAGGAAAAGGATTTTACATGCAAAATGCTATGGTTTTTTAACAGAAAATGGAGAGCAGTCAGCAGTAATTACCTCTGGTAATTTCACTGCTCCTGGCTTATCTCAAAATATTGAAGCATCTGTGTATTTAAAGAATCAAGCATTGTCTGACTCCAGCTTTAGCTGGTGTGATCTAGTTAATAAAATGTTCGACCAGAACTGGCAATATTATCAATGCTTAATAGATCCATTATCACCACACTGGAATCTATTGTATGACGAGACTCCTCAGAGCTATGCCTTAGATGAAGTTGATCAAGAAACCTTAATAGTTAAACTAGTGCCAACAGATACTAACAGGATCTTGGCGAATCCTGGAGATATAAGTGGTCGAGGTAGCCAGTACTTTTGGTTAAGCAAAGATTGCTTTGACTTTTTTCCACCTCTCACCATCCGTAATCAAAGAGGGTGGAAAGGAACTCTATCGGCCTTTATAAATCTTAATTATGTTGATTTAGGAATTTCTGACCAAGTGAGAATTACATTTGAAGCGGAAAATAATTTAGACTTCAGGCTGGGAACGGGGAGGTTACGCTATACAAAAATGGCCGAGCCAGGGGATTTGGCATGTATAACTAGGATTTCTGAGGACTCTTATGAGTTAAGAATAATTCGGCAAAACAATCCGGCATATCAAAGGCTAGATTTATTTGCGCCTAACTTTATCGGAAGTCGTGGTAAGCGGTATGGATATATAGATAGCCAACAATTTTTTAGCATTCTGTGAGTGATTTAATCACAAGATTCACTGAAAAAAGGCCAGGCAATAGCCTGGCCTAATTGCTCATATTGCTTTAAGTATGACTAATGTTTCAACTTTAGTTGAGTTGTTTTGGTGAAGCCCATACCTTTTATAGGTCTGAAGGGGTATGCTTTCCATATGCTTCCAGCCTCTCTCTGTAGCAATGTTGGCAAGATGCTGTGGAGTATTTATGTCAAATCGAATCCCACTTAGTACCGTATGGTTACCACCAACAACTAATCCAAAAGGGGCGCCAGGCTTAACGAGCTCACGTATTGAGCTGAATGCGTCTGACATGCCTGAAAAATATCTATAAAGTAATGTTGGTACAACTTGTCTTCTAAAGCCGTCATCTTCAGTTAGTGCACTTTGAAGCTTTGTGCAAAGATCTGCCTCATGTTCAGGGATGTTCGAAGCGTTTTTTTCCAGCTTTAATAACAAGTCTTTCTTGCTAGCCCCACGAATCTCTCGGCTACCAATCAGCCTTGCCTCTAGCTCTTTAACTTCTGACGGAGAAAGTAAATCTAGCCATATTAGACTTAAGCGCTGAGTGTCTATGTAGGGTAAAGCTGTAGCATATGGTGGACTTGTAATAGCCATGTCAAAGCTTTCTGGTCTCAATTCGCCACTAGGATCAATTCCAGTGCAGTCCTGATTAAGTGCAACCCCGCTCTTTGAAAGGATTCCATGTACTTTTTGTGATTGTTTGAGTTTGTCTGTAAAAGATTGAGCTGCCGTTAGAAATGTTTGAAAGAACGAGACCTCAGGTAAAGGAGTTTTCCTTCGTCTAATTCTTAGGTCATTGGGATCCTGATATGAATAGTCACGTAGAAGGTTGGAGGCGATAGAAAGCAATATGATTGACACATCGTCGTCAATCTCTTTTAAAGCTAATTTCAGGCTTTCTATTTTTATGAAATTATCCCTTGGAAACCAAGATAATAGGTAATTAGATCGTTCATTGTTTTCATTGATGGAGTGAATATTATTAATGGCTATTTCAGCTGCTGTTTTTGCACCATCGATTATTTTCTGCGCTGGTGTGCAGAGGGATAAGACTTTTGCATTAGCAATGTACGCAGCTAATGGGTTGATATCTGTTCCTACAGAACTCAGCCCAAGATGCATACATTCAATAAGTGATGTCCCGCTCCCGCAAAAAGGATCTAGTACTCTATCACTTTCTTTAGCTCCAAAAATATTCAACATTGCTTTCGCAATTTGAGGATTGAATTTCCCTTTGTATTCATGCAGTCCATGCGCAGAGTAACGAGTCGATTGACGTTTTGTACCATTAACTGTGCCTGATTCTAATAAAAATTGCTGCGTCTTATTTTTGCTGGTGTTGCTCTCGAATTCTTTAAAATAGACCAGCCTATTGGCAAGTGTAGTGTTTTGCGGGGCTGAAATCTCTATAGAGCCATCTACCTCATGAATTTCCTCAGGAGAAAGTAAACTACAAACTTCCCGGCGAGCAAGTTCTTTTTCGTATGGGAAATACTTGTACTGATGCCAGAAAAGTTTCATTTGGCCACCTTTTTAAAAACTAAAATAGATTCAGTCTTGATGTTGGCATGGGAGAGGTTGAATGACTTTCGTTGAGAGTAAATATCCCTTTCTATACGTGTAACAAAAGACAGCCCATGATTCTTTGCTGCTTGTTGAATAATATTACCATTGTCTATCACTTGGCCATGGATTTTTGATCTGCCTACAACAAAGCAGGCATAACCATCTTGGACTAAAACTTTATCCAACAATGAAAAAGTAGAAGACATTTGATCTAAGAAGAGCTCAGGGGTATGTCCGTTTTTCTTGAAAAAATGAGCGCGAGCCCCAATTTCTTTTTCCTTAACTGAAATTGGGTTGTGCCCGAGCCACCACATTCTATACTTGTGATAAAGCCAGTACTCGTATGCGTTAGGGTAGGGAGGCGACGTAACAACTAAACCTATAGGTTGCTTTATTTGCTCTGGAGAAACCTCTAGTGTATTGGCCTCTAAGACCTCGGATTCTGTAAGGTTCCAGCTCCTTTTTCCAAGGGAGCTTATAAGCTTATCAGATGAGTTTTCAAAGAGCCTGAATACATCATCATATTTGATGTTTTTCTCTACAGCGGCATATCTTGTATCACTATCTTGATTCGATACACGCACCAAGATGCTAGAGAGGATAAGTTTTAAATGATCTCTCCAAGGGGTGTATTCCTTTTGTGAAATAGTGCTGCTTATTGCATCCACAGCAATTTGAATCTCTGGCTTGAACCAATGATTTATGTTGGGAATTTCACTTTTTCTATGTGTTTTTTTCGTTTTTGATATATCTAATACGCTTTTAATGGCGTCCTGTAAACCTTCAGGATATTGTGATGTTTTAACACGAGAAATTAAACAGGCAATCGGGTTCAAATCTATCCCGATAGAAGGTAGTCCGGCGCGCTGCGCTTCTACTAAGCTGGTGCCAGACCCCACAAATGGATCTAGAACAGCAGTACCCTCGGGGATAGGGATATTCGCGATCAACTCCCGCGGTATATCCCCAATAAACTTTGCAGGATAGGGGTGGATCTTTTCAAGAGGGGTTTGGATCTTCCTTTTGATAAAGCTCCAATCGATTTCGTTTAGTTTTTCGCCTACTTTTATTGCAGAGGCGTCTCTATCGAGATGTTCTTTGGTAGGGGCTGTTGCTGTTTCCAAAGAAGCATCATTAATAATTATGCTTTCTTCTATTTTAGAGAAATCTAATGATATTTGGTTTTTATTATCTAAAAAGGTGTTCATGTTTTTAATAAACCACTCTTTCAAAGATAACCCTTCGTGAGCAAGGGCTGAATAAAGCTCTTTTTTTTGATCGGGGTCAATCTCAACGACTATGCGTCCACTGCTTCCTATACTCATGTGGCTACCTTGGGTCAATGTGCTATATGTAACATAACATAAACTGGGATTTATATCTATTCGAAAAAAGAGAAAAGCGGCATCGTTTTTAACTTAATTATCTAAATATAAAGGATTTTTTCTTTGCGTAATGTTCCAGATCTCTGCGTCCCCCAAGCTGCTAAAAAGGTTGTGCGTGGGTGCCGCATAGCTCAGGGACAGATGCGATCGTTCTTCGTTGTAGTGCCGGATCCAAAGGCCAATGACCGCTCTGGCTGGGCCCATGTTAGATTCACTCAAACTGCAATCATCGGAAGAAGCGCTCGACGAGCCCACTCTGCTCCAGTGTGTACGAGGTCGTGAGTGGCGACTACTAGGGAGGAGGCTATGCTCAAGCAGTCAACGGCAAGCTGTCGCGACTGACGGACTGGCACCAATCACTGGATTGAATTACAGTAAAAGACGCAAGGTTACCCCATCCACTCGCTGAGAAGCGACAGGAGATACATTATGACCAGCAGTTACACAACCTTCGAACATGCACAGCCACCAGTCGGCATTCCGATCATCTGTCTTTTCCGATCCACTGGCATGCCAGAATCACGCCTTAATCATCGAGCCAACGCCATGAGCAAGGCGATCCGTCGCTCTGACGGAGAGATTTACTATCATGCCGACACCAACCCCGGGATGGGCAGAATCCGAGGTCGGTTGATGGCCTGGAAACGCTGCTGGTGGTGATCCAGCACGCAGGAGGATTCCCCATGACTCATCTTGACGGCGGACGCGGCAACGACGCTAAGCCCAAGCAGTAAGGCGGACACAGATGCCGCAATCCTTCAGCCAGCCGCCAGACTGGAGCTGCAAGCCTGGTGGCTGGGACACCACCGGCACCCGCGAGGTGTTCCCCAGCACCTCGCCGCTCGGCATTCCTGATCTGATGCCGCAAACCTTCACTGACCTGCCCCTAGAATTCCGTCTATTACCCTACCGCAGCAAGCGCAGTCGCGACGTACGCGACTTGTGTCACTTCTACCTCGACGACTACCGCTTCGAGACGACATGGAATCGCCCCAACGCTGCCGTGAATCACCTACGCCGGTACTGGGCCGCGCTAACGCCGGACTTCAGTCTCTACCCACAGTGGCCTGCGGTGGTGAACCAATGGAACATTTACCGTAGCCGATGGCTGGGCCGCTGGTGGCAGAGTCAGGGACTACGTGTGATACCTACCGTGAACTGGAGCGATAAGGCGAGCTTTGCCTACTGTTTCGATGGCATCCCGCGTGACCAGATCGTCAGCATCGGCGTTCCGGACACCCGTAGGACGCATGTGGTGGAGCGCTACCGTGCTGGTGTCGAGACTATGTGTGAGCGCCTTCAGCCGAGTCTGGTGATCGTCTATGGCCGCTCGCCGGTTGAGATTGGGGCACCGGCGCTGGAGATCGAGCCTGATTGGCACCGTCTGCGCGGCGTGAGCCGCAGGCCACAGGCGGGTAGGAAGCAAAGCTGCTCAGGAAGAGTTCGAATAAACTAGGCGCTGCACTATCGGCGGTTACATGCGATAGCCACCTTGGACATATATAAATTAACCGCCGCTCATTGACATAATGCCCGCCAATAGCGAGTATCTGCGTCAAGGGATCAGGCAATCCCATCAGACCCGCCGTCGGTAAAGCATTCGCATGCCATTCTTTAAAGTTTCGTCATCACTCCTAAGGCACTCTTGGGGCTTCGCGGGTCGGCTACATATTTAGTGCCGCAAAAGGAACTGACGAAAAATGTACCACTCTCTCCCGATCAACACCTACATCTCCATTCTCAAGCGCATTGCCAGAAAGCAGCAGCAGCTTTCTTCGGCTGATAAGCAAACAGCCTGTCTCGCGCGTATCGCTAAATTCTCCGGTTTTCAAAGCTGGCCATCGCTAATAGAAAAGCTACACCACCCCTATCCAGGGCAACTGGTTTGGGCCGATGACTTGGATAACTTATCCCGCGGCCTGAAACAGGCGGCTCCTCAAGCATTCGAGCATTATATTCGGCTGGTCGCTTGGGAAATACTTCGACACCGCTTCATCCAGAAAACCTCAATCGAAGACCTTGCTGCCGCTGACCTCGAGCCAGTTGATGTCTATGTTGAGGTGCTTAGCGACTTCGAGGGCATGTTGTCTAAAGAGCTGCTCACCAGACTGATTCCAGACCTTGAGCGGGATGGCGTCTGGGGCATGGAGCGTGGAGATATCATGATTGACGAGTTCTCCATGTCCGACTGGTAGCACGGGAGGTCGTGGCCTTGGGCACCCCCGCCAGCTCGTCCCTCGCTAGCGGTCGGGCTGCTACGGGCTTCGGCCCTTCGGGCTGGCTGGCGCCACCCTGCGCATCCCTCGTGCTCTTGCGCTCCGCGCGCTGACGGCTCCGCCTGTTCGTTCCTCACACGCTCCACCTCAACCCCACTACGGCGCAAGCTCGTACCTCGCACGCGCCTTCGTCGAACCCCAACCCCATAACAGTGGGCGCAAGCGCCCGCTTTTTCTTCCCAGTCTGCCCCGGCGAACCCCAAAACCCGCTTCGCCAGCGAGGCATCCGGGGGCGGTTCGCATACCCCCGCTCCCCGCCCCCGGTGGGGGCAGCGTGGGCGCTTCACTCCGGCAAGCACAACATCGGAACCCCACGCCAACCCCCGCGCGGGGCCCCCGCGATGTTGAGCTTGCCTACGTTCTCGCGCGGTGTATTTTCCATGTAAAGTGCTGTTTTTATTGGAAAAAATGGCTATTTTATGCTATATTTATATACAGTACATAGGCATATGTGAGGTGAATCATGGCGTTCGCTAGCGGGGGTATCAATTACGGGGCCGGGGTCGTTCAGCAGCATTGTCATGGCGGCTGGGTATGGGCACAGCGTATGGCGCGCAAGGGCAGCAATCCGGCACCCGCCTGCGTGTGTATTCCAGTCGGCTCACGGGCCCAGGCAGTCGCTGCCTGGTGGGTGTTGCATCGTCAGGGCTGGCAATGTTGGCCAAGGCCCGGTAAGCGCACTCAAGCACCGGCTGAAATCAAACTTGTGGTACCTGCAGGCTGGTCGCTCGCACAAGTTCGCGGGGCATTGGCATGGCTGGCCGGGTAGCCATCGTCGGCGGGCGCTCTGTGTCGCCCGCTGGCGCTGATCAGGTTGCTCAGGTCGCCATTTCATTGGTGAAGCACGGCCATTTCTTGGTTACCGGCTGCGCCGCTGGCGCAGATTGCGCCGCCGTTGCCGCGGCGCTAACTGGTCGTGTGCCGGTGTCATCTCTCCAAGTGCTTGCAGCATTCGGCCCAGATGGGCAGGGCGCATGTGGTGTGTCTGCGGTTTCTGAAGTGCAGGCGTTTGCAGCGCATGGCGGCGCCGTGTCCTGGTGGTCGGGCGGAGGCTCTCATATGCCACTGCGTGCGCGGCTAGCGGAACGTGCTGTCCAGGTCGTTGGCCAAGCGTCAAGCGGGCTGGTCGCCGTACAGCCGGGGCGTGGCAGTTGGCGGGCATGTCGGTTGGCGGTGGCTCGTGGGCTCCCGGTTGTGGCGTTCTCTACGGCGTTGGAAACGCTAGGGGCGGGCGAATGGGAGCTTTGCCAAGGCAATGGCATCTGGGCTAATGCCTGGCGTTGGGTGCCCGCCTCACTGTTCTAGCTAAGTAACCCATATCAACTTTTTGTAAGTTATTCTTACAAAAAAATATGTCTTTTGGACATTTTTAGGCTTGAAATATGCCATAGGTTGGCTAATATGTTTATATGACATTATATATGTCATCGCGTTTTTTGCCGGCAGGTTCGGTCGCGTTAAAGGGAAAAGCCGGGTGTTAGCCACAAGAGTAAAACTGCCATTCAGGCCCTCACAGGCCACGCTCTTTAAGAACACGATGAGCCTAGCCAGCCGTAGCGGGTAACGCCGCGAGAGTTCGCTAGGAGTACGCCATCCAGGGCTGTCGAAGTACTGGGAAACGTTGGCCCTTGGCATGCGCAGGGGTCATCGGGAAATGTCTTTTCCGTTAAAAGCGGTATGCCTCAGAGAGGGCATACCACCGATGTAGCACCCGCACAGGGAAGTGTACCCATTCGCCCACCGCCCGGTGGGCTTCTTTTTGGCATGGCCTCTCACAGAGTCGCCATGCCCGTGCCGCTTCACCCCTTTTTTCATAAACCGCATTGGCACTGCGCTTGGAGGCGGCACGCCGTAACCATGGAGGTCATCATGCAAGAACAGCCCCTATTACCCATTACCAAGCAACAGAGCCGCGTTATTAACGATGAGCGAGGCTCATCACGTTATAAGCGGCGCCGTGATATCGACCAATGGCTAACCGAACGAAAGCTAAAGCGTGAGCTGCGGGAAGTTTGGGAATAACAGCACACCTCCTCACCCTTCACCAGCAACACCTCTTAACCACGGTAACCCGCCATGAACGCAATAAACATTGAGCAGCGCGCTCAGCGACGCGCCAAGGGCTTTGCTGTGGGTCAATACCCCACACTGGCAAGCCGCCCTTTCCAGCCTGACTTAAACGACCCCATCGACCGAGCCAACGCAATGCGCATGGAAGCCTATGCAAGCCGCCGTGCAGGCACTGCTAAGCCGTTGTTGCAGATTTGGAGGGCGCCATGAAACGCGAAATTCAAATTCAGCTCCGCGCCGAGTCGATCACCGAAGCCATTCACGACGGCGATCCTGAAGGCGTAGCCAAGTTTGCCACTTATCTGGATGAAGTCGGCGACCTCACCAGCGCAGTAGATGAACTCACGGCTCAAACCGCCGTCGCGGATATGGTCGAGGCCTATATCCAGCCGCTATCAGGCCAGCGGGTGCTGTACGCCTGGGCCAAAGACGTTGCCGAAGATGAGCAACGGGAACTGGAAGAAAACGAAGCCGAAAGGAGAGCCGCATGAGCGACTGGCGAACAACAGGCAAAGCTGGCTGGGACGAAAATACAGGCAACGCGGTTTATCACGTCACGAAGGGCGGCAAGCGACTGAACTGGCGCGATCACATTGAGCTTGAGCGAATGCTAGTTGCCGCCCAGGAGCATCACGAAAGCGCCGAGCGTATGGCGAAAGCCCTTTCAGAGTTAACCGTTCAGTTGGTCGCCAGCTGCCAAGACGGCATGACAGAGCTTTCAGAGCCCTTTTGCGAGGCTCGCGAAGCGCTAGACGAATGGCGAGCGCTCAATCAATAAAAAGGCCCGCTTCCTGCGGACACAGGGAGCGAGCCATTGATCAACGTCGAGATAGATCGTTAAGGAGTATAAACCATGACACCCACCAGCGAGAAGCCGCGCATCCGCGTGCCTTCCGGGCGCTATCGCGTGGTCGATAGCGCCGACCACTTAGCGCTGTGGCGTGAAGTCGAAAAGACGCCGACCACGGCCGTTAAAGAAGCCAACGTGGATGGCCAGCAAATCACCACGCTGGATGCCATGTACGTCATCGAGCAAGCCACCAAGCTATTCGGCCCCATGGGCATCGGTTGGGGCTACCGCATCGAAGATGAGCGCTACGACATCGGCGCTCCCGTTTTAGGCACTAAAGGCGAGCTAATCGCCCACGAGCAAACCCACACTATTCGCCTGGCACTCTGGTACCGCTGGCACGGCGAGCATGGCGAAGTTACTCAGTTTGGCCATACCCGCGCTGTTTATCGCACCGGTACCGGCAAATGGAAAACCGATGGCGAAGCACCTAAAAAGTCGGTGACCGACGCCATCAAGAAATGCCTATCGCTCCTAGGCTTCGCCGCTGACGTTTATTACGGCCGCTTCGATAATCAGGATTACATCCAGGCCCAACAGGCCGCGACACGTATCGCAGTGGCAGAAGATAAAGACGCCGAAATTGAGAGGTACCGCCAGGAGTATGCGGACTGGCTCAAGCGAGAGTGCGGCACCCTACGTGACAAGATCCCCCACCCCAAAAGCATTGAGCTAGCCGCTGACGGCATTCTCAGCCGCTTACCGGACAAAGCCAGCATGGCCCGTGTTGAGCCTGACAAAGGCCAACAAATGATCATCAAGGCCAGGGACGAAGGCATTGCCCGCGTATATGCCGCGCAGGAAAAAGCCAAACAGGAAAAAGCTCAGCAACTCCAAGAGGAAACGACCCATGACTAACGCAGCCCCCAACACCGACTACAAAGGCGAACTGGTAAAACTGGATGCCGTTGAACAGGCCCTGGTAGGGCTGCGAGAGCAATACGGCACCGTGCCCAATGTGCAGACTAAAGAAGGTTACGCCCTCTGCAAGAAAGGCATCAAAGAGCTAACCACCTACCGAACCAGCACTGAAAAGTTGCGCAAGGAAATCACAAAGCCCCACCGCGACTTTATCGACCGTGTAAACGGCTACGGCAAAGACCTGGTGGAGAAGCTGCAGGCGATTGAACAGCCACTGAAAGATGCCAAACAGCACGAAGACGAGCGCGCCGAACGTGAGAAGCAACAGCGCATCGCCAAGCTACGCGAGCGTATCAACGTCGAAATCTGGAGTTTCTTGGATACCGCTGAGGGGCTGGATTCCACTGGCCTCGCCGAGCTACACGATGCAGCCGTAGCGATTGATACCGATGGCTACTTTGATTTGACCAATGAGGCCGAGGACGCCAAAGCTGAAGTATTGAAGCGGATCAGTGAGCAGCACTGCCAAATCCTGGAGAAAGAACGCCTAGCCGCCGAGCAGGCCGAGGTAGAAGCCGAACGCCGCCGCCTTCGGGAAGAGGACGAACGTCGCGAAGCCGAGCGCAAAGAGCTGGAAGAGCTACGCCGCTTCAAAGCGGAACAGGAAAACAAGCGCAATCCTCCGCCAGCCCCGGCGCCCCAACCAACGCCGGAACCAGAACCACTACCCGCCGCTGCCGAGCGAATAGAGCCCGAGTGGATAGGCACGGATCTAGCTCAAGAGCCGGAAACGGTCACCATAAGCCGCGCTGAATACGACCAGCTGCTGGCCGATCAAGCCAAGCTGCGTGCTCTGGAACTTGAGGGTGTGAAAAAATGGAATGGATATCAAAAAGCTATTAGGCAGCTTATGGCTGCCTAATAGGGTTAACTCAACCTTCGTCTTTCTTTAAGGGCTGGTCAGTGGTGAATTCTACAATAGTGTTCACTGGATGTGCGCCCAAAACATTCCCAGGCCCATCATATACGACGTACTTAGAACCCTCTTTTGCCACTTTTTCAGCTTTTGGATAGCTGAAGTACTCATCTTCGTTGTTTCTAAATGTAGCACCCATATTAACGCCCCATCACCAGTTATTAGTAGAAAGCCCGTTCCATAAATTAAATGGGCAGCGCAATTTAGACAAGCTCAATTCTTAATGAGGTATCTCACAATGTCACATCCTACCGATGTGACCAAGTTCATCGAGGACTTGGACGGCGGCGTATTGGCTGAACGCCTGGGTAAAGTCCTTAGCCACGCAGCAGCATCGGCGACGGACAACCCGAAAAATAAAGCCAAAGTATCAATTGACCTGACAGTCGAGAACGTTGACTCCGTCAGCCGGGTCGGCATCACCCACAAGCTGGCCTTCAAGATTCCGACCGAACACGGCACACAGTCGGAAGAACACACCACCGAAACGGTCATGTGCGTGAACACCGGCGGCGAAATGACGCTGGAACCCAAGAACCAGTTCGACATGATCGGCCACCCCTACCGTGATAAAAATCCGTACCAGGAGAAGCACTAATGTCTTTGACCAAAGAAGCCCTGCAGCATATTGAAGCCAGTCACAATACCGGCACCGAAGCCGCCGAAGGTCACGCGCTGATCGTCGGCGACAACTTCAAGCTGGTGGATATGGAGAAGTACCAAGACCAGCGCCGCCGCTTTCGTGGGCAATTCAAAACCAAGGGGCTGAAAGATGTTATTGCCTACGTAGCAGGTCGCCATAGTGAAGCGCCGGTATTTATCGACCGCGACGCCATGGCGTCATGCTCTTATCTGGATATCGGCATTACTGAGCACCCTGGCCACTGCGATCATTCTGCAACATTGAATCTGCCTAAAACGCCAGAATTCACCGCTTACCTACACGCCGACGGCTGCACCTTCGACAAGGAGGAAATGGTCGAGCTGATAGAAGATTGGGGCCATCTGATTGCGTTTGAAAACAGCAAAGGAGAAGCACTGGAGCGTAGCAAGGTAATTCACGCCTTCCGGAAAGTCAGCCTAGAAGATCTCACCAACATTGAGAGCGAAAAGCAGGAGCATTCCAGTCGAGTTGGCGTCATGAACAGCGTCACCGTAAAGAACGCCGAACGCTTGCCTGCCGTTATCTACTGGAAGCTAACACCCTACGAGGGCTTAACAGAGCGCACGCTGGCAATGCGCGTATCCAGCAAGACCAAAGGCGGGCCATCGTTTGGCTTACGCGCTATCGCACTGGATGCAGCCAAAGAAGAGATCGCCGCCGAGTTCGCCAAGCTGGTGACGGACGGCTTGCCAGAGAGCGAGTGCTTGTTAGGTACTTTTACCCCATGGAAATAAGGGGCTATTTAATAGCCCCGGTCTGCATGAAATACGAATTTTATTTGGTTAGCGCTCGTGACGAACGCCTCCAGTGTGCTCATGTACGAACTTGTAGGAACCATATTAATCAAGACTGCAGTAACGACAGTGGATATACCTTTGACTAAATTAACAGTCCAACGTTTTGCTTCAAACATGATGTTACCCTCCTTGCCGTGGCTAATACTCAGCTTTTTCGACTCTATAACAATTTGAAAAACTACTAAGAAAAACGCTACGAGCAGAATGATAGGTACCAACAAGTTCGCAATTGGAAGAGCAGCAACCGCCAAATAAAACTCTTACCTTTATATGTGGGGACACCTCCAGCTTTTTCAATACCGCGGAGAAATAAAATGTCGAGAGGCGTCAATAAAGTAATCTTGATTGGCAACCTGGGCCAAGACCCAGAAGTACGCTTTACTCAAGGCGGTACCACTGTCGCCAATCTCAACATTGCCACCAGTGACAGCTGGCTAGACCGCAATAGTGGCCAGCGACAAGAACGAACCGAGTGGCATCGAGTCATCTTATTCAAGAAAACGGCAGAGATTGCCCAGCAGTACCTGCGCAAAGGCTCAAAGGTCTACATCGAAGGGCGCCTGCAAACACGTAAATGGCAAGACCAGAGCGGGCAAGATCGTTACACCACTGAAATCGTCGCTAACGATATGCAAATGCTGGATAGCGGTGGTCAGCAGCAGGCTCCACAGCACGGCGGGTACCAGCAACCGCCTCATAATCAGCAGCGCGGTGCCTACCAACAGACGCCGCCGAATAATTTGAGATACGGTGCCCAGCAGCACCAGGGCCAGCGGCCTCCACAAAGGCAACAGCCGTATGAAGCTCCCGATCCCGCTCAATACGATGACTTCAACGACGAAATCCCGTTCTAGCGTATGGAAATAAACATGGCATACGAGAAAATTTTTAACGGCAATGGCGACACTTTTTCAGCAAAACATGAAGCCGAGAAATGGCTGCGCGATAACGGCTACAGCGTCGGCTCATCGTGTGTCGGTCACCCGCAAGGCGTGCTGCAAGGTGAGGACATTTGCATCGCCAAGATGAAGAACCTTACCAAAAGCGAGATCAAACAGCTTGACGGCCTTCTCTATGCAGGCAGTGATGGTGATGGCCGGCTAGTGCTGAAAGAAGCGCCAAGCGAAGCCTGACGCCCAGCTTGGAGCTTTTATCTGGGAGTTGGCCTACTCTAAGCAAGCTAAGATAGTCTTGCCTGACACAGATTCAGCTGCAAAGAGGTGTGATGATGACAATAATCGCGTGGTGGGGCGCGGTACTATCTACAATTCTGGCTCTCATTAAGTTTTACGAAATGTGGATAGCCCGGTTTAGAGTCGATATCGGGTGTAACTTTACTAGCCTTTCCGACTTGGGTAATAAAGTTATAATAAGGAACCTTACAAACAAGCCGTTCATCTTAACCTACTGGAAACTTGTTTGGCGAAAGGGAGCTTGGCCTTTCCATAAGGATACGTATATCAGCGCGCCGGATGAGTTCTTTTCCGATATTCGAATCAACCCCTGCTCAAGTCATGAACTCTCTTTCACTGAAATCGAGCATTTCGACACTAGTTATAAAGAAGGTCGAGGAAGAAGAATTCTAATAGAGCTGCATATAGCGGGCAGGTTGAGATTTATGAAGAAAGTTTATGATGCCAAAAAATTAGCTTAGCCTCTTAGAATTTATGAAATTTGTGCCACCCGCGCGGTGGCTTTTTAGCCTTGGCACCAACATCAAGCCAAGCGACTGCAATATTACTAGCCCCGCCAATGTGTGGGGCTTCTTTTTGGGAAAAACGATGATATCGCACCAGTCAATTTGCCACTTCCACCTGTTCTGCGGCCTTGGCGGCGGCGCACTCGGTTTCAACCGAGGTCATGCCCGCGTAGGAAATACAGAAGCGAAGTTCCAATGCTTAGGCGGCATCGATGTGGATCCAGCCGCTATCGCTGACTTTCAGCGGCTCACCGGCACCCCTGGCACAGTGCTGGATATGTTCAGCCGCGACCAATACAGCGCCTTTCATGGGCGCGAGCCGCCCAGCGACTGGAAGGAAGCCACCCCGGCCGATATCCAAGCCGCGGCAGGCAACCAGCGTCCTAACATCATCTTTCTTAGTGCTCCATGCAAAGGGTTTAGTGGCCTGCTCTCGCAAACACGCAGCACCACACCGAAATATCAGGCGCTGAACCAGCTCACGGTTCGTGGCATGTGGCTAGCACTGGAAGCCTGGGCTGATGATCCGCCAGAGCTGATCATTTTCGAGAATGTGCCACGTATCGCCAGCCGTGGCCGCGAGCTGCTGAATAAAGTCACCAGCATGCTCCAGTGCTATGGGTATCACGTTGCCGAAACCACCCACGATTGCGGCGAGATCGGCCATTTAGCGCAGTCACGCAAGCGCTTTCTGTTAGTGGCACGCCATGCAGAGAAGGTACCGCCCTTTCTTTATGAGACCATTAAGCGACCACTACGCGCCGTGGGAGATGTGCTTGGTCAAATGCCGTTGCCTGGTGATGAGTTGGCCGGGCCAATGCACCGTGTGCCCCGCTTGCAGTGGAAAACGTGGGTACGGCTGGCGTTTGTTGAGGCCGGTAGCGATTGGCGATCACTTAATAAGCTAGCGGTCGAGGATGGCTACCTCAGTGACTACCTCATCGTGCCGGAATACCGGTCTGGCTACATGGGCGTAAATCAGTGGCACCAACCCATGGGCACCGTAGCCGGACGCAGCACACCAACAAACGGCGCGTTCAGCATCGCAGATCCCCGCTTCAATCAATCCGCCAAGTGGAAGGATGGGCAGGCCTACGGCATTCGGCGGTGGGATGGCCCTACCGGGGCTATTACGGGCCAGCAGTCGCCCGGGCAAGTCGCTTTTGCTGTCGCTGATCCACGTCGCAAAGGGCCCACCTACGGCAAGTACGCTATCACGCCGTGGGATAAATCCACCGGCACCGTCATTTCAGTTAGCACGACTGGCCAAGGAGCATTTGGTGTCGCTGATCCGCGACCAGGCTTGAGCCGTTCAAAAGGCGACCATTATCTAACCGCAGGACACTATGGCGTAGTGCCTTGGAATTCATCATGCGGCGCTGTCTCCGCATCCGCTGGCCACGACAACGGCAGCTGGTCGGTGGCCGACCCACGACTACCTGAGCCCAACGAGAAGCTGGTGGCGGTTATCCGCTCACTGGATGGCACTTGGCACCGTCCTTTCACCACGTTCGAGCTTGCCGCGCTACAAGGCTTAGTCGATCCCGGCGAACACTTAGAACTTGAAGGGTTAAGCGACAGCGCTTGGCGTGAGCGCATTGGTAATGCCGTGCCAGGCCCTGCTGCTGAGGCAATGGCAAACGTGATCGGTACCACATTGCTGTTGGCATGGTCTGGCGAAACCTTCGCCTTGGGCAACACGCCTATTTGGGTGCGCAAAGTCGCAGCCAGTTTATCGATTCATCAGCCGAGCCCTACCATCAACTAAAAAGTGAGAACTTTGCGAGGTGAAATATGAAGCTCAACATCACAACTCACATCATTGGCGATGACGAAAACGATCAGCGTCCACTCATGGCAGGCGGAAAGATAGAAACCGCTAGCGCCTTGGGTGATTTAAAAGCCGAAGTGATGGAAGGAGCGCATAAAGGTCGCGTGATTGAGGCTTTTGCTTGGTTCGCTTGCGATGATGAGAGCGCGCGCATCCATATTACTGAGGTATCCACCGGCCACCGCCTAGAAGTAATTGAAGCTATCGCATTAATCAACGGCAAACCTTGCAGCGCTGCCAATCTTCCCAATGGGGCCTTACGGGATTTGGTACCCAACTTTATGGAAGTCGCCAAAAAAGCAGGCTTCTATCGATTCGCTCAAGCTGACGATGAAAAGGCAGTGGCACTGTTTGAGTGCCTAGATAACCTGCCAAAGATTAAACAGCTGGTTCACTAATGGCATAGATTCGACCGGCACCTAGAGCCTGGGCAACGCTCACTAATCGGCCCAAGAAAAGGCCATTACATCATTAAAAGAGAGTCTCATGGCAAGAAGCATTGAAAGCCGAAACTGATAAGTTATGAGGATAGCGGTATGTTCACTTTTGAATTTGAACGTTATAGAAACGGCGTAAAAATGGCGCAAGGGGTTCAGGTTGCAAGAGCCAGTAGCTTTCAAGCGGGAGCACCCGCGCTGGGAGGATCGGCATGACTCAACGACTCGACTACATCGTACGCAAGGCCATCAATGGTGCTGATGAAACCATCATGGACGCGCTGATCAATTCGCTCAGTATCAGTGAGCGCTGCTATGTCGCACTGGCTGCCAACCGCGAAGATTGGTTGCCCGACACCTACGACACCCTGGCCGCTTGGCATCGTCTCGACGACGATTGGAAGCTCGGACTGTGCCACTGGCGAGATTGGCCAGAAGAGTGGGTGGTAGAAAGAGAGAACGAACTGAATATGGCCCGACTGTCCATGGCGCTTGATGCCGCTGGTATCCCCGTCAGCACCCTGCCTGGCGCTGAAGCCATTATCGAACGCCTTCAATATCTCATCGAAGAGCGTGACAGGTTGCGCCTAGTGCTGGATGGCGTTGTCGGTCAGGAGGAGGCCCGTCATGACTGACCGGCTACTGTGGAGTATTGAAGAAACCGCTCGCCAGCTGGGCGGCGTCTCGACACGCACGGTGCGTCGCCTGATCGATAATGGCGAACTGACGGCTGTAAGGGTCGGGCGCCGGATCACCATTCCTGCCGACGCAGCTCGCAACTGGGTGGCACGAAATATGGCTCCCGCGCATAATGACTCAAGCGCGGGGCCGGATGTGCAAGGAGAAAGCACATGCCGAAGCGCAAAACTAACCGTCGTCAAGACGGTATCTACGAACGCACGGACTCCCCGTACTACTGGGCGTCATACATCGAGGCAAGCGGCAAGCGCGTTAGACGCTCGACTGGCATCGCCAAATCCGTCGAGGGCAGGCGGGAAGCCGAAGCGCTGCTAAGTAAATGGCGCCTTGAAGCGCACATGGAAAAGCAGTGGGATGAGCAGCCGTCAAGGACGTTCGACGAGTTGATGCTGGCTTACCTGGAGGAGCTGGAAGGAATGGAGCGCAGCACTGAGCGCCATATCTGGAGCCTGAAGAACTTGTATCCAAGGTTCACAGGCCGAGACCTGAACCAGCTCACGCCGGGTGATATCCGCCAGTATATAGTGGATCGCCGCAAGTCTGGGGTTAGCAATGGCACCATTAACCGAGAAATAGGTTTGATGTCGGCGGCACTAAATCACGCCCGCAAGGAGTGGGATTGGGCCATACCCAACCCCTGCGAGAAACGGCGACTCAAGGAGCCGGAGGGTCGTGTGAGATGGATCACCCGCCGGGAGGCCGATGTGCTGCTAGAGGCCGCCCGCGATCCAGAACGGCCTGTTTATCTGGCCGACTTCATCGCGCTGGCGCTGAATACGGGCTGTCGCCGCGGCGAGCTTCTTGGTCTGGAGTGGGCGCGGGTGGATCTTCAAGCGAGACTGATCCACCTGGAAGCCGAGCACACCAAAACCCGTCGCCGACGCAGCGTACCGCTGAATGAGGCCGCCCGGCAGGCGATACTGGCCCGCCTCAGGTTTCGGATGCGTTACTGTGCCGATACGCCCTGGGTATTCTGTAATCAGAAAGGGAACCGGATTGCAGACATCAAGAAAACCTGGGCCACAGTCTGTAAAAAAGCAGGCTTAGACGACTTCCGGATCCACGACATGCGCCATACCTGCGCTGCCTGGCTGGTGACAGCGGGAGTGCCGCTCGCAGAAGTTAGGGATCTGCTGGGCCACAGCACAATCGCCATGACGGAGCGCTACGCCCACCTGGCACCGGAGAACGTGCGTTCAGCGGTGGCCAGACTGGATGAAAAGGAGGTGCCAGAAACAAAACACCCCCGGCAGAGCCGAGGGTATTGAGTCACGATTTGGTCACGTGAGACTCAGGCAGTTAGAAAAAAGTGAGCCTAAGACGTTGAATTCTTTGGTCGGAATAGCAGGATTCGAACCTACGACCTCTGCCTCCCGAAGGCAGCGCTCTACCAAGCTGAGCTATATTCCGAATGTTGCCGAGCTGTGTTTGCCTGAGCTCAACAACGGAGGTGGATCATACTTAGCCACAGGTGTTTTTTCAAGTCCTCGGCGGCGTGATGCGGCAATTTTTATGCTTGGCGATCAACCGCTAAGCGGGCCAACTGGGCCATGCTGTCGCGGTAGGCGCTGGGCGGTAGGGCGTCCAACTGCTGCAGGGCTTTATCGGCCATCTCTTCGGCGCGCTGGCGGGTGTAGTCGAGCGCGCCGGTGGCGTGAACAATTTCCAGCACGGCGTCGAGCTGCTCAAGCCCGCCATCGCGAATCACCTGACGAATCAGCTTGGCCTGTTCCGGTGTGCCTTGCTCCATGGCGTGGATCAGCGGCAGCGTTGGCTTGCCTTCGGCGAGGTCGTCGCCGACATTTTTGCCCATGGCGTCGGCGTCGCCCTGGTAATCCAGCAGGTCATCAATAAGCTGGAAAGCGAGGCCCAGGTAGCGGCCGTAATACTGGAGTGCCTGCTCCTGTTCCGGCGTTGCCTCCGCCAGCACCGCGCCACTGTGGGAAGCCGCTTCGAATAATTTGGCGGTTTTACCCAAAATGGTCTCGAAATAATCTTCTTCAGAGATGCTGGGGTTGCCAATATTGGTCAACTGCAGTACTTCGCCTTCCGCGATGATGCAGGTGGCGCCAGAGAGAATCGCCATAATGCGCATGGAGCCCACATCCACCATCATCTGAAACGAGCGGGCATAAAGAAAGTCACCGACCAGTACCGAAGGTGCATTGCCCCAGGCATCGTTGGCGGTTTTCTTGCCTCGGCGCATATGCGACTCATCCACCACGTCATCGTGGAGCAGCGTGGAGGTGTGCATAAACTCAATCAACGTGGCCAGCGGGATATGTTTATCGCCGGTATAGTTGAGAGAGCGGGCGGCGAGTAGCGCCAATAAAGGGCGCAAACGCTTGCCACCGCTTTCGGTGATGTACTGGCCGATGGTTTCGACCAACGGCACTTTGGAGTTAAGCTGTTCGACAATCGTCCTGTTGACGGCTGCGAAATCATCGGCCACCACGGCGTGCAGCGGTGAAGGCGTTGGGCTGTCAGGCTGGGCTGAGGAAGCGTTAGCGGTCATGGATACGTTCATCGCGGCAGATGGAGGCGGGAAGTGCCGCCCGAAGTTGTGTTACGTAGTTGTTTCACGTAGCTGTGGTTACGTCGTTGGAGCCATGCTATGGGGCTGCCTGTTGGGCGTCAAGATACGTACAAGGTTTAAGGTATCGTGTTAGTCATCATTGGCAATTGACATTGGTCAGTAGTCTTGTGGTAAGAGTAGATAGTCGCTATAATCCGCGACCCACTCATCTTGCTCCCTGTCAGATGGCTCCAAAAGGGGCGCCACTCGCAGCAGGTCGATAAGAGCACGACTCGCAAGAGCGTAGGAGATGAGTGCCGTTTAACCGTTAGAACGGCATTAACGACAGTCCGGAGAGCGACATGTACGCAGTTATTAAAAGCGGTGGTAAGCAGTACCGCGTTCAAGAAGGTCAAACCCTCAAACTTGAGAAAATCGAAGTCGCTACCGGCGAAACGATTGAGTTTGACGAAGTGCTGATGGTCGCAGACGGCGATGACTTCAACATCGGTGCGCCGATGCTCAGTGGTGCTAAAGTCTCTGCCGAAGTGGTTTCCCACGGCCGTGGCGATAAAGTCACCATCATCAAGTTCCGTCGTCGTAAGCACCACATGAAGCGTCAGGGCCACCGTCAGTGGTTCACTGAAGTCAAAATTACCGGAATTTCTGCGTAAGCGGTCAATTCCCTTAGGAGGATTTTGCAATGGCACATAAAAAGGCAGCTGGCTCCACGCGTAACGGTCGCGATTCCGAGTCCAAACGCTTAGGTGTGAAACTCTTCGGTGGCCAAGCGGCGACTGCGGGTAACATCATCGTACGTCAGCGCGGCACGCGTTTCCACGCGGGCACAGGCGTTGGCCTTGGTCGTGACCACACACTGTTCGCACTGAGCGACGGTTTTGTGAAGTTTGAGACCAAAGGCCCGAAAAACCGCAAGTTCGTAAGCATCGTTTCTGCCTAAACGGCTATTGCTATGCTCGCGGTTGCGAGAAAAAAAGGCCCCGCTATGGCGGGGCTTTTTTGTCGGTTAAATCTCTTTTCCAATCCATTTTTCCACAGTTCTATATCAGCGGGCTGTTGGGAATGAAGGGTGAAGAAAAAAAGTAGTGCATATTAGGGCGGCGGAAGCGGCCGGGAGAATCCAATGCAGTTCGTCGATGAAGCCTCGATTATTGTTGAGGCGGGCAAAGGCGGCAATGGCTGTCTGAGCTTTCGCCGCGAAAAATATGTGCCCAGGGGCGGCCCCGATGGGGGTGATGGCGGTCATGGTGGCAGCGTTTACCTGATTGGTGACGATGCGCTGAATACCTTGATCGATTTTAAGTTTCAGCGTTTCTATAAAGCCCAAAATGGGCAGGGCGGCATGGGCCGTCAAATGAGCGGCAAGGCCGGTGAAGACCTGCACGTTAAAGTGCCGGTGGGCACCACGGTGATTGATGAAGACACCCTGGAAGTCATCGCCGATGTCACCGAAATCGGTCAGGTGGTACTGGTAGGCGAAGGTGGTCGGCGTGGGTTGGGTAATATCCACTTCAAGTCGTCGACCAACCGCGCGCCGCGTCGCACCACGCCAGGTACCGATGGCGACCGTCGCAATCTGCGCCTGGAAATGAAGGTAATGGCCGATGTGGGCCTGCTGGGCATGCCCAACGCGGGTAAATCGACGCTGATTCGCTCGGTGTCGGCTGCCAAGCCCAAGGTCGCCAACTACCCGTTCACGACCCTAGTACCCAACTTGGGCGTGGTAAAACTGGGGATGCACGAACACTTCGTGATGGCCGACGTACCGGGCTTGATCGAAGGCGCCTCTGAAGGTGCTGGTTTAGGGCTGCGCTTTTTGAAGCACCTGACCCGCACGCGTCTGTTGTTTCACGTGGTCGACGTCGCGCCGTTTGATGAGTCTGACCCGGTGGAAGCGGCCAAGGCCATTGTTCACGAGTTGGGGCAGTTCTCGCCAGCGCTTTCCGAGCGTCCGCGCTGGCTGGTGCTGAACAAGTTTGACCTGCTGCCGGAAGATGAGCGTGAAGAGCGCGCGCAGCAGATTATCCAGGCACTCAACTGGGAAGGCCCGGTATTCCGCATTTCGGCGATCAGCAGCGACGGCACCGATAAGCTGGTGCAAGCGGCCTACCGCTGGTTGACCGAGCAGCGCCGCCTTGAGAACGAAGACGAAGAGGCGCTGGCGCGTGAAGAAGAGATGCGCCGCCGGATGGAAGAGGAGTCGGTGGCGCGTACCGAAGATCGTTTGGGTCGTCGACGTAAGCGCGACGATGAAGATGACGAAGATTTCGACGACGATGATTACGATGTTGAAGTCGAGTACGCGCCTTAGTGGTATTGAATGGGTGCATTCGGTAGTAAGCTTAAAGTTATAAGCTAAAAGGGGGCTGCGTTCGCGCGGCCCCTTTTGTAAGTGCCTGATTGAGGTGGGGTCGCATGGAAAGTAACGAGCAAATTCTAGGGCGCAGCGCGCTCAGCCGTGCACGGCGAGTCGTGGTGAAGATCGGCAGTGCGCTACTCACTAACGATGGCCGTGGTCTGGATGAAGCCGCTATTGGCGGCTGGGTGGATCAGATCGCCGCTTTGCACCAGCAAGGCATTGAGGTGGTGCTGGTCTCTTCCGGCGCCGTGGCGGCGGGCATGGTGCGCCTCGGCTGGCAAGTGCGCCCCAGTGCCGTGCACGAGCTGCAAGCTGCTGCTGCGGTGGGTCAAAACGTCTTGACCCAGTGCTATGAAAACCACTTTGCTCGCCACGACATGCTCACCGCGCAAATCCTGCTCACCCACGACGACCTTTCCAACCGCAAGCGTTACCTGAATGCTCGCTCGGCGCTACGCACCCTGGTAGAAATGCGCGTGGTGCCGGTGATCAATGAAAACGACACCGTGGTCACCGATGAGATTCGCTTTGGCGATAACGACACGCTTGGGGCGCTGGTCGCCAACCTGCTGGAAGCGGATGCGCTGCTGCTACTGACCGACCAGGAAGGTCTGTTTGATGCCGACCCGCGCCATAACCCCAATGCCCAGATGATTGCCGAAGGGCGCGCCGATGACCCGCGTTTAGCCGCCGTCGCAGGTAGTGGCGGTGCGCTGGGACGCGGTGGTATGAGCACCAAGGTACGCGCTGCGCAGTTAGCGGCGCGCTCTGGGGCGGTCACGGTCATCGCCAGTGGCCGCCAGCCTGACGCTATTAATCGGATAATGGCCGGCGAGGCGTTGGGCACGCTGCTGCGGCCTGACCAAGTGCCCATGGCAGCGCGCAAGCGCTGGCTGGCGGGTCAACTGCAGGTGCGCGGTACGCTGGTGCTGGATGCCGGGGCGGTCAAAGTGCTGCGCGATAAAGGCTCAAGCCTGCTGGCGGTCGGTGTGCGCGATGTGCAGGGCAACTTTAAGCGCGGCGATATGGTGGTGTGCGTGGATGAACAGGGCGCATCAGTGGCTAAAGGCCTGGTGAACTACGGCGTGGATGAAGCGCGGCTGTTGGCGGGCCAGCCCAGCCATCAGATTGAAGCGATCCTCGGCTATGTGGAAGCCCACGAGCTGATCCATCGCGATAACTTGGTGGTGATTTAGCCGCGAAGGTGGTTATTTAACCCCTAATGCGGGGTGGTAGTGGCACTTGCCGTGGCCAGTCGTCGGGCACCAAAAATAGTCGTTCATAGCGTTGTTTCTCTGATCCCACCTCCGAGTAACAGAGCATAAGCTGCTGAGGTGAGCGCCAGGCGTGAACCTTTTCGATAATCGCGGGCAGCACCTCCGCCGCTGGCCGAAAAGCGCTGCGCAGCGGCGGTGACAGCCAGTGGGGTTTTTCCAGCCATACCATCTCCGGCATGGCGGGAAGGCTGGCTGCCAGCTCAGGCCAATGGCGCAAATAGCACCAGGTGCCTCGGCGGTGATCTGCCGTTGCCCCTTCCGGGGCTGGCATCTCCGCGTGCCAGGGGTAATACAGCACGCCGGGCATTGCCAGTCGCTGGGTAAGCTGTTCGCCTAATTCCCGGCCAGAAACTCCAATATCTCTGGGTGTTAACCAATAGGTGAGCGTTTCCAGCGCGGGTAGTGTGCTGGAGAGTGGCAGTTGATGGCGCTGTAAGTGAGTGCACTTAAGCGCCAGGCTATCCAGCCCGCCGGGGCCAATCCAGCGGCTTTGGCTGGTGGGCGCGCCAGGCCCTTCAGGTAGTCCCAGGTAGAACTTGATCGCCACTTCCAAATGCACCGGTGCCGGGTTATCGCGGGTGCGATAGAGCATATCCAGCTCGCCTAAGGTATTGCGCTTTCGGGTGATGCGTACGTTTTGGGCGAGCAATCGCGTATTGGGTGCGTGGTCTAACAGCGTGTGCCACAGGCGTTCGTGGTAATGGCCCATGCGCGTAGCGCGGCTGCCGTTTAAAGCGGCCAATGGCTGCCGACCTAACTGGCGCAGCCAGGGCAGTAGAGCATTCTCCAAGCCTAGCTCTTTAAGTGTCGGGCGCCCAGCGCAAGGGATGGGGGGCGGCAGTTCAACCAGGTCAGGCGTGGCGACCAACCAGGCTAAGTCTCTCAGTGCTGACACTGTGTTTAGTGCTGACTCCATGTTTAGTACTGACATCGCGTTGCCGAGTGCTTCATTCTCCAGCACGCCATGAAGGCTATCGTTCAGCACGGATTTCTCCTCAGCACCCTGATAAGGTCGGCACTATAAAGTTAGCTACATGATTGAACAGCCTACCATAAACGCAGCGGGCTCCCCGTAGGGAGCCCGCAAAGCGATTAGCTAACAGTTTTAGCTGACGTTATTAGTCGCGGTCAATTTGGGTAACTTCGGCAGAGCCCTGACGAACGCTGATTTCTAGTTCGCGGCCATTTTCATCGCGGCCTTCGATATCAATGATGCCGCTTCTATCGATGTCGAGGTCTTCAAACTCGACCATGCCTTCTTGGCTGGCAACGTCTAACGCTTGACGGATATCATCTTCGCTCATGCCCCAGGCACCGCTAATCAGGCGCTCACGTTTCTCTTTTAGCGTTTCACCGTTGTCGAGGGAGATTTCCACATCGGCGTACCATTCATCATCCAGCCAGCCTTCTACTTCCACACGGCCACGGCTTTTAATGCTAACTTCTTCGTAGTGGCTGAAACCGTAATCATTGGCGTGGGTCAATACGTCATCGATGCGATCCATCGGCAGCGAATCGGCCTGGGCACTACCGGCAGCCGCGGCAAGCAGTAGAGCAGAGGTCGGGATCAGCAGCATTTTTTTCATGGTATTCATAGCAAATTCCTTCTTTACGTATTTAAACGTGAGTGTCTATACGACAATGTTTATACAACAGTGCATAAACGGCATTCAGCGAATGCGACAGGGAATTTATACCACTGCAATACTTTCCTTAAGCTGACAAAGCTGTTCATCTAACGTTCATGTTGCCTTTGGCATGCTTGCACCATGCGTAAACTCCACTGTCACCTTATTAAACCGCTGCGCAGCCTCCAACGAGGCACTCGTCGTAACGTCACTGGTCTAGCCCTAGTGCTACTGCTGGTGGGCAGCGCTGTGGGTGACCAGCATTGGGAGTCGCTGCACGGCGAGGTGCGCCGTGGCGAGGTCGTGCCTCTTGACTCTATTCTGGATTGGCTGGAAGCCCACTATATAGGCGAAGTGCTGGAGGTTGAGGTGGAGCGCGAAGGAGGATATGTCGAGTACGAAATCAAGCTGCTTGGCCCGCAAGGGCAAGTCGTCGAATTCGAGTTTGATGGCCATAACGGCCAATTGATGTCGATAGAAGGTGTACGTATCAACGATATGCGCCGGTAGCCCGTTGCCATCATTTGCCATATAAAAAGAAGGGTAGTTAGCCAATGAAGTGTTTGTTGGTAGAAGATGACCAGGCGCTGGCTCGTGAGCTTAGCCAAGCGCTGCGCGACGGCGACTGGCTGGTGGAGCATGCGGCGACAGGTCAGGAAGCCGATTTTCTAGTGCGCACGGAAGCCTACGACACGCTGATTCTGGATGTCGGGCTACCCGATGGTGATGGTACCCGCTGGCTTTCAGCATGGCGGGAAGATGGTATCGACCTGCCAGTGCTGATCCTTACCGCCCGTGAGCGCTGGGCCGATAAAGCTGCAGGCTTTACCGCCGGAGCCGATGACTACGTCACCAAGCCGTTCGAATCCGCGGAAGTACTCTTTCGCCTGCGCGCCCTGGTGCGCCGCAGCCATGGCCATGCCCACCCGGTGCTGAAAGTGGGCGAGCTGAGTTTGGATACCCACACCCAACACGTTTCGCTTGCCGGGCGTCCGGTGGGATTGACCGCCCAGGAGACCCGCCTGCTGGGCTATTTGATGCACGCGGCGCCGCGGGTCGTCAGCCGTACCGAGCTTTCAGAGCACGTTTACGACCGCGATCATGAGCCTGACTCCAACGTGATCGATGTTCAGGTCAGCCGCCTGCGCCGCAAATTGGGCAGCTGGCGCATTGCCACCCTGCGTGGCCAGGGCTATCGGCTATTAGCAGAAGAGCCCGCTAGCGAATGAGTCAAGACACCACCGCATGGAAAGATCGCTGGGCAAAACGTTCTATCAGCGTGCGGCTACTGCTGGCCGTATTGGTGATGGTCGGGTTGGCGCTGCCCATCGCGGGCACGCTGCTATCTCATCACTACCGTGCTTCGGCCACGCAGGCCTTTGACGAACGCTTGGGGGCCACCCTAAACGTCATCATCGCGGGCGTCACCTACGACAACATTGAACAGCAGCTAGTCCATGACCGGGCGCTGGGCGACCCGCGTTTTGAGAATGTCTACTCTGGCTGGTACTGGCAAATCACCGATGGCGAGGAAAATACCCTGGCTTCGCGTTCGCTCTGGGATCAGCGCCTACCGGTCATCGACAATGACACCCTTAGCGCCCGCTCGATACCTGGCCCCCGGGGCCAGTCGCTGCGCGTGGTGGAGCGGGATATCTACCTGGCGCCGTTAGAGGCGCCGCTGCATATTAGCGTGGCGGCTCGGGACGATGTGCTAGCCCGTGATATTGGCGAATTTCAGCGTCTGTTGTGGGGCGGTTTAGTCGGCCTGGGCGTGCTGTTGCTCGGTGTATTGGCGCTGCAAGTGCGCTGGGGGCTGGCGCCGCTTCGGCGTATGCATGCCAATCTGCACGATGTAGAACAGGGGCACGCCGAACAGCTGGATACCCGCTTGCCCGACGAGCTGGCGACGTTGGCTGCCTCAATGAACGCGGTGCTGGCTCGCGACCAGCGCCTGATCGAGCGTGGTCGTCATACCGCTGGCAACCTTGCCCATGCGCTGAAAACCCCGCTGAGTGTGATGCGCCTTCAGCTACGCCAACTGCCGGAAGCGAACCGTGCCACCTGGGAAGTTGAGTTGGCCCGTGTGGAGAGCGCGGTACGCCACCACTTGGCGAGAGCATCGGCAGCGGGCGAGGGCGTACGCTTTGCGCCGATTGATTTGCATGCCACCCTGGCGCCGTTGCTCAATGGACTAGCCAGACTTGCCCAGCGCCGTGGCATTGCGCTGGGCCAAACCTGGCCACCTGACGTTAAGGTGCATATGGATGATCAGGATATCCAGGAGCTGGTGGGCAACTTGATGGATAACGCGCTGCGCTGGGCACACAGCGATGTGCAGCTACAGGTAGCGATCGATGAACAGCGGTTAACCTTGACCGTTAGCGACGATGGCCCCGGCATGTCTGAAACGGAGTGCCAGCAGGCGGTACAACGCGGTAAACGGTTGGACGAACAACGCTCGGGCAGCGGCCTGGGGCTGGCAATTGTGACCGATCTTGTCGCCCTGTATAGCGGCCGTATGCAGCTTGGGCGCGCCAGCACTGGCGGGTTACAAGTGGTGATCGAGCTGCCCGTCGTTGCGCGTCATCGTCGCACATAATCGTCTCGCGCAATCGTCTCGCGAAAAGCATGGAGACCGCACCGAATGAATCGCACAGATACACTGCCCGATATAGTCGCCGGCCCCCTGTTAAGGCGCATCAGTACTACTCGGCTGGTGTTCTGGCTGGTCGGCACCCGGCCGCTGAACATGGCCTTGGTGCTGCGACCTGGGAGCATCGATAGCCAGACGATTGGTTTGGCGCATCACCAGCAATGCATCGCTATCGGTGAACGCGCATTTATTTACCTGATCGATTGCGAGCTTGAGTCAGCGCTGCCCTGTGACGAACGCATCGAATACGACCTGCAGGTGGAGTCCCCGCTGGGCGAATGGCGCTCACTGCCCGGGTGGGCGCCGTGGCTGTGCTATGACGGTGCCGCCTATCCCGCTTTTGTGATTGCCTCGCGCCATTACCGTCTGATGCACGGCTCCTGTCGCAAGCCCCATCACGATAGTGCCGATGGGCTGGTGCGCGCCGATAGCTGGCTTGCCGAACAGCAGTCTACGCCCACCGAATGGCCCGCCTGGCTGTTGATGACCGGTGATCAGGTCTACGCCGATGACGTGGCCGGGCCAATGCTGCGCGCCGTGCATGCGCTGATCGAACGGCTAGGGCTGGTGGACGAGTGGCTGGAAGGCGCTACAGTCGATGATAGTCAGGCGCTTTATCAGTCGCCTGATAGCTATTACCGGCGTGCGCAGCTGCTGCCCGATGTGACCAGCAACGTGGCGCTACGCGAGCGCTTTTTTGGCGGTGTCAAAAAGCCGGTGTTTACCTCGGCGAACGCGCAAAATCATTTAATGACGCTGGCTGAAATGCTCGCCATGTACTGCCTGGTGTGGTCGCCGACGCCCTGGCAAATGATTGCGCCAACGCCGCCTGCCTTGGATGAAAAAGACGCCGAGCTGTATCGCCAGGAACAGGCGGTGATCGATACCTTTGTTGATGGTTTGCCCCAGTGCGCGCGACTGATGGCGCATCTGCCCAGCCTGATGATTTTTGACGACCACGATGTTACCGACGACTGGAACCTAACCGCCGATTGGGAGCGCGCCGCCTACGGCCATCCGTTCTCTAAACGCATTATCGGTAACGCCCTGGTGGCGTATCTGCTATGCCAAGGCTGGGGTAACGACCCGGATAAGATGAATCCGTTAGTCCACCACGCCTCGACCCTGCTAGGCGATGGCGACCAACCGCTAGTCTGTGCTGAGCAGGATGGGCTGATTGAGCGGCTGCTGCGCTTTCAGGGCTGGGAATTTCAGGTGCCGGGCACCCCCGCGCTGATTGTGCTCGATACCCGCACCCGCCGCTGGCGCAGCGAACGCAGCCCGCACCGGCCTTCGGGCTTGATGGACTGGGAGGCGCTAATGGAGATGCAGCAGGCGTTAATGGGCGCCAAGAGCGCGGTGATTGTCTCTCCCGCGCCGATGTTTGGCGTCAAGTTGATAGAGACCATCCAAAAACTGTTTACCGCCGTGGGGAAGCCGCTGGTGGTGGACGCTGAAAACTGGATGGCCCACCGCGGAGCCGCTAATACGCTGCTGCAGATTTGGCGCCACTCCAAAACCCCCGGCAACTATGTGATTTTGTCCGGGGATGTGCACTACTCCTTTGTCTACGACATTGTGGTTCGCCATCAGCGCCGCGCGCCCCACCTGTGGCAAATTACCTCCAGCGGGATCAAAAATACTTTCCCCGAAAATCTGCTCAATACCTTTGACCGCCTCAACCGCTGGCTCTATGCCCCATGGTCACCTCTCAATGCATTTACCAAACGCCGTAAGCTAAGTGTTCACCCCCGCGACCCTGACCGTGCCAGCGCCGGTGAGCGGTTGTGGAACGCCAGCGGTATTGGCTTGGTGACCCTTGACGAGAAAGGCCGCCCTGTCGATATCCGCCAGCTTGACGCCGACGGCAGCGAAGTGGTGTTTCCAGCCCCCGAGAAGCCTCTCTCTTGACCTCCGGTTAGCGCCAACTGCTTGATGCCCTTGATGATTGTCATGATAGCGTCATGAAAATGACGCACGCTTGCAGCTTATCAACAACCTCCAGGGAAGGTGACACATCATTGGCACCACCGCTGGTTGTCAGGGTGGCAGAAGAGGGCAGCAGGCAAATGACCGCACAAGAAGGGCAGTGGCTTAACCAGATTATTGCGGCAGAAGAGCTGCACGTGCTCTTTCAGCCCATTGTGGATGCCAGCCAACGGGCGATTTATGGTTATGAAGCGCTGATCCGAGGGCCTAAAACGTCGCCGCTGTACTCCCCGTTACGCTTGTTTGAGGTGGCTACCCAGGCAGGCAAGTTAGTCGAGTTAGATTTGCTTTGTCGGCGCCTGGCAATACAGCGTTTTGCAGAACTCGATCTGCCTGGCCTGCTGTTTCTTAACGTAATGCCGCTGACCATCGTCGAGCGTGATTTCCGCGAAGGCTTAACGCTGGGCTTTATTCGTGACAGCGGTTTGCCCCCAGAGCGGGTGGTGATTGAGCTCACCGAACACGTGCCCATCCATGACTACGAGCTAATGCGCCAGGCGGTGGATCACTACCGCACCATGGGCTTCCAGGTGGCGTTGGATGATCTTGGCGCCGGGCACTCAAGCCTGCGCCACTGGTCGGAGCTACGCCCCGATTTCGTGAAGCTCGACCGCCACTTTATTTCCGGCATCGACCAGGAGCCGGCCAAGCGAGAATTCCTGCGCTCGATTCTCGATGTAGCCCGCAGCCTGGACTGCCAGGTGATCGCCGAAGGCGTGGAGACCGCCGCTGAGCACCTTTGCCTGTGGGAACTCGACCGCGGACTGGCGCTGCTGCAAGGCTTCTATTTTGCCCGACCCAGCCAGCAGCCGCCGTTAGAGCTCAATATGCTGCTGCCCGCAACCACGCATTTAAAAAGCCCCGTAGGGCGCACCGCGCGGTCTATTTCAAGGGCTATTGACGCCATAACAACGGATTGCGCGGTGCCGTATATCTCCGAACGATTCCGTCAACAGCCCAGTTTGCGCTGTATGGCCGTGCTGGAAAATGGTAAGCCCGTGGCAGTGGTACGCCGTAACGCGTTTTTAACCCTGTTTACCAACCCCTACAGCCACTCTCTGTATGCCAAGCGCCGCGTGCTGGACGTTGCTGACACCCGGATGCTGGTGGCGGAAGCGGATACGCCGCTGGAGATTTTGAGCCAGCAGCTGACCGATAGCCGGGATATTGAGCAGGAAGATTTTGTCATCGTTAACGCCAACGGTGACTACCTGGGGATGGGCAATATCGTTGACCTTTTGCGCGAGATTACCGCCATCCAGGTACGCCAGGCGCGCCACGCCAATCCGCTGACGGGCTTGCCGGGCAATATTCTGATCAATGAAACCCTGGCGGCCTATTTGGCTGCTGGGCAGGGGTTTGCGGCGGCCTACGTTGATTTGGATAACTTTAAAGCCTTTAACGATGCCTACGGCTACGCCCGAGGCGATCACATCATTATTTCGTTATCGCGATTGCTGCAAGCACAGGTAGAGAGTGTCGGGGGCTTTATCGGCCATATTGGCGGTGATGATTTTATGATGCTGTTACCGCTCGGCCTGTGGGAGAGTGTCTGCCAGCAAATTCTGCACTCATTCGAAGTGATGGCCCCCGGCTTCTATGAAGAGGCCGACCGCCTTCAGGGCGGGATTCAGATTGAAAGCCGCCAGAATAGACTGACGTTTTTCCCCTTTGTTAGCGTCTCGATCGCGGTGAAGCCCATCCCCGATACGACCAGCTGTCAATCGCTGGATATCGCCAGCGAGCTGTCTGAGCTGAAGCACCAGGCCAAAAAGATCCCTGGCAACAGTCTGTTCTTGGAGCGTCGTGGTCACTGCATGGATCCCGAGGGCAAAGTGATGGGCACTGTCACCGGGCGTTCATAAAGACGTCACCAACTAGTCATAAGAGTGCCCCTTCTTTGTCATTTTAAACCGTCAGGATATCGGCATCTTCTAACAACGTGACAGGTGACCCATGCAGACCTCCTCTTTTTTCAATGCGCTACCCCGCACATTAATCAGTGCCGCCGTTGCCAGTACTTTCGCCTTGGCTGCGGTGAACGCCTCTGCGGATCTCTCATCGCGCTATGTGGATAACGATGGCGATATGGTCGCCGATGTTCCCAGCGATGAGTCTCAGTGGGCCGACCCGGATACCTTGGTGTTTGCCTATACCCCGGTTGAAGATCCCGCGGTTTACGCGGATGTCTGGTCTGACTTTCTGGATCACCTGAGCGAAGCCACTGGCAAAAAAGTCCAGTTCTTCCCGGTGCAGTCCAACGCTGCCCAGCAGGAAGCGCTGCGCGCGGGCCGTTTGCACGTCGCTGGCTTTAATACCGGCGGCGTACCGGTGGCGGTTAACTGCGGTGGCTTCCGCCCCTTCGCCATGATGGCCGCTGAAGATGGCAGCTTTGGTTACGAAATGGAGATCATTACCTATCCAGGCAGCGGCATTGAGGCCGTTGAAGACCTGGAGGGTCGCCAGTTAGCGTTTACCTCCGAGACCTCCAACTCTGGCTTCCGCGCACCCTCTGCGCTGTTGCGTTCAGAGTACGGTCTGGAAGCGGGTGAAGATTTTGAAACGGCTTTCTCCGGCTCCCACGACAACTCCATTCTCGGCGTGGTCAACGAAGACTACGACGCGGCGGCGATTGCTAACTCCGTGGGTAAGCGGATGATTTCCCGCGGTGTGGTTAACGAAGGTGATTACGAGGTTATCTACACCTCGCAAACCTTCCCCACCACCGCTTACGGGTTAGCCAATAACCTGAACCCAGAGCTTGCCGAGAAAATCCAGGATGCCTTCTTCAGCTACGACTGGGAAGGCACTGCCCTTGAAACGGAATTCGCCAACTCCGGTGAAGCACAGTTTATTCCTATCACCTATCAGGAAAACTGGGCCGTTATTCGCACCATTGCCGACGCCAACGGCGTGACCTACGACTGCGATTAATCAGTCGGTTATCAGCAGTTATTCGGCCAGGAGGGCTTACCTTCTGGCCGTTTCGCTATACATAAGAGGTGGAACGATGTTGACACTAAGTGGCGTAGGCAAGCGCTACCCCACCGGGGATCGAGCGCTGACGGATATTGAACTCACGCTGCCCAAAGGCCAGGTGATGGCGCTGATTGGGCCATCGGGCGCGGGTAAAAGCACGCTCATTCGCTGTGTGAACCGATTGGTTGAACCCACCCAAGGCAGCATTCGCCTGGAAGATACCGAACTCACCACGCTTTCGGGGCATAAATTGCGTCATGCCCGCCGCTCCATGGGGATGATTTTTCAGGAGTACGCGTTGGTCGATCGGCTGACCGTCATGGAGAACGTGCTTTCCGGGCAGCTCGGCTATGTCGGTTTTTGGCGCAGCTTTTTACGTCGCTACCCGCAGGAAGCCGTGGTCGAAGCCTTCCGGCTGCTAGAGCGGGTAGGCCTGACCCATGCCATCGATAAGCGCGCCGACGCCCTGTCCGGCGGCCAGCGGCAACGGGTCGGCATTGCCAGGGCGCTACTGCAGAGCCCCAAGCTGCTGCTGGTCGATGAACCGACCGCCAGCCTTGACCCGAAAACCTCCCGCCAAATCATGCGCCTGATTCGGGAGCTGTGCGCCGAGCGCGAACTGGCGGCGATTATCAATATTCACGACGTAGCACTGGCCCAGCAGTTTGCCGACCGTATTGTCGGCCTGCGCGCGGGTGAAATCGTCTTTGATGGTCTGCCCAGCGAACTGGATAGCGAGATGCTCACCACGATCTACGGCGAAGAGGAGTGGGATACCACGCCGGAGCCCATAGACGATGAAGCCGCAAACGAGGAGCCGGTTAGCCCACCTTACGCACGGGTGATGTCAGCCATTGAAGCGGGAGCGGCACGATGAGCGAGCAGGCGCGTCAACAGGCGGCTCGGCGCGGTGAGTGGCGGCGTCTACCGATGATTGAAAGCCCGCGTTTGCGCTGGGGGCTCGCCGTCGGCGCGGTGGTGTATGTGTTGTTAGCGCTTGCCTCGGTAGAGGTGAACTGGGCACGGGTCGCTGAAGGGTCAGCGAGGGCGGTCAATTTTTTAGGCGCCTTTATACAGCCCGATTTTATCAGCCGCTACGACGATATCGTTGCGGGGCTGTTGGAGAGTTTGACCATGACGCTGACCTCCACGGTATTGGGTGTGCTACTGGCGATACCCGTGGGCTTAGGGGCGGCGCGCAACATTTCCCCGCTACCCATCTACTTTGTGTGTCGTGCGATTATCGCCGTTTCCCGCACCTTTCAAGAGATCATCATCGCCATTCTGTTTGTGGTGATGTTTGGCTTTGGGCCGTTTGCGGGCATGATCACTCTGGCCTTCGCGACGATTGGCTTTATGGCCAAGCTGCTGGCGGAAGATATTGAAGACTTGGATTGGCGCCAGGTGGAAGCAGTGCGCGCCACGGGGGCCAGCTGGTGGCAAACCATGAATCACGCCGTGCAGCCCCAGGTAATGCCGCGTTTGATCGGGCTCTCCATGTACCGCCTGGATATCAACTTCCGTGAGTCATCGGTGATCGGCATTGTCGGGGCAGGCGGTATCGGCGCCACGCTGAATACCTCGCTGAGCCGCTATGAGTACGACACCTCCGCGGCGATTCTATTGATCATCATCGCCATCGTGCTGCTGTGCGAGTACAGCTCAAGCCATGTCCGCCGCTGGACCCAGTAATTTCTGGCCTGATCATTTGTGGAGACGTTATATGCCTGTTTCAACTACCCCCCAAGGCCAGCCGATTTGGCAGCGGCGCACCACCCGCGCTCAATGGCTGCAGTACCTGGCCTGGCTGGCGGGTGTCAGCCTGTTTCTGCTCTGCTGGAAGGTCATTTCCGATAACACCATGTGGGTGTTTGTGGAGGACGCCGGTCGCCAGGGTGCAGATCTGATCAGCCGCATGACCCCACCCAAGTGGGGCTACGCCAATGTGCTCTGGAAACCCATGTGGGACACCATCAATATCGCCACCCTGGGCACCGCGTTAGGCATTATCATGGCCTTCCCGGTGGCATTTTTGGCCGCCCGTAATACCACTCCGCATCCGCTGATTCGCAGCGCCGCCCTAATGGTCATCGTCTCATCGCGCTCCATTAACTCGCTGATTTGGGCGATGCTGCTGGTGACTATTCTGGGCCCCGGCGTACTGGCGGGGATTATCGCCATCGCGCTGCGCTCCATCGGCTTTGTAGGCAAGCTGCTGTACGAGGCGATAGAAGAGATTCACCCCACACCGGTAGAGGCAATTAGCGCGACAGGCGCGAGCCGTATGCAGGTGATGAACTACGGCGTGTTACCGCAAGTCATGCCTGCCTTTGCCGGGATTAGCGTCTACCGCTGGGACATCAATATCCGCGAATCAACGGTGTTGGGTTTGGTCGGGGCCGGTGGTATTGGTCTGCAGTTGAATGCTTCGATCAACAGCCTCGCCTGGGATCAGGTTAGCGTCATTTTTATCATGATTTTTGCCACCGTGCTGGTGTCGGAGTGGGTCTCTGCACGGGTGCGCCACGCGATCATTTAACTGAGTTAGCTTAATTGAGCAAGCTTAACTGAGCTAGCTGCCCAGGAGGCGAGTATGCGTTTTCCCGAAGCGGAGATCACAACGATTGATTTACTGCGTCATGGCGAGCCAGTAGGAGGGCGTATGTTGCGTGGCGCCACCGACCATCCGCTGAGTGAAACCGGCTGGCAGCAGGTCACCGATGCAGTGATGCGCCAAACCGTAGAGGGGCATTTACCTTACGATGCGATTGTGACCTCGCCGTTAACGCGCTGCCGCGAATTTGCCCTCTGGCTGGGCGAAGAGTTTGATCTGCCGGTTCAGGTGGAGGACGATTTTGCCGAGCTGCACCTGGGGCAGTGGGAGGGCAAAACCCACGCCCAGGTGTTTGCCGAAGAGGGCACTGAGCGAATGAGTGCGTTTTGGTTCGATCCCTCCAGGGTTTCTCCGCCCGGTGGCGAAACCCTGCAAGCCTTTGATGCGCGATTGGCCGAGGCCTGGCAGCAGCTGTTAAGTCATCCACCTGGCAAGCATGTACTGGTAGTGGCACATCTGTTTGTCTGCAATGGCCTGCTGCGCCAAGTGATCGAGCAACCGCTTTCGCGGGTGTTGGCAATGGATTTACCCTACGCAGCAATGAGCCGGGTGCGCCATGAGCGTCATGTGCTGGGTGAAACCAGCTTTGTCGAGTGGATCGGCCGTTAACCATTGGCGGCTAGGCAGGCTTTGGGCCATCATGAAGGCACGTTGGTTTATCGGAGCGGCTGCCCATGCTACTGGTTCGTTTGTGGTCTCTACCTATTGGGTTGGCACCTTCTGGAAGGTGGCTGCTAACCGGCCTGTTACTACTGGTGCTAGTGGGCTGCGCCAGCCGTGATCTTACTCCCATTGAGGCCCCTCCTAACCGCGCAGGACTCTCTATGGAGCGTGCGCTGATTCTCTCCCATGCCCAGCAGGCTATTGGCACGCCGTACCGCTTTGGGGGCAATACGCCCGATGGTCTGGACTGCTCTGGCTTGGTGGAAATGACCTACCGGGCGGCGGGTATTCGCGTGCCGCGTACCGCTGAGGAGCAGTTTCGCGCCTTGCCTCGGGTGGATGCCCCTCGACCCGGCGATCTGCTTTTCTTTGGCGACCGCCGCAAAGCTACCCATGTGGGGATTTATCGTGGCAATGGCCAGATGATTCATGCGCCGGGCAATGGTCGTGCAGTAGTCAGCGTGCCGTTAGAGATCGATTACTGGCAGGCACGCTTTTTGGGTGCCGCCAGTCCCGCGCCTTAAGGGGCATTCCCCTCAGTCGTTTGTTAGGCCTGAAAATCCGCCAGGTTGTATGACGTAGGTCAATAACAGCCCCCAAAGACGCCCTATACTCGCGCCGCTTAGCCATTATTTTATCTACTGAAATTAATCATATTTAACTATATGGCAAAGTGCGGCAGACTTAGCTAAACGCATCAACTGATGCGGACAAGAATAACCCAGCACGCCGCTTACCTCCCCAACGACGCTATCTGTTTGAGGCTAAGCTATGAAAACTATCGTTAACCGCATGTCGATGCGCTTTAAATTTGCCTGCGTGCTGCTTCTTCCTCTGCTTGCCCTGGCCTGGTTTGCCGCTCAAGGCATTATGGAACGACGTGCCACGGTGCAGGAGTTTGATCGTCTACACGCCTTGACCCAACTGGCCCAGCTCGCCGGCGATGCAGTGCACCAAATGCAGCTTGAACGGGGCATGACCGCTGGCTTTCTGGGCAGTGAAGGTGAAGCGTTTGGCAGTCGGCTAAGTGAACAGCGGCCCAACACAGACGCTGCCGCTAAAGCGTTTCAAGCCCAACGCGATAACTTGGATAAAGCGCTGCTGACCCCCGCTGTAGTGCAACAACTCAATGCGATTGATGCGCAGTGGCAGCGCCAGACGCAACTGCGTAAGCAAGTCGATGACCTTAAAATCACTATGGATGATGCGCTAATCCACTACACGGGCATCAACGGCCAATTAATGGCCTTTGTGGGTGCGCTGTCGCATCTAACCAGCGAAGGGAATATTGCACGCCAGCTAAGTGCTTACTACCAACTGCTGGAAGCCAAGGATTTAGCTGGCATTGAACGGGCGCTGCTGGCTAATGCCTTTGCCGCTGACGGTATGCCCGAGGCTACGCTGCGCCGTTTCTTATCGCTGTTAGGCGAAGAGCAGGCCTTTCTGGGTAGCTTCCGTGTTTTGGCGGGTGAAGAGAACCGTAGTCAGTTGGACGAGGCCTTGAGCGGTGCAGACATTGAACGTCTCTTGGAACGGCGGGAATTGGCGATCAGCCAAGCCCAGACGGGCGGCTATGGTGTCGACCCCGAACAGTGGTTTGAGTGGCAAACGGTAAAAATTGCGCGCCTCAAGTCCTTAGAGAATCATGTGGCCAACGCGGTCGTATCGGCAACCGTGGTTCTGCGGGAGTCAGCGCAACGGGCGCTTTGGCAGTATGCGGTCATTGCGCTGGCGGCCAGTTTGATGGCGATTATCGCAGCCGCGCTGATGGTGCGTGCCATTACCCAACCGCTCAACCAGGCGTTGGTAAGTATCGCCAACCGCGGTAATGATTTAACCCAGCGCCTGGCAGTACCCGGTAGCGATGAGTTGTCACAGCTATACCTGGCGTTCAATGCGTCATCGGCAGTCACCGAAGCGTTGGTGGCTGATGTAAAGCGCAATGCACAGTCGGTGGCGGTGGCCAGCAATCAGATGGCGCAGGGTAATCAGGATCTTGCCCAACGGACTGAAGAGCAGTCTGCCTCACTGGTGCAAACTGCCTCGAGCATGGAGCAGATCACCGCGACGGTGCGGCAGAGCGCTGAAAACGCCCAGCAGGCTCAGCACATGGCAGGCGATGTGGCCCACCAGGCGAAAGAAGCCACTCTGGTAGCGTCGCAAGCTCAGCAGGCGATGCAGCTTATCCTGCAAGCCAACGAGCAGGTGACGAGTATTGTGGCGACTATTGACAACATCGCCTTCCAAACCAACCTGTTGGCGCTAAATGCCTCGGTTGAAGCGGCGAGAGCCGGTGAGCATGGGCGTGGTTTTGCGGTGGTCGCCGATGAAGTGCGTAAATTGGCTAGTCGTAGTGCCCAGGAGGCCAGCCAGATTCGCCACTTGATCGACAATAATGCGGCTAAAATTTCCGAAGGCGAAAACCTGGTCACTTCGACCAACGATACGCTTGGGCGAATCGCCCAGAGTGTGGAGAAAATGGCCAGCTTGGTCGATGAAATGGCCTCGGCCACCCATGAGCAGTCGGCGGGGATTGAGCAAATTAACCGTGCCATGGCTCAGTTGGAAGACGTGACCCAGCAAAATGCTGCCCTGGTTGAGGAAATGGCGGCAGCGAGTCGCTCCCTGGATGATCAGGCGGATGATATGACCAGCAAAGTGAGCGACTACCTGGTACGCGATACCAACTTGCCAACCAACCGCTTAGCGCTCTCTCTCGCGTAGCTTGGTTACCGTTATATGACGATATCGCCTTAACTTATTTCCTCGTCAGCCGATAAGGTACTTTGCAGCGCAAAGTACCTTCGCCGTCATAGGGTGTTATTATGACTAGCAATATCACTGTCTTCATAATAACGGCTCTATTTACCTAATAACGGTTCTATATAACAACGAATTTATATGGCGATGGCTCTATAAAATGACGAGGAGAGCAAAGACGTATGTATGAATCCTTGAAGGTATCGAAGGAACAGTCTTTGTCTCAACAGCATTCCCAGCCAACACCTTCTCTGCCCCGCTCGAACGCGATGCAGGCAGCATCCGGCAGTCAGGTAGCGTCACCCGCTGAATTGGTATTTTGCTATGCCAATGAGGCGATCATTATTACCGATGCTGAAAACCGGGTAGTGGAGGTGAACCCCGCTTTTTGTGAATTAACGGGGTTTACTCAGGGTGATGTACAGGGCAAAACGCCGGAAGCATTCAGCATTTTACCGCTGGATGATAGCCGCACCACGCGCCTGACGCGTGAAGAGCTGCAATTGCGTGACCGCAGTAAAAGCCAGGTGAGCTACCGTAGCCACGATGGCCAGTTTTATCCCGGGATGATGTCGATTAATCGCGTGCGTAATGAGCAAGGTGAGATCGATCACCATGTAATCGTGCTTGCGGATCTTTCGGCCATTCCTGCTCATGCCCGGCACCTTAATAGGGAAGTCTATTTTGATGCCCTAACCGGGCTACCCAATCTGCAACTGCTGACGCAATTGATCCAAGAATCCATACAGCATGCAGAAGCGAAGCAACTCTCCTTGGCAGTGTGCTCGCTGGATATCGATTTCTTTAAAAATATTAATGACCGCCTGGGTTCCAGCGTGGGAGATGCGCTCCTGTCATCTTTTTCGCAGCGGATAAGCCATCTGCTGTTTGGAGATGATGTGCTCGCGCGGGTGGGGGGCGACGAGTTTGTGCTGTTACTCCACCATGTCGTAGACGACGATTTTTTTGAGAAGCTGCTAGCCTCTATTCGTCAGCCGCTGATGATAGACGGGCAGAGCGTTCACCTGACGGCAAGCCTGGGAGTGACCCTCTACCCGAATGACCATGTTCAGGGCGATGTGCTGTTACGCCATGCCAACCAGGCGATGTACCGCGCCAAGCAGCGTGGCCGCGATACCTTTCACTTGTTTGACCCACACCATGACCGCTTGCTGCAGGTGCGCCATGAGCAGCGGCAGCGTTTTATTGATGCGCTCAATAACCATGAACTGCGCCTCTATTATCAGCCCCAGGTCGATATGCGCAGCGGTCAAGTGGTCGGCCTGGAGGCGCTGGTTCGTTGGCAGCACCCGGAAGAGGGGTTGCTTGCGCCGGGGCAGTTTTTACCCACCATCGATACCACGCCGTTGGAAGTGGAACTTGGCGAGTGGGTTATTGAACAGGCGCTGCGCCAGTTGGCTCAATGGCAGGCTCAAGGCATCGCGCTACCCATCAATGTGAATATAAGCCCTACGCATCTGTTAGTAAGTAATTTTAGTCAGCGGTTGGGCGAGCTCTTGGCACGCCATCCCAACGTACCGCCAGCGTTGCTCAAACTCGAAGTGCTGGAGAGTGCGGCGATGCATGATATCCAGGCCGCACTGCAAAATATGTCGCGCTGCCAGTCGCTGGGAGTGAGCTTTGCTATTGATGACTTTGGCACCGGGTTTTCGTCGTTAACCCACCTGCGGCAGCTACCGGTCAGCCTGATCAAAATTGATCAGAGCTTTGTTCGCGATATGCTCAGCGATCAGGACGATATGGCGATTGTGGAGAGCGTTATTTACATGGCGAATCGCTTTAAACGGCCCATGCTGGCGGAGGGTGTGGAAACCTTAGAGCATGCCAAAGCCTTGATGGCACTGGGGTGCGACTTAGCCCAAGGTTATGGTATTGCCCGGCCAATGCCCGCCGAGGCGCTACCTGCCTGGTTAGCGAATTGGCCTAGGCGTGAAGAGTGGAACGCTCTCGCAGAGGCGAACCCTTAAGCGGCTAGCGAGTCCGCGTCTGTTGCATCTGAGGAGGGTGTAGTAGTGGATGTCGCAGTGGAAGATGTCGCCGCGGCGCCGTTGCTGCGGGCCTGTTCCATTTCACTGCGCTGCATGGACGCTTCGAGTTTGGCTTCCAATAGGTACTGGCGGGCCTGAGCAGCCACTTGATAATCTTTTGGCGAAGGATCCGCAGGTGCCATGGCTGCGGCGATCACGGTCTGCATTTTTTCGATCGTCGCTTGGGGGTCATTGGGTACCGGGCCATAATCGATCGACACTTCTCCCGCTACCGCATAGCGCTTGCCATCGGGGCCGACTTCATACTCGTAGCTGGCGCCGCCCGTATAGGCGCCACCGACTATTTGGTGGGCCATCTCATGTTGGCGTACTTCGCGGTCAGTCTGTTTGAGTTGTTCGAGTAGCTGAACCTCTTCCGGCGCCATGGGCGTGCCGTCCGCCCGTTTGGGGCCAGCAGCTTCGCTGCTCTCATCGCTATTGCTGGTAGCGTTGGGTTCATCGGCATTCGCCGTCTCTTCTTCAGGCGCACGGCCTCTGGCTGCCTGCTCAACGCGCGGTGACGTGGCATTTGCTGCCGGATACGCCCAGGCAGCAGCGGGAACGGTGCTCACAGAAGAAACGGCCATAGAGAATTACCGACTAAGAAAGAGTTGGGATACCATGAATTATTAGCGAGGGATGCTGACAGTGCAAGTTTGCCGATACTTTTCTGACACGATGCCAGCCCATACCACTTCTACTCCAGCTCAGTTCAGCCCAGCCCTATGCAAACGATTGATGTGATTATTAACCTTAATTATGATGAGTGCTTGGCTCATTATGAGGGGCGCATTGCCCACGTACGTGCCCGTAGTGTAGATGGCCGCTGGGTAATATTTCCCGCCGAGGCGATTCGCCGGGTGGTGGGGCGTGACGGCGTGCGCGGCATCTATCGATTAAGTTTTTCTGAGCAGGGCCGATTCATTAGCATAGATCCCTTAACCGGACGTTGAACTGCCTATGCACCGCCATGGAACACCGATCACCTTAAATGTCCTCATTTATTCCATCATTCCCAATTTAAACAGCGCTGAAAAGCTAGTTTTATCTACCCTGGACAGCTTGATTGAGACCGCTACAAACCCTCTAGACATCCTTAAACGTACCGATCAGCGTCAGGCGTTTGGTTTGGAAATTCATCGTATACGCATCAACCTGGAGCATCTGCTAAGCCGCTACCGAACGGAGCTGGATGCCGTGCTACGCAGCGAAGGTGAATATATCGGCCCGGTAGTAGAACCCGATCCCCAAGAGGCCGATGCCATTCGTAGCGCAGTGGATATCTATATTCATGTCTGTGCCTTTCAACGCGGAGAGCGTCCTAACCCCGTACCTGGGCATGAATCTACGTTGGGCAAACGGCCATAACGTAACATTCACACATGGCATCAACATTGCTTGTATAATGTGGCCATTCTGACTTTCAGGGTTACCCCCTTGAAAGCAAGCAGCCTGCCTACCCGGCGCTGGCTGTGGACACATTAGGAGATATACCATGTCTGCCTCACCTGTCACATTGATGGTGGCTCGTCGTGTTGAGCACGGCCGCTACGCCGATTTTAACCGTTGGCTTAACGAAGGGCGCGAGCTGGCGGCCGATTTTGCTGGCTACCTCGGCTCCGGCGTATTGGCGCCACCGGCTGACGACGATGAATACCAGATTATCTTCCGCTTTAGCAGTAGCGAAACCTTAGCCGCCTGGGAACACTCCGCCTCACGTCATGCGTGGTTGGCGCGCGGTAAGGGCTTGTATGAAGCGCCCCATGAGCACCGGGCCACCGGGTTGGATACGTGGTTTCAAACCGGCAGTAGTGCTCCGCCGCGCTGGAAGCAGGCAGTAGCGGTGTGGCTGGCTTTCTTTCCTATCTCGCTGATTTTTCAGCTGGTATTTGGTGGCGTATTGGCCGATTGGGCGCTGGTGCCGCGGGTAGTGGTGAGCACGCTCATGTTGACCCCGGTCATGGTGTTTGTGTTTATTCCACTCTCTATGCGTTTACTCGCGCCTTGGCTGCAAGGTAAGTGGTCACCGCTGGATTTGCTGGCGCGTTGGCGCCACGCGCAGCGGTCATAATGCGCCGCTGTTAACAACTAACTGCTTTCGTTGGCGCTTCCATGGGGCGGCGTTGCGTTGAAACCCACCTGCGTTTATTGCACCTATGATGATGGGCTTTATGGTACTAAGCTAAATATGGCTATAAACAAAGGATAAGTGTCGCCAGTGCAACGCTGGCGTGCAACTCAGCCCCATGGAGTGTTTATGATTCACGTTCACCATCTGGAAAAGTCACGTTCGCACCGCATCCTGTGGCTACTTGAAGCCCTTGAGCTGGACTATGAATTGGTGGTTTACCAACGCGATGGCAAAACACAGCAAGCACCAGACTCGCTGAAAAAAATCCATCCACTGGGTAAATCTCCGGTGATTACCGATGGTGATTTCACCGTGGCTGAATCAGGAGCGATCATTGATTACCTTCTACAGCGCTACGGGCAGGGCCGCTGTCAGCCTCCCATCGATGATATGCCTGGGTGGGTGGGTTACCGCTACTGGTTGCACTATGCCGAAGGTTCATTGATGCCACTGCTGGTGATGCAGCTTGTGTTTAGCCAAATTCCTAAACAGTCCCCCTGGTTGATTAGGCCGCTGGCGAAGGGGATCAGCGATACGGTCAGCAAGCGCTTCCTTGCACCGCAGCTTAAGCGGCATCTTAACTTTATTAATCAGCACCTGTTGGCGCAGGGTAATTTTGGCGGGCCGTGGCCCAGCGGCGCTGATATGCAAATGAGCTTTCCGCTCCAGGCAGTGGCCGCCGTACGGTCGCTGGATAGCTATCCTGCCATTGCCGCTTTTTTGTCACGCATTGAGCAAGACGCCGCTTGGCAGCGAGTGGTAGAGCGGGCAGGCCCGCTTACCATACCTGGTCAGTGACCAGTCGCTATGTACTATTACGCCTCGTCTGCAGCTCTTCCGGTGGAGCTTCTGCGCAACATAGACAACTACTTGGGGCGTTGGGGTATCGCCTTGCTGATTGTTTTTCTCCTTTTGGCGCTGCTGGGCAACCTGTTGCTCAAGCGGCGTATGCAGCATAACCGGGCGCTACTTCAGTCCAATAAAGAGATGCTGGCGACGATCCTGGACAGCGTCGATGCGTTTATTTATATCAAATCTCCCTCCTTGGAGTACCAATACGTTAATCGCCGCATAAGCGAGCTATTCGGCCTGCCGGCTGACAAAATTATCGGTAAGCGCGATGAGGCTTTTTTTGATGCCGGGAGCGCCGCTGAAATCAAGCAGATTGATCGCAACGTATTGGCGTCAGGTAAAAAAGTGACGGTAGAGGAGAGTAATATCTTGCAAGGCGAAAGCCAGGTAAGGACATTTTTATCAATTAAAATGCCGCTTTCCATGTCGCCTGGTGCAGCCCCTTGCCTATGCGGGATATCGACCGAACTGACTGACTACCTGGAGATGCAGTCGCGCACTCACTACCTGGCTTTCTATGACTCGCTAACCGGGCTGCCCAATCGGCGGCTGCTGATGGATTCCTTAACAGCCGCTATTGCGCATGAAGAGTGGGCCGCATCCTATAGCGCGGTAATGGTGATTGATCTGGATAATTTCCGCTTAGTGAACGACATCCAGGGCCATGACAGTGGCGATCAGCTATTGATTAGCGTTGCCGAAAAGCTACGTCAGCGGCTTGACGCAGAGGAAACGCTGGCTCGCTTTAGTAGTGATGAGTTTGTGGTGCTGATCAATAACTTGGGCGAGCAACAGGCGAACGCTGCGCTAAAAGCCGAGCGTGTGGCGCGCCAACTATTGGAGACGATTGCGCAATTAAGAAACAGCCATACGTTACCGATTAGTGCCAGTATTGGTATTTCGCTGTTTACGGGGGGAGGCGAGCACAGTATGGATAGCGTGCTGCAACAGGCTGATATGGCGTTGCAGCAGGCAAAAAGCGCAGGCGGTAATGGGCTGTGCTTTTTTAATACGGATATGCAAACCAGCGTACTGGAAAGAGCGAGCTTGGAAGCCGACCTGCATAAGGCACTTGAGCGCAACGAGCTGGCGCTGCATTACCAGGTACAGGTTGACCATCAAGGCGTGACCACCGGCGTAGAAGCCTTACTGCGCTGGTTTCATCCTCAGCGTGGCTGGGTATCTCCCGCGACGTTTATTCCGCTTGCGGAGGAGAACCGGCTGATTGTGCCGATCGGTTATTGGGTGATGCGTTCAGCCTGCGAACAGCTGGCGAAGTGGTCGCACCAAACTGCCTATGCGTCGTTAAGTATCTCCGTCAATGTAAGTTCAGTGCAGTTTCAGCAGCCGGAGTTCGTGCGTGATGTTGAAGCGCTGTTGGCTGAAACCCAGGCACCGCCGAACCGATTGGTACTTGAGGTCACTGAGAGCCTGTTGATGCAAGAACCGGTTAGAGTTCGCAATACGATGTTGCAACTGCGGGCTAAAGGGATTCGTTTTGCATTGGATGACTTTGGCACGGGCTACTCATCGCTGAGTTATTTGAAACGATTACCGCTGGATGAGTTAAAAATTGACCAATCGTTTATTCACGAGCTGCTTACCAACAAGACAGACGCCGCGATTGTCGATACCACGATTCTGCTTGCGGTGAGCTTAGGCTTGACCGTGGTCGCGGAAGGAGTGGAGAAAAAAGAGCAGCTTGACTGGTTAAGAGGCCACGGCTGCTACCGCTATCAAGGCTATCTACTTGGCCGCCCGACCCCAATTGAGTATCTATTCGAGAGCTATTAAATAGCAAAACCCCTTTCCAGCACGCTGAAAAGGGGTGAGGGCCGTGCTTATCAATGTGTCTGGCTTAACTGAGCGAGGTTTAACTGAACAGTGCAAAGCTCTCTGCGTTAAGCCACATATGCACCAAAATACTGGCGATGTAGCCGAGCAGGATAACCGGCGACCAGCGCAAGTGGCCCATAAACGTATAGGAACCCCTGGCCTGGCCCATTACCGCCACACCGGCCGCGGAGCCAATCGATAGCAAACTGCCCCCGACGCCAGCGGTTAAGGTAATCAGCAGCCACTGGCCATGGGACATATCCGGTTCCATGGTCAGCACCGCAAACATCACGGGAATGTTGTCTACAACCGCCGAGACCACACCCAGTGTAATGTTGGCTGCAGTAGCGTTCCAGCCGGTATACAGCGCTTCTGACAGCAAGCCAAGATAGCCCATAAACCCCAGCCCGCCAACGCACATCACTACCCCGTAGAAGAACAGCAACGTGTCCCACTCGGCTCGCGCCACGCGGTTAAAGACATCGAACGGCACCACGCCACCCAATTGCTCAAGCTTCTTGTTGTCGCCGCGGCGACTATAGCGTTCGCGCTTGCGCTCCAGCGAGCGGGGCAGGCTGCGGCGCAGGTAGTAGCCAAAGAACTGCAAGTAGCCCAAGCCGGTCATCATGCCTAACACCGGGGGTAGGTGCAGTACCACGTGACACAACACGGCGGTAACAATCGTCAATAGGAACAGCAACACAATGCGCCGGGCACCACGCTTTAGCCACACATCTTCATAAACGCTAGAGGGTTTTTCATCCTTGATGAACAGGCTCATGATGCATGCTGGAATCAAGAAGTTGACCAGAGCGGGGAAGAACAGAATGAAGAACTCCTGAAACTCCACCATGCCCGCTTGCCATACCATTAGGGTGGTAATGTCGCCAAAAGGGCTAAACGCGCCCCCTGCGTTAGCGGCCACGACGATATTGATACAGGCTAAGTTAATGTAACGCCTGTCTCCTTCGGCCACTTTGGTTACCACGGCGCACATCAGCAGGGCAGTGGTGAGGTTGTCGGCAATCGGCGAGAGTATAAAGGCAAGGCTGCCGGTCAGCCAAAACAGCGTCCGGTAGTTGAAGCCCTTGCGGAGCATCCAGGAGCGCAACGCATCAAAAACGCGGCGTTCTTCCATGGCGTTGATATAGGTCATGGCCACCAACAGGAACAGCATCAGCTCGGTGAACTCCAAAAGCGTGACGCGGAAAGCGTATTCAGACGCTTCCGACATACCGTTTTGGACATACACCCAGCCGATGAGGCTCCAGATAATACCGGCCGCCACTAACACCGGCTTGGACTTGCGCATATGGATCTTTTCTTCCGCCATGACCAGCGCATAGGCCAGAACGAAAATCGCTACAGCGAAAAAGCCCACTGCAGAAGTGGTAAGATCCAATTCACCGGTCACGGCAAAAGCGCTGGGGCTTACGCCTAATAGTAAGGCCGCTAACAAAAAAAGCCAGCGACGATATAATCGAGGCTGGCAAGAGGGTTGGCACGACGTAGGCATGTGACGTTCTTCCTCATGGTTAAGTTGTCAGGAGTGGTGTAAAAGCGGCATTATTTTATCAGTTTATATTGCGTTGCAATACCTTTAAAAACCGAACGAAAGTAGGTTTTCTTAAGGTGATAGCATCTTTTTTTAGGAAATTAATCTTTTAGGTAATGGTAAAATGCTTGTTATTGGTTTTATAAAAAAAGCTAACAATTGGTTTGGAGTTATACTATTGCTGCATAGCATTATTGAATCAGATTCATAATTTATATCTAGCTACGCTAATGTTTGGTTTAAAAATTTTCTTGTGCATTGGGGCAGGGAGCGGGGGAAGAGCGGAGAGCGCCCGCCTGAGGGCAGTCGTGCTATGTTGAGCCGCGCCTCGCTCCCACTCAGGCTGAAGGTTTGTCCACAAAAAGTTTGTTCAAAAACAGCTGGTGGCGATAAAACGAAGCCTATCAGCAACGGCCATTCGATACGCTAAGGAATAACACGATGCGCAACCCCTTCTCCAGCCGGTGCCGCGCGCTTGGTACATCGATAGCGACGCTGGCTCTTTTATGCGCCGCTTTCTATACCCAGGCAGAAACTCGTGTGACCTATAAATCAGCCGCAGCGGGTACTTCATACTACCTAATGGGCGTAGAGCTTGCTGAGGCCGTCCGTAAAGGGACTGATGGCGCCATTATTCTCGCCTCGGAAGAGAGCCAGGGATCTGTACAAAACGTAATGGAAGTATTGGCTCGCCAAGGCAATTATGTGTTCACCGCGCCGGCAGTGTTAATTGAGCAGGCTATGGCCGGTGATGGGGCTTTTGCAGAGCATCCGCACCCTCGTTTCCAAGAGATCCGAGGCCTCTTTCCACTGCCTTCGATAACCATGCACTTTGTGCTTGCAGGCGATAAAGGCGATATTGATTTTTCCGCGCTGAAAGGCAAGCATATACTGATTGGGCGAGGCACATTCAGTGCTCGTGAGGCAGCTCGCTACCTGTCCTTGTTTGGTCTGGAGGATCACGTTCGCATCGCTGATGCTGCGATTAATAGCGGGCCTGAGGCGCTCAAAAACGGACAGATTGATGGCTTTGTTACCGCAAGTGCCTACCCTTCTCCCAGCGTGATCGAGGCGGCTAGCAGTCTGCCTATCTCGTTGGTCAGCCTGACCGACGAACAAATTGAGCAAACCGGGGCGTCACGCCAAACAATACCCGGCGGCACTTATCCTGGTATTAACAACGATGTCTACACGACTTCGCTCCCCGTGATTGCCTACACCACAACATCAATGGATGAAGAAACGGCCTATACGCTCACCAAAACGTTTTGGGAGCATCATGAAGCCCTGGCGGAGGACGCCCCTTGGTGGAGCAGTATTAGCCCCGAAATGTTGGAAAACATGACCGATACACTCCACCCAGGGGCGCTGCGTTACTATCAGGAAGCGGGGAGCGAGATACCTGACGCTTTGCGCTAGCTTTTTTGCTCCCCGTCAACAGACCCAACAGCAACTTACTTCAAAAGATCGTAAAGCTTAACGCTATATAAGCGGCGTAGCCTGCGAGCAGCACGGCTCCTTCCCAGCGAGACAGGCGCATACCGGTATACAAAAACAGCACCAGGATGCCCGCAGCGCCCAGCATTACCCACTGGTCAAACATGGCCACGCGCGGCGCAAGGGGGAGCGGCTGTAAAAAAGCGGAGATCCCTAGAATGCCTAGCAGGTTAAAAATATTGCTGCCCAAAATATTGCCAACGGCAACATCGGCATGACGACGCAACGCAGCAATTACCGATACGGCCATCTCCGGCAGTGAGGTACCCACAGCGACGATGGTTAAGCCGATCACCGCTTCGGAAATACCCATGGCTTGGGCCAACCCAATGGCACCGTATAAGAGTAGCTGTGATCCACCAATCAACATGCCCAACCCGACCATCAGGGCTATGGTGATCATCCACCCTGTGGTGGGCAGCTTGGTCATCTCTTCCGCTTCTGCAGCGTGCATCTCCGCGGCAGGAACGTGCTGACGACTTTCACTTATGTAGGCCCAAATAAGATAGCCGACGAGCCCCGCTATAAAAATTCCCGCATCAATGCGTCCTAGTGCGCCGCCGAAAGAGAGACCAATAAACAGCAGGCTAGCCAGTACCATCACCAAACCATCCCGGCGCAGCGCTAATGGTTGAACCACCATCGGGCAAATAACGGCGCACATACCCAAAATCAATAAGATATTGCCGATATTACTACCCACAATGTTGCCAACTGCAATGTCAGGCTGTTGGTTCATTGCGGCATCAATCGAAACGACGAGTTCCGGGGACGAAGTACCAAACCCCACCACCACAAGCCCTGTTAGCAGTGGCGAAACACCTACTCTTCGCGCGCCAGCCACCGCGCCGCGAATGAGCGACTCCCCTCCGAGAGTCAATAGGGCGATACCTGCTAACAAACTAAGACCATATAGCATGTTAAAACCTCTTCCAAAGTGCTCTCCAGGCCGCGAATAACGCGGGTTTCGCCGGGCAAGCCAAGTGCGCTAGGCGGTCGGATTAGTAGTGCCTAGCTCACTGGCAAGATTAAGGCTTTTTTGGGTAGTTTGCGCGGTTTTAAAGAGGCTATAAGCAGCAGAACAGCAAATTAAAAAACATAAAGGCTTTGACCTTCTGCTGACTACGTGGCAGGATGTCCGCAGTTAGTAAGTTAGCAAGCAAGCATGGTTCCAGAAACATTCGAATTCTTTCGGTAGTCTGTAATTGTATTCCTTGTTCTACTCACTATTTATCTGGGTAATACCAGGAATTTTACAATTCGCGACTTGCGAAAAGGATTTATATCATGGCAACTGGCACAGTTAAGTGGTTCAACGATTCTAAAGGTTTTGGCTTCATCGCACCGTCTGACGGCAGCGACGACGTTTTTGCTCATTTTTCTGAAATTCAGTCTGATGGCTTCAAAACTCTGCCTGAAGGCGCTAACGTCTCTTTTGACGTTACCCAAGGTCAGAAAGGCCTTCAAGCTTCAAACATCAAGCTGCTTTCTTAATCCTAGCGATTATTTAAGTTCTCGAATCGTTTAGATTCGATGATCAGGCCCCGCTTTGGCGGGGCCTGATGCGTTTGCGTCTGTAAAAAATTTTTCTTCTCTTTAGACGTACCTTTTCTGCGCTGGAGCCAATCTGAGATAAGAATGGGTTTGATTAACGTGATGTTATAATATACCTTTATGACGAAGATGCATTGTTTTGCAATCGGCAAAAGGAGAGATCGGATATGACAGCATTGCCACTTAAGGGCGCCAGCGTACTGGTATTGAGTGCTTTGATACTGACAGGCATTCAGAGCGTTAGCGCCAGCGATCATGACCATGAGCATGATCACGACCATACTCACGACCACGACCACGACCACGACCACGACCACGACCACGACCACGACCACGATAGCGATATCTACTCGGGCTATTTTGATGATGACCAGGTTGAGGATCGCGCGCTTTCTGACTGGGAGGGTGACTGGCAGTCCGTTTACCCCTACCTAAAAGATGGCACCCTTGACGATGTGTTTACGCATAAAGCAGAAAAGGGTGAGAAGACGGCCGAAGAGTACAAAGCGTACTACGACACCGGGTATCAAACGGATGTTGAGCGTATCGTCATTGACGGAAGCAGCGTCACCTTTTTTGAGAACGGCGAAGAGCGAACGGGCGAATACCAATACGATGGCTATGAGATTTTAACCTACCAAGCGGGGAATCGCGGCGTACGGTTTATTTTCGAACTTGAAGAAGCATCCGACGATCTGCCCCAATATATCCAGTTTAGCGACCACAGCATTTACCCCACTGATGCCCATCACTTCCACCTCTACTGGGGCGATGATCGCGCAGCCTTATTAGACGAAGTCACCCATTGGCCGACGTATTACCCATCGGAGCTGAGTGGTGAAGAAATTGTTGAAGAAATGATGGCGCATTAAGCCGCATCGGTTGATACGAAAAACACCTCCACCTGCGTTCGCGTCACTCTATAAACGTAGGTTACAAAGCGCTGGCCACATGCCGGCGCTTTGTTTTTTACACCACCTCTAATACTAAAACTCTCCTGCACGACATGCTGGCTAAATCGAATGTATATATGGTTATTGCCTCATTTCAGTAGATATGATTGTATTTCTAAATTAATTTAGAGGCGGCGCCTGGTGCTCTCAACAAGGGAGGGTTAAGAAGCTGCCCGATAGTAGAGTGACGGGAATATAGGAGCGGGTATGGCCACCTATACGCTTTATGACAAAGATGGCAATGAACTTATCCACAACGATTTACAAAAAAAACAAGAGTGGTGTAAAGACGGAGAGCGTTTGGAAACGCGTTTTCTAACGCTGTATGGTGAAAAATTGGGCTTGAGGCTCAATGAAGAAAAATCACGTGACCCAACAGTACCCGATTTTATCCATACTGAATCAGGCAAGTACGTTGACCTTAAAAGCCAAACAACGCCGTTTTTCCAATCACGCAAATATGGCGTCGATCCTCAGTACGCGGTGACGTTAAACAAAATCGATGTAGATAGGTACTACCAGTTATATCCCGGCATTATCGTTCTTTACCATGTGAACTGGATAGCGGTAAAGATGGTAAGTGGTTATGGAAAAACAACGGAAGTAAGAGAGATGGAAGGCATTTGGGCAGCCACCATCAATAAAATAAAACAGATGTGTAATCCTGAAAATCTCCACGCGTATTTACAGCGCACTAACGACCAGCAGGGCAATGCCCGAGATAGCTATGTGCTGGATCTAAGACATGGTGACTTCAAAGTCATCGAAGATGATCAGCAGAAGCTAAAGCAGCTTAATTGAGCTGTTAGATGATAGCTGGCAGCGCCGCATCGGCTATATCTCATTTATGCTCGATCAACTGAGCGAACAGCGGCATTAGTAGCGCGAAGAGTTCCGCTTGGGACGAAATACAGCACTTAGCATAGAGCTGGCGCCGAAAGACTTTAACGGTTTGCAGGCTGACATCCAGGTGTAGACTGATGGAAAGCGATGAGTGGCCTCTTAGAATAAACAGAGCCACTTCCGCTTGGCGTGGGCTCAGCCGAACGCCGTGTTGTTGATACAATACCTCCCTTAGGCGTTCCTCTGGTGGCGCCGGTGCCGCTTCAATCACACCCTCAAAGCGGTACTCTTGCCAGTGCTTTTTCAGTAGGGTGCTGAGGGTCATCGCATACTGTTGCAGCGCCCCAAGCTCGCGCCTATTGAAAGGCTCTCCACTTGAACGGTCTCTGCCAAAACAGGCGGTTAGCGTAACATTCTCCGTAATTTGGGCGAACACTGCCACCTCGTCCAGAAGCGTTGTCTGCTGGTAGTAATTCTTATAGTAATGCGTACGTTTAAAATGATCCGGTGCCACATCCACCAATCGACGTATGCCCTGCACGCCACCTCTGAGGTGCTCACGGTAAAACGGATCCAGCAGGTAATCCCCACCCAGATATTGGCTATCCATTGGTAAGTAAACGACAGGATCTGTGTACTCCCGGTAGAGCACCGCTGGCCGGTATTCGCCGTGGTAAGCGATGATGATCAAGTTATCGGATATAGTGGCACTCTTTACAATGGTAACAAGAGTTAAACTGTAACCTTGGTTAAGGTAAGAGTGATAACAAAGACTGGAGAGGAAGAAAGCTCACGTGAATATCAAGTTAAAGTAAATATCCCCCTCAAACAACATCCGATTTTAATTTTGATATTATCGTTTGAGATAAAGGTTCAAAATATTCTTGGGGTGTAATAGGAGGCAGTGGCTATGAATAGTCTATGCCTAACCAACTGATCCAGTACATTCCTACGCCTCTATCGGACAGCCTTTCTAGGACTTCTCGGCCTCCAAGGCTGCCGCTGAACAAGAGCGTAGTAGCCGTAGCCATCAATTGAACTTATCTTTCAAAATATCCGTAAAACAGTGAGTTATCCAAAATAAATTCATAATGTTACGGAGTTCTAAATGAACCAAATTAATCCGGCGAAATTGCGCAATAGAAAATGGACAGCGGTAAAACCAGTTAATCGAGAGAAGCACTTTTTGGTGTCCGAAGTTGATTACGAAGAGGACGGTTCAGTGACTTCGTGCAAGTTTTAACTTGTTCTCTCAAGAAATGAATATTCAATTGATTGGCTTGAACTAAAAAATGAAGAAAAACGGATTCAAGGTTGGAAATAATCGGCATTTGCGCAACACGCCTAACACATATGAGCCTTCCCGAGATCAATAGATAAAATGAACCATTTGGCACGGCATCTCAGTTCTGCGCTGCTGACTCCTTTTTTCAATTAGAGTCCGGGAACTTTTTCATGCTAGCCTCCAAATGATTGAGTCTTGAAAAACTAATTATGGCACTGGCTTTTAGCTAACCCAGGAAAATGCGGAGTGCGGAGACTGGCATTTAAGCAGGGAGTCATTGTGTCTATGCATGTGTATCAATTTTTGGAGGGCTCCCATAATCTCAAATTTTTCTAAAAATGAGAGTGCAGATAGATTATTTTCATTTGAAAGTCCTTTGGATTTGTTAAATTCTATATTTCCGCGTATCGCATCAAACATATTAAATCTTCCGTTCATAATAGGATCTGGCTCGGTGGGGTTCCGAAACGTACCGTTCCCAGTTGGAACTAACACCGCGCTATGTAAAAAGAATACGGATGATAGTTCCGAGTCTCCAGATTTCATGAGTGCATCTGCCATTGCGCGGGCTTCGTTCCGAGACATGTTGGTTGGGTCAACAGTTGTATCTGTCTTGCTAGGCGGCAAATTGTTGCCGCCTTACTATCTCCTTTTTAATAGTTGTCTGATTAAAAGCAAAGTTTATGCCATGCCGCCGTTGAGCAGTAGACGTCTTCTGTAGCTCGGGAACCCATGACGATGGGGCGCTAGGCCAGGAAAAGTACCATCAGTACTTGGGAGGTGGTCACGAGATCTAATTTTAATTTGTACTGAGATTAGTGAGATCCAACCTCAATTGCTCTAAAAGTGCTTTTACTTTTGCTAATGGGTATTTTCTGCCAGAGTACAGTGCGTATAAAACAAGGTCTTCCGGTTTGTAGTCAAGATCAATCATAGTAAGGGAGCCGCTGTCTATCTCTGCCTGACATGCATGGGTGGGTAAAATAGCAAAACCAAGTCCTTTCAGGGCTGCGGCTTTGGCCATGTGACCGCTGTTAACCTTGTAGCTAGATTGCACCTGAATGGTTTGCTCTTCTTTAAATCGCCAGGGCATGCCTTGTAGTACAGACAGACTTGTAATACAGGGGGTTTTGCTCAGCTCACCCAACGAGCGTGGCAACGGATGACGCTCGAGAAGTTGCGGTGCGGCAACCACGCAACTTGGCCAGCGTAGGAGTTCTCTGGCAATCCAGCCTGAATCTTCCAATGGCCCACGGCCAAATTGTAAAACTACATCAAATCCTTCAAGTAATCCTTCGGTCGGGTCTAGTTGGGTATCACAGCTTAGTTGTATTTGCGGATTTCGGAGGCAAAAGTCTGTGATTATTTCGGCCAGGAAGGGGAGATCAGGCATGATGACCTTTAGGTGGCCAGCAATGGAGTCCCCATGCAAAGAGGCGTCTACTAAAGCATCATCAATTGCTAATATTGGTGGTGTCATACGCTGATAAAGTTGAGAGCCAGCATTCGTTGGCGTCATCTTACGTGTCGTTCGTTCAAGTAATCGCAAACTGAGTTGTTTCTCCAATAGTGCAACATGCCGACTCACATTGGACGTTGGTATTTGCAGTTTCTCTGCTGCCAGTTTAAAGCTTAGTTTCTCGTATACAGCCTGAAAGCTAAGCAACCACTGAAGTTCTATATTTTCAATCATCAACTAACTCAAAAAATGGGATTAAGAAACTAATAATAACATGTTTATCTAAAATATTGGGTTTGTGACAATCTCTACCGAATTTTATTATCGAGGTAGTGATAGATGAACAAAATAAATCGAGTGGCCATTGTCGGTGCAGGTATAGCCGGAATGGCGTTGGCAATTCTCGCCAGAAGAAAAGGTTACTACGTACGCCTGTATGAGCGTGATAGCAAGGTTTCATCCATCGGTGCCGGTGTGACCTTATGGCCAAATGCTATTTTTGTCTTGCAGCAGATGGGACTGGAACAAGAGATAAAACGTATCGGTGGCAGCCCCCGTTTTATGCGCCAGTTCGATCGACATGGTGTTCAAAAAAGTGAATTTGATATTGGTGAAGTCAATTCGTTGTGCGGATTTCCCAGCGTAACGGTACTGCGTTGTGACCTTATGAGCCGACTGTCTGAAGCATTAGATAATTTGGGGGGAGAAATACATTTTGACCACTCAATAACACCGCCGGATATTCATACATTGCAGCAGGACTTTGATTTGGTAGTAGGAGCCGATGGGCGAATGAACTCAGCGGTACGCCATACTTTATTCGCAGATAAAATGCATCCACAGTATCAGGGGTTCATAAATATACTGGGTATAAGTCAACTTGAAGATGACATATTTGATAGTGTAATTCATGATTACCAAGATCAAGGTGAGCGCTTTGGTATTGTTCCTATAAAAAAGGGGCTCTGCTTTTGGGCTGGGGCATGGAGTACTAAGATTGATAAAACCCGGCCTATATCAGATTGGTATAAAGAAATGAATCAACGGTTCAGTCGTTGGCCGGAGCCGGTCAAAAATGTTCTGAAGTCTGATGACAAAGCATCACTTAATCGGATTTTTGTTCATGATCTTGATCCTCTGCCGTATTGGCATCAGGATAATGTTGTGATCATAGGCGATGCTGCGCATGCATCTTTGCCAACATCAGGGCAAGGAGCGAGTCAGGCGTTGGAAGATGCATGGCACCTTATCCAGCTTCTGGACGCTCAAAATGGAATGGATATAGCTAGTGTCCTGAACGATTTTTATCAACAACGAATAGCAAAGACTTCTGCAGCTCAAACTATTGGGCGTCAGTTGGCTCAAAGGATTTTTGGCGAGCATTTACCGCCTAACTCATTAGATACGGGTATTTCTGCCAAGCAGTTAAGCCAGTTCTGGATGCAGGGACTGGAAATGAACTAGTCGGGAATTCAGCGCTTTTGTACGCTGGAAGTTAACAAGCAAAGCCAGCGGATGCTGCGCACCGCTGCTTTGGGCGTTATGGCTCAATTTTCCGCTAGTCGAACCTGCACAAATAACCTAAAATAAGACCATTATTTAGATCATATATGAGGTTTTTATGCGCCAAGTATTGGCAGATTTCTCTGTAAGTATCTCAGAATTAAAGAAAAACCCATCGTCACTCCTGTCTCAGGCTAGTGGCTCTTGTAGTGGTCAACTAATCCCGGACAGTAATTTAAGATTTTCCTCAGCCACAACGGGAGGCATGCCATCGTTAAACGAGTGAGGGCGCTGCTGGTTGTAGTAACCCATCAGATAGCCACTAAC
>NZ_JAUAMB010000019.1 GCF_031010175.1 Halomonas sp. SpR1
CAGGGACTGATCTCGATACTGGACGCGGTAAGATGGCTCAAGCGTTCTTCATGAACCGCCGTGGTACGGAACCGTATGCCCGGTGGTGTGAGAGGACAGGGGAGGCGACTCCCCTTCCTACTCGATCCTGTGGATAAACTATTTTTATATTGACCGGTTTTATCTCTGTAACGCCTGCCATGGGCGTCTTTTAGGGTTATCTCCACATCAAACGGTGGTTGTTCACAGCTGCGGTAACAACCCAGGTACTGGCCGGTGGATAAGCCGTGCTCAATGACATCTGTGGATAAGGCGCTATTCCATCCACAGGCTTAACACCCCTTCTGCCCAGGCACTCCCGCTTTCAATCATGTAGAAGTCAACAATTTAAGTATATGAAAATATTGTAGATTAATCGCTTATACACAGAAATTGTCCACACTAGTAGTTACAACATCTACAGAACTTCTCTTATTTTATATTTATGTTGTTATTAATAGAGGCTGTTTAGAGATGATGGGTGTGGAAAAACCTGACGGTTACCCACAGGGGGTTTATACTTGCCGCCTCATTGATCTATGGTGGCTGCGTCTAAACCGACTGCACTGGCCACATCATCCGTGCCGATGGGCACAAGACGAGGTGTCTCTTGAATTACCCCGACCGCTTTGACGTGATTGTCATCGGCGGTGGCCATGCGGGAACTGAAGCCGCATTGGCCTCTGCTCGCATGGGCTGTCAGACCCTGCTGCTCACCCACAACATCGAAACCCTGGGCCAAATGTCGTGTAACCCTGCGATTGGCGGGATTGGCAAAAGCCACTTGGTCAAGGAAATTGATGCCCTGGGCGGTGCCATGGGTCTTGCCACGGACTTGGGTGGCATTCAGTTTCGCGTGCTTAACGCCCGTAAAGGACCTGCCGTTCGGGCCACCCGTGCCCAGGCTGATCGAATTCGTTACAAATCAGCGATCCGCGGAATGCTGGAAAACCAGCCCAACTTGACGATCTTCCAGCAGGCTGCTGGCGATCTGCTTGTGGATAACGACATCGTACGAGGGGTCGTCACAGAAACCGGCATTCGCTTTCATGCCGACAGCGTCGTGCTGTGTACCGGCACATTTTTAGGCGGCGTGATTCACATTGGCTTGGATCAAAGCAAGGGAGGCCGCGCCGGTGATCCGCCCTCCAATGCACTGGCAGAACGTCTGCGCGCACTGCCATTCCGCGTTGATCGCCTGAAAACCGGCACACCGCCACGTATTGATGCCAAAACAGTAGATTTTTCGCAGTTGGAAGAGCAGCCAGGCGATACACCGACACCCGTCATGTCCTACCTGGGATCGAGGGAAATGCACCCGCAGCAAGTGAGTTGCCATATTGCTCACACCAATCAGCATACTCACGATCTGATTCTGGCCAACCTCGACCGCTCACCGATGTACTCGGGCGTGATCGAAGGCATTGGACCGCGTTACTGCCCATCGATTGAGGACAAGGTTCATCGCTTTGCCGATAAATCCAGTCACCAGGTGTTTATAGAGCCCGAAGGCCTGGATACCCACGAGCTGTATCCCAACGGTATTTCGACCTCGCTGCCCTTTGATGTGCAGATTCAGGTGGTGCGCTCTATCAAAGGTTTGGAAAACGCCCATATCACTCGGCCTGGCTATGCCATTGAGTACGACTTTTTTGATCCACGGGACTTAAAACACTCGCTGGAAACCAAATTTATCCACAACCTGTTTTTTGCCGGTCAAATCAACGGCACCACTGGCTACGAAGAAGCGGGTGCGCAAGGTTTGCTGGCAGGCTTGAACGCCGCTCGCCGTTCTATGGAACTGGATGCCTGGTATCCCCGCCGTGATGAGGCCTATCTGGGTGTACTGGTCGACGACCTGATTACCATGGGTACCAAAGAACCGTACCGCATGTTTACTTCGCGGGCGGAGTACCGCTTGTTGCTACGGGAAGACAATGCCGATTTGCGCTTGACCGAAACCGGCCGCAAGCTGGGGTTGGTCAACGACAACCGCTGGGCCGCGTTTAGTCAAAAACGCGAAGCCATTGAGCAGGAAACTGCGCGCCTGAGCACACTTTGGATTCAGCCCGGCAGTCCGGCAGCTAAACAAGTAGCCGAAAAAACCGGAGCACCGCTATCGAGGGAATATTGCCTGAGTGATCTGCTTAAGCGCCCCGAACTGAACTACAGCGATTTGGCCAACCTGCCCGGTATTGAGGGCACTCTGGTTAGTGATCCAGCCGTTGCCGAGCAGGTGCAGATTCAGGCTAAATATCAAGGCTATATTGATCGCCAGCAGGATGAGATAGACAAGCTCAAACGCCACGAAGCTACGCCACTGCCTGCAGAGCTGGACTATTTGAAAGTGGAAGGCCTGTCTAACGAAATTCGTCAGAAACTGGCGGAAGCACGGCCGGAAACCCTTGCCCATGCGGCGCGGATTTCAGGCGTCACCCCAGCGGCCATTTCCATTTTGCTGGTGCATCTGAAGAAGCGCCGATTAGTAGCAGCGGCTGAGGTAGTTAACGGATGAGTTCGCTGAACCCACTGTTGAAAACTTTGCCAGCAAGCGTTGCACCAAGGCTCGATCAAGGGCTTAGCCAGCTAAGCATCGCCATTGACGGTCACCAACGCGAACAGTTGCTAGGCTTGTTAGCGCTATTGCACAAGTGGAACCGGGCTTATAACCTCACAGCGGTACGCGATGTGGATGACATGGTATCGCGTCACATGCTGGATAGCGCCGCTGTGTTGCCCTATGTACAGGGGCCGCGGCTGCTGGATGTGGGCGCAGGCCCTGGGTTACCAGGCATAGTATTGGCCATTTTAGCTCCCCAGCTTGATGTGACACTGCTGGATAGCAATGGCAAAAAGGTGCGCTTTCAGCGTCAGGCGGTAATGGAACTGGGGCTTGAAAACGTCACTCCCGTCCAGGCGCGGGTGGAACAGTTTGAGGCCGCCCCTTTCGATCAGGTGATTTCCCGGGCTTTTGCCAGTCTGGTTGATTTTGTCACCTTGACCCGCCAGCTACCCAGCGCCAACGGTCAGTGGTTGGCCATGAAAGGCCCGGGGGCGGATGATGAGCTGCGCGACCTACCAGCGGGTATTTGTTTACACCAGCGTCACCTATTGGAAGTACCCTTTGAAGCGGCTCAGCGGCAGCTGCTGATCTTGAATGTTGAGAGCTAAATGTGAAAGCTGAATGTTGAGAGCTGAACGTTGATTCTGACCCCAGAAGGAGTTGAGTAAGTGAGCCAGATCATTGCCCTGACCAACCAAAAAGGCGGCGTGGGCAAGACCACCTCGGCCGTTAACCTGGCGGCCAGTCTCGCTGCGCTCGACCGTCGCGTACTGTTGGTGGATCTTGACCCCCAAGGCCATGCCAGCATGGGCAGTGGCATCGACAAATATGAGCTTGATAAAAGCGTGCTTGACGTTCTGCTGGGCGAAGCAACGGCCGCTGATGCCATTGTTAAAAAGCTGGCGGTCAAGTATGACGTACTGCCGGGGAACGGTGATCTTACCGCCGCTGAAGTCGAACTTTTAGACCGCGAAAAAAGTGAAAGCTGCTTAACCACTGCGCTTGCTTCGGTCTCAGATGCGTACGATGTGGTGTTGATCGACTGTCCGCCCTCTTTAAACATGCTGACTGTCAATGCATTAACGGCGTCCGATAGCGTGCTGATCCCTCTACAGTGTGAGTTTTATGCACTGGAAGGGCTATCGGCACTGCTCGATACCGTTGAGCAGATTAAGCAAAATGTGAATCCTGATCTGGCGATTGCAGGCATTTTGCGCACCATGTACGACAAGCGCACCAGCCTAACACGGGAAGTGGATAAGCAACTGCGTGACTATTTTGGCGATATGCTGTTAAAAACGACCATCCCCCGCAACGTAAAAGTCGCCGAGGCACCGAGCCACGGGTTACCCGTGACGCAATACGCCCGGTTCTCCCGGGGTAGCCAGGCCTATCGTGTGCTGGCCAAAGAGATGATTCGTCGCCTGGCGCTATAAAATGAGGAAAAGCGAATGACGCGTAAACCCGCGCTGGGACGTGGCCTGGATGCCCTGATTGGTGCCGGTGCCCGTCGCCGTGATAGCTTAGAGCTCGCCGGTAGCGGCACTCCTTTGGAAGTGACTGACGCAGCGCGAAATGCTGCGGTTGACGACGTTACCGAGGATCGCCTTGAGCGCCTGCCGTTAGGGCAATTAACCCGCGGTAAATACCAGCCGCGCCGGGATATTCAGCCCGAAGCGTTGGAAGAGCTGGCGGACTCCATTCGTGCCCAGGGCGTGATGCAGCCCATCGTAGTGCGCCCCATCGGCGTAGACCGCTACGAGATCATTGCCGGTGAGCGCCGTTGGCGGGCGGCACAGCTTGCTGAGCTGGACGTTATCCCCGCAGTGATCCGCGAAGTCAGCGATGAAGTTGCCTTGGCACTGGCGCTGATCGAAAACATTCAGCGTGAAAACCTCAACGCCATCGAAGAAGCCATGGCGCTCAAGCGGCTGGGTGAAGAGTTTGAACTTACCCAGCAGCAGATTGCGGATGCTGTGGGTAAGTCGCGTACTCAGGTGGCTAACCTATTACGGCTGTTGGCGCTGGATCCCGAAGTGCAAACCCTGCTTGAACGCGGTGATCTGGATATGGGCCACGCACGGGCGTTACTAACGCTGAATAGCACTCAGCAGCGGCAAGTAGCTCACGAGGTGGTCAATAACGACATGACCGTGCGCGCCACCGAAGCGCTGGTAAAAAAAGTCCAAACCAGCCAAGTGCCGACCAAAACACCAAGTCGGCAAATCAAGCAGCCCGATGTGGCAAAGCTTGAAACTCATCTTGGTGAGCTGCTCGGTGCTCCTGTCTCCATTGACCATGGACAAAAAGGCAAAGGCAAACTCACCATACGCTATACAAGCCTGGAAGAGTTGGACGGTATCTTAAACCATATTAAATAGCAGGCTATTCAATATCGCGTAAGAAGCGAACACGTTTTCCCCCTTTGGTCGCAATTCAGCCCTTAAGCGGGCAAAATCGGTGCGACTTCGGTTGAAGGTGTGATAGCGCTTCCCTATAATCGCGCAAGATTTGTGCAGGTTGCCTCTGTTTGTCAAATATTGGCCTGCCAAATGATTAGCATGTCGAGGTATTACGGTTTTTCAGCTAGGGCAGGGTATTTTCAAGCAGCTACTTCAACGAGCTATTTAGAAAGCTATGCAGCGATACGAACCCCAGCGGCGAAAAACCTATACCCTTCGACTCGTAATCGCGCAGCTGATAATTACGTTGGTAGGCATGCTGGCAGCCTACCTAGTTGCAGACGTTAAAGGCATGTCATCGGTATTTAAAGGCGCTTTGGTAGCCTTACTGCCGCACGCCTTTTTTATTCAGCGAATGGGGATTTTTAACGCTAGGCGCCGAACACGAGGAGCGATGCACCTGTTTCGTGCTGAAGCAGGCAAGTTTGGTTTGACGGTGGCACTGTTTGTTGCAGTGTTTGTAGCAGCGCCCCCCTCAAACCCTGCTTTATTTTTTTACGCTTACGTCGCGGTTGTTCTAACGCATTGGCTCACGCCTTGGCTGATGCCTAGAGATCGCACAACTAATTGAGGTGACATGTCCATGGCCGCAGGAAACGAAGTCTCTTCGACTTACTATATCCAGCACCACTTGCAGAACCTGACCTTTGGCAACCATCCCGAAAATGGCTGGTCGCTGGCACACTCTGCTGAAGAGGCCCGTGAAATGGGCTTTTGGGCCATCCACTTGGACACCATGGGCTGGTCTATCGCCATGGGTGTGCTGTTTATTTGGTTATTCCGTAAGGCCGGTAAAATGGCGACTACCGGGGTGCCTGGCGGGCTACAAAATGCGGTAGAGATGGTCGTTGAGTTTATTGAGAACCTTACTCGCGCTACTTTCCATGGCAGAAACCCAATGATTGCGCCATTGGCGCTGACGCTGTTTGTCTGGATTTTGCTGATGAACTCGCTGAAAATCATCCCAGTGGACTACTTCCCTGTTCTGTTCGCCAAGCTTGGCGTCGACTATATGAAGATTGTTCCGACCACTGACCCCAATGCCACACTTGGTATGGCACTGGGTGTGTTTTGTCTGATTATTTATTACAGCATTAAGGTCAAAGGCGCAGGTGGTTTTGCCAGAGAGCTATCGTTGACACCGTTCAATCACTGGGCGCTGATTCCTTTCAACCTAGTCCTCGAAATCATCGGCTTGCTAGTGAAGCCGCTTGGTCTCGGTCTACGTCTTTTCGGCAACATGTTTGCCGGTGAAGTGATCTTTATTCTAATCGCCCTACTGCCGTTCTGGGCTATCTGGCTATTGGATGTGCCGTGGGCCATCTTCCACATCTTGGTGGTCACTCTGCAGGCCTTCATTTTTACAACGCTGTCGGTTGTATACCTGAGCGCTGCGCACGAACACCATTAACCTGGCAATAACGTTTTCATTAACCCTCAACCCTTAACCAAAACTTAAACTCAGGAGCTTCATCATGGAAATGGTTTATCTTTCAGCTGCCATCATCATCGGTCTGGGCGCACTGGCTACCGGCATTGGCTTCGCTCTATTGGGCGGCAAACTGCTTGAGTCAACTGCACGTCAGCCTGAACTGGGTGACCAACTGCAAACCAAAACCTTCATCATGGCCGGTCTGCTTGACGCCGTTCCGATGATCGGTGTTGGTATTGCGATGTACCTGATTTTCGTTGTTGCCGGTTAATGACAGCTTAGCCGAGCGGCTTCCCGCTCGGTTTTGTTTCACTCCGGTCGCCACGAACTTGTCAGAGGTACATTCCTGTGAATATCAACATGACGCTAATCGGGCAGACGATCGCCTTCGCGATCTTTGTCTGGTTTTGCATAAAGTATGTGTGGCCTCCGATCAGCAACGCGCTTCATGAGCGTCAGAAAAAAATTGCTGATGGCTTGGACGCAGCCAGCCGTGCTAACCGTGACCTTGAGCTTGCTCAAGAGCGCGCTGAGCAGACACTGCGTGAAAGCAAGGAGCAAGCTTCTCAGATTCTTGAGCAGGCCAACAAACGCTCTGCCCAGATGATTGAAGAAGCCCGCGAGCAAGCCCGTGCCGAAGGCGAACGCCTAGTAGCCAGCGCACGTTCAGAGATTGAGCAAGAAGTGAATCGTGCCAAAGACGAACTTCGTGCCCAGGTCTCTTATCTCGCTGTTATGGGTGCCGAGCGTGTTCTTGAAGCTTCGGTCGACGAACAAGCCCATCGCAAGTTACTCGATGAGCTGGCTGCTGAACTGTAGGGAGGTGAATTATGGCGGAATTACTGACCGTCGCTCGTCCTTACGCTAAAGCAGCGTTTGAATACGCGCGTGATCATGAGGCGCTTGATCGCTGGTCACAGGCGCTGGGCTTTTTAAGCTTAGCCGTCGCTGACAGCGATGTTCGTCGTTTGCTGGGCAGCCCAAAACTCGAGAATGCACAAAAAGTATCGTTGTTGGCCGATATGACACCAGGCGAACAAGACGACGCTTTACAGCGTTTTTTAGATGTTTTGGCAGACCAAGGTCGTTTGATGTCACTTTCATCAATCGCTGCGGAGTTTGAGCACCTACGTGCCGAACACGAGCAGCGTGTAGAAGTGAGTGTCACCTCTGCTTACAAATTAGATAGTAAGCAGAAGACCAAGCTAGCGAACGCGCTCAAGAAACGTCTGAATCGCGAAATCTCCATTACTACTCAAGTGGACAAGTCGCTTATCGGTGGCGTCATCCTACGTGCTGGTGACACCGTCATTGACGGTTCGGTACGTGGTCGATTGAACCGCCTTTCCGAAGCGCTAACCGCTTGAGTCTGAGGGACATGGCATGCAGCAACTGAATCCTTCCGAGATCAGCGACATCATCAAGCAGCGAATTGAGAAGCTTGACGTCGCATCCGAAGCCCGTAATCAGGGCACCATCGTCACTGTTTCCGACGGTATCGTGAAAATTCACGGCCTCGAAGACGCGATGTTTGGTGAAATGATTGAATTTCCCAACAGCATTTTCGGCATGGTACTTAACCTGGAGCGTGACTCCGTAGGTGCCGTGGTATTGGGTGACTACCTACAGCTTGAAGAGGGCATGACCGCCAAGTGTACCGGTCGTATTCTTGAAGTGCCGGTAGGCCCTGAGCTGATTGGTCGCGTGGTCGATGCGCTGGGTAACCCCATCGATGGTAAAGGCGAGATTAACGCTAAAATGACCGACGCCGTTGAGAAAGTGGCGCCGGGCGTTATTACCCGTCAATCCGTTGATGAGCCGATTCAAACCGGTCTTAAGTCGATCGACGCCATGGTGCCGATCGGCCGCGGTCAGCGTGAGCTGATCATCGGTGACCGCCAGATTGGTAAGTCCGCCATTGCCATTGATGCGATCATCAACCAGAAAGGCAAAGGCGTGACCTGTGTCTACGTCGCCATTGGTCAGAAACAGTCGACCATTGCCAACGTGGTGCGCAAGCTCGAAGAGCATGGCGCCATGGAGCACACGATCGTCGTCGCCGCTGGCGCTGCCGATCCGGCGCCTATGCAGTTCCTGGCTGCCTACTCAGGCTGCACCATGGGTGAATACTTCCGCGACCGCGGCGAGAACTCGCTCATCGTGTATGACGATCTTTCCAAGCAGGCCGTTGCCTACCGTCAGGTATCGCTGCTGCTGCGCCGTCCGCCGGGTCGTGAAGCTTACCCCGGTGACGTGTTCTACCTCCACTCGCGTCTACTAGAGCGTGCAGCACGGGTTAACGCTGACTACGTTGAGAAGTTCACCAACGGTGAAGTGAAAGGTAAAACCGGGTCCTTGACCGCGCTGCCTATCATCGAAACCCAGGGTGGCGACGTTTCTGCGTTCGTTCCGACCAACGTGATCTCGATCACCGATGGTCAGATCTTCCTGGAAACCAACCTGTTTAACTCCGGTATTCGTCCGGCGATTAACGCCGGTCTGTCGGTTTCCCGTGTGGGTGGTTCGGCGCAGACCAAAATCATCAAGAAGCTCGGCGGTAGTGTACGTCTGGCCCTGGCTCAGTATCGTGAACTGGCGGCGTTCTCGCAGTTTGCCTCTGATCTTGATGAAGCCACGCGTAAGCAGCTGGAACACGGTCAGCGTGTTACCGAGCTGATGAAGCAGAACCAGTACTCGCCGATGTCGATCGCTGAAATGGCGTTGTCGCTGTATGCCGCCAACGAAGGCTTCCTGGATGATGTCGAAGTGAACAAGGTGTTGGACTTCGAGCGTGCCCTGCACGACTACATGAAGTCTGAGCATGGCGATCTACTCGACAAGATCAACCAGAGCGGCGACTACAACGGTGAGATCCAGGACGGCTTGAAGTCGGGTCTCGAGCAGTTCAAGGCGACTCAGAGCTGGTAATGTCTGGCCCGCCTTCGGGCGGGTTTGCATGCTTTCTGAGAGCCACGAACGAAGGGTAGATCGCTATGGCAGCTGCAAAAGAGATACGCACCCAGATCGGGAGCATTAAAAATACGCAGAAGATCACCAGCGCCATGGAAATGGTCGCTGCGTCGAAAATGCGTAAAGCACAAGAGCGGATGAAGGCGAGTCAGCCTTACGCCAAGCAGATTCGCAACGTGGTCAGCCACCTTGCCGACGCCAACCCCGAGTACAAGCACGACTATATGGTCGAGCGTAACGAGGTCAAGCGCGTTGGCTATATCGTGGTCTCCACCGATCGCGGTCTGTGCGGTGGCCTGAACCATAACCTGTTCAAGGCGGTGGTGAAGGACGCCAAGGCCTGGCATCAGGAAGGCGCTGGACTGGACTTCTGCGCCCTTGGCGCGAAGGCCAGTGGCTTCTTTCGCAACTATGGGGGCAACCTGGTTGCCGCCAAGAGCGGGCTAGGCGAAGCGCCATCGGTCGAGGGTCTGATTGGCAGTATCAAGGTCATGCTCGAAGCGTACGATGAAGGCAATATCGACCGCTTGTACGTGGTGCATAACGAGTTTATCAACACCATGACGCAAAAACCGGTGGTACGTCAGCTTCTTCCGCTGTCGACCGATATTGGTGAAGACGCAGAGCAAGACGACGAAAACGCCCGTCCCGGAAGCTGGGACTACCTGTATGAGCCGGATGCCAAGGCGTTGTTGGATAGCCTGATGATTCGTTTCATTGAGTCGCAGGTGTATCAGGCGGTCGTGGAAAACGTGGCGTGCGAACAAGCCGCCCGGATGATCGCTATGAAGAGTGCTACCGATAACGCGGGCAATCTGATTGACGATCTGGAAATGGTTTATAACAAGGCCCGTCAGGCCGCCATTACCCAGGAAATTTCCGAGATCGTCGGCGGCGCTGCCGCCGTATAACGCCTAGGGAGCCAGCCATTCCATTGGCTCCTGGCAGACAGGTTTCATTTGCAGGTTTTTGAGAGGAACCAAGATGAGCGGACGTATCGTACAAATCATCGGCGCGGTGATTGACGTAGAGTTTCCGCGGGACTCTGTGCCCAAGGTCTACGACGCGCTGAAGGTCTCTGATGTAGAGACCATCCTCGAAGTCCAGCAGCAGCTGGGCGACGGCGTGGTGCGCACCATCGCCATGGGCTCCACTGAGGGCTTGAAGCGTGGCATGGACGTGGCCAGCACAGGTGCCGCGATTTCCGTACCGGTTGGTAAGGAAACGCTGGGCCGTATTATGAACGTACTCGGCGAGCCGATTGACGAAGCGGGACCGATCGGCGAGCAAGAACGTATGCCGATTCACCGCAAAGCACCGGGCTACGCCGACCAAGCGGCTTCTAACGAGCTGCTGGAAACCGGTATCAAGGTTATCGACTTGGTCTGCCCGTTTGCGAAGGGCGGTAAAGTTGGCCTGTTCGGCGGTGCCGGTGTGGGCAAAACCGTTAACATGATGGAGCTTATCCGCAACATCGCCACCGAGCACAGCGGCTACTCTGTATTCGCCGGTGTTGGTGAGCGTACGCGTGAGGGTAATGACTTCTATCATGAAATGACCGAATCCAACGTTATCGATAAGGTATCGCTGGTATATGGTCAGATGAACGAGCCGCCGGGTAACCGTCTGCGTGTAGCACTGACTGGCTTGACCATTGCGGAGAAATTCCGTGATGAAGGCCGCGACGTTCTGCTGTTCGTCGATAACATCTACCGCTACACCCTGGCCGGTACCGAAGTATCTGCACTGTTGGGTCGTATGCCATCAGCGGTAGGCTATCAGCCGACCCTGGCCGAAGAGATGGGCGTTCTGCAGGAACGTATTACCTCGACGAAAACCGGTTCAATCACTTCCGTACAGGCCGTTTACGTACCTGCGGATGACTTGACCGACCCGTCGCCGGCAACCACCTTCTCGCACCTGGACGCTACCGTGGTATTGGCACGTTCTATCGCCGAACTGGGTATTTACCCGGCGATTGACCCGCTGGACTCCACCTCGCGTCAGTTGGATCCGTTGGTGGTAGGTGAAGAGCACTATACTACCGCGCGCGGTGTGCAGAACGTTCTTCAGCGCTACAAAGAGCTTAAGGATATTATTGCGATTCTGGGTATGGACGAGTTGTCTGATGAAGATAAGCTGGCCGTATCCCGCGCACGTAAAATCCAGCGCTTCTTGTCGCAGCCGTTCTTCGTGGCTGAGGTATTCACCGGTTCACCAGGTAAGTATGTTTCACTGAAAGACACGATTAGTGGCTTCCAGGGCATTCTTGCTGGCGAATACGACGATATGCCGGAACAGGCCTTCTACATGGTCGGCTCCATCGACGAAGCCGTCGAGAAAGCCAACCAGATGAAGAAGTAATCCCGTCCATTAGGGGGATTCGCTATGGCGAATAGCTTTACTTGCAATATCGTCAGCGCTGAAGCATCCATTTTCTCAGGTACCGTTGAGCAGGTGATTGCTTCCGGGATGATGGGTGACCTGGGTATTCTACCCGGTCACGCTCCGCTGCTGACCGAGCTTCAGCCGGGGCCGGTTCGCGTGATTTTTGATGATGGCAAGGAAGAGAACTTCTTTGTCTCAGGCGGATTCATGGAAGTCCAGCCGGATGTGGTGACGATACTAGCCGACGCCGCATCGCGTGCCAGTGATCTTAATGAAGCTGCTGCAGAAGAAGCGCGTCAGCAGGCGCTGAAAGCCTTTAATGAGAAGTCATCGGAGCTCGATTACACTCGCGCTGCCGCTGAACTTGCCGAAGCCGTTGCACAGCTGCGAACGATTCAGCAACTGCGCAAAAAGGCGGGTAAAGGCTAACACTCACGCACTTGGCGTGTGTCCAACGCCCCTTAAACCCGCTATTAGGGTTTAAGGGGCGTTTTTTTATCTGGCAGTATGATAAGTAAATATATGGAATTAGTAAGTGGGTAGAATTAAGTCGGCAGCACGACATCAGCCTGCGTGAAGGGGAGAGCTATGGCACTGAATGATGAAAGCCTACAGGAGTTAAAAGCCGAACTGCTCGATGAGTTGGCCAAGGAGGTACCGAGTAAAACGCTGCTCTCTTTGCGTTTGGCCGAAACTCGCTCAGCGGATATTGGCGAAGTCCTCGAAGAGATGATTGAGGACGACGAAGAGCTGCCTGCGGCGCTCTCGCTACTGGATATTCTCTCTGCCGAGCGTGCCGCTAACGTGTTGGGCTATTTGCCCGGTGAGAGCCAGCTTGAGGTGGTTGGAAAGCTGGATGACAGCCAGGTTCTCAAGCTGCTGGAAGAGATGGGCTCGGACGAGCGTGCCGATCTGTTTAATCTGCTCAGTGAAGACCGCCGTGAAGCACTGCTACGTCGCATGGCCCACCGCGAGCGTGAAGACCTAAAGCGGCTAGCAAGCTACGAAGAGGGCACCGCAGGCGCCATCATGACCTCTGACTATGTCTCCATAGCCAGTGGCATGACGGTGTCACAAGCGATGATGCGGGTACGCCAAACCGCCCCAGATGCGGAAACGGTCTACCAGCTGTATATCCTGGATAGCGATGGCCAACTGATCGGTACCATGTCGCTACGCCAACTGATGGTGGCGCGCCCTGGCGCCATTGTCGATGACATTATGATCAAGGATGTTATCAGCACCCGGGTCGATGATGCCCAGGAGGATGTCGCACGTATAGTGGCGAAGTACGACCTGTTAGCCCTACCAGTGATTGATGGCGATGACCGTATGGTCGGCATTGTGACCCACGATGATGCCATGGACGTGGCTGAATCCGAGGCCACCGAGGATTTCCACAAAGGGATGTCGATTGGCCAACTGGAGGATGGCGTTAGCCGTGTACCGTTGTGGAGCCTTTATCGCAAGCGGGTAACGTGGCTGGTTCTGCTGGTCTTCGCCAACCTGTTTTCTGGCGCCGGGATTGCCTACTTTGAAGAGACCATTGCCGCCCAGGTGGCACTGGTGTTCTTTTTACCGCTACTAATCGGCAGTGGCGGTAACGCCGGGGCTCAGGCAGCCACGCTGATGGTGCGCGGTATGGCGACCGGTGATGTAGGCGTTAAAGATTGGGGCAAACTGCTTGGCCGTGAGTTACTCGTGGCGGGTTCGTTGGGTATTACCATGGCGATTGCGGTAACGCCTATCGGCATCATGCGCGGCGGCGAGGCGCTGGCCATGGTGGTCGCTTTTAGCATGGTGGTTATTGTACTGTTCGGCAGCTTGTTGGGAATGTGTCTGCCGTTTGTGCTGGAACGCTTTAAGGTCGACCCGGCAACCGCATCGGCACCGCTGGTGACAACGCTGATTGATGCCTCTGGGGTAGTGATCTACTTCAGTATCGCCACGCTAATGCTATCTGGATTGTAAGCCAGCGGTTAAACCTAGCGCATCGAACTGCTGGCGGCGCGGGTAATAAACAGCACTTCTACATGACCGAGCCACTCAATATCGCTAGCCAGAGCTTTTAGCTGGCTGGCGAGACACTGGGGTGGTTGATGCACCGCGTCATCGATGATCAGCGATACCGATACCTTATCGTCCAGGTAGTGCAACTGTAGTTCGTTCAGCGTGCGCCATACCGGGTGTTTATACCAGCGAGCATCCAGAGCAGCTTCCACTTCAGGGCGTAGTGGTAGGCCGGGAAGGCGGCTGGGGTCGCCTGCACCGGCATCGTCTTCGGGATCAACGTGAAATATCACGTCGGTCAGCGCGGGGAACTCGTGGCGCAGGCGGCGGCTCACTTCGTTACCGATTTCATGGGCTTCCGAGACGGTAATTTTTGGTCCCACCACCACGTGCAAATCGACCATTACCCAGCCAGCCGATTGTCGGGTACGCAGGTCGTGGACGCTATCTACGCCGGGTACGCTGCACGCAACGTCATGCATTTGATCCTGTACATCTTCCGGCAGTGCGGTATCGACTAGCTCGCGAGCAGACTCCCACAGCAAGTCCAAACCAACCTTGCCGACCAATAAGCCCACGATGATGGCGGCCACGGCATCCAGCCAACCCAAACCAAACTGGGCGCCCACCAATGCCACCAGCACCACGGCGGTGGATAGTGCATCGCTGCGGGAGTGCCAGGCGTTGGCTTCGAGTAATTTAGACTTTACCCGCTTGGCGACCCGCATGGTGTAGCGAAAAATCCACTCTTTGCTAAACAGCGCAATCACGGTAATGACGATTGCCAGTGCGCCGGGGGCGTTAACGTCGGCACCGCTAAACAGGCGATCCAGGCTCGACCAGGCAATCGCGCCAGCCACGAAAATCAGCACGCTACCCAGTAGCAGCGTAGTCAGCGTTTCGATTCGGCCGTGGCCGTAATGGTGATCTTTATCGGGTTCCTGGCGCCCATAGTGAATGGCCGCCAGCACAAAGCCGTCGGTGACTAAATCAGACAGGGAGTGAATGCCATCGGCGATCAATGCCGCTGAGCCGACCATAAAACCGATCGTGACTTTGACAATGCTCAACAGGCCATCCAACCACGCACCTATGTAGGTGACGCGCTTAGCTTCCTGGCTAAGTTGCGCTTGGTCGTGAACCACTGGCGTTTCGATGGTCTGAGTCATGGGTACCTTGCAATAACGCACGCATTCAATAGGCGTTTATTGTAGCGCACTCCTTATATCCGCTATAGCCTCCACTGCGTTCAAACTGCGAAACGGCATTTGTGAGTGCCAGTGGCGGGTAGTGTTATTAAAAGCATGTCAGTAAAAGCGTGTCAGCAAAAGCAGTGGCGGACAACGAATTAGCGGATGTGTATCCTTAAGCTCCATTGCAAACCATCAAATTGTTTCTACTACACAGGATGTTTTTTTATGGATTGGTTCCAGGTGGTGGTGTTAGCGATTGTTCAGGGAATTTCAGAATTTTTACCCGTTTCGAGCTCTGCCCACCTGATTTTGGTGCCCGTTCTGACAGATTGGCAAGATCAAGGCTTAGCCTTTGATGTGGCACTGCATTTAGGCAGTCTCTCTGCGGTGATTATCTATTTCCGCCAGGAAATTTGGCAGATGGTGGTAAGCAGTCTGGCTGCCATCAACGGTAAAGGGGTGAATGAAGACGCGCGGCTCGCCTTTTGGGTAACGCTGGCGACCATTCCCGTTGGGGTTGTTGGCTTGCTGCTGCACGACGTTATTTCTGGCTATATGCGTTCTACATTGATTATCGGCGTTAGCTTAATTGGTTTCGGTCTATTGTTAGGCTACGCCGACTGGCGCAAACGGGGAACGCGCAGCGAATACCAACTGCGATTAAAGGATGTGCTGATTATTGGTGGTGCTCAAGCATTGGCGCTGATTCCCGGCACGTCGCGCTCGGGGATAACCATTACGGCGGCGCTCATGGTTGGGATGAGCCGAGAAGGGGCTTCGCGCTTCTCTTTCTTGCTATCGATTCCGGTGATTGTGCTGGCCGGTGGTTTGGAAGCCATAGGCCTTGTTAATGCGCCGCAGTCGGTCGACTGGGGCGCGATGCTACTGGGTACGTTACTGTCAGGGGTAAGTGCGTATTTATGTATTCACTACTTCCTGGTGATTATAAAAAAATTAGGCATGCAGCCCTTTGTGATTTATCGCGTGCTGTTTGGCGCCTGGCTGCTGTGGTTCTTTCATTTTTAAGAGCTCCACTTTATAAGGGCTTCATTTTTAGGCAAGGCAACGATGAAAAAAATGATCGGTAAATTGCGTCATGGGCGCACGGCAAGGTGGGGGCGTGCTCTAGTCGTGATGGGCTCGCTGGTGGGGGCTGTGATAGGGATGACAGGCTGCTCAGAGAGCGATCGCCCGTTGGAACCACCGGTACGCTTTGAGGGCAATATTTTTGGCACCTTCTATCAGGTAACCGTTATGGATGCGCTCACGCAGGGCGAGTCTCTTGAGCTGGAAGAGGGCTTCAAAGCAGAGCTGGAGAGTGTTGACCAGGCGATGTCCACCTACCGCGATGATGCCGAACTGATCGCGTTTAACGATGCACCGTTAGGGGAGTGGCAACCGCTCTCTAATGAACTGATTGAGGTGTTGGCGATTAGCCAGTCAGTGGCTGAAGCCAGCCATGGTGCCTTTGATATTACTGTGGGCGACCTGGTTAATCTGTGGAGCTTTGGCCCTGGCGCGAGGCCAGAAGAGGTGCCCGCTGATGATATTCTGGCTGAGCGACTTGCTCAGGTAGGGTTTGATGCGGTGGAGGTCGATACGCAAAACATGCAGGCTCGGCGTACTCGCGATGTGTTTGTCGACTTGTCTGGCGTCGCGAAAGGCCATGCCACCGATCGGGTAGCCGCTTACCTGAATCAGCAGGGCATAGAGCACTACTTGGTTAATTTAGGCGGTGATCTGATTGCCCGTGGAGTGCGCGATGAAGACGAACAGACACCTTGGCGAATTGGTATTGAGGTACCCGAGGATGGTCAGCAGCGAGCCCAGCATATTATTCCACTAGAGAGTATGTCAGTGGCCACCTCGGGTGATTACCGCAACTATTTTGAAGTCGACGGCCAACGCTTCTCGCACACTATTGATCCGCGTACGGGGCGGCCAGTGACCCATCAGCTTGCGTCGGTGTCTGTTTTCCACCCTTCCAATACCTGGGCGGATGCCTGGGCGACAGCGCTCCTGGTAGTAGGCGAACAGGACGCTATGCAGATGGCGATTGAAAATAATCTGAAGGTGCTGATGTTGGTTCGGGATGATGAGCAGTGGCGCAGTATTGCCAGCCCTGAATTTGGTAACTACTTCGGTAAAACATTGGTCGATGAGTTGGGTATTGAGCAATTTTCAGTTGCTCCATTAACAGCCACTACCCCCGACGACCAACCGCTAACAGGTGAATAACATGCAAGAACTGGATATTGTCATTCTCGCTGCGGGTAAAGGCACGCGGATGCATTCGCAAATTCCTAAAGTGCTCCACCCCTTGGCGGGCAAGCCCATGGTTCAGCATGTGATGGAGACAGCCTCTGGGTTGCAACCTGATCGTACCCATGTGGTGATTGGCCATGGCGCTGACCAGCTTCGCGAAGCGCTGGCAGAACAGCCCGTAAAGTTTGCCATGCAGGCCGAGCAGAAGGGCACTGGGCATGCGGTGGCTCAAGCGCTTGAACAGCTGGGTAGCGGCAAGGTGTTAGTACTTTACGGCGATGTGCCCCTGCTGCAGCGGGAATCGCTGAGTGAGCTGTTAGCCTATGTGGATGAGCAACACATGGGGCTGTTAACGGTAACGCTAGCTGATCCCACCGGCTATGGACGGATCGAGCGCAATGATGCAGGCGATGCCGTGGCGATCGTTGAGCAAAAGGATGCCAGTAGCGCTCAACTCGCCATCACTGAATGCAATACCGGCATCATGGCCATGACCAGCGCCCAGCTTAAGCGCTGGTTACCACAGCTCTCAGCCAATAATGCCCAGGGCGAGTACTACCTAACCGATGTGATTGCCATGGCAGCGGCGGAAGGCATCAAGGTCTGCACCACCCAACCGGCTACCGCCGTCGAAGTGGAAGGCGTCAATAACCGAGCGCAAATGGCCCGCTTGGAGCGTGTTTATCAACGCCAGATGGCCGATAAGTTAATGGCGCAGGGGGTGGCGCTCGCCGACCCTGAACGGCTTGATGTACGCGGGTATCTAACCTGTGGGCACGATGTGTTTATCGATGTGGGCTGCGTATTTGAGGGCGAGGTTGAGCTAGGCGAAGGCGTGCGGGTTGGCCCTTACTGCGTGATTAAAAATAGCACCATTGGTGCGCAAAGCGTGATAGATACCCATAGTGTAATAGACGGCACCGTGGCAGCGGGCTTAAACCAGATAGGCCCCTTTGCGCGACTACGCCCCGGCACGCGACTCGCGGTAAAAGCCAAAGTCGGGAATTTTGTTGAAACCAAAAGCGCCGATGTGGGTGAAGGTAGCAAAATCAATCACCTAAGCTACGTTGGTGATGCACGTTTAGGGCGGGATGTGAACGTAGGGGCAGGTACCATCACTTGCAACTACGATGGTGCCAATAAACACCGCACTGAGATTGGTGATAATGCCTTTATTGGCTCTAATTCTGCGTTGGTAGCACCTGTTACGATAGGTAAAGGTGCCACTATCGGGGCTGGGTCTACCATTGCCAAAGATGTCACCGACTACGCCTTGGCAGTTACCCGCGGCCGTCAGTTAGAAAAAATTGACTGGCTGCGCCCTAGCAAACGCATAGAGCCATAGCTCTAAAAAACGTAGCTCTGAAAACATAGCTCTAAAAAACATAGTGCTAAGAATCATTAAAAAGCCGTATTCCTATCTTACCGCCAGGATAATACCGTTTTAGTGTTTTTATAGGTTCGTAAAAAACTCAGGAGAGTCATTATGTGTGGCATTGTGGCCGCCGTTGCCCAGCGCAACGTCCAAGAAATTCTATTAGAAGGACTAAGGCGCCTGGAGTATCGCGGCTACGATTCGGCTGGTATGACGGTGTTGAGTGAGGGTGTATTAACCCGTCATCGTGCGCTTGGTAAAGTGGCGGCGCTTGCTGCACGGTTGGATACTGCCTCACTACCGGGTTTTTCGGGCATTGCCCACACCCGCTGGGCAACCCACGGTAAACCCTCTGAGGCCAATGCACATCCGCATCACAGCAGTGATCAGGTTGCCGTGGTACACAACGGCATTATTGAGAATTACGAGCCGATAAAAGAAGGCTTGCAGCGCAGCGGCTATGTTTTTAGCTCTGAAACTGATACCGAAGTGATTGCTCACTTACTTTCCGAAAAACTGGCTGACGGCCTAACACTGTTTGATGCTACCCAGCAGATCGTTAACCGCTTAGGCGGTGCCTACGCTCTGGGAGTCATGTGCGCTCAACAGCCGGAAGTGGTGGTTGGCGCTCGACAGGGTAGTCCGCTGGTGGTCGGGGTAGGGATTAATGAGGCCTTTTTAGCCTCTGACCCACTAGCGTTGCTGCCGGTGACGGATAGCTTTATTTATCTTGAAGAGGGCGATTTGGTTGAGCTGCGTGAGCAGGGCGCGATTCGCATCGTGGATCGTCAGGGTAACGACGTTGATCGCCCTATTCATACCTTTGAACATGGCGATGGCGCGGCCAGTAAGGGCGAGTACCGCCACTATATGCTTAAGGAAATTTTTGAGCAGCCAACGGTTATCGAGGCAGCATTAGAGGGTAGGCTGAGCGCCCAAAGCGTGTTGGTCGAAAGCTTTGGCCCGGATGCCCAGGCGCTTTTCCAGCGCACTCGTCAGGTACATATCATCGCCTGCGGCACTAGCTACCATGCAGGGCTGGTGGCGCGGTACTGGCTAGAGCGTTACGCAGGCGTACCGGTGCAGGTCGAAGTGGCCTCCGAGTACCGCTATCGCCATCCGGTGGTGCCTGAAGGCACGCTGTTTGTCACCCTTTCCCAGTCTGGCGAAACCGCCGATACGCTGGCCGCGCTTCGCTTTGCTAAAACCCTCGACTACATCGGCTCGCTGGCGATCTGTAACGTGCCCGGTAGTTCGCTAGTGCGTGAGTCTGACATTACCCTCATGACCCGCGCAGGACCAGAAATTGGCGTGGCCTCCACTAAAGCCTTTACCACTCAGCTGATAGCGCTAATGCTGCTAACGCTTTCGGTCAGTAAAGCCAAAGACCAGGCCGAATACCCGAATATTATAGCTGCATTACGCACGCTGCCCGATGTGTGTCAGCGGGTGCTGGCGCTGGATAGCCAAATTGAAGCGCTTTCCCAGGCGTTTGCTGACAAACAGCACGCGCTCTTCTTGGGGCGCGGGGCTCACTACCCAATTGCCCTGGAAGGCGCGCTTAAGCTTAAAGAGATCTCCTATATCCATGCCGAGGCGTATCCTGCCGGAGAGTTAAAGCATGGGCCATTAGCGTTGGTGGACAGCGAAATGCCGGTGATTTCGGTTGCCCCCAACGATGACCTGCTGGAAAAGCTTAAATCCAACCTTCAGGAAGTCCGCGCTCGCGGCGGCCAGCTGTTTGTGTTTGCCGATGAGAGTGTGGGTATCGATACGCAGGAAGATATTCGCGTATTGACCCTGCCCCACGTGCACGAAGCGCTCGCGCCGCTGTTGTATACCTTGCCGCTACAGCTATTGAGTTACCACGTGGCAGTGCTTAAAGGCACCGATGTTGATCAGCCCCGTAACCTGGCCAAGAGCGTGACGGTAGAGTGATTTAGGCGTCAGACTTTATATTTAGTTAAGCCAATAAAAACGCTTTACAAGATGCGGCAATACGTCGCATCTTATGCGCAACCGTTGCGTTGCAGCATGTGGTTAGGGTGCTTATTATCGTGGCGGTCTTTCTCCCTCCTGACTGGATAACATTGCCATGAAACCACCAAACGTCCTCGTAACCCGGCATTATGCTAGCCGGGTCGCTTGGTTGTTGCTCGCCTGCACGCTTTTTGTCTTTCCTTCTCTCTCTTATGCCGCCGCCGGGCCCCTTGATCTTACTCTCTCGCTTGCCGGTATCTCTTCTGTCGTGATCTTCGTGCTCGCCTATGCGTTGGTGATGAGTGAAGAGCTACTGCATATGCGTAAGTCTAAGCCGGTACTTGTCGCGGCAGGGCTTATCTGGGCGCTAGTGGCCTGGGTCTACGTACAAGCGGGGATGCCGGAAGAGGCGGAAACCGCCTTCCGCGAAACACTGCTTGAATACGCTGAACTGTTGCTGTTTTTGCTGGTGGCGATGACTTATATCAATGCCATGGAAGAGCGCCGGGTATTTGATGCGCTGCGTTCTTGGCTAGTGCGCAAAGGCTTTAGCTACCGCACTCTGTTCTGGATTACCGGTGTCATGGCATTCGGTATTTCTTCGATCGCCAACAATATGACCACCGCCATGCTGATGTGTGCCGTAGTGCTCAAAGTGGCCGAGGGTGACAATAAGTTTATCGGCCTTTGCTGCGTGAACGTGGTGGTCGCCTCTAACGCGGGTGGTGCCTTCAGTCCGTTTGGCGATATCACCACGCTGATGGTGTGGCAGGCAGGACAAGTACCGTTCGAAGACTTCTTCGCGCTGCTGCTTCCCGCGATAGTTAATTTCATGGTGCCTGCGGTGATCATGAACTTCTTTATTGTTAACCGTCAGCCTGCCTCCCTTAAGGAAAACGTCTGGCTCAAGCGGGGCGCGCGGCGCATTATCGTGCTGTTTTTGATCACCGTAGCGATCTCGGTGCTGTGTCACTCGATTCTCTACCTACCGCCTGCCATGGGCATGATGTTTGGTTTGGGCCTGCTGCAGTTCTTTGGCTACTACTTGCGCCGCAGCCTGCCACGCTCCCTTGAACGCAAGCGCGAGCGCTACTCCCGCCGGGGTGACTGGAAGAAGCTGGAGCAGCTGGGTAGCGTCGTTCCCTTTGATATTTTTAGCCGTATTGCGCGCTCCGAGTGGGATACGCTGCTGTTCTTCTACGGGGTGGTGATGTGTGTTGGTGGCCTGGGCTTTATGGGCTATCTGAGCCTGCTTTCCGAAACGCTCTACGGCGGTTGGAACCCGGTGTGGGCCAACGTGGTGCTGGGGCTTATCTCCGCGGTGGTGGACAACATTCCGGTGATGTTCGCGGTACTCTCCATGGCCCCGGATATGTCCCAGGGTAACTGGCTGCTAATAACGTTAACCGCAGGCGTGGGGGGGAGTTTGCTCTCCATGGGCTCCGCCGCTGGGGTTGCCCTTATGGGCCAGGCACGCGGTATCTATACCTTTGCCGTTCACCTGCGCTGGGTGCCCGCGATTTTATTAGGCTATGCTGCCAGTATCGCTACTCATCTATGGGTCAATGCCTCATTGTTTTAGAATAATTGTTTTATAAGAGCATGTTTTAGAAGAAAAAATTATAGACGGTATGCTCTAAACAATTGTTATGTGCAATCTAAAACGCCCTTCACCGAGGAATCGGTGAAGGGCGTTTGTTTTATGCATCCGGCATTTAAAGGCGATTAACTTAAAACGTTCAGTAGTGAGACGTTAGAGGTCGTGGCCGGTAATGACTTGGCAAATGTCGGCGAAACTTTTCGCCATAGGCACTGGGTTAATCTCTTTGCCCACCGCATTTTGGATATCGCTGGCTGAAATAATGCCGCGAATTCTGAGTTCGCGGTGATCATTTTGCTCAGTGATTAACAGGTGCTGATCGGTCACCGCTTCCATCGACAGTACCAGATCCTCAATGGTCAGCGAGGCCAACTGGGCGACGGGCATGGCGCTAAGTTTGTGCCACGGCGTCATGATCATTTCGGCAGTCACCTCGTTGCGGGAGAGGTTACGCTGCTGCATGGCTATGTTAATACGCCGAGTACCAATCACTTCTTTCGAGGTAATAATACCGATACAGTGCGCTTGATGATCCATCACGAACAGCAGTCTTACGCCGCTATAACGCATCTTCAGGTGGGCTTCATCGATGGGGGTATCGGCATCGACGGATTGAGGCATTACTTGGGAAAAGTCGGTCAGCACGGTCATGGCTGGGCTAGTAGGCTGCAGCCGACGCGCCGCAGGTTTGGCGAGTAGCGGTGCTGAATCGAGTTGAATCAAGGGTTTCGGTGAAAAGGTAACTTGGTTCATCAGGGGAACCTCCATATGGAGAAAAGGGGGAGCCGTGGGTATCTGGCTCACCATGCATCTCCACAGTTGCACGCAATTCTTATCGCAACCTTAAGGGAGGCGTAAACTGCCACTGAGTACACAAAGAAAGTGTTAGTCCTCTGTTGGGCGCTGGAGGTGAATTCGTACGCGCAAGCCCTTACTGGGAGCGTCGTCAAGCTGGAGGGTGCCGCCGTGACGTGTCACCAATCGCTCAACGATGGAAAGGCCTAAACCTGAGCCAGCGCTGGAACCCGCACGTTGGAAGCGCTCAACCACTTTTTTGCGTTCATTGATAGGTATGCCGGGGCCTTGATCGTCGACTATTAATTGAAAGCCATGTGGCGTCGTTGATAGCGTGACGCTGATAGTGCCCTGTCTTGGCGAGTGCTGGATGGCATTACCTACCAAATTCTGTACCAGGGTTTCAATGGCGCCTGGTTCTTCTAATATTGACCAGTCCGCCTGGTCATCCGCGTTTAGCAGCAGCTGTTGTTCGCGTTCAGCGGCCAGCGGCGAAATCTTGGCCAAGGTTTCACGCACTTCACTAAGCAGGTGGCTGGTGCGGTACTCTGGCTTTGACTCCTCTTCAGGCTCCAGGCGGGCCAGTGTTAAGAGCTGGGTGACCAAACGCGTTGCCCGTGCGACGCCACCGCGCAGGTGGTTGAGTGCTTCCTGACGATCTTCAAGGTTATCGGCAGTCAGGGCGTTTTGAGCGTGTAGATCCAGTACTGCTAAGGGCGTGCGTAGTTCATGGGCGGCATCGGCAATAAAACGCTTTTCGCGTACGCGCATTATGCGAATTCGTTCTAACAAACGGTTGAGCGCCCCGGCAATAGTGTCTAACTCTTGGGGCAGAGGGCTAAGCGTCAAAGGCTGTAAATTGTGCGGATCACGACTGCGAATCTGCTCAGCCATGCGTGATAACGGTGCTAAACCCCAGCCAATCGACCACCAAAGCAGGGCAGTGAGGAGCGGCAGGCCAATGAGGTCGGGCAAGAGGGTGCGAAGAGCTACCGCTCTGATCAGTTCGCCGCGTACGTCTTCGCGCTCACTAACGACAATTCGCTGGGTGGAGTTACTGACATCAAGCACATAAACGCGCCATTCGACCTCATCAATAGACTGACTATTGAAGCCGGCGGGGAGGTTCGCCAACGGCGACTCGGGGGCATTGGCTGAGCGCAGCAAGAGGTGGCCCTCTTCCCATAGCTGAAAGCCCATTTGGCTATCCGTTCGGTGTCCTGCAAAGCGGCGACCGGATCTCGCCGCATTCCCTAAGGCATTTTCCAGACTGCTGAGCAGCCCATCGCGTGCCTCCTCCGGTAGGGGAGCTTGCAGTAAACCTTTTAGTAAGCGTGCGTCTTGCTCAAGGCTGGCGTCGTACAGTGCTTCAATTTCATGGGCAGCATAGCGATAACTGATAAAGCCAATCACCAGCATGCTAATACCAAATACCAGCAGCGCCAGTCCCAAGGTGCGTTGGCGAATAGAGGTCATGAGGGCTCATCCTGATCCGCTTTATCCATTACGTAACCAATGCCGCGCAGCGTGCGAATCAGGTGAGGAAAGAATTTGCGCCTAAGGTGGTGCACATGGACTTCAATGGCATTGCTTTCTACGTCTTCATCCCAGCCATAGACCAGGCGCGTTAGCGTATCGCGGGTGAATACTCGTCCTGGGTGGCTCATAAACTCTTGCAGCAAGGTTAGCTCACGGCGCGATAACGCCACGAGTTTTCCCTGGTAGCTAACCTGCATGGTCAAAGGATCAAGGCGAATACCTCGGCACTCCAAAGCACTGTTTACCTGGTCGCTGCTCCGGCGCAACAAGGCGCGTAAGCGTGCCTTTAATTCAGCGACTTCAAACGGTTTGGTTAAATAGTCATCGGCACCCGCATCTAACCCTGCGATGCGTTCTTCAACGGCATCCCGGGCGGTTAACACTAAAATGGGGACGCGATTGCCCTGCCGCCGGACGGCTTCCAGTACCTGCATACCATCCATGCGCGGCAGCCCCAGATCGAGAATAACCACATCAAAGGGTTCGCCTTCCTTTAAGGCGGCCAGGGCGGTAACGCCATCGCTAAGGTGATCCACCGTGAAGTTCTCGGGCTTTAATGCCAAACGAATACCCGAGGCTAAGCTTGGGTCGTCTTCTACCAACAATATACGCATGGCGGGTTGGTTACTCCTTTAAATCCATCGCCACCACTAAACCTTGAAATAAGCAGTGATAAGGGTGGCGTGCAAAGGCTTAGGCCGTCAGGATGAGGTTATAAATTGTAGGCTAATAACGTAGCACGCTTTATTCCTCCTTCGGAGCTCTACATTTGATTGTGCAATCATGACGACTCGTTACCCAACAAACACCCCGTATGCAATGCGTTGTCCGCCCGATCGGCGACGCGAGGCCTTGCTGAAGCTTGCTGCTGCCCATGACCCTGCACAGCAAGCAGCCTTGAGCGCCGCCATCAAGGCGATGTATCACCAATCCGATGAGCACTGGGATGGTCTATGGGTAACGTTTGAGGCGGGAGAGATAACGGCCGCTATTTGGGTACAACTTCTACCCATGAACATGGCTCAGTTATGGTTGCCAATTGCAGGGTCGCCCAATACAGGGGGGCCAAATACAGTGTTACCAAAATCAGGTTTACCGAAGGTAGTGGAAACGCCCGCTCAGTTGCTGTTAGATAAGGCGCGCCAATGGGTGAAAACACAGAATATTCGCCTATGTCATCTGGAGCTTTCTTCCGAAGCCTCCGAAACAGAAGGGCTGTTGGTTAAACACGGTATGCAGCGGTTAGTCTGCTTGGAGTATTTAATCGGTAGCACTCACCGCCGCTTAGCGATGAATGAAGCGATGCCGCTCTCCCTGCAGCCGTTTGGCGATCTTTCTCAGACGGAGCAACTGAGTCTGTTGGCCGCAGTAGGGCAGGATTCGCTGGATAGCCGCCCCTTGCGGGAGGTACTCTCGATTAAAGAGTTATTAGCCGGGTTTTATCATCAGGATCCCCAAGCGCCACAGCACTGGTATGCCGTTGGCTATCAAAATGCCGTAGTAGGCGTGCTACTACTTGCGCCTCGCCCGGCGTCAGGGCGCTGGGAGTTAATGTTGATGGGACTAAAACCGCCTTGGCGTGGCAAAGGCTTGGGTCGTTCGCTATTGAATAAAGCCCTGGAGCTCACCCAGCAGGCAGGTGCACAGGAAATGGCGCTGGGAGTTGATGACGTTAATTTCCCAGCCAAACGACTCTACCTGCAGGCGGGTTTTATACGCTATACACAGCAGCGTTTATTAGCGTGGAAAGGGGGTGACGAGCGGGGCGAAGCACCCAAATAAAGGCTTGATAGCGACTATTGGATACATCAGCGCGCTTAGTAGCATTTTCTTGCGCTTTACGTTGCCGGTATACTAGTTCTATACGCACGTCTTGGCGTCTCGGCGGTGCATCATCGATGTTGGCGTCACCGCGCATAGGGTTTGAGACAGCAGTTGAGACAGAGTTTGATAAAAAACGTTTTATGACAATACTCAAGAGGTGGTGAGAGTGAAAGCTAAGCTGATCATGAGCGGGCTGGCGGCCCTCGGCTTCATGGCGGGCACATCCAGTGTTTATGCCCAAGATGACGCCGCACGTGATGCGATTGCCGAGCGTTTAGCGCCGGTAGGGCAACTCTGTTTACAAGGCCAAGACTGTGGCACCGCGGCGGCACCGGCGGCAGCCGCTAGCAGTGGCGGTGATATCGACGGCGAGGGCATCTACGGCAATGTGTGTAGCGCGTGCCACGAATCGGGCGCTGCGGGCGCTCCTATCCGTGGTGAAGAAGCGGCCTGGGTTGAACGTGCTGAACAAGGTTTCGCCACTCTGTTAGACCACGCTATCAACGGTATTGGCGCCATGCCGGCGAAAGGCGGTAATCCCAATCTTTCCGATGAGGAAGTGGAAGCGGCTGTTGCCTACATGGTCGAGCCTGTCATGGAAGTACCCGAGTTGAGTAGTGGAGACGAAGCTGCTGCAGACTCCGAAGCTTCTAGCGATGAAGGTGCCTCCGATGAGGCTGCTGCCGAAGAGACCGCTGCTGCAGAAGGCGAAGAAGCGGCAAGTGAAGAAGCAATGGCTTCCAATGACGACGCGGCGAGTGAAGAAGATGCGGCCGCCTCTGAAGAAGCGAGTGGCGGCAGCGGCTTAGACGGCGAGGCCCTATACGCAAGCTCTGGCTGTGTGGCTTGCCATGCTTCGGGCGTAGCCGGTTCGCCCATGTTGGGGGATGCGGATGCGTGGGCTGCGCGTCTAGAGAAAGGTACTGAGGAACTTTATGCCAGCGCGATCAATGGAATTGGTGCAATGCCAGCCAAAGGTGGCAACCCGAACCTTTCCGATGAAGAAGTGATGGCGGTCGTTGATTACATGGTTGCTGAAGTTGAGTAATCGCTAGTAATAAGCATGCCACTTAAATAGTGTCTCTATCTTATCCACAGGGTGTCTGAGTTACCGCCCTGTGGATATTTTTGCTTTGAAGCCGCGTTTTTAGAACCCCCCGTTTATAACGTTCGCTTGATCAGCCTAGCAGCGAGCGCAGCCCGGCAATGGCATCTTTGCCGCGGGCCTGTTTCTTATCCGGATCCTCTTTATCCGCACGGCCTTCCCACTCCAAATCCTCGCCGGGCAGCTCGTCCAAAAAACGGCTTGGCTGGCAGTCCATTAGTTCGCCGTAGGCTTTGCGCTGGCGCGCAAGCGTCAAGGTTAGCGTACGCCGCGCCCGGGTAATGCCTACATAGGCCAAGCGCCTCTCCTCCTCAACGGTGCCTACCTCAATGGCGTTGCGGTGGGGCAGCAGGTCTTCCTCAAGCCCCATCAAATAAACGTGGGGAAATTCCAGCCCTTTTGAGGCGTGCATAGTGAGTAGCTGAACGCGGTCAGAATCATCCTCTTCCGCCTGCTGCTCCAGAATATCGCGCAGCACCAAGCGTGAAATAGCCGCTTCCACGCCGTCGGTTTCGGTCTCGGTGGAGTCGGTAGCCTCTTCCGGATCGCGGTTAAGGGACTTCTCTAGTTGGTCGATCAAAATCCATACATTAGCCATGCGCCGTTCGGCAACGGTGGGCGCGCTGGCGTTTTGGTACAGCCACGCCTCGTAATCCATATCCCGCAGCATGTCGCGTATGGCGGCAATGGCATCGCCCTGATCCATACGCTTACGCACGCCGTCGATAAAGTGTGTGAAACGCGACAGCCGCTCCACGGCTCGGGTCGGCAGCACCTGTTCCAAGCCCAGCTCATGGCAGGCGGCAAATAGCGAAATCGAGCGCTCGGTGGCGTAGTTGGCGAGTTTCTCGACCGTTCCAGGGCCCACTTCACGGCGCGGCACGTTCACAATGCGTAAAAAGGCGTTATCGTCGGCGGGGTTAATCAGTAGGCGCAGGTAGGCCATGGTGTCTTTAATCTCGTTGCGCGAGAAAAACGACGTGCCGCCGGAGAGCTTGTAAGGAATTTGGTAGTGCTGCAGCTTAAGCTCCAATAAACGGGCCTGGAAGTTACCTCGATAAAGCACCGCAAAGTCCCGCCACTCGGCCTTCTCTTTGATACGCCGGGTAAGCATTTCGCTGGCGACCCGCTCGGACTCAGCCTCTTCATGGCGATTGACGATCACCCGGATGGGCGCACCATCGCCCATATCCGACCACAGCGTCTTCTCATAGACGTGGGGATTATTGGCGATCAGCGTGTTGGCGGCGCGCAGTATGGTGGCAGTAGAGCGGTAGTTCTGCTCCAATTTGATGACTTTCAGGCGTGGAAAATCTTCGCCCAGGGTAATCAGGTTTTCAGGCCGGGCGCCACGCCAGGCGTAGATCGACTGGTCATCATCGCCCACCACGGTGAAGGTGGAGCGCTCCGCCATCAGTAGCTTCACCAGCAGGTACTGGGAGACGTTGGTGTCCTGGTACTCATCGACGAGCATGTAGTGGATTTTGCGCCGCCAGCGCTCTAACGCCTCAGTATCACTTTGTAGCAATACCACTGGCAGCAGAATCAAATCGTCAAAATCCACCGCGTTGTAAGCTTTTAAATGGCGCACGTAGGCTTCGTATACCCGAGCGGCGAAGTGCTCATCGTCATCCGAGGCAAACGAAAGCGCATCGCTGGGCAGCACTAAATCGTTCTTCCAGGTGGAGATTTTGCTCTGCACCGCGTTGATCTGCTCGGCATCCACCTGGGCGTCTTTGTTCATCAAATCCCGCAGCAGCGCCTTGGCGTCTTCCGGGTCGAAGAGTGAAAAGCCCGGCTTATAGCCCAGGGTTTTAAGCTCGCCACGGATAATATTCAACCCCAGGGTGTGGAAGGTGGAGACCGTCAGCCCGTGACCCTCTTTGCCATGGAGCATCTGACCCACACGCTCTTTCATCTCCCTGGCGGCTTTGTTGGTAAAGGTCACTGCGGCGATCCTGCGCGCGCTCATTCCACACTCTTGAACCAGGTAGGCAATTTTGGTGGTGATCACGCTGGTTTTACCGGAACCTGCGCCCGCCAGCACCAAGCAGGGGCCATCGATATAACGCACCGCTTCCTGCTGGCGCGGGTTTAGCCCTTTAATACGGCTAAGAATGCTTTTGGGCGTTGCGGGCGTCATGGCGTGGGTGATCCTCTACAAGTGTTGCTAGGCTATTTCGATTACAATCGTCGAATGCATGATAAACAGGCAGGTGGAGATGTTTGAAGTAGCGCTTTTTGAACCGCGCATGGCGCCCAATACGGGCAATATCATGCGCTTGGTGGCCAATAATGGCTGCCGGTTACACCTGATTGAACCGCTTGGCTTCGACCTGGAAGAGAAGAAGCTGCGCCGGGCCGGGCTGGATTACCGTGATCTGGCCAACGTCACTCGCCACGCGGATTTTAGCGCCTTTCAAGAGGCGATGCAGGGGCGGCGCATCTGGGCGGTCACCACCAAAGGTACGCGCAGCTACAGCGATGCCGACTTTGCTCCCGGCGATGTGCTGCTGTTCGGCTCGGAAACCGGCGGGCTTTCACCCCAAGTGCATGAGTCGCTCCCCGCCGAGCACAAACTGCGCCTGCCCATGCAGCCCAACAACCGTAGCCTGAACCTCTCCAACGCCGTGGCTATTGTGAGCTACGAGGCGTGGCGCCAGCAAGGTTTTGCTGGCGCAGGTTCGGTCTAATCAGCTAGTAATACCGTAGCGGTCACGATACGCCCTGATCGCTTCGGCGTAGGCGAGCATTTCGCCACCGGCATGCTCTTCAAGGTAAGTGAGCACTTGCTCTAAGGTGACGATACTGACCACCGGCATGCCGTACTGGGCCTGGACTTCCTGAATCGCGCTCTGCTCGCCTTGACCGCGCTCCTGGCGATCAAGCGCGATGATAACGCCAGCGGCGCGGGCACCGCTCTGCTCAATCAGCGTCATCACTTCGCGAATCGCGGTGCCTGCGGTAATCACATCATCAATGATCAAAATATCGCCTGCTAAAGGTGCGCCAACGATATTGCCCCCTTCACCGTGGGTTTTGGCCTCTTTACGGTTAAATGAGTAGGGCATATCCAGATCGTGATGATCGGCCAAGGCCGCCGCTGTAACGGCTGCCAGCGGAATACCCTTATAGGCCGGGCCAAACAGCACATCGGCGTTTAAATCGCTATCGACAATCGCCTGGGCGTAAAAACGCCCCAGTTTGGCCAGCGCCCGCCCGGTTTGAAACAGCCCCGCGTTGAAAAAGTAGGGGCTAACGCGGCCGGATTTCAGGGTAAACTCGCCAAACTTAAGCACACCTTGCTCAATGGCAAAGGCAATGAAATCGCGCTGGTAGGGTTGTAGAGTGGTGGCCACGGCATTCCTCACTAGGAGTTAGGTTTAAATCGGCACGAAAGCAACAATAAAAGTAGGGTAAATGGCAAGTTTTACTCGCTGCCTTTACCCAAACGTCTAAACGTCGGGTATCATACAGCAGCGACGCAAAAGGGACGATTTATGAAAATTGCCAGCATCAATGTCAATGGTATTCGTGATGCCGTCGATCGTGGCTTCCTGGACTGGCTGGCTCAGCAGGATGTCGACGTGGTCTGCGTGCAGAACATCAAGGCAAAAAGTTTTGAACTGGGTGACCACATTTTGTACCCGGAAGGCTATGAAGGCTACTTCCTGGATGCCGAAGAGGATGGTTTCTCCGGTGTGGCACTCTATTGCCGCAAAATTCCCAAGGCGATTATGTATGGCCTTGGGTTTCCTCAGTGTGACCATGAAGGACGTTTTCTGCAGGCGGATTATGAACGCTTCAGTATCGTCTCCTTCCTGATGCCTGACGGAAGTGACCAAAAAGCCAAGCAGTCATTTATGGAGCAGTACCAAGAGTACCTGACGAAGATGTCGCGCAAACGCCGCGAATATATCCTCTGCGGTACCTGGCATATTGCCCATAAAACCGTCGATTTGGCCAACTGGTCGGATAACCAACTGACCTCAGGCTTCCGCCCCGAAGAGCGCGCCTGGATGGATCAGGTGCTTGGCCCCACTGGGTTTATCGACACCTTCCGCGAAATCAACCGCGATGCAGGTGAGTACACCTGGTGGCCCAAGCTCGACCAAGACGTACCCCGTGAACGCCAGGAAGGCTGGCGGATCGACTACCAGCTAGTCGGCCCCAACTTCCGCCGCCACGTGGTCGACGCGTGGATCGATTACGATGCGACCTTCTCCGAGTTCGCACCGCTAATCGTTGAGTACGACTTAGCGCTTTAAGCGCTAGGCAACGCACTTTTCCCGCGTCGCAGTCTGTCAGCAGTGGTAATAAGCAACAAGCCGACCCTTGGGTCGGCTTGTTGCGTTGCGGCGCTCGCTCGCGTTTAGCCTCGAATACCCAGCGCTTCGCGCTGCTTCTCGCGCAGCTCATCACCGGCTTTTTCGGCCAGATCAAGCATCGCGTTCAACTCGGCGCGGGTAAACGCACCTGCCTCGGCGGTACCCTGTACTTCGATCAGCTCGCCGCTTTCGGTCATCACCACGTTTAAGTCGGTGTCGGCTTTACTGTCTTCCGGGTAGTCCAGATCCAGTACCGGTACGCCTTTATAAATGCCCACGGAAATGGCGCTGACCAACTGCTTGAAGGGGTCGCTTTTAATTTTCTTCTCACGCTGCAGATAACGGATCGCATCCATTAGCGCCACGCAGCCACCGGTAATCGCCGCGGTGCGAGTACCACCATCGGCCTGAATCACATCGCAATCCACGGTAATAGTGAACTCACCCAGCTTCTTCAAATTAACCGCGGCGCGCAGGCTGCGGCCAATCAAGCGCTGAATTTCCAGCGTGCGGCCACCCTGTTTGCCCTGGGTCGCTTCGCGATTACTGCGCGAGTGCGTCGCCCGGGGCAGCATGCCGTACTCTGCGGTTACCCAGCCCTGATTTTTGCCACGCAGCCAGCGTGGTACCGTGGCTTCTACACTGGCATTACATAGCACCTTGGTATCGCCAAACTCCACCAGTACCGAGCCTTCTGCATGGCGGGTAAAGTCGCGGGTCAGGCGAATCTCACGGAGCTGGTCGGCTTCGCGACCGCTGGGACGCACAACATCAGGACGCTTAGCACTGCTCACAAATAGTACCTCTCGATAAACGCGTAACAAGGAAAAGCCGACCATTGTACACGTCTGAGGGTGCACTGATTGGCTAAACGTCCAACTGGCGTCATGAAAGGGGCGTTACAAGAGTAGTACGTAGGCGCCCGAAATCCGTGAGCGAAATAGGAACTTATGGACGAATGGTTTTTCCGGCTCACGCCGCCAGGAATACGGGTCGTGTCGTGCTAACTGGTCGAAACCCTCCTTCTGGCGGTCTTGCCTTGCCGCTCCAATCGTAGGTTCCTATCAAATTGATGTGGTGGCGTGCCGAAAGAAAAGTGAAATTGTGCGTGCCGAGCGGCGGACAACCTCGGAACGCTCGGCTGCACCCGCCAACGGATCGATATCGGTTTTCCTGGTGAGTGTCTCAAGGTCGATTTTCACCCGCAGCAATTGATGCCACCGGATCTTTCGATCCAACAGGTCAATGGCGTCCTCGCCGGTCACGTTTGCTTCGTTGAGGGTATGCAATGTGTCGCGAAATAGGTTCAGCAGCGGTACGGTGTCCTTACGGGCAACGAGATGACGCCGATCACGGCGGATCTTTAAGAGAGAGAACATTTTCGCGACCATTTTGCAGAACATAGTGACTGTCGCATCTGTCAGCTGACCATGGAGTTCGAAGAGTTGGGCTGCAACCGTCGCGCGCCGCCGTCTTGATCCGGATGAGATCGAACTCTGCTTGCCCAAGCGTGTAGTGGCGGATCAACGTCTCTTCTTCCGCGGGCACACCAAGCAAGGCAGACCACCGATCGGGTTTGAGCAAAGGTCTTTGCGCCATTCATTATTTCCCGTGTTCCGCTGGAGCCACGGACAATAGGGAGGGCTGCAGCGTTGTCCGTCAAAGGAAGATTTGGCAGCCTCCACAGAATATGTCCGTCAATGCGCCTTGACAATGGCAAAGCGGACAGATTGATTGCCGGACAATAAAACGGACAAGGATCGTCCCTTCATGCCCTTGATCGGCTATGCGAGTGTTTCCACCGACGCACAGGATCTCATCTTGCAACGCGATACCATGGCAAAGGTTGGGGACGAGAAGATATTCGAGGAGGTTGCTTCTGGCGACAAGACTGAGCCTCTGGTGGTATTTGCTTGGAGCCAAGGGAAAGGAAATCGCCAAGCCAAGACGTCCTAGAAAATACGGGAAACGTCGTCTATTCAACATTGCATAAGCAACCAGCCTTGCGCAAAATCAGCGTTGGTATGGCGATTATCGATTTCGCAGCAGAGGCAACAGATCATGTCATTCGATCCAAACTACGTCGCCACAATTGAAGAGATCGCGGATGCAATCACAAATGATAACGTGACATGGGCTGTTGGTCGGGCTGAGATCACATATAGCCTTGCAGGTTTGGCAGAGAATTACCGGAAAGATTTAGCCGTTGCGGCGTTCAAGGCTTGGAGTGACATCATCGATGTCACATTTGTAGAGGTAACATCCAATGAGAACCCCGATATTGTATTTAGTTTGACCGATCCGCAGTTCCACGGCACGCCCCCTAACCTTGCAACACAGAGCCCTGGTGTGATCAACGTGCCCGATTTCGTTTTACAAGGTTCATTCTTGCCAGTTAGCAACACCATGGTTAGCTTAATGCATGAGATCGGCCATGTACTGGTCTTCCGCCATCCTGCGACGTATGGCTCTGGCGCCGTCTATGACGAGGACAGAGCCTTCGCCAACGATACACGGCAGTTCACGATTCTTTCCTATTTTGAACAGTCGAATTATGAGGGTGCGACCACGCTTCCGCCTACGACCTTACAGATGGCCGATATCAAGGCTGCAATCGATCGCTATGGCGCAAATTATGCGCGCCCAGGGAACGATGTCTATGGCTTCAACACGTCGACTAGCACCGCAGGCAGCGTCTACGATTTTACATACTATCAGGGCGATGCAAATCCCTTCCATTACCAGCCTGGCTTTGTCATCTACGACACGGGTGGTGTAGACGTGTTCGACGTCTCAGGCTTTTCAAATGATCAGATCATTGACCTGCGGCCTGGCACTTGGTCAAACATTGGCGGAAACGTTCAGAACATCGGAATTTACCTCACCAGTTGGATCGAAAATGCGATTGGCGGATCCGGTAATGACACCATCACCGGTAATGATCTAAACAACGTACTCGATGGTGGTGCTGGTTCCGACGCAATGGCAGGCGGCAAGGGCAGCGATACATATTACGTCGACGACACATCCGATGTAATCTTTGAAGAGTTGAATGCGGGAACGGACAAGATCCTATCGAGCGTAAGTTTTGTTTTGGGCTCTAACATCGAAAATCTAGAGCTTATATCGAGCGCGGCTATAGACGGCACTGGCAACTCACTGGCCAACGAGATCATAGGAAACAACGCGCGGAACAAACTCAATGGCGGCGCTGGCGATGACACGCTCTACGGCCGCGACGGCGACGATTATTTGGCCGGTGCTGCCGGCAATGACACACTCAGAGGTGAAAACGGAGCAGATCTTCTGATCGGGGGCGATGGCATTGACCTGCTCTATGGCGGCAACGGAGATGATCATTTGCTCGGCGGAACGGGCAACGACAGTCTGCTTGGTGGCGCAGGCAATGATATTCTGCGCGGCGGCCTTGGCAACGACAGTCTCTGGGGACATGCAGGCGCAGACGTCTTTCGGTTCGATTCAGAAATCAACGGCTTGCCAAACATCGATCAGATTCTTGATTTCACGGCGAATGAGGATCAGGTTCAGCTAGAGAACTCCGTTTTTACCGCCTTGGGATCGACGGGTTCACTCGCACAAGACGTATTTCAGGTTGGAACAACAGCGGAAGATGCGGATGACCGCATCCTCTACGACAGTGCGACTGGCTACCTATCCTACGACCCGGATGGCAACGGAGCGATGACTGCTATCTGGTTTGCAACTTTGACAAATTCGCCGTCGCTGAGCGCAGACGACATCTTTGTCATCTGAATCCTCGTGACTATTGACGACAACAGTAGGGAATGACGGAATTGACTAATCATGCTCCGTACGATGAACGCAAATCAATAGGCCCTACGCCCGATCTCGCCGCGAAAGGTGCGATCTGTTTGCAGCTGCCCCACAACTCCACTGGCTCTGATATCATCATCTATGAGAAGGATGCCGACAAGGCAATGACGCCTGCGTCAATCGTCAAACTGATGACGGCCATCGTTGCTATCGAGATGGCAAGTAACTTCCAGTTGCCGAAAAGCTTCAAGCTAGAGATGGTTCCTGAAGATGATGTCGAAGGATCAGGTCGTAACCTTCATGCAGGAGACCGCCTTTCACTCGGCGACAGCATCGCTAACCTTTTGGTGCCGTCATCAAATGTAGCAGCCAATCTGATTGCGCGGACATTTGGCCAAATGATGCTGGGATCGAAGACAGGCACAAGTCACGACGCCGTGCAACGCTTCGTTGCGGAAATGAACACGACCGCTCGAAATCTTGGGATGACGAAATCGCAATTCCTGAACCCACACGGGTTGGCGGTACGCGGACAACGATCTACCGCCCGAGATTTATCATTGCTGGTGAAGAAATGTCTGATATATAGCCCGATTACGAGGGTTTGGGGGATCAAAGCTTTTGCTATCGGAATAACGGGGCCGGTGCCGCGCAGGCTGGTTTTAAAGTCTGCTTTTCACTCCTCAACGCGACGGGCTGTACCGGAATTCTCGCTTCCGCAATATCTTGGCGGGAAAACGGGCACGCTTTGGCCAGCTATATTCAACCTAGCATCTGTTTCGGCAGCTAAGAGCGGAGGGATCTGTGTCTCAGTATCGCTTGGATCACCAACAGTAGAGGAGCGATACCACGACTATTTGAAATTGGTTGACCTCAGTAATGAATTAGCACGCGGCACCGTCTGAATCTGTACCTTGCACCGCTAATGCATCATTGCTCCGGGTGGGAACGATGTTTATGTTTTGTTCACGGATTTCGGACACCTACGCACTACTCATTTAATGACCCCATCAAGTAGGTTCGTCAGTCGAGACGACCTTCGTAAAGCTTCTTGAAAGCGGCATAACGCGCATTGTGCAGTGCCTGCATCGCCTGGTCAGGCTCTAGTATTTGTTCGCCTGGGGCGAGGCCATTGGCAACGCTGAGCACATCACCATTGGCTTGAGCAGCCAAAGCCGCTACAGCAACTCCCAGCAGTACGGGTTCAGGTGCATCCGCCAGCACAACCCGGCAACCGGTTCCGTCGGCATAGAGCTTGCGTAGCAGTGCTGAACGCCCATGCCCTCCGCTGAGGTGCAGGGTATCGATTGCATAACCATGGGCATTCATACGCTCTATGATGGAGCGGGTGCCGTAAACCAGTGAGGTGGCTGCCGCCCAATAGACTTTGATGAAGCTCTCGCGAGGCGTATCAAGGGTCAATCCCGTGATGGCGCCGCGAATTCCAGGATCTGCCAATGGCGAGCGGTTGCCAATAAAGTCAGGACAAACATGGGTGTCAGGGGCTGGGTCGCCGGATGCCAAGCGTTCTAGCAGAAGGTCTGATAGCGCACCGTGAAGATCGTCGCCGAATTCACTGCTGGCTGAAAATAGCACCGCCAGGTGATCTAGAAGGGCACCGGTAATGCTTTGTCCCCCTTCGTTGGCAACAAAACCGTCGCATAGCGCCCCTGGATAGGGGCCCCACACGCCGGGCACTTCTCGCCGCACGGGCTGGGCTCCAATATGGCAGGTGGACGTGCCGCCAATCACGGCAAGTCGGCGCTCGGGAGCGTCAGCGAGGCTTCTGCCTAGCGTGCCAAGCGCACCGGCATAGGCATCAATCATGCCCACTGCGAAGGTGCACCGAGTCGTCAGTCCCAAGTCATCGGCGGCTTCTTCGGTCAACTGCCCAAGTGCTACGCCCACCGGAAGGGCTTGGTCGGGCAGACGGGCGCACTCGAGTACATCCTCCATATCGATCTGCTTTAGAAAGCCGTGATCCCAGCCATGACCAGGGCGTGGGTCAAACGTCCACTTGCAGGAGAGCATGCAGACCGAGCGTTCAAGAGAGCCGGTGCATTTGAAGCCCAGCCAATCGCCAAGATCACCGGCGTAGCCAATTTGGGCATAAAGCTTTGGGCGGTGGCGCTTGAGCCACATCAGTTTGGGCATCTGCATCTCGGGGGACATGACACCACCTAAGTTAGCCAGTGGCGCGGCATGGGTGGCCGTGCACTCAGCGGCTTCGGCGGTTGCACGGTGATCCATCCAGACAATGATATTCCACGCTTCATCACCGGGTGAGAGCTCAAGCGGTTGATACTGCTCATCCAGAAGGACGAGCGAGCAGGTGGCGCTTACCGACATGCTGGTGATGGAATCGGGCGCTACACCGGTAGCCTCGCGGGCGCGGCGGGTCGCGCTGCATACCGCGCGCCAGATATCCGTGGAGCTTTGCTCAACGTGGTGCTCGGCAGGGCGATGCATCGCAATAGGGGTTTTCGCTTCGGCCAGCATCACTCCATCAAGCGTGAAAATGCCCGCACGGGCGCTGCCAGTACCGATATCGATGCCTAGAACATGTTCTTGATGATTCATGGAAAACCTTACTCAAGACTGTTTAATAAATGGCATACGTAGTGCCATTACAATAATTAGAAAAGCACCCCATACTGCGGTGGACAAATGCTGGCTGGCGCCCATCAGGTTCATACCCGAGGCGATTACCTGCAGGCTCATCAAACCCAATACCAGGGGGAGTACGCGGCCAAAGCCGCCAAAGGGGTTCGCCCCGGCCAGAAAACAGGCCAGCACGGTAATCAGTAGGTAGCTCTCGCCGTGGCCTACACGTACGGAGTTAAAGCGGGCGAGCATCACCATACCCGCGAGGCCGGCGAGCAGACCGGAAATCGTGTAGACGGTGATCAGCACGCGCTTGACGTTAATACCCGAGTACTCGGTAGCGCGGGGATTGGAGCCGAGCATATAGATCGAGAACCCGGTGCGGGTAAAGTGCATCACGTACATCAGCCCAGCGGCGGCGGCGAGAAAGATCAGCATGGGAATTGGCACGCCCAGAAAGCTTCCGCTACCGATGGTTTGAAATACCTCAGGCATACCTGAAATGCCGCCGCCACGAGTTAAAAACTCGCTCACACCCTGGAGAAAAATCATCGCACCTAGCGACACCAGAATGGGATGCGCACCCACATAGGCGACGATAACGCCGATTAAAAAGCCGGCGGCAGCGCCCACGACGAGCCCGACCATAATCGCCATGGGAACATTGAGTATGCCCAACCCCGACAGCAGCCCCTGCACCAGCCAGGCGGTGGTGAGCCCGGCAATATTGGCGGTAAAGGTAACTGAGAGGTTGAGCCCGCCGGAAATAATCGGTACCAGCATTGCCAGCGACAGTAGCCCAAGCTCTGGCAACTGCATCGACATTGAACGGAAATTAGTCGCGGAGAGAAATCCCGGGGCCAGCAGCGAGAAAAACACGATGCTGATGATCAAAAGGGCTGTCATGGCTATCACTTCGATGGTATCGCCACCCAGGCGTATGCCAGCACTGGATGGCGTGTTCAGCGGCTTATTCATACGTTTTGCGCCCTGGTTGAACGGGGCAACAGGTTGCCCAGATTACTGGTCGTGATCGCGATCAAAATAATCAACCCGACAATCATGCGGAAAGCGTAGGGCGTTACGCCCAGCAGGTTAAGGCCGTTTTGCACCACGGCGAGCAGCAGCACGCCGAGCACCGCACCCAGCACCGAACCGCGCCCACCGCCTAACGTTGCCCCACCGAGCACTACCGCGGCTAAAATCGGCAGTTCCTGGCCGATCAAGGCGTTGGGCACCACCTCTTGCACAATATGCGCCTGCATAAGGCCTGCCATGCCTGCGCATAGCCCCAGCCAGCCGTAAGCGAAGGCGTGAATTTTCCACACACTCACTCCTGAACGGCGCGCGGCCTCGGGGCTTGAGCCAAAGCCATATACCGCACGCCCGAAGCCAGTGCGAGCCAGAATGAACCAAGTGAGTAAGACCATTACGGCCATGACGGCGGCGGGGAAGTAGAGCGTGGCCGAACCGCGCTCGGCGGGTAGGTCGAGCAGAGGAATTGAGTAGTAGAGCCAGTCAGGAATAGCGTAGATCGATACGCCGCCAGTGAAGTACATCAATAGCCCGAAAAACAGGTTAAAGGTGCCGATGGTGACGATAATCGAGACAATGCGAAAACGGTGGATGAGCAGCGCATTAAACAGCCCCAGCAGAGTGCCCACTAGCATTGAGAGTAGAATGCCTATCGGCCAGCTGCCGCCGCCCAGGGTGTCAATGAGCAGCGTCATCACCACGTACTGCACCACCGAAGCCGCCACCGCGAAGGAGATATCAATGCCCCCCGCAATGAGCACGACCACCAACCCCACGGCAAAAATGATATTGACCGACTGATTGTTAAGTAGGTCAAACAGGTTCTGAACAGTTAAAAAACTGTCGGTGATCAGTGCCAGCACCGCCGAGAGCGCAAAAATGATGCCCAGCAGCACCCCTTCAGTGCTGATACGTTGGCGTGATAACAGGTTACGCATTGATGATCGCCTCCAGCGCTTCTTCCGTGGTTTCAGAGGGGATCACCTCGGTAGCGATGCGCCCCTCGCGCAGTACCAACGCGCGGTCAGTATTCATCCAGATTTCCCCCGCTTCGTCGGAGATCAAAATAATCGCCACGCCCTGGTCGGCAAGATCGCGGATGATCTCGAAGATCCCTGCTTTAGCCCCCACATCGACGCCAATCGTTGGGCAGTCGAGAACCAGCACATCGGGCTCGGTCGCCAGCCACTTGGCAAGCGCAATGCGCTGTTGGTTGCCGCCAGAGAGCGACGAGACTGCCAGTTCAGCATCACTTACCTTGGTTTTAAGCCGCTCTATCCAGCGCGCGGTGAGCGCCTTAATGCGTTGGGGAGAGAGAAAAAAGCGCGGTTGCTCAAGCGTCGGTAGCACTGTCACAGCGGTATTCATATTGATCGACTGGTTTTGCACCAGGCCAAGATGGAGCCGGTCTTCCGAGAGGTAGGCGATCTTATGGCGCACGGCGTCGCGGTTGGAGTGCAGCTTGAGCGGTTGACCATCCTTGTGCATCTCGCCCGATGTGGGCTTTGTCATACCAAAAATGGTGTGGGCTATTTCGGTGCGCCCCGCGCCCAGCAAGCCGGTTAAGCCGAGAATTTCCCCACGGTGCAGGGTAAAAGAGACATCTGTAAACTCGCCTTCACGAGTCAGTTGCTTAAGCTCCAGTACCGTTGCGCCTTTATGCATTTCAGCCCGGGGGGTGAGCTTCAGCTCAAGACCGGTCATCAGCGTGGAGAGCCGCGCCTGGGTCATCCCCTCGGTGGGATAGGTGCCCACCAGTTGGCCGTTACGCAGTACGGTTACCCGCTGGCACACCTCCAGCACTTCCGCCAAGCGGTGGCTGACCAGCACAATAGAAAGGCCCTTTTCTGCCAGCGAGCGGGTAATCGCCAACAGCGCCTGCACCTCTTTGTAGGTGAGCGAGGCGGTGGGCTCATCCATAAAAATAATGCTGGCCCCTGCACGCAGCACGCGGCAAATGGCGACCAACTGACGGTGGGCAATCGAAAGGTCTTCAACGCGGGCCGTGGGATCCAGTTTCAAACCAAACTGCTGAATAATCTCGCGTGATTGCTGCAGCGCCTTTTTATACGAAATGGGCTGCCACGGCTTAGAAACGTAGTCATCAAAGACGATATTTTCCGCGACAGTGAGGTGTGGAAAGAGCGCCAGATCCTGCCAGATGACGTGAATGCCTCGGCCGCGCGCCTCCAGCGGGCTAATGGCAGAGAGGGTTTCATCACCAAAGGTGAACTCAACACCCGGCTCGGGCTTGTAAACGCCGTTGATAATTTTAATGAGGGTACTTTTGCCGCAGCCATTTTCACCCGCAAGGCAAAGTACCTCACCTCGGCGAAGTTCGAATTCGACATCATCGAGGACTCGGCTTTGTCCAAAAACTTTGCTGACATGCCGCGCTCGAATCGCGATATCGCCCATTGGAGGCTCCTCTCTCAACATCACTGCCGCGCTCTTCAGGAGCGCGGCAGTATCTACACGATCAATAAGCGCAGTCTTACAGGCCGAGTTCTGCCAACTCATCTACGGTATCTTTACTTAGCTTGAGTGGCTGTGAAGCAAAGATCGTCTTGCCGTCCAGGGTAATTTCACCCAGTACCGGCAAGTCGGCGCCATCGGTAATCTCATCGCCGTTATAGAGCATCTCACCCAGGGCAACGAACGCTTTGCCCGCCTCCAAAGGGCTCCACTGGAAACCACCGGTAATCACACCTTCGTGCACCAGGCGGCGACCCTGGCCCGGAGAGAATAGGCCCATGACGGCCACATCCCCTTCCAGCCCACGCTCTTTCACCGCCCGAGCAGCACCGATGGTTCCTTGACTGCCAAACGACATAATACCGGCCAAGTCTTCATGGGCCCGCAGCAGATCCAGGGTGGTGTTGCGGCTGTCATCGACGCTTTCGGCAACGCCGAAACGATCAGCGGCTTGGGTTAAGCCCGGGCAGTTATCATTGAGCCAGTTCACGGCAGCATCTGCCCAGGCGTTGTGAGCGGGCACGCTGAGCCCGCCAACGTAAACGGCATAAGAGCCTTCGCAGCCGGTGGTGTCAGCCAATAGCTTGGCGTGCTCCTCACCTAACTGCTGCGCTGAAATCATTTCAAAGTCGTAGTCAATGTTGACCGATTCGGGGCTTTCATGTGTCAGTACGATAATTCCCTGATCTCGTGCCCGTTCCAATACCGGCTCAAGAACCTCTCGATCATTCGGAACAACACCAATGACATCAACGCCACGGCTGATAAGATCCTCTATTGCACGTACCTGCAGGGCAGGATCAGCACTGGTAGGGCCCACCATATAGGCTTCTACTCCAAGCTCTTCACCCATTTGTTCAATGCCCATTTCCATGGCATTGAACCAGGGGATGCCCCCCACCTTAGCGACCACGGCTATAGTAGGCGACGCCTGAGCCATTGCGCCGGTGCTGCTGATAATGCCTGTTAGCGTAGCTGCGGTAAGAAGTGCTTTGTATTTCATTGTGATTTCCTGCTTGCTGTTGGCTGACCCAGTCAGTGGAATAGAGTGCATTGAAGCGCTTTAATAGAGCTGCTGTACGTTGCGCCATGGCCAAATGAAATGGCCGCAGACGCTTTCGAGCCTCACAATGCATAGGAACTTTACACAGTGCTGGATACGTTGCGTGGTGTTTAAGCGATGCATCATCGCTATCTTTTTTGTTTAATTGAGCATGCACAATCGGTTGTGCACGATGTAGCATTGATCTATCGCACCATCACGTCAATGCTACTTTTATCTAATCGCAAGGAGCTGCCACGTGGTTAGCGACTCTTCATCCAAGCGGCTGACTATTTACGACCTGGCGAGGTTGGCAGAAACGTCGCCTAGTACCGTCAGTGCCGTGCTCAACGGTACTTGGCAGCGCCGTCGCATCAGCAAGAAACTTGCCAGCAAAATTCTTTCGCTCGCCCAGTCAGAGGGCTATTCGGCCAACATGCAGGCCCGCGCCTTGCGGCGCGAGCGCTCTGGTATTATTGGCATGATTTTGCCCCTGTACGACAATCGCTATTTCAGTTCGATAGCTCAACACTTCGAGTCAGAGGCTCGTAGCCGGGGGTTGTTTGCTATTGTTTCTTGTACGAATCGAGATCCCAAACAAGAGTGTGAAGCTGCTCGTATGATGCTGGCTTACCGTGTCGAATGCTTGGTATGCACCGGCGCAACAGATCCCGATACAATTGCGCAGATGTGTGCAGAGAGCGATGTTCAAAGCATTAATCTGGATCTTCCTGGCAGTAAGGCACCATCGGTTATTTCCAATAACCGTGAGGGTGCGCGGCAGCTCACCCATGCCATTCTTAACCGACTTGCTGAAGAAAAGCGTAGGGACGACCCTGTGCTATTCATTGGTGGTCGTCATGAAGATCACAATACCCGGGAGCGTATTGCCGGTTTTAAACAGGCTAGAGACGAAATGGGACTGGCGACCGCTGAGGAGAATATTCTCCCCTGTGACTATGCTGCCGATAAGGCCCAGGCTGCATTGGAAACATACATGCGTAAGCGGTCAACTCCGCCCAGCGCTATGTTCGTCAACTCCACGATTTCCCTTGAAGGCATCGTTCGCGGGCTACAGCTAAATGGGTATTACCTGGATGATATTATTTTTGGCTGTTTTGACTGGGATCCCCTTGCCGCTGCCTTTCATCCGCGCTTGATGATGGTTCGGCAAAATGTAATCGAGATGATCAACCGTGTCTTTGAGCTGATTGATACCCCATCGCTGGAATCCAGCCTTCTTATTGAAGTTCAGCCAGAAATAATGGGTGTTTGATAGGCTCTTTTGCACCGGATTAATTTACTGCGTCGAATAAATAGGCCAGCCATTTAGATAAGAATGTTGGCAATGCTTTATAGACCCATTACTCCCTATTAGGATGAACCATGGCCGCTTCCAGCCGCGTACACAGCATGACCGCTTTCGCCCGCACCGAGCAGGCTGCGCCTTTCGGTACCCTTCAGGTGGAAATTCGCTCGGTAAACCAGCGCTATTTAGAGCCCCATTTTCGCCTTCACGAAAGCCTGCGTGATTTGGAGCCAACGCTGCGTGAAGCGCTGCGCACCCGCTTGGCGCGTGGAAAAGTCGAGTGCAGCGTTCGGTTCGAGAGTTCCGAAACCGCTCAAGCGCCTGCGGTGAACGCCCAGCGGTTAAAAGAGATTGCCGATGCCCTAGCCGCCATTCAGCAGCAGGTGCCCAGCGCAGTGCCACCAACAACCTTGGAACTACTCAACCAACCCGGCGTGATGGAGACCCAGCACCTTGATCAAGACGCCATCAAAGCCGCTGCCAAAGCGTTGTTCGACCAAGCGCTAAATGAGCTGATTGATGCCCGCGCCCGTGAAGGTGACAAGCTCGCCGAGATGATCACCACCCGCCTGGAGGCTGTAAGTGAACAGGTCGCCGCCGTGCGCAGCCTGCTGCCGCAGATTTTAGAGCGCCAACGCACCCAGCTGTTGGAACGCCTTGAGATCGCCAAAACCGAACTCGACCCACAACGCCTGGAAGCTGAGCTGGTGCTCGTTGCGCAAAAAGCTGACGTAGATGAAGAGCTGGATCGCCTCACCGCGCATATCGAAGAAGTGAGCCACCAGCTGGCCCAAAAAGGCCCCAAAGGCCGCCGACTGGATTTCCTAATGCAGGAACTCAACCGCGAAGCCAACACGCTGTCATCAAAATCCGTGGTGGCTGAGACGACCCGTTGCGCGGTAGAGCTGAAGGTGCTGATCGAGCAGATGCGCGAGCAGATTCAGAATATTGAGTGAGAGATATGAGTCGAGCAACACCCTGGAGTGCAAGCGAGGTAGAGGTGACTGTCGCCACCTACCGGCAGATGCTGGTGGCGGAACTAAGCGGGCAAAGCTACAACAAGCGGGAGCTCAATCGAGCGCTCATGGCACAGCTTCACGGTCGCTCGGCCAGTGCAATAGAGTTTAAGCACTGCAACATCAGCGCGGTGCTGCGCGATGCCAACTGCCCCTATGTCGATGGCTACAAGCCGCGCAGCAACTATCAGCAAAGCCTGGTTGAGGTTGTCGAGGAGCTGTTGCTGCGAAGCGAGCTCGTTGATCGTGCGGCGCGCTTGGCCGCTGAGCTCCCGGTGGTTGATACCACCGGCATTGTAGACGAGCGCATTATCGTCGAACCTCCTAGAACGACACCACCGCAACAAGGCGTTCGGGAATTTCACGCCGACTATTTAGTGCGCCCGCCGCAAAAACGCGACTACCTGGCCCGGGAAACCCGCAATCGCGAGCTGGGGCTGGCGGGCGAGCACCTAGTGATGCGGTTCGAGCAGCACCGTCTTATCCAGGCCGGGCTCGATAAACTTGCCGCACGTGTCGAGCACATCGCGGTGACTCAGGGTGACGGGCTGGGGTTCGATATCCGCTCCTTCGAGCCCGACGGCCGTGACCGGCTGATCGAGGTCAAGACTACCGCTTTTGCCAAGGAGAGCGCGTTTTTCATTACACCCAACGAGCTCGACTGCTCGCGCGCCCATTCGGAACACTACCATCTGTTCCGGCTATTCAATTTTCGTAAGGGGCCGAAGCTCTTTTTCTTGAAAGGCGATCTCCGCGAACAACTTTGGCTTGAGCCAGATAGCTACCGCGCGGGCGTACGCTGAGCCAGATTATCGAGAAAAGCGACGAGTATCTGGTGCAGAAGGCGTTTCGTTAAACCCATCTATTTGGTTTCATCAAAAGAGACTCGGCCCAAACCAGGTTTCTTATACAGTGTTTTCGAGATGCTGATTCTTGACGCGTTTCTCCAGGGCTGCGCGCTGAAGCTTCAACTCCTCCATCAGTTCGCCACTGTAAACTACCGATGTTTCCATGTTTCGGTACGGCCCGTGACGCGCAGCGCAGGCCCAGTTGTAGGAGCCTGCACACATGACGTGATCATCGACCATGATGAGCTTGCTATGAACCCGGTCGACTACTTTCACTGTCACGTTATCCTCGGCAAGCGCTTTGCAGCACCTTTCGAAGCGAGCCGCTTTCTGGGTATCCGGCTGATCACCATTGGCGGTATTGAAGCGATGGTCGGTATAGATCGTAATGGCAATACCACGGGCAGCCGCCTTTTGCAGTGCCGTCAGTAATCCGGTTTCATCCAAGCGTCTGTAGGAGATCCAGGGCGAGACCATATCCAGTCGTGAGCTGACGAGTTCAAGCAGCTCTTTTATGCAGTCGTCATGCTCCTCGGCATCGTTGATCACTCGCGGCTTTCGACAAAGTTCGAGCAGATCGGGGCGTGCAATGCTGGCAGTAAACAGCAGTTCGTTTTCTTCACGACTGAACAGATACCTCCCCAACAAGTGGCGCGGTGTTCCCCGCGGTGCAGCGTCAATAACGTCCATATCGCCAAATACAAGGAAGCTATCCTTGGCCCGTGATACTGCTACGTTAAGCAGCGAAGGGTCTTGGTCGATAAAATTGCCATCGTCGTGCCGCGAATAGACTGCTGAAAAAATAACGATAGGGCGCTCGGCTCCCTGCAGAGCATGCACGGTACCGACCGTCATTTCGTCTTCGCCTCGGCCTATCTTGATATCCCTTGCGCGGCATTCACTCTCGATCAGAGTGGCCTGCGCTTTAAAAGGTGTAACGATGCCGACAATTTTTTCCAAAGGTTTGCCATGTACCGTTTCCAGTCGGCTACGCTGCTCCACCAGCCATTCGGCTACCGTGACTGCCTCGAGCCGGTTGACACGGCTTGCTGAAGGCGGCGTCTCAGCCCGGCCATCAACATGCACGTAGCCAAAAGGCGGCAGTTCGTGATCAGTAGCCAATGTGGTGCGCAGCGGTTGCAACAACCCGCGATAGCAGAGGTCATTGCAGTAGGCGATGATGTCGTTCAAGCAGCGGCGATGTTCGCGCAGGAACATACCTGGCTCAGCCTGCTCAAGGTAATGGTAGCGACTGGCTTGCTGAGCGATCCGCATCACGCTGCCGTCTACGACAGAGCGCCCGCCCTCACGCAGCCCTTCGTACCTATCCAGGGCAGTCATAATACCCTGATGGGAAAGATTACCCACATCGACTGCCTGTGATTGTGTGGCAACCGGCTTAATCTGATGCACATCGCCAATAGCCAGCACACGCTTGGCCAGCGCCATGGATGCTCCCGCCACATCAGGGGCCACCTGCCCAGCTTCATCGATAATCAACAGGTCGATCTCATTGATGAGGTACTCGTTCCGATACTGTCCTTCGCCTTCAAATACGCTGTGGGTCATGTGCGAGGGTAACGAGTGCAGCGTCGAAACGATGCAGGGCGTCAACATCATGCGTCGACGCCAGCGGGGGCGCACTTTACTCAGGCCCGGCTTTTCACGCCCTTTGGCCGTTTGTTCAGCCAGCTCCTCTGAACGCTCCGCGCACTCTTCGAGCCAACGCGCCTCCCAGTAGTGCACGGACAGCTGGAAGAGGTGAAAACGCAGCGATGTATCCAGTCTCTGATCAAAGGCGTCAAAAGACGCCGGTAATTCATTGAGGCTCAGCGCTCGATAAGCGGATTCGAGCTTTGCCGCCGCCTGTTCCACCCCTTGTTGCCATTGCTGGCACTCTGCCAGAAAGGCTGTTTTCTGCTCGATGGCCTCGCGCTGCTTGGCCAGCCATAGTTTCAACACGGACTCTGGAGCACTCGCCGCTGACGCTTGTTCGATCAACCGCTGCGTATCAGCGCTCAGGTGCTCTTCGATAAACAGCTCTCGCCTCAAACTGCGCTTTTTGGCCACTGGTGGTAACACGGCTAGCAGTGATAGCCACATTGGCTCTTCGGCACAGAAGCGTTGCCACTGCTTGAGATCAGCCTGAATGGTATCTTGCTCCGTTTGCAGCGCGGCGAGTGCCTTCTGCTCGCGCGCCAGTGTTTCCTCGGGCGTATCTCCCAGCGTTTTAATCAGCTGTGTTTGAAGCGCTTCCCTCTCCGTCCAGTGCTGTTGCAAGGTAGACAGTTGTGCTTGCTTGTCTGTTAGCCGTTGATGGAGCCGCTCTCGGACGCTATCTATACGGTCAAGTGTCTCATCACCAAGGGCTTGCCGGGCATGTTGCATAAACAGCGGTTCGGCGCTATCTAGATACTCCGGCGATTCGATGCGGCGATAGAACGATGGCGTCTGATAGTGTTTTGCCGCCTCGTTCTCCTTGCTACGGGCCGGATAATAGCCGCCGTAACTGGTGATCTCAGGCAGCCAGCGCCCACCGAAGGCGTCATCCGTTTCTTCAAACTCCTTGGCGAAGGCTTCAAGCACATTGGTGACAGCCTGGTTATTGGTCGAGGCTGCCACGATCAACGGTGGCTCTGTCTGATCAAGCGCGGCTTTTACCCACAGCGAGGCGACGGCCGAAAGAACGAACGTGGTTTTCCCCGTGCCCGGCGGGCCGTTGACTGCCAGCACCTCTCCTTCTTCCATCGCCATGACCTGGGCCAACGCATCGCGTTGGGCGATTGCCAGGGGGTATAGCGTATTGGCGTGACCAAGACGGTTCGACATGCCTGACAATGGCTTTACGCAAGATTGGTACTGTTCGACCTTCGCCAGGGCATAGGCGTCTAGCAGTGGCAAAGGCTTATCCGTGGTGGAAAGCCAGTCATAGAGCTTAATGATATGGTGCGCCGCGCCCAGTTGTTCATCAACCTTGACGATTCGCGCTTCATCCGCACTCACGAATGCCGTTTTAAGCAACTCTTTCGGGCACAGCTCGTCGAACAATTGACGCGAGATGTTGTAATACGTTTTCCATCGTGTCTGGTGCTCGTCTTGCTCGCTTTTCTCCAGCAGCGTTTGCGCTTCGCTCTCTGACCAGACTTTTGGTTCAGCCTTACTCAAGAAGCGATCCTGATCCGCAACGTCAGCCAACGTAAAACGGTCATCGGCCTGGGGGCGAAGAAGATCACGAGGGATGACCGGCGGCTCGGCGGGAATCAAGTGACCGTCGCGGGACACCCACAAACCACAGATTAAGGGTGTTATAACATCGGGGAAAAGCGCCTGCTTTTTAGCCCCGTGTTCCTGCAGCACCTTGTAAACTGCCGGCCGTAACATTACCCGTACCAGCTGGACGGATTCTGGCTCACCTTCGAACAGCTTTTGTAGCACTGAATGGTCGGGCGGTAGACGCCCTTCACGATAAAAGGTACTTTCCAGGCTTTCAGTTTGCCCCAGCTCCTTTTTGGTCAGCGCCCCGCGGCCGCTCTCAGCGTCTGCCAACGAATTGCGCCAGTAACGAAGCCACTGCTGGGCCGAGGGAGTGGTGGTCTCTGCCTGAGTCATGCCGTTGCCTTCTTCCTTGTGCGTTTTGCTGGCGCTTTTGCCGCCCGTTCTGCCTTGATCCTCTCCAGTAGCGCCTCGGCGCTGTTCTCGCCGCTGATCAGCTCGGGGTTATCCTTGCGCCACTGCTCGGTCAGCTCACCGCGAAAGGCTTTGGCGAGGATGGACTGGGAGAGGTTATTTACTCGCGCTAGCGCTTGATTGACCTGCAGCTCGATACGGTCGGCGTGGGCGAAAAGCTGGTCGACTCGGCTGACAATTCGGGCTTGCTCAAATAGTGGAGGGAGTTGCAGCTCTAGCTTTCTGAACTTGGTTAAATTCACTTTTTGCTGAGCAACGCCTGCTGAAATAGACAATACAGCGAGACGGAATTGCTCGGATTGCATTGCGTAGGCGACGTAGTCTCTACAAGCAAATGACTCATCTACAGAAAGCTTAATACAATCAGCTGTGATGACCGCTTCGGGGCGACTTAATGGATATATTGCAACATCGCCAGGAGGGTCTCCCATTTTAGTGATTAAAATATCACCAGGAAGAACCCTGTGGGCTTTCAGTTCTTGAAACTTTTCACTGGATACAAACTTTGTTGCACTATCCCCGAATTGAATAGCTCGAATTTCTCTGACGAAGACTAGAGGGTGTCCAGACTTACGGTAGTCTGAAACTTTCAGGTTGCTACCGAAAGGCCCAATTCCTAATGAATACTTCTGTTTTTTTGCTAGTTGCTCAACTGGCGTTGGCTTAAATATATCATCAGGTAAGCCTGTCAACCGCCCACTCACTGCCGCTGCCAGCACAGACTGGCGAAAGCGCTTGAGGATTTGTGGGATGCGCTCAAGGCGGGCTTTGGTGTTTTCTACCTGGATCAGCAGGGTGTCGAGTTTATCGACGATGACTTTTTGTTCGGCGAGAGGAGGTAGCGAAAATTCCAGCCCCTTCAGAGCTTCTAGCCGTATTCCCTTGACCGTGGTGCCAGTGCCCATTTGTTCTATTAATCGCGCAACAGATCTATACCAGTAAACAAGATAATCCCGGTGGATTTCAGCTGGGAGAAAGAGAGCTTTCAGATCTTGATTGATTGCCGAGTCAAAATGAGCGGTTACGATCTTTCCTAAGCTCATTCGTGTCGCAATGATTGGGATGCCCGCAGGGATGATATTAGTGCTGCTATTTTCTACAGCTTCAGGCGAGATGTGATCTACAGTATCTATAAGGACTTGCTTGTTCATGTCCTTAACGCTCATCCAGGGTATATCACCTTGGTAATACTCAGGTTTCGATTTACTTGGTGTTCCACCTCCAACGATTCGCTGAATCACTTCCTCTAATGGCACATTAACCCACTGCTGGGGAATAACTTTTACAGTCATTGCTTAACACCACCCATCACTTCCTTCAACAACACCCGCTGCCCATCCGCTTCTTCTTCAGCCCCCAATTCCCGCATCAAGCTATCCAACTCGCCCATCGCTTGCACCAGCTCGCTCATTGCTTCACCAGCCAGCACGCTGGGTTCCGGCAGATTGGCGGCATCCACGCTGTCCTTGTCCTTGAGCCAACTGATATCCAGCGAGTCGCCCTTGGTGTCACGAATCCACTCGCGGCTGAAGCAACGCCAGCGGGATTTGGCGAGGCGGTCATCGCTGACGTTCTGATTTTCCTCAGTGGCGTCAGTATCGACCGCGATTTCTTCGGCGTTGAATGACCATTCGCCCTCCTGGCGTTTACTTTGGCCGTTAGAGTCATCGCCAAATACCGCCTCGAACGGCTTCAAGTGCTGTTCGCCAAAGGGAGTGCGCTTACCAAAGCTAGGCATATTGGTGCGCAGGTCGTAGATCCAGATGTTCTCGGTGCAGCCGGTATCCTGGTATTTATCCGCTGCACTACCCTTGGTGAAGAACAGCACGTTGGTCTTCACGCCCTGGGCGTAAAAAATACCGGTGGGCAGGCGCAGGATGGTGTGCAGGTTGCACTTATCCATCAGGTCGTGGCGCACATCGGTTCCCACGCCCGCTTCAAAAAGCACGTTATCCGGTAGTACCACCGCGGCGCGGCCACCGGGTTTGAGGTTGCGGTAGATGTGCTGAAGAAAGGCGAGCTGTTTGTTACTGGTTTTGTACGTCAGGTCGTCGCGGGTGATGCTGGCGTCACCCCCTTTGCTGGTGCCGAAAGGCGGGTTGGCCAGTATTACATCGGCTTTGGCGAGGCTTGCGCCCGCTTGGCCCAGGGCGTTGCCGAGATGCACCACGCCTTCGTCATCGCCTTCCATGCCGTGTAGCAGGCAGTTCATTAACGCCAGGCGGCGGGTGCCGGGCACCAGTTCAATGCCGACAAAGGCTTTGTTTTGCTGAAAAAGCTGCTGCGGGGCATCCAGGTCGGCCAAGCCATCGGTGTGCTCTTTAATGTATTGGTCGGCGGCGGTTAAAAAGCCCGCCGTGCCTGCTGCTGGATCTTGAATAATTTCACTGTGTTGGGGCTTTAGGCAGCGCACCATGCTGTTGATCAGTGCGCGGGGCGTAAAGTACTGGCCTGCACCGGATTTGGTTTCGTTGGCGTTCTTCTCCATGAGACCTTCGTATAAATCGCCCAGGCCATCTTGTTGGGCGCTAAACCAATCGATTTGATCAAGGGCTACGACCATCTGTCTTAAATGCCGCGGCTCTCTGAGGCGAGTTTGTGCATCGGCATAAACAGCTGTTATCAATGGGTCGTTATGTATTTGATTGCCTTGGCTGTCTTTGCCCGTCGATAAAGCGAGCAAAATTCGTTTATACGTTTCGAGCAGGTTCTGACCATCTTTGCTGTTCAGATCCGTCCAGCGGCAGCCTTCCGGTAGCGGGTGCTTTTTCAGGGTGCCCGCTTCAGTGTTCTCATGCACCATCTTGATAAACAGCAGGAGCACTAGCTCGGTGACGTAGTCGGAGTAGTTGATGCCGTCATCGCGCAGTACGTCACACAGATTCCAAAGTTTTTGAACGATGTCGTTGTGGGTCATGGAGGAGCCTTTTAACCCGCTTTAATAATGAGCGGGGGGGATTAAGTGAGTTGTCCGGCAAGGGCGTTGCGGACTGTATTGACCGAGATATTTTCTGATGCTTGAAGCACGGCTCGGGGAAATAGCACCGCGTAGGCTGCTGACTGGGTGTGAGTACCGGCCAGTCGAGGATGTAAACGACTTTTTAGCTGCTGAGCGGTTTCATGGTCGTTGACCCCCTCACCCAGTACATCTAGTAGGGCCCCTTCAAGGCAAGTAGGCGACCAGAGGATAATCTTGTAGTCGTGTTTTATGGCCTTGTCGCGATCCTGCTGGGTAGGTGGCACATCGGCGTCAAGCACAAGAAAGCGTTGGTCGAATGCTAGGTGTCCATATTTTCTGGTGGCATTGGTAATGATATTGCCGGGCGAGCCCCCCGACTGTTTTTCTATCGTCGGCTTAATGTCTGCGTAGTCGGTTCGAAACTGCTGATGCATATGTTTAACAAAGGCTTGATCGTCTGGGCCTTCACCTACAATCAACAGGGCCGTTTTACTTGTTTGCCGATGGCGTCGCTGGTGAGTATGTTTCCTTGCCATGATCGGTTACAGCTCCGGGGTGGCGCCAAGGGCTCCGGCCATGTATTTGGCATACAGATTGTCGTCGGAACGCAGGCCTGTCATATCGTCTAACCGCCAAGCCTCGCTGTTTTGGTTGCGCTTCTCGACCAAGTAGACCTGATGCTTTTGCAGTAAATTTAGCACCTCGGGGGTGTGGCAGGTGAAAATCAACTGCGCCTGATGAGGGTTTGTGTGGTCAAATTCAAACCACTCCAGCAGGTGCGGTACCAGGTGTGGATGCAGGTCATTGTCGATTTCGTCGATAACGGCAATGCCACCTTTTTGTAGGGCGTTCAAAATAGGCTGAAGCAGCACAAACGCAGATTGAGTGCCGCTGGACTCCTCGAAGAAGGGCAGTTCAAACGCTTGGCCATCGTCAGTTTTGTGCAGGCCAAAAGGAACAAACACATCTTCTTCCTTGCCTGCTTCATCTCGCCCTGTCAGCTTGCGTATTTCAACACTGCTGAGGCCGAGGTCAAACGTACTCATGGCCTCGGACATACGCTTGAGCAATTCGGGGGCTTTCTGAAACTTTGCTGCGGCCCCCACCACCTCACCGTGCTGAAAATGTCGTCGTCCAGTGCTTACAACATTGGTTTCAAGATGGTCAAAAAAAACGATGAAGGGCTTTGCTTCAGCGATATCGTAGCTGTGGGCAGCGCTGATCAGTGACGTATTGCCTCGGAGCTTCTCGGCCTGGGCTTTAGGAAACGGAAAGCCTTTTTGTTTAAAGCTATATCCTTGCTGTGTTTTTTCACGCTTAAATAAATAGCTGTATTGAGCACTCGTTTTTTCATAGAGCGCCTCGAAAATGACCTCTTGTGGCGTCAGTTCCAATTGGTAACGGTAGTCGATGCCACCGATCATAAACTCAAGCTCAAAGCGGCATGGTTCGTTAGCATGTAACCGATGGACAGCGAAAGGAATATCAAGATCAGGGTCGTTGCCTAAAAAAGACTCGGAGGCAAACCAGCTCAGAAATGCCAACGGCTTAAGGAATTGCGTTTTACCTGAGCCGTTGGCGCCTACTACCGCAATGGCTTTGTTGTAGCGTTCGCCATTGATATCGATATCGTAGCCAGACGGCGTGGGCTTTTTGCCCAAGGCAAAGTCGATGACGGTATCATCAGCAAAGCTGTAAAAATTTTTGAAACTCAGGTTTTTGATCATATTCTTCAGTTTTCAACAATATTTTGTTGATACTGCGCTATTGGTGGTGTGATTTCAAGGTGGAATCAGCCGGTCTCTGGCCACATGGCCTCATTCAGCTCTTCCAACACGTTGTCCAACTGCTCCCCCAGCACTTTATCCAGCTGTTTTGCGCCGCCTTGGAAGGCGGGAAGCTGGTTGACCGTCTCACGGTCGAGAATGACTTCTTTGGTGAGTTGTTTGGCCAGTTTTCCCAGCCACTTGCGCTGGTTGGGCGTCCAGTCGTGCTGGGTGTAGAGGCGATCCATGGCATCGGCGACGCGCTGCTCAAACGGCTTTAACGGCTCGCCGAGGGCGGCGCGGCGAATGTGGCCGATGATGCTGGCGGCGATATCCTGATTGGTGTGGTTGCGCACCGCGCTCTGCAGGTTGGCTTCCGAGTAACCGTGGTTATCCAGCAGCACTTTCACCTCTTTCAACTGTGCTCGGGTAAGATCGCGGGGTTGGTTAACCACCACGGCCAGGGCGGCGGACTGGTTGATCTGCTCGCTGATAAACGCATTGAAGCTATCCAGATAGTCTTCCGGGCGTTTATGTACACCGTAGCTCTGGCTGCGCTCGCGAATCTCATCGTCGTGGTCGGAAATCACCGGCATGCGGTCGCTGCCCACCAGCTGTTTTACCTCGGCTAGCTGGTGTATCAAGCCGCTATGCTGGCGAAGAAACGCAGATGCCTGCCTTGGCCCTAACTTATGTAAGTGCTCATGGAGCTTGTTTGGCTCCACGCCCCATAGGTTGTGCAGCTCATTGAGCTTTTGTTTAAGCGCGGGTTTGTTTTCCGCTTTGGAGTCGGCCTTACGCAGTACGCGCATGACTTTTTGGCTGAGCTGGCTGAGCACTACATCAGCCTGGCTTTCACCTTGCTGTTCGCCAGGGCTATTCAGGGCGTTTTCTAGCTGGTGCGCATCGGTCAGTTCATCGACTAGCTGTGTAAGGCTGATATTGGGGTCACGCACCAGCGGCTTCATGGTGTTGACCTCCGCCAGGGCGGCGTAGATATCCACCGGGTCGTAGATGGTGAACACGGTCTTGCCGATCTCATCACAGCGACGAGTGGCTCGGCCAATCATCTGTTCAAATAGAATCCGTGAGCGCACTTGGCGCATAAACACCAAGTGGCAGATTTTGGGCACATCAATGCCGGTGGTGAGTAGATCCACAGTAATGGCGATATTGGGGTAGCGCTCGTTTTTATAGCGCCGGATCAGTTGGTCGACCTTGTCGCTTTTACCAGTGATTTTAGCCACCGCGGCCTGGTGATAGCTGCCGTTATAAAGCGCTTTGAAGGCGTCATCCAGCAGCCGTTTGACCATATCAGCGTGGAGGTCGGTGGCGCAGAAGATCAGCGTTTTTTCGTCGCCAAACGGGTCTAGTTCTTCGGCCAACTGCTCACAGATCACGCGGTTGAAGTTTTCGTTGATGACCTGGCGATTGAAGGCGTCGACGTCGAAGCGCAGCTCGTCTTCTAGCTCGGTGGTATCGACTTCGCCGGTTTGGGTGTTGACCACCTCGATGGGTTTACCCTTCTCAAACTGGATGCCTTCTTGGGTCAGCAGGGTTTCATAGCGAATCGGTGGCTCGTGGTCAATCAGCCAGTCGTCCGCTACCGCTTCCCGATAGGAGTAGGTGTAAACCGGCTTACCAAAAATCTCGCTGGTATGCTTGGCCGGGGTGGCGGTGAGCGCGATTTTGATCGCATCGAAGTAGTCGAGCACCCGGCGGTAGCTGGAGAGGTACTGACTGACATCGCGGGTGGCCAGCTCGCCTTCGGTCATCTCCTGGTCGAGCGTGTAGCCACGGTGGGCTTCGTCGATGATGATGCAGTCGAATTGATCAATCGGCGGCGGCGCATCGCTGGCAAAAATGCGTTTCACCATGGCCTGCACGGTGGCGACCTGCACGCGGGTCTCGGCTTCTGCTGCCATATCGCCCAGCTCTGCCACATTGTAGATTTTGCTTAGGGTTTGGTTCTGCTCTAACGGGTCTTCGTTGAAGGCATCAATGGCTTGATCGCCAAGGGCGGTACGATCGACCAGAAACAGAATGCGGTGAAAGCGTTCGGTTTTTAAAAACCGGTACATAAGGCCGATGATAGTGCGTGTTTTGCCAGTACCCGTGGCCATGGCCAGCAAGGCAGCGCGGCTACCGTGGGCCAGGACGTGCTCGGTAGCCAGAATCGCCTTTTGCTGATACTCCCTAATCCGTAGGTAACCGAAAGGCTCGTGTTTAAGCAGCTTGTCGGCGTTTTCTCTATCGCGCTCCAGCAGGTTTAACAGGCCGCCGGGGGTATGAAAGCGGGGTAAGGCGCGGCGAGTGTTACTGGGTTCTCGCACATCGCGAAACCAGGTGCCCGACTGTTCGGCTAGCTGAGGCAGGTAGGGGCGACCGTTGCAGGAGTACACAAAGGGTACTTTAAAGTGGCCCTCTTCATCGGCGGGCCAGGCGACGGTGCGTCCGGCAAGCTCCCAGGCGCCCACCAGCGGTGGTCCAACGTTTAGGCCTTTGCTGTAGCGCTCGGATTGATCAATCTTGCCCGCGACATTAATGTTCTCTTTCTTGGCTTCGACCACGGCAATCGGCGTTAAGCCGCAAAATAGCACGTAATCTGCTCGTTCTTTTTGGCCATTGGTTTGTTGTGCGGGCTGAGTGGGCCATTCGGCAATGGCGCGGTAGGTACCTTTCTCGGGACGGGCGCCTTTTTGATAGCTGATCTCTTGGCTGTCAGCTTCCCACCCCGCTTCATTGAGTTGCTGGTCAATCAGTAGGCGCGTTAGCTCTTCACTCAGTACCAGAGTGTTGCTGGCGGCTTGGGTTTTGCTGACTACCTGCTGGCGCTGCAGGTTAACGCTGCTTTCGCCCTGGGCGGTGAGCTGTGTTTGCAGGGCGCGAATTTTGCCTTCGTAAGCCTGTTGCTGTTGGGCCAACGCTTGTTCGTGGCTTTGTGCCTGTTTGGCCAGGGCGCGGGACTCTTCATCCATAGCCAACGCCAGTGCTTCATACTCCTGCTTCTCTTGCTCGACCAACTGGCTAAGCTGCTGGCTACTGTCCAGTGCCTTGTTGGCGTGTTGAAGTTCGTGGCGGAGCTTTTCGATATCGGCCTGCAGCTGGCGCAGCTGTGCGCTGGGATCAGCGGGTGGGACAAAGGGGCCGGGCTTGAAGGCGGTGCCTGCCTTGCCAAAGGAGCGGTGAAACCAGATAGCCAGTTCACGAGCCAGCTTTAGGCCATCCATAGCTGCTTTATGGCGGGTGCGGAACTGGTGAGTGGCTTTGTTGCCTTCAACTCGCAGGGTGTGAAATAGCTCTTTCACCTGGGGTTCCAAGCGCAGCTCGCGGTTTAAGCGGTAGAGCAGGTCGGCTTGGCTGGTTTGGTCATCAAACTCGATCCCGGAGATTGCCGCCATATGCTGGGCAAGCGCTTCTCCCAATTGGCGCAGCTTAATTAAGGTGGTGTTGGGGTCGCTAACAAAGGCGTGTTCGGCAGCGGTGGCCAGTTCGACAAACAGCGCATCATGCTCTGCTAAAAAGCCAAAGTTGCTGGGAGGATAGGGCGATGTCATTACATTTACTCTCCATATCTTTGCCAATTGGCTTTGTCGCAGTGTTGCATCACCACCCATACTAATGAAATAGAGTGTGCTTAGCTAAGTGTACTTTTGGGGGCATGCTATTGATCACTCATCGCCCAGCGCTTGCTGTTTAAGTTGTTCGACTGCCTGAGCCCGCTCCCGCTCTAGCTCGCGTTTGAGCTCATCCTCTGAGGGCAAATACGGCAGGTATTTCGCCGCAAACAGCTGTTCTTGCTCGGCCAGCACCGAGTACTTCACCACGGCTTCGCTTTTTTCGCTGCACAGCACAAGGCCTATGGTGGGGTTATCATCGCTGCCTTTGCGCTGCTCATCGTATAGGCGCACGTAGGTATCCATCTGGCCAATATCCTGGTGCTTGAGTTTGCCGAGCTTTAGATCCACCAGTAAAAAGCATTTCAGTTTGAAGTTGTAGAACACCAGGTCGATGTAGAAATCCTCGTCATCAAAACGGATGCGTTGCTGGCGCTCCACAAAGGCAAAGCCTTTGCCTAGCTCCAGTAAAAACTGCTGCAGGTTGCTGATAATGGCCTGCTCTAGATGGCTTTCCTGATAGGTTTTATCCTGCAGATTAAGAAAATCCAGAATGTAAGGATCACGCAGATAGTCTTTGGCGGTTTCTGCCAACGGCTGGGTGTTTTGTTGAGCTTCGGCTTCCACCAGGGATTTGTCTTGGCTGGCCAGGAGGCGCTCGTAGTAAAGGGTATTAATCTGGCGCTCCAGGGCGCGTACGCTCCAACTGTGCTGTTCTGCCTCTTGTTGATACCACGTTCGCGCACTTGGGTTTTCTACCTTCGCTAGCAGGTTGTAATGTGACCAACTCAATTCGAGAGACACTGTCTCCCGAATTGGAAAGGCTTGGTAAAAGCGGCGCATATTGCGCAAGTTAGTGACATCAAAGCCTTTACCCAACCGCTCGGTTAGCTGTTGCGAGAGCTGCTGTAGCTGCTGCTTACCATACTCGGCACGGCGATTGCCTTGTTGTTCGTGCTCGACAATTAAACGGCCTATTTCCCAGTAGCTTTGTACCATGGCCGTATTCACGGCTTGGCGTACTTGCCCGCGGGCCTGCTCTATCTGTTGGATAATCGCGCTAACCAGGCGACTAAAAGCGGTTGGGTTCTGCTCCGTCATAGGCTTACCCCCTGGCGTCATAGCGGAATGGCGGCTGGCTTAGGTTTAACAATATCAAATTTTGCCGATTTAAGGACGCCTTTACATGCCCACCCTACGCCACTTCACGTTAACCCTGTTGCTCGCTGTGTTGAGTGTATTTTCGGTTACCACCCAGGCGAACGACGCAACCTGGCAGGCGCTGAAGGAGGGCGGCTTGGTAATTCTAATGCGCCACTCCCTAGCCCCTGGTATTGGCGACCCGCCGGGTTTTGAGCTTTCTAAGTGCGATACCCAGCGCAATCTCTCTGCTCAGGGGCGCGCCCAGGCACAAGCCGCTGGTCGTGCGTTGCGTGAGCGGGCTATCCCCATTGCGGCGGTATATTCGTCACGCTGGTGTCGGGCGCTGGATACCGCCGAGCTAATGGCTCTGGGCAGTGTTGAACCTGCGCCGTGGTTAGACTCCTTCTTTCGCGGGCGTGGTGATCAGGCGTCAATCACTCAGACCGCCCAAGAGCAGATTGCCGCGTGGCAAGGGCCGGGAAATTTGCTACTGGTTACCCATCAGGTGAATATCACCGCGCTGGTTGGCAGCGGCGTGGGTTCTGGCGAAATGATTGTGGTACGCCCAGCAGAAGATTCGTTCCAGGTAGTGGGGCGGCTAAGCCTTAGCGGCCAATAGTTTGAGTTTGCTCCTTAACCGCAGGTGCAGTTATAAAGTAAAAAAGCGATACCGTTTAGGAACTCTTTATGAAAGCCGTTGTTTTTGAGCAATTTTCCGCCCCACCCCAGATCCAGCAACTGCCTGATCCCACCTCTGAGCCCCACGGCGTGGTGGTGAGAGTGATGGCGACCGGGGTCTGCCGCAGCGATTGGCACGGCTGGGTAGGGCACGATACTGATATCCAGCTCCCCCATGTGCCGGGGCATGAGCTGGCAGGCGTTGTGGAAGCCGTAGGCAAAGATGTAAAGCAATGGCGCATCGGCGATCGCGTCACGGTGCCGTTCGTGGGTGGTTGCGGAACTTGCCCGGAGTGCCACTCCGGCAACCATCAGGTGTGCGATAGCCAGTTTCAGCCTGGTTTTACCCACTGGGGCTCCTTTGCCGAGTATGTGGGGATTCACTACGCCGATGTGAATTTGGTCGCGCTGCCAGAAACACTCGACTTCGCCACTGCGGCCAGCCTGGGCTGTCGGTTTGTGACTTCATTTCGGGCGGTGGTCGATCAGGGCCAAACATCGGCCGGACAGTGGGTGGCCGTTCACGGCTGCGGTGGTGTGGGGCTATCTGCCGTGATGATTGCCAACGCCATCGGCGCTAACGTTGTCGCCATCGATATTTCGGAAGAGGCGCTTACTCTAGCCCGTCAATTGGGCGCTATCGCCACCGTGAATGCCGCCAAGGTGGCCAATGTGGTTGAAGCGGTGGCGGACATAACCCGGGGAGGCGCTCACGTGTCGATGGATGCGCTAGGGCACCCGATGACCTGCTTTAACTCCATCAGCAACCTGCGTAAACGCGGCAAGCATATTCAGGTTGGGCTGATGTTGGCGGAGAACAGCACACCGGCTATTCCCATGAGTAAGGTCATTGCCAACGAGCTGGAAATTCTGGGCAGTCATGGCATGCAGGCCCACCGTTATGACGCCATGCTGGCGATGATTCAGTCTGGCAAGCTGGCGCCTGAAAAGCTTATCGGCAAACGCATCACCCTTGAGCAGTCAATTAAGGCGTTGATGAACATGGATAAGTTTGAAGGGGCGGGCGTGACGGTGGTGACGGAGTTCTAAGCAGGCGATAGCGGCGATGACACGTAACAATTTCCTGCAATGAAACGAGGCAAATTATTCGCTCCTAATCCTCTGCTGTAGGTTTTACGCTGGGCAGTATTGATAAGGAGTAAACGATGCCAACAGATACTACCCCAACAGTTCGCCGGGTAATCGCCCAGCATCCGGCCCGGCGCGATGATATCGGAGATCTAACCACCCGGCGGCCATTGCCGGGGCCGGGTCTTGATCAGCTCGACCCGTTTCTGTTTTTGAATCACCACGGCCCGCAGACGTATCCGGCCAATAACCGTGGGCTGCCCTTTGGCCCGCACCCGCACCGGGGCTTCGAGACAGTAACCTTCATTCTGGAGGGCTCGCTGGCCCATGCGGATAGCACCAAGCACCAAAGCGTTATCAACGCCGGTGGCGTGCAGTGGATGACTGCGGGCAGCGGCATTGTGCATGCGGAAATTTCGCCGCCGGAGTTTTTGCGTGACGGCGGCCCGCTGGAGATTCTGCAGCTGTGGGTCAATCTACCGGCGCGTTTGAAGATGAGCGAACCGCGCTACGTTGGGCTGCAGCAGGAGTCAATTCCCGCCATTGCGTTGCCGGGCGGCGGTGAGCTGAACCTGATTGCCGGGCAGTGGCAGGGTGACGCTGGCCCTATCGACACGCTGACGGGGATATTTATGTCAACGCTGCGGCTGCCTGCCGGATCGCGGGAGCAGTTACCGGTAGCGCCTGGGCGACAGGTATTTCTCTACGTGGTGGAGGGAAACGTTGAGGTAGGCGGCGAACCCGTTCAGCCTCACCATCTGATCGAGGTAGACCGCGATGGCGAGCGCCTCGACATCGAAGCCAGCAGCGATGCACGTCTGCTGTTTGGTCATGGCGATGTCATCGACGAACCCGTCTACTCCCATGGCCCCTTTGTGATGAACACCCGCGAAGAGATTGTCCAGGCGGTTGATGACTACCAGAACGGCAAATTTGGCGGGCTCGACGGCTAAGATTATTTAAAGACAGGGCTGTTTAAAGACAGGGTATTGGGTAAAGAGAGTCGCTATAACGGCTCGCCGCGGTAGTAGTGCCACAGAAACAGCGAACCCACGCTGCGCCAGGGCGCCCAGTGTTCGACTAGCTGGCGGGCCTGCTTGGGCGTGGGTTTGTCATCCATACCCTTAAGGCGGCCAAGCGCTACTCGCAGGGCAAGATCATCGGCGGGGAAAATGTCTGGGCGCTTCAGCGAGAACATCAGATAGATCTCGGCGCTCCAGCGGCCAAACCCACGCAGCTGGGTAATCGCGGCAATCGCCTCGTCGTCGCTTAGCTGCTCAAGCCCATCGGCGGTAAAGGTGCCCGCCAGTTCCGCTTCTGCCAGCCCCTTGGCGTACTCGATCTTGCGCCAGGAGAGCCCTGCATCGCGCAGCGCTTGGCCCTCTACCTCCATAACCGCTTTGGCATGCAGTTCAGGCAGCAGCGCATTGACGCGCGCCATAATCGCACGGGCGGCTTCGGTGGAGAGTTGCTGGCTAACTATGGTACTGAAAAATGTCGCAAAATCCTGGTCGCGCTGGCGTGGGGCAGGCGCGCCTACCAATGGATAGGCGCGGGCGATATCGGGGTCTGCCTTGGCGAGTGCTGCCATGGCATGCTCGATCATATCAGAGGACGCGTTATCAGATGTCATGACGGCTCCTGGCTAAAATGAGTATTTTTTTGCTCATTAATTGAGCTTTTAGCTATTTTTGAGTATTAAAATGCACATTATGTTGCCTTCCGCCCGTTGGGTCTGCAAACCGGCTAGGTGCCGCGTAACCGCCATCTGCGTGAGCGTTTGCTTTCAGGTGGATCCCCTATAGCCTGACCGCCAACCACCTTATCCAAACATTCCTGTTCAGCCCAACTTAACGATTGAGTTCGCCCGTTAACTTTTTAAACGCGGCGTGTTTCTACTTTCGTCTAATCCTGCGATCATTTGCGCCATCGTGATACCAACAGGGCGGTATCCCAAGGAGATAAGCATGCAGGATTCGTCGTCTCAAGGGCTGGCGCGCAACCCGCGTTTGGCCGAATTTGTGTTGGCGCTGGGTGGCTTTGGAATCGGCACCAGCGAGTTCGTCATTATGGGCTTGATGAACCGCGTGGCGGGTGATTTAGCCGTAACCGTGCCCCAAGTGGGCTATGCGATTAGCAGCTACGCCCTGGGCGTGGTAGTGGGCGCGCCGCTGATTTCGGCGCTGGCTGCGCGGGTGCCTAGGCGGACGCTATTGATCGTACTGATGCTGGTGTTTGCGGTGGGCAATATTGCCAGCGCCATGGCACCGGGATTCTGGTCATTTGTTGGCCTGCGTTTTCTGGCTGGTCTGCCCCACGGTGCCTATTTTGGCATCGCCGCGCTGGTGGCTGCGGGGGCAGTGCCGGTAGATCAACGGGCGCGGGCTATCTCCCGGGTGATGATGGGCTTAACCGTGGCGATTCTGATTGGGGCACCGTTAGGTACCTGGACGGGTAACCTGTTTGGTTGGCAGATCGCCTTTGCCGGCGTAGGGGGCATTGCGCTGCTCACCGCGCTGTTAATCCGCTTGCATGTGCCGGTTCAGCCCATTGATACCCTGGCAAGCCCCGTTCGAGAGCTGTCAGCGCTGCTTAAACAGCGGGTGCTGGTCACCCTGGCGCTCGCCTGTATTGGCTGCGGCGGTATGTTCGCTATTTTCAGCTATGTGATGCCGACTTTGACCCAGCAGGCGGGTATGAGCGAAGCGTTGGGGCCTTTGGTACTGGTGATCTTCGGGCTGGGCTCGATTGCCGGTAATTTAATTGGTGGGCGCATGGCGGATAGAAACCTGATGCGCGCCATACCGACCATTTTGCTCTGGTGTGGAGTGATCCAGGGGCTGTTTTACTTTGCGGCGAATAACGTTTGGACGGGGCTGCTGTTCGTTGGCCTGGTAGGTACCAGTATGGCGCTGGCGCCTTCGTTGCAAACCCGCTTAATGGATGTGGCCGAAGATGCTCAAACCATGGCGGCCTCGCTGAATCATGCGGCCTTCAACGGTGCCAACGCGTTAGGAGCGTGGCTGGCCGGGCTTGCGATCAGCGCTGGCTTTAGTTGGTCAAGTACGGGACTAGTCGGCGCTGGTTTGGCGCTCTGCGGCTTGGTGATTTTTGCCGCTGGGCGCTGGCTGGAAAAGCGGACTGATGGGGCATTAGTTCATAACACTTAACCTTCTTATTGATAGGGCCGCGGACGGCTAAGTGGCAAAGTTGGTAAATCCTTTCTAGTGTGTAAGGTGAATACCCATAAGGAGATGACCATGCATACTCAGGAATCGAAAACGCCACGTATTCTAGCCCTAAGCGCAATTGTTGCATTAACAGTAGGTTTAGCGGGCTGCGGCTCCACCACCGGTGAGCGCGCTACAAGCGGTGCTGGCGTAGGCGCAGCAGTAGGCGCCGGTGCCGCCGCCGCGACGGGAGGTAGTGTTACCCAGGGCGCGGTTATTGGGGGTGGTGTTGGCGCTGCAACCGGTGCTGCTACAGATGAAGATGATATTAGCCTCGATTAAGCGCAGATAACGCCCTTTAGCGGCACAGCCGAAACCCGCGCATGCCCATATGAAAGTGATCGGCATGCGCGGCGTTGTAGTCAGGCCCTAGCACGTTGCCAAAGGTATCGCAGGCGCCATCACGGGCGGCGCGTAAAAACTCTCCCACCTCACCGTCATCATCCCAATTGTTGATCAGAGTAATGCGCTGCCCATTCTCAAATTGAAACCCCGTTACATCCAGCGCTTCGGCGGTGGCGTGTTCACTGCGCCTGCCGGTTTCGCGGCCGTAAACGTTACGGCAGGCAAAGCTGCCCACGTGATTAACCTGGCTAACCCGGCTGCCCATAATCTCCTCGGCGGCAGGCTGTAACGCATGGCGCTCATACATGACCCAGGCCAGTGCCAACGGGCAGGAGGCCACGAAGCTTTGGTTGAACGCAACATCGCTAGAGTGCATACGCACAACATTAGTGAGAGGGCAGCTTGCCGTGGGGGCGTAATCGGCTAACGATGTGTAGCGCAACTTACCTTCAGGCGCGGTATCCAAAGCAGCTAGACAGCCATTGCGATCATCCGCCAAGCGGCTTAGCTTAAGCTGCGTAACCGGCGTGATAGGGTCATCAATATGCAGCGGTGCCCAAGGCGCCCAGTGGCGGGGGATTTCTATCAGGCCTTTTTGCAGGGCCACGCCCAGTGCAATGAGACCTAAAATTAATAGCGTACTGCGCATGCCTACCTCCCTGTATGTCACCACCAACGCTACAGTCGTCGCGCAGGGTGTGCGATACTGCGCAGCCTTGCTGCTCTGCTGCAGTCGCGCTACTTGTTTTTGCTACTTTTATCCGCTACTTATTTTTCGCTAACTGAAGGGAAAGTACTTCATGTCCCAAGGTACGCTGTTTATCGTTTCTGCCCCGTCGGGTGCTGGCAAGACTAGCTTGGTGCGTGAGCTAATCGAAAGCCTGGATGGGATTCAAGTGTCGGTGTCGCACACTACGCGTGCCAAACGCGAGGGTGAGGTGGATGGTGTGAACTATCATTTCACCGATGTGGCCGAGTTTGAAGCGATGATCGCGCGCGGTGAGTTCTTTGAGTATGCCAAAGTATTCGATAATTACTACGGCACCTCACGCCAGGCGGTAGAGGTGTTGCTGGCAGCAGGGCAGGACGTGATTTTAGAAATCGACTGGCAGGGCGCCCAGCAGGTGCGCGAGCAAATGCCGGATGCGGTGTCGATTTTTATTCTACCGCCCTCGCGTAACGAGCTGGAGAGACGCCTCGCTAGCCGCGGCACCGATGAGCATGCAGTGATTGCCCGGCGTATGCGCGATGCGGTGAGTGAAATGTCCCATTACCACGAATATGATTACCTGGTGGTTAACGATGACTTCACCACGGCGCTGCAGGAGTTACAGTCGTTGGTGATCAGCCGCCGCTTGAGTCTCCCGGTAATGAGCGAGCGCCACGCGCCGCTATTGGCTGCGCTCTTGTCACAGGCGCCTACGGTCGAGTAATCTATCTGGTTCTACCGTGTTTTTAAATACGGCTTTAAATGCGTTTTTTCCGCTGGGTCGATGCCGTTTGCAACTTTTTAATGGCGTCGGCCCGGTTCCGTCATAACAGGAAGGCTCCCATGGCTCGCGTAACTGTTGAAGATTGTCTTGAAAATGTTGAAAACCGTTTCAAGCTGGTAATGATTTCCACCCAGCGTGCTCGACAGCTGGCGCGCGGCTCCCGCGATGCTCTGCTACCCTGGGAAAACGATAAACCCACGGTGATGGCGCTGCGTGAAATTGCCGCAGGCCTGGTCGATCACACTGTGCTCGACGAGCCCGTTGAAGCCGCTGTTCGTCCGCGCCCGGCTATGGCGCCTACTCATATCGACGACTAACGTTTTCAACGACACCGATAGAGGCGCGGTAGATGTTCACCATTGATGACCTGGCCGATAGACTCGGCGGCTATTTACCCCCGGATGAAATCCAGCAGGTCAAACGCGCCTTTTACTACGCTGAGCAGGCCCATGACGGCCAGCGTCGGCGTTCCGGTGAGCCCTACGTTACCCACCCGCTCGCGGTAGCGAATATTCTCGCCAATATGCACATGGATCATCAAAGCCTGATGGCCGCCATGCTGCACGACGTTATCGAAGACACCGGCGTTTCCAAAAAAGCCCTGGAGTCTCAGTTTGGTAAACCGGTAGCCGAACTGGTGGATGGGGTCTCCAAACTTACCCAGATCACCTTTGAAGACAAAGCCGTTGCCCAGGCGGAAAACTTTCAGAAGATGGTGCTGGCGATGTCGCGGGATATTCGCGTCATCATCGTTAAGCTGGCCGACCGGCTGCATAATATGCGCACTCTGGGCGCCTTGCGCCCTGATAAGAAGCGCCGCATCGCCCGCGAAACCCTGGAAATTTACGCCCGTATTGCCGGGCGTCTGGGTATCAATACGATTCGTATCGAGCTTGAGGATCTCTCCTTTCAAGCGATTCACCCTATGCGCGCGGAGCGTATCAAACGCGCCGTTGCCAGTGCGAGGGGACACCGGCGCAGCGCTATGCGCGAAATACAGTCATCGCTGCAAAAAAGCCTGGATGACGACGCACTCAACGGTACGGTGGTAGGACGCCAAAAGCATCTGCTGTCGATCTATAAAAAGATGCGCGACCAGCGTAAGCCCTTTGCCGAAATTATGGACGTGTTTGGTTTTCGCATCATTACCGAAGATGTGGCCAGCTGCTACCGTATTCTGGGCGTGGTGCATAACCTCTATAAACCGGTGCCAGGGCGCTTTAAAGACTATATTGCGATCCCCAAAGCCAACGGTTACCAGAGCCTGCATACCACCCTGTTTGGCTCTCGCGGTATGCCCATTGAAGTGCAGATACGCACCCGCGAAATGGAAGCGATGGCCAATAACGGCATTGCCGCCCACTGGCTTTATAAAGCAGGGCAGACTTCGCACCCGATTGCCGAGGGCAGCCATGCTCGCGCCCGTGCTTGGGTGAAAGGGCTGCTGGAAATGCAGCGTCATGCCGGCGACTCGCTGGAGTTTATCGAACACGTTAAAAACGACCTGTTTCCTGACGATATCTACGTGTTTACGCCTAAAGGCGACATTATGGAGCTCCCCCAGGGCGCTACTGTGATCGACTTCGCCTACACCGTGCACACGGATATCGGTAATAACTGCATCGCCTGCCGTATTGATCGCCACTTGGCGCCGCTTTCGACGCGCTTAGAGAGCGGCCAGACACTGGAAATTATTACGGCCCCTGGAGCTAAGCCAAATCTTGCTTGGCTTAACTTTGTGACCACGGCCAAGGCGCGTTCAGCGATTCGTCATGCGCTGAAGTATCAGCAGCAGACCGAAGCGGTCATGTTAGGGCGGCGCTTGCTCAATAAAGCGCTGGCGCCATTTGATACCAGTCTGGAAGAGCTGGATGAGAGTGTCCTCAAGCGGGCCTTCAAAGAGCTGGATGTGACTTCCGAAGAGGCACTATTGGAGTCGCTCGGGCTGGGTAACCGCATGACCCACGTAGTGGCTCGCCGCTTGGTGGATGCAGCCCATGGTGATCAGACCTATGAGCCTCCAGTAGGCGTTGACGGTAGCAAAGCCGTGATGATCAGCGGCAGCGAAGGCATGGTGATTAACTTTGCGCGCTGCTGCCATCCGCTGCCGGGCGATCCGGTGGTTGGCCACCTTTCCACGGGTAAAGGCTTGGTGGTGCATCGCGCCGAGTGTAAAAACGTGGTGGATAAGAACTTCGCCGATAAAAACGATCCAGATAAGCTCTTCGCGCTGGAGTGGTCGGATACCATTGATGAAGACTTCCCGGTTGCGCTGCGCATAGAAATTGAGAGCCGGAGGGGGCTGGTCGCGGAGCTTGCCGGGCTAGTTACCGATGCGGATGCCAACATTGAACGGATTGGCATTGAAGAGCGCGATGCCCACCTTTCCACCGTTAACCTGACGCTTTCGGTGAAAGGCCGCGTGCACTTGGCACGCATCATTAAACGCATCCGTAATCTTCCCAACGTTGGCAAGATAACCCGACTCGCCAATTAACGGCGACTATTACGATATGCCGATAAAAATCGGCAGTGATCGCTATTTTTCAGCATTAAATAATTAAGTATTGTCTACTACAGGAGCGAACCAACGTATGAGCAATAAGGCTGTTATCAACACCAGCAAAGCCCCCGCGGCTATCGGCCCTTACTCCCAGGCCATTAAAGCGGGCAACACGGTGTATCTTTCCGGCCAAATTCCGCTGGATCCCGCGACCATGGCGATTGTCTCTGAAGATTTTGAAGCCCAGGCGCGCCAAGTCTTCACCAACCTGCAGGCAGTGTGTGAAGAAGCGGCGGGGTCACTCAGCGATATCGTTAAGCTGAACCTGTATCTGGTGGACTTGGATAACTTTGCGATTGTTAACCAAGTCATGGAAGAGTTCTTCACCGCTCCTTTCCCCGCCCGCGCCGCCGTTGGCGTCAAAGCGCTGCCCAAAGGCAGCCAGGTGGAAGCGGAAGCGGTGATGGTTATCGGTGACTAGCTCGCTCTAGACTTTATTTAGCGCTAGAAAGCCGCCCTCTTTTAGTACCTGTGCATAACCTTCGCGGTAGCTGGGGAATCGGAACTGATAGCCAGTGCTCAATATGCGCTGGTTATCGCAACGCTTGCTAGTGCGTCGGCGTAAAGGGGACTGCATGGTCTCGGTGGCCTCTACGTTAAGCTGCTCTGCCAGCCACATCATGACGTTGTGCATGGTGACCGGCTCGCAATCGCTACCCAGGTAGATATCTGCCAGCGTCTCACCACTTTCTTGGTAGCGAATCAGGTGGGCAAGAATGCCGGTACAATCGTCGCGATGGATGCGGTTGGAGTACACCACCGGGGTGATCGCAGCCACACGACCTTCAGCCACCTGATGAATCAGCCGGTCGCGGCCTGGGCCGTAAATGCCGGAAAAACGCACCACTGTGCCGGGTAGCGCATGATTGATTAGCGCCTGCTCGGCTTCGCACATTAGCGTGCCAGAGAAGCTGGTCGAATCGGGCGGGGTCTCTTCGTTGACCACTTCGCCTTCCTGCTGGCCGTGTACGCTGGTTGATGAGACAAAAAACACCCGACGCGGCGGCGTTTTGTGCTGCTCCATCACGCTCAGCACGCGCTGTAAGCCGTCAGGGTAAGCGCTTTGATAGGCGCTCTCTTCGAAACGGTCAGCGCTGACGGTATACACCACATAGTCAGCCTGGGGCAGGCTTTTGGCATCGGCGTCTTCAAGATCGTTTAAATCCAGCTTCAGCGGTTTGATACCGGTGCCTTTTAGGGCTTCCACGTTGCGACGTAAGCCAATCACCTGGTGTCCTTCCTCAAGCAGTTCGCGCCCAAGGTTGATCCCAATATCGCCACAGCCGATAATCAGTACGGTTAGCTTCACCGTGCTTACTCCTCTTGATTAATATTCCCTATTAGATGCAAAGTCTCTACCAAATATGCGATTGTCGGATGAGAAGACCGACGGCAGAGCTTGCTTGTCCTTTTCCATCCCGCTGACTGTCACTATGTTAGTCACACGCTGCTACGAGAGGATGCCACTGGCACCGCTATGACTTTAACAGAACTTCGCTACATCGTAACCCTTGCCCAGGAGCGTCACTTTGGCCGCGCGGCAGAACGCTGCCACGTTTCGCAGCCTACGCTCTCGGTGGCGGTGAAAAAGCTGGAAGAAGAGCTCGAAACACCGCTATTTGAGCGCTCCAAGTCCACCGTGCAGGTTACCCCGCTGGGTGAAAAAATCGTTGCCCAGGCCCAGCGTGTGCTGGAGCAGAGCAGCCTGATTTTTCAGCTCGCCAGCGCGGGTAAAGATCAGTTGGCCAACCCGCTGCGCATTGGGGCGATTTATACCATTGGGCCCTACCTGTTTCCCCATCTAGTGCCAGCCCTGGCTAACGCGGCACCGCAAATGCCGCTGTATATTGAAGAGGGTATGACCGGCACGCTGCGCGCCAAGCTGAGAAGCGGTGAGCTGGATGTGATTATTGTCGCCCTTCCGTTTACTGAAACTGATGTGGTGACCAAGCCGATTTACGATGAAGCCTTTGAAGTGCTCATCCCCGCCAATCACCCCTGGGTCGAGCGGGAGGCGATCAATAAAGAGGACTTACTCGAAGAGCGCCTGTTGCTGCTTGGCGAAGGTCACTGTTTCCGCGATCAAATTTTGGAAGCCTGCCCAGCGATTACCCAAAAGCTCAACAGCCCCAACAATACGCTGATCGCCGAAGGCGGGTCGCTGGAAACCATTCGCCATATGGTGGCTTCCCGGTTAGGCATCACCGTATTGCCGCAGTCTGCGTTGGGTACCGACCAGTATGAAAATGCCATGCTGGTCAGTCGGCCCTTTGTTGAGCCAGCACCCTCGCGCACTGTGGCGATTGCCTGGCGGGCGAGCTTTCCCCGGCCCAAAGCTATTGAGGCACTCATCCAGGCGATCAGCCACTGCCGTCAACCTGCCAAAGCCGTGAAAAGCGCCCCATGAGCGATCTCTCCGCGCCGATAACCGCGCTGAAGGGTGTGGGCGAAGCGCTGGCGCTAAAACTTGGCCGGTTGGGGATCGAGCGGGTCAGCGATCTGCTGTTTCATCTGCCACTACGCTACCAGGATCGCACGCGGCTGACGCCGATTGGTCTGTTGCGTGCCGGTCAAGAGGCGGTGATAGAGGGCGAAGTAACCGCCTGCGACGTGGTAAAAGGGCGTCGTCGCAGCCTACTGGTGCGCCTGCGCGATGCCAGCGGTATTTTGAGTCTGCGCTTTTTTCACTTCTCCCCCGCCCAGCAGCAACAGCTGCGCCCCGGTACCACGGTGCGGGCTTTTGGTGAAGCGCGGGCCGGGGCCACCGGGTTGGAAATCTATCACCCCGAATATCGTTTGAGTGGCAGTGAAACCCCGGTAGACGAGTATTTCACGCCCATTTACCCCACCACCGAAGGTCTTAATCAGCCGCGGCTGCGTGCATTGGCGCAACAGGCGCTTGGGCTGCTGGATGACGCCCCTGAAGCCTTGCCGGACGTGATCCCCGATACGCTTCTCCAACGCTTTCAGCTACCGGGGCTCCATGCCAGCCTGCATTTGCTACACCAGCCACCGCCTGATGTGAATATCGAGCAGTTAACCTTCGGTCAGCACCCGGCCACTCGGCGGCTGGCGCTGGAAGAGCTGCTCGCCCATCAATTAAGCCTGCGCGAAGTGCGCCTGCGTATCCAGGCGGATGGCGCGCCGACGCTGCCCTCTGGACGCAGCCTCCAGGCGCGCTTTTTGGCCCAACTGCCGTTTGCCTTAACCGGCGCCCAGCGCCGCGTGCTTGAGGAGATCAGCCACGATTTAAGCCGCCCGGCGCCGATGCTGCGGTTGATTCAGGGCGATGTCGGCTCGGGAAAAACCGTGGTAGCTGCCATGGCCGCGCTAAGCGCCCTGGCGGGTAATTGCCAGGCGGCGATCATGGCGCCGACGGAAATCCTCGCCGAGCAGCACTACCGCTCGTTTAAAGCCTGGTTTGAGCCGCTGGGGATCGAAGTGGCGTGGCTGGCGGGCAAGCTTAAAGGCAAAGCGCGACTGGATGCCAAGGCGGCGATTGCCGACGGCCGCGCGCGCATGGTGGTGGGCACCCACGCGCTGTTTCAGGATGACGTCCACTTCCAATGTTTAGGGCTGGCGATCATTGACGAGCAGCACCGCTTTGGCGTGCATCAACGCCTGGCGCTACGTGAGAAGGGCGAGGCGGGCGGGCTAACGCCGCACCAACTGATCATGACCGCCACGCCTATTCCCCGCACCCTGGCCATGAGCGCCTACGCGGATCTGGATGTTTCAGTAATCGACGAACTGCCCCCCGGCCGTACGCCGGTGAAAACGGTGGTAGTGCCCGACGAGCGCCGCCCTGAAGTGGTTGAGCGTATTCGGCTAGCCTGCAGCGAAGGCCGCCAGGCGTACTGGGTGTGCACGCTGATCGATGAGTCCGAGGTGCTACAGTGCCAGGCTGCTGAGGTCACCCGCGACGAGCTAACTGTTGCCTTGCCTGAGCTGGCGGTGGGGTTAGTTCACGGGCGCATGAAATCGAGCGAGAAAGCCGAAGTAATGACCGCCTTCAAAGCGGGCGAGCTAGATCTATTAGTGGCCACCACGGTGATCGAGGTAGGGGTGGATGTGCCCAACGCCAGCCTGATGATTATCGAAAACCCCGAACGCCTGGGGCTTTCACAGCTTCACCAGCTTCGCGGCCGGGTAGGGCGCGGCAGCACGGAAAGCTTCTGTGTATTGCTCTACCATCCGCCGCTATCGAAAAGCTCCCGCCAGCGCTTGGCGGTGATGCGAGAAACCACCGACGGCTTTCGCATTGCCGAAAAAGATCTGGAAATCCGCGGCCCCGGTGAAGTCCTCGGCACACGCCAGACCGGCCTGGCGCAGATGAAAATAGCCGACCTGGAGCGCGATGCCGACCTGCTAGAGCGAGTAACGGCCATGGCCCAAACACTGCAAGGCAACCCCGACATCACCGCCGTGCTGGTGCGCCGCTGGCTGGGGGAGGCTGCGGGGCGGTATGGGCAGGTTTAGGCGTGGTCAGTAACGCTGCTTGGCGTGTGATCTTCACTTCCCACCAACCGATTTGCCGCTTCGCCCAGCGGGGCGAGTTGCTCGGTAATAAGGCGCAGCTGGCTCTGGATAGGGCGGTAGAGGGTAACAGCTTGTTCGTCTGCTGCGGCACTCTGCTCTTCTAACTGGGTTAGCAGTTCAGCGGCTTGATCCGCTAGTGCCTCGACCGGCTGGCGTTGGTTTAACCGTTCAGCGATCTGGCCCAGTAACTCACCAATGCGCTTTGCCACTGGCACCAGGGTTGCGTCATCTTCATCGTCTGCCAACTGGTGGCGATGGGCGCCCAGCGCAGAGAGGTGGCTGAGCAGGGTGTTGGAGAGCACCAGAAAGCGCAGGCCGTTATCTGCATCCTGTCTACGGTAATGCCCGGGTTCGTGGAGCATATTAGTGAGCAAGGTGGAGAGTGCCGCGTCGGCGTTATGGGCATTGCGCCGCGCCAGGCGATAGGCCAGGTCATCCTGCTTGCCCTCCTCGTACTGGTGGATGATCTCCTCCAGGTAGCGGCGATGGTTGTTTAGCGCATTGGCAGCCTCGCGATAAAGCCTGCGGCCCTGCCAGTCGGGGAGGATAAAGAACACCGCTAACCCCGCAATCAGCGAGCCAAGTAGGGTATCAAGCAGGCGCGGCAGGATTAAGTTATAGCCGTCGCCCACCTGATTGAAGCTGCACAGCACCAGCAGGGTGATGGACGCCGTGGCGATCACATAGTGTTTTTCGCGGTTGGCGAAAAATGAAACCCCAGCGGCCACGGCGATGATGCTTTGCACAAGCGGATGCGGAAAGAGACTGATCGACGCCCAGCCCACTACCAAGCCTAATACCGTGCCAATAATCCGCTGTGATAAAAAGCGCCGTGTGGTGGCAAAGTTGGGCCGACAGACAAACAGCGTAGTGAGCAGAATCCAAAAGCCCTGCGCCGGGTCGATCCACTGCATGATCCCGTAGCCGGTCATTAGCGCGATGGAGAGCCGCACCGCGTGACGAAAGGTGGGCGAGCCAAGGGTAAAATTCAAGCGCACCCGCTTCCACGCTTCCAGCAAACTCGATGGTGAGCGATCAAACAGCGAACTGTCGCGCCGCTCGTCGCTAACGCCGGGATTGTGGGCGCTGGCGAGCTGGTTTTCCAGAGTGGCGAGGTTGTCAGCCAGGGCACTTAGGGGGTACAGCAGCGGGCGCCACTCGGGCTTGCCCCGGTCGCGGAGGTTCTCTATCGAAGCGTGTAAATCAGCCAGCGCCTCTTCGCTCTGCTGGTGATCGAAGGGCCGATTAAGCAGCAGCGATTTAGCCAGTTGGCGGCAAGCGCGTCCCTGTTGATCGAGCAGCCGCTGACAGCGAAACAGCACATCGTGGTGGAAGAATGCTTTGCTGAGCGCGCTGTAGGGATAGTGGGTGGAGCTGGCGCGTTCGTGAATATCCTGGGCGATAAAGTAGATACGCAGGTAGCGGTTGAGTTTTTGGTCGCCGCGCTGGCCCTCTAAGCGCCTGAAGATCATCTCTTTGGCTTGGTTGAGCGCATCGACGACCTTGCCGTTCTGGCGCGCCAGGGCCACCCGGCGGGCTTCCACATCCACACCGCGTACTGGCTCGAATAACGCCGATTTCAGTATCAGAAACTCGCCCAGCGCTTTGTACACCCGCGCCATGCTCTGCTTGACCGGCTGGCGGGAGAACAGCACGCACCACACTACCGAAATTAACCCGTACCACACCGCACCCGCCAACAGCAGCAGTTGGCGTGTCGCCACGTCTTCATCGACCCCGCCGTGCTGCTCGATATTGATCATCGAGTAGATCGACAATATCAGCGTGCCAGAGGCAATGGTGGCGTAACGCTGGCCGATGGCGCCGAGCATAATCAGGCTAAAGGTTGAAAGCCCCAACCCGACAACAAACAGCCACGGCCAGGGAAACAGCCACTGGACAATAAATGACGCCGAAGTGAAACACACCAGCGTTACCAGCAGGGCTTGCAAGCGGCCTTGCCAGCTGTCGTCGGTTTCAGACAGCGCGCAGGCGATAATGCCCAGGAAAAGCGGTATCACCAGTGCCACATCGCTCATCACGCCGCTGAACAGCAGAGCTCCGCTGAACGCTATAAAAACGCGCAGGCTGTAGGCGAATTTATCCAGCGTCCAAAGGCGCCGTAGCGGCAAAGTAATGGGCATAGAGGCTCTTATGGGTGAATGTTAGACTTTAGTATAAATGTGTAGGCGTTGGATGTCGCTACCTCAGCGATCAACGTTTAACCCACAGCGCTTAGTGTTCTAAAAAATAGCGCACTAAAGCCCTATGATTGAAACATTAACCTTTCGATACTCGGAGTGACTCTAAAAAAAACAGGGACACTCCTATGGATCTCAAACTAATGCTGAACTGGCGTCTTCACCTCTTGGTGATTGCGACGTCAATGTTTGCCGAGTGGATCGGCATCGTGCGCATTCCTCTCGGGCCCGGAACACTGCTGTTACTACCGCTTCTCTACGCCTTCGTGATTGGTGTTTTGTTTAATCCCCACCTTTTTTCGGCCATGGGCAAGGTTATCCCCAAGCCGGTCAGTAATGCGGCAGGGCCGATCATCCTGATCGCTATTTTGCCGTTTATTGCCAAGTTTGGCTCCACCATTGGCCCAGCGATCGAGCAGATCATCGCCGCAGGCCCTGCACTAATACTCCAGGAGCTGGGTAATCTCGGCACCATGCTGATCGCGCTGCCCTTTGCAGTTCTGGTTCTCAAAATGGGCCGGGAAGCGATTGGTGCTACCTACTCTATCGCCCGTGAACCCAATATTGCCATTATTTCAGACCGTTACGGGCTGAGAAGTCCTGAAGGTATTGGCATTATGGGCGTTTATGTAGTGGGCACCATGTTCGGTACGCTCTACTTTGCCTTGATGGCGGGCTATATCGCCTCGCTGGATATTCTCGATATTCGTGCCCTGGCCATGGCTTGTGGGGTGGGCAGTGGCAGTATGGTGGCGGCGTGTTCGGCAGCCTTAGTCGAAGCAGTACCGGCATCCAAGGATGAACTGCTCGCCTTTGCTGGGGCCAGCAACCTGCTTACCTACGCCACCGGTTTATATATCTCGCTATTTATCGCGCTACCGGTCACTGAGTGGATGTACAAGCGTTTAAAAGGCTCGCGCCAGGAGGTTAGCCATGAAAACTCATGAGAGTACGGTCGATCAGTTTGATGCTGAGGCGCTTAAAGAGCTGCGCCCGGAAAATCAGCTAGGCAAAACCGCGTTGGTGCTGGCAGCGGTGTGTATCGCTGCGTGGTTTAGCAATATCGTCAATGGCTCGCCGCTGCTAGACGCACTGCCCGGCATGCTGATTCTGTATGTCATGGTGATTATCGGCTTGGTGATCGGGCGCTTTTGCCCCTTTTATTTACCCAGCGTGGCGTGGGTGTCGCTGATCAGCATTATCGCAACGCTGCCATTCTTCCCTGGTAGCGGTTGGATAATCGCGCGGCTGGCGGAGGTGGATTTCCTGGCCGTGGTAACGCCGGTATTGGCCTATGCCGGACTGGCGCTTACCGGGCGTGAGTTTGCCATGTTCAAACAAACCGGCTGGAAACTGGTGATTGTGGCCCTGCTGGTCTTCACCGGTACCTTTATCGGCTCTGCCGTTGTCGCTCACGTAATGCTTTAAGGATAGGCCGATGACTACTTCCGTTCATTTACCGGACAGCGCAGAACTAACCGCATGGCGCCACGATTTCCATCAACACCCGGAAACCGCGTTTGAGGAGCACCGCACCAGTGCGCGTATTGCCGCGCTGCTCAATGAGTGGGGCCTTGAGGTGACAACGGGGATTGCCGGTACCGGCGTGGTGGCGATCCTGCTTGGCCGCTTGGGTGAGGGCAAAACGATCGGCCTGCGGGCCGATATCGACGCCCTGGATATCCGCGAAGAGACGGCGCTTGCCTACGCCTCGCAAACGCCCGGCAAGATGCACGCCTGCGGCCACGATGGCCACACCACCATGCTGTTGGGCGCCGCCTGGGCGTTAAAGCAGCAGCCGGATTTCAAAGGCCGGGTGGTGTTTATCTTTCAGCCCGCCGAAGAGAACGCAGGCGGCGGAAGGGTGATGGTCGAAGAGGGGCTATTCGAGCGCTTCCCCATGGACGCCGTGTACGGTCTGCATAATTGGCCGGGCCTGCCCGTTGGTGTCGCCGCGGTGCACGATACCGACGTCATGGCCGCCTTCGATATCTTCAGCCTGACGCTGACCGGCAAAGGCTGCCACGCGGCGATGCCCCACCTGGGTACGGATACGGTATTGGCGAGCTGCCAATTGATCAGCCAGCTGCAAGGGCTGGTGAGCCGCGAAACGCCGCCGGATAAATCGGCGGTGCTGAGCATTACCAGTATTAACGCGGGGGACACCTTCAACGTGATCCCCGAGCAGGTGGCGCTGCGGGGTACACTGCGCTGTTTTGATATGGCGCATAAAGAGCACTTGGAAGAGCGCTTTAAACAGGCGATTGCCAGCTTGGCCGAGTTCCATGGCTTGACCGTTGAGCTGGATTACCAACGCTGCTACCCCGCCACCATCAATACCCCGGAGCACGCCCAGCAATGCGCCACGGTACTGGAAAGCTTATTAGGCCAAGGCAACGTGCGACGCAACCCGCCGCCCAGCATGGCCTCTGAGGATTTCTCGTTCCTGCTTGCCGAACGCCCAGGCGCTTATATCTGGATGGGCAACGGCGAAGAGTCCGCTTCGCTGCACAACCCACGCTATGACTTCAATGACGCGCTGCTGCCGCTAGGGGCGCGCTACTGGGTGGAGCTGGTAAGGGCGCTGCTCGCCTGAATCGAAGGTTAAACTCGAACATATAGCGTTGTCGCTCTCTGATGCCCACTGGGTAGGGGAGCGTCTACGTCAAATATACGGCGTCGTGTTGCTAAAAAGGCGCTTTAGGGAGTTTTAGAATGTCTTTAATAACTGAGCCTTTAACCATTACAGTCATCGGGCTGGGGCAGATGGGCGGCAATATGGCCCTCACCCTTCAAGCCGCAGGGTTTGCGGTAACGGGCAGCGATCTATTTGAGCCGGCGCGGTCGCGCCTTGCCGCTCAAGGGCTAATCGTTGTGGCGCCCGAAGAACTACCCGCAAGCGATGTTTACCTGCTGTCGCTGCCGACTTCCGCTCATGTGCGCGAAGTGATTGAGCAATCCCCAGGCTTGCTCACGCTGGCGCCGAAAGGCAGCGTGATTGTCGATACGTCCACCAGTGACCCAACCGTCAGCCGGGAATTGGCCGAAAAGGTGACCGCAGCGGGCCTTCAGTGGCTGGACGCCCCGGTTAGCGGCGGTCCTAAAGGCGCCGCTAACGGCAAGCTGGGCATGCTGCTAGGGGGCACTGAAGCCACCATCGAGCGGGTAGCCCCCATGCTGGAGGCCATGTCGGCCAAGCGCACCCATGTGGGCGGCCCCGGCAGCGGCCATGTGGTCAAGCTGGCCAATAACTATCTATGTGCAGCGCACTTGCTGACCACCGCCGAAGCGGTAGCCATGGCGGCCCAGGCAGGCGTTGATCCTGCCGCCTGTTTGGAGGGCATCAATAGCGGTTCGGGGCGCAGCGCGGTTAGCGAGGTGAACTTCCCCGAGTGGGTGCTGAGCGAGCGCTTTGATTCGGGCTTTACCACCGGCTTGATGCGTAAAGACCTGCGCCTGGCGCGAGACGCCGCTGAGCAGTTGGGCATCCCGCCGACCCTGCTGCAAGCCGTTGTCGATGCCTGGCACGCGAATGCCGATAACCCCGCCGATAGCGACGACTTTAACCATATCACCACGCCGATTTTAGCGCGTGCCAGCCAAGCGGAGGGCAACGAATGAACGCACTTAGCCAACACGCCAGTGATCATCTTGCAGAACTACTTGAAGGTTTTGGACTGGCGGCGGCCACGCCGCTGAGTAACTGGATTGAGGGTGAATTAGTCGCGGGAGAGGGTGAGCCAATCACCTTAACGAATCCGGCCACTGGCGAAACGTTGGTAACCTATCGCGACGCCAGCGCAGCGCTGATTGAACGTGCCACCCAAGCGGCTGTGCGGGGGCAGCGCGAGTGGATGGCGCTGACCGCCAGCGAGCGGGGGCGGCGCATGAATGCCGCGCTGCGCGGCCTGGAGGGCCATGAAGAGGCGCTGGCGCAGTTGGAAAGTGTCGTTGCCGGTAAGCCAATTCGTGACTGCCGGGCCGAAGTCGGCAAAGTGTGCGAGATGTTCGAATACTATGCGGGCTGGTGCGATAAGCAGCATGGCGAAGTGATACCGGTGCCCACCTCGCACCTTAACTATGTCCGCCACGTGCCTTATGGCGTGGTGGGGCAGATTACTCCCTGGAACGCACCGATGTTTACCTGCGCCTGGCAGTTGGCGCCGGCGATAGCAGCGGGTAATGGGGTGGTATTGAAGCCCTCCGAGCTTACGCCGTTCTCATCGGTAGTAATTGCCAAGCTACTTGAAAGTGGCGGGTTGCCGAAGGGACTTATCAATATTGTTAACGGCCTGGGCAAAACGACGGGCGCGGCGCTCACCGATCACCCGATCATCAGCAAGCTGGTGTTCGTCGGCTCGCCTCAAAGTGGCCGCCTGATTGCCGAAGCGGGTGCGCGGCGGCTGGTGCCCAGCGTGCTAGAGCTGGGTGGCAAGTCGGCCAATATCGTGTTTGCCGACGCCAAGCTGGACGAAGCGGTGGCGGGAGCTCAAGCCGCCATTTTTGCCGCCGCAGGCCAGAGCTGTGTAGCAGGGTCGCGCTTATTGATTGAGCGCTCGGTGTTTGAGCAGGTCACCACCCGCTTGGCGCGGGCGGCAGAGCAGATTGCGGTCGGCCTGCCCAGCGATGAAGCGACGCGTATGGGCCCACTGCAGAATCGCCGTCAGTTTGAGCAGGTGACGCGAATGATCGACGCCGCCGTCGCTGCGGGTGCGCGGCTATTGACCGGTGGCGAGCGCCCGGCAGGGCTGCCTAACGAGGCCCAAGGCTACTTTATCGCGCCTACCGTGCTGGTCGATGTCACTCCAGATATGGAGATTGCCCAGCAAGAAGTGTTTGGCCCGGTGCTGGTCGCCATGGCCTTTGACGATGAAAACCAGGCCGTTCAACTCGCCAATGAAACCCGCTTTGGCTTGGCTGGCGCCGTTTGGAGCCAGGATGTCGCCCGAGCGCACCGTGTCGCCGGGCAACTGCGTGCGGGTACGGTATGGATCAATAGCTATAAGGCGATCAGCGTGATGTCACCGTTTGGTGGCTTTGGGGATAGCGGCTTTGGCCGCTCCAGCGGCCTGGATGGCCTGCGCGAGTATACGGTTTCGCAAAGCGTATGGGTGGAAACCGCGCCAGAGGCCAGCGTCGCGTTTGGTTACGGTAGCGGCGTTGGTTGATCAAGCACCGAACCTGGGTCGCGAAAAGCCTGCATCCAGCGCTGTAAATGACGCAGTAGTAAGATGCTGGCTTTAGGCTGTTGGCGGCCCACGCGCGTGACCATGTGGGCCTGGGAGCGCTGAAAGAGCGGGTTATCTACCGGGCGCGCCACTAGCGTACCGACCTCTAAATCATGCGCAACGGCAAAGGCGGGCAGTAGTGTGATACCCATGCCGCTGCGCACATACTGCGCCAGTACCACCATGGAGTTAGTGTTCATTGCCAAGCGAGGGGCGATCCGCGCCTGTTGAAAGGCTTGATCGACCATTTGACGCACCCCGTGGCTGGGATCCCACATGGCCATGGGTTCGGCGCTAAGTTGCTCCAGGGAGAGCGGCGCAGGCTGGTTGGCCAAGGGGTGTTGCGGTGACAGGATGGCCATTAATGGCTGTGGACTAGAAGCCCAGAAACGCAGTTGAGGATGGGTTCTTTCGTGGAACATTAAACCGATATGGCTGTGATCATCAACCACGGCTTCAATAATGCCCGAGGTGCCGGCGATATGAATATCGAGCTGGATGCCCGCATAAAGCTGGGTAAATTCGTGCAGCGGGGAGGCGACTAAGTCACTCACAAAACCTTCGCCTACGGTGAGCGATATTTTGCCGGTTTCCAGGCGCTGGTAGGATTCAAGCGAGGCGATAAAGCCTTCATCAAGGGCACCGCGACGTTCGCAGTACTCAAGCAGCATTTCGCCTACCGGGGTAGGCGAAATGCCATCGCGCTGACGCTCCATCAGGGTGGCTCCCAAAGCTTCTTCCAGCAATACTATCTGCCGGCTTACCGCCGAAGGAGCTATATCCAAGCGCGCCGCTGCGCGGCGCACGGAGCCAGATTCAAGGGTAACGCGGAAGTACACAAGGCGTTGATGAGGTATGTCCATCGATAGCGAAGCGCTACAAATACTTGAGTAGTTTTTGCAGCTTATTCATATCGGCGGAGTCCCCCACCAGGCGCACACTGCCGTTCATCATGCCGTCGAGAAAGGCCTGCTGGGTCGGCTTTTTAAGCACTTTCAAGGCGGTATCCTGATCACGGAAGCGCAGCTCAAGATCCAAGTCCACGGGCAACCCTTTACCGGTGCTGATGCTTTTCGGCGTCATCCGGTAGTGGCGGGAAATGCTTAGATCTTCCGTGGCAATTCCCCAGTCCAGGCCGCGCATACGCTCTAACTGCTCACGAAAGCGCGGCTTGCGGCGCAGGGCGCGTTTGAGCAGTACGCCCAGCAGCCACAGCGTCAGCTTGAGCTTCATTAGGAAACGGCGTCCTTAAGTCCTTTGCCTGGCTTAAAGGCCACGTTTTTGCTGGCCGGAATTTGCAGCGGGGCGCCGGTTTGCGGGTTTTTACCGGTGCGCGCTGCACGCTCACGTACGGTGAAGGTGCCAAAACCAATCAGCGCGACATCTTCGCCCTTGGCACAACTGTTGGTGATCTCATCCAGAATGACGTTCAGCACTTGGCCAGCTTTATCTTTGGACAGGTCGGCACTTTCAGCGATGGCTGCAGCGAGTTCAGGTTTGCGCATAAGGAATCTCCCCTTGTTAATAGAAATCAAACATCAAACAAATGCATGTTGTTGGATGCGTAGCCGATTAGGTTAGCTTCTCTAGCCTAGTCGTGAACGCGACGAAAATCAGCCTAGCAGCGTAGGTGCTGCTCTGGAAAGCTCCACTTTCCTTCTCACGCAGCCGCCTGTCAACGCAAAACCAATCAAACGTCCGTCTTTATTTTCCGCCAAGGCACTGATATCACCGCCTTCCCCTTCAATTCGCCAGCGCTCAGGTGTGGTCGTAGGCGGGTAGGCAACCACTGGCAGCAGCGGCGTTTTAACCACCACCGGCCAGGCGCCAAAGCTAACCGGCGTGGGTGTGCCCGAAAGGGTTGCCGCCAGCGCCTTAGCGCTGGCTTGCAGCGGCTGTACGTACATGGCGTTGACGCCGTCCACGCAGGCCACATCGCCCAGAGCGTAGATATTGGGGTGCGATGTGCGCAACTGACGGTCAACGGTGATTCCGCTAGGCGATACGCGTAAGCCAGCGGCCTCGGCAAGTGCTGTGCGTGGAACAAGGCCAGTAGCCATCAGTATCAGATCCGCGCTGACAGTGGCACCATTATCCATCTGTAGAACGCTGTTTTCGTCGTCGCTGAGCGCTATAGACTCAATTGCGCGGCCAAGGTGAAGGTCAATACCTGCTTCGCTAAAGGCATCGCCCAGAGCGTTCCCCAAGGGGGGCGGCAATAAACGGGGAAGCAGGAATCCCTCAGGCGCAATAACACTGACGTGGTGGCCCCCGGCGTGCAGGTCGTTGGCAAATTCACAGCCAACCAGCCCCGCACCAATAATTGCCACCCGTGCAGGGCCATGGCCTAACGCCGTATGAAAGCGGCGGTAGTCGTCCAGGTCATTGATGGTAAAGCAGCGTGGGGCCACGCTGGGGGCGATGCTGAAGGGCTCGCGGGGTGCAGCGCCGGTGGCTAATACCAGTGTGTCGTAGCCAATCATCTGGCCTTCGTCGAGCAGTACGAATTGGTTATCCACATCCAGTGTGCTCACTTGGTTGTGGATAACCATTTGGGCGTTGAGCTCTTCACCAAGTTCCTCAGCGCTGCGCTGGGCTAATTGGTCGGGCTTCAGGCCCTTGGCGAAGCCGGTGGAGAGCAACGGCTTGCTATAGTCATCGCCGCTGTCAGCGCTTACCAGAGTAATCGAGCGTTGGTCGCCCAGGCGGCGCAATGCACGGGCGAGGCCAACCCCGGCCATCCCGGTGCCAATAATTACCAGTGCGGCGTGGGAAGGCGGTTTTTGCGTTTGGGTGGCGGGCATGCAGATACCAACATAGTTGTTAAAACAGAGTCATTAAAACAAAGTTGTGAAAACAGAGCCGTTAAAAAAGTCGCTGGAACAAAAGCCAGTTAGTACCCCATGTTACACTAGTCGTCCCGTTTATTGCCCTGGAGAACTCGGTGACGGCTGCTGATTTTCGGCAAATTCCGCTATTCCCGCGCTGGCGCCCCATCGAGGCGGCACGCCCCGCGATGAGCCCTCCCTGGTGGCAGTGGGTTGCCTCCACCGACTCGTTGACCGCCCGCCTAATCGCTGCTGGTGGACACAAGCCGTTTCGCGTAAGGGTGCTACGCCAGGGGGTCGGTTGGCCGCGGCAGGATGAGGCTCAGGTGCTGGGCATTGGTGCCAGGCGGTACGCCTGGCTGCGCGAAGTGGCGCTGTGCTTGGATGAAACCCCTTGGGTGGTGGCGCGCTCGGTCGCCCCGCTCACGCAGCTAAAGGGCCAGCGTTTGGAACGTCTGGGTGAACGCTCGCTAGGCAGTTGGTTATTTCGTCAACCGGGTTTAATCCGTGGGCCATTAGAAGCGACGACGCAAGCGCCCACTTTTGCTAGCGTGAGCGGTATACAGGGAGACGCTACCTGGGGCCGTCGCTCTGTTTTTTATCACGGCTGTCTGTCGTTATTAGTTCAAGAGTATTTTTTGGGTGCGATGGCTGATGATCTTGGCCTGCCTTCGCGCTAGGCTAGCGCCTGCATCTTATTCTTGGTGAGGTAAGCATGGATCGTTCATTGTTGCGGCCGAAGGGGTGGGCTCGCGTGGCAGATTTCTTACAGCTGATGCGTTTGAATCGGCCGATAGGCACATGGCTGTTGATGTGGCCGACCCTGTGGGCACTTTGGGTCGCTGCGGAAGGTGTACCCGGGCGAAATGTGCTGCTGATTTTTGTGGCAGGTGTTTACGTGATGCGTGCCGCGGGCTGCGTGGTCAACGATTATGCTGATCGTCACTTTGACGGCCATGTAAAACGTACCAAAAACCGTCCATTAGCTACGGGCCGGATCAGCGAAACCGAAGCCCAGTTGCTGTTTATCGCCCTGGTGGCCGCTGCGTTTATTTTGGTATTACTGACCAACTGGTTTACGGTGCTGCTCTCGCTGGGCGGGGTACTGCTGGCGATTATTTATCCGTTTATGAAGCGTTATACCCACTTTCCCCAGGTGGTTCTGGGTGCGGCGTTTTCCTGGGCAATTCCGATGGCGTTTGGCGCCGTGCTGGGCTACGTGCCGCTGGAAGCATGGCTGCTATTTTGCGCCAATGTGTGCTGGACAGTGGCCTACGATACCCAGTACGCCATGGTCGATCGGGACGATGATTTAAAAATTGGCATTAAATCGACGGCGGTGCTGTTTGGAAATGCTGATCGTCTAATTATTGGCCTTCTCCAGCTAGCCACACTGGGATTGCTGGCATGGGTAGGCTGGCGGGTTGGTTTAGGTGGGTTCTTTTGGCTAGGGCTTGGGGCAATGGCGGCGACCTTCCTGCATCAGCAGCACTTAATTCGCGATCAGGAGCGGGATGCCTGCTTCCAGGCGTTTCTCAATAATCACTGGTCGGGCCTACTGATTTTTGCCGGTATCGCACTAAGTTGGTGGCCTGCGGCGGGCTAATTTTTTTGAATGTCATATAATTGTCATCAAGTCATGGTGTTATCGTCATCGAACTGTTTTTCTTTGAGCTAGCGTTTTTGAGCTAGTTCTCTTTGAGCTATTCTCTTTGTACACCGTGAGGCTCTGGTATGACCGCCAAGACCGTTCTGATTGTCGATGATGAGGCGTCGATTCGCGAGATGATCGCGGTAGCGCTGGAAATGGCTGACTATCGCGTGCTCGAAGCGGATAACGCCCAGGATGCTCATGCCATGGTGGTCGACCACCAACCCGATTTACTGCTACTGGACTGGATGATGCCCGGCACTAGCGGGATTGAGCTGGCTAGACGCTTAAAGCGTGAAGAAACTACTGCTGAGATTCCCATCATTATGCTCACCGCTAAAGGCGAAGAGGATAATAAAATTCAGGGGCTTGAAGCCGGTGCCGATGACTATATCACCAAGCCCTTTTCGCCCCGGGAATTGGTGGCACGGCTAAAAGCGGTGCTGCGCCGTGCGACGCCGCGTGGCGTTGAAGACCCGATCGAAATTAACGGACTGTTGCTTGATCCGGTGAGCCACCGGGTAAGCGCCCACGGCAAAGCCTTGGAAATGGGCCCCACCGAGTATCGATTGCTACAGTTTTTTATGACCCACCAAGAGCGCGCTTACACGCGTAGCCAACTGCTTGACCAAGTATGGGGTGGCAATGTGTATGTCGAAGAGCGCACGGTGGACGTGCATATTCGCCGCTTGCGCAAAGCGCTGGGCGACGTGCATCAAAACCTGATTCAAACGGTTCGGGGTACCGGTTACCGTTTCTCTGCACGGGTGTAAATGTGCGCCTATGGAGCCGTGAACTGTGGCGGCTAGCGTGGCTGGCCGCGCTGGGTACTTGCTTAGGTTGGCTGTTGGGATCCGTCGGACTAGGGCTGGCGGCAGGGCTCGCGATATGCCTTTTTTATCATCTACGACAGCTGCGCGAGCTTTACCTGTGGCTCACCCTTCACCCTCACGATGAGCCGCCCGCTGCCAGCGGAATGTGGGGCGAGCTATTCGATCGTTTATACCGCTATCAAAAAAGTCAGCGCATTACCCAAAGCCGCCTGCGGGCTACCTTGGCGCGTATTCAGGAATCCTCTGAAGCGATGCGCGACAGCGTGGTCATGCTTGACCGTCACGGTGATCTGGAGTGGTGGAACAGCGCTGCTACCGACATGCTGGGGCTACAAACTGCCCACGATAGGGGCCAACACATCACCAACCTGCTACGCGATCCCAGTTTTATCAGCTACTTTAATGCGCGTAACTACAGTGAGCCATTAACCCTCACCTCTCCGATTGATGAGCGGCGAATCCTGCAGTATCAAATTACCCTCTACGGCGACGACGAGCGCTTGGTCATGGCTCGCGATATTACTCGCTTACATCGTCTTGAGCAGATGCGGCGTGACTTTGTTGCCAACGTCTCCCACGAGCTGCGAACCCCGCTGACCGTTCTTTCAGGCTATCTGGAAACCTACAGCGACATTGCCGATCAGCTGCCTCCGCGTTTAGGTCGTAGTATTCAGCAAATGCAGGAACAGACGCAGCGCATGCAGAATCTGGTCAATGATTTATTGCTGCTCTCGCGCTTGGAGATTGACCAGGGAGGGGGAGATCATCACCCGCTGTCACTTGAGCCTTTGCTGCAAAGCGTTTGTGCTGATGCGCTAGCCCTTTCGCATCAACGGCATACCATCACCGTTGCACTCGAGAGCAACGCCCGGCTATTAGGCAGTGAGCAGGAAATCCGTAGCGCCGTCTCGAATCTTGCCTTTAATGCGGTTCGTTACACGCCAGCAGGCAGCCAAATCACACTGCGCTGGAAAGCTGGCGCTTTGGGCGGTGGCTACATCGATGTGGAAGATAACGGTGAAGGTATAGATCCTGTGCATATACCCCGCTTAACGGAACGCTTTTACCGGGTCGATAAGGGGCGCAGCACGGCGACCGGTGGAACTGGTTTAGGCTTAGCCATCGTTAAGCACGTGTTATTGCGTCACGATGCGCAGTTGCAAATCGAATCTCTCCCCGGTAAGGGCGCGTTGTTCCGCTGCGTCTTCCCCTCCTCACGGCTTGTTTAATCTAGCAAGACTTTCGCCGCACAGTAACTGTAGAAGTGTGCAATATTGGCATACAAGGTTGGTAAAGCTTACCCATGTGCCATTTTTACACAGCTTTAAGCGTTGAGAGTAGGCTTGGATAGGGCCATTTTGGCATGATTGATATTTTATTAAGATAATGATTTTGTTGAATTTAATTTTTATGTTCGGATTTATGGCATGCCTTATGCAATTTATTGGGTAAGGAAGACGACCGCAGGAATTGCTGGCTACTAGTTAGCCCTTCTTTCTTAACCAAGCGGTAATAAACAGCGATCGGAGGTGGAATATGATGTCCAAGGATTTTCTCAAGAAAGCTGGCATTTTAGGTGTTTCTTTTGGTCTGATGGCAAGCCCATTGGCTTTTGCACAAACAGATGAAAACACCTCGATTGATGACAACCAAGGCATTACGGCTGATGAGCAGCCAATGGATGCACAGGGTACCGGTAGCTCTAGCAGCAGTGGTACAGACATGAATAACGATTTAACCCATGACGAAGGCGACGGCGCTAGCGACATGGAGCCTCAATCCAGCAGTCACTCAGATGATGCTGAATATGACGCAGACGAGCTTGTTGAAGAAAATGGCGGTAGCTAAATCATTGATGCTTTTTAGATATCATTGAATGCTTTTTCATGGGATGAAGAAGTGAACAACAGGATGTTACAAGGCAAGGATGCTTTTCGGATTCAAGGATGAATCAATAGGAAATCAGAACGTTAGTCAGGGTGAATTCCAAGGTTGGAGTCCCGCACAAGGAGTGGAAGCTAGCGTTAGTCATTACCTATAATCAATTCTGATATCGGGCCTCGCATTGCGAGGCCTAATTTTTTGTCGTCTGCTTTTTTTTTTTGCTCCTCGCTCGCCTTTGCTGCCACTCCCTTCTAGTACTTTTTTCATTTTTTCTATCAACTTCGCCATAGCGACCCATTCGCAATTGTGCCTGGGTAGTGCCTGGATTGCTTTGCTGAGTGTGCCATAAAGGCACAGACTATTTTGCGCATGTGTCATTACTACACAATTGATTAGCGTGCTTTTGTTTTTAGTAGCATATTATTGTGCGCAATATATATATAATAAATATTTGATTTATATATATTTATTATTTTATCGGTGATGTTGGCACAACGTGTGCAACATCAGGGTAGTGAAGCTAACCGCAGTGAGATGTTTGCCACAGTGTCCCTCTCACTTCACTTCAGCGGTATCAAACAGTCACCAGGAGTAAATAGTATGTTTAACGTATTTGTTAAAAAAGCAGCCGTGGCAGGTCTTTCATTTTGTTTGCTGGCGAGCCCGCTAGCTTTTGCCCATATCTCCATCGATGCCAATCAAGATTTCACGGTTGATGACGAGCCCATCCAAGCGCAGTCTCATCACACATCCGGCCAAGCGGATTTTAGCCCATCTGATTTGATGTACGACGAAGGCGATCGCCCTAATGTCATTAAGGCAGAGTCTCATCGCACTAGTGCTCAGGCAGAGTACACCGCAAAAGACTTAACGCACGATGAAGGTGATGGAAACGTTTGGTAACAAAAGTTTGCAATTGTGCAGAAATATATTACGATTAGAGAGTGAGCTAAACACGCCGAAGCGTGTCACACCACAGGGATGCGCATCGATTCACGGAATGAATCAAACGACAATCAGAGCGCTGGTCAGGGTTAAATTCCAAGGTTGGAGTCCCGCAAAAGGAAAGGAAGCTAGCGTTAGTCATTGTCCTAGTATTGTGTCCTTAGACCCTGCTGATGCGGGGTCTGATTTTTTGGGGTGCAAGTCTCTCTTGGCGATCCTCCCTTAGCTCCCCGTGCTACTTACTCACTGCTAGATTCTTTCCTTCATCGCACGCTCTCAGCCCGCTCGCTGGGATGCCAATGCTGGTTTTTTTGTATAGATATGGCGACGCATGTGTAATTATTGCACAATCTTTTTTGGCAAAATAAGCTTGCGAGGGCTTATTTTATGTACAATATTTTAACTATAAAATAATGATTTATCGGTGTTTTTTCTTTATTGATGGGTTTTGGTGTGCAGTGTGCATTGTTAATGATGTAGTAGCCGCTTTGATTACCATGTAGCGGTATACAGAGATAATGAGGAGAACGTCATGTTATGGAAAGAAATGGGCAAAAAAGGCGCTATCGCAGCTATCGCTTTTGGTCTAATCGCGAGCCCGCTGGCAATGGCGAGCTCATCAATTGAATTGAACAAAGACCGTTCTGCTGGTCAGAATGTGATCGATAAACCTACGTCACATACAACGTCGAACACAGCTAACGCCTCGGTAAATGACTTGAACCGCGATGAAAGCGATAGTTTGGATTTCTCGCCATCAAGCAGCTCTTCTGATACTGGAGAAAGAAAGCATCGCAGTGACAATATCCGCCCAGAAGATTTGACCCGGGATGAAGGCGATAGCACCGACTGGTAAAGAGTGAAATAAGTGTAACTGCTAATGTAAACGTAACTCGCAAAAAACCCCGCTTCTGAACTGCACCCCAAAAGTTGGACACTCCTCCAACGATTGGGGTGTTTTTCATGGCGAAACATAATGAAGAGTTCAAACTGTTAGTCGTACAGCGTTACACAGAAGGACAGCTGGGTTATAGGAGT